>CAWGQS010000012.1:0-110684 GCA_963824895.1 uncultured Verrucomicrobiae bacterium | reverse complement strand
GCGGGTAGCGGGAATCGAACCCGCATGGCCTGCTTGGAAGGCAGGAACTTTACCACTAAGCTATACCCGCGAGACTTCCGGCAGAATTATGCGCGGAAGTGTTGCGTCGTCAACGGGTATTGTGCCTCCGATCATCCAACCTGTGGGAGCAAGTTCACGCTGATCGCGCGATCAATCGAGAAGTATCCTCCACCGGTGATCACGAGGGAAAGTCCGGCGGCAAGTAAAACTAAAGGAAACTCGACGGCCTCGAATGTTGTGCCTCCATGCACGAAAATGAGGACAACTCCCATGATGATAACAACCGCGAGCGCTGCCAGCCGGGTGAGAAACCCGAGCAACAGTCCCAAGGACACGGCAACCTCAGCCACGAGGAGAAAAGCCACGACAACGTAAGGCAAGTTGTACCCGTCCGGACTTGTCCAAAGAGTCATCGTTTTCTGCCAGCCTTCTCCTCCCAACCAGCCCAGAGTTTTCTGCACTCCGTGATAGAAGAATACCGCTGCCACCGCCAATCTGAGGAATAAGGGCGCAAAGCTGCCCCGTGTTGAGAAAAACGAGTAGACGGGATTATTCGACACGCGGCGGACGCTAGCAAGCAGGTCTATTGGGGGAAAGCAAAAGTGACGTGCCAACAAGCGGCGGTGGCCTTTCGATCAGCAATCTCAAACAAGGAGGGGGCCTCTCAGAATGCCAGGCCCAGTCTCGTCACCTACTTATTAAGTGTAAGATGGGTAGCTAACTTGCTGAATTGAAGACATTCATGGTGCCGTCGATCCTTGTGTTTTGATGAGGGGGACTGGCTTCCATGCGTCTGCTTGTGTCAATTCCCGTGCTCCAAAGCACCAGATGATTACTTTCTTGCTGGGAAGATAGTTCGGAATACCTCGCGCCCGACGTGCGAGACTAACGCGTGCTGGAGTCGCGCCCGAACCACGTACGCCGAGGACATCGACGGGTGCGCCTAGTTCGAAGGCGAGTTGATCGGGAAGGCCTGCCCCGGACGCGTGCATATCGCCGCCGTCATGGAAGACAAGAACATAGCTATCACCCAATACCAGTATCGGGCTTGTCCGATCCGATTCGATGCGTCCGGACCGCCCCTTGGGATTGACCAAGCGCAAGGTGATTTTCTCCTTGTCTCCACCGAGATCGCCCTGAATCTCGACTTGCTCCTCCCTTGCCTCTAGTTCGAGATTTTTTTCGGCAACCCCTTTCATCTTGGCGGCGAGCGCTTGCGCCGCAAGGACGATTGCCCGTCCGTTCCAGTGGGTATCTCGAGCACAATAGAGCGGACCCTTGGCTTTGGACTCGACAAAGTCGTGCGTCAGATCGACGACTTCGACACCTTTTGCGCGCAACTCTTCGTAAAAGGCAGCCTCTGGAGATGAAGGACTCTGTCCTGCCAGTCGTTTGTCAAAAAACTCCGGATGAATCGTCATCTTGGCGGGAACAGGGACAACGATCAACCGAACGCCGAGCGGTTTCAGCTGCTCATTAAAATCTACGATCGCCTCGAGAGGTTTTTTGGCGTCCTTGGAAGGATCGCCCGCTAGAAGGTGCTTTATTTCTGCGGGTAGAAATCGCCATCCATCGACTCCCTCAACACTTGTGGATTGCGCAGCTTTCAGTCGTTCGTTGAGGATTGCCTCGGTTGCTACCGCGGGGGCGGCTGTAGCAGCCAGCAGGAATGAGACAATAAGCGGGTAGTTCATGGAGACAGCTCGGCAAAGTTTGGTTCTTCGAGGAGCAGATCCTCGTCATTTAATTCACTGCGATTAATTCCTCCGTATCGCGGCTCAGCATCGATCCAGCTCGTCAATTCAAGAGAGACCGCATCGCCGGGACGGAGGCGCGCGGCGGACGTGAGTTCCTGATTCTTCATCGTTTGAAGATAAACAACCGCTTCCCTGGCAGGATCTCCTCCGATTTCAACAATATGGAAGGCCGTGAGAAAATCCTTGTAGGGCGTGGTTCCGGGGCGCGGGATTGAGCCGAAGCTCTTGATGGTCGCCTGCACGTTGTCGCGTTCGCCTGACTCGAGTGCCAGAAAGTCCTTCGGCGCCCGGACAGGCATTTTCATGGGCACGAAGTCCCAGTTGCCGCTCGCCAGTTCGCGGACCGCAAACTCCCAAATCACAAGTCTTTTCCCATTTAGACGATCGCGACCGCGCGCCAGTTCCTGACCGAGGAACTCGCGTGTGGCGAAGGCACCAGCGTCATTGCGAAGAATGGCGTCGAGGGGCCGGCCCAATACATAACTGAGCTGCTCAACGAACCCAGCTGAAGTCCCCCACCCCATTTCCGCTAAGGAAAAAATGTTAAAAAAACTGTCCCCAAGAACAAGAATGTCTGCGCCTTGATCTGGAGTCCACCGTTCTCCATTCTCCTGCCTAACGGGATTTATCGAAACAGTTTCCTTTGGATAGAGACGCGAGTTCGCTGGCAGCTTAAGCATCGCGACAATATCGCCGACTCCGTCGATCATCTGCGTTGATCGCCTCAGCTCGAGGCGAGGATTTGCCTCCACCGCACCGAGAGTCCGAATCTTCTCGGCCAGCAGGCCCACAGACGTCTCCACGGCCTCAGGTGTCCAGTGAGTATCCGTGCGCAGGAACTGCGGGCGACGGGTGATGCGTTTAGTTTCAATCAAGGTCCCGGAAACATCGACATATTCAATCCCGGCGCGATCCAAACTCTCGAGAAATCCTCCATAGGATGGATTTTGCAGTGGAATCCGCGACGACTCCCCGTATGCAGGAGACAAGAATTCTGGCTCGATCATTGGTTTGACGGGAATCGGCATGATAATTAGTTCGATTCCTCTCTCCCTCAGCTGATCCCGAAATTCGATGATCGCCTTTCTCGGATCGGGCTGAACCGTCCTCTCGCTTTTCTCTAGGTCGTGAAGTCGACTCCGCTGCCAGAAAGAGCTCAAGAATCCTGGACCCGTGAGATAGGTAACGTCGGGTTCGTAGAAGAGCCAACCTTCCCGGCCTAAATAAACCTGCTCGTTGCCGAGGCCTAAGAACTCGGCGGTGAGTGCTTGCGCATGCGGGAGCGCCGACAGAGCGATGAAGGAATCGCCCTCCAAAGCATCTTCAAAACTCTTAAAATCTTGCGCGAGCTGACCATTGGCTTCGTGCCAGCGATTCAGAAGATTGCCGTTCGCCGGGTTTACTAACTCCATCCAGGCACGCCGGGGGTAGTCGAAAATTTCGTAGGCCTTCGGCCATACCCACGAACCGCTGTTCACAAAGCCGGCGCGGATCTCAATCACGTGTTGTGCAAAGGGAACTCCGACGATCGTGAGAAGGAAAGCTGCGACCATCGCGATGCTGGTTGGGCGACTGATGGCGGTATTACCAACCTCAATGTCAGCGAGTTCTTCGCGAGTCATTCTCGCATATGGAGAATCGGACATACCTAGAAAATAAAATAAATAAAGGGGTTGTACGCTTGGGTCGCCATTATGAGAAGCGCCGCCCAAAATAGAGCGAGAATCGCTGCACTCTTTGGCAGGGTGATGCTTCGAGTCCAATCCCAGGTTTGCACCCCTGCCCAGGTGACAATGGCCGCCAGAACCACGCTCAACAGATAATAGGGCTGATAGATCGTACCGGCGATCAGTCCAGCGGCAGGCTGGGCGACGCCAAATCCCAGCATGCTTTGGCAATAGGCTAAAGCCGATGGAAGATCCCTGGCTCGGAAGAAAACCCAAGCGAATACGACGATCAGGAATGTGAGAGCTATTTGGGCGATTCGTGGCAAACGACGAAACGCTGCTTGCCGACCCTGGCTGCGTTCGAAGGCTAACATGCCACCGTGAATCCCGCCCCAGATGACAAAATTCCAGGACGCGCCGTGCCACAGGCCGCCAAGCAACATGACCAACATTAGGTTGGCGTATGTTCGAAGGTGTCCACGGCGATTGCCTCCCAAAGGGATATACAAGTAATCCCTGAGCCACGATGAGAGAGAGATATGCCAGCGATGCCAGAATTCTGTAATCGAGGCTGATTTGTAGGGGGAGTCGAAGTTTCTTGCGAAGACAAAGCCCAACATCAGGCCAAGCCCAATGGCCATGTCAGAATAGGCGCTGAAATCGAAGTAGATCTGAAAAGCATAAGCGATCGCGCCGAACCAGGCGTCAAAAGCACCGACCGATCCCGCGTTGAACGTTATATCTGCGATCTTACCCGCAGGATTCGCCAAAAGGATCTTCTTCGCCAGACCCAGCGCGACGAACGCCGCCCCGCGCGCGAATTTCTCAACGGTCAGCGTTCGATTTTCCAGCTGGTCGGCCAGATAGGAAAACTTAAGGATGGGTCCCGCGACCAGGTGGGGGAACATCGACACGAAGCAGGAAAAGTCCGTGAAATTCTTCATTGCCTTCGCGTCGCCACGATAAACATCGATGGTGTAGCTCATTGCTTGGAAGGTGTAGAAGCTGATCCCCAGAGGGAGAATCACGCGAAAAAACGTATTCCACTGCCAGCTCTCTAAGCCAAGAGACACCGCCAGGGCGTTGTAGCTATCGATGCCAAAATTGAAATACTTGAAGAAGCCCAGAACCGAGAGGTTTAGGATTACCGAAAGAGCAATTGCCCGCTTCTGTGTTTTGCTTCGTTCGCCTCCCCGTTCCAGCGCAACTACGGGCTGATGTCTGGTCTGCCAAAGATTCCAACTGTTATGTGTGATGACGAGACTTATGAGCCAATCAAGCAAGGTGGTGCCAAACATCAGCGGTATGAACCGCGGCTCGGCCCACCCGTAGAAGGCATATCCGAAGACTATGAGGACGAAGTTGCGCCATCGCTGGGGAGCGCGAGCGAGCGCAAAATACACCAGGAGCGAGAGAGGTAAAAAATAGAAGAGGAAAAGATGGGAGCTGAAAACCACGGCTCTCAGTGCCCCGAACTGACGCTATAATAGACCTCCTCATCAAGTGAAGGCATGTCGCTGGCGAGCCGTTCGCTTTCAAGCTGAGGGTGCGCGTCGTACAGCTCCAAGCTCATCTCCCGGATTTCGCCCGGCTTTGCACGAGCATATGACATGGGAATTTTCGCATCCAGAAGCGCCCACTCGGCCACTTGAACGGTCTGTTCCACGAGCGCAGAGTCGCTAGCTTCCTTGACGCGATAACGATTGATGACCAGCGCCCTTCGATAAGGCGTGATCGCCTCGACCGGCGGCGAATCAGCTTTTTGGAGCATTTCTGCCTTGACAACTTTTCGCTCAATTTTCGGTCGTTCGGCAATCCGCGCGCTCGCCAGCTTGAACTTCTTGGCCGCTTCGGCCGGGTCGACGAAGCGGCTATAAATCGCCACACTGTCCAAATACCCGTCCCAAGGTCGCACCCCTCCGACTTCATTCCCAAAGATCAGGGAATAACTGCTGCCATGCCACTTGTCGAAGGATCCCTTTTCAAAGTTGGTCTGGGTGGCGACCTTGCCATCTAGATAGCAAACCAGCAGTCCCCGCTTATAGGTAACGATGACATGGTAGGGCGTTCCCGGCTGAATCGTTGCCAGCTTAAAATCCATCCCGTTCCGACTGGTGTTAGACGTCTGCAGCCGAAGTGCCAGGGAGTTTCCGTCCTGACCGAAGGTGAAATTTCTTTTCGAGGGATTTCGCGAAAGACTAATAATGCGTGCGGGTCCGAATTGAGGAATACGGGACGTTGTAACAATGGCTTCAATGGCGATCTGGTCGGACTTCTTGCACGCATCTCGAATTTCTTTGTTGAAGGTTCCATCAGGAACAAAGGCGCCGCCGAGGATGTGCATCTCCCCATTGGGCCCAAAGCGGGCGCCTCCCTCAGCCTTCAGGTGCACGTTACGCGACTTTCCGGATCCATCGACGAACTGGTTGTTGTCCTTGTTGTCCCGCCACTCGAATAACAGTCCCTTCCTGCTGCCGGGCCAGGTGCTGTCGTACTGCTCGGGCACCAGGGCTTTCAGGGTCTGGGCCAAACTCGCCTTGTCCGCCGCTGGGACCGTTGCGTGAAACTTAGTCGACTGATTTTCGCCGCCGGCGATCCACACGTCGGGAAAAAACTCTCCCGTCCGTGACTGGGTGAGTCTAAACCAGGCCTCCATATCCCGGAACTCCTTATTAAATCTGCCGAGGTAAATCTCGACATCGTCACCCCCATCCCAAAGCTTGATCTTTTTAGTGCCGGACGTATACGGCCCAGTCATCACCATGTAGCGCACGTCGTTGGTCCAGCGCGGGTGATAGACCTCATAGTCATTTACCCCAGGCGCGTTGGAAATGTTGATCTTCCAGGAGTTCTTCTCTCCTGCTCGCGTCATGAACAGGTTTCGATGTGGGCCATCAAAGGTCCACGAAAGATAACTATCGTCCGGAGCCATCGCGGGCCAGCAGCCATCCCGGTGCTTGCGCCAGGCAACGTTCGGCAATTCCGCCACCCCGGAGCTTGGCCACGGAAAGGTAGAAGCAGCCATCTTGCCGTCCCGCGAGAGCTGAAACGATGGTAAGGCTTGGATGATTGATGAAGACCAGACCGTCTCGACTTTCGCGGGCTCGTCAATGGGGAACCGGCGGACAGGCTTTGTGAAATCGCCGAGGCTTTCCTGGTAGTAGACCCAGATTTTCCCGGTATGAGGATCACGCCAAACCTCGGTTGCGCAACCTGGCTCCTTCAACAACTGCGGAGGTGACCCGTCCCACTTGACCACGTAGATCTTGAGAGTTTTCCCGTTGCTGTAGACAATCTGCTCGCCGTCGGGCGTGATTAAAGGCCTGTAGTAGTTTGCGCGGTCGGCACAGATCACCCGCTCACCTTTTCCATCACGCGAGTCATAACCGACCAGGTGAAGTTGGTCTCGCTCGGCGAAGCTGTCTTTGTTGCGCGCGTCTACCAACCAGACAACGCGTGTGTGGCCGCCGGTAAATTTCTCAACGCTCGCGCCGTCGGCGGTGCTCGATGTAGATCTCGCGCTCTGCTGCGAAGCTAGGATGATGCCGAGCGCGACCAGCCCGAGATATGTGCGAGATGAAGACATAGTCGGCCAGCGCGAGCAGAGCCGAAAGAAAACCAAAACAATTTGCATGAAGAAAGTGTGCCGAAGTTTATCAAGCCTCTCAGAGGGAGGCGCGCCCAGCGCCCGGAGGCAAGCTCTACGGGCGCTCGAAAAAGAGAATGCCCCCAGTGTTATGGCGGACAAACCGGCATTCGGCTCAGGGTGACAATGCCCCGAGTGGTCCAACGGAAAAAGAGAAAAAGACGACCCGGCATCCCGGGAAAGGGCGCTTCGCAGGGAATTGTCAAAGTGTCTCTCATTCCTCGATCTTCACTTCTTCAGCACCAAAAATAGCGTTCTCGGTTTAGAAGTCGCGATAACAGAGTTATAAAGGTAGGCGGCGAAGGCCACCGCGCAAACGCTTTTTGCTAAAAATTTTGCTTCGCTATTTTGTCTCGAGAAAGACGAGGGCCTCTGAATTCAGGCAGTAGCGAAGTCCTGTCGGAGGAGGACCGTCAGGAAACACGTGTCCAAGGTGGCCATCACACCGAGCGCAGCGGATTTCGGTCCGAACCATTCCGTGGTTGCGGTCCTGAATTTCGACGACATTTTCGCGGGCAAATGGCGTGAAAAAGCTCGGCCATCCCGTGCCGGACTGGAACTTTGTCTGCGATGAAAACAATGGCAGTTCGCAAGCCGCGCAAAGATAAACGCCTGTTTTTTTGTTGTCGAGGAGGGTCCCGCAGAAAGGCCGCTCGGTTCCTTCATTCCGAAGAATGCGGAATCTCTCCGGTCCCAACTGCTTAAGCCATTCTTCCGCAGATTTCTTGACGCTAGCGGTTTTTTGCGGCGGGAGTGGGGCGTAATCTGGACCGAGCAGACTCACGGTCACCTCTTCGGGAAGCTCTTTGGCAAGGACGCTTTTCATTGTGGCGCTGAAAAATTGGCAAAAAATACAAATCGCGATCGCGACTTTCATAAGAAAAGGTGCATGATTTTTTCTTGAGAGCAATCTCCCAGATTTCCATGACCGCGCTATGTTGTTAAGCTTCGCTCTTGCAGTCGCCGTTGGAGCCTACTTAATTGGTTCTTTGCCAAGTGGATATATTGTAGGACATCTCAACGGCGTCGACCTCAGAAAAGTCGGTAGCGGCAACATCGGGGCAACAAACGCTCTTCGGATTCTGGGTAAGAAGTGGGGCTACCTCGTCTTTGCAGCGGATATCTTTAAGGGCTGGCTGAGCGTCACCCTCGCCTATGCCTTCAGCCGTCAATTGGCGCCCGACTCCGTTACACTCGCGGGCGTCCTCGCGGCGCTGTTTGCGGTGCTGGGACATAATTTTCCTATCTGGCTTGCCTTCAAAGGCGGCAAAGGCATCGCGACATCCGCTGGGATCATGATTGCCTTATTTCCAATCTGGGTTTTTTTGTGCGCTCTTGTCGTGTGGGTCACCTCCTTCCAGATCACTCGCTATGTTTCGGTGGCTTCCATTCTAGCTTCAGTCAGTCTTTCCATTTCGACCCCTGTTCTTGCGCTGCTTGGACAATGTGACTGGCTTCTGGTCGCAGTAGCTCTCGCTATGACTACTCTCGCCGTCTGGCGCCACAAATCGAACATCGACCGCCTTCTTGCCGGAACCGAGAAAAAATTCGAGAGACGTACTTCTTCATCAGGAACTTGAGTCGCTTTCCATGCACAAAAAGATCAGTGTAATCGGGGCTGGAAGCTGGGGGACAGCGCTGGCGTTGTTACTGGCGGAGAATCGCTCTCAAGTCCGCCTTTGGGCGCACAACCCCTCGGTCGTCCAAGAGCTTATCTCGCATCGAACCAACGAAACGTATCTTCCCGGCGTCCGCTTACCTCCCAACGTCTACGCGACGGGAAGCTTGGAAGAGACCCTTGACGCGGAGCTCGCTCTGATCGTTACCCCATCGAAAGCTGTCCGAGAGCTGGCGACCACGATTGCCGCTTTGGGACCGGGTCTGGAAACCGTGTTCGTTAGCTGCACCAAGGGAATTGAGCACGACACCGGCAAGCTAATGAGTGATATTTTGGAGGAATGTTTGCGGGGAAACCCCGTGGCGGTTCTTTCCGGGCCGAATCACGCGGTCGAAGTCGCGCAACGCATACCGGCGGCCGGCGTAATCGGCTGTCGAGATGCAGAGTTGCTCGAGTCACTCCAGAAGACCTTTTCGCTTCCCACTTTTCGGGCCTACACCAGCGACGACGTTACGGGAATCCAACTTGGCGGCGCGCTCAAAAACGTCTTTGCCATCAGTGCAGGTGTTTCAGATGGGTTTAACATGGGCGATAACGCTAAGGCGGGACTGGTGACGCGAGCACTCGCCGAAATGATGCGCCTGGGTGTGGCCCTTGGCGGCCGAAGGGAGACGTTTTTTGGATTGAGCGGAGTTGGGGATTTGATGGTTACCTGCTTCAGTCGTCACAGCCGCAATCGCAAGGTAGGCGAGCGCCTCGGTCGGGGCGAGTCACCCACCCAAATTCAGGCCTCGATGCAGATGGTTGCCGAAGGGATTCCGACCGCGCTGAGCGCTTGGCAATGCGGGCAAAGACTCGGGGTGGAAACGCCGATAATTTCTGAGGCGCACGCCGTCCTTTACTTGAACAAGCCGCCTCACGAAGCCATGTGGGAATTGCTAGGACGTCCGCCGCGCGCGGAACCGGAGCGGGCACCTCTATGAGCCCGTCGATTTGTAACTGCGTAGCTGCGTCGATCACTTCTGCACACCAAAGGGCGATCGATCGCAATCACCCTCGAGCGGGAAATGGGCTTAGTGCGGCTGCGCGTCGGGGACGATTGCTACAGCGCTGCCGTCATCGATCGCATCTGCCGGATAAAGAATGACCCGTTGACCTTCGGCAAGGCCATTCTTGACCTCAGCGACATCGCCGTTGTTGTGATCGATGGTAACCCGCGTCAATTTCGCTCTGTCGCGCTCCACTACGAACGTCATCCAGTCACTGCCACGACGAAACAATGCGGCGCTTGGGACTCGAAGCACATCCTCATTGGACCAAGTAGTGATACGGGCTTCGACCCGGTATCTATCCCCGAGAACGTTCTCCGGAAGATCGGCAAGAGTCACTCTCACTTTAACGCGTTGTTCCTCTACACCAAGGGCAGAGACCTTGAGGAAGGCTCCGGGTTCAACCAGCACTACTTTTCCGCGGAGCGAGATATTTCCTCCCCATTGGCCTATGGAAACGTCCGCGCCCCGCTTGACGTTTACGGCATCATTGGAGAGCAATTCGACCTCTACTTCAAGATCCCTGGGGTCGCCTACTTCCATGATGGGAGTATCCGCTGCAACGACACGTGCACTCTCTTCAAAAACGTTGAGCACGCATCCGGTCACCGGAGAGCGAATTTCGACCAGCCTGCCCCCATCGATCCGTTCATCCTCGTCGTGGACGAGAGCCGCCTTCGCTTGTGCCAATTCGTACTCGGCTACTTTCAAGGCGAACTTAGCCGATGCCAGCTGATCTTCGAGCACTTCCACTCGGTTCATTGCGAGGTCGAAAGCCTGCAGGGCGATGGCACCCGTTTCCTTTAGCTTTCGTGCGCGGGCCAGTTCTCGCTGCCCGAGATCCAATTCAGCACCGGCGCCATTTACCTGCTCGTTGCGCTGCAGGCAGACGGCATGGGCGGATTGCACGGCAGCCTCAGCTTGAGCACGCGCCCGCGGATCGAGAAAGCTTGCTGACGCAGCCCGGACTGTGGCGAGCAGAGTTTGACCTGCGACCACCGGATCTCCGGCTCGGACCGGGACACGCTGCAGTAAGCCAGCGATGTTTGACGAGACGATGTAGCGATTACGAATTCGCGTTCTCCCCTCCTCCAGGACGGTGACCGTCAGGGGTCCACGGGTTACCAACCTTGTTTCGACAGCAATCGGTTTAGGCAGAAGACTGCTGAAAAGGAGGGCCAGAACCGCGCTTGCTATCAGGATCGCTCCCACTTTCCGGACGGGGAAAGGCATTTTTGAGCCACCCACACCCGTGCGGAACTCGGCAGCACCTTTACTATTCACTCGTCTTCAGAACTCCGATTAGGTCGAGCTTGCGAACGTCCCTCCGCACGATGAGGAATGAAATCGCGGCTGAGAACAGCACGACAGCGATAGCCATCGCGTAGGTTTGATGAGAAAGAATCAGAGGGAGCCGGGTGGTTTCCGTGCTCGCGGCATGGATGGTAAGTCCGGCGAGTTTGCCTCCGATCCAGAGCCCCACGGGAACCGCGAGAGAGATTAAAACAGCGAGTTCGGCAATCACTACGTTGGCCACTTCGCGCTGAGTAAAGCCCGTAATGCGAAGAGTTGTCAGATCCCGGCTTTGTTCCCAGAAAGAAATCCGGCAGTTCGTGTAGACGATGCCAAATGCCAGCGTTATGGCGAAGAGAAAGTAAATATTCTGGACTAGCCGGATGGATTCGACGGTGGATCTGCGAAAGCTCTCGCGCATCGCGGATTTGATCCCAAGGCTGGCAATGCGAGGCGCTCTTTTCACGCTCTCGAGAAAGTTTGGCCAACCAAGCGGATCGATTCTGAGATGCGCTCCGCTGATGGTTTCGCCTTCGAGCATCAAACCACGCAACGCATCGATCTCCATCGTGGCATTCAGTCCGTGGTAGTCTGCGATCAAACCACGGATAGAAATCTCATGCGAGGTGCGGTGTCCTTCCAGGAACTCGACGAGCAAACGGTCGCCAACTTGGGCGCCAAGAATCTCAGCCAATTTCTTGGAGATCAGCAAGCCGTCAATGGGAGGACCAATTGCGCGCCCCTTCTCATCAAAGATCCTTGTCAGTTGCGCGTGTTGAGAAGTCCCCACGATGGTGACACGCTGCCGGCGCTGTCCGAAGTGAAGGTGCACCGCAACGCTGCGGTATGGCTCCGCCTGCACGACAGCGGCTAGACGCTCCAAGTTGCGAAAAGCCGAACTTGATCCAAGCTCGACAAGGTTCACCGTAACATCCTGACGTTGCGAGTGCGTCCACTGAAAGTCCGCCAGATGATTTACGCTATCCCGCAAGGCTCCCGGCACGATCGGGATTCCTGCGGCCATGGCCACGCCGAGGCTTGTCACTGAAGCACGCCACGGTTTGCGCTCGAGATTTCGAAGCGCCATTCGCGCCGAGCGGCTCACGAGTGTGTAGAGCCCGGCTCGATCGAGGACCGATGGAGCGAAGCTGGCAGGCGGCAGCGGCCGCATGCCCTCCGCCGGTGGCAAGCTCATCGCATGATACACCGCGCCGCTTACCCCAGACAGCGTCGCGACTAAGCCAACCGCCACGGCCATGCCGATGGCGGCGTAGTCGACCGAAAACGGAAGCGAGGGAAATCGAAAAAACTCTTGGTAAAGCGAAACCACATCGGAGCCGAGCCAAACTCCGGTCGCAACGCCGATGAGCACGCCTAAGGCAACGATGACGAACGCAAATTTCAGATAATGTAATCCCACCTGGGCGGCGGAGTAGCCCAGCGCCTTGAGTTGAGCAATTTGCTCACGCTGGACGTGGACGGAACGCGCGAGCAGACCAGCTATCATGAAGGTCGAAATCCCCAGGAACACGACCGGAAACGCGATCGAAAGGGCCTTAAGAATCTGGATTTCGCCATTCAGCGCTCTATCGGAGGAATGATTTCGGCGTCCATAGGCAGTCAAACCTCCGTAGGGCAAGAGCACGCGGTCCACTTCCGCCATGACGCGCTGAGCGTCAGCTCCCGGTATGAGATCTATGCTGAGGCGATTGAATGCGCCATCGAGACCGCAGACCGCAGCGAGTTCGCGCTCCTTCATCCAAAAAATCCCAAATCTTCTGCTATCAGGCAAGGGCTCACCAGGACGCGTTTCATAGAGATTCTCAGGCGACAACCCGACTCCGACTATTTGCAAACGTTGCCGCACGCCCCGCACGATCACCTCCACCGAGGCGCCCGACCTTAGAGAATGCGCCGCGGCAAACGGTTCGCTAACGATTATCTCGTTCCCCTCCTCTGGGAATCGCCCAGCCCTAAGAAAGATCTCGTTTAGTACCCTGAACCTCCGGGATGGAAATAATGGTGGCGTCAGCGATTTCTTTGGCGCCGACCAAATCAAGCCTCGCTGTCCCGATGACGTGGGTCTGTAGAGACGCGACCCCGGGAATCGCCGATAATCGTTCTCGCACCGAATTCGGAGCGCGTTTCAGATTACAAAACACCTCCCCAAATCGATACTCATCGTAGTAGGAGGTTCGCGCTGACTCGAGTGAGAAGATCAAGCTGCGCGTCATGATCATCATGGCCAAACCGCAGGCCATAACAAGGCCGGCTGCTATCGATTGTCCCTTGATCTTCGCAAGATCTCGAAACAGCTTTCGATCGAGACAACTCATCTTGGTTCGCCTGCGAGGCAAAGTGGAGAGCCAGACGGGCGGACCTTGGCTCTAAACATCAAAGCCAGGGGAAGCGATCCGGTATTAAGGAAAGCCCGTCGGCCGATGGATGAGCGCCGTGGGTTGGAGATTACCATTCCAACGAACACGCCGACCGCGGGATATGATTTCGCTCGACTGTTAAGATGCGCCCATTGGAGAGACGAATCACTCGGTCTGCCATCTCGGCGAGAATGGTGTTGTGTGTGATGATAACAGTGAGGGTACCGAGTTGCCGGTTTGCGCGCTCGATGGTGTCGAGAACGGTAAGACTCGTCCTAAGGTCCAGCGCCCCGGTTGGTTCATCACAAAGCAGGACTTGTGGACGTTTCGCGATCGCGCGAGCTATCGCCACGCGTTGCTGTTGTCCTCCGGACAGTTGCGACGGAAAAAAGTCCATTCGATCGGCCAGGCCGACCAGATTCAGTGCCTCTTCCGGGGCCATCGAATTGCGAGCGATTTCGCTCGTCAAAGCGACATTCTCCCGAGCTGTCAGACTTGAAATCAGATTGTAAGATTGAAAAACAAACCCGACGGCGTTCCGTCGGAAGCTCGTAAGCTCGCTATCGCTGGCCTTCGTTAGATCGCGGTTTTTATAGGTTAACAATCCGGATGTCGGCACATCGAGACCCCCGAGACTATTGAGGAGGGTCGATTTGCCGCTCCCGGATTCCCCAAGGAAAACCACTATCTCTCCCTCAAACAGATCAATATCCACACCATCGAGGGCCCTTACCTCGAAGGCGCCGTGGCGATATATCTTGGTCAGTCCTCTTCCTACCAGAAGAGGTTTGGGCTCAAACGCCTCAGCTTCTCCGGCCATTCGCGGCAGGGCAATTGATTCGATCGCTTCCATCTGGCTAAGAGCGCTCACGGCGCAGATCTCTCCTCCTGTGCTCCGAACTCTAGTGCGGCAGATCTTTCGAAACACGAACTCCGCCGCCAACAGAGACGAGCGCCGGCGCCAAGTCATTGCCATCTGAGGGGATCGCGACATCGATGGGGATGCAACTGAGTTCCGCAACGCGCCGTTTACAGTCGCTGTCGTCCGTTTAGTCGGCTCTCACCGCCTTTCATCAAGAGAATTGTAGAGCAATGCTTGTCAGAATGTCAACGGCATGCCGCGAGGAATCTTAACGTGCACCACCGAATTGTGGTGCGACCGTGGCACACGCCTGATCGCCCCTCCCGTCCAAAAGCCGCTACAGGGAAGCCAAGTATGCGCGCCAGCCACCCAGGCTCGTGATTTCACGCGCCTGCTCGAGAGCGATTTCTTCACAAAGAAATCCTTTGATCCATTCGCCGCTTGCGAGCTTGACATTTCCGATCACGAGCGGCGGCGGCACTGATGCGACAAACCTTCCGAACGCCGTCGCTTCAAGCTCCCAGATCTCAAGTTCAATCGATTCGCCGTTTCCAGCTCGAACCATCCCAGGTTTTGGGGGAAAGGTATGTGCAAGGACGAATAAGCGATATTGCGGCGCAGTTCGCGTCTGCTTGACAAAAACTGCTCCGAAAGCAAGAAGCTCAGCGTTCAGTGGCTGACCCCGCAAATGGGCACCCACGACAGCAAGTTGAACGTTCATTCGCCGGCCGACTTCGCGTCTGCCAAGCTCAGCGAGCCGGCTTCGGTCCCGCAAAAAACTCCAGAGCTTCGCGTCGCGTCTGGAAAATTGGGTAGGCCGTATCAAAACACGCCAGCTCGAAGACGCGCTTGACCTCGCCTCTAAGGGAACAGACCGCGAGCCGGCCGCCCTGTCGACTGATCTTGCGCGCGGCCAGGAACAGCTCGCGAAAGCCGGCACTGGCCATGTAGTCCAGGCCCTCGAGATCAACAAGCAGGTCGACAGAATCCTCGTCTTCGGTCAAGGAACGCAGCGTGTCTCGAAAGTCGGCTCCGCTCTGGAGATCAAGTCGGCCGGAAATCGCGAGGATCTTGACGTTCCCATCAACAGTTGTCTGAAAGGCGGCCATAAGATTACCAGAGCGAACCTCTACCTACGAATTCTTCTTGTTCCGCGCAACCGGATTTTTATCTTTCGACACTCGGCGAGCTCAAGGAATCTCGTCGTGGCCGCACCGGACATGCATAGCTCGCTAAGAACAAAGGTCATTCTCTGGTTCTTATTCGTGGCGATCGCGATAGGACTCGCCGGCTTGGTGGGATTTCGTCAGCTCTCCAACTATATTCTGCAGCAAGCGACCACACAGATGGATTCCAAGCTCGATCACGTCATCGGTGTGCTCGCCGCGACGAATTCGACTTATCTGAATCTTGTTCGCTCCTCGATGGAGGTCCTAAGAATGCTGTGCGAAGAAAAAGGCGAGCCTCGTCTCGAGTGGCCAGCCAACTCGAGCGGTTCTGTCGAGCCGGTTCTCTATTTCGGGACAACGCCGATGGCCGGAGATTACACTCTCGTTGATCGGGTCACGAAGATGATGGGTGGGACGGCGACCATCTTTGTCAGCCAGGGTGACAATTTCGTTCGCACCTCGACGAATGTGGTGGGGCCAGACGGATCCCGTGCGGTCGGGACGATTCTTGATCCAAATGGTCCCGCCTTTGCGGCCATTCACAAGGGTCAAAGTTTTTACGGCGTGGGCGATATTCTGGGCAAACCATACATTACAGGTTACGAGCCGATCCGAAGCACGCATGGTGAAACGATCGGTGTTTACTACGTTGGCTTCCCGCTCGCATCTCTCTCGGAAATTAACGAGGTAATGAAAAACGACGGGGTCCTAAGCAATGGATTCTTCGCCCTTCTGAATCACGACAATAGAATCGTCTTTCGAACTGAGAACGTCCGCGACGCCGTCGAGCTAGAGACGGTTGTTCACCAGGCAGAACAGAAGAGAGCCGTCGATCCCCGATGGCTGGTGAAGCTGAGAACATTCGCTCCGTGGGATTACGACGTTGTTGCCGCGCTCTATCTGCCGGACGTCGCGAAGGAAACGTTCGCAATCATCTGGCAGGTCTACGGAATTGGCAGCCTTGTCCTCATCGGTGTGCTCGCAGTTTCCTTCCTGCTTGCATCTCGCCTTTCGGAGGCGCTGGGAGACGCCGAGGTGAGTCGTCGAGAGGCGTTGGAAGCGCGCGATGCCGCAGAAGCAGCCAATCGAACCAAGAGGTACGTTCCTAGCAAACATGAGCCACGAATTGCGCACACCGATGAACGCTATCTTGGGCTATAGCGAAATGCTTGTTGAGGAAGCGGAGGACTTGAACGTCAAGCAGCTTATTCCCGACCTGCACAAGATCCGCGGCGCCGGAAAGCATCTCCTGTCGCTCATCAACGATATTCTCGATCTTTCCAAGATTGAGGCCGGCAAGATGACCCTCTTTGTTGAGGAAATCGATGTCGCGAGCATCGTCGATGATGTGGCCACAACCATTCAGCCGCTTATCGAAAAGAATTCGAACAAGCTGGAGATCGATCTCGCTGCCGATTGCGGCCGAATCCTGGCTGACGTTACGAAGATTCGCCAGACGCTCTTGAATTTGCTTGGCAACGCATCCAAGTTCACCGAGAGGGGCAGAATCACCCTCTCCGTGCGTCGCATAAAGGCCCAACTCTCCTCCGAGGATGCGCAGAGCGCTCCTCAGACTCTGGCGGAGCGCGTCCAATTCTCCATCACGGATACCGGGATCGGGATGACCGCTGAGCAGCAAGGCAAACTTTTCAAGCCGTTCTCACAGACAGACGCTTCGACCACCCGGAAATATGGCGGCACCGGTCTCGGTCTGGCTATCAGTCGCAGGTTCTGCCAGCTGATGGGTGGTGATATCTCGGTCAAGAGCGAATTCGGTCACGGGTCGACCTTCACCGTCGATCTGCCCGTGAGCATGGCGGAGACGACGAGCGAGTTAGCTTTGCCTGCCCGCGAAAGGCCCTCCAACAGCTTCATACTTCTTGTCGATGACAACCATGATACTGCGGAGATGCTTAAGGGTGGCCTTTCAGGCGCAGGCTACAGCGTGACCATTGCGAATAACGGGAAGGCTGGTCTTGACATTGCCCGCAACAAACAGCCATCGGCAATCGCGCTTCATGTCACGATGCCCCAAACCGACGGATGGTCAGTGCTCACCACGCTTAAATCCGATCCGAAGACGACGAACATTCCCGTGATAATCGTTGCCATGCTCCCCGATGGTCGCCGGGGATTTGCGCTCGGTGCGTCTGAGTTTCTAACCAAACCCGTCGACCCAGGACGGTTTCGCGAAATCATATCGGCCTATTGTCAAACCCCGACGGGATACACTCTTGTCGTGGAGAATGAAATCCTGACTCGACAACTTCTTTGTCGAATTCTCGAGGAGGAGGGAATCCGGGTTCGCGCCGCGGAGAATGCAAGTGTCGCCCTCGAGCAGATTGAAGCTGAAACCCCTGCTCTCATCTTGTTGGACCTCATGGTGCCCGGCTTGGATGCCTTCGAGTTCATGCGAATCTCGCGCCAGGATGTGCGATTTGCCAAGATTCCCATTGTCGTCGTTACCGCCAAGGATTTCACTGAGCGGGAACGCAATTGGCTCGCACGTAGCGTCCAATGTGTTCTGTCAAAATCCGCTCTCCCCCGTGAAAGGCTCGTCGCCGAGATCACGACCTTCCTCGGGAAGCACGCGGGTCAATAGCTACAGAGGCCAGTTTCTTAGTTTAGCCAACCTCCGCCAGAAGCTACTCCAGTCCGAATGCCGAGAATTCTCCTAGTCGAAGATAATGAGATGAACCGAGACATGCTCTCGCGCCGCTTGATGCGTCGCGGCTACGAGGTGGTTCTCGCATCCAACGGCCAGGAAGGTCTCGATCTTGCCAACTCGAGCTGCCCAGACTTGATTCTCATGGATATGAATCTTCCCACAGTCGATGGATGGGAGGCCACCCGCAGACTGAAGTCCTCCGTCTCCACAGCTGCGATCCCGATCATTGCTTTGACGGCCCATGCCATGGCGGGCGATAGGGAGCAGGCGCTTGGCGTCGGGTGCGATGACTACGAAACGAAGCCAATTGAGTTCGATCGCTTGCTTGAGAAGATTACTCTTCAACTCGAACGAGCGCGTAGAACTACCCGGAGTCGTTGACATTGTGCCATCCGAACGAACCAAGATTTTGGCGAAGTTGCGACACGACCTGCGCACACCTGTAAACGCCATCCTTGGCTATTGCGACCTTCTGAAGGAGGACCTTGCCAGCAGCGGCGTGAATGGTTTGGAGGATTTGGATAAGATCGCGGCTGCGGGCCGGCAACTGGTCGAACTCATCGAAACGGGGCTTTCCGAGGAGCATCTCGACGGCTCAGATAACGCCGCTTCGGCGCCAGGGATGACTTTCTCCGCTGCGGATAACTTCACCGCAGCCGCCCGCTTACGCGATTCCCGAAACCAGCGACGGCCGGAAATCGTGGGACGTATTCTCGTCGTGGACGATCTGCCGGCGAACCGTGACATTTTGATGAAACATCTGGAGCGCCAAGGGCACCGCCCAGCCCAAGCTGAAGACGGCCAGCGAGCTATCGCGATGCTCTCGCGACAGCCGTTCGATCTCGTTTTGCTCGACGTGGCCATGCCGGAAATGGACGGCTACTTAGTTCTGGAACGCATGAAAGCCGATCCGAAGCTGCGCCACCTGCCGGTCATCATGATTTCAGCGTTCGACGAAATCGAAACGGTCGTCCGCTGCATTGAGGCCGGAGCTGAGGATTTCCTTCCAAAGCCCTTCGATCCTACGCTGTTGCGCGCCCGCATTGACGCCAGCCTCGAAAAGAAATTTCTGCGGGATCAGGAGCAGAGTCATCTGCATCGGATTGAGGAAACACAAAAGCGTCTCGCGAACGAACTTCACGAAGCCGCGCGTTATGTGGTTTCAATCCTTCCCCCGCCGATGCAAGAGCCATTCAGAATCTCCTGGGCATACGAGCCTTCAACTGAGCTGGGCGGGGATTCTTTTGGCTATCACTGGATCGATGAAAACCACTTTGCAATTTACCTGCTAGATGTCTGCGGACATGGCGTGGGAGCTGCGCTGCTTTCCGTTGCCGCGATCAACGTGATTCGCTCCGCAGCGCTTCGAGACACCGACTTTCTCGATCCTGGGCAGGTGCTCTTGAGCTTGAACGAGGCCTTCCAAATGGAGAACCATAATAACATGTTTTTTACCATCTGGTACGGAGTTTACGATGTTGCCGCTCGCTGCATACGACATGCTTCGGGCGGCCATCCCCCAGCGCTCCTCCTAAAGTCGGACGGCAGCGGAGTCGATACGATCGAAGAGCTTCGGTGTCCAGGCATGCTTGTCGGCGCGATGCCAAGTGCCTGTTATAAGAGCGCTACGAGCCTGGTTCCTGAAAACTCGCGTCTATTCGTCTTTTGTGACGGCGCATACGAGATCGCGCGACCCAATGGAACCAGGCTCGATTTTGATAACGATTTTGTCCCGTACGTGCTTAGGAACGGACGCAGCGTGAACATGCCGGAAGCGGTCTTGACGTGGGTGCGTTCCGTCCATGGGTCGGAAACGCTGGCTGATGATTTCTCCTTTCTTTCGATCGACTTCCCCAAGTGATCCCGATTGGTATCCGGGAAGATCCCATCCCGAGGTGAACTCTCGTCAAGGAACCATGTCACTTAACCGAAAAAGGAAAGCAGCTCGCCATCCTCAACTCTCAGCCCGGTGGCGAAGGACTTAGAAGGCGGCGGGGTAAATGCCGTGGCAGTTATCTCTTTCGACGGAGCTGATGCTCGTTCGAAGGCACGGTAGCTATGCTAGCTGCTGGCTATTTTCGAACTCTCGCGCGAGCTCAAAGAGAAGAGGATCAGCCCACGCCTTGGCAAACAATGTCACTCCGAACGGGATACCGTCAGATCGAAAACCGGCAGGAATGGCCACCCCGCAGAGGTCGAGGAGATTCATGAAATTGGTGTATCTGCCCAGATTCGAATTTAGCTCGATCGGGGCTGCCAGCATTTGTTCGATTGTATAGATTGTTCCCGCAGAAGGCAGCAGCAGCGCATCGGTACGATTGCCAAGTTTTCTCGGATTCTCGCACCAATTCTGCGAGGCGATATTGAGCTTCGAAAGCATCGACGGCCGAGAATTTCCGAGCTCCCAAGATGATCGAGCGAACTACCGGGTGAACAGCGTTCGGGTTGGTTTCGATGATCGTCTTGGCGGCGGAATATCGCTCAGCCAGCCACGGGCCATAATAAAGTAGATCCGCTGCATTACGGAAGGGGCGATAGTCAAATTCATGGACAATCCATCCTAAGGAGGCGGCCCGTTCAACAGCAGCGCAATAGAGTTGGGCATACTGCTCATCTCCGAAGAACTCCCGCTCCTCCGGCGGCAACACCCCAATCCGTAATAGCCTTGGCGGCTCAAGAACAACCGTGGTTCGCGAATAGGGATCACTCGGATCGAAACCCCTCACGACTTTGTCGACCTGATTGGCTTCACCCACGGTCCGTGTCAGTACGGTTAGGCAATCCAGAGTACGGCAAGCAGGAACGAGACCGCTTGCGGACCAGCTCCCACGAGTCGGCTTAAAGCCGACAAGATTGTTAAAAGCGGCTGGGATGCGTCCCGAACCGGCCGTGTCTGTCCCCAAAGCGAAGTCGACCAGACCAGCTGCCACAGCAATGGCGGAACCTGAGCTCGAACCTCCGCTTATATAAGCAGAGTCATAGAAATTGGAGGGAAAGCCATAGGGCGAACGGGTGCCGTTCAGACCGGTCGCAAATTGATCGAGGTTTGTTTTGCCGATCGGCACTGCCCCAGCATCGATGAGCAATTGCACCACCGTCGCGCTCCGCTGCGGCATGTACGCAAATGCCGGACAAGCCGCCGTCGTCGGTAAGCCCGCCAGATCGATATTATCTTTTATAGCAAAGGTTCGACCTCTGAGCGGAAGTTCACGTAGGTCCCTCTCCACTCGCTCGGCATGCGCGATAGCTTCTTCTTCCGAGAGAAGCGAGATCCACACTCCGTCATCGCCGCGTTCGTGGATACGTCTGAAAGTGTCCACGATCTTCTCGCGCAACACACTCATCTCCTGGTGATGATTGCGAAGGATTTGTCCGGACATGACCAGTTGGCCTTCTGAGCACCTGATTGGATGAAGGTGCCACTGATCGGCGAAGCGGTTGGCATTTCGATCTTCACGCCTCCAAAACTAAGAGCGTCTCACTCATCTCTCGGCCGAGCGGGACAGGTAAATAGCTCCTTGTCTCGAATGCCAGTGCGCGCTGTGCCGTTCGGCGTCGTCGGCTGCGCTGAAGAAAGAAAGAGTGGCGGCCAGATTTTCTTGCAAGGCGGCGACTCCGAGGATGGCCGGTGGCGAATCGACCATCACGAAGCCGATAGCAAAGCGGCAAGCCGACGTTTCGTTCTCAAGCGTCCCGCCCTAGGTTTATTCTACTTCGTCACCCGCCATTGTCATCTTAATCACCGGGAGACGATCGTCTTCGGAACTCTCGCTTGGGGCGTGGATCAATTCGTCGAGGCGATGCTTTAGTGCCAGAAATTCCGGGGTGAGAAATTGTTCGGGCATCCTTGGGCGGGGGACCGGGTTTTCGATGAACTCGCGAATCCCACCTGGATTCACCCCCAAGACAAGGATGCGGTCGGAAAGATACACCGCCTCGTCAAGGTCGTGTGTAATGAAGAGAATGGTAACGTCTACTTTCTTCCAGATCTGGAGTAGGTACGCCTGCATCTTTGCGCGAGTCAGCGCATCGAGGGCACCGAACGGCTCGTCCATTATAAGAATCCGCGGTTCGTTAGCGAGGGCTCGGGCGATGGCTACACGCTGCTTCATGCCACCCGACAACTCGTGCGGATAAGCTTCCTGAAAGCGGCTTAAGCCAACCATCTCCAGCCATTCGCGAGCGGTTCCCTCCGCTTCCACCGAGCTCTTTCCTCGCATCTCGAGGCCGAACATCACGTTCTGCTTCACCGTGCGCCACGGAAAGAGCGTATAACCTTGAAACACCATTCCGCGATCTGGCCCGGGTCCCGAGACGGGCTTGCCATCGAGAAGCATCTTGCCTCCACTCGCTTCATCGAGTCCTGCGACAATCCGAATGAAGGTTGATTTACCGCAGCCCGAGGGCCCAATGATGCAAACGAATTCGCGCCTGTGAATCTCGAGAGAAACATCATCAAAAACAACGTGCTGATGGCCTAGGGGACCGAAAGCTTTCCGCAGATCTTGCACGGCAAGCACGACAGGGCGTTCCTTGATGCGCCGAAAACGAGCCGCCACCTGCGGGTCCTGCCTGCGGTAATCGGGTAATTCGAGGGATGCGAGCATGAGTCAGGATTGCAGTGGAGTGGCACCGGCTCCACGCGCAACCGGAGGTTCCAATCCGTCGAAGTTCTCGAGGACCGGAGACTGGATATGCTCTTCGAGCGGTCGCTTCCTTGCGACTTCTTCAGCGGTGGACATTGGCAGCGGCGCTTGTTTGATCGCGCGCCCCCTGCGCTTCCAAGGAAAGAGGACCTTGCCAAACCACGCCAGAAGTATGTCCGTGGTCAGGCCGATGATTCCGATCATCATGATGGCTGCATATACATTGTCGAAATTGCGGTATCGGGCCTGCTGGTTGATGAAAAAAGTTATCCCCGACATGGTGCCGACGACTTCGGCAACGATGAGATATGTCCATGCCCAGCCGAGCAAAATTCGCATGTCCGTGTAGATGTCGGTAATAGAAGCCGGAACGACCACGCGCCGAACCAGGCGCCACCCACGTGCGCCCAGCGTCTGTGCGGCCTCAACCAAGGCTGGATCAACTTTGCGCACGGTATTGGCGATGACGAGCACCTGCTGGAAAAATGTGCCGATGATGATAATGGCAATCTTTGGGCCGTCATCGATACCAAGAATGGCCACGCAGAGCGCCCCAAACGCGGGAGCAGGCAAATAGCGAAAAAACTCGATGAACGGCTCCTGGAGACGAGAAAAGAAGCGGTACGTCCCGCAGAGAATTCCCAGGGGCACTCCCACGAGCGATGAGATTAGGAAACCAAGGAATATCGTTCGAATACTGTGCCCCAAGCTCTCGTGAAGCCAGGGTTCGTTTGGAAGGCGAGGCGGCGTGGTGAACGCCGTGAAGAACGCCCGTAGGACCTCGTGCGGTGCTGGCAGATAGACTGGATTCACGCGCACTCCCTTGGGCAAATCCCCCTGCTCTCCGGCCGCCTTTTCCAGCTGCTTGGCGAATTCCGCGTTCGGGACCTCGATCCCCTCAACAAAATATTCGACGCCGCCCGGATCCGTAACGCGCGTCAACGGGTGCCAAAGAAAGGGAAGATAGCTAACTGAACACCAAACGATAAGCGGAACAACAAAGGACAGAATAGTTAGGGCCAGTCGCAGCCGTTCTGGCAATTCGCCCTTCAGCCCGAGCCAATCTCGATGCGCCACGCGGTGGGTTTGTCTTCGCCTTCTACAGGCCCTGGACAATACTCGGCACTAGGTAGTTGGAAGGCTTTTGTGATTCCTGGTACACTTTATTTTCCAGATTGAACTGATTGCCAATTGCCATCGATCCATAAATGGAATCGAGACCATCGCCCTTTTTGAAAGCCGCCTTCGCCTCAGCGAGCGAGAGAAAATGGGTGCCAGGGACGTTCTTTTCGTATTCATCCGGATCAGCCCCGGCCTTTGCTGCCATGATCTTGATTGCGTCGTCGCGTGTTGCCGGGTCGTTGATGTAATCAACGCACTTGTAAAATATCTGGACGACCTTCGCCCAATCGTCCTTGTGCTGAGCAAAACTTACGGGATTGACCGCGAGGACATCATAAATAAGGCCCTTTGCGTCCGCGCTGGTAAAAAGCTTCTTTGATCCGGGGACCTGCTTGAGGGCTTGACTGGAAACCGGATACCAAGCGCCGACAGCACCTACTTTTCCCGATGCGAGCGTCTGCGGAGTCTCGTTGGTGGCGGTGTTGACGATCTCGACGTCGGATTGCGTCATGCCACTTTGCTTTAATGCTTCAAGCAGCAGCAGGTGTTCGACAAGGGTCACTTCGATTCCCACCTTCTGACCTTTCAGATCCTTGATCGACTCGATTCCCGGCTTGCCGATGATCATGTCGCTGCCATCGCTATAATCGAGGAGCGCGATAATCTTGCTCTTGGCACCATTGGCACCATTAACGAGAGCGTCGGTCGCGACAACTGTCACGGCATCGACCTTACCAGCAGCAAAGGCATCGAGCGAGGGGAGGTAATCGAACCAAACGAGATCTACATCTATCCCAGCGTCCTTGAACCATTCTTTTTGCTTGGCGAGCTCAAGGATAGTGAAACCAGGCCAATCACTGTATCCGATCTTCAGCGGTTCGGCGTGAGCCGAGTTGCCGACCAGCGAGACAGCGATAATGCCAGCCAGCAGCGTGGGAAGCGTTTTCTTTAACGAATTCATAAGCGGAAGCGAGAGTATGACGATTGCTTGACCGGAGTAGGGCACAGCAAGCATTTGCCATGCCACCGCAGTGAGGAGGAGCTGGCTTCAGCCCGTCAAGGCCCTCACGATCGCATGCCTGTGCTCAAAACGGGAACATCGCAGCGTCCGAGTGCATCATTTGCGACATGCGTAACGAGCGGCGAGCATATTGCGAATTTGCTCACCAAGCCCGCTACTCGGTCAGCACAACATTTCCGACCAGCGCATGAAGACTGTCGAAGCGGTTTCGCGCAACAACGGGAGGCACTCTTGGCCCTGCTGCCACATGCGGTCGGCATCGACCCCGGATTCGACAAGCATCCCGTAAGCTCTTGCGACTGCCTCCTCAAGAAGGCGGGGAGTCATTTCCAAGTGAAATTGTAGGCCATAGAGCGCATGGCCGTACCGAAAAAGTTGATTAGGCGTGAGTGCGGAGGACCCGAGCCGCATACCGCCCGGCGGAATATCAAAAACGTCGCCGTGCCAGTGAGTGGCGATAAACTTCGCCGGCATTCCACGCCAAAGCGGATCGTAGCAAGAAATCGGATCCAGTGTGACCTCAAAGAAACCTACTTCTGGCTTTCCAGGTTGAACCCGTGCTCCCAAGGCGAGAGCCATGAGTTGCGCTCCTAAACACAAGCCCAGCACAGGTTTTCCGGCTGACGCGGCGTGGCGGACGAGAGCGCATTCGCTCGAAAGATACGGGTATCTTTCCTGCTCATACGCACCCTGCGGACCTCCGCCTATTACCAAGCCCGCAAAAGCGTCGAGAGATTCTGGAACCGGTTGGCCGAGATCCGGTCGAATTGCGTCGAGCGAGAGACCAATTCCATCGAGCGTCTCTCCAAGAAGACCGGGCCGGTCGACATCGCTGTGCTGTAGAAACAGGATCCTCTTGTTCTTCATAAGGTCTTGCCGCACCTGTCTGATCCCATTTGCAACCGCGGCCCCGTCTGGCAAGTCTTGAAGGTTTTTCGCAACGAAATCCCGCGGCTCGATCCAATTGTAGAAGATCCTACCTCGAACTTCGGGTGGCAATTTCGCGACGCCTCCATAAGAGGAATTCTGTAGGCGCAGCGTATCTGCCGCAATAGGAAGGATTTCCTAATTTGCATGCCGTCTCTGGATTGCCACCGCAGCCGCCCACCTGTTTTCTACTCCGAGCTTGCGGAAGATTTTGTCCAGGTGGTTCTTCACTGTGTGGGCGCTGATCCCAAGAATGATGGCGATCTCACAGTTGGATTTGCCCTGGCCCACCCATTCGGCAACTTGTTGCTCGCGCGGGCTAAGATGATCCTCGAGAAGCGACTGCTCCTCCTCAGTCTGTTCGTCCACAAGCAAGAGAAAGCAACCGGCATGCGGATGGCGACCAAAACGCACCGTGAGCTTACGAGCCCCGCTTGCGAACGTCCATGCCGGCTGTGACTTGCAATTTTCTGCGACGAGCCGACCACGAAGTCTTTGGGCAATCAGGTCACAGAGAGGTCTGGGAAGCTGGCGAGCCGACTCGGTTTTGCCCCTCATGTAGCGAAAAATCAAACGCCTCGTCGCTTTACTCCAGTATCGCACCTCTCCATTTTCATCCAGGAGGATATGCCCGCGACCAAGAACACTTTCGATCGATTCGAAAATGCCTGGTTCGTCGGCGGCCTCGAACAGCCAATCCATGTGGATATCGAATCCGACTACCCCCAAGCACTTCCCGTCATGAAAAATCGGAGCAGCACTGCTTGAAATAAAGAGGGTCTTTCCAGCGACCGGATACTCGTAAGGATCAATAACGACTTCAGCTCTCCGCCGTGTTGGTGCGAAATACCACTCCGAATTGGGGTTGTCATAATCGATGTTGGCCTCGAGGCGGATTTGCCCGCCGTAGCGGTGCCAGAAGGGGACGAACCGCCCGGTCGTGTCGTGACCCGATGTTCCCGCGTAGAGTCGGTCGCGGCCGTCAAGCGCATTCGGTTCCCAAACAGTCCACACGCCGAGCAAGCGCGAATTCGCCTGCAGCACGCCGCGCATGATTCCATTGAGAAGATCGCGATCGGTAAGACCCAGCTGCCTTCAAGGAGGAGAAAACAAGGGCCAAGTGACCGGCTCGGTTCACCGCGTCGCCCCGATCACATGTCATGTCCAACTTCAGAAGCAAGTTCTGTACCGATCTTGGTTCGCGGAAATGGCCCAAAAGCCTCAGCTGACCTGCACGGTTGACCTCTAAGCCGTCTCCCATTAGCTTGCCCGACTCGATCGAGATCGTCGGCCTGGGACGGGAGATCCCCCCGGCGGACGGGAATACGGAATGGCCAAAGTAACTCTCAAAAACGTCTATAAGACCTATCCTGGCGAGCGGGGTAAGGAAGTCACTGCGGTGGAGGATTTCAACCTGGAGATCACCGACCGGGAATTTGTTGTCTTCGTCGGGCCCTCGGGCTGTGGAAAGTCGACGACCCTGCGAATGATTGCGGGTCTTGAAGAAATCTCAAAGGGAGACGTTCTCATCGATGATACGAAGGTGAACGATATTCCTCCGAAAGATCGAGACATCGCGATGGTCTTCCAAAACTACGCGCTCTACCCGCACATGAGCGTTTACGACAACATGGCGTTCGGCTTGGAGCTTCGGAAGTATCCCAAGGTCGAAATCAAAAAGCGCGTGCTGGAAGCTGCCGGGATTCTCGGCATCGAGCAATTTTTGAATCGTCGGCCGAAGGCATTGTCCGGTGGTCAGCGCCAACGCGTCGCGGTGGGTCGGGCAATTGTGCGGCAGCCCAAAGTATTTCTCTTCGACGAACCGCTCTCCAATCTTGATGCGAAGATGCGCGTTCAGATGCGCACGGAAATCACGAAACTTCATCAACGCCTTCAGGCCACGATGATCTACGTAACCCACGACCAGATTGAAGCAATGACCATGGGCACGAGGATCGTTGTAATGAAAGATGGGGTAATTCAGCAAGTCGACCGCCCGCTAAGAATCTACAACGAACCCGCCAATCTCTTCGTCGCGGGTTTTCTCGGAAGTCCGCCGATGAATCTTCTCAGCGGAGGGCTAGAACCATCGAATGGCGCTCTCCGGTTTAAGGAGGCGAGAGGCGGCGCCATCGAAGTCCAACTGGAGGGCCGCTCGTCCGCGGCGGCCTACCTCGGCAAGGATGTCGTTTTGGGCTTTCGACCAGAGAGCTGCGATGTGGTTCCTGGGGGGGCGAGTGTGCCGGAGAGTGCCAATTGCTTTCAAGCGAGAGTGGACATCGTCGAGCCGATGGGCCCGGAGACCTACTTTCACTTGCAGACCGGCGCCCATGCAGTGGTCAGCCGAAGCCCGGCCAGCGCGCAGCAAAGCGACGTTGGGCGGCAGCTCACTTTTCAAATCCGCGGCGATGCGGCGCATCTCTTTGACCCCGTCACGACACACCGAATCACATGATTATGCAGCGCACCAAGACCTTCATCTTGTCAGCTAGCCGAATCCCTCTGACCATCCTCACCTTTTAGCATGAGCAGCCGCGATCTTGATGTCCGCCACGTCGCCAAACTCGCCCGCATCGCACTGGCGGATGAGGAAGTCAGCACCTTTCAAGGCCAATTGGATCGGGTGCTTGAGCATATCGAGCATCTCAAGAAACTCGACGTCTCGACAGTAGAACCCACTGCGCACACCTATCCTATTTTCAATGTGACGCGGGACGACATTCCTCAGACCAGCCTACCTCGGGCCTCCGTGCTTAGCCTCGCCCCACGCGCTGCTAATAATCTTCTGGTCGTTCCAAAGGTGGTGGAATGAATAGTCAAAATAAGAAAGCTGCGCGTGCAAAGGACACGATCACTCCCGGCAGCAGTGTCGAAACTCTGGTGAACGCCGCCGGTTAACCAGGTTTTTCATGGATCTTACCCGCCTCACCCTATCAGAAATTCAGGCCGGCTTTCGCACGAAAACGTTCGAACCTAGCGATGTCCTTCGTGCGCTCGAATCGCGCATTCAATTGGTGGAACCCACGGTGCAGGCATTCCTCTCGCGGGATTTTGAGGCTGCGCTGCGCCGTGCGGAAGAGGCAGACGTGTCACTGCCCCTCGGAGGCATCCCGATTGGGATAAAGGATGTCATCAACGTAAAAGGCGATCCATGCACATGTGCGTCAAAGATCTTGCAAGGCTATATCGCTCCCTACGACGCGACAGTTGTGGCTCGATTAAGGACGGCCGGCGCCATTCCTTTCGGTCGACTGAACATGGATGAGTTTGCCATGGGCTCATCGACGGAAAACTCTGCCTATCAAGTCACGCGCAATCCATGGGATACCAGCCGCATTCCAGGCGGCTCGAGCGGCGGTTCAGCGGCGGCGGTCGCTGCCTGCGAAATTCCGGCCGCCCTCGGCTCTGATACTGGCGGGTCGATTCGCCAACCTGCGGCCCTCTGTGGCTGCATCGGACTAAAGCCAAGCTACGGCCGCGTTTCCCGCTACGGCCTTGTCGCGTTTGCTTCCTCACTCGATCAAATCGGAACCTTCGCCCGCTCAACGCGCGACTGCGCCTCGTTGCTCAATGTGATCGCCGGATCGGATCCAAAGGACTCAACCTCATTGGATCAATCCACGGAGGACTTCACCGCCCAATTGGGCCGCGATCTCAAAGGCGTCCGGATGGGCATCCCCAAGGAGTACTTCGTTGAAGGAATGGATGCGCGCGTCAAGGCGACCATCGAGGCTGCCATCCAACAGTGCGCGGAACACGGCGCGGAATTGGTCGAAATCTCCCTGCCGCATACGGAGTACGCAGTTTCGGTCTATTACATTATCGCAACCGCCGAAGCGTCTGCCAATCTCGCACGTTTCGATGGCGTTCGTTATGGCTACCGAACGAACCAGCCGAAGGACCTCACAGATCTCTATGTTCGGACACGCGAAGAGGGCTTCGGCAACGAGGTTAAACGCCGCATTATTCTTGGCACGTATGTTCTTTCTAGCGGCTATTACGACGCGTACTACCTTCGAGCTCAAAAAGTGCGCACTCTCATCCGGCGCGACTTTTCTAGCGCATTTGAGAAAGTGGACGTCATTGTCTGTCCCACCTCGCCTGACCTTGCCTTTCCAATCGGAGAGCGGACCGACGATCCGTTGAAAATGTACCTCGCCGATATTTTTACCATTGCAGCAAACCTCGCCGGAATCTGCGGGATCAGCGTCCCCTGCGGCTTTGTGCTCGAAGGGAGTCAAAAACTTCCCGTAGGACTTCAATTTCTTGGAAAATCGCTCGACGAAGCGCGCTTGCTTGGAATCGCCGACGCTTACGAGCGTGCTTCCGGCTGGAGCAAAGAAAACGCTCCGATATGAGAACTCAATCCGAAACGCAATCCACGCCTTAAACCTTTCTCCGGCAAAACTCTTGCCGACCACCCAATGAATCCCTGCCTTCGGCATATCGTGCCAGCAGCCACCCGGCTGGCGAGACTGGACATCCTGATGCTTTCGCCTACTTTCACACTTCCGAAATGAGCCTACTTTTCCTTAAGCGCGTTCTCGCCAACCCGTTGCGCGTTGGCTACGTGGTGCCCAGCTCACCGTTTCTGACGAGGCAAACCGCACGGCGCATCGATTTTTCCCAACCAAGGATCGTTGTTGAGCTCGGTCCGGGAGAAGGATGTCACACCAGGGAGATCGTTAAGCGGATGGATGCCAAGTCTCGTCTCATTCTCTTTGAACTGGACGAGGAGTTTGTCTTTCATTTGCGTAAGCAGTTTGTCCGCGATCCACGAGTGACGGTCCTGCATACGGACGCCCTCCTTCTGCCGGAAACCCTGCAAGAAATGGGCCATTCGTATTGCGATTATATCGTCTCGGGCATTCCCTTCTTTTTCATCGAACCAAGAACAAAAGACAGGATTTTGAAAAGCATTGCCGAGGCGATGGGCCGCGACAGCCGCTTCATCACATATCAGGTCACCACGCAACTCTGCGACCACGATCACCTGTTCGAACTGGCCGACAAGGAATATTGCCCGCTGAATTTTCCGCCTATTAATGTGCTTGAGTTCCGCAAGGTAGCCACCGCGTAGCAAGGCAACTGCTGCTGGCAGTCGGATTCAAAAATAACCTTTGCTCACCTCTTCTGCCAAGATGGCGATGCCTTCGCGAACGGATGTTTCGTCCATGGCAAAGCTAAGCCGAATGCACTCGTGACCGTGCCGCCAATCTTCCGACGCGCCAAAGTAGTGCCCCGGTACGACGAGGACGCCCCGCTGCTTTAACCGGTTGTAGAGCGTCTCGGCAGAGATTTTCATCCCCCGAAACCAGAGCCACAAGAACAAGGCTCCTTCGCTGAGATGGACGTGGTAGTCAAGCTCATCGTCGAAAAACTCCCTGATCCAATTCTGTGCGAGCTGAGACTTTCGCTCGTAAAACGGACCGACGACCTCCCGAGCAAGACGCAGGATTTCTCCAGACTGGACAAGAGGAAGCACAATCGCTTGGCCAATCGCGCAGTTGGCCAAGCCAACAATAGCGGTCATTGAGGCGATCGCCCGAATAATTTCCGGTCGCGCCACAACGATGCCCGTACGCGTGTTGGGCAAACCGAGTTTAGAAAGGCTGAGCGTGAGAATGATGTTTTCGTCCCAAATGGGATCAGCGCTGCGAAACAAGATCCCGGGAAATGGCAAGCCGTACGCGTTGTCGATGATCAATGGCACTCCAGCCATTCGCGCAATGGACGCCAAACGATGCAACTCGTCGTTGGTGAGCACGTTTCCGGAAGGATTCGTTGGACGTGAAACGCAGATCGCTGCCACGTCGTCTGCGACGGAGATCCGATCGAAGTCCACATGGTACTTGAAGCGGTGGCCGGAGAGGACCTCCAGGCGTGGTTCCACCGCACGCAAAAGCCCAGGACTCAAGCCCTGATTCATGTAGCCGATGTACTCGGGCACAAGCGGAAGCAGGATGGCCTTGCGCCTGCCTCCATGGAATTCACCGGCGAGCAAGTTGAAAAGAAAAAAGAATGCGGTCTGGCCGCCGGCGGTGATGGCGATGTTTTCCGGTCCAACGTTCCAGCCAAATTCCGTCCGCAGTAGGGTGGCCAGAGCGGCGATGAACTTTGGATTTCCGATGGGCGGATCGTAGTTCGTCATCATTCGGTCAAACTCGCGCGGGTTCGCGAGGATCGTCGCCATCCGATCTCGCCAGACTGCCTGCACCTCTGGAATATGTGCCGGATTTCCGCCGCCCAGCATTCGGATCGGTCCATGCGCTCCCGCCATGGCGTGCCCGAGATCATCCATCAATTCCTGGATTCCGCTGCCGCTGGCCAGTCGTTCGCCAAAAAGAGATTTTTCAAACACCCGCGCAATTTAGCGATAGAAAACCGCGGAGCACAAAGCCAATTCTCAAAGAGCTGAAGCCTTTTCTTTGAGTCTTGAATCCTATGTGGTTAATTAAGGTTTGTTCAAAACATGCCATTTTCTTCTGAACTAGCTAACCGGCTTCAAAAGAGGTCTTCGATTCTGGAAAAGTTCGATGCTCTCCTCTCTCCGCGTTCGGATTCCGAACTCGAGCTGCTTGCCCGTGAGTCGGCCGCGATTACACGGCGTTACTTCGGCCGCACCATGCGCATGTTTGCCCCGCTCTATCTTTCTAATGAGTGCATCAATTCCTGCGCCTACTGCGGGTTCTCCCGAGAAAATGCCATTCTCCGGGTAACTCTCGAAATTGAAGAGGTCGCGGTTGAGGCATTGCACATCGTAAGTCAAGGATTTCGTAACATCCTGCTCGTCGCAGGCGAGCATCCCAAGTTCGTCTCCGGCGACTATCTCAGGCGATGCATTCGCCGCCTCTCGGCAATGGTTCCGAGTCTCAGCCTCGAAGTCGCCCCGATGGAGCTCGCCGAGTATGTTCCACTCGTTCATGCGGGTGCCGAAGGACTCGTTGTCTACCAGGAGACCTACCATCGGCCAACATATGCCAAAATGCATCTCGCCGGACCCAAGAAAAACTTCGATTGGCGACTTGACTGCGCCGAACGTGCCTACCAGGCAGGCTTTCGGCGCATCGGAGTAGGCGCGCTCTTCGGACTTTGGCATTGGCGGGAAGAAGCCCTGGCTCTCGCCGCCCATCTGGAATACCTTTTGCGTAATTGCTGGAAAGCGCAGATCACTGTCAGCCTGCCACGGCTGCGCCCGGCCGCCGGCGACTTTCACCCGACACATCCGCTGCCCGACCGTGAATTCATCCAGTTGCTGTGCGCTCTCCGGATGACATTCCCCCAAATTGGAATCGTCCTGAGCACACGCGAGTCGGAAGCCTTACGCGATGCCGTGGCAGCACTTGGCGTCACCATGATGAGCGCCGGCAGTCACACTGAGCCAGGTGGCTACACCGGTCAGGGAAAGCAAAACCTCCACCATACAATTCGCGGGCGCAAAGTCGCCGCCGAAGGCGAGCTCGCCGAGGGTCAATTTGCAATTTCAGATGACCGACCACCCCATGTAATTGCCTCCCGTTTGCGAGAACTGGGGCTTGAACCGGTCTGGAAAGATTGGGATGCAGCCATCCTAAATGCCGCCTAAACAGCCACCGTTGTCGGGCGATTCAACGAGCAAATGAAAATTGTTGTAAACGGCCAAGATCAATCGGTTAACTCCACAAATGTTAACGATTTGGTAAATAACCTTACCCTCGTTCGTGAAGCTATCTTGGTCGAACACAACGGGGTTGCGCTCTTGCGTTCTGAATGGCCGCGCATTTCGCTTGCCGATGGTGACGAGATCGAAATCTTGAACGTGGCTGCCGGGGGATAGACGGGACGCGGGCGCGCTAGCGTTGCCTTCCCGAGGCTGACGTCGTGGGGCATTTTCCCCACGTGGTAAGGAATTGCGGACCGGATCGACCAACATTCAGGAATAGCTGTGTGTCCATTGCCATGAAATCTCTCACTATCCAGGCCCTAATTCTTGTTGCTTTCGTCATTGTAGGCTTCGTTGTTCTTGCGGCTGGCAGGACTCCCGCAAGCAAACCGAATCAAAATATGAAGCAGCAACCGGAAAACCTCGCGGTTCGTCTCTGGACGGCCGCAGGCTCCCTCACTGATCCGATCAACGTTCCAAGTATCGTCAAGACCGAGGAAGAGTGGCGTGCGCGGCTCACGCCCGAACAGTATAAAGTCGCTCGATCACAGGGGACGGAACGACCTTTCTGTGGGATCTTTCACGATAGCCACGACAGAGGTGTTTACTCTTGCATCGGCTGCGGACTTCCCCTCTTTCGATCTGATGCGAAGTTCGACTCCGGCACCGGCTGGCCAAGCTTTTTTCGACCGGTAGCGGACGAAAACATCGGCACGGGGTCCGATCTCAGTTACGGGATGGAGCGGGATGAAATTCACTGCGTGCGCTGCGGAACCCATCTAGGCCACGTGTTTATGGACGGTCCTGCCCCCACGGGCTTGCGCTATTGCATTAATTCTGCCTCCCTGACCTTCCAGCAGACGGATCCCAAGCCTCGTTCGGAAATTGCAATCTTTGCCGCAGGTTGCTTCTGGGGGGTCGAGGAAGCCTTCGCCAAAGTGCAAGGCGTCACGTCAACCGAAGTGGGCTACTCTGGCGGTATGACAAGAAACCCGACCTACGAGCAGGTGTGTTCGCACACTACCGGTCATGCCGAGGTGGTAAGACTGGAGTTTGATCCCTCCGTCGTCTCTTATTCGCGACTGCTCGATCTCTTCTTCGAAATTCACGATCCCACCTCGGTCGACCATCAGGGATTCGATATTGGAGACAATTACCGGTCAGCCATATTTTTCACAAACCCCGGCCAAGAAACCGCCGCTCGGCAAGCGATTGCGGAGTTCGAGCGGACCGGGAAGTATCGCCGCCCGATCGTCACACAGGTGGAATTTGCCGGACCATTCTATCGAGCGGAGGAATATCACCAGCAAGACGCCGCCAAGCATGGCGGAGGCTTCTGCCACTTTCCGTCCGAAAGATAACAGCGCACCCAGGACCAAGTCCCGTCGAGAGACTTGGCGCTTTCCCTCCAATCTTCGACTGTAGAGGCCAGGCAAGCACGGAAGCTTCACACTAACTGTGATCGCTAGTTTTTTGCGCACAGGGGTCACTTAAGCTTCTCGCCTTCGTTGTCGCGCGCAAAATGCTGAAGCCTGAGTTGGCGACCATCGACATTCTCCTGGGCGTGGGCGCCTTTGCAGCCCTCCTCGCTGCGCGTCGATACTTCCTTCCCCCGCTCCCGGCAACACGCGAGGAAGTCCGACTCAGGTAAACAGGCTCTCCGCCAAAAGGGGGAGGACCTGTGGCTCAACAAGACGCCCCTGCCGTTGGGCGTGGTATTGGACTAACGGCGACCGCGTCTGGCTCTCCATCAAAAATTGGGGACATGGGGGTCACTCAAGGACCACCATGCCCCCTGTGTGTGATATCGGACTAAGAGGCGACCGCATCTGGCGGAGCGGAAGCAGAACGCGAATCCTCGTGCGCCGGGAACGGTAAGGCCTACCGGATCCGCGTTGCACGCTCGCACATCAGCCTGTGCCACGTCCGGGCAAGCTAATGGCAAACCTGCGCGATGCAGGGTTCGAACCTGCGACTTCCTGCGTGTGAAGCAGGCGCTCTACCGCTGAGCTAATCGCGCACAAGACGATTCCCTTTAGCGCAATCGGACACGATTTCAAGCTTCACGACCAGAGTCAAAGTTGGGAAACGAATCTGAGATACCGCCCCCGACGTCTCCACTTTCAGATAACGCGGGTCCAGATAGTCCATACAAAGGTGCTTACCTCTTGCGCCGCTCGCGAGATTTCGCCAGCGTTACGCATGGAAATGGCCGCGCGAATTGCGGGTATTACGCTGATTTTTATGGGAGCGGCAACTCTCCTGGCGTACGCCTTCCAGCGGAGCCTCATTTATTATCCCTCATACGCGCGTTTGGACACTCTGGAGTCCTTGGCCGTGCAAGAACGCCTTCTTCCTTGGCGCAATGCTGATAAGAGTTTTATTGGCTGGCGGAGCCCGGATGGTCACGGATTTCCGGTGCTGATCTTGCACGGGAACGCCGGTCATGCCCTTCATCGCAGCCACCTCGTTTCACGCTTGCGCAAGGCAGGAATTACTTCCCCGATTTATATTCTTGAGTATCCCGGTTACGGAGCCCGCGAAGGAACTCCCACAGAGAATACCCTTGTCAGTGCCGCCCTTGAAGCAATCGATCTGCTGCCCGGACGCATGGTCATCTTGGGCGAGTCTCTCGGGAGCGGCGTCGCCTGCCAAGCGGCCTCGCGGCGGAAAGACTCCGTTGCCGGACTTGTGCTCCTTACACCCTTTGATTCCTTAATGACGGTTGCGCGAAAGCACTATCCCTTGGTGCCCACGAGCCTTATTTTAAAGGATCGCTACGAATCATCACGCGCTCTGCAAGAATTTCACGGACCCGTGTCCGTGATCATGGCCGAGAAAGATGCCATTATTCCGGCGGATTCCACGCGCAGACTCTTCGAGTCTTACTCGGGCCCAAAGAAGCTCTGGCGCATGCCCCAATCCGGGCACAACGAAGTGCTCTGGGATATTTCCGACGCGGAACTGCTCTCAGCGTGGAGATTCGCTAGCGGTGAGTAGGCCATGCGGACGGACGCCAATTTACGCTTGGCGTTCTGCTTAGATGTCGGACTTCGAGAAGCGCCCGCTCGATTCGTCCAGTTTAGCGACGCCGTCGACGGACCCCAAAAGACATTCCGCGATGTGTCCGGACTCCTTTGGCACTGCGTAACACGGCCTCGACTGAGTCCTCATTGAAGATCGCCGAATAGATGTAAGCAAAGCCGTCGAGCTTAAGTCGGGTGATTTTTTGACCGATAAAGTGCTCAATTTCCTTCACGTGAGGTAGTTCCTCGGCGGTCATGATAGTAAAAGCATCGCCGACATTCTGCGCCCGTCCAGTGCGTCCGATCCGGTGCACGTAATCTTCCGGATGTTGGGGAACATCATAGTTGATAACGTGGCTAACTCCCGCCACATCAATGCCGCGAGCGGCGATGTCCGTGGCAACCATCACCTCGTAACGTCCATTCTTGAATCCTTCAAGAGCTTCAACGCGCTCTTGTTGAGTGCGGTTTGAATGGAGCACAGCCAGGGAGTGATTCTCAGCCTTTAGCTGTCTCGCAATCCGGTCGGCTCCTTCCTTGGTCCGGCAAAAAATCAGGACGCTGTCGTACTGGGTACGCTCGAGCAGGGCCGTCAAAAGCTCGAACTTCTGCGCGGCCGCGACGGGATAGATCGCATGCGTAATCGTCTCCGCCGGAGAGCGCCTAATACCCACCTCCACTTTAACCGGATCCCGCAGGCACCACGCCGCAAGCTGCTCAATTTCTTCCGGGATGGTCGCCGAAAAAAGAAGCGTTTGCCTCCTCTTAGGACATTCTTCGACAATTCTGCGCACATCCGGAAGAAAGCCCATGTCCAACATGCGATCGACCTCATCCAAGACGAGAAACTCAAGTCTCGAGAGGTTGACAGCGCCTCGCTGCATATGATCAAGCAACCTGCCCGGAGTAGCCACAATGACATCATACCCTCTGCTCAAAGCCTCTTTTTGTCGGCTGTAGCCGACTCCTCCGTGGATCAAGGCGACCTGAATATGCATAAAACGCGCAAGGTCCCGGAAAGCCGTCTCAACCTGCATCGCCAGCTCACGGGTCGGCTCCAGAACTAGGCAGCGCGAAACTCCGCTGGTCGAATCCAACAACGAGAGCAGCGGCAGCCCAAACGCAGCGGTTTTTCCAGTCCCTGTCTGCGCCGACGCAATAAGATCTCGTCGCGAGAGAACCAGCGGAATGGCACGAAGCTGGATCGGCGTCGGATCCAGGTAGCCCATCCTTTGCACACCATGAACCAACGCCTCAGACAAACCAAGATTTTGAAACGACATACCTCTCCTCCCCTTAGCAGCTCCTAGATTCGAAAGAAGCCTTTTGCTTCGACGGGCTCCCATGAAGCCAAGGCCGCCACCAAATCCGGCGCAGGTCGAAACTCTCGCAGAGAGACTTTTCGCCCCTGATAGGTTCCCCAAGACCGCCCATCAGCCGCTAAGTCCACTCGAGCATACTTGAGTCCGTGATAAATGCCATCTCCACTCAGTTTCACCATAGCCTCTTTGCAGACCCAATAACGAAGAAATGTTAGCTTTCTCTCCGCTTCATTGCGAGCGATAACCGTCATCGCCTCCTCCTCAAAAAAAAACCTTCTCGCTAGCTCGCGCGCGCGCACTGCTCGGCCCGCTGACTCCACATCGATGCCCACTGGCTCAGTTGAAAACACCGCAATCGTTCTTCCACACGTATGCGATAGATTGAACTCTGGAGCTCCCTCAACATAAGGCTTACCTCGCGCCTGGCGCCGCATAGCAACTTCCTCCGCGGATCGATGCATGTAGATGCCCGCGATTCTCCGAAGACCTCCCTGCGCACAACTGTAACTCGCCCTCACTTCCGGGTTTAAAATCCTTTCATAACGCAATAGCTCCGCCGAATCCAAATAGCGCACATACACAGGCGACGGCGCAATCAGCCATAGATGCACTCCAGACACGGGCATTTCTAAATCCTCACCGTCATAATCAATCCATTCAAACGCTAAAAAAGAATCCATACCTAATTATTTGCTTGCACTATGGCAAAGGTGTTAGCTAAAGTAAGACACCTTATGGACCTCTCGAAAATCACTACCTCAACTCTTGAGGCACTTGTCAAGCTCACGAAGAAGCGCGACCTAATTGTCAACGAACTCAGGAGAATTGAAGCTGCCATTACTGGTGCCTATTCTGGCAGAAAGTCGGAACCCTCCACACGCCGTCGGCGAAGAGGCCGAGGTCGCCGTCGCGCGAGCGTCACCGGTGCAGCTCGGGCGGGCCGGCCTTCCCTGGCTCAAGCGACCGTCGGCCGACGCGGAGCGTTGAAAGCCCGCATCCTCGCCGCACTCCGCGCCGCCGGGGACAAAGGTGTGGCCGTCAAAGACCTCTCTGCGAAGCTTGGGGTGAAGAATCAAAACGTTCATGTCTGGTTTAGCAGCACCGGCAAGAAACTTGGAACGATTCAACGTATTGGAGCCGGACGCTATCGGCTCAAAGCGGGCGCGTAAGCCCGACTTCCCCCCGGAATTCGAGCGAAGCATTTCGCCTCGAGCGCCACGTGCCATAGAAGGCCAGCGCTTCTGCCACGCCATCGGCGCAGCACTTCTCTGCGACGTATCCTTGCGTGCGTCGGACAAGTTCTTTTACGGGTTCGATCGCATTGGCGGGGCAGGCTGTATTCTTAGCGTATGTGCCATCCAGCATTGCGAGGTCATTGAAATGATCGCCAGCCGCGAGCACGGCCTGCATTTCAATCGCTTCCAAGCGACACAGTTCTCCCAATGCTGAGCCCTTATGATAGTCCCTATGGCAGAAGCGCAGGTAGATACTATTTCGTTGAAAGCTGAAATCTGGCAATCGTTGGGCGGCGGTTTGGATGCGACCGGCGACGATTTCCATCTCATCTTCCGAATTGGTCACCAAGCCAGCTGGAAGCTGATCCTCGTAAAGAACTGTAATATAATCCGACTCTTGGGCGAGTTGTTCAACAACCGCAAACATCTCGAGCGCACCTTTAAAAAGCTCTGCATGCCGTTGGCGCGAAACTGAGTTCCAATCTCCATGAGGCACCCAGTCTCCGCTGGCGTCACAGTGATAAATCTCTCGTTCATTAGTGAGCAAAAAGTCAGGCGCGACGGGCGCATCAAAAAGTTCGAGACCGTCGATGGCATGATCAAGGGTTCGGCCAGTGTTGATGGCCCACAGTCCACCGCTGCGGGTGAGCTCTTCCAGAGCGGCCGCAAAGTCCGCCGAGCAACGACCGCGCGATCCCATGGCAATTAGCGTCCCATCAAAATCGGTACTGAGCAGTCGGATTGGCGGCATCGTCGCTCAGGCTACACGTCTTCAGGGAGACGGCAAACTTCTGTCTTTGCAAAGCCTGCTAAAAGTTCGGAAAATCATTTTCGATCATCGTGCCAGTTGAATATATTTCACGTATGAAATCCGCTTTCGAACTTGCCATGAGTCGGCTCGAGAAAGAGTCCCCCACCCAGAAGCTGACGGACCAACAAAAGGCGAAACTTGCGGAAATCGACAGCGAGATCAACGCGAAGATCGCCGAACGAAAGCTCTTCCTTGATGATGAACTGCGGAAGGCTGCCGGCGACCCTCAGGCGGCGGCAGAACTACGCAAGCAGCTCTCAGCCGAGATCGCACGCCTGGAAGAGAAGAGGGAGCGCGAGAAGGAGAAGATCCGCTCGCCCGAAGCGCCGTAGACTAGGTGCCGGAGCCATTGCCAACCGACATTTCGAGATCGCTAAGATCGCCTTCAAGAATGCCGCCAAGCTCTGGTTGGAGCGCCTTGCGTGCCAGCGCAAGCACTTCTTTGGCTTGGCGTCGATTGCCCGCCGCCGAGACGGCTTCCACGTACGGCTGCACGATGTCATAAAAAAAATTGCCGCCGCCGAGCTTTCCGATGGTTGCCAACTGTCGCCGATATTCAGCGAAGGCGTCGTCAAAGCGCTTCGCCTCGACCAGTCCGATGATCTTCTGCGCGGCTACGCTGACGCTCAGGTCGGAGCGCCTTCGCTTATTCTGGGCAATGATCTGGCGTTCGAGGCTCTCCGCTTCCTGAATCGCGCCTTGCTCTCTAGCGATTCTTGCCAGCGCCACTTGATGGGCAACACGCATGTCCCGATCCGTAAGAAACTGCTGAACCGCCGCTTGATGGTGAGATTTTTGGATATTAAGTGAAGCCCCATTGCGGCGGAGGTACGTCGCTTTGGCGAACCAGCCGGACCCATTCTCAGGACATACCTGAATAGCACTTTCATACGCCCTCAATGCCTTCAAGCTGTCCCCTGCCGTCTCGCTCATACGCCCAACCAGAATATCATCTTGAGAGGAAAAGTACTCGAGGCCATCGCGAAGGCCCTTGGCATGAAATTTGAGCTCGTGATCGCTTATCGGCAACCATGTTTGCGGATCCAAGGCTTCCCCAATGGCGTAGTTTTGGTTCTTGTAGCGACCACAATCTAACTCCCAGCGGTTCTCGGATTTCATATAGCCAAACCAGGCATGGCCTCCTTGTGACCCCTGCCCGGTGAAAAACAGGGTCGGCAAGCCGCGCGCTTTACCCGCGATCATTGCATAGTACGCTTGATCAACACAGATTCCGTCCTGCTGGCGGATATTTTGCAGGGTATATTCGCCCTGCATCCAGATGAAGGCGCCGGACCTGACGCGCGCCAGTGAATAGCTGACAGCGTCAAACGCTTTGGCAAACTCAGAGCGCTGGTATTTTACATTTTTCCTGGCCCAACGAAACTCCGAAAGGTCGAGCGGCGCGTCGACGATATACTTGATCTGGTCCGGACTAAGCTTTCGCAGGTCCAGGACAAGGGCTCGCGATTCATTGCTTTCGATCCAGAAGTTGAACCATTGGGCAACGGGTATTTCAGCGATCGGAACGAGCTTAGGATCCACTTGCCGATGCGGCCAAAACTTTGGCCAGGCTTGGTCATAGACCAGCGCAAGTGCGACCGCCAGGGCACGGTATTCGAGGAATTTTTGGGCGTTTGCCAGATGAATCTCCTGCAAACGTTTCAGGACTCCAGGCGAGTAATCCTTTTCTGAAAGGTATGCAAAGAGTAAACGAGAAAGCTCTTCGTCATTGATCCATTTGACGATGATCTCCCGGTCCAAACTTTCAGCGACTGTCCGGTCCGGTGGATGGACCAGGTCGGCTGGCAGCAGTCGCCCCAGGAGGTCTACTGAAGCGGAAGGATCCGTAAGGATCTGGCTGGCTTGTTCAAGGTCGATAATCCGGTCACTTGGATTCGGAACATTGCCCGGAGTGTAGAACACCGGGCTCTCGTTCTGTGCTGATACTCTGAGATGGTCAGCCAGCAGGCGTGCGGCTTCTTTTCTTTCATTACGCGATAGCACGTCGCACCATTTCCAGAGGTGCATCCAGCCGCGATAAGCGGTCACGCCGGTGCTTCCTGGTCGGCGCGGCCCCCCGGCCTGGTATGCGGCGACGAGCGCGCCAGCGAGCGAATCCCGCGAGGACGTCCATCCGTCGGACAAAGCCTTCGCCCGATCGATTGAAGTTGGCGGACGCCGAAAGTCCCACGCTTTGCCCAAGCAGGCCGAACAGGCCAAGAGAAAAATAGTGAAAAGGGCACGACTCACCAAAGACCTCGCTTCCTTTCATTGTGCATTCTCAGCATGTTTTCGAAGCGCGTCTTGTCGCGCGCATTGGCAATGGCTTGCTCTTTGCTGATTTGGCGCGTGAGGTAGAGCTCCGCCAGGGATTCGTCGAAGGTTCGCATTCCATCCTTGGCTCCGATTTCGATTAGACCGACGATTTGCTCCCACCGGCGTTCACGTATTGTCGCGCGAACGGCTGTATTCGCCGCGAGGATTTCGGTAGCCAGGACTTGTCTCCCGCCCGATTCGCCAGGAAGAAGCCGCTGTGAGACGATACCTTCCAAGGCATTCGCCAGTTGCGCGATAATCTGCGGCTGTTGCTCCGGTGCGAAGGCATCGACGATACGGTCGATAGCCTTAGGCGCATCGATCGTATGAAGTGTCCCGAGGACGAGGTGCCCGGTCTCCGCTGCCGTAACCGTCGCACTGATAGTCTCGGTGTCGCGGAGCTCTCCCACCAGGATGACGTCGGGATCTTGCCGCAAAGCATGTCGCAAGGCCTCAGCGAATGAACGCGTGTCACTTCCCACCTCGCGCTGCTTGATGATGCTGCGAGCATTGGAAAAGACAAACTCGATTGGATCTTCGATGGTAATGATCACTCCCGCCAGACGTTGACTAATATGTTTGACCATTGCTGCCAAGGTGGTGCTCTTGCCCGAGCCGGTCACGCCGGTGACAAGCACTAAGCCGCGCTGAAGCTCGCAGATCCTCTCAACCGCCGCACCGTGTCCCAGCTCAGCCAATTCGGGGATGTGATGAGGAATATGACGGAATGTCGCCTCCAGCGCACCGCGGCAATAGTGAGCGTTGCCGCGAAATCGCCCGAGTCCATCAACCTGAAGGGCAAAATCCAGCTCCCATTCGTGTTCGAGCCGCGAACGCTGGCTCTCTGTGAGCACCCCAAGCACGCTATTCCTGCACGCGTCCACGCCCATCACGCTCTCCCCTAGGGGAGTAAGGTCACCGTTCAGACGCACCAGCGGCGGCGCGTCAACCGTCAGGTGCAAGTCGGATGCGCCGAGACTCACAACACTCGTCAACAATTGAACCAAATCAACTTCGTTCATGGCAAATCAACGCCGAGTGGCCTGCGCAGACGAACTGATACCACGGAGTGCGCGCGTTAATTCCTGTGGATTGTCCGATGCCGCCGCAGCTACCTCCTCGGACACAAGTTGGTCGAGAACGAGCTTAGAAATCGAAGTGACAAAGCTCTGGGCACTTTCGGCGGGGGACCGGGCGATCGCATCGGCCAGCTCGGGCATTCTTCCATCGGCAATATATTTTCGCATCGCGCCAATGTTAGAAAAGTATTCTGCCGCCACGATCATTCCACCATGGATTCCAGGCAAAAGACGCTGGCATAGAATTCCGAGCAGCTGCCCGGAGAGCGTCCGGCGAAGGCCGTCGCGCGACGGTGCGGGAAAAAGAAATTGAAGGCGTTCAATGGCATCCGTGCAACTCGAGGAATGCAAAGTCGAGAGGACAAGATGGCCTGTCTCGGAAGCTTGCGCCGCAGTCGCTGCCGTTTCCGCATCGCGAATTTCTCCCACCAAAATCACGTCCGGGCTTTGCCGGAGCGAGCGGCGCAGGCCCTCCGCAAAGCTGGGAGTGTCAATTCCCACTTCGCGCTGCGTGAAAAGACATTGATTGTTAACGAAGAGATACTCGATCGGATCCTCGATGGTGACAATATGACGACAAAGTGCTTGATTCATCCATTCCAGGCAGGACGCAAGCGTTGTGCTCTTGCCGGAGCCGGTTGGCCCGCAGACCAGGACAAGTCCGGACTTTCTGGCGATCCACTCCCGCAGGACGCTTGCTGGGACGCCGAGCGTTTCCAGATCCGGAATATCGCTGCGGATTCTGCGGAGGATTGCCGCGTGTCGGCCAAGCTGCCGAAGCAAGTTGACGCGAAACCGCACGCCTTCCGCGGAGGTAAAGCTGGAATCATGGTCCTTAGCTTCTTCGGCGGCGCCGCACGCTTTCCGGAGCGCATCGAAGAACGCGCCGCTCAACGAAGTGGAATCGAGTGCCCTAAGCCTCCCGGATATTCGTAGCAACGGGGGCCGACCTTCATGGAGAAGCAAATCCGAAGCACCGTATGCTTCAGCAGCTTGACACAAAGCTTCCATTATCTCTGAAAAAGACGCAGCCATTAGTTTACAAGAAGCACATCATAGGTTCGCCAAGTCACGTTCTGAACGTTACAAGATCTCCGACTGCTTCCCAGCCTGGGGGAAGCTATACCATACTTCAAGAGAACTCATATGGGGGAAGTCTTCGGCCAATTGCAGCAGCCCCTGCTGGCACATGGCCGATCGAAAATGTGCCGGCCGAGCCTCGCCGACCAGCCATTCCAATGATCTAAGAATTTTGCCACTGGGCGTCGGACCGGAGGCGGCACAAAGCTGCGACCAGGCAGCTTCGAAAGGCTGCGCCGGCAGGAAAACATTGATGGAAAGATCCGCCACTCTGTCGTCACCAACCAGCGCGGTCGCTTTCGGCAAAGGATCGCCGGCGAGGCTGGAATGTTTCTCCCAAAAGCAATGTTCGAGCGACGCAAAGGCTGCCGCGAAATCCGCGCCTTTTCCCTTCTCAACGGCACTCTTAACTCGTGCGAAGAACCGCGCTGCCGTTGCGAGAGCCCCCATTCGCCGGTGAGGATGATTCGAGGGACGAACAGCGGAATAGGTCCAGGCGGTTTCAGGAAGTATGAGGCGCCGCTCTCGGTCTCGCATGGCCCACCATTGCTCCCAAAGACTTTTGAGATAGGCGCGGGCGTCGCTGTCGCCCTGATCGAAATGGCCCGCGCTCAAAAAACCGGCCAGTCCAAAAAGCAGGGCTTCGCCGTCTTCTAGCTTCGCTCGCGCCAGGCTCGATCGTTGAGCCACCAGTAAAAACGGAATCTTGTTGTTCTTAAAGCCCATTGCGGCGGCCACTGCTTCAAAAAGCGCCTCCTCACGACCGCGAAGTCTCGCCGCACGGTGGAAAATTTCGCATTTGCGGCGAAGGCGAAAAGAGGCCGCCGCTTCAACTAGCTTTGTCGCGCGTGCCTCGTCAAGCACCCCATCCTGCCGGCTTCCGGGGCATTTCGACTCGACCTTCAAAGTGAGACAAACCTGCACCACGGCTTTGTTCTGTGCTGTCCGCGTGAAGAATCGCCGCTGGCCGCGACGAAAAAACAGATGCAAGACGACGTTTTCGTAGGCTTTGTTCTGAGAATGTCCGTGGCTTTCCCAGTCCCGTGCGTCCTGATCGATTTCAATGTCTCCCGCGAGTTTTTCGCCATCGATGAGGACGAGCGCCCGGCAAAAATCCGGGCCCGGCTCGCGGTTCCAAATTCCAAAGTGAACAATTTCGACTTTCTCACCATTTTCGCCCCGCCAGGAAACTCCGAATTCGCCAGCAAATACTCTTGCTTGCATCTCCAACTCGGACAGCCGAGAAGTCCCACTCTCGCTCAAGCGTGGTGCTGTCGCGAGCGCCCGAAGCCGCTCGTAAGAGAATTCCGAGGTTGCGGTCATCCCCGGAACGGTATAATTGCGGCGGTTTGCTTGGAAATCTCGTCGAGGAACTTCGCCGGAGATCTGTCCCACGCTCCGACGAAGAGCGAGCATCGCCATCCATCCGCAGGGCGGTCGACGTCCAAAACACGCCGTGCCAGAGCCAAGGGAACCTTCGAGACGCAGGGAACGCTAAATCGCAAGCACCAGGCCATCATAAGCAAGCCGAATGTTCTCCGGGAGAAGCAACTCGGTTTCGGCGTGTCCCAAATCGTGACACATGTGGGTAAAATATGTGCGGACAGGCGCTATACGGCGCGAGGTTTCCATCGCCTCGCTGAGCGACATATGTGTCATATGAGTGGCGTGCCTGAGCGCATCTAGGACGAGGATCTCCGAACCACGGGCGGCTTCTTCAGCCTCCTTGGTGACCTTCTTGCAGTCCGTAAAATATGCCAGCACGTTTCGTCCCTCTCGGCGGAAGATCAAGCCACTGGTCGTGGTGCGGCCGTGTGGCAGATCGAAGGGAACTACTTCGGTCTCGCCAAGCCAGAAGGGTCCATCGATACAGACGGGTTCCGGACGAATGTAACCAATAAAGCGATAGTTCACCTCAAACGCATACTGAAAGACGCGTCGCAGGTCGTTCAACGTCCTCTCAGTCGCATAGATAGGCATGGCCTTATCTTCCATCTCGCAGAATCGACGGAGATCGTCGAAACCAAGGATATGGTCGGTATGCGAATGCGTGTAAATAACGGCATCGATGCGAGTCACGGCTTCGCGCAAACATTGGGCACGAAAATCCGGCGGCGTATCCACTTGGATAACCATTTCGGGCGTCCGTAGCTGAATTGCACTCCGAAGCCGTTTATCCCGCGGGTCGATGGACGAGCAGACGTGACACAGGCACCCAATCACCGGAACTCCATGCGATGTGCCAGTGCCAAGAAACGTAATTTCTACCTCCCGCATTGCGCCCCCTTCATGGCATAGTCCGACAATGTCCGCAACGCTCACCTCGCTGCGCATTCGCAACCTTGCGTTAGTTGAAGAAATGACCTGGGAAACAGCCCCAGGGTTTATTGCCATCACTGGAGAGACCGGAGCGGGCAAATCAATTCTTATTGGAGCACTTACGCTGGTGCTCGGTGAGAGAGCGGACAAAGACTTGATTCGATCGGGAGCGGAGAGTTGTAGCGTAGAGGCGGTTTTTGACAACGCCGATGACCATCGCATCTCCACTCTTTTGGACCGTCACGGTGCGGAGCCATGTGAGGACGGCCGTCTCCTCATTAAACGCCTCGTTTCGCTTAGTTCACCCGGGAGGCAATTTGTCAACGGCTCACCCTGCACGCTGGCGTTGCTTCGATCGTTGGGAGACTTTCTTGTGGATCTTCATGGTCCTCATGATCACCAAAGCCTGTTTTCACGCGACCATCAGACCGACCTGCTCGACCGCTTTGCTGGCACGGAGCAGCTTCGCGACGACTTCGCAAGTGCTCGCAGCACCGTCCTTCGGTTAACGGAGGAGAAGAACGCGATTCTTCGCGACGAACAAAGCACCTTGCGCGAAGTGGACCTCCTCACCCATCAGGTCGACGAGATCGACGCTGCCCGCCTCCAGCCGGGCGAGGAGGAAATCCTCCTCGCCAAGCAGAAAGTTGCCACTAGTGCCCGACGCATTTCGGAGATCTGCGCGGAGCTGGCGGCGAAAATCGCGGATTCCGAAGATTCGCTCGTGTCTAAGCTTGAGGCCATTTCCCGCAGTGTGCGTGAGCTTGTTCGCGTTGATTCCAGAGCGACGGAAATCGATCAAGCTTTTCAATCCTCGTTCGGAGCAGTGGACGACTTTGCTCGCGCGGTGCAAAGCTATTCATCCGCCCTTGAGGAAAACCCTCTCAATCTTCCCGAAATTGAAAGCCGTCTGGACACGATCCAATCACTCAAGCGCAAATACGGGAGTTCGCTTGAGGATGTGCTCAGTTTTGGTGAGCAGGCCCGCCGTAGACTTAACGAGCTGCTCGGTAGATCTGAACGCCGCGAGACGCTTGATGAGGAGATTTTTTCGGCCAAGGAAACAATGCATGCTCAAGCAAGCAAGTTGAGCGCGCTCCGGGTGAACGCTGCTGCCAAGCTCGCGGAAATGGTCTGTACTGGCTTAAAGGATTTGGGATTTGCCAGGTCCGATTTCTCCATTTCGCTCGACAAGCTCGACACGCCATCGGCGCACGGAAATGAACTGGTTGAATTTCTGTTTTCCGCCAATCCAGGAGAGCCGCTCCGTCCACTGCGTTCCATCGCCTCGTCGGGCGAAATCTCGCGTGTCATGCTTGCTCTGAAGAGCGCACTTGCCGACCAGGACGATGTTCCAGTTCTGGTGTTTGACGAAATCGATGCAAATGTCGGCGGAGAAATCGCCGCAAAAGTCGCCACAAAAATGCGGGAACTCGGCCGATCACGCCAGGTGCTTTGTATCACGCACCTGCCACAAGTGGCTGCCGCGGCATCGCGCCAGTTCGTCGTTATCAAGCAAATAGCGGACGAGCGGACGCGAACGCTGCTGCTTGAGGCGAGCGGTAGGTCACGAGAGGAAGAAATCGCCAGAATGCTCGGAGGAAAATCAAAGTCTGCTCTCGGGCACGCGCGCGCGCTCCTGAATGGCGCCGATTGACTCGGACCAGCGCGTGTCAGTGAAGCCGCAGGAAGGGTCGAGGCCTGTATCCGCTCGGAGCTTGATTGATCGTGGCTTATCCACAAGACTGCCACATGGCTAAGCAAACTCTCCTCGTCCTTGCTGCCGGAATGGGCAGCCGCTACGGCGGTTTGAAACAAGTCGACCCGATGGGTCCCTCTGGGGAAACGCTTCTCGATTACTCGGTGTTTGATGCCATTCGAGCGGGCTTTGATCGCGTGGTCTTTATTATTCGGAGAGATATCGAGGTAGAATTCCGGGAACGCGTTGGTTCGCGGTATAAAGGCAATGTGCCGGTCGATTACGTCTTTCAGCAACTCGATCTGCTGCCCCGCGGGTTTTCGGTCCCCACAGATCGAAAGAAGCCTTGGGGGACGGCTCACGCCGTTTGGTGCGCTCGTGAAGCGCTTGCCGAGCCTTTTGCCGCCATCAATGCTGACGATTTCTATGGCCGCGAAACATATGAAGTGATCGGCCGCTTCTTACGTGTCGCCAAACCGGAGGACGCAAGTTTCGCGATGGCTGGCTATAGACTCGATCACACCCTTTCCGAACACGGCTCGGTGGCTCGGGGAGTGTGCCAGGTGGATTCCCGCAGGAGGCTAGTCTCGATCATCGAATGTACTGGAATTGAGCATGTCGGCAGCGAGATCGTGCAAAAAAATTCCGATGGCAGCGTGGAAAAGTTTCGCGGCGACGAGCCGGTCTCCATGAATTTCTGGGGTCTCACGCCGGCGGTTTTCCCTTTGATCGAGGAACAGCTAATCGCATTCCTGAGCACGAGCTCCACTGATCCCAAGGCTGAGTGTTATATTCCCGAGGCGATTGGCGCCATGATCACCGGCGGCCAGGCGACGCTCGATGTGCTTCCGACGAACGCTGATTGGTTCGGAGTTACCTACCGCGAGGATAAGCCTGGAGTCATGCGGGCTCTCCAAGAACTGCATTCCGAAGGCGCTTATCCCACTCCGCTTTGGAAATAGAGGATTAACACCGGCGGGCGGACGACCGAACTAGTGAGCGATCGGGTAATGCGTCATCCGCAACAACCTTCGCTTTATGAGGCGCAGCTCTACGGGATCCTCGATCTTGCCTACGTAGGCGAGAGCGAAGCGCTCGACGTCGCTCGCAATCTCCTTTCTGGTGGAGTGCAGCTCCTGCAGTTGCGCGCCAAAAATCGAGCCCCTCATACACTTCCTCCTCTCGCTCGCCAACTTTCTACGCTTTGTCGCGCGCATGGTGTCCCTTTTATCCTCAACGACCACGCGCACATGGTCCGGGAATGCCTGGCGCAGGGAGCGCACGTGGGACAAGACGACGTGAGCGTCTCCGAGGCCCGCAAACTCGCCGGCGAAGATACGATCATTGGGAAGTCCACACACAGCATGGCGCAGGCGCTCGCCGCGCAGCAGGAAGGGCCCGACTACATCGGCTTTGGGCCTCTCTTTGCTACTCGCACCAAGCCCGACTACACGCCGATTGGCGTAAATGAGATACGCCAGGTTCAAGACAAAGTTGCCCTGCCTGTCTTTTGTATCGGTGGAATCAATCTCGAAAACCTTCACGAAGTCGTCGCGGCAGGCGCCCGAAGAGTGGTCATCGTTTCCGGCATCCTGCAGGCTAAAAATCCGCAGGCATACTGCCGGGAATGCCGGCGCATTCTGAACTCTGCCAGGTTTCCCGAAGATTCCGTCTAGCGACCTAAGCGGAGTGGTGCAGAAGGCCTCTCTTCAGGACTAAACGCTGACATTCCGGTAAGTTCTGGCAAGCCATCAGGAAGTCGACTGCGGAATCCATCCGAGAGCTATCAGGCGCACCGACACTCCCGCCCGAGCAGGCTTGACTTCGACCACTTCAATCTTCGGGTCAGTAGCAGCCAGGGCGGCGCTCTCAGCCTCGATTTCTGTGTCCATGTCCGCAATCTGTTGGCGGATGGATTCTGCGTTCTGTTCCGCCGAGGCGGCCTCCGAGCCTTCCTGAATGGTTCGACCGACACCTCGTGCCGCGGTCGTCGCCTTGCTAACCGTCGAAGAACTTATCGCCTTGCGACCAAGAATGGCCCCTAGGAGCGTGGAGCCCACAGAAATCATCGTCTGCATCCGTGCATGCGACGCCTGTTCCTTCTGTTTGGCGACCGACGCTTCGGCACGCCCAAGGCGCGCCTGCAAAGCCGCTAGTTTAGGCGCATATTTCTTCCGCAACATTTCGACCGCAGCGTCGCGGCTCTCACGCGCCGCAAGTGCGATCGAGGCCTTGAACTCGGCCTCGGTCTCACCCGGCTTCGATACCGCCTTCAAGGATGGGCAGCGGAAAATCCGTAGCCGCTGAGTTGCCAGAACTCCGTGAAGGAACTCTTTTTGCCAAGCGGTATAGTTCTTTACCTGCATTGCGGCACCGGGGACGCTGGAAAACTGAGCGTGATCCGCGGGAGTTTTTTCAAGTTCAGTCGGATCAACATCGGTGACCTCCGTCCAATCAGCACCAGAAACGCCATCGGGAAAGGCTGCTTGGAGAAGGGTCTCGCGACTCTGATCGATGCCAAGTTTCGGATCTGCAAAACGGAGGGTCGCAGCGCCAATCAGCCGAGGGAGATAGACGATTGGGCCAGCCTCTCGAGAGGGAAAGAACACTTCCTTGATCCCAGGAGGGAGCGTCGGACGCTTCGTTCCTATGGGAATTTCCGCGGGCGCTTCGGGAGCAACCGTCGGCGCCTGCTTGCGACCCGTCATCAGCGTCTTGATCTGATCCCTGGTGAGGGGCCCCCGTAGATAGCTCATGACCCAGCGCGTCTCAAACAGGATGGGGGCATCGTCATGGACATTGTTCATCAGAAAGATGCGATTGCCCAATCCTGCAAGCATGGCTTCCATGGCGCCACGATCGAATTTTTGGCCGCCCCCTGCGCCTTGCAATCCGTCAAGCATGCGCGCCTTATCCCGTTCCGTTTGCAGTCGGCCGATAAACCAAGTGCCGGCATTAGACAACGCCTTGTAATCAAGATCTACCGGGTTTTGTGTCGCGAGCACAATCCCGACGCCGAAGGCACGAGCTTGCTTGAGCAGCGTCAATAGTGGAAGCTTCGAAGGCGGGTTGGCGGTTGGCGGAAGATATCCAAAAATCTCGTCCATGTAGACGATCGCCCGCAGACTGGTGGTGCCGCTTTGTGCTCGCGTCCAGGAGACAACTTCATTGAGCAGAAGCGACACGAAGAACATGCGTTCCTCGTCGCCGAGATGGGCGATGGAGAAGATCGCCAACCGCGGTTTCCCCTCCGCCGTGTAAAGAAACTTTCCTGCATCGAGGGGATCTCCCTGCCTCCAGGTCGCAAAGGAGGGCGCCGCCAGGAGGTTGTTGATAGCCATGACGAAGGCAAAGCGATCTTTGGCAGGATAAAACGTTTCCAAGTCGAGAACTCCGACCTTTGAAAACGGTGGATTCTGAATTCGCTCGATGAGCGTTGGTAGGTCCAGAGCCCGACCGTTCTCCCATTCGTAAGATATAAGTGCCGAAAGAAGAATGTACTCGCGGCTCTTCAGGGGATCAGTATCGAGCTTTAGCAGGCCAAGAAGGCTGCTCGCGGTTGTCTGCGCACGCTCGGCCCTTGCCTCGAGGTCGTCAGTATCCGGCGCCTCGAATGAAGCGAGCACATTGACGGGAAAACCACTGCTGCTGCCAGGTGTGTAGATGACCATGTCCACCTTGTCACGCAAGGCACGGATGCGCTCCGGCTTTTCCCCCCACGCAGCCAAGCCTTGCCTCCAGGCTTCCGCTTGCTCCACGGCATAGGCACTCACGTCCAAACCCTTCCGCTGAGCTTCCTCAGCATTTATCCACGGTTGGAAATCCTCTCCGCGCAATTCTGGAAAGGTGAGAAGCAAGTTCCCCAGATCTCCCTTTGGATCCACGAGAATGGCAGGAATTCCATCCAGGGCGGCCTCTTCAAGAAGGGCAAGACAAAGACCGGTCTTCCCACTTCCTGTCATGCCCACGCAAACCGCGTGGGTGACTAGATCCCGCGAGTCGTAAAGCACAGGAACGTCGCTGGAAGCCCGTTTGGCCAGATCGTAAGAGCGGCCAAGATAGAATACGCCAAGCTTTTCAAAGATCGCGGGATCGAGGGCCACACTTGAAGGGTATCGGGTAGGAAAACAATTTGCGAGAATTCGTCTTGCAGAAAATAACGTCCCAGGGATGCTCGACCGCATGCGACATTCTTATTCCCTGCTGGTCATCCTCGCTCTGGCCCTGACCAGCGGATTCGCCCAGGAGGCCCAGCGAGAATATATTGTCCTTAGCGGTGGACCTTCTCTGGTAGAGTGGGAACGGTACAAGGCTGAGCCGCATGATAGGTGGTGGGGCAATTTTATTCGTTCGGCTCGTGTGCGCATTGAGCAGTTGCGTCAACAGTATGGTCCGACTGCGCGAATCACCTGGCTTGTCTATAAGCCGGGTTATCTCCGGCGCGCTCTGCGTCAAGATCGGGCAGACCTAATTGGCAATATCGTCAGCGTGCGAAACAAATACGGCATCAATCTGATCTTCTTCAGCGATACATCCCAACTGATAAATTATCTCAACAATGGGCAGCCGCGTAGTCAGGTGAAGATCGCCAGCTTTGATTTCTATGGTCACTCGAACAAGGCGTGCTTCATGTTCGACTACAGCAACGAAATCGATAGCGGGTCAAAAGTCTGGCTGCACGAAAGCGAGTTGAAGAAAATCCATCGCGGTCTCTTCACTCGCAATGCCGTCGTTAAAAGTTGGGGGTGCCATACAGGCGAGAGCATGAGCAAGTTTTGGCGCCAAGCTACCGGCAAGAGAATGATCGGCGCCATCGGGAAAACCGACTATGCAAAGTGCCCTACCAATGGCTGGATTCCTCAGCTTAGCCCTGGGGCGCGCTGGGGAGGCTAAGAGGCGCGATTGATTAAAGCGTCGGCGCCGTGCGCACCTTGCTTTCCCAGCGTGTCAGGAGGTGAATGACGACGTTGGTTCCAAACTTAAAGCACGTTGAGAGGGACGCTGGGTCGATGTTGCGCAGGTACACATCACGTCGATCATATATGTCCGGGTTGATGGCAACGTAACGGTCATTAGGATCCTTCCTTAAGTCTATTTGACCCTGTTGGTTGAGACCGACCTGCCACATGTCTCCGTAGTCATTCGCAGTGTACAAGATGGCAATCTCACCATAAATCTTCATCGCGAAGACCGGTTCCTTATAGAAGTTTAAGCCGGCAGGAACCTCCTTCACGTCCGCAAAATAGCCCTCTGTGAAGATCGGATGGTTTGTAGGCAGCGGCTCGAAGTTCTTGTCCACATCCGGAATCACACGCTTCATCTCCCGCTTGAAGGCGATGTCGAACCGCGACCGCAGTCCCGGCAGGGAGCTGTCGCCCCAAATGCATCCACCCATGCGCACGTACTTCTGGAGATTTTCCACCTCCTTCTCTGTCAACTTGAAGTCCCGGGTGCCCGTGAGAAAAATGAACGGCGGCTTGACGGAGAAAATCTCGTCGCTGTCCAATTTTATCGCCTGAACATTCTTATAGTTGGTCTTGATCTTATCTTTCGACCAGGCGCTCATTAAGTAGAGCAAATTGGGCAGACTGCCGGTTTCAATTTGCTTTCCCGCGGAGATGCGTACTGTCGAGCTCCAGTTCCCGCCGCTGTATTGGCCGATATAGGCCGTAAATTCAAACTCTCGCGACCGAGCGCCCACGCCGCTTCCCTGTCCTTTGCCCCAACCACCGGTGAATGCCTTGATCTGCGAAGCCACGGCGGTGCTCATCCCTTCCATTCCGGCACCCGAAGCGGGCGGCGCGACCGCAGGTTGAGACGGCGCGGTCGGCGTCGTCGTGATCGGCGCCGTAATGATGGGATCCATGGCGAAGTTGAGCGGGTTTGCCGCCGTCGTCGTGATCGTGCTAATCTGCGATGAATTCACCGCCGCTGGCACCGCCGCCACGTTGAATGTCGTCTCTTGTGGGGGAGGCTGTTGCGTCGTCGGAGGCGCAGCGACCTGGTTCGGTTGCACAAACCCTCCCCACTCTCCCTCAAAGTCGGCGGGTTCCTGCACCGCACGAAATAGCACTGTCCCTCCAAATACCGCGATGAGAATAGCGTGCAAAGCAGCGGAAATCGTGAAGTCCCGCGAATTGCTCAATTTGTCGAGCAACTTTTGAACCCATCCAAGGACGTCCACAGGCATTCAAAGACGTATATACGTGGCTGCTGACCGTTTCAAGACGTTCACGACCACTTTAGAACGACATTGCTGTTGGATTTCTCCCGAGCTGTTGGCCGGTTACGCTGTCGATTCTTGGAGCTCAATTTTCAAGTCCCGACGCCCACTCCGGCTGCCCGTTGTGAATCGCGTATTCCATCACTTTGCCTTTGAGGATCCCTGTTTGGGTATCGAACAACTCGACGACGGCAGGCCCTCGGTCGCCTCGGGATTTTATGACAATCTCGGTATTACGGTTGATGATTTCCCATCTTTCAACACGGGGCAGATCGGTCTTTATTAAGCAGACAGTCATCCCTCGTCGCAGCAGACGCACGCTAGCTTGCTCTACGTTCACATCGAGCGGAGGATAGCCCCTCTTGGGAGCCGGACTAACCGCGCACCCCGCACCGAGAATGAGGAGAGCCGCCAAGCTGGCGAGGATTACAGGTCGAGATTTCATGTGCATGGCAGGTTGAAGATGTGCTCCTCGAGGTGAGCTTGCGCATGCTTCTACTCAATAGCGAGGGCCTGTGAAACGAAATATGTGCACCGGCTTAAAGCGCAAAAAGGAAGCCGCCTCGAGTTTCCCCGAGGCGGCTTTTGATTCAGTGCGACGGGCGCGTGTTCCGCGCTCGCACACGAGTTGCAATCAGCCGGAATTAGTAGTCCATTCCGCCCATTCCGCCACCTCCCGGCGGCATTGAAGGCGTCTTCTCCTTTTCCGGAATCTCCGTAACGAGGGCTTCGGTGGTGAGGAGCAGTCCACTTATCGACGCTGCATTTTGCAGCGCGCTGCGGGCGACCTTGGTCGGGTCAACAACCCCAGCCTTGACGAGGTCTTCATACTCACCAGTTGCCACGTTGTACCCCTCATTTCCTTTGCGCTTCTTAACTTCCTGCACAATGAGGGCTCCCTCCTTACCGGCGTTGTCTGCCAGCGTGCGGAGTGGTTGCTCGATCGCGCGACGCACGATCTCGGCTCCGATCTTTTCGTCCCCTTCGAGGGTGATGCTGTCGAGCGCCTTCTGCGAACGGACGAAGGCCACCCCACCGCCGGGAACGATACCCTCCTCAACGGCCGCGCGGGTCGCATGGAGAGCGTCTTCGACGCGAGCTTTCTTTTCCTTCATCTCAGTTTCCGTCGCTGCACCGACATTGATGACCGCCACACCACCAGCGAGCTTCGCCAGGCGTTCCTGGAGCTTCTCGCGGTCGTAGTCGCTGGTCGTCTCTTCGATCTGACGCCGGATCTGAGTAACACGGCCCTGAATGTCCGCATTCTTGCCTTCGCCTTCAATCACCGTGGTATTCTCCTTGTCGATCATGATCCTTTTCGCTCTTCCGAGATCCTCAAGGCTGATATTCTCCAGCTTGATACCGAGATCTTCGGTGATGACGCGTCCGCCGGTCAGGACGGCGATATCTTCGAGCATAGCCTTGCGGCGATCTCCAAAGCCAGGGGCCTTGACGGCTGCAACCTGAAGCGTGCCGCGGAGTTTGTTGACGACGAGCGTGGCGAGCGCCTCGCCCTCGACATCTTCGGCGATAATCAGGAGCGGCTTGCCCGCCTTCGCCACCTTTTCGAGAAGCGGCAGCAGATCTTTGAGGCTGCTGATTTTCTTCTCATGAATCAGGATGTAGGCGTTCTCAAGGAGGGCCTCGAGATTTTCGGCATTGGTGACGAAATAGGGCGAAAGATATCCCTTGTCGAACTGCATGCCTTCGACAACATCGAGGGTGGTCTCAATGCTCTTGGCTTCCTCCACTGTGATGGTGCCGTCCTTGCCAACCTTGTCCATGGCGTCGGCAATAATCTGGCCGATCGTGGTGTCCCAATTGGCCGAAACCGTCGCCACCTGGGCGATTTCCGAGCTGTCCTTAACCTTTTTGCTGATCTTGGCGAGTTCGGCCACAACAGCTTCAACCGCCTTGTTGATTCCGCGTTGGAGGCTGGTTGGGTTCGCTCCCGCGGTGACGTTTTTGAGGCCTTCGCGGTAGATTGCCTCGGCCAGAACGGTCGCTGTAGTAGTTCCGTCACCGGCTATGTCGCTCGTCTTGCTGGCGACTTCGCGCACGAGCTGGGCGCCCATGTTTTCATAGGAGTCCTCCAGCTCGATTTCTTTGGCGACGGTCACGCCGTCCTTGGTAATGGTGGGGCTGCCGAATTTTTTGTCGAGAATCACATTTCGGCCGGCCGGGCCGAGGGTGGCCTTGACGGCTTTGGTGAGCTTCTCGATGCCGCGGAGCAGCGAGTGCCGCGCGGATTCGTCAAACGTGAGTTGTTTGGCTGCCATAATAGATAATTTTGATCTGTTAATCGTTGAGAAGCTTTAGCCGATAATGCCGAGGATATCGTCCTCACGCATAATCAGGTAGCTCTCGCCTTCAATTTTGACTTCTGTGCCTCCGTACTTGGAGATCAGGACTCTGTCTCCCTTCTTGACGGTAAACTCGATGAGCTTTCCATCGTCATCGCGTTTTCCCGTTCCGAGGGCGACTACTTCTCCCTCCTGGGGCTTTTCTTTAGCGGTATCGGGAATGATGATACCGCCTTTCTTAGTTTCCTTCTCTTCGAGCGGGTGCACGAGCACGCGATCGCCGAGAGGCTTGATGTTCACATTGGCCATAGGGCTGTGGATGTCTTTTTCTTTGTTGGTTGGTTTTTAACGTTGATCCCCGCTTTCGCATAGACGACGCGGGGACGATTGTTAAAGCTGTCGGGTCAACTCTTCTTCTTGTCTTCGTCGACCATCTCAAACTCGGCGTCGACGACGTCGGAATCCTTTTTCTCAGCTCCGGCGGCCGGGCCTTCTGAGGGACCCGGCTGACCCGGCTGAGGTTCAGGTTGAGCGGAAGCCTTTTTGTAAAGCTCGGAGCTTACCTCCTGGAACTTTGCCTGCAAGGCATCAAACGCACTCTTGACCGCGTCGTTGTCGTTGCCCTTGAGAGCTTCGCGCACCCTGGTGACTGTCTCCTCAACCGACTGTTTCGTCGCGCCGTCGAGCTTATCGCCGAGTTCATTGAGTTGTTTTTCTACCTGATAAGCCAGGTTGTCGGCATTGTTGCGCAGCTCGATGGCCTCTTTGGCTTTCCGATCCTCCTCGGCGTGGCTTTCCGCCTCGCGCTGCATCTTTTGCACTTCGTCCTTGGTCAAGCCGCTGGATCCGGTGATGGAAATCTTCTGCTCCTTGCTTGTGCCGAGATCCTTCGCGCTCACGTTGAGAATGCCGTTGGCATCGATATCGAAAGTGACCTCGATCTGCGGGACGCCTCTGGGAGCCGGAGGAATTCCGTCCAGGTGAAAGGTGCCGAGCTGCTTGTTGTCACGGCTCAGGGGACGTTCACCTTGCAGCACTTTGATCTCCACGCCTGGTTGGCTGTCACTGTAAGTCGAGAAAATCTGCGACTTCCGCGTGGGAATCGTCGTGTTGCGCGGGATCATCGCCGTGGCGATGCCGCCGGCGGTTTCGATGGCCAGAGTGAGCGGAGTAACGTCGAGGAGAAGCACATCTTTCACATCGCCCTTCAGAACACCTCCTTGAATCGATGCTCCGACGGCCACGACTTCATCGGGATTTACTCCCTTGTGAGGCTCCTTCCCAATAAGCGAACGCGCTGTCTCGATAACTTTGGGCATACGCGTCATGCCCCCGACAAGCACCAGCTCATCGACGGTATTCGCGCTCCATTTCGCGTCGCTTAGGCAATCCTTGACCGGCTTGACAGTGCGCTCAAAGAGATCGTCTGTCAGCTGCTCAAGCTTCGAACGAGTCAGCTTCTTTTGGATGTGTTTGGGACCTGTCTGATCCGCAGTGACAAACGGCAAGTTGATCTCGTATTCCTGCGTCGAAGAGAGTGCGATCTTTGCCTTCTCGGACTCTTCCTTGATACGCTGCACGGCATCAGGCTGTTTCGAAAGATCAATCCCAGTGTCTTTTTTGAACTCGTCGATGATCCAATCCATCAGACGGTTGTCCCAATCGTCGCCGCCAAGATGCGTGTCACCATTGGTTGCGGAAACTTGGAATACTCCGTCGCCAATCTCCAGGGCGGAAATATCGAACGTGCCTCCACCGAGGTCATAGACAGCTATCTTTTCGTCTTTCTTCTTGTCCAAGCCGTAGGCCAACGAGGCGGCCGTCGGCTCATTGATAATTCGTAGAACGTCCAAACCGGCAATCTTACCGGCATCCTTGGTCGCGTTACGCTGAGAGTCGTTGAAGTAGGCGGGAACAGTAATAACTGCCTGCGCAATTTTCTCACCAAGCTTGGCTTCGGCATCCGCCTTCAGCTTGCCAAGAATCATCGCCGAAATCTCGGGCGGGCTGAAGCGCTTCCTCTCACCACTCACCTCAACCTCGATGTGCGCATCGCCGTTGGAAGCCTCAACAACTTTGTAAGGAACACGCTTAAGCTCATCCTGGACTTCCGAGTATTTGCGACCCATGAAGCGCTTCACGGAAAAGACGGTGTTCTGTGGATTGGTGACCGCTTGGCGCTTGGCCGCTTGACCAACAAGCCGTTCGCCCGTCTTCGAAAAAGCCACGACAGAAGGCGTTGTCCGCGCGCCCTCCGAATTTTCTAGAACAACCGGCTCGCCTCCCTCCATTACGGCCATACAGGAGTTGGTCGTGCCCAAATCAATTCCTAAAATCTTTGCCATAATATCGATATTTGAAAACTTCGAAGCAATGAACGTTCCATAAGCCCTATTTACCATGTACGTCTCTTATTACTAATTACTTATAGTATGATTACAGGGATCAGAAGCTGAACTTTTTAGAGCCATGCTGTCACACCCCAGAGCCAAAATCATGACAATCTGACTCTCCAGATGTCTCAGCTAGCACTTCGGGTGCCTTTAAATTCCGCAGTCTTCTTGGGACTCGCGCAACCTCGAAGCCGTTTTCCGGTTAAATTCGCTATGGACGTGGAAAAGAGCGTAGCGGATTGCGAAGGGTGCGGCCTCAAAGCATTATGATACGTAGTGAGCCCTGGAGTTCGGATCCCACGCCGAGATCAATTCCAAGCGAGAGTCCCCCGAGCGAGAGCCGACAAAGTTGTCCTGACAATAGCGCAGGCATTTATTCTCCGACTTCTTCTCCCGCCGTTCTTGGCCGCAGAATTGATCTTCTTTGCCGGACTGAATTATAGTTCATTTTATGAATGCTCATTCAGCCCCAGCGATGCTGCCGCGATTTTCCTATCGGAAGGTTGAACGGGTGGCGCGGAGGAGGCGAATTCTAGAGGCGGCTGAGGCTGTGTTCAGTGGGCTTGGCTATCACGAGGCGTCGATCACCAAGATTGCGGTTCGCGCGGAGTTAGCCGCGGGCACACTCTACTTATACTTCCGGGACAAGGCGGATCTCTATGGGAGTGTGATGGTTGGGAAGATGAACGAGGTTGTCACGCAGTTGGAGGGAGCCTTGAATTCCGATGCCTCTGCGAAGAATTGCCTTCGCGCGGCGATGCACGCGCTTTTTGCTTATCACGAATCCAACCGCCAGTTTTTTGAGCTCTTCTTGCATCAGCAGCAAATGGCGAGGTCTCCTTTGAATGAAGAGCATTGGAAGGAAATGGATGCACTCAAGCGCAGAAATCTGACCTCAATCGAGCGTTGCGTTCTTCGAGGTCAGCAAAATGGGGAGCTGAAGCCTGGTGATCCCCGCCTCTACGCCGTAGCGTTTCTTGGCATCACTTTGCAAATGATTCGCCAGTGGATTCGCGAGCGTGGCAAAGGATATTTGAGCGCCTCCGCAGACTTTGCCGCTGATTGTTTCTTGAATGGCGCGGCAACGCTTCGATCTTGACCAAGAGCAACTCAGCTGCATGAAAATTTCTCTCACCTCCGCATTCTTAGCGGCAGTTCTCGCGACAACGGCGTGCCGGAGAGCTGACTCACAAAGTGCCGCGGAAGTGGCCCCTATCCCGGTGGAAGCGGCCGTTGCGGAGGTACGAACCATGCCGATAGAGATGCGTGCGATCGGGGCTGTCGAACCGATCGCCAGTGTCCAACTCAAATCGAAGGTTCAAGGAGAAATCTTGCGCGTGCACTTCGCGGATGGCGCCGAGGTGCAGGAGGGCGATCCATTATTCGATATTGATGCCCGTGCATTCGAAGTGGCTCTGACACGGGCGCAGGCGAATCTCGCGATGGCTCGCTCCACGGCTGAAAATGCCAGCGAACAGGCGGAAAGATACACCACTTTGATCAACCGCGGTGTCGCCTCCAAAGAGCAATTTTCCCAATACTTGTCGATGGCTGAATCCCAGAAGTCAGTTCTCGATGCGAGACAGGCCGATGTGGATGAAGCTCAGCTTTCGGTGGGCTGGTCGCAAGTGCGCGCGCCGATCTCCGGTCGCGCAGGCTCGGCCCTTCTCAAACCAGGCAACATCGTCAATGCAAATACAGACGTATTGACGGTCATTAATCAGTTGGAGCCCATCTACGTCGCATTTTCCCTGCATGAAGGCGCCTTGGGCGAAGTGCGGAAGTGGATGGCAAACGGCCAGCCCACCGTCAGCGCTCGCGACCCGGATGCTGGGCGCCTTCTGGGCACCGGCGAGTTGACATTTATTGACAACAAAGTCGACCGCGTCTCGGGCATGATCGCCTTCAAGGCCACTTTTCCAAATAAGGATGACAACCTTTGGCCGGGACAATTCGTGGATGTCACCGTGAAGCTCGCCGACGAACCGAATGCCCTGACTGTTCCCACACCAGCCATTATGGAAGGCCAACAAGGATCGCAGGTTTTCGTCATTACTGGCAACACTGCCGAGATTAGAAAGGTAAAGGTGGGCCGCACTGTCGGCGACCTGACCATTGTGACTGAGGGCCTGAACCCCGGCGAACTGGTTGTGACTAATGGGCAATTCCGCATTTCTCCCGGGGCCACGGTGACGATTGTAGAATCCAAAAAGCCTGAAGTCGCCGAGAACACCACGTCCGAGAAGAAATGAGCCTGACTGATCCCTTCGTGCGGCGGCCAATCATGACGACGCTTGTCATGATTTCCATTCTCGGAGCGGGCCTGCTGGCCTATTTTCGGCTGCCGGTAAGCGATCTGCCAAACGTCGATTTTCCGACGATTAGTGTATCGGCCAGCCTTCCCGGGGCCGAACCCGAAACGATGGCCTCCTCCGTGGCCACGCCATTGGAGAAGCAGTTCTCTACGATAGCCGGTATCGAGTCGATGACATCGACGAGTTCATTGGGATCTACCAGCATCACTATCCAGTTCGAGCTCTCCCGAAATATCGACGCGGCTGCGCAGGATGTTCAGGCAGCCATTTCTCAGGCGCAACGCGATCTGCCCACCGACATGCCCGCACCCCCCTCCTTTCGCAAGGTCAACCCTGCGGAACAGCCGATCCTGATGCTTGCGGCCCACTCGGAATCCTTGCCCCTCAACAAAGTAAACGAATATGCGGAAACCCTGATCGGTCAGCGCCTCTCGACGGTGAGCGGTGTTGCGCAGGTCGATATCTTTGGCGCACAGAAATTCGCGGTCCGCGTCAAAGTCGATCCGAGGGAACTGGCGGCCCGCGGCATCGGATTCGATGACGTTGAGAGCGCGATTCGAGAAGCGAATTCCAACGAGGCCACGGGAGAGCTGGATGCCGGCCCAAAATCGCGAACCATAAAGACCACGGGCAGGCTTGAACGTGCGGAGGATTTTCGCGACGTCATCGTTGCTTACCGGGATGGCTTCCCCGTGCGTCTTAATCAAATCGCAAGCGTCATCAACAGCGTGGAAGATGACAAGAACCTCGGCTGGTACAATCAAAGGCGCGGTATCGTCTTGGCGATCCTGCGGCAACCAGGTGCCAATACCGTCCAAGTGATTGATCGCATTCGCGAGCTCCTCCCCACCTTCAAGGCGCAGCTTCCGGGAGGGGTGAAGCTGGACATCCTTTATGATCGCTCAATTTCAATCCGGGAATCTCTGCATGATGTGCAGTTCACGCTCGTCCTCGCAGTCGCCTTGGTGGTGTTAGTAATTTTTATTTTCCTGCGCAATGTGCGCGCCACCCTCATCCCCAGCGCGGCCATCCCGCTCTCGATCGTCGGGACTTTCTGCGTGATGTACTTGCTGGACTTTAGCGTGAACAACTTCTCGCTCATGGCGCTCATTCTGGCGGTCGGATTCGTCGTCGATGATGCCATTGTTGTTCTCGAAAATATTGTCCGGCACATGGAAAAGGGGGAGACGCCATATGAGGCGGCCATCAAGGGCGGTCGCGAGATTGGATTCACCATTCTGTCGATGACCCTTTCTCTGGCGGCGGTATTTATTCCGGTGCTCTTCATGGGCGGGATCTTGGGCCGGCTCCTGAACGAATTCGCCGTGACGATCGCCGTCGCCATTCTCATTTCCGGTTTTGTTTCCCTCTCACTTACTCCGATGCTCTGCAGCCGTTTCCTCAAAGGTGCGCATGGGGCCAGCAATAACGCCCTGTTCCGGTGGTCCGAATCGGTCTTCAACAGGGTCCTGGCTGGCTATCAGAAGACGCTGCGCCTCGCCATGCGACATCATGTCGTGGTGTCACTGGCGGCTCTGGTGATGGCCTTGGTCACCGTCTGGATGTTCATGAAAGCGCCCAAAGGCTTCCTGCCGAACGAGGACACTGGCCGCATCTTGATCTCAACCGAGGGTGAGCAGGGAGTTGCCTTTGAAAAAATGATCGAACTCCAGCAGAAGGCCGCCAGCATTGTCTCCAAAAATCCCTCGGTCGAGTCTTTCATGTCGCGTATTGGAGGGGGCGGCGCGGCAAGGTCGAGCAACACGGGTCGGCTCTTCCTCACTCTGAAGCCCCGCAGCGAACGTCCACCTATCGACCAGATCATTGGCCAGCTGCGAAAAGATCTTTCGACAATTCCGGGACTGAAAGTGTTCCCGCAGAGCCCGCCCGCAATTCGCATTGGCGGTGCGGTGACGAAAAGCCTCTATCAGTTCACTCTCTTCGGGCCAGATCTCGACGTTTTGTATGAAGCGGCGACGAAGATGGAAGGATTGATAAATCAAATCCCGGGTGTCGTAGATGTGACTACTGACCTCCAGATTACGAGCCCGCAGATTCTTGTCGATATCAACCGCGACAAGGCATCCAGTCTCGGAATTAGCGCGGGTCAGATCGAGCGTGCCTTAGGAAATGCCTACGGCGCTCGCCAGATTTCCACCATCTACACGCCCACCGATCAGTATCGGGTTATTTTGGAAGCGGACGAAGATTTCAAACGTGAGTCTGCTGATCTGTCGCGGCTGTTCGTCAGATCGTCGGCTGGACAGTTGGTTCCGCTCAACACCGTGGCGCAGTTTAAATCTCAGGTCGGACCCCTCACCGTCCAGCATCTCGGACAACTCCCGGCCGTCACGCTCTCCTTCGATCTCGCGCAAGGCACCTCATTGAGTGACGTGGTTCCCGTCATCCAGCGCATCGCCCCGACGGAACTCGATGAGCGAGTCAGCACGCAGTTTCAAGGAACGGCTCAGGCATTTCAGGCCTCCCTCGGAAATCTGGGCCTGCTCCTGCTCATGGCGGTCCTTGTGATCTATATCATCCTCGGAATCCTCTACGAGAGCTTCGTCCATCCGCTTACCATCCTTTCCGGCCTGCCGTCGGCGGGCTTTGGCGCGCTCTTGACGCTGGCCCTCTTTCATCAGGAATTGAACGTCTACGGCTTCGTTGGGCTGCTCATGCTCATCGGCATCGTGAAGAAGAATGCTATCATGATGATCGACTTCGCTCTTGACGCGCAACGAAACGACCGAAAACCGCCAGCTGTCGCAATCTTTGACGCCTGCATTGTCCGCTTTCGCCCCATCATGATGACAACGCTGGCCGCCATGATGGGCACCCTGCCCATCGCTTTGGGATTGGGTGCGGGTGGCGACGTCCGACGCCCGCTCGGATTGAGCGTCGTAGGCGGTTTGGTGATTTCGCAGATCGTGACTCTCTATATCACACCGATTATCTATCTCTATCTTGAGCGCGTGCAGCAGCGGTTTGCTGGAAAATCAAGGCTTGCTCCCATGAGCGAGGAGCCGCCGGTCCCCCGACCGGAGTTGGCGTCTGCGAAGTAATATATCTGTTCGAGCGAGGATGTTATTCGTCGAGAGCTTCTGAAGCGACACTGGCCCCCATCGTCGATCACCTCCGACTGTAGGGCGCACCCTTCTAAGCTGGCTTTCGGCCGCCAGAATCCTTCCACAGGTCACTGGCACCAAACTCGGGACAACATGAGCCTGCTTCGACGTAGCAATTCTCGCAAAGCCGACGATCGCCCACCTTGAGAGCGCCAGGAGCGCCGCATTTTTCGCAGACCTCCACCACTGGTTCGCTGGGCTCTTTCGCAGAGGGCTTAAGAGTTCGCGAAACCGCATCCATGTCACCAAAATCGCACAGATGTCAGCCGGTGCAAAGCCCTCCTCCGGAAGCCAGAAATTTTACCAGATGGATCGCTACTTTAGGAGGCCCGCGCGGTGCTTGCGAATTCGTGCAAATAGAGTTCCTTTGTTTTCATGACTTCGGACGAACGCACACTCATCTCGACTCTCTTCGACCGGCTGAATGCGGCGGCGGCCCAACCGAAAGACGCGGAAGCCGAGGAATATATTCGCACTAGGGTTTCGCAGCTACCTTCCGCCCCCTACCTGCTCGTGCAGAGCACCCTCGTCTTGCAGCAGGCGCTCACGGCCGCCCAAACTCGCATCGCCGATCTCGAAGAACAAGTGGCCTCGGCACAGCGTTCCGGCCAGGAGTCTGGCGGAAGTTTTCTATCCGGCATGGGCAATCTTTTTGGCGTTGGCCAATCTTCAGCACAGCCTCCGCGTGGACCTCAAACTCCCCCGCCGCTTCCGCCTCAGTCTGCGCCCTTGTCCAAACTTTCCCCTCCTCCCCTTCCTCAAACTGGCCAAGGTCCGGTTGGCGGAAGCTTTCTGCAGAGTGCCCTGTCGACCGCAGCTGGGGTGGCGGGCGGTGCTCTCCTTTTTCAGGGCATTCAGAACTTGATGGGACACAATCCAGGGCAATTCGGAGGACTGGCCGGTCCCTCGGGTGACGTTATCGGAGGCAGCGAGCCGGCGGCGGAGAATTCCGGAGTCGGCAATAACGTCTTCGAGACGAACGAACCGGCCGCGACGGAAAGCCAAGCGGCTTCAGAGGACAATTCCGCGAACTCGCTCGATCCAAATGCTGGCCCATCGGCCGCCAATCCCGATCCAGCGGACGACTTCTTTTCCTCCGACGACGGCGGGGATTTCTTCGGAGACGACGACTCGATCGTCTAGAGGCAGAAGTAGAACACAGGAATCGAAGGGCTGTGAAGGCCCTCGAATATTTCTGGACGCTCCTCAGGCACCGCCCTTACAAGCGGAGCAATGGATGTCCGAAACCCTCGACCTTCAAAGAAGGCTCATTCGATTTGCTGCTTGACGGCCGTCGTTTTGCTGCTGCCGGCGCTGAATGCCCGAGAGCCCTTGAGCATCGATGTGCTTGCTGCCAGTCGCCCTTTGTGGCCACGAGAGGTGACCGTCAACGTCGCGCATAAAGTGCCCCTTCTTGTCAACGGGAAGGAGTCAGGGTCCATGCAAGCTTCGCCTGGCCGGGTGTATCCTGTCACGTCGATCGAGGCAGCTGGAGTGATCGTGAATGCAATGGGCTCTTCGCTAACGTTCTCGGCGGCGGACACGGATATTCTTGCAAGGGCAGAAACGGCCAGGGCACGGCTCGAAACGCTCGCGGCGGCGCGGGCGACGATAACTCCAGCGCCCAATCAATCTCCGCCGGCGGCAGCATCCAGCGCAACTCCGGCTGCGCCCACGAACAAGATCGCAGATCGACTCAACGGAAAGCTGGTTATTTGGAACGGAAGCAGCCTGGAACGGTACGAAGCGTCGGCCCTCAAAGGGAAAAAATACCTGGCCGTCTACTTCTCCGCATCTTGGTGCGGACCTTGCAAGCAATTCACTCCCCGGCTCGTAGACTGGTACAAACAGAGGAAAACTGAACTCGATAAGTTTGACGTGATCTTTGTCAGCCGTGATGAGTCGAAGGAAGCCATGCTTGAATACATGAAGCAGGACGGCATGCCGTGGCCCGCCCTGAACTTCGCCAAGGCCGATCAGCGTAACTCACCGCTCGAAAAATATGCCGGCCGCGGCATTCCCTGTCTTGTGATCATCGATACGAACGGCAAGGTCATCTCGCATAGCTACAAGGGAGAGGACTATGTCGGACCGTCCAAGGTCATGAAGGACCTCGAAGGACTACTGGCAGCCGAGTAAATCTCCGGGCATCTCGGCGACATGCGAAGAGTAAGCTCGCCAACCGGGAGGTTTCGTACGATAATAGGTGCACGATAATGCGTAGATACGCGGAATTGGAGAAACCTCCGACTCACTTAGAGCTTCTTGAGTTCTCGAAGCAATTCAGCCCGGAGGAATGGGAAATTCTTTGCAAGAATAGGGGCTTTATTCATTTCCTCGCCGAGGATCTTGCCGCCTGCAGACTCCTCGCCAAAAAGGTGCTCGAAAGGCACAGGAAAGTTGCTGATTGATCGCGAAGCCGCGACTTGTCTTGAATGGCCCCTATCGAAGGGTCGCTCTTCGCACAAACCGAGATTCAGGTTATCTCTTCAAACGCTGCGACCACGGGTGCGTGATCGCTGGTGCCGACTTGCGCCAGCACCGAGCAGGATGATGCTTTTTCAGCGAGCGTCTTGGTGGCCAAAATGTAGTCCAGCCGCCAGCCAATGTTGCGCTGGCGTAGATTGCGCCAGGGTGCCCACCACGTGAATAGCTGATCGTTGTAGGGGTCGAGGGCTCGTCCCACATCGACCAGGCCTTTTCCGAGGATGCGCTCGAGAAGATCCCGCTCCTCCGGAAGCTGCCCAATACAATGGGGTTTTCTCTCCTTCGGATGCACGTCCATATCGGTGCGGGTAATATTCAGGTCACCGCAAAGCAGGAGTTCTCTTCCAGCCGCGTGGGATTCCTCCACGTATTCCTCGACAGCCGTTAAAAACCTCATCTTCGCAGGAAAGTCCTTTCCTCCATTGGGCACATAGACGGAAGCCACAATCATATTGCCAAGCTGCACGGAAACTATTCGATTCTCGTAGTCAAAGGACGGATGGCTAAACTCCGGTTTCTCGCACAACTCTTTCCGAACGTGTAGGCCCACGCCCGAATACGCTCGCCCACCGTGCCAATAGCACCAATAACCCTCCATTTGACAAAGTGAAATGGGCACCTGAATCGACGAGGCTTTGATTTCCTGAAGACAAACGAACTCGGGCCGCTCGCGTTCGACCAAGTCGCGAACCTGCGATTCTCGCGCTCGAATACCATTTACGTTCCAGGTGGCGATCTTCATTTTCTCACCGACGTTTACTCATCAAGGAAATGTGAGCCACAGACTATCACGAATTTTCGCCGATGTTCGGGCTTACATCGAGTCGTGTGAGTCCGCCGGGCATCTGTGACGAAGGCTCAGGGACGAGGGCCGCCGCATAGAACTGCGTTCGGCAGGGTAGCCGTTTGCCGCCGCTGCCGCCGTTGAGCGGTAAGGCTAGGGCACGTTTACGGGAAGAGCTGGCTTTGCGGGATAGTTTGGGTCGTTTGTCCCGGATAGCTCCACTGCAGTCGGCACGCAGCATCGCCCTCATGCTCATAGTAGTGGATTTCGATGTCGGACAATGTGCCGGCACTTAACGTGGTGCTGTACGTGTAAGGAGTCGCACCCTGATCTTTCCATCCATCAATGACTTTGGCCCCATTGATGAACAGGCGCACTCCATCATCCCCGGTCATCGTGAACGCGTAATTGCCCGAAACGGGTGCCTTCAGGCGCCCACTCCACTTCACCGAAAAGAAATTTGAGGTCACCGGCGACCCAGGCGAACCACCGGCCCAACTGAAGTCCAGCGCAGCATCGGTGCGAGTAAGCACCGGCGAACCAGCGAACGGATTAGTCAGCGGATACGGCGCACTGCTGCTGTCATTGTAATATTGCCCGCGGAGCCCCGTTCCGACCGTCTCCTGCACAGACGGATACAGCTGGCTCTGTGGGATAACCTGGGTTGTTTGTCCAGGATAGCTCCATTGCAGCCGGCACGCCGCGTCAGCCTCATGTTCATAGTAATGCAGCTCGATAGAATATAGTGTCCCGGCTGTTAGCGTGGTGGTGTGTGAGTAGGGAGTGGCCCCCTGATCTCTCCATCCATCGATGACCCTGACGCCATTGATGAACAGACGCACTCCGTCATCGCCCGTGACCGTGAAGGTGTAGGTTCCAGATACGGGGGCCTTCACTTGGCCTGTCCACTTCGCTGAGAAAAAGTTTGGAGTAGCCGGCGACCCTGGCGAACCGCTACCCCAGTTGAAATCTACAGTGGCGTCGGAGCGCGCGAGCACTGGGGTGCCCGTGAATGGATTGGCCAGAGGATAAATCGAATTGCTCGGGTCGTTGTAATACTGAACACGGAGGCCCGAGCCGGTTGTGGTCGATTGGTAGGTGGCCGTGATAGCGGAGTCCGACGCAGGCATGTTCGCCGTCGTGAAGGCCACCGATGGCTCGGTAAGGATAGACGTGGCACCTGTCCAACCCGCGAATTGCTGGCCGGCGGGGGGCGCGTCGGCACTCACGTTCACCCGGGTTCCGCTAATGTAGCTGCCATCGCCACTGCCGCTGTTGACTGTTAGCGTGAAGCTCGATGCGGGAAAGAGTTGACTCTGCGGAATGACCTGTTTGGCCTGTCCTGGATAGCTCCATTGCAGCTTGCACTCCGCTCCGCCACCGTTCTCGTAGAAGTGCAGCTCGATATCATACAGGGTGCCGGCCGCGAGATTTGTCGTGTAGGTGAAGTCGGTGGCTGCGTGGTCCGACCAGCCGTCCAGGACCTTTGCGCCGTTGATGAAGAACCGCACGCCATCGTCACCTCGAACGGTGAACGTGTAACTGCCGGTCACGGGGGCCTTCACTTTGCCGGTCCATTTCGTTGAGAAGTTGTTATTGGGCACCGGCGTGCCGGGCGAGCCCTCGCCCCAGGTGAAGTCCACCGCGGAATCGGTGCGCGTCAGCACGGGCGTGCCTGTAAACGGATTGGCCAGCGGGTAGCTCGCGCCAGTGTCGTTGTAATATTGGGCACGCAGCCCGGTGCCATTGCCACCGCCCGTGCCGGAATAGGAGGCTGTGATCGCCGCGTTGCCCGAAGGCATTGTCGCGGTGGTGGCGGCGGCGGACGCGCTCGCCAGAATTGAGGTATCGCCCGACCAGCCTGTGAACTGCTGGCCGGTGAGCGGAGTGTGCGCGCTGACGTTTACTGCCGTTCCTGCGGCGTAGCTGCCGCTGCCGGAGCCGCTGTTGACTGTTAGGGTATAGCTCGGATTGGTTGGCGGATAGAGTCGGCCTTGCGGGATGGTCTGCTTGCCTTGGCCTGGATAACTCCATTGCAGCTTGCACTCCGCTCCGCCGCCGTGCTCGTAGAAGTGCAGCTCGAGATCATACTTCGCTCCGGCCGTCAGGTTCGTCGTGTAATTGAAGTCCGTCGCGCCATGGTCTGACCAGCCATCCGCCACCGTCGTCCCGTTCAGATACAAACGAACCCCGTCGTCACCTCGCACCGTAAATGTGTAGCTGCCGGTCACGGGCGCTTCCACCTTGCCGCTCCATTTGACGGAGAAATTATCGCCGGTGACTCCGATTGCCGGCGAGCTTCCACTCCAGGCGAAATCCACGGTCGTGTCCGTCCGCGTGAGCACCGGCGAGCTCGTGAAGGGACTGGTTAGCGGATAGCTCGAAGTGCTTGGATCATTATAGTATTGGCCCACGAGACCCGTACCCGTCCCACCGCCACCTCCCCCGCCGGAGCCGGTGTATGTCGCGCTGACCGAGACATTCATTGCCGGAATCAAGGCCGAGGTGGTTGAGAGGAGCCGATTCGAAAGGATCGCTGTATCGCCCATCCACATCGAGAATTGCTGGCCGGCTGGCGGTGCGTCAGCGCTCACCGTCAACCTCGTTCCCTCGAGATAGGTGCCATCGCCGCTACCGCTATTGACGGTCAGGGAGTAGAGACTCGCGCCCGTGTCGATGCCGACGTAGGCGCTGCTGCCCTGGTTCGAATCAAAAAATGTGGAGATGTTCCCGTCGAGGGCGGCCGTATAGGCATCCGAGCTGCCTCCGCTGTAGCTTCCTGGCGTGCCGAACCCCGGGCCACTGAGCTTGTTGCCGTTTCGATAGAACTCGATTTCGGCCACATTGCAGAACCCGCCGCTGGGTGAGCGGTAGCGCAAATACCGAAATCCCCCGAGATTGGCGTCTACTTCGGTCCATCCCGCCGGCTCAGTCGCGATGGTGTATAGGAGGGTATAGGGCCCGCTGTCCTTGTTGCCATTGCTGCCCTCAAAGACGCCTCCGACCATGCGCCAGCCGAAGCCCGAGCGTGGACAATAACGGATCTTTTCCGCGCTGCCACTCGTCCCACCGGAATAGGTCGCCTTGACTGAGACGTTGGATGACGGGATCATGGCCGACGTGGCGGTCGCCGCCGGGTTGGCCAGGATCGACACGTCGCCCGTCCAGCCCGTAAATTGTTGGCCTGAAGGTGGCGAATTAGCGCTCACCGGGACCTGTGTTCCCGGCGGATAGCTGCCGCTTCCGTTGCCGTTGGTAACGGTGAGTGTTTGCGTCGCAATACCGTTGAACGTGATGCGCGAAGGATGCAACTCCCGAACTTCCTGACCGTTGTACTGCGTCTTGCCGCCGACAGAATACTTTTGCCCGCCTACGCTCTGGGGAATGGCGATGGTGAACATGAATCGTTGCCGTTGTCCGGCTGCCACCGAATAGGAGGCTTGCGTGGGCGAAGCCACCCAACCCAAGGGCAGGCGCGGGGAGACTGTGCCAGCAATGCCGTGCCGGTAATAGTTGCAGACGGTGATCTCCATTTCGAAGGACTCGCCAGGTCGACGATCGATCTGAAAGCGGAACTTGTCGTCGATGGAAGTGGACATTTGGTCTCTCGTCGGCACGGTGGAGCGAATGCCTTGGATTTGACCCTGTGTTCCGATGAAGGTGTTGATGACCACTCCGGGATAGGCCAGCGTTTCCGCAGACGCGATATCCTGTGTTGCCTGCGCGGCCAGCGAGAGTGCCCAACCCATGGTCGGATCGCTAGCGGCCTCCTGCGCAAGCCGCTCCGTCCAATCGAGCGTGAGACGAGCCGTACGCAGATAGCCGTCGGCGCCCTCGCGAGACTCCACCGCCTGGCGCGCCGCGGCCGCACGACCCGCGGTACCGGTCGCGGGGGCCTGGCCGGCCGCGCCCGCCACCTTCGCTGCCTTAATCAAATAATATAGGCGATTCATCAGGAGCGGGTCGGTCGGCGCCGACCTGGCAATCCGGGTCACCTCGGCCGGAATCGCTCCCGCGTTGGGCAAACCCAGCAGATCGAGCTGCCGCTGGAGTTCAGCCTGCGCAATCGCCAGCGCCCCAGGGCTCGTGCGCGGGAGCAGAACGTATTGTATCTGCGGCGAAATGATAATACTGGCGCCCGTCGCGCCCTTCGGACGCCCCATTAGATCGACGATTGTCCCTCCAGCATCCACCGGCACGCTACGTGTGCCCGAGTACGTGTTCGCGGCCAACACGAAGTCCTGACCCCGGGCGAACAGATAGCCGTAGGCTTCGGCGTCATATTGCTTCGTTGCGACGAACACGGCTCCCTCGATCAGTTTGGTCATTGCCGCCAGGCTCACGTAAGTCGTGGAAGGATGACCGTTCTCATCCAAGTAACTGGAGACGTCCCCCCGGCTGCTGTGGATGCCACTTCGGGGGAAGATGTAAATCTTGTCCACGCCTGCCGCGATTTGCGGGATGAACACCCGAGCCAGGTTTGCCGCTGCTACCTGGGGTGTGAGAGGATTTGCCGGAATGGAATCCTCGGTGTTCCAGACCTCTTTGCCGGGGAATGATCTGTCACGAGTCTGCACCAACCTCTTGATGACCGAAGCGTGGCGCTCCGGCAGATCCCGGTTCGTGATGTCATTCCAGGGAACATCATAGGCACCCGGATAGTGCATCTGAACGGTATCGTTCCAATCCGCGGCGCCAAAGGAGGCGAACTCATCCATCATGCGTGTGCCGCTCACATCGCCGTCGGCAATCGCCAGCGCATTCTTGTCGCGCGCTTTGACGATGCTCCAGACATGCTGCTGAACCAAGGTGAAGTGCTCGCGTCCATTCGCGCTTGCGGTTGCGTTGTCGAGTCCGGGACGCCAAAAGTTGTCGGGCTCGTTCCAGAACTGATAGAACGCCTCACCCTTACCCGAGAAGCGATCGAGGATTCTCAGGCAATAATCGAAATAGCGATCGTAGCTGTAGAGGAAGTGCCTGGGCTCCCCGACCCAATCACCGCCGAGCCAGTTTTCACCGTAGTTCAGGCCATTGAGGAGCAGGAGGCCTTCGCGGCGTCCGTAGGCGCGCAGCGGCTCGGCGCCGCCGCGCCCGAATTGCACCACGTCGGGGCGGTCGGGGTAAAACACACCGGCGAGAGGCTCGACAGTTTTTGCCCAAGAGGCGGTATCGCCGCGGTGGCTCTTGATGCCAGCGAGCTTCATCAACTCAAACTCCCCGATCACGCACATGCCAAAGGGCGAGTAGCGTCTTTCGCTGGTATCCCGCGACGCGATGCGCGCCATTTGCGCCTCCAATTGCTCGAGGCGCACACCGCTCTGGAGGATATCCACTTTCAACCGGTAGTGTCCCGGCGCCGGCGCATTGACGGTGAGAGGAACGGTCTGCCGCGCGTTCGGCAGCGTGGTAAAGGTGCTCGATCCAGTGGTGACCGAACCGTCGAAATCCGTGAGCGTCCATGCCGCGGTGAACGTCTGGTTGGTCGACTGAAAGTTCGTCGCAAAAATCACGAAAGACGCCGGCTCGTTGTCGAGGAAGACATTGCCAGGCGCATGACGTCCGAGCGAAAAGGTCACCTTTTCCGGCAGATAGGTGCCGTCCTTCGCGAAGCGCGACAAATCGCTTTCCACGACAGAATCGTTGCTGTCGATTGCAGAAGAGATTGCGAAGCCGCTGTTTCCGACAATCAAATAGCCGCCCGCAGGCTGTGGATAGCCGGGCGCATTTGTCGGGAGGTGTACTTCGTGGCCATAGAACCGGATCTCGTGGGTGAGATTGTCGGGAACAGCCGGCAAGGGCGGCGTTAAACGGCACAGGATCCCCATTGGCATCGTAGCGCCGCACATCGTTCTCGGTATGGCCCGCATAGAGTGTCCGATCCGGGCCAGCCCAGCATTTCAGGGGATCGTTGAGGGGAGCGCTCGCGTTGCCGAGCTGCCTTTTGACGGCGCCTGTAGCCGCATCCAGGTAGAGCAGCACGCCTTCCGGATTCGAGCCGATCGCTGTGAGCGCGATGGTGTTGTTGCCCATCCACCAAATGGACCCAGGGCGGCGACCGTCGGGCAGCGAAAAGGTGCGCAGAAGCAGACCGTTTTTGTTGAAGACGAGTATGCGGCGATCCGGCTGCGTTTGGCCAAGATAAATATTATCCTGGTCATCGAGAGCGAATCCGCGGAACCGCTCGTCGCTATTCGGGCCGGTCCTCCCAAGCACATGGCCAAACTCTCTATATCTGGTGTAGTTGGACTGGACTGGCCACGGCACGGCGTCGCCGCTACTATTGTATCGGAAAACGCCGGAGGAACTTACGGCAAAGACGTTCCCTTGGCTGTCCGCTCCTGCGGCCTCGCATTCATCCGGCTCAAAGCCTTCCCCTTGCGTGTGATCCTTGGGAAACTTTCCGAGGATCGTCCACTCCGGTGAGTAGCGCCACACGCACGCACCCCAAAAGTCAGACACCAGGAAGCTCCCATCGCGGTCGACTACGCCCATGCGGAAGGGGCGCACCATGCGGTTGGGGCGCACCGTTCCCACCGCGCGTTCGAAATTGATGAACCACCTTTTCGCCCCCTGCCTCGACGGAGATCTGGAAAAGATTCACAGGTGGCCTCTGTGTGAGCTGTTCGAGCGTGGCCGTCGTCCACAGGTTCATTGCCGCGAGTTCGTGGGGCGAGGTGTTCTGTTCCTCTACGATCGTCTTTCCGGTTTGATCAAGACCATCCCACGTGATCGTCTTCGGCCCGGCACCCATAGTCCCCTGATTCAATTCGCGCACGAGAACCGGCCTTGCGAGGTAGGGCCACTTGGAATGCTCGTATCTTGCGAGGTGCCGCGAGATCTTCACGGTGACGGGGGACGATTGGGAAAGATTGAAGGAAATTTTCAGCGCCGGCGTCACTGCGTAAGTCGTGCCAGTGAGCGCGAGGGTCTGTTCCACGCGAAGCTCGGAGATTGCCGCCAGGCCCCCAGCGGCCAAGGCCAGAAATGCCGATGCAATCGCGCAACGCATCCAAAGCGCCCCAGCGCGCAAAGAGAGGAACATCCGGCAAGCCGCTTCTGGTGCCGGATGGAACGGTTTCACCTTTTCGGGGAGAGTATCGCGAGCACCCGCCAGAGGGCGGCGTTAGGCATGACGCACGCGCGTTTGCGGCTCAGCCAGAAGCTGGCCGTAGACGTGCCGAACGCCAATAGAAGGGTCGCGATGAAGGCCCTAGTCTTGACGTCCCGGCGGGAGGGATTCCCGGGAGGCATTTACGGGAGGGGGTTCTACGACGCCTTTGTAGGCAGATTTTAAATCGGTTGCCAATAGTACAAATGCACCAATTTATGCATTTTTTTGCGTTTAAAGTGGTAAGTCGGACTTATTGAAGTTAATTTCTAGCTCCGCTGCTTATTCCACTTTCTTTGGTGTTAATACACACTCAATGCGACTAAGCCCTGCGGGCGCACAGGATAGCGAATCGAAGAAAACCAACGCCTTCCTTTGCTAGGAAGGACACAACCTGAAGGCATTCAGGGCCGCCCACGCGCTGCGGAACCCTTAGTGCCAGTAGCTCTCGGCGAGTTTGATGGTATTGGCGTGGAGACGCGCGGTGTGGACGCGATCACGGTTGTAGCCGCCTCCGTAAAGGACGGCCAGAGGCACGCCGGCTCCTGTAACGAGATCCAGGACAAGCTGATCGCGGGCGGACATATCTGCGTCGCTGAGCAGCATCTGGCCGAAGCGATCGTTCAGGTGGGGATCCGAACCGGATATCCAGAAGGCGAGGTCAGGTGCGAAGCGCTCGAACGCCCGATGGAGCGTCTTGTCCAGGTGCGCGAGATATTCTGCGCCGCTTACCTGGCGCGGCAACTCGACGTCTAGCGAGCCAGGTTTTTTCTCCGCCGGATAATTTCGACCGACATGGATCGAGTACGTGAACACACGACTGTCCTCAGCGAAAATCTCGTTCGTGCCGTTGCCCTGATGGGCGTCGGTGTCGATCACAAATATGCGTCGCCTGGGCTCAACAGCATGCAGATCACGAATGGCGATCGCGACATCGTTGAGAACGCAATAGCCAAGTCCGCGGTCGGGGAAGGCATGGTGCGTTCCCCCGGCGAGATTGCACGCAAGACCATCCTCGAGCGCCGACCACATCGCCGCGACGGTGCCAGCAGTCTCTCGTCGCGAACGGGTCAGCAGCTCCTCGCATGGGGGAAGGCCCAGACGAACTAGTGCTTCGCGGTCCAGGCTGCCCGTCCGAATGCTGGTCAAGTACCCTGCCGTGTGAACCCGCATGAGCTGGGACACCGACGCAGGCTCAACAAAGGTAATCCGAGCGTGCGGGCACTCGGCGCGGATGATCTGCTCCGCGCGCCAGAATTTGTCCATTGGAAAGGGATGCTCCTCCGGCAGGGGGTATGAATAGTTAGGATGGTAGAAGCATCGCACGCGCGAAACATGGGCACGACGCGTCCAGATCGCAACACGGCTTTGCAGCGATGGTGTCCAGCACAGGGGGCACGCACAGCGTCCCGAGCCGTCGATTCTTTTGAAGCGGCGGGGGTCCTCACCGCCGGCATTCCCAATTCGGACCACTGCTGTAGTGACGGGGTCCTACCATCGTCTCGTGAGTCCCTCGATTTCTCGCCTGCGGCGGTGGGGGCACCGCCGCTACAGTTTCGTGATCAACCGTCGACTTTTCCCTGCGGCAACCATGGCAGGCCGCCCTTCGGCTTCGGCCTGGGAACGTCATCCGCGACCTGCAGCCCGCGTCTCTTCATGTACTGGGCAAGGGCGTTGGTAATTTCGCGCGAACTGCGCCGGCAATCGCTCGAGAGTCCGGCGATCAGTCCATGCGCTCCCGTGAAGCTTGCCGGCCATGCGAAGACTCCCACGACAGCCCCTGGCATTGCGTTCGACCCACCGGTTGTCTGGATCATCAGGAATGGCTTCGGAGCAGTTCCGGAAAGATCGGACACGGTCGCAGTAACGTCCATTTTGGTGCCACCGCTGCCGAATCCCAGCGCGCCTCGAAGGAACCGGCTCCCTTGGTTCACGCGAGTGAACCGTCCGCTGATCAGCCAGGAGTTGCCCTTGGGGGCCTCGGCTTCGGAGGATACTGCCTGTGCAGGGACGATGTACTTGCGGATTCGCTCAAGGAGATTCGAAGTCATCTCTTGCTGCATCGTGCGCTTGAACTGCTCCAGTTCCTCTCCTTGGCGTCCGACGCGAACCATGTCGTCCTCGAATTCGAACGTTTGGACGAAGATGGTTTGGGGCGCGCTAGCTGGCAGCTCGGTTAAAGGGATAACTTCCCGAACGCTAATTGACGCGCAGGAGCAGAGCGCAAAGGAGAGACTGACAAGCGCAGCAGGAAATAAGAAGGCTAGCTTCATTGTTGGCATCCGATGCTATCGAGGGTGGTCGCCAAGGGGTTCCTTCGTCAACCAGAAGACGCGCGAGACACTATCTACAGAATTTCGAGAGGAGAGGAAAGAACTTCATCAACCACATGGCTCTTCCGCGACCCTGCGCATGTCCGGCGCAACGACGGCAAAGTAAAAGTGTCCCGCGCTTGCGAAATCACAGGGACTGGAGAAAGTGTCGTCTGTTGCTCATGAGACTCGTTGGATTGCTCGCATCGGATAGCACCTCCGCAGTCTTCATCGAGAAGGATGCGTCCAACAAACAAAAAAACCGAGGACTGGAATGAGCTTTCGAGCCAGTCTATACGTGTGGACGTGCGCGACTCTGATGATCTCGAGCTTGTTCGCGTCTCCGGCCGAAAGCCGACCTGATAAACCTAAGAATTCTACGCAAACTTTAATCATCGACGGAATCTGGGGCTCGCACCAGCGCTGGGAACGCCTCCGCAGCCGCATCGCCAAAGAAATAGGGCCTTGCACGATTTGGCGCTACGATAACAGCGGACGCATTTCGATCGAGACTCTGGGAGGCGCACTTTCGTCGGAGCTCAAGCAGCTCAGCGGACCAGTGAATCTTATCGGGTATAGTATGGGTGGTCTGGTGATTCGTGAGGCCCTCCGGCAGAACCCGGAGGCGAAGGTAGAGAAGGTCGCGTTGTTGAACTCTCCGAACCGTGGCAGTGCTGCGGCATTTCTGGTGCCACTTTCCGCATGCCGTGAAATGAGACCCGGAAGCGCATTTCTCAGGCAGCTCAACGCCGCGCCGTGGAAATATCCCACGTTCGTAACCTGGTGCCCTTATGACCTCATGGTTTTTCCCGGTTCTTCAGGTCGTTGGGAAAAAGCGAGCGTGCTCCTGCGCTCGGATGTTCCCATGCATCTCTGGCCTGTCTTTTCCGTTGAGATTCATCGATCCATTACTGCGTTTCTCTCGTCTAAAGATGGAGTTCTCACGAAGGTGAGGAAATAGCCCTCCGAGATCGCTTGGCCCAGTAAAGGTCCGGATTGGACATTTGCGAGGCTTCCGGCTCAAATAGCAGAAGGATTTCCTGACATTCGGGTTGCATCTTGCGGGCAAGAGGGCATCAAGCCGGCCGAGACAGAGGAGATGTCAGCTCAGGGATTGGAGCTAACGGAAAACATCGTACATGCATCAAACATCTTTCCTGCAGGACTTAGCCATTGTGATGAGCGTAGCGGCTCTCGCCACGCTTATTTTTCGCCAACTCAAACAACCCGTTGTCCTCGGGTACATCCTTGCTGGGGTCATTATCGGACCACATACCCCTCCTTTTGCGCTCATTGCGGACGAACACGCCATCGAAACGCTCGCCGAGCTCGGCATCATCTTCCTGATGTTCGCGCTCGGGCTTGAATTCAGCTTGCGCAAGCTTCGGAAAGTTGGAGCCACAGCCTTCATTGCCGCCAGCCTCGAGATCCTGTTGATGCTTCTGGCGGGCTATGCCCTTGGACGCGCTTTCGGATGGAACACGATGGATAGCGTTTTTCTCGGCGCGATCCTCTCGATCTCGTCGACGACGATCATCATTAAAGCGCTCGAAGGCCTTGGGAAGACACGTGAACACTTTGCCAGCCTGATCTTTGGCATCTTGATTGTTGAAGACATTCTCGCGATCGTCTTGATTGCGCTGCTGTCGGGGTTTGCCATGACCGGCGAATTTGCAGCGCAGGCAATCGGGATGACGATCCTGAGCCTGAGCTCTTTTCTCGGCATTCTCTTGGTCGCCGGCCTCATCATCGTTCCGCGCCTCCTCGATTATGTCGCGCGTTTCAAAAGTGACGAGATGTTGCTCATTACCGTGATCGGGCTTTGCTTCGGGATTTCGCTGGTCACGGTCAAGCTGGGATTCAGCGTCGCGCTGGGTGCTTTTTTAATTGGGGCAGTGATCGCCGAGGCACGCCAGATCTACAAGATCGAGACGCTGATGCATCCGGTGCGGGATCTATTCAGCGCCGTCTTCTTCGTCTCCATTGGGATGCTTATCGAGCCGGCCCTTCTGGCAAAGTATGCGCTGCCGATACTTGCAATTACCGTCGTCGTTGTCTTGGGGAAAGTCTTCACCTGCGCATTGGGAAGCTTTGTCGCCGGGAATGATATGCGAACTTCCTTGCGAGTGGGAATGGGACTCGCGCAAATTGGCGAATTTTCCTTCATTATCGCCTCATTGGGCCTCAGCCTGAACGTCACAAGCGACTTCATTTATCCTATCGCTGTTGCCGTCTCGTCGCTCACCACATTGTTCACGCCCTATCTCATCAAAAGCTCCGACGTGCTGGTGGAATGGTTCGATCGGGTCGCACCTAAGCCTCTTCTGCAGGCAATCGATGCTTATAGCGAGAAAGTTGGCAACCTCGGAAGACAAAATGGCTCTCGTATCGAGCGAAGGATTCTCGGCAAGCTCGGGAGCCAAATTGCCGTTAACCTGTTGATCATCGCGGGAATCTTCATCGGAGCGGTGTTTCTGCATAACCACATCCAGGCATGGTGGCCGGAGTTTCCAGGAGGAGAAGATGGCACCAAGGCAGCTACCTGGCTGACAGCTTTGCTCGTCAGCTTTCCCCTGCTGGTCGCCGTCTGGCGCAAGATCGAGGCGGGAGCCATGCTCGTCGCAGAGACTGCCGTGAGTATGGGCAAGGCGGGCTCCGAAGACTCCGCGCTTCAGGCGGTAATCTCAAGCACGATCCTGATTTTCGGAACTGGCATGCTCGTGCTGCTCGTTGCTCTGCTCAGTTCGACACTTCTTCCTTCGAGGAATGTGCTCCTGATTACCCTCGTGATCATGGCAATTGCCAGCTTTGTCCTCTACCGCGGCGCGGTGAAGCTCTATTCGCGTGCTCAATCCGCCCTCCGGGACACTTTCGCACAACCAGCGGATCCGCCACTTCTTAAGGAAGCGCCTAGCCTCCCACCTCTCTTGCGCGAGGCCCGCCTGGAAAGCGTCGAAGTTCAAGGCGGCACAGAAGCCGCGGGCAAGATGATTGCCGAGCTGAAGCTTCGCACCCAGACCGGAGCAAGCGTCGTCGGGATCGAACGCCATGGCAACAGCATCGTAAATCCTAACCCAAGCGAAGAGCTGGAAAGTGGAGACCAGCTTCTTTTGATCGGAAGCGAGGATCAACTCAAAGCGGCCAAAGAGCTCCTTAGCCAAGGGAAAGCCAATGTGTCGACTTGACCTCGAATTGCGCCACGATTTCTGAAGGAGCTCTATCCGCCAGCTCGCCGTGGCGCAGCGCTCACTGGAACGGCCCGAGGAATTGTTGAACGGCTGACGCGCCACTGAGCATCACCGACACTCAGGACTTCGATTCGCACAGGGGCCAACCCAGCGTCGTAAAAGCCCAGCTCTTTCGCAACGGGTTCGGTCACATCGAGCGTGCGGCCGGCGATGAACGGACCACGGTCGTTGAGGCGAATAACTGTTGACCGGCCATTTCGCAAATTCGTTATCCGTACTCTACACGGCAAGGGCAGTAGTTTGTGTGCGCCGGCACGGCTCCAGGGCCATTGTTTCTCACCCAAGGCGGTCGGTCCCGGCAGGAACAACCATCCTTCCTTGTAATGCGAAGCGATGCCCTCTTCCACGTATCCGGGCGCTTGTCCCGGCGACATCGGCGCGTAGCGAATCCCCCGGACAACATACGGCCTGTAATTGTATCCGGAATATTCAGGCTGACTGCAGCTTGCAAGAATGCAGGAAACCATCAACGCAACGATCCGAAGAGGCATCGTTGAGATTCTCCTGATGGACCTCCAAAAAGCAACCTCGGAGAGATTAGACGCGGAGGGCGGCGCCATGCAGATGAGTTGACTTCAAAACGACGACGGCTAGAGTTTTCCTTATGCAATCTGCCGCTCTCAACTCTGCCATGAAGCGCCGTATGCGCGCTCCCCTGGCGGTCGGCGGATTGCTGACGGCTTAAGGTAGCGCTCGGCGCCGCTCGGAATCTCTCCGTCTCGAACCGTTTTTGCAGCTCCATGCATTTGTTTGTCCAATCACTTTATGAGAACCGTCGCACGCTCGCGTTGGCGACGCCGATCATCGCTGGCTTCGTCGGACAAATGCTGATGGGTCTGGCTGACACGATCATGGTGGGCAAAGTAGGCGTGATTCCGTTGGCCGCCTGTGCGTTCGCAAACACGGTGCTCGCGGTGCCGTTGGTTTTTGGCTTTGCGCTCCTTTCCTCGGTAAGTGTGCGTGCATCCCTTGCCTTTGGTGCAGGTCGCGGGAGGATGTCGGGCGAGGCCCTGCGTAGCGGTTTGCTCATTGCGATCCTTCTCGGCATCCTGGTGGCAGGAGGGCTTCATCTCTCCGCGCCATTCCTATCTCTCCTAGGTCAGGGGGACGAGATTACGACCGCCAGCAAGAACTTTCTCCTCATCTGCGCGTGGTCGGTCGTGCCTGTTTTCATTACCACTGTGGCCAAGAATTTCTGTGAGGCGCTGTCCCGCCCCTGGATTCCTTTTTGGGTCGTAATGGCGGGTGTCCTGCTCAATGTTGGGCTGAACTGGGTCTTCATTTACGGAAATCTAGGCGCGCCGGCGATGGGGATCGATGGCGCGGGAGTGGCTACCGCGCTCGCGCGTATTGCTGTCGCGGCCGCGATCGTCGCCTATGTCCTGACCGCTCCAAGTCTCAAGCACGGTCTGCCGACGGCTTGGTTTGCGCCAGGATCCGGGGCGGAGGTCCGCCGGTTGCTGACTATCGGACTTCCCTCGGGCGGAATGCAGCTTGCCGAAATCAGTGGCTTCGCTTGCGGATCGCTGATGATGGGTTGGCTCGGCGCGGGTGCTCTCGCCGCACATCAGATCGCGATTACTTGCGCCGCCACCACCTTCATGATCCCGCTCGGACTTTCCCAAGCAGTCGCCGTTCGGATCGGTCAAGCGCGAGGAGCGTCAGAGGAAGGTCGCTACCTTCCGATCATTTTTGGAACTTGGGGCATCACCGTCTCGATTATGGCGATCTTTGCTGTCCTGTTCATAGGTGCGGGACCAGTGATTGCGACATGGTTTGTAGAGAATCCGGTCGTCACCTCGCTCGCTGCGCAGTTGCTGCTCATTGCGGGGCTTTTCCAAGTATTCGATGGCATCCAAATCACCTCAGCCGGTGCTCTTAGAGGCTTCGAAGACACGCGCACGCCGATGCTCATTAGTGTCCTCTCCTATTGGGTGGTCGCACTTCCCGTCTCATACCTGTGCGCCTTCAAGTTGGGGTTTGGTCCCCAGGGAATCTGGTTCGGTTTTGTTGCTGGATTGGCGGTGGCCTCGGCGGCTTTGGTTACCCGCCTCATGTTTTTCGTGACGCGTATAAATTCCTTTCGACGGGCAGCGAACTCATCCATTGTTCCGTAACCAAACTATGCTTCATGCGGGTGCCATTCCCTAGGATTGCGATTTCCGGATTCGGCTGTGTGAGTCCTTTGGGAATCGGCCTGCCCTCGACGCTCGAAAACCTGCGCCGCTCGCGCGATAGCGTAAGTCCCGTGCGACTTTTCCCAGTCGAGAGATGCTTGGCCAAGACGGCGGGGCAAGTGGACGAGAGTCTTCGCGAGCTGGCGGCTTCCATCCTCGGGCGATCCAAGCGATGGACGCGCGCCGCGCAGATGATTCTGGTGGCGATGACCGAAGCACTGGCGGCCAGGCCACGTTTCGTTCCGGATTGCGTCGTTATCGGAACCACGAGCGGGGGAATGTCGCTGGGCGAAGAGTTCTATCGCTCACTTGCTTCCGGTTCGCCGGCGTGGTCCGCAACACGAAGGGTGCGCGCCTACGCACCGCAGGAGCCTGTCATGCAGGCGATGTCGGTTTTTGGCTTTACGTCGCCCGTTCGCATAGTCTCAAACGCCTGCGCCTCCGGAACAAACGCTCTTGGACTCGCCTGTCAGATGATTCGTGCTGGCAGTGCGCGCCGCGTCCTGGCGGGAGGCTATGATGCGCTGTCGCAGTTGGTTTTTGCGGGCTTTGATTGCCTCCGTGCGACGACGGCGGAAAAGTGTCGCCCCTTCGATGTGGGACGCACCGGATTGTCTCTCGGAGAAGGAGCCGCGGTATTTTGTTTGGAGAAGGCGAATTCCGATCTAAGCATTACCGGCTATGGCAGCAGTGCCGACACCCACCACCTGACGCAACCGCATCCCTCAGGGTGCGGCCCATTGACTGCCATGAGGCGTGCGCTGGAGTCCGCGAATGCCGAGCCGGCGAGTGTTGAATACATTAATGCTCACGGGACCGGCACTGCACTGAACGATTCAAGTGAAGCGCGTGCGATTCTTGCCTTGTGCCCAAACGCTCCCGTCAGCAGCACCAAAAGTATGACCGGCCATGCTCTGGGCGCGGCAGGTGCCATCGAGGCCGCCTTCTGTTGCCTGGCGCTCCGTGAAGAGTTCCTGCCCTCGAACATCAATTTCGCGCAATCCGAGTTCCCCCTCGACATCGTTGCCAACACGATAAGATTGCGAAAGACACGCCGGATAATTTCGAATTCTTTTGGCTTCGGCGGGGCCAACGCCGCGGTGGTTCTTGAACGCCATTCGTAATGACCGCGGGAATCGCCGGTATGGGTTGGATCACGCCCTTGGGACGCGATCTTCGGTCGACCTGGACAGCAATACGCAAAAACAGACGAGCGACCCCCGGGCTGCTCACGAGTCCAATTGATGGACAAGGCGTCCCCGTGTTTCGTGTGCCTGGAGATTCCGTTCGGGATAGCGCATCTCTCCCGCGCCTTCGCCGATCGAGCATCATTTCCCACCTGGCAGTCTCCGCTGCGGTCGATGCGGTGGCCTCCGCGCAAATGACACCTGAAGCGCTGAAGCGGACCGCGCTAGTCTTTGCATCTTCAGACGGTGGGGTCGTGTATACGCGTAAATTCTTTGCGGAGATCGTCGAACGCGGGGAAGGCTCGGGGAGTCCGCTGCTTTTTCCTGAGACTGTTTACAACGCGCCAGCCAGCCATATTGCCGCGCGTCTGGGGCTGGAAGGCGAAGTGCTCACGCTCGTCGGCGACGCCGCGGCCGGACTTTCCGCTGTGCAGACGGCGTGTGAGTTGATTGGCGCCGGCGAGGCAGAGTCGTGTGTCGTCGCAGCGGCTCAGGAGCTCGATTGGATCACTTGTGAAGCTTACAGGCGCTGGGGCCTCATCCACGATAGCAACAACTCGGCTTCCGTGTTTTCCGAAGGAGCAGCGGCTATCGTTCTCACGGGAACGTTGAACGGCTGTCGAATCTCGGCCACGCATTCCGGCTACTCTTACTCGACAGAAGCTGACGCCGAGAAAAGCTTAGAGACAATGCTCGAGGAACTCTTGGATGGCTTGGCGGTCAACCTCTTTGTGTCCTGCGCCTCGGGCACCCGATTTGATCTGGCGGAACGGAAATGCGTTGCCAAGCACCTTCCCTCAGCACGGATTTTAACGCCAAAGTCTGTCCTCGGCGAATCGTTCGCCTGCTCGACATTGCAGCAGATTATTACTGGCGTTCTCGCGCTCGAAGAATCAGGTGGAGGCAATGCTCTGGTCGTGACGACTGGCTACAACCGACAGGTGGCAGGACTCATCTTAACACACCAACATTGTGCCGCCTAGGTTTCCGCCGGCGCATTTTCCTTTTCAAGAAACGATGGCTGACAACATCTCGCGCCCATTCTGGAGCCTATTGAAATCAGCGAAAGGCAGGGTTTACCCTCGTCATGATCAGGACGGGCCAGCACCTCTGCAGTAATTGTTCTCATGAAAGAGTGACTTCCGCGGCAAAGGGGTCTGCCTACGTCAAACGTTCATGCTCTTGCAGATCGAACGTTGCTCGTCGATAACTGCGGAAATGACTGCTCATGAAACCTGAAATCATCTCCTATCAGGGGTGGAACAATACCCTTCGGCTCGGCAACGACGATTTCGAGTTGCTCGTGACGACTGATGTGGGCCCGCGCATTCTCGTCTATAAGACCCCGCTTGGAGAAAATACGTTGAAAATATTCGATGACCAAGTCGGGACTATCGGGGAATCCGAATGGCGTTCCAGGGGTGGCCATCGCCTCTGGCTGGCGCCAGAGGATGCTGTGCTCAGCTATCATCTTGACAATAGTCCGGCGACCTGGCGTCACGACGATTTTTCGGGAGAAACAATCGTCGAATCCATCCAGGACGATCCACAGCGGCTTCGGAAGACGCTCGGCATCTTGTGCCCCGCCCAGGGCACGCGAGTTTCCCTGCGGCATACCATCGTCAACGAAGGTGAGCAGCCAATCACCCTCGCGCCTTGGGCGCTAACCGTGATGAGACCGGAAGGGCTCGAAATCGTCCCGCAACCACCATTAGGAGAACATCCACGCGACCTATTGCCAAACCGCGGCGTGGTCCTCTGGGCATATACAGACCTTTCCGACTTGAGGCTGACGCTTGGGACAAAATTCTGGCTGCTTCGACAAGCCGCTGATTACCCGCCGATCAAAATTGGCCTCGCGCACCGCGAGCGATGGATCGCCTATGTCCTCAGCGATAGCTTGTTCATAAAAACCTTCGCGTATGATCCCGAAGCGGTTTATCCTGACGGAGGTTGCAACTTTGAGACCTTCTCCGATTCCGAGATGCTGGAGATCGAGACTCTCGGTCCCCTGGTCACGCTGAATCCCGGCCAGGCTGCAAACCATCACGAGACCTGGCATCTGTTCGCGCTCACAGAGCAGTTCGAGATCAGAACCGAAGAGGCGCTTGCCGAATGGCTTGAGCCGTTTCTGACAAAATGCGGGGTCGCGTGAGACGAGGACTCTTTACCTTCGTTCTCAGCCTCCTCGCCCTGGCAGGATGCGAAACAATCGATACCGCCGGGGCGGGGCGAGCCGCTGCAAATCAATCCATTCGCAGCGAACCCGCTGGAAATTACTTCGTTGGTCGTCGCATGTACAAGGTCGACTACAAAGTTTGGGGCTGGGTGCGCGAACCGGGCAAATCTTGGAGCACGGCCAAACTCGTCATGATGAACGAGCAGCGCAAGCTCGCCCCGGATCGCGCGCAAGGGAAACTCGGGACGGACAATGACTACGAATACCGCCTTTCCGGATACTTTTCCGGCGATAAAGTGTATGAACCCGCCAGCAATGGATTCTACCCTGAGTTCATTCTGCTGGGAGCGGAAGTGAGGTCGACAAAGCCACCAAATATTTACCAACAGGAACGCCAGCGCGATCCGAAGGTGCGCATTCTTCAGCCACCGTCATAAGGAAAACGACGTTCTACATCCGTGCGGCTTCGGCGGAACCGCCGGCTAAACGCCTGCTGACCTCCAGCGTAGAGACGTCAACCAGACGTTGAACGGATTCGCGCCCGCTCTAAGCTTCTAGAGCAGAATTGCCATGAACACGATCGTCTCCATCCGGCATCTCTCCAAGATTTACGGCGCAGGGGAAACAGAAGTGCGCGCACTCGACGACGTGAGCCTGGATATCGAGACCGGCGAGTTTCTGGCATTGATGGGTCCTTCCGGGTCCGGCAAGTCGACATTGCTTCACATTATTGCGGGCATAGATCGACCGACCGAAGGAGAATGCCACGTCCAAGGGGTGGATGTGGCCAAGCTCAACGAGTCAGAGCTGGCCGACTGGCGGAACCAGAACGTGGGATTTATCTTTCAGACTTTCAATCTCATCCCTGTCCTGACCGCCGCCGAAAATGTGGAGCTTCCGCTCCTCTTGACGGCGCTGTCTCCATCTCGCCGCGGCGAAATGGTGTCCGCAGCGCTCGACTTGGTCGGCCTTTCTGACCGGGCGCACCATCTGCCGAGGCAATTGTCCGGCGGGCAGGAGCAACGTGTCGCCATCGCCCGCGCGATTGTTACCGATCCCAACTTGATCGTCGCCGATGAGCCGACCGGAAATCTGGACGCCAACTCTGCCGAGGCAGTGCTTGAGATCCTTCGCGCCCTAAGCTGTGAGGTGGGCAAAACCGTCATTATGGTAACGCATGACCCGAGAGCCGCCAGCCAAGGAACGCGTTCGCTTCACCTCGAAAAAGGACGCCTCCTTGCGGAAAAAGAAGTTCAAGGAGCCTTTTGATGTCGCTGGCTGGATTTATCGTCAAGAACGCGCTGCGGAACAAGCGGCGTTCATTTCTCACTGCCGGCAGCGTTGCCATTAGCCTCTTTCTCTTCGTCACACTGCAGGTCGCGGTCCGGGAAATGACAATTCCTCCTGAGGATGTGAGCGCCTCATTGCGCATTGCCGCGCGCAATAAGATCTCCCTGGCCAATCCTCTGCCGGCTCGACAATTAGCAGTCATCTCCCGCATGCCAGGGGTCGCGGCGGTGACGCCGTTCACCTTCTTCGGAGGAAAGTTCAAGGATGACGACAGTCTGGGTTTTGCGCAGTTTGCGGTGGATCCTGAGAAGTTTCTCCAGCTCTTCGGCGAGGCCAAAATCTCTGCCGACCAACTGGAAGATTGGAAACGCGCTCGAGACTCGTGCATCGTCGGCAAGGACACCGCCAAGCGTTACGGCCTGAAAGTCGGTGACCGAGTCACCTTGGTGGGCACAATCTATCCGGTCGACCTTGAGCTTCGCATCGCCGGAATCTACGAAGGCACCATCGACGATACGAACATGTGGTTTCACCATAAGTATCTCGACGAAGCCATGAAAAATTGGGGCCAAGTAGGCATGTGGTGGCTGAGGGCCGAGAATGCCGAGGTCGTGCCGGACCTTCTCCGTCGGATCAATGCCGCCTTTGCAAACACTTCTGCTGAAGTTCGGGCGGAGACTGAACGCGCGTTTCAGATGAGTTTTGTCTCCATGTGGGGAAATATCAGTCTGCTGATAAACTCTATTTGCACGGTCGTCGTATTTACGCTGGCTCTCGTCACGGCCAGCACCATGAGCATGGCCATTCGCGAACGCTTTCGCGAACTTGCGGTCTTGAAGGCGCTTGGATTTCGCCGCCACCAACTCGTCGCCTGTATCCTCGCGGAGAGCTTTGGCCTCGCCTTTACTGGAGCATTAGTTGGTATCGGCGGTGCCGCCATTCTTTTCAGTTCGGGCAAATTTGCCTTCTTTCCTGTCTTCGAGCTGACTCCCCGCATCTCCGCGCTCGCCTTTTTGATCGGAGGAGTCCTGGGAATTATTTCGATGCTTGCTCCCGCTTGGTCTGTCTCCCGAATGAGCGTCGTCGAAGGATTAAAGACCCTCGACTAAGACGACAATCAATGCCGGTCGCATCATCATGAAACTGCCTCTGATATACAATGTTCGAAGCGTTGTCGTTCGCTGGCGCGCCACCCTCGCCACTGTGCTTTGTACGGCGTTGGTCGTGGCCGTTTACGTGGTGATCCAATCCCTGGCGGTCGGCTTGGAAAAATCGAGTGGTAATACTGGCGACCCCCGAAATTTGCTTGTCGTCCGCCGTGGAGCCACTGCCGAGTCGACGAGTCAGATCACGCCCGAACAATTTCGAATCATCCGTTACGTTCAGGGAATCGCGCGTGACCCCACTGGAGTGCCGCTGGCATCAAGCGACCTGAGCTTGGTGATCAACGTGCCCCGCACGGGAGGAGGAGAAGCGAACGCCATTGTGCGAGGAGTCTCCCCAGTTGGAGCCCTTCTCCGGCCACAGGTTCGGCTCACCCAAGGACGCTGGTTCGTTCCGGGAAGGCGCGAGGTGGTCATCAGCGAGCGTCTGGCCGCCCGACTCGCCGGGATGCAAATCGGACAGTCCTTTACCACCGGACCGGTAGAACTCACCATCGTTGGCCTTTTCGATGCGGGTCGAAGCGCGTTCGATTCCGAGATCTGGATGGATGCGAATGAAGCACGCGCGATTTTCGACCGGGAAAACTATTCCAGCGTGCTTTTACGGCCGGAGAGTAGCGAAGCCGCGCAGAGAATTGTCGCTCAGTTGGAGAATGATAAGCGATTTAAACTGCGCGCCCTGCCGGAAGTTGAATACTACCGCGAGCAGACAGGCGCCGTTAAACTTATCAAGATCCTCGGCAGCTTCCTGGCGAGTACCATGTCGATCGGCGCGGTGTTCGCCGCGATGAACACCATGTATGCAGCCGTCGGCGCCCGCACGCGGGAGATCGGGACACTGAGAGTTCTTGGATACAGGAGAAAGAGCATTCTCCTTGGCTTTCTCCTCGAAGGAGCTTTGCTCGCGCTCATCGGTGGGGTCCTCGGATGCATCTTTTCTCTCGTCTTCAACGGCTGGAGTGTCGGAACGCTTAGCTTTGAGACATTCAGCGAAACTGTCTTCGACTTTCGCGTTACGCCGATGCTGATCGCACAAGGAATGGCCTTTTCGGTGGTTGTCGGTCTCGTTGGAAGCCTGCTGCCGGCAATTCGTGCCGCCAGATTGCCTGTCATCTCTGCGCTAAAGGCGACCTAACAAACATGCCATGGATACGAGTGCTACGACATGAAGCGCGAGGACCTTGAAAAACTGCGCATTCCCCGGGAGCAGCGTTCTTCCCGAGGTTCCCATGCGACCCTTATCTTCCTGGCGATTGCCTTTCTCTTAGTAGCCGCAGCGTGGTTTGCGTGGCCGCGCGTTTCGGACTCTAAGCGTTTGGTATCCCAAACCCAGCCGCACGAAGCGGCTGCCACCGCCTCTGGTGCGGTCCCGGTCACCTCGCCTTCACCGGCAGAGCAGAGCGGTGTCTTGCTGACGACCAGTGGTTACATCATCAACCGCGAGCGCATTGAATTGAGCCCACGTTTTGTTGGCACTGTTCGCTGGATTGGTGTGAAGAAAGGCGATCCCGTCAAAAAGGACCAGGTCGTCGTCCTCCTCGATGATTCCGAGCAGCGCGCAAGAGTAACCGAGGCCGAGGGGCGACTGGCCCGTGCTCAGGCCGCCCTCCAAATTGCCAAAACCCGGTTCAATCGCTTCAAGACGCTGCGTGAGCAGCGCGTCGAATCCGAACAGCAACTCGATGACGCGCTCGCTGAACTCACTGCCGGTGAAGCTGGACTCCGTGAGGCCCAGGGCTTGCTCGACTTCACCCGCTGGCAATTGGCCTGGACAATTATTCGCTCTCCTATCGACGGTGTCGTCCTTGAGAAACTAGCTGACGAAAACGAGCTTGTTTCTCCCCAGAGCTTTGGAGGCGACAAAGGCCCCAGCACCGCGCTCCTGGCGGTCGCCGATCCGCAAGATCTTCAAGTGGAGATCGACCTCAACGAGGCCGATCTTTCTAAAGTGTGGCTTGGTCAGCTCTGCCGCGTCACCCCCGAAGCTTATCCTGAGCATGTCTATCAGGGATACGTCGCCGAGATAGCTCCCGAAGCGAACCGCCAAAAGGGGACACTCCAAATCAAAGTCCAAGTCAAGGATCCTGACCGGTACCTGATTCCTGAACTTAGCGCGAGAGTAGATTTTCTGGTCTCTTCTCCTCCGGCTTCGCCTTAGTCTGCGGCGTGGGCAGCGGAACCGGCCGGTCGCTCAGCTTAGGCAATTGCTGCTCCGGGGGCGTGGCTTTGGGATCATAAGGAACCCCGCCGACAACATTTACAGAGGCATCCGGTTTCCTGACCAGGTAAGGCCTAACATCATAAGCCTGATAAGCTTGCTGTTTGAGCACCTTCCCGTTCACATCAAAGTGGGAATACAAAAATGCTTTTGGCGCCGTATTCTGCAGGATGTGGATTTGATTTCCGCCATCTATTTCGATATCGGGACTCGCGAAAGTAATGAAGCGTCCAAGCTGCGTTGTGCAATAGATGACGCCTGCCTCCTTGTCCTCGACCCGGAGGTAGAGCATCGTCGTGCGAGGTAAACGGTGCGCCAGAATTGTAAATGTTCGCGCTCTTCCCTGGCCCAGCCCTTCGGGAACTCCGACCGTCTGCTGCCAGAGCTGTCGGCCTTCCGTGATCTCGATATTAAGCTGAGGCGAAACAAAATACCTGCCGAGCTGCGACACATAGACTGCCGCCCTGACGCGGTAGGTGCCAAACTCACTCAGCGGATAGAGCGGAGTCATATTAATGGATCGCGTGAGCCTCTGACCCGCCTCGATCTCAACGGTTTGATTTTGATAGTTAGGATTGATGGGCGGTAAAGGCCGGCCATCCACGGTTTCAATTTGGAAGCCAAACCATTTCTCACGAGGGGTGTCTTCCAGGGTCAATGTGCCTCCGCTTAGATTTGTAATCGTCACGTTGCAAATAAGCGGTTCATAAACCATGTAGAGAGAGCGCTTCAAGGCGACGTCTACTTGCACCTGGGCGTTGGCGGCGACCAACCATGCCAGCCCAAGGAAAGACACCAAGGCAATACATCGACGAGACAAGCTTCTCGGCAGGTGGCGGCCGCTTGTGCGACTGGTTCGGAGGCGCGTCACGCAGCCCTCTCTTTCGACTATCTGAGACTCGACAGATTTAAGTCCGCCAGCCACCGGAGCGGATATCCTTCTTCGAGCTCTCCTCATTTTGAGGTCCGCTCTGGTGGGGAATCGGAAGCTGTCCTGAAGCCGAGCGCATCGTCCGCTTGTAAACTCGTGAGCAGGAGAACACGGCGCGCGACGCTATAATCCGGGTTCCTCCAATTTCCGCCACGGATGACTGGTATCTGGTTGCCTTGCATCCGGGGATCGTCATCAAACGAAGCTGTCCATTCCGAGACATTTCCCGCGAGCCCAACGACGCCGAATGGACTCTTATCTCCCAACTTGGCATCAACCGGCGACCACCTCTTGTAGCCATCCTTTTCGCCTCCTCTTTTGGGATTTGGATCAAGATCGCTGCCACTGTTCGCCTTGGTGGCGTCGGCATCGTTGCCCCACGGATACTTAAATCCCTGAGTTCCGCGCGCGGCTTTCTCCCATTCCTGCTCGGTCGGCAGCCTCCGGCCCTTCCAGTTGGCGTAGGCGTAGGCATCGAACCAATCCACTCCAAAGACAGGGCAGTTCACGTCGAGTGTGGCCTCGCGAAACCTGCCCCATTGCTTAGCCCTAGTATAGTATCCTGGCATCGGTCCAGTAGCGAGCTTTTCATCAGCCCACTCCACCGGGACGTGCGACTTGCCCTTTGGCTGTTCGGGATGCTCAAACCTCACCGCTGCCTCAGGATGCTGCTCAAGAAACCTAAGGAATTCCGCGTACTGGCCGATCGTTACCTCGAACTCGTCAATGTAAAACGCGGGCAGGCTAAGCATCTGGCCATTCTGATAAACGAATTCGCCGGCGGGAATTTCGATCAGCCGATTGGCAATGCGAAGATCACCTCCCTTCGGTCTGAAAAGAAACCACCAGAGAAAACCGAGAGCCAGGGCAAGCAAGCAGAGCGAGACGACGGAACTCGTGATCATGCTTCTCCTTTGCCGACTTTTCGCCGTCGCCATGGCGCGATTGGCCGTCTGCTGCTGGGCCTCGAGTTTATAAGCATCCTCGGGAGCGACTGTCGGTTCCATCAAGGCGATTTGCTGAGAAAGGGCGTTCCAGTCCGGATAGGAGGCTGTTTCGCCCGAAGCCAGCGAGCTCGCCAAGCGTTTAACGCCGAGTCTCTGCGGCGACTCAGGCAGCACCGCAGCGACGATCCGTCCCAGGTCGCGCATTTCATCGGCGACGTTGGACTTCCCCTCAACCTGATGTGTGGCAATATTAGCCACCCGCACCCGATGGTTGGGACATACAAATAGACAGCTTGCCGAAACCGGATTGTGTCCAATCTTCTCGCGCGCGAAATAGGCCAGTGCCTCACTGGCAACTTTCATCGCCTGAAGGGCCGTGGGCTCGTCGATGAGATCCCCAGCTTCACCAACCACCCGCAAGGAACGACCGGGGACAAACTCGCACGAGTAAAAGTATAAGCCATTATCTTCACCTGCCTCATACACCGCCAAAACATAAGGGTGTCTAACATTTGCTTTGGCGCTCGCGCTCGCCATGAAGCGCTCGATTTCGAAACTGTCTTCAGCAAGCTTCCTGTCGAGCGTGTAAAGGCGAACCTTACGACCCATATTCTTCTGGATGGCTAGATAAATAGGACCATGTGACCCTTCGTCGATTTTCGCCTCGATATGATAATTTCCGATGTCGCCTCCGACCAACTCATCCGCTGGCAAAAGCTGTTCTTTTGGAATCTCAGCCGCCTTCTTAGCGATGGGATACAGGGTCTTGGTGGCTGTGGCGCGAGGCGTTGCGCCCTGTCGGGCGCCAGCGGATATTTGCGCTGCCTTGGCAGCCATAGCGTCAGCTCCGTTACTGCTTCGGACGGCGCGCGGTTTTGGCGTCGCAGCGATCAGACGCGGAGGAGTGGATGACGCGCCCAGGCGAGAGGCAGGTTCCGAGCCGAGCCGTTCCGGCTTTTCCTTACCTTCAAACAGACTGCGAATTGCGTCATCGAGCGACTCGCCGGTAACGGGTTTCTGAAGAAAGTGACATCCCTGCATGCGGGCTGCGTGCTCGGAAAGATCGTACCCGGAGATAAAGATGGTCTGCATCTTTGGCAGCTGCGGCTGAATGCTCTCGCGGAGAGTCAATCCATCGATAGGCTTAATCACGACATCGCAAATAAGGACGTCGACATTCCCGTGACGATTGATCCATTCGACCGCCTCATCACTGGTCGTGGCCACGCCAGGTGTGCCCCAACCGTTTTCCTCCAGCCATCGGGCGAGACCGACAGCTAGACCGGGCTCGTCATCGACGATGAGGATGTTCATTCTCCGCCTTCCTTGAGATACAACTGGAGCGGAAAGTCCTTGGCGATGCTTGCAGGATCCGCGCGGAAGTCCTGCAATTCATTGTTGTAATATACCCCCATAATGTACCCAAAGAATTTTCTCCCCGTCGCTCCATTGTCGGCCGCGCTGCCTGGCAAACCACTCTCTGGCATCGTGTATTGCACTTCCAGCAATTCAGGTTCATTGGAACTCCAGTCGACGGGCGGGCTTAGCCATTGCGGAACGACCTTGGACTCGGTCAGCGCCACCTCGCCGTCTTCCGCCTGCTCATAGAAATACACGTGAATCTTGACATCCTCCACGTTGATGGACGAGCCGGGACGAGACTTGACAGCCAGCATCAAAGACTTGATCCCCGGCTTACCATCTCGGAGGCGTGCATCGACGATTCCGAGACTGGCGCCCGGCTGCAGACCGATGTCGTCGCGAATATCCGCACCCCCCGCGTCAGGAAGAGGCGGTGCGACGTCGCCCGGCGGGCTCGTGCTCGGTCGCGCCGCGAGGAGCGTCTGTGACAGTTGGTCGATCTTAGCTTGTGCCTGACTGCGCACTTCCTGCGGCAGGCCCGGATACCTTAAGGTTTCCTCAAGGACCAGCACTGCTTCCGCGGGTTGATCGAGACGCTCCAGCACCTGTGCCTTGCGCAACTGTACCGTAGGATCGCCGGGCATCAGTTTGCCTAATTCATCAAGCATCTTTAAAGCGTTTTCGAAATCCCCCACACGCAGGCTTCGATCAACGTCAGCCATTAGCTTCTGTGCCTTGCGCATTTCGGCGGAAGGGGTCGGAGCCGGCTGGGGAGTTTGCTCCGCCGCCGCAGCGGCACTCTGAGTAGCCGCCGGCGTCTCCGCGACCTGTGTGCCTTGCTGACGCAAGAGCGGGATATAGTGCCAAGCCACGGCGACAAACTGAATGATGGCCGCGGCCCCAAGCACGCTAATGGCGACAATGAACGTGGCGCCAATCGGTTGGCGAGGAAGCGGCGTATGTGCGTTTGGCGACGTTGACACGAATCCTAACGTTAGAGAAATCTGATGAAAAAGAAAGGGCGATACGTCATCTCGCCGGCTCGGCGGCCACGACGCTCCGCAGAGTGAGTTCCTTGCCCTCCCGCCTGACCCGCATAGCAATTTCTTGTCCAATATCGGTCTCGGCAACTCTGTTTCGTAAATCGATGAGGTCGCGAACCGTTTTGCCATTAAACTCAATGATCACATCGCCGGGTTTGACCCCGCCCTTCTCCGCGGGAGATCCCTCGTAGATGTGCAACATCAAGACGCCGGACGCATCTGGCAGCCCGAGCTGCTGCGCCAACTGCGGTGTCAGGGAGCGCATGTAAGCGCCAAACCATGGGCGGATAAAGCGCCCGTGATCGCGAATGCTTTCGAAGACCCGCCGGACGGTATTAGAGGGAATCGAAAAGCCGATCCCCTGCCCTTGCGGAGAGATCGAATTGTTGATCCCGATAATTTCGCCTTCAAGATTCACCAAGGGACCCCCTGAGTTTCCTGGGTTTACGGCGGCGTCCGTTTGAAAAAACTCGTTGGCCGCCTCACTCAGCGCGCGGCGACCTTTGGCGCTGATGATGCCCTGAGTGACCGTCTCTTGCAGGCCCAGCGGATTGCCCACCGCAAAGACCATCTGCCCCACGTTTACCTTGTCCGAATCGCCAAACGGCAGCACTTGCAGTCCTTCCGCCTCGATCTTGAGGAGAGCAATGTCAGAGGGACCATCTGCTCCCACAAACGTCGCCGGCAAGGTGCGGCCGTCTGCAAGCTGAACTTGAACCGCGCGGGCATTGTTGACCACATGAAGATTCGTTACCACATGGCCGCTTGCCGACACGATGACACCAGAGCCGCTCGGACGGACGCCCGCCTCGTCTCCACCGAAGAGAAAGCGTAGCATTTGGAAGCGAGGATCTACGTTGTCGGCGGGAATTGCTTCAATGCTCACAACGGAAGGCAAGACCCGACTCACGAGTGCGGTGAACTCCCGATCGAGTTTCGCAAGGAGCGAGGGTGGCGTTGTCTTCTGACCCTCAGCTTCGTAAATTCCGTTCGGCCGGGTTTGCTTCCAAATATAAACACTGGCGACCACAGCCGCAGCGATCAGCACAAAGACGAGAAACCGCAACAGGCTCTTCATGTGAGGGTGGTCATAGCGCCGAGAAGATCATCAGACGGGAAGTTATCCAAACTCGGCGTAGATGCACCGTGAATATACACACCAAAGTCCGTCACTCCGAGGCGCTTTGTCTTGGATTCCCATCGATTCTTCGGCTAATTGCCCTTCTATGTCACCGACGCCTTTCCAGAAAAAGATGTTCTGGGCGGCGGTCACTGCGCTTTCATTTGTCGCGATTGGGGCAGTCGTGGCGCTGTTAGGCTGGCTCATCTTTGGTGCGATCTCGTACCTGCAGCCGGTTCTGATTCCCATTGCGATCGCGGCAATTCTTGCCTACCTGCTGGACCCGGCCGTGAGGTGGCTTGAAAGGCGCCGCCTATCGCGCACCATGTCTGTAATCGCCGTCTTCAGCGTATCGATCGCGATGGTCGCAGGTATTCTCATCTACATCATTCCCGCGGTGGGAAATCAAGGGCAGCAACTGGCAACGCACATGCCCGAATACATTGAACGCGCGCAGGCGCTGCTCGGCCAGACAGTCGAAAACGCCAAGCGCCTGGGCGAGTTGCCAATCTTTCAGAGACCTGAGGATTCGGTGGCAAGCACGACGCTCTATAACGGTTATTTGGCCACCGCCATCGATGAGGGCATTGCTTGGCTGCAAAAAAAGCTTCCCGATATCGCCGTCGCGGCAGGTCAGTTTCTGCAAAAGAGCGTCGGCGGATTTCTTGGCGTTTTCGGCTTTCTGCTCAGCCTCGTCTTGGTTCCGATTTTTTTATTTTTCTTTCTCAAGGAAGGTCACTCGATTTCGCAGAACTGGAGCAAGTATCTTCCCCTGCGGGCATCCCCTCTCAAGAGCGAGATCGTTTCGCTTCTCAACGAAATCAATAACTACCTGATCAACTTTTTTCGTGGCCAACTGCTCGTCAGCTTGATTGATGGTCTATTGATCGGCCTTTGCCTGCTCATTTTTGTCCGGCTGGAATTCTCCTTGCTGATTGGCCTGATGGTCGGCCTGTTGGGACTGATCCCGTATCTAGGCATGATGATTTGCTGGATTCCCGCCGTGATCATTGCAGCCGCTCAGTTCGGGGATTGGTGGCATCCTGTTCTGGTCACCATCATCTTTCTCGCCGCCAACAACATTGATGGGATGATCATTGCGCCCAAAATCGTTGGCGAGTCTGTCGGGCTGCATCCTCTTACTGTGATTATTTCGGTGCTTGGGTGGAGCCTTATCCTGGGAGGTCTCCTGGGCGCGCTCCTCGCTGTGCCTCTCACCGCGACGTTTAAGGTGCTTCTGAAGCGCTACTTCTGGGATCGCGCACCGGATAAAACTGCGCGAGGACTAAGAGGCGGACTCTAACGGCTCCACCCTGGCTTGGCCGGCTTCGTCGACGTCGAGATTCAGTCTCCGCGCCTGCAGCCACCGCACGCCGAACATGTCCAGCGTCGCGCGAACAGCGCGATTTCCCAAGCCATACTTGCTGACGCCAAACTGGCGCGGCCGGTGATTGACGGGGACCTCTACGATCTTAAACCCGGCGTTCTTAACGAATGCTGGAATGAATCGATGAACGCCCTTGAACGGCACCAGAGTATCCACGCACGCGCGGCGCATGGCCTTCAACGTGCAACCCGTATCCCGAACACCGTCCCCAACGAATCGACTACGCACAGCATTGGCGATTCGACTGGTCAGTCTCTTGATCACGGTATCTTTGCGCCGCAAACGATAACCGCAGACCAGGTCGGCACCGCGGTCAATTTCGGCAAGCAGCCTGGGTATATCTCGGGCGTCATTCTGCAAGTCGCCATCCAGCAGGACAACAGAAGCACCTCTGGCCGCGCGCATTCCCGCCAGCATCGCGGCGCTCTGGCCACTATTCCTTTTGAACTGCAAAACGCGGACATTGGCATTGCGCTGGATGCGCGCTGCAGTGCCGTCTGTCGAACCGTCGTCCACAAGAATCAATTCGTAGCGGCGATCTGCGAGCGCAGCAGAGATCTCCTGCTGAAGCAGTGCAACGTTGTCGGCCTCATTGAAGAGCGGGACGACCACAGAAAAGTCCGGAGTGCTCACAAAGGCAAGGTTTGGTAAACAAGGCAGAGGTAAATGTAAAGTGGCCGAGTGTCGACTCCGGCTCCCGGGAGTTCACGGAAGAGGACTACGGAGTCAAACGCGCCTCTTATTGATTGCGGCAGCTCGTCATCTCGCTCGTGCGTCATATAAAGAGCGCTGCGACCGAGGAAGGGGTTCTCCGCTTGCTGTTCGGTAAAATATTCATCCACAACCCGGCCGGTCTCGGTAAAATCTGCGTAGGTGGGCCAAAGGGCAAATTGATTGGAGATATCCTGCGATTCTCGAACGTAGACGGTGGGATGCCCCGCAGGAGCGACCAAAGCATCCCTGAGATGATACCCCAGCACCGAAGCGAGCTTCTCGTCCTCGGCAACAAGGAAGAGGTCGTCCTGTCCTTCTTTCGACTTTTCGAGGAAGGCGCGGCCCATCTCCAAGGCAGCTGCCCTCCAGCCGTGTCCCTCTTGCCAGGTCACATGGATCGCATGCAACGAAAAGGCCACCGCGACGATGACCGCTAGCCATCGCAGAAAGACAAACAAGCGTTTTTCCGAGGCAAACAGATCCATCGCCTTGAACAACAGCACAGGCGCCACAAGGAGAAAATAGGCCGCGGCTGAACTTCCACGAAGCACGAAGTAAGCTCCGATCAGAAAACAGGGCGCCCCGCACCAGAAGGCAAAACGCGCGCGCGCATGGCCTTTTCGCCACTCAACGAAAGCGAAAAGCCATCCCAAAATCATCGCTGCGAACAAGAGCGGAGAAAACGCCAGTAGTAAGGCCCAGAGCGCAGGAACCAGCCGCTTGAAATCAAACTCCCACAGTGTCCGAAATGTCCCACCGGCGATTGGAATCCAGTCGTTACTTGCGTTCCAGACGAGGGCTGGCACGAGGCACAGGGCCGGGACTCCCAGTAGCGCCCAAATTCCGTAAAAATCTGCGGAGCGGAGCCGTTTGGTCGTGGACATGGCAAAAGCCGCTAGGCCAGGCAAAATCGCGACCGTCGCATACGCAAAGCAGGTCGCGAGACCGAAAAATATACCCGATCCGACCCACCAGATGAGCTTGCCCGCCTCTGCTCCGGATGCCCTCCAGGCAGCGAGCATGCCGAGGGTGACAAACGTCAGAGTCGGAAGCTCAGGACCTACACGGAGTGCCGCGGAATTGAAGATGGGAAGCACATTCAAAAGGAGGGCAACATATGCTCCGCGACGAGAATCAGAAAGTTGCCGAATCAAACCGAAGCACGCCAGAGTTGCCACAAGGCTCCAGAGCGGAGCAGTCAATCGCCAGATCGCGTCGGACGTCCCATAGACGCTGGCGAGCTCAGTCAAAAACGCTGTCCCGGCGGGGCCATCAAAATAAGCGGGAGCCAGCCGCTGCGAGCATAGATAGTAATAGGCTTCCTCTGGCGACGGTTCCGTGAGCCACACGAAACCTAGACGCGCAATGGTCATGACCAGCGCCAGGACAAGAAACGTTTTCGGCGCGCTCACGCAGTGAGAAGGCTTGGGTACGCAGTGTGTAATCGTGGAAGGCACAATCCTCCCCATCGACGCCAGAGCGCCTCAACCCCAGCGACCACCAACAATCCTACCCCAAGACCGAGGAGGCACGAGACCAACACGTCCAAAGGCCAGTGCGAGCCCACATAGACGCGACTGTAAGCTACGAGAACTGCGGGGAGAAAGAGGAGCCACCCCCAGCGTCGAAAAAACGCCGTGCACACTGTGGCCACCGCAAAGTTGTTGGCTGCATGCGCCGAAGGAAATGAATTTCCCCGCGGCGGCCGAATCCGCGCGCCGGAGTACTCTTCCTTCAATGGCTTAGTCAAGGCGAGCAGGCGTGGCGCGGCTAAGGCGAGGTCCAGCGTTCGGACCCCCTCAAGCATTTCATGTGGGCGGGGACGCCCCACCAAATCCTTTAGCGTCCGAACCACCAATCCATCCGTCACTGCAATCGCCAGGGCGACCGCCAGCAACATCATGCGCATGCGAAAGCCACCCCAAATCGCTGCGACCAGTGCCACGGCGATTAGCAACGGCAACCAGAAATCTAAACTCGACATCACAGCCATCACGCGGTCGAGACCTCGATGCGCCCAGTCGTGATTGATCAGGAAAAGTATCTGTTGCTCCATGGTTGGCCACAGTTAGCCTTCGGGGATGATTTTCCGTTCCGGGCGATTTCGCAAGCCGCTTGCGATGTTAACCGCATTCGCGTTCGTCACTATTTGCTATGGAGAGCCCGACGCTGAGGCCATTCTGCGCGCAGCGCGGCTTAATCCCGTGGGTCAGGAAATTTCTCTGGAAGCAAGGTTGCGGGCAGGTTCCATCAAAACACCGTTTCAGATTATCGTCGATGAAGCCATTCACTATCGCTTCGAAAATCCGGATCAGGAACTCATTCTTGAACTCCGCGAGGATTCCTCGTCGCTATCCGAGCGCACAGGAGGTAAAACTGCGCCGGTCAAGCCTGCCCGCTACGATGATTCTGTGCGGGGCACGGGCATTACCTACGAGGACCTCTTCCTGAGATTTCTCTATTGGAAAAAGCCCAAGCTTCTCGGCGAGGATACGATCCGTTCACGAAAAGCCTGGAAGATCGAGCTGCAGGCCTGGGGCACCTCCTCACAGTATGGTGTTGCCCGCCTTTGGATCGATCAAGAGAGCGGCGCCCTATTGCGGATCGAGGGATACAATCGAGAGGGGAAGCTCCTTCGTCGGTTCGAGGTCGTCTCTGCGCAAAAGATCGACGGCCAATGGATGCTCAAGCAGATGCGTGTCGAAACACTTGATCCCGAATCCAGCAAAATTCTCAACCGCACCTATCTCGAGGTTCTCGGCAAATCCGGAGTTACTCCTTAGAGCTTTTCTGGCGTTAAACTCGAAGCGGCGCCACGACCCTTTGCTTGGTCGTGAGCCTCTCGACAAATCGCCCCCACGTTTCCTGACCCCCGAGAATCTCGATTTCCACGCGCAGGTAATAGATGGGAACCTCCGGATCAAGGATCCGTGGGATACGCACGGCGTCCTTCTCGGTCGTGATGATCGCTGTCAGGCCGCGTCGACCGCAACGCCGGATGAAATTCTCGATTTCTCGAACGCTATAGCGGTGATGGTCGGTATAAAATTTTGAGACAGAGACTTTGGCGCCGAGGTCATTCAATGCGTTCTCGAAACTTTCAGGAATGGCAATTCCGCAGATCGAGCCAATCTCGAGATCGCGCAAGAACTCCAGGGACTTGATCTCACCTGTGACCAGGTTGCGCAAGTGGCGCGGGCGATGGGCACATTCAATAATATCCGCCGTCCGGTTGTACTGTCGAATTCTCGCAATGGAAGCGCCGTTATTGCGGTCCATGCACTTGGTGAGGAAAATATGTGTGGCGCGGCGCAGATTCTCCGGCGGCTCACGCAAGGTCCCGCGCGGTAGAAGGTATTCGTTTCCGAAGAGCGCCTGACTGTCAATGAGCACAATTTCAATACCGTGGCGCATGCGCACATATTGAAAGCCATCGTCAAGCAGCAGCGTATCGGCGCCAAAGCTTTCGATAGCGTACTGTCCACTGGTCACGCGGTCGGGGTCCACGAGCACCACAACGCCGCGCAGATTGTTGGCCAGCATGAATGGCTCGTCGCCTGAGGTTCGGGAATCCAAGAGCAGGGAGTTCCCATCCGAGACGACGCGCGGCGCGAAGACAGCCTGCTTCTTAAAAATGGCATCCCAGAGTCGCAAGAGTAGTGGGCGCGGAACACTCTTGTAGCCCCGGCTCAGAATCGCCACGCGGCGACCCCCGGCCTGCAAGGCACGGGCAAGCATCTCCACAACCGGCGTTTTGCCTGTTCCACCGACCGTAAGATTTCCCACACTAATGACAACACAACCGAGCGAGCGCGGCCGAAAATACCGATTTCTGTAGAGCGCGAGGCGAATTTGGACGATGACTCGATAGATTGCGGCCAGTCCGTGCAGAATCCAGCGAAGAACGTCGGCGCGTCGGCCATACCGGCGTTCAAGGATGACGTCGATAGCAAACGTTTCCAGACCTTCCAGCCACCGTCGCATAGATCAGTCCCTGATAGAGGTGCGCACACCGGCGTTGTCCGCACGAGTCGTCACTACGCGAACACCCGGGAGCTTGCACGCGGCCAGCATCGCGTCCGCAATGCGCGCTGCTTTCCCAAGCCCAATGCACGTCACTGTGGATCCCGAACCGCTGAGCCACCCTCCCAAAGCGCCGGCTGCTCTTCCCGCTTCGATGACTGGCCCGAGAAACGGAACCAACTTTTGGCGAAACGGTTGGTGCAGCCGGTCATCAAAGCATCCGGTAAGCTTTTCATAATCCCGGCTGGCAAACGCCCCGCAGATTGCGCATGCATTGGAGAGGGAAATCACAGCGTCACCAAAGGGGACCGTTTGTGGGAGAACGCCCCGAGCGTCTGAGGTGGATACCTCGAAGTCTGGGATAAGCAAGGCAAACTCGACCTTCCGATCGATACGGTAGCGTTGCCACGTGCCATCCGCGCGCGCAATCGTAAATCCGCCAAACTCGGCCGGAGCGGTATTGTCGGGATGGCCCTCGAGCTCTGCGCACAGTTTGAAAATCTGTTCGCGGCTTAGCGAAGACCCTGAGAGCTCGTTTAAGCCGTGCAGCACACCCAGGCGGACCGTCACGCTGCTTCCGAGCCCACGCGCACGCGGCACCTCGCCGGAAATATCGCATCGAATCGGAAATGGCCGTTCTCCGCTTCGCCTGAAAAATGCCGCACAGATGCCGTCTCGATCATCGCGTCTGCGGAGTTCGACGAGGCCCGCGTGACCGTAACCCAGTTGTAGATCTGAAGAGCAATGCCAAGACAGTCGAAACCCGGCCCCAAATTGGCAGTGGTCGCAGGAACTCTAACTCGAACGGTTCTCATCTGCGCTAGCTTGTAGTGAGACTCGTCGCCGCCGAAAAGTCACTTGTTCAAAGCCTCAGATCTTCTTCGCGATTCGGCGTTTGTCGTTTACCGTAAATCTCCGGATATTTCGGCTTTTCGCCTTGCAGGTGAGGTGGCTGAGTGGCCGAAAGCAGAGCTTTGCTAAAGCTCCGAGCTCCAAAAGGGCTCCGAGGGTTCGAATCCCACCCTCACCGTTATGATATATAACTACTTGTAGTTAAATTACTTATACCAATGGCTTCGGCCAATACATTTAAGGCAGAGGGTAACAGCTCATTGAGAGCAGTGGTAACAAGTTCGCTGTTATCCGTTAATTTCCAGCAAGTGTCGGCCTCATTCCAGCCGCAGAGTCGTCGGGCATTCGATCAGCTCTGCAATTCGCCTGAAAGTACATCGTTACCATCAGTCCCCAGCTTCCACCGCTTGTTAGCCAGCATCGCGAGGGGCGCGGATGTCCAAGCGCACCGCTTCGTAGCGGTCTCGAAGCAGAGAGATCAGATTCTTGCCCCCCGCGACTGCGTGGACGTCCGTACGATCGAGGACGACAATCATGATGCCACGATCGTGGAACACCTTAAGCTGTTCGCGCTCCGCGAACACGGCTTTCCCATCTCCCGTGATTCCACTACTTGAGAACAGGAGCCCAAATTTGGCCTTCGTGGAATCCAGGACGCGGCAAAATTTGGCCATCGTCGTGAAATCGGCCGGACTAGCCCAGTCTTTACACTCGCAAACGAAGTACCGCCCGAGTTCGGAGCGGAAGTCTACGTCGAGACCGTCCATTGAACAGATGACGTCGTAGTCGGTCGAAGCGGTCCGCCTCCGTCGTGTAGTTCGGCATCCAGGCATGCAGGACAGAAAGTATTCTGCGGGTAGTTCTAAGGATTCTCCTGTTCCATCGCCAAGTCCCTCAAGAAGCCAACCTGCATAGGACTCATTCACCAGGTATACGAGGGCTTCGTGCGCGGAGGGCAACTCCGAGAGCCACGCATTGTCTAGTCGCTGAAGCAATGCCTCGGGGAACCTTGCCGCTTCGGGGTATTCTTTGCTGAGGTTCCAGAACTCCATCGCGTATCGCCGGAGCTCGGCATCCCGCAGACCGTGTCCCCAGACCACATTGCGGCCGGCGTCATTGCAGCTTAGGTCGACGGATCAAGTTCGGCCTGACACCAACAGTGCGTGGTAGGCCGCCAGAGCCTCGATGTGATTGTAGTCGGCTCGGAGGCCGACGTGTCCGTCCGGCCGGATGACAAGAAGCGTGGTCTCGCCGATGCCCAACTGATCGGCTGCTGCTGGCGTAAGCCGTGCATACGGATTCTGATCGTCGGACCGAGCCGAGAGCACGACGGTCGCTTCGATGACGGACGCGGCGTTCTGGGCTCGTATAGAGCTGTCGAGTCGTGCGAGCCTATCGCCGTTTGCCGAGAATCCACCGATGAGGAGAGCCGTGTGTCCGGCGCGGTTGGTCAACTCGTGCAGCATGCAGACCCTGCCGTTCGCGAGGGTAACCTCGATCGCGTCCGGGAGCCGCTGGCCCGGCGCGAGGGTATCGTGCTCGTCTCCCATGACGATCGGCGAGCCTCCGTAATCAATGTTGAGTTCCGCCTCGACGATCGTCTCATGGAGCCGTGAGGCCGGGTCGGCAAATACCGCTCGAATCGTCTCATCGCGGGTACGCCGTTGGTCTGGGTCGGTTATGAATTGGACCCGCTCGATCGCATCCCCCGAGGCAGTGATCGTTTCGGCCACCGGACGCCGTTCCGCTTCATAACTGTCCAAGAGGGCGCTGGTGCAATGTCCATGGCAGACGAGCGCCAGCTTCCAGGCGAGGTTGAATGCATCCTGGATACCGCTGTTCATTCCGTGGCCCTGGAAAGGAGAACAGACGTGGGCCGCATCCCCCGCGAGCAAGATACGACCTGCGCGGAATCGCTCCGCGAGCTTTGTGTGGCAGTGAAAGCGCGTTGGATTGGCGACGTCCTCGAAGCGAATCTTGGGCAGGTAACGAAGGATGGTGGACGCGGCGTCGGCCACCAGGTCAGAGTCCGGGGAACTCGGTCGCAGGTAAACACGCCATCGCCGTTCCGGCAATGCGGTCAGGTTCACTGGGATCTCGTCCAGATAGGCGTAGATCACTTCATATGAATCCGGCCAGCCAACCAAGGTCGCATCGAAGACAGCCCAGGGCTCCTCGATGTCATGTCCGGTGAACTGGATTCCGCTCAGCTCCCGTGTGGTGCTGTGGATCCCACCGCATCCCACCATCCAGCGGGCCGAGACTTGCTCTGTTATGCCGTCACGCTGGATCGTCGCCAGAATGCCTTCCTCGTGAACCTCCAGCCCGACGAGACGAGATGAGCGAATAACCTCCCCACCCTGCTGATAAAGGTACTCCGTCAGAATCGACTCGGTTACCTCCTGCGAGATGCCGAGGTTGAACCCGTAACGGCTGCCGCACATTGAGAGGTCGATCTGTCCGAGCACCTTGCCCCCCGAGTGGAGGCGGGCTACACGTTGCTTGACGCCCGCCGCAAGGAGAGGCTCGATAATTCCCAGGGACCCGAAAACTTCGAGTGTGCGTGGTTTTACTACCGTCGCGCGATCCCACTGCAGCGGGGCTGGATTTGCATCGATGATACGGCACTCGACCCCACGGCGATGGAGCTCCGAAGCCAGGAGAAGCCCGGTCGGGCCTGCACCCACCACAAGAACACTCACATCAGCAACCATGTTGACCTCCTTGTTGAGAAAACCGGCGTCCTTTGTGGCATTTTTTGGTTCTGCTGCTTGTAAGAAAAAATAGCACTTTTTCTTAGAAAAACATTGTGGCTGGCGTTTTCTGATCCGCAAGCAGAGCCTTCCAGCCCGCCAGATTCTGCCTCAGGAACACTTCGGCCTGGTTCATGATTTGCGTGGCCGCGATCTTGCTGCAGTCCGGATGGCCGAAGAAATTCTGTATGATGACCAGCGGGAGTTCGCAGTGGACGCGTTGTAGAGCTGGCGTGCCCGGGCTCTGGCCTCGCCCTCTTCTAATTCATTCGAGGATATGCGAGCGGCAGCCAAGAGGAATCCGAGTCTCTTGTCCTTCGAAAGGTTCTTTCGTCGTGACTCCTTCAAATAGCCCTCCGCCGCGACAATCGGAACGGGGGCCGAGGCCCTCCTCTCCGGTACGGCGCAACCGTTCACCAAAAGCAGGACGGGCAGAATGAGCAGCCAAACAAAAGACACGAATCTCACGGGCAAGAGCTTGCCGAAATATCAAAGCGTGTTTTGGCTGTCAGCCGTTTTGTTTTGCCATATCGTTCGAGGATAATTTAAATTAGAGGGGCGTGGTGTCCTGCCCTGGAAAAGACTTGCCGAGATCCCGCGAAGTTGATTCCCCTACCCGTAGCCGCTTTCCCGGAAGGAGAAATCGCAACGACCAAGGCGGCCAGCGCCGCTAAGACACTCATAACCTTGGCGACTCTTTCGACCACGTCGATCGAGGAAGCCATGGCGGCTGCTACCGGACCCGTCTGGTTACAGCTTTACGTCTTTAGGAATTGGGCGATTAGCGCCTCGCTGGTGCAACGCGCCGAAGCCGCCGGTTGCAAGGCGGTCGTATTGACTGTCGATGTGCCGATGCCGTGGCTTTCCAACTCTGGTACCGGGATCGCACAGGTGTGGTGAAGCATTGGAAGCCAACCCCGCAGTGTCTAGACTTCTGCAAACACTTACCAATTGCAAGCGGCTCGCTATCATAATCCCCATTCAAGTGCCTAGAAAGAAATGACGTCGGCCAACTCTCTGATTCTGGGTTTGGGGCTGTTTTTTCTGGGCTTGCGTCTCATCGGAGAGAATCTGCGCCGGCTTTACGGATCGAGCTTCCGCAACGTCATCAAGCGAGCAACGCATTCGCCACTGTTCGGAGCGGGACTGGGGACTCTCGCAGGCGCAGTCATGCAAAGCGCAACCGCAGTGACCTTCATTCTGGTCAGCCTGACCGACAGTGGGCTCATCAAAGCGCGGGCTGCGGCGCCCATAATTGTCTGGTGCAATGTCGGCCTAACTGCGCTCGCGTTCGTGACCACGCTGAATATCCATCCTATCGTCGCCTATCTAGTGGGAGGCGCGGGAATCGCGCTGGGAACTCTTCGAATTCCGTTCTGGCAAACGCTTGCGGGCTCGCTTCTCGGCATGGGCCTCATTCTTTTCGGTCTGGAGGAAATGGGCGCCGGTGCCGCTCCGCTAAAGGATGATGCATGGTTTCAGAGCGCGGTGTCCTTCGCGCTCGGCTATTCCAGCCTAACCTTTCTCGCAGGCGTTCTGGTCGCGATGCTTTTGCAATCCAACACCGGCGCCGCCATGCTCATCATCACCTTTGCGGCGAACGGAGTGCTGGACTTGAAACCGGCCATGCTGATGCTCTACGGCACGAATCTTGGCGCGATCGGCCTGCGCATGTTCCTTTCCGCTGGGCTGCGCGGCGAGCAGCTCCGGCTGGTGCGCCTCGAGGATTTCTTTTGCATCCTCAGCGGCGCCGTCATGGTCGCGCTTTTTGTTGTTGAGCAAGCGGGAGTTCCCCTCGGTGCAGCTCTTCTGAATTCCCTTTCGCTTCCGATCACGACAAAGCTTGCGGTTGTTTTTCTGATCTCCAATCTCCTTCCCGCGCTGCTTCTCTCCCCGGCACTCGGACACGTCCTCGAGTTTCTCAAGAGACTCTGGCCCGATACAACCGCGATCGACGATCCATCGCGGCCGATGTTCCTTCGCTCACAGGCCCTCGACGACCCTTCCAGCGCGTTTGATCTCATGCAGAAGGAGTTGGCCCGCCTGCTCAGCATGATCCATGTGACTACTCCCAAGCAATCTCCTGAGGAAGAAGCGCCGCCCCGTGCTTTTCAGGCTCTTGCTCTTGCTATCGAGGAATTCGCCGCCAGACTGGCTTCGAGAAGCTCCCTGAATCAGGCGGACGCCACTCGCCTCCATCTGCTTCGGGCGGAACTCAGCATCATCCGCCACGTCGAGGAAGGCGTTCGTTATTTCGGCCACGCGCTCGGACGTCAAGGCGGACCGACCGTTCTGAGCGAGACGCTCGAGGAACTCCTCTCCCTCGCTACCCGTGCCACCGAAAACGAGCACCCCGATCTCATTCGGGAGCTTGTCGCAAGAACCAAACTCAAAGGCGAAGAAATGACCCGCCTGAAGGAGGAAACCGCCTCCGCATCACTCTCCGCCACTGCCCTGTTTGAAGATTTCAGCATCGCAGTGTGGACGCTCCGGCGTCTGGCAAAACTGCTGGCGCGCATGCTCGGATGATTCGGCGTGCTAACTCACGAGAGCATTGTGCCGGGTCTCAATAAGAGAGCAAGGAACTCCGAACAATTGCACCGCTACTTGACCGCCTTGAATGCAATTCCGGTAGCATCATCGTCATTGCCATCAAGCAACCGTACCACGGACGGCGGCTCTCCGCCGGGCGGGGCCGCCGTCTCATTTCCCTGCGAACCCGGCAGGCGGTTGGGTGTACTCGCAAGCTCAGAATAGGTCCAACCTTTGACGCCCCACTGACCGGAGGATGGTAAGTGTTCGCCAGCGGGGATCAGCTTGCCTTTTATTTCGAAGCTCTGGTGCGCTGGATAATGACAACCTCAAAGCTCTCGAAGCCGAACCCAGGTTTTGTTTTGCGGAATAGGGCAATGTCGCCGTCCCTCTTTAGCAGCTTGAAGGAAAAGCCACCGCTCCTAAATGCCTTCGGTCGCGTTTTCATGTCACGCTACTGAAAAGGGATTGGCCTCCGAGCCGGTCAAGCTGCGGCTGAAGCTCGGAGATGATTGGCAGGGTCGGAGGCATCATTTGCTTGTGGGCACGATTGTTCTCGCTGACTTCGCCAGTTCGTGGCCGTGCCTGTGCCCCTGTATAGACAGGGGGGCACCTGGGCACGGTTGCAGGGTGTGCCCCATTGGCATGATTGGGCACGGTGTGGGCGCATGGGCATTGTGAAGCGGTTTCATGTGTCTTCGCTGTATTCCTTCAGGATCTCGAACCTCAGTCGTTTTCCATCCTTGATGACTTTCACAAAGCCGTCTGCGACAAGATGAGCGATGGCCTTATCGACCCATTCATGATTGCCCAAATCCCTAAGCTTGTTCTTCGTGGCGCCCGGGAAGAGTTCGATATGCTGGCAGATCTTCGCCATGAGTGCAGTTGGCTTCCCCGGTTCGGCCGAAGAATGCCGCACAGGCTGCCTCGATCATCCCATTCGCGCGGTGCGAGGATTCTCGGCTGACCGTAATCCAATTATAGATCTGTAGAGCGATCCCCAGACAGTCAAAACCCGGCCCAAGGTTGGCGGTTGTTGCCGGAACTCTTACTCGAACGGTCCTCATCCACCCCATTTTGTAGTGAGAGTCGTCTCCACCGAAAAGTCAGTTGTTAAAAAGGCCTCGGACCCTCGCGATTCCGCGTTTGACGTTTTTCATAAATCCCCGAATATTTCGGACTTTGGGGCTTCAATGGTGAGGTGGCTGAGTGGTCGAAAGCAGAGCTTTGCTAAAGCTCCGAGCTCCAAAAGGGCTCCGAGGGTTCGAATCCCTCCCTCACCGTGATATCTAGTTAGCGATTGACAATGAATCTGTTAGAGATAGGTCGTCGTGGTTTCACGAATTGAATTCGGAACCAAATTCGGAACAGAATCAATAATAACGATGATGTCGGGAAGCAAAGCTGCTCAGTTTTGTTTTTGAAGATTTACGGTCTGAATCGATCGCCTTTGCCCAAGGTCGCTTTCCTTTTTTTACGCGTCTGCAGGAAACATAAGTCCTAACTTCGCGACCCTCCTGAGGCTAGCGCGCGACCGACAGATTCGGAAAATCTCACAATGTGTTCTTCGAGAGGTGACCCTCTTCGGCTGGCGGGCGACTACCCCGCTCCGATTGTGCGATTCCACACTTCTTTCTAAGGTTCTTCCGCCATCCAGCAGGGTTCCGGAATTTCATTCCTAAACACGCTTTCACCCGCTATTGTTGGTTAACGACTGATTCTTTGGTGAAACCATGGTCCGCCGGCGGGAGTGCTGCGAGCTTTCACGCTACACGTTGGACTCTTGCGACGCCTTGGTTGCATACGAAGGGCGGTTAGGCCCATGAAAACGGAGGACAGACGCGTCTGCCCGAGTTGCGGTAATGAGTTTTCCGGAGCAGTGGAATTCTGTCCGGCGTGCATGCTGCACCGGGCACTCGCTGATGACGTTGAGTCCGGCGAGTCCTCTTCTGAGCGCGTGATCAAGCCGAAATCGCAAGATATGGCACGAAGATTTCAGCACTATGAGGTAGTAGTCGGCGAAGACGGGAGACTTGTCGAGCTAGGTCACGGCGCGATGGGCGTAACCTACAAAGCGTTCGACATCGACCTTCGATGCCCCGTGACATTGAAAGTCATCAGCGAAAAGTATCTCG
>CAWGQS010000011.1:0-70266 GCA_963824895.1 uncultured Verrucomicrobiae bacterium | reverse complement strand
AAGTTTTGCGGCGATCTGGCTGTGAGAGAGACCCCAAAAAAGGCCAGCTCAATGGATTGGCGGACCTCAGGAGGCAGGTGATCCCAGAGATTGCCGAACGGCTCGTGCGCTTTCCGAATGTTCCGCGTCGCTCAGGGGCTGGGGGATAGATGCGGGGCTATTTTTGGCTTCTGCCTCCGCGGCTTCGTAGAGGCGGAGCCGGCGGGCGGTGGTGCGAATCCGGTCGATCGCCTTGTGCCGGGTAATCGTAATCGCCCAGGCAAGCGGAACCCCCCGACGGGGGTCGTAGTCCGCAGCATCTTTCCAAATCTTCAAGAACACCTCTTGAAGAAGTTCCTCCGTATCCTCCGGGCGTTCAAGGATTCTCAGCGCAAGGGAGTAGAGGATGCCCGAAAATGCGTCGTAGACGCGCTCGAAGGCGGCGGAATCGCCCTCCGCCACACGCCGCATCACGGCGGGATCGATTGCATCCTTGCTATCACCGAGCGGATTCATCTCGCGGATCCCAAGCAGGGTTCCATGAGCCTGCTTAGTTTCCAGATTTTCGAAGGCAAGAAAAATAGCAGGAGACACAGCGGCATTAGTCGCAAAAGCAGTCACTCCATTATTCTTTGCGCACGCCGGGGCCCTTTGGATCCAAGAGATGCAGAGCTTTGCTCCGTCTGGCAAGGGTCATCAGGTCCTTTGATCTCCCGGAGGGCGCCTACACCTCCACGCGAAGGAGTAAGCACAAAATGCGTTCGTTTCGAACGCGATGTCGTCGGCAAGATTCGTCGCGTTGCGCAGAACAATCTTTACGATCGAGTGCCTTGCATCGCGCAGCGAAGTTCATGTCGACAATGGCCGTAATCTTGCGAAATTCAATTTCGCCGGCTCCCAAGGCTTGCGACGGAGTCACCGTAGGCATAAGCAAGGAAATTCTCATGAAATCAGCACTCTTCGTGGTGGGAGGTTGGGAAGGTCACGAGCCGATGCCTTCGGCCAGAATTTTTGCCACCTGCCTGGAATCAGAAGGATATCACACAGAGATTTTGGATACTCTCGAGATTTGTTGCGACTCCCAGAAACTTCAGCAGTTTGACCTCATTGTTCCGGTCTGGACAATGGGGACGATTACCAGCGAACAAGAGAAGGGATTATTGGAAGCGGTGCGAAGCGGCATCGGAGTTGCCGGGTGGCACGGCTGCATGGCAGACGCCTTTCGCAACAACACCGAGTATCAGTTCATGGTCGGTGGGCAATGGGTGGCGCACCCTGGCAACATTATAGATTACCGCGTCAGCATCACTAATCACGATGATCCGATCACCGCTAACATTCCGGATTTCGCGATGCATTCGGAGCGGTCCTACATGCACGTTGATCCGTCGAATGAGGTTCTCGCCACGACTACCTTTAGCGGGGACATCCTTCCATGGATCGAGGGGACGGTGATGCCCGTGGTCTGGAAGCGCAGGTGGGGGGAGGGCAAAGTCTTCTATTGCTCACTCGGGCATATAGCCAAGGATTTCGATGTGCCGGAGGCCCGCGAAATCGTCCGGCGCGGCCTGCTCTGGGCCGCGCGGAGGGAGGTCGAGTCATGAGCCTAAAGCTAGGAGTCGTCGGCTGCGGAAACATTAGCGAAATCTACCTGCAGAATCTTTGCAGCTTTGCCGATATCGAAGTGGCAGCTGTGTCCGACATGGACCTGGAACGCGCCCGCGCGCGCGCGAACGAGTTTCACATTCCTCGGGCCCTCCCAGTGGAGACGCTGCTTGCGGAACCAGACATTGAAGTGATCCTGAATCTGACAATTCCTAAGGCGCACTTTGAAGTTGCGATGGCCGCGTTGGCAGCGGGCAAGAACGTCTACAACGAGAAGCCGCTGGCCGTGAAACAAGAAGACGCCCGACAAATCCTTGATCTTGCTGCCGAAAGGGGACTTCGAGTCGGATGTGCGCCGGACACCTTTCTCGGTGCGGCTTTGCAAACGTCCCGCCAATTGATCGACGCCGGGGCGATTGGCACTCCCGTCGGCGCGACCGCGTTCATGATTTCCCATGGCCATGAAGACTGGCATCCTGACCCCGCCTTTTATTATCAACATGGCGGCGGGCCAATGTTCGACATGGGGCCTTACTACTTGACCGCTCTCGTGATCTTGATTGGTCCGGTCAGCCGCGTTACGGGTTCGGCGCAGATCAGTTTTCCCGAACGCACGGTAACCAGCCGTCCCAAATTTGGCAGCACTATCCGCGTGGAAGTTCCCACAAATATCGCCACCGTTGTTGACTTCGCGAATGGAGCTGTGGGCACAATGCTCATGACCTTTGACGTCTGGCTAGCCGGCTTGCCGCGAATGGAAATTTATGGATCGGAGGGAACGCTGCGCATTCCCGATCCCAATAACTTTGGAGGCTCGGTGGAGTTGTGGCGCCACGACGCGCGCGAATGGCGGACGATGCCGCTCATCAACACCTTGACGGCGAATTACCGCGGACTTGGGGTCGCCGACATGGCCCGGGCGATCCGGGAGGGGCGGCCCCATCGCGCCAACGGTCAACTCGCTTACCATGTGCTCGAAATCATGCACGCCGCCCATGACGCCTCTCGCGAAGAACGCCATATTAAATTAGCCAGCAATTGCGAACGCCCCTCACCGATAGGTGCCGATGAGTTCGAATTTGGAGGAACGCAGGAGCGCCAGGCAGGAGACGCTCTCCAGAGCTGAGAACTTCCCTCCAGAGTGAGCTTGGGCGGCACTTGACTCGCGGATTCCGCGGATTCCAGATGGACGCCGTCAGCGGGGGGCACGACGAGCACGGGAGCTAGTGACGGACGGGGCGCCGTTAGGGAAGAAAAGTCGTCAGCAAAGCTAAGGGGTCTGGCTAAACTCTTTATTGGAGGACTCATTCCCAAAATTCTGGCGTCTCCTGGACGCTGTAGACTTGATGGTTTGGATGACTTTGTTTATGGGCCAAAATCTTAGCGCGAGAGAGTCGCCAAGCTTCTAAGGCTGAGTCTTTTCGATCGAATTTCGATTTCCCTCTCCACCGCGCGGCCTAGTCGTTTTCGCGGTTGCTACGCAACGGACAGCTACATATTCCGTGTTCGGAAGGACAAATTTGCGTACTTCCACCTCCGCGCGGCTGGCACGAAACTCTTGCACGAGCATTTCGGCCAACTCACTGGCAAGCGTCTCAATCAGGTGCCGGGGACGTGAGCCTGCCAGCCTGATGATCTGCTGAGCTGCCGCCTGGTAGTCCACCGTGCGATCGATCTGGTCCCCCACTGCCGCGAACGTCTCTAAGGGAGTAATGGCAGCATCGACTTCGAGGCGTTGAGAGTTATGGCGCTCGGCATCCGTGACGCCGACGACCGCATCGATTTGCAGCCCCTTGATAATGATCACGTGCATATCCGGGGAGCGATTCACCACCAAACTTTCCTTAGCCACGGAAGCGCACTTCACGCACTATCTTGGCGCCAAAGCGTGCTTGCAGTTTACGCAAGATGTCTCGTTTCCACGAGCGGTCGAGTTCGTAGCGCACGGCGGGCTGGATGACCTGCACCGTCAAAATACCGTCCCGAACAGAGACCGGCAGCGAATGTGCCGCCAGGAAGTCGCCTACGATTTCGCGCCACGCAGAACGGATCTCTTGTTCATTTAGCCGCTCGGAGAGTCCCAGCTTGCGGAGGAGCTTCTTTAACGCGTCGGAGACAGTGACGCTACGCTCACGAGCGACTGGATTTTCCGGGAGGCCTCGCCATTCCTCGAGCACTCGTCTGCGAATTTCCTCGCCGCGCATCAAAGAAAAGGCCTCCGCGGTCGCGAAGGCCTGGACAAAGGGACGTGGTAAGCAGGCCGACTATTCGCCGTCGTCTCCAATAGCTTCGACGGGGCAGCCCTCTTGCGCCTCTTTACAGAGATTCTCCTCTTCGGGAGATTCTGGTTGCTTGTAGACGTAGCTGTGGCCGCCATCATCGTCGCGCTTGAAGTTTGCAGGCGCGGTTTCACGGCAAAGATCGCAGTCGATGCACTGATCGTCCACGAAGTATTTGCCGGTGACATTTTGCGCATATTTGTTTGCTAGATCTGCCATAGGTATTTGCTCCTCCGTCGCCGCAAACTACGGTCCCATGTGCGGATTGCAATCGTTTTTTGCCTTTGCCGGCGCCAAGGCGCCGTTGCCCGCCGACCGCACTCACCGCCGCCCGTAAACTGTTGCAGCTCTTGTCGCGCCTACGGAAGTCAGCGGGTCGGTTATGGGCTTGATCGAATCGCTCAGAACCAGAAGTTTTGCCTTTGTCCGGCAAAATGCAATGTTTCGCCGGAGGTCGACGGAGGAGATTTGTTTTGCGAACCCAGAGCGATCATCCTCGAGACCAGATTGACTGCACATGGAAATACCCTCACTCGATCCCGTTTTTCCGGTCGAAGGCCGCCACGTTTTGCACCTCTTTTTCCGCATCGACTACTCCGCGTGGGACTTGTTGGAGAGCAACCAGCGGATCGCTGCCAAGACGGCGCTCGCGTCGCTAGTCCAGGAGATTCGCGCCACTCCCGCGACGCAACTGCTAACCTTTAGCATCGTCTCCCCCAAGGCTGACCTGGGATTCATGCTGCTAACCGCCGACCTGCAGACCGCAGACGGCTATGCCAAACAGCTGGGACTCGCACTTGGGCCCGGCATTCTCATGCCTGAATTTTCATGGTTTTCGATGACAGAACGCAGCGAATATACGACCAGCGAGAGCGAATACGCGCAGCAGCTCGAAAGGGAGGAAAAAATTGCCCCGGAGTCGCCCGAAGCAAAGGAAAAGATGGAGGCCTTCCGGACGCGAATGGCGAAATATCTCAAGGATCGGCTCGAGCCAAATCTTCCCGATTGGCCGGTGGTGTGTTTCTATCCCATGTCCAAGCGCCGTGGCGGAGCAGGACAAAACTGGTATGCTTTGGATTTTGGCTCACGCAAGAAGCTGATGGGAGGTCATGCCCGCGTCGGACGGAAGTATTCCGGTCGCGTGCTCCAGTTGATCACGGGATCAACCGGCCTCGATGATATGGAATGGGGGGTTACGCTGTTTGCCAGGACGACTTCCGAAATCAAAGAAATCGTTTACGACATGCGGTTCGACGAAGTCAGTGCGCAGTATGCCGAGTTTGGCGAGTTTTTCATCGGCCTGCAGTTGCCACTTGATTCACTCTTTGCACGGTTGAACTTGTAACGCGAAGACTGCGGCGCAAATGACCGAGAAACTGTATCGCTTGCAATCCTTGCTTCGCGCGCACGCCCCTCTGCTGGTGGCGTATTCCGGCGGAGTGGATAGCACCTGCCTCCTGGCGGTGGCGCATCGTACTCTTGGCGATCAGGTTTTGGGAGTAATTGCCGATAGTCCGAGCCTTCCGCGAAAAGCCTTAGCTTCCGCGCTGAGGGTGGCGCGGTGGCTCAAGGTGCGTGTTGAAGTCATCGCAACGCGTGAGCTGGAGAACCAGCTCTATGTCAACAACCCTCCGAATCGTTGCTACTTTTGCAAGGCGGAGCTCTTCGCGAGGATGAATGCGTTGGCGGCTGAACGTGGATTTGCTGCGATAGCTTATGGAGAAAATGCTGATGACCCTGCGGATCTGCGACCAGGGTCGCGCGCGGCCGCGGAATTCTCTGTGCTGGCGCCTTTGAAGGAGGCTGGTTGGACGAAGGATAATGTTCGGGAGCTCTCAAGGATCTATGGTCTGCCGACCGCCGATTCGCCGGCACAGCCGTGCCTGTCATCGCGCATTCCGCACGGCACTCCGGTGACAACTGAGGCCCTCTTCCTGATCGAACGCGGAGAGGAGGCGATGCGTTCGCTCGGTTTTCGAATATTCCGCGTTCGTTATTTGCCGCCAGCTGGTGCGCGGGTCCAAGTGGCGCCCGATGAGATGTCCTCCCTGGCACGCCAGCACGACCGCTTGTGCGAGGCTTTACGGCAGGTGGGCTTTGTTTCAATTGAAATTGACCCGCGGGGATATTGCGCACCCTCATTCTGAGCGCCGGGGAAGCATTTCGAAGCCGTGGGAACGACGTCCGACGCCCTCTTCAAGCAATCGCAGAGCACAATCGTAGCTGGTGAATTGCGGGAGCGCTCACTCTCTGGATCGTCGCTCTTGCTGGGACGACTGCCGGATCTTTGGACGCTACTCTTTCAAGCCCTTCACACCGCGGAGGACTTCGAGTCTCCGCGCTGGGCCAGCCTCTCTGGGTGCTCGCTACGATCAGTCGGCGACGAGATCGCTTCAACAGATCGGTCGATCATCGGTGCCATTGTTAGCCGATATGCTCCTGCTGCCAGCGCGCGCTACAGTTTTGGCTGAGCGTCTCGAGTCGAGAAGCGTGCTTCCGCGCGTGAGCGTCACAAAGTGTGGACGCTGTGACAAACGCTTAGGAAAATGAAGCGAGCAACAGCTCGATGCTGAGACAACATTTCCCGGATTCGGTCAGGCTTTGAAGATGCTCGTTGCTCTCCAATTGGTCGGCTGAATAGATTTTTCCTCTGCGAAGAAGAATTTTGTTACCGCGTGCTAAGCGTTTGAAGCAGACGGTCGCCTTGTGCGAAAGCCTGCAAACTTCTAAGAGACCAGTTGGGGCTCAGAAACAGTCGCAGTCGTGCGAGAACGGTGTGCAGTTTGTATCCGTCGGAGTGCGGCCAGCGATACAAAGGCGATCTCCGTCGCCACGAAAAGCAGCGCCCAGCCGAAACCGCCCGTTCCAAAGCCGTAGCTGTGCAAGCCGACGCCGAGAACGAAGTTCACACCGTACCAAGCCATAAGCACGCCTTGAAAGGCCAGCACCGAGCCCACGGCCATACCAAAGCCAGCCCATTTGCCGGCAATACGTCCGTGGAGGACAATCAGATAGCCCAGCAGTGTAATCAGAGCCCAGGTTTCCTTGGGATCCCAATCCCAGAACCTTCCCCAGGAATAGTTGGCCCACACTCCACCTAAGATGGTGCCGGTCGCCAGCAGGAGCACGCCGACCTGCAAGGTTCGATAAAGATAATTGTACAAAGAGGACACAGGCGTGACTCCCCGGATGACCTTGCCCAAGGCGATATGCCCGATTCCCAGTGCGAGCGCAAATGCTGCATAGCTTAGTGTGATGCTGAGCACATGAGTCGTCAGCCAGAAATTATCACGCAGGACAGGAACGAGGGGATTAATCGAACGATCGAGGGCCAGCGTCTGCGTGTCGGCGAGAATTAGTGAGATCACCGCGACGGGCACCGCCCCAAGCAGGAAATAGCGGCTCCGATAGATGGCTTCAAAGACTAACGCGAAAAGAATCGTGCCGAACGCCACCCAGACCACAGACTCATACATGTTCGTAACGGGTGGGCGTCCGGCGATGGCGATGCGGGCCGCGAACCCCGCTATCTGCAGCAGAAATCCGCTCCCGGCCAAGACCCACGCCACGGCATATCCGGCCGTGCCAAGCTTGGAAAGGAGCAAGACCATACCTGCGGCCGCATAACAGATCCAGGCCCAGCGAAACGGGTGGATCTTCTGATAGAGCGTCTCGAGCTTTATCTTCCAAGCAGGAGGCTGAAATTTTGGTTCGACGCCGGACCATTTCAGTCTTAACACCTTTGCCTCCTGGGCGAAGGCGGCATCATCGCCAGCGGTAAACGCCTGCCGCAGAGCCCGGACGTCGTCGTTCGTTCCCACAACCGGCAGCCACTGCGCATCAGCCGCACGGGAGCTTGCTATGAAACGAAAAGCGGAGCCTCCGACGAGCGATTCAAACTCGGCGAGCCGAAATCCAACATCAGCCGCCTCCTTCGGCAGTCCGCTAAGCCTGGGATTACCGGGACGTGCTCGCAATGCCTGGGCCTCATTGAGCAGCTTCACCAATTTTTCGTTGGCAGCGAGTTCGCGGTACGAAAATAGCTTTCGCGAGGTGTCGAGGTCCGTTGCTGCCTTGAGCGATTTATGATTTACGAGGATAATCGCCTCGCTATCCCAACCCTGCGGAGACAGCCAAAGGGCTGCAACGACCTGTCTCGCGTCCATTCTTGTTCCTCGAATCGTCAAGGAAGTCTTGCCAGAGAGCCCAAGAAGCGATTCCTGGGCAAATACCAGAAACGGTTTCTTCCGGCCGCCTTCCTGAACAGGGATTTCATCGAGCGGTCTGAGGTCCAGGGCAAACGCCGCTTGCACAGCGATGGCGAGGAAAAGAAAGCAGCGCGTCATCCGCGTAACGTTGCCTCTCCCCCTAAACAGTGCAAGCCGGAAGCGCCCCGTCCGCCGATCCCTAAATCCCAGCCAATCTGCCGACAACGACTCCTCGGACCCCGCCATCGAACGCTCAATGTGGGTGAGACATATACCTGATCCACAACATCTTGGCCTACTATTCGGCCATCAGGAGGTTACTTGGCCCGTTATCTGCTTGTCTAATGGACAGACAATCATAAATCATTTACACGATAGGTCCAGCTTCAATGCCCAAATTAGACGTATTAATATTTGCAAACGGAGCGTCGAGTTAAATGAGTGGACATTTTGAATCGGGGAGCTACCTACTTAAGGCGTCGGGGTCAGATCTTGGTCGACGCCCGGTAGAAAAAAGCCTTCTGGTGAACTCTTTACAAAGATTTGCTTTTCCCCTGTGTGCGAGCTTTTCTGTTGCATTAAGGCGTGAAAGTTGTCTAGATGCCTGGATGCGGTCGATAATCGCCCGGTCACCTCGTTACAGGAACCACGTACATTTCGGAACTCAGGAAGTTCAGGGAGCGAGGTAATGATAGGGCGCCTTGTCTTGCTCGTTGGAGCCTGGGCGATTGTTTTGCTCGCCGCCTTGGCACAAGTTCCGGTTGCCCTGCCGCCGACTGCGGCTCCCCCGCCCGAGCCGGCTCCCCCGGCCGAGCCAAGGCCCACGCCGTCGAGACAGACGCGCCCGACAGGCGTGCTCACTCCGACCTCCGAGGCCGAGCGGGAGGCGGCGGATCAAACTTTAACGCCCCTCACGCCGGGCCCGGAAAGCGACACAATGCTCGACCCCGACAGGCGGCCATTTGAGCAGGAAGGCTTCGAACCCCAGCCAGGCGAGCCGGCGGTCTTGCTTCCCGACGACGTCAGTCGCAAACGCTGGCGAATCACCCCAGTTTTTACCGCCGCGGTCGTCTATGATGACAACATCTTTTTGACGAACGCGGATCCCGTTTCGGATGTGATTTGGACGCCATCGGCGGGCTTGCTTTACGAGCTGGGTGATTTTCGGGATCGCAGAGAGAACTATCTAAGTGCTCGGTGGATTGGGCAGCCCGTAATCTACACCCGCAATTCGGAACAGAGCGGTTTTAATCAATTTGCCGCTCTGGGGCTTCAGTATCGATTCAGCAAGCTCGTGGCGAAACTGCAAAGCAACTATAGCACCGTCAGGGGCTCGAGCCGCGATGTTAATACGATTACCACCACCCAGACCTTCTGGAATGCGCTCGGCTTCGTCTACGACTACAGCGACAAGACCGCTTTCAATTTACTGTTTACGCAATCGACTTCGATCACCGAAGATTTTCAGACGACCAGCGAATACGTAGCACGGGCTGGCATGGATTATCAAATTTTGCCGAAAACGCGCTTAGGCTTTGAGGGCGTTGCGGGCGTCATTAATTCCTCGGACACACCGCTTCAGTACCTGCAGCAGGGGCTTATGAGAGTGTTTTATAATCCGAGCGACAAGCTGACCTTTTCTCTCAGCGCTGGTGTGCAATTTCTCGAATTTGAGGGAACTGATCAGGTTAAGATTGATCCCGTCTTTAGCCTGGGGGTCAGTTATCAGCCGTTCCCCGCAACCATGATCAGCCTCGTTGGTTTCAGAAATGTTGTCGGCTCCAGCGCGCTCGCCGGAGAAGACTACTTTGCCACCGGTTTTGAGCTCAACGTTTCGCAGCAATTCTTTCAGAAAGTTGTTGCAGCAGTCGGCTTTGGCTACGAAAATGATAGTTACTTCGGAACCACCGTTGACACGCCCACCGACCGGGTGGACAACTATCTTTTCGTGCGTCCGCGATTGACCTATGCGTTCGCGGAGTGGTTTTCTGTAGGCATTTGGTATGAGTTTAGGCAAACCGTGAGCACGCAAGAGACCAGCAGCTTCACTAACAATAGAGCCGGTTTGGAATTCCTGACGCAATTCTAACTTTGTTACGTCTTTACACTAAAGTTCACACGTTATCCTATGAAGTCACGGAGGCAAGATATGCTAGTTACTGACGCGTCAAATGAAGGATGGTTTCAAAAGTATTTAAACGTTCTAATTTGCGCGCTGGCGAAGAGAGGCACCACCGCTCTTGGGCAAGCTGCGGTCCTGGCTCTGCTCGTTCTTTCGGGTTGCACGTCGCCGCAACAGATCACTCCTCCGCCGGAGCCCGCGCAAGTAGAGACGGACTACCACTTGTCGCCTAGTGATCTCCTTGATTTCCGCATTTTTCAGGAACCCGACTTTGATGCTGTCATTCGCATTTCCGGCGACGGCACGGCGTTTTTCCCAATGATTGGACAGGTGCAGATCGCCGGGAAGACCGTCGGGCAGGCGACCGAAATTCTCCGGCAACGCTACATGTCCGGCTACCTCTCCAATCCTCAGGTGAATCTTACCGTCCGAGCGTACGCGCGGAAGATGTTTACCATCCTGGGCCAGGTGCAAAAGCCTGGGACTTATCCCATCGAGGGCAACGAATCGATCAGCTTGCTGCAGGCCATCGGCATGGCCGGAGGCTATAGCCGGATTGCTAATCCCAGCAACGTCGTCGTGAAGCGGAATGAGGGTGGCATCGAGAGAGTTTATCATTTCAACGCCAAAAAAATGGCGCGAATGCCGACTGGTTCGACGTTCAATATCCTGCCAGGCGACGTCATCACCGTCGCAGAATCCATATTTTAATCATGGCCGACATTCCATCTGACAAACAACTTTCCGAACTCTTAGGAGGAAGCGAAAGCAGTTCCGGGTCTGGCTTAGACTTCGGGTATTACTTTCATCTTCTTCTTCGTTATATTTGGCTGTTTTTAGCCATTGTCCTCATTGCGGCGGCGGTCGCGACGTACTTGGCCCTTCGCCAACCCCAAAAATACGTGGCGATAGCAGTTATCCAAGTCGAGCAGCAGGAGCAAAAGGTTCTCAGCAGCGAAGAGACCGTAAGACTCGAGGCGCCTGACTACCTGACGACGATCGTGGCCACGTTGACCGGAGATTCATTTCTTGTGCGGGTCGCGAAAGCCGCGGGTCTCTTGAATGATCCGTCCTTTCTTCCCCCTCGTCCCGAACCGTTCACCGAAGTCGAAATTTCAGACCGCATGCGAGCCATTGTCTCGGCGAGTGTCCGCAGACTAACACGTCTGATTGACATATCGGTAACGGACACGGATCCGGAGCGGGCGCAGTTGATCGCAGATACGGTGGTTAAGGAATTCATGCGCCAAACGGTTGAGCAGCGCATGGCGTCGGCGCGAGTGGCCAACGATTTCTTGCGGGACGAGGCGACGAAGCTCAAGACGAAGTTGGAGGGATCCGAACAAACGCTTCAGAAGTATAAGGAGGAGCAAAACGCGGTCTCCCTTCAAGAGGACCAGAACATTACGGTCGAGAAGCTCAAGGATCTCAATTCCCAGGTGGCTCAGGCGAAGAACGACCGCATTAGGCTTGAGTCCGATATCGATCTCTTACGGACGATACCGGAAACAAACACCGATCAAATGTTGCAGATTTCAAGCGTGAGCGCCATTTCCCAGGTTCAGGGACTTCGCCAGCAGATCGTCACGGCGGAGGCCAATTTGGCGGCGACTCAAAAACGCTACCTGCCACAGCATCCCAAGACCATCGAGGCGATCACTCAGCTTGAGCAGTTGAAGCAATCTCTCGGCGATACCCTGAGGAACGCGGGCGAGATTCTGGGCACCCAGTATCAAGCCGCGGTCGACGCGGAAAAGAAGTTGACCGAAGCCCTCAAAGAGCAGGAACAGGTTGCTCTCGAGCTTAACAAGATTGCCATTCCTTACAACGTTCTCCAGCGTGAAGTCGACTCCGATCGTGCCATGTATGACGCGGTCAATGCTCGCTTGCGCGAGACGAACGTGGCCATCGGAGTGGAGACAAGTCCTTTCCGCGTTGTTCAGGAACCGATGGCGGCGAAGCCGGTTCCCCGGCCGTTGCTGAAGATGCTGGGTCTCGGCCTGTTTCTTGGAGTCGCGCTGGGCGCCGGCGCGATCTTCGGTTTGGATATGCTCGATAGCAGCCTGCGCTATGTGGATCAGGCGGAGAGCTTCCTGAAACTTCCGGTTCTCGCCGTCGTCTCTGACCTTGAGGGGCGGCAGGGCGACCGAATTCCTAGTGTCTTTCCCGATGGCAGCCACAGCCAGCAAGCGGAAGCCTTCCGCAGCATGCGCACGACGCTCTCCCTGCTCGGAGATGAGGCTCATCGTCGCACGTTTTTGATAACGAGCGCCATTCCCGGAGAAGGGAAAACGTTTTGTGCGTATAATGCGGCGATCGCATTTGCTGCCGAAGGCCAGAAGACAATTCTGGTCGACGCTGACCTGCGCATGCCCGCCGTGCACAAGATTTTTTCTGATCCCGAAGGCGCCCGCCGCCATCTTGGGTTATCGGACTACCTGGCGGGAAATGCAGAAATTGATCGCATTATCATGGCCGGCCCACAGGAAAACCTTTCGGTCATCTGCGCCGGGGGCAAGAGCAGCAATCCGGGCGAGCTTCTTGGCGCTGATGCCTTTGTCGCCCTGATAAAAACCTTGGTCGAGAGATTCGACCGCATCATCATTGATTCGGCTCCGGTCAATGCAGTCAGCGACACATTGCGCATCACCCCGCTGGCCGACTACGTTTGTCTGGTCGTCCGAGCAGCTAAGACTCCCAAGAAGGCGCTGGCCCGCGCGAAGAAGCTGATCGAGAATGCGCGGGGAAAACTCGCGGGATTTATCTTGAACAGAGTCCATCTCGGGCGAGACTCCGCCTACTATTTTTACCATTACGCCTATGGGGAACCCGACGCCAAGGGTGGTTCTCGGAGTTCTAAGAAAGACCATGCATAAGCGGTCTCTAGGAAAAGCCAGGCGAAGATTGTCGTAGATCATTCCGGTTCATTTGAACGCGGAAAGTCTCCACCTAACGAATACTAACCAGGGAATGAAAGTGGTCTCGAAACGCAATGTGGAGAATGACCAAAGGCGGTAGCTTGTCAGCACTAACTCATCGCTTGGCTAAGAATAGAATCGAATCCGCAAGTAAAGATGGGGCTTCCCGCGCGGCCCTCTCGGCGATCGGCGGCCACAAAACCTAGCTGGGTTATTTTTGGCTTGCGACGGTCATCTCCGTATGAGCATGCTTAATCCAAACCTATGCGCATCTTAGTCACTGGCGGCGCGGGCTTTCTCGGCTCGCATTTGTGTGATCGACTCCTTAACGAGGGGCACGAGATCTTGTGCCTGGACAATTTTTTCACCGGACGGAAGCAGAATATTTCTCACCTGCTGCAAAATCCTAATTTCGAGTTGATCCGGCATGATGTGACCGAGCCGTTCCGGGTGGAAGTGGATCAGATTTACAACCTAGCTTGTCCCGCTTCGCCGCCGCACTATCAATACAATCCGATTAAAACTACTAAGACTTCGGTGATGGGCGCGATCAATTCGCTAGGTTTGGCCAAGCGTGTCAAGGCCAGAGTCTTTCTCGCCTCCACCTCGGAAGTCTACGGAGATCCGAATGTTCACCCGCAGAGTGAATCCTATTGGGGCAATGTGAATCCGATTGGCCGCCGATCGTGCTATGACGAGGGCAAGCGCTGTGCGGAAACCTTATTCTTCGATTATCATCGCGAAAACGGAGTTGATATCCGCGTCGTGAGAATCTTCAACACCTACGGTCCGCGAATGCTCGCCGATGACGGTCGCGTGGTGTCCAACTTCATTGTCCAGGCCCTCAAGGGAGAGAATCTCACCGTCTATGGCGACGGCTCGCAGACGCGCTCCTTTTGCTATGTGGATGATCTCATTGAAGGTTTTGTCCGCTTGATGACACAGGAGAAGACCGTCGGTCCGGTGAACATTGGCAACCCCGGGGAGTTTACGATGCTGGAGTTGGCGGAATTCGTTCTCAAAAAGGTCGGAGGAAAATCCAAGGTGACTCATCTTCCTCTGCCGGCCGATGACCCTAAGCAACGGCGGCCGGACATTTCCTTAGCTAAGGAAGCGCTTGGCTGGGAGCCGAGGGTTCCGCTGGAGGAGGGCCTTGACCGGACCATTGCTTATTTTCGTGAAGCCATCTGAGACTCTCAAACCTACACGCCGCTCTAACTTTTCTCTATGTCTCAACAAACCTCACCAACAACCGATTTTGCTTTGAAGATTTGCTGCGTCGGGGCCGGCTATGTCGGCGGCCCGACGATGGCGATGATCGCCTCGAAATGTCCCGATATTCGCGTGGAGGTGGTCGATCTCAACCAGCAACGAATTGACGCCTGGAATTCTGACAGCCTTCCGGTTTATGAGCCCGGGTTGGACGATGTCGTCAGATCCGCTCGTGGCCGCAACTTGTTCTTCACGACCGCGGTGCAGGATGCGATCCGAGGCGCCGATATCGTCTTTGTAAGTGTGAACACGCCCACCAAGACGTTCGGCGTGGGGGCGGGACGCGCGGCCGATGTTCGCTTCATTGAGGCCGTGGCCCGCATGATTGCGGATGTCGCCGACGAGCCGAAAATTATCGTTGAGAAGAGCACGATTCCGGTGAAAACCGCCGAAACGATCCTCACAATTCTAAGTGCGAGCGGCAAGAAGCTCAACCATCAGGTCCTTTCAAATCCCGAGTTTCTGGCCGAGGGCACGGCCGTGGCCGACCTCGAGGCCCCCGATCGCATCTTGATTGGCGGAGAACAGACCCCTGAGGGGTTGGCGGCCATCGAGAAGCTCGTGTCGGTTTATGCGCGATGGGTTCCGCGCGAGCGTATCTTGACGACTAATCTCTGGTCTTCTGAGCTCGCGAAGCTCGTCGCGAATGCCTTCCTGGCTCAGCGCATTTCTTCGATCAACTCCATCTCCGCACTTTGCGAGACTACCGGAGCGGACGTCGACGAGGTCGCGCGGGCGATCGGCACCGATTCCCGCATCGGTCCGAAGTTCCTGAAGGCTTCGGTGGGCTTTGGCGGATCATGCTTTCAAAAGGACATTCTCAATTTGGTTTATCTCTGCGGCTTCTTTGGCATTCCGGAAGTCGCCGACTATTGGGAACATGTTGTCCGAATCAACGACTGGCAGAAGAGCCGGTTTGTCACCCGCGTGATCAGGACGCTCTTCAACACCATCTCGGGCAAGCGTCTCGCGGTTCTCGGCTTCGCCTTCAAAAAGGACACCAACGACACGCGGGAATCTCCGGCGATTTCGGTCTGCAAATCTTTGCTCGACGAGCAGGCGCGGCTGGCCATCTTCGATCCAAAGGTTGAGGCGGATCAAATTTTTGCTGATCTGGAAGTCAAACCTGACGATCCACGGCTTGAAATTTGCTCGAACGCACTTCAGGCGACCCGAGGCGCACACGGGGTGCTCGCGCTTACGGAATGGGATGAATTTCGTAATCTGGATTTTGCCAAAGTCTTCGACGATATGCACAAGCCTGCATGGATCTTTGACGGGCGGAATGTCCTCGATATGGTTAAGCTGAGGAGCTTGGGTTTTTACGTCTATAGTATTGGAAAGCCACATTCGATTTAGATGGGAATCGCGATCGGAGGGTCGCTGATTTCCCTTGTCTAGCAATACGTCCACTTTGCTTTCTTCAACGTCTTCGACCTTTTGCGCGGCTGGGGGGAGACCACAAGTTTCGCATGCGGTTCCCGCTCGCTCCGCTGGGAGAGTAGCGACTGAGCAAGGAGTATTTCCTTGGAGGATGGGTCGGCGAATGCCTGGCAAGGAGTCCCTGAACCTGTAATTCGTAATGGTATCGTCTTTCTCTAGAGGTTCGGCATTTCTCGGCAAGATCCTGAGAGTTGTTCTTCCCTTCGGAAGGCGCCGGTTCGTCGTGGTGGTGCTCAGCATGATCATCGTGGCGATCTTGCAATTGGGCGGCGTCGCCGCCGTGCTGCCGTTCCTTTCGGTTGCGGCCAATCCGGAGGGTTTTGCCTCTTCAAGTTTAGGGTCGTTCCTCCTGTCGATGCTTCACATCACCGATCCAAAGCAGCTCGTTTACGTCACGGGGGTTCTGGCGATCATTTCACTGGTGGTTGCGAGTGCCGCGACCATCTTGAGCCAGATTATCATGGCCCGTTATGTCGGCGATCTCGGGCATTGGCTAAGGATGCAACTTATTGCTAAGTATTACAGCCAGCCTTATCTCTATTTTGTTTCTCGGAATTCGGCGGTGCTCACAAAGAAGGCAAACGCGGATGTTAATCTCTTCACCGCCTTCCTGCTCAGTCCGCTTTGCGATTTTACTTCACGCCTCTTCATCACCGCAGTGATTGTCATCGGACTGCTCGCTCTCGAGCCGGTGGTCACGCTGGTGGCGGGTGTTTTCTTTGCGAGCTTCTATCTCCTCTTCATGCGAATAACCCGCAAGCGGGTCCGGACCATCAATGAGGTCTTCAAGGCAGCCAGCCAAGGTCTCAACCGCCTCGTCCAGCAATTCATTGCGGGTATGCGCGACATCAAACTGAGAGGTGCGGGTCCGTTTTTCCTGGAAAGGGTAGACGAACTTTCCAGCCATCAGGTGAAGGCAAATGTCATGAGCGCATGGATCAGCGGATTGCCACGCAACTTGATTGAGCCGATCGCATTTGCGGGCACGATCATCTGGGCCATGGTGGCCCTGGCAGCAGGTCGTCTGGATGCGGTCCTGCCGACGCTCGGCGTGATGGCCATGGCGGGCTTTCGCCTCTTGCCCAATGTTCAACAGCTCTACAACAGCCTCCATTTGGTGACGACCAACCGGTACACCATGGAGGAACTTGCTGAGGAGCTCGATTTTTCGTCGCCTTCTTATCCGGTATCGATTCCCAAATGGACTCCTGCGTCCAGCGACATCATCGATGAGAATCCTTTGTTTACCGAGGCCATCGAGCTTCGCAATCTCACCTTCAATTATCCGGGCGTCGAGCGTCCCACCTTACAGGGCATCAATCTGCGCATTGCCAGGGGCACGTCGATCGGCTTTGTCGGACAGACAGGATCCGGCAAGTCCACTCTGATCAACATCCTGCTTGGGCTCTATGAGCCGACCCAGGGCGAGATTCTGGTTGATGGGAAGGTTTTGGAAAAGCCAGCTCCTTTGAAGTGGCAGATGCGGATCGGATACGTTCCGCAGGAAATCTTCTTGCTCGATGACAATCTAGTTCGAAATATTGCTCTTGGGATTCCCGACGACAAGATCGACCACGGACGATTGGAACGGGCAATTGCCTCCGCGCAGCTTCAAGAAGTGCTCGCAAAGATGCCTCAAGGGCTGGAAACGCAGGTAGGCGAGCGCGGTGTCATGCTCAGCGGAGGTCAACGCCAAAGAGTGGGACTGGCAAGGGCGCTCTATTTCGATCCTGAGATGCTCATCCTCGACGAGGGAACAAGCGCCTTGGACAACGAAACCGAGGCCAAGTTTATGCGGGCGGTTGATTCGCTTCAAGGTGAGATTACCATTGTTTCGATTGCGCATCGGCTGACGACGGTCCGCGGCTGTGATGCCATTTATGTTCTCATCAATGGCAAAATTGGAGAAGCGGGAACCTACGACGAACTGATGGAGTCGAAGAACGAATTTTTCCGTTTGGCGAGTGCTTCCGCCGGCTGAGCTCGTTGCTCCCAGATCTAAGATTACGAAGTCATCGTCTAAGCTGCGAGTGTGCACGAGGGCGGAGAATATCTTATTGCTAAGTAGCGAAGAAGATGAAAGTCGGGATCTTTATCAACGCCATCGCGACTGACGGGGCGATTTGTCATACCGATCTGTGTCGTCAGTTTGCTCTTATGGGGCACAGCGGGAGGATCTACGCCAGGGGGTTTAGTGGCATCGATGATTCCATCCCGAAAACTGAGATCGCCATGGAAAGCCTCAGCACCCCCGAATGGTGGCGGCAAGAAGCAGTCGATCTAGCGATTTTTTATTCCGCCGGTCGATTTCCTGCTGCCGTCCTGGATCGTGCGCGCCAGCAGGGAGCGACCGTGGTTTTGGAATGTGATAGCGACGGATATTTTTCCGTACGCCAGGATCCATTGAGAGCCCTTCGTGTTACGATGTGGCATCCGAGCTACAGTCCTCTGCTCAAGGCTAAGATTTTGAAGGCGTGGTTGCATAGCTGGTTAGTCGAAGGAAAAAAACAAGATAGGGCAGTGTTCGATTCCTTCGAGATTGCCGAATATCTGAAAATTGAGTCCGAGGAGCCGGCGAGGATACTGAGGGCGTTCCTGGCGAAGCGAAACCGGATGGATCTGGCAAGGAAGATTGTCGTGGTTCCGTTTGCCGTCAGAGCTATTTTTACGCAAGGACCGGTCAAGAAGGAGCGGGAGGATCTGATTTTGGTGGCGGGACGGCTTGGGGCGCAACAAAAGGATCCATTCCTTCTCGAGAAGGCCTTAAGAGGCTATCTTGAGACACCCAATCCCGCGCGCGTCGAGTTGCACGTCCGAGGGGATGCCCCCAATCTGGAGAGGCTTGCGACTGGTGCCAAAGGGATTCAATTGTTCAAGAATACCCCGTCGCGAGTGTTGTGCGAGCGCTTGGCAAGCGCGCAGCTTCTTGTCTCTACTTCCCGGTTCGAGTCGACCCCAGTCCAAGGTCTGGAAGCGCTTTGCCAAGGCTGCACGCTGGTAGGTTCTGACGGCGTTCCTGGTTATAAATCGCTCATCGCGGACGGCGCATTTGGAGAGACATTTAAGGCAAATTCGGCCGATGACTGTGTGCGGGCGATTCAACGAGAGAGGGATAGGCGAGTTAAGGGAGAGAGAGATGCCCAGAAGATTGCCAGTGAATGGAGAAGTCGCTGTTCCCTAGAAGCGGTCAGCACACGGCTGCTCTCTCTAAGAGTGCCTGATCAAGACAAGATCGCACATCCGTAGCCAGATCGGATTGAAACGGTTTATGGCACACGCGAAGGGAACCAGCGAGAGGCGCCTTTTTCCCGGGTCAACTTAGAGGAGTGCTATCCGGCAAGCTCATCGGATGTTCACGAGTCGCTCCGGGATGAGCGCAAGGCGCAAGGAAGGCAACGCAATGTGGCGCTATGATTCAGGAAAATTCGGTAAGCCCGTCGGAAGCGGTGGCTAATGACGATCGGCAGTATTCTTGTATTGGCTAATAAAACGGCGGATCTTCAACTGCGGGTTCTTGTTAGGTCGCTTAGAAACGTTGGATGTGATCTGCCTGTGTTTATTATTCCTTTTGGAGGAAGTGACTTTCAGGCCCCAGATGGATGTCATTGGATCAAGGAGTCTAGACTTCTGGCCTTCCTGAAACAACAGGGCGCGCATCCGCTCTATTGCAAGTATGAGACTCTTCTGCAACGCAATTGCGCGTACTTCGACACCGATATTGTCGTCTTGCGTAAACCGCAAGCGTGGCTGCAGGCAGCGCCGGATGACTCTTTTGCGGTTGCGGACACCGAGTGGGCCAAGAACAAGTGGACATTCTCTGCGGAATCTCGTCGCTTTCTGACGGCACTTTCCTCGCGGTGGCCCCTGTTGACATTCAACTCGGGTTTCTTTGCTTTCGAGAAGCCATTGTATCAGGAAGAAGAGCTGATTGCGCTTATCCAGTCGCCGAAGATGCGAAGGACCTGTCTCGATCGAAAATTAAGTCCGATCGACCAACCGGCGATGAATTGGTTGGTCCTTCTAAAGCAGCGCAATATTTTTAACTTCAACCTCCCGCACCAAGACATGGAATCCACGATGGCGGGAGACTATGAGAACTGCTGCGATTCCGCGGCCTTCTTGGCGAGTCCTTCTGCTCCTGCTTTCCTTCATTATGCGGGTCCGACTTTTGAGAAGGGCCATTTTCTGACAACGGTTTTTACCTCGTACCTGACAGTTGCCGAAAAGCGGGAGTGGGATGCGATTATTGAGCGCAAGCGAGCGTCGTTACGCTGGCTTGAGAAATGGCCTTGGCGGGTCCGGGCGATAAACTTTCTTGTTCGGCTTATCGATCCGCGCTTCCTTGTGCAGCCGAAATTCTAGTACGGCCGGCTTGTTTCGACGTCTGGCTGGTGATGTGACTTAGTCTGCGGTTGACCTAGAAGAACCAAGGTATGTTACGCGTAGCGTACGATGTTTCCTCTGTGGTGCCGGCTCCCGGAGGCAAGGCGGTAGTTACAGGAATTGGCCGCGTCATCGAAGAGCATCTCGCCTGCCTGAGAAAGAATCCGGCGCTTGATATCAAGGTGGTGGGAGCCTTCGGAGGGGATTGGAATCCAGTTATTACCAGTTTGTGCACCGAGCGCTGGGCGGCAAATTCGTGTGTGCCACCCGTAGAGTGTCTGCGGACCTTTCGGACCAAGTCTAAGGTTGGCGAGATGGCGGCCAATTTGCTGTATCAGTTTGAAGAGCAAATGGCTCGGGGAGGAAAGGCGCAGGGCGCTCCGCAGCGTATTGGTGCCCTGGCGACGGCCTTGTTGCGTAGATTTGTTCACGCTTCTGTTGACATCCGATTGAGCGCGGAAGTGGATTTATTCCACGCGACCTTCCGAGCTCCTCCGGACTGGCTCCCGCCGTCTCTTCCGCGAGTCGCCACGGTGCACGATGTTATCCCGATGAGACATTCCGAAGAATCCACTCCGGATGCAACTGGAATGCTAAGGTCTCTTCTCGCTTCCCTTGATCCCAAAAGGGACGTTGTGGTCGCGGTTTCAAATTTTACCAAGCAGGATTTTTGCGATTTATCGGGCTTTCCGCCGGACCGGGTGGTGGTCGCTCATCTCTCCGCGAGCCCACGCTTTCGTCCTCTTCAACAGCCAGATCCTCTTACTCAGGTTCGTGCCCGGTTGGGATTGGAGGACAATCCTTTCCTTCTTTCTGTCGCCAATCCTCAACCCCGCAAGAACATTCCGCTGCTTGTTCGAAGCTTTTACAGTGCCGCGGAGCGACTGCCGTGGTGGAGAGGAAGGTTGGTTCTTGTGGGCAATCCTAAGGCAGGTTGGGGCGCGGAAGCGATCGATCGGGAAGTTGGCAAGCATCCGAAACTCGCCGAGCGAGTCATTCGCGCCCGCGGGATCTCTGACGAGGAACTTGTCGCTCTCTACTCAGGGTGCGAAGCATTCGTCTTCCCCTCGACCTATGAGGGTTTTGGACTTCCAGTTCTGGAGGCACTGCAGTGCGCAGCGCCCGTCATTTGCTCGAATAAAAGCTCATTGCCGGAGGTCGTGGACGATGCGGCGGTTATGGTTGATCCAACCGACGAGGCAGCCCTAACCGACGCCATTGTTAATGTCGTTAGTGATCCCGAGCGACGCGAGGAGCTTAGAGCTCTGGGCGTCCGCCAGGCGGCTAGGTTTACTTGGGAATCCTCGGCGGAAAGCGTAGTAAAGGCCTACATGCTCGCTCGTGGAGTCGGCGAACGCGAACTAGGCGGGAACGCAGTTATCGCTAGTTGAAGGGTTAAGGTCGTCGAGACTTCGCTTTCAGAAAGCCTTTCGATCTCACTTTGTATCAAAATCCTGAGCAGGGGCTCGTCGATGCGCGGCGTGTCAATTCAATGGCTCTCCAGGAAAAAAGGGTCGTTATCGCATCGGGGATAGCCCCGAGCTATGTTGGGGGACTCGGCGCCTACCAACGATTTCTCGCGCGCGCTCTTAGCGAGCACTTTGCCTTTCGCGGCATTTTCCTAGCGGTGAAACCGGTGCATCCCGTCTTGGCCAGATCTGATGAGCAGTTGCCTTGGCCAGTCGAGGCGCTGGAGGTACGAAAATCTTGGGCAAAGGCGCAGAGAGTGCTCTTCTCGATGGCTTCGCGGCCGATCCTGCATCCATTTTTGGAACGATTGGTTTTTGGTTTGGTTCCATCGCGGTCTTTGGAGCGATTCGCCGGATCAGCAAGTTGGATCCATTTTGTCGGGACTGGATGGGATTTTTTTGGGTTCGCTCTGCTCCGTTGGGCGCGTCATCACCGAAAGCACTTCACGATTTGGCCGGCTGTTCACCCGCGGTCGTGGGGCGACGACGCGATTGACATTCGTCTTTACGCCAGAGCGGATGCGGTCTTCTGCCAAAGCAATCATGAAATGAAGCACTTAGCGGCTTTGGGTGTTCCGGAAGATAAGCTGGTGTGGTGCGGGCTCCCGCCGATGTGCCGAATGGATGGAAATTTGCAGCGGTTCCAGGAAAAATATGAAATTGGCCCTGAAGCGCTGACGGTCCTTTTTTTGGGTCGTCGGGATGAGGGGAAAGGTTATCCAGCCCTGTTGAAAGCGTGGCCGCTTGTCCTGCCAGACTGCCCCCAAGCCGTCCTGCTTCTTGCCGGCCCGGGCGGATCCGAGTGACCAGAACCTAAAGGAGGCGGTGCCGGCCAGGTCGCTGCGGGATTTGGGGGTGCCGGACGAATCTGGCAAAGCCGACGCGTTGGCGTCCTGTGATGTTTTTTGTCTTCCTTCTTCGCACGAAGCCTTCGGCATTGCCTACGTAGAAGCCTGGGCGTATGGCAAACCGGTCATCTGCGGACTGGCGCCGGCTTGTCGCGAGTTGATTGAAGATGGCGTGACTGGACTGTGGGCCGACCAAGATCCTGCCTCACTTGCCAAGAAGATCGTCTCTCTCCTTCAGCAGCCCGCACTTCGACAAAAATTGGGCCGAGAGGGACAGGCCAGGCAGAAGCGTGACTTCACTTCGGAAAGCATCGCGAAGATTCACGTGCAAGCGCTTCGAGAAGGTTTCAACTAGAAAGAACCTCGCTCCACCGATTATGGTATTCTCCGCAGCCAAATGACGATCTCGGCAATCATCCTGACTTATAACGAGGAGGCTCGCCTTCGAGATTGCTTAGCCAGTGCCACTTGGTGCGATGAGCTGGTCATCGTCGACGGTTACAGCACCGACAATACGGTGGCGGTAGCCCGTGAGTTCACAAACAAGGTGTTTCTGAGCGACCGATTGGGACCGAACAAACCGGGAGGCTTCGCGGAGCAACGTAACTACGGAATCGAACAGTCGACCTGCGATTGGGTCTTCTTTCTGGATGCGGACGAGAAATTTACACCCGAGCTAAGCAAGGAGATTCGGCAGCGATTGCAAGATGGCATTCCGACTGAGGTCGCGGTTTTTCGCGTTGGTCGGCGGGAGCATTTCTTCGGCGTCTATACTCCGTATACTCACGGTGCGGCCTGGCAGACGCGAATGCTCCGAAAGGGATTTGCGAAGTGGGACACGCGCCTGGTCCATGAAAAGCTCGAGACGACAGGCAAGACGGAGAATTTAGACGGCTATCTCCTCCATTTCTCGAAGGATTCGATCAGCGATTATCTGACGACCCAAAATCGCTACACGAGTTTGGAAGCCGAGCAGGCTCTTGCGGACGGGGTGCCGCTGGCAAAGTCTCCCTTCCCGGGCATGCTCCGCACGTTCCTGAATCTGTATGTTTACAAGGGAAGCTATCGAGAGGGCGCCTTTGGACTCATCATGTCGCTGCTCTTTGCGCAGTATAGTTTCCTTTGCTGGGCGAAACGCTGGGAGATCGAGATGAAAGCAGGACGCATCAAGCCCGATCAACCGCGGGTGATTTGGATCGAACGAGTCGCGGGCCTCCTCTGCTCAATATGGCAAAAAATTTCTCCACCTCAGCACTGAGCCGATATCAAGCAAACAGCCTTTTCTGAAGTGGAGAGCGACCGGGGCGCCAACGAACAAGTAATCGCTTGCTGTGGATAAGCCATATATCAGCGTTTGCATGCTGGCCCACAATAGCGCTGGCTTTATCAAGACGGCGCTCGACAGCGTGCAAGCTCAAACTTTTCGGGATTGGGAACTACTCGTTTCAGACGACGCCTCGACCGATGGAACGGGAAAAATTGTCGAACCTTACCTGGACGACTCTCGGATTCGCTACGTTTACCAAGCTGAGAATCTCAAGCAGGCAAATAACTGGGCCTATGCAATTGCCAATACCTCGGCACCCATCCTGACCACCCTCCATGCGGACGACGCGTGGGAGCCGGATGCCCTCGAAACTTTCGCGGAGGCCTTTCGGAAGCAGGACGATCTCGATTTCGTCTGGGCGAACTGGGACTTTTACGATTCCGAGCTTAAAGTTCGGCAACGTTCGGGGCCGGTGACCGAACCTCGGGAAATGAGTGGAAGTGAAGCCGGTGCCTGGCTGCTAGAGAACAATGATTTGCTCCCTTCGGCAACAGCATTCACTCGCGAGGTCGAACGGCGGACGGGACCTCCGGATCCGAGATTCGGTATGCTTTGCGATCGAAGCTACTTTCTGCAGCTTCCGATGGCGTCGCGGCGCTGTCGGGCAATTCCGAAAGTGGTGATGCGCTATCGGAGGAATGAAAGTGGGGTCACCTCTCTATATTCGACATCGGGTCGCCTGCAAGAAGAGATCATCGTATTTGCGGCGGATGCGGAGGAGCTTTTCCGGCCTCATCCACGCGGCCACGAGTTGGCCAAGAAACTTCGAATCTATCTCGGGCAGGATTTGTTTCTCCGTGGCTTGGAAGCGATCCTCGTGGGAGATCGCGCACGTGGAACGAGGTGGATGAAACATGCCATCAATCTCGCACGATGGGCGCTGCTAGAACCATCGTCGCTTCGCGGAATTGCTCGCACTCTTAAGAACAGGCTATTAGCACCAAAACCATAGCCTCGGTGCCTGTCTAGCGGATCGACGAGCCCTTTGTTCTGAGAAAAAAATCCGGAAAAGTGAGTACAGGGACGCGAATAATCTGTGCTTATAAGACGGCAAGGGACTAAGGCAGCCGAAAGTATCGTCTCTACGACGCCGATCATTTCATCTCGCGCCGTTCATCAGTCATTCAACCTTGCGAGTTGGCCTTCTCAGCGCAGCATTCCCGCCGGACTTTGACGGGATTGGCGACTACACCTATTGGCTCGCCAAGGCATTAGCTCAGAATGAAGTGGATACGAGCGTCTGGACTTCGATAGGGCCCCAGCGTGTTAAGTGCGAAAACGTGGAGGTGAATCCCTTTTTTGATGTGAACAAGCCGCAAACGATCATGGAACTTCCCCGCTTGCTTGCCAAAGCACCTCCGCTCGACTGGCTTATTGTCGAATACAATCCGTTTGGCTTTGGCCGATGGGGATATTGCCCCTGGCTGATCAGTATGCTCCGTGGTCTTAAGAAGTCGAAACAGGCCCGTGTCGCTGTCATGTTTCACGAGACCCAGGTTCCCAACTGGCCATGGAAATTTTGGGTGATGCGGCGATGGCAGAACCGCCAGCTTCGTGCCTTGTCCAGGCTCGCGGACGCGATTTTCGTCTCGACCGCTCGTTGGATTGCGGAGATCAAAGAGGTCTGCCCCGAAGCGGTCTGCCACCATCTTCCCGTCGGCTCGAATTTGCCCACATCGCAGCTCTCCTATGAGATGGCTCGTGAAAGGCTTAAGATTTCTCCAGATACGCTGGTCGTGGGAATGTTTGGTTCAGCGCATCCTAGTCGCATGACCGACTGGATGGGTGCGGCGGTTCGCGGCGCAGCCAGCGTTCAGAGCCAACTCGTCGTGCTCTATGTTGGAAAGGACGGCAAGAGCTTTCGTGAAGTCTGTGCAGGATTTCCCTTCATGGATGAGGGACCTTTGCCAGCTGAAGCCGCCGCAGATAGGATGCGCGCCATGGACCTTCTGATTTCTCCATTTATCGATGGCATTTCGACGAGGAGGGGTTCCGCTATTGCCGGCTTTCAACATGGGGTGGCAGTTGCCTCCACCTGGGCCGATCACACAGATGGCTTGTTCCGCAACGACGCGCCGAGCAGTTTGATTCTTGCGCCCCGCGACGATCAAAAGGCGTTCACTGAAAAGATAAACCAATGGATCGTTTCGAAATGGAAAAGCGGCCAGCGCGACCGCGAAGAAATGGAAGCGTTCTTCGAAAGGCATTTCGCCTGGCAGGAGGTTGCCCGCAAGACGCTGGAACCCCTTCGACAGCAATTAAAGTATTAGCGGACTGGCAATGAGGGTTCTAATTGTCATGCCCTCCGCCCATCTTCACGGTGGTGCAGAGGAGGCGCTCATCCATCTTCTTCGATACCGCGAAACGGCGGGACTCTCGTCTGTTCTGGTCGTGTTGCTCGAAGAAGGAGAACTCAAGGAGGTTTTTGCGAACACTGGAGTTCGGGTGGAAGTTGTTGATAGCGGGCGCCTGCGGCAGCCATGGAAGATCGCCACAGCAATTCTTAAAATCCGCCGTTTGATCACCGAGCATCGCGCGGATCTGGTTCTCGGATGGATGACGAAAGCACATATCTATGGCGGGGCCGCGGCCAAGATGGTGGGAGTGCCGGCCGTCTACTTTCAAATGGGTTTGCCGGACAATGGATCCGTCGACCGACTTTCGCGTGTGGTTCCCGCGGCTGGCGCTCTGACTTGCTCCAATTTTGCCGCCATTCTCCAGCAGGCCCTTGTTCGACCTCGCGTTATCGGCGTGCCGTTGGCGGCTGATTTTACTCGTTTCTCCGAAGCCGCGAAACAGTCTCCGGAAGAAATCAGGCGTCGCTTAGGTTTGGACGTCAATCGCCCCATCGTTGGAATCGTTGGCCGAATGCAGCGTTGGAAAGGCATGCACGTCTTTGTCGACGCGATGGCGCGTGTTTTCGAAAAGGTGCCCGCCTGCGAAGGGGTGATTGTCGGTGGAATGTTCAAACTGGAACCCGAATACGAACCGTGGCTGCGTGCCAGAGTCAAGGAACTCGGTATGGAGGAAAAGATTCGCATGGTCGGAATGCAGCGAAACGTTCCGGAATGGATGCAAGCGATGGATGTTGTTGTCCATGCTTCCGAGCGCGAGCCTTTCGGAATCGTGGTTATCGAGGCCATGTCCCTTGGCAAGCCGGTGGTAGCAACCAAGCCAGGCGGCCCGGAAGAGATCATTACCGACGGTGTTGATGGCCTGCTCGTCACTTGGGATAAGCCCGACGAGTTGGCAACCGCGATCCTCAGGTATCTCGAAAATCCGGAGTGGGCCCGTTCAGTCGGCGAACGCGCCAAGCAGCGAAGCCAAGAATACACGATGGAAAAGTATGCCCACCGCGTTGGTGATGCGTTAAGAAAGCTCGTCAGGAAGCGCCCTTCTTGATTAGTCCGCCCGGCTCAAACGCATTGCTACTGGATGAAATAGTGCCTATAATTATCAAGATTTCATGGATTGGGTAGTCACTGCAATTATCATTGGAATTGGCGGACTCCTTGCCGTCCAGCGGTCCTCATACCTCGTTGACTATGTCGTTATTGTCTATGTGTTTAACCGAGGGCTACGGCGTGTGCTGGACTACCAAGCCGGCGCGTTCAATCCGCTCTCGCCGGTAAGCCTGACGCCGCTTATCGTCATCATGCTGATGATGCTGCCCTTTTTAGGGCGCTTTAATACGTTGCCGAAGTCCCACAAGACGATTTGCATCTGCTTTTTTGTGGCGATCGGTTATGCCTTTGCGATCGGATTTTTCCGGGTGCAGTTCGCGGCGGTGTATGCGCTGGCTGAGGTGTTGGCCCCGCTTGCGGTGTTTGGGTATATCCTCACCTTGGGGGCAGACCAGGATACAAAGGATCGATGGCTTCGCACGGCCGCGTGGTGTGCCATCCTCGCATCTGCCTATGGCTGGTATCAGTATTTTACCATACCGCCGTGGGATGCGTTTTGGGTGAGGGCAGTCGGGTTTGAGGGGTATCTAGGAATTTTGGAGCCCATGAAGATGTCAGTTTTTTCCACGATGGCTGAGCGCGGAGTCTTCGGTGGCTACCTCGGCTTTGTGGTCGTTCCGATGATTCTATCGCCGAAGTGGCGTCCGTTGGGATGGTTGGGCGTTCTCGTTGTCATCTCGAACATCCTTCTGGCCCAAACCCGCACGGGTATCATTCTCGCGACTTTTTCCATTTTGGTCTACGTCATGGTGAACCGAGGCACTGGACTTTTCCAGATGGCGATTGCACTGATTGTTATCGTGGGGGCGGCGTGGTTCGGCATGGATAAGATGCCCGGCTCTGAGAAGCTCAAAGATCGATTCTCAACCCTCGGAAATATGCAGGAGGACGGATCCTTCCAGGCGAGAATGGATATCTATTCTTACGGTATTACTAACCTGATAACCAATCCGCTTGGTTTCGGTTTGGGCGCGACCGGCCTCTCAAGCCGGATCAATACGGGCGACAATTCTGGATCGGTAATCACCGACGCCGGTTATGTAGAAATCGTGGCTACCTACGGTTGGCTCGGAGCCGCTCTGATCGTCTATGCGCTTTGGTGCATGTGGAAGCAGTTGTCGATTCGATATCGCATAGGATACCGGGCACCTGAAGTGATGCTCGCGCGAGCCCTCATACTCGCCTTGATCCCGGCGTGCTTTGTGGGAAATGTCATTAGTTCATTTTCGATTCTCTGGATCGTCTTCGGGTCGGCTCTCTGTCCGAGATCACTGGGGCTGTTTGTGCAAAAGCTGCAGATGATGAGGAAGGTGGCAACGCCGTCCGTTCCTGTCGGGGCTTCGGGCCAGCCAGCCTAAGCTTTTCATTTCATTCGGTTTGTCACCGCAAGTCCTCGCGCATGGTCAGCGAGCGGGCTAAGCTTGGGCGCCGCGTTGAATCTTCGGTGTTCACTTCGAACGTGAATAAAATATTGCCGGTCGGATTCGACGGAGGATGACTCTCGGTTTAGTGAACGCTGGAGAAGTAGGAGCGTCACTTAGAATCGGTCGGACTGAATTCGGCCTCGAAGACCCGAGCAGGCAGCTCGGGGAGAGAGCTGTGAACGATTAGAATCGCTCGAGAACGGGCAATTTGTGGAGGAAAAATGTTAAGAATTGCATTCTCAATGATCAACTGTAACCGCCGGGACGGAAGTGCCCGAGCGGTCAACGAAGTGGCGGAACGACTTGCGGATCGTGGCAACGATGTGCACCTGTTTGCCCGAAAAGCGGAAGACTTAGATCTGGGCAAGGTTCGTTGGCACAAAGTGCCGGGCCCGGGCTGGCCCGAAGTTGCCGATTTCCTAAGTTATCATGTCCTCGTGAATCGCTCCATTCCCGACCGGTTCTTCGACATTATTCACAGCATCGGCTGCAACACTCTGCGGGCGAACGTCATCACTATTCAGAACATCCAACCGGCCAAGAAGCGAATTCTCGACCGATTAGGGAGTCTCGAGAAGATCTCTCCTTTCCGTAGGATGACCCGCGGCGCTTACCTGAAGGTGACCAGCGATGCCGAGTTCAAGCTCTATACGCATCGCCCGGGAAGGCAGCCACCACTCTTTCTGCCCGTCTCGCGGGGTGTGGAACGCGAACTACGGGAAAACTATGACATCGGTCCCGCACCGGTGAAAGTTGTTCCCAATGCCGCGGATTTGAACATTTTCAAGCCGATTTCCGAGGAGCACAGGCTGGCTTGGCGACGCGAAAACGGCCTCAACGCTGACGATGTCGTGCTGATCTTTGCGGGGGGCGAATGGGTCCGCAAAGGTTTGGATCTGGCGATTCGTGCCCTGGCCTTGATTTCTGATCCGAAGGCGAAGCTTTTCATCGCGGGAGACGACGCCGCCAGAGAGACGCTGAAGGCGCTCGCGGAGGAATGCGGGGTGGCGGATCGGGTGGTGTTTGGCGGTTTTCGCAAAGACGTCCCGCTGGCTTTAGCGAGCTCGGATATTTTCCTTTTTCCCAGTTGGTACGAGGCATTCAGCCTCGCCACGATCGAGGCAGCGGCTTGTGGCTTACCGGTGGTCGCAACCTCCATCAATGGAACCGAGGACTTCATTCAACCTGGGGTGAATGGAGATTTTATCGAGAGCGATCCGAAGCATATTGCCAAAGTCGTCGAACCGCTGGTTGGCGATGCGGGCAAGCGTCAGGAAATGGGACGAAACGCGCGAGAACTGGTGGAACAAAACTATACCTGGGATCGTGTCACCGAGCAGACCGAGAATGCTTACAAGGAATATCTCGGTTCGGCGACATCTAAGGAAAGCTAGAGATGCGCCTTCTTGTCGTTAGCCATCCTTGCACGACACCAATCAATCAGCAGATTTTCGCCGAACTCGAGCAGCAAACCAGCTGGAAGATTTCGCTAATCATTCCGGATCAGTGGAAGGATGAATTTGGCAATGTGCTCGCAGGAGGAGTATGGCCCGGCCTTCAGGCGAGCATAGAAAGGGTTCCGGTCTGGAAGAGCGGGCACATTATTCTCCATGTTTATAAACGAGACTGGACGAGGTTCTTCAAAAAGAACACCTTCGACGCGATCTACGTTCAGAATGAGCCCTATGCCTTGGCGGCGGCGCAGATCTGCTGGGCCAATGCACGAACCTTAAAAGTGCCGTTCGGGTTCTACTCGGCCCAAAATATTCTCAAGCAGTATCCCGCTCCATTTAGGTGGCTTGAAGGCATGGTTTATCGGCAGAGTGCATATGCGTTCCCGATCACCGAAGCAGTTGAAGAGGTGCTGCGCGCCAAAAATTTTCGGGGTCGCTCTGAAGTGTGCCCGTTGCCGCTGGATCCTCAAATTTATCGACCCAGGGGGCGCGAGGAAGATCGAGAGCTCATTCCCCGGACTGACGGTGAGCTAGTCCTCGGCTATGTGGGGCGAATCGTTGAACCAAAGGGCCTTCGGACCTTGGCTGCAGCGCTGCCGCAGCTGCGCGATCTCCGTTGGAAGCTCATCGTTATTGGCAAGGGCGACTTTGAGGAAACGTTCCGCGAACTGTTGAAAGAGGGAGGGGTGTTAGATCCTGTCAACTTCCTGGGATTCATTCCCCACGCGGAAACGCCGCGGTATTTGAGTGCTTTCGATTTGCTTGTCGTGCCTTCCGAGACACAACCAAATTGGAAAGAACAGTTCGGACGCGTCATCACCGAAGCCATGGCTTCCGGCACGCCCGTTGTCGGCTCGTCCTCCGGCGAAATTCCCAACCTTATCGGGAAGGCAGATGGAGGTCTGATTTTTCCGGAGAGGAATGCCGACGAATTAGCGAAATGCCTGCGAACGCTCATGACGCAAAGTGAATTGCGCGAGAAATATGCGGAGAACGGCAGAAAGTGGGTAGAGCGCGAAGTCTCTCTCGCGGCGGTTGCCCGGAAGATGACTGGAACGTTGCAAAGCGTCTCTCGACAGGCACCCCATTCGTCTAGTTGATCCGGAGCTTCTGGGTCGTGGACTTCGAAGATCTGCCCTGTTTGGTTGAGACAGTTCTTATCGTCGTCGATCTCGCACTTTGACGCGCTTTCACACGAGCGGTCATGGCGGTGCCTCGTCGATGTATGAGTAATGCAGAGAGGAAAAACGGTAGCCACTCAGGCCGAATTCAAGCGACGTCCGTATCTTGACGGATACAGGGCGTTGGCCTGCTTGCTCGTTTTCTTTTACCGTTCGGCACTCAATTTCCAGGCAGGCAAGATCGTTTTTCTTGCTACAACGGCGTCCACTTGCTTTTTAGAAAGCCCGTGGTCGAATACTGCCGGCTGATGGGAGATCTGAGGGCAAGAATGGGATGGGTTGGGCCTTGCGGTGGAACAATCGCCATATGGGCGGAATGCTTCTGTCTGAGATTGTTGCGTTTTCAATCCGATTCACTTAGCGATGCGCATTCTTGAAGTTGGCATGCACTGGTTTCCGGAGGGTGGCGGCGGCGCAGATCGCTACTTTTACGGCTTGGTTTCGGAGTTGGTGCATCACGATTGCTCAGTAACGGCTTTTGTTTTTGGGGAAGGCAAGTCTGGAGCTACCGGCTCGCATCTGCGTTTCTTGGGGAGCCGAGACCAATCTTTGCCGCAACGCTTTCTTAAATTGCGGAAAGGGGTGAAGGAGGAGCTGGCGCGCGGATCGGGAGCTGCCCTGATTGCATCGCACTTTTCATTATACGGCTTTCCCTTGCTCGACCTCCTTTGGCGGCATCCTCACGTCGTGCATTTCCATGGGCCTTGGGCGTACGAATCGGCTGCCGAAGGCGAGAGCAGTCGCGCGGTCTACTTTAAGCAAGGAATCGAACGCGTAACCTACGCGACTGCGCGCAGGTTCATTGTTCTGTCGAAGGCTTTTCGTGATGTCTTGGTTAAACAATATCGAATCCCGGAAGATCGTATTGATGTAGTTCCTGGTGGGGTGCAGGCGGATGTTTTTAACACGGGCCTATCACGTGCAGAGGCGAGAGAAAGGCTTGGCTGGCCGAAGGATCGCATCATCCTCTTAACTGTTCGTCGGCTGGCTCGACGAATGGGGTTGGAAAATTTCGTCGACGCTGTGGGCCAGCTTCGGGAGAAGGAGCCGAGTATCTTCGCCGTTTTGGCAGGAACCGGCCCGTTGTCGAGCGAGTTGGCGGAGCTCGTCGAACGCAAGAACTTACAAGAACATGTCAAGCTTGCGGGTTTTGTTCCTGACGACGACTTGCCGGTTGCGTACCGGGCAGCGGATGTGAGCGTGGTCCCTTCGATTGCTTTGGAAGGATTCGGTTTGATAGTTCTCGAGTCGCTCGCCGCCGGCACGCCGGTTGTCGTAACGCCGATCGGCGGACTTCCCGAGGTGGTCAGCGGCCTTTCCAAAGATCTTATCCTCGAGGGATCCTCGCCCACTCAAATTGCGGACGGCTTGGCCGCGCGTCTTGCCGCCGGGGATACGCTGCCATCAGACAGTGCCTGTCAAGCTTACGCCAAAGACAACTTCGATTGGCCGGTGATCGCGAGGAAAGTTTTAGGAGTTTACGAAAAATGCCTTCAGAAGTAGGGGCTCGGATTAGCCATCGCTCTCGAAATGCCAGGCCGGTGGTCTTTGTGGACCAAAGCGGTCAGCTCGGGGGCGCCGAGCTTTTCCTCGCAGATCTAGCGGAAGCGTGCTCGGAATGGTCCCGCGTTGTGCTTCTCGAAGACGGTCCTTTTGTCGAGATGCTTCGTGAAAGAGGAGTCATGGTTGAAACCGTTTCGCTACCTCCAGAAGCCAAGTCCCTTAGCAAGAGCGCGGGGGTCGGATCGTTGTTGAAGGTCGCTCCCCAGGTGCTGGCATTCTATCGGGAGGTTCGTCGCCGGCTTGAGGACGCGAATCTCGTCTACTGCAATACGCCCAAGGCGATCGTGTTGGGCGGTCTGGTCGCCTGGCTTTCCCGGCGCAATTTGGTCGTTCATCTTCACGACCTACTTACGGACGAACATTTTAGCCCGATGAACTTGAAGCTGCTCCAGTTCTTTGCCCGGAGGGCCGGTTTGGTGATCGCCAACTCAAACGCTACAGCTGAGACGTTCGTGGCCACGGGCGGGAGACGCGCGGTCGTTGAGGTGGTTTACAATGGCTTCGACCCTGCGCTTTTCGCGCGACCGAAGGATCTCGACCAGACCGCGTTGCGGGCAAGGCTCGGACTCCCGAACGCTCGGCTGATCGGAATCTTCGGGCGTCTCACCCGTTGGAAGGGTCAACACGTCGCTCTCGAAGCGCTGCGCTCACTACCGGGAGTACACCTGGCGATCGTTGGAGAGGCTCTTTTTACCGAGGACGATCGCGCCTATCGCGATGAATTGCACCGCACCGCCGAAGAGCCGGGGTTACTGGGTCGTGTGCATTTTCTCGGCTTTCGCTCCGATGTGACTGAGTTGCTTCAAGCTATGGATGTGGTCGTTCACTGTTCAGTTGCGGCCGAGCCATTCGGCCGTGTGATCGTTGAGGCGATGCTGGCGGGCACCTCGGTCGTCGCTACTCGCGGCGGCGGAGTTGACGAAATCCTTACTGACGGACAGGATGGGTTTCTCGTTCCTCCAGCAGATCCGGTCGCGCTGGCTCTGGCGGTTGGCAAAATCATCCAGGATCCAGAGCTTGCCGCGAAACTCTCCTCAGCCGCGCTTGAAAGTGCACGCGAGAGATTCTCCATGGACAAGACGGTGGGCCGTATCTGTCAACTGCTCAAGGATGTCGTTTATATCCGATGACTGACTCATCCCCGACTCGCAAAGTTGCCATTGTGCACGATTGGCTGCCGCTTTATGGCGGCGCCGAACGCGTCCTGGAACAGATTCTTCTTATTTTTCCACGGGCGGATATTTTCAGCATGATCGACGCGATCCCGCCGGAGCAGCGTGGATTTCTGCAAAACAAACCTGTCACGACCTCCTTCGTTCAGAAGTTGCCAGGTGCGAAAACGCGCTACAGATCTTATTTCCCGATAATGCCGCTCGCGGTCGAGCAGTTTGATCTTTCTCCTTACGATCTCGTCATTTCGAGCAGCTATTCCTTTGCAAAAGGGGTGTTGACCGGTCCAGACCAGCGTCACCTTTGCTATTGTCACTCCCCCATCCGATACGCCTGGGACATGCAGCATCAGTATCTCGAGCAGTCCGGCCTCAGCAAGGGATTGAAGAGTATCATCGTGCGATGCCTGCTTCATTACATTCGTCTCTGGGACTATCGAACGCCTGCCGGTGTGGATGCCTTTGCGGCCAACTCCGCCTACATCGCGCGCAGGATCATGAAAGTTTATCGGCGTGAGGCGGAGGTGATTTTCCCCCCGGTGGCCGTTGAGAATTTCCAGCTCGAGGAGAGAAAGGAAGACTTTTACCTGACAGCCTCGCGAATGGTTCCCTATAAGAAGATAGATCTCATCGCCGAGGCCTTCAGCCGTCTGCCGGAAAAAAAGCTGATCATTATCGGTGACGGACCGGAAATGGACAGAGTGCGCGCCAAGGCGGGCCCGAATGTGGAGCTTCTTGGCTACAGGGATAACGCCACCTTGCGATCGCACCTCCAACGAGCGAAGGCTTTTGTCTTCGTGGCCGAGGAGGACTTCGGGATCATTCCCGTCGAAGCGCAAGCGTGTGGAACGCCCGTGATCGCGTTCGGTCGTGGCGGAGTCGCTGAGACGGTAATTCCGGGCAAGACTGGGATCTTGTTCTACGAGCAGTCCGCAGAATCCCTAGCGGGCGCGGTGCGCCTGTTCGAAACCGGAACGTTTTCACCTGCAGAGATCCGGCAACAGGCCGAAAAATTCACAGCAGAGGTGTTCAGGGAAAAGTTTTCCGATTTTGTGCGCAGGAATTGCCAGGGTTGGGAGGCATCCCTTGGGCTATGACGTGGTTGAATATGGGTGTGAAGGGCGCTTTATTTCTAACGTCCGACTACTCTTCTCCGACATACGCTGACCATAGTTTCATGACGAAATTTCTTCGATCTCTCCTGTTTATAGCGTGTTTGGGAATGATCCTTTTCTTCGCCCTGAAACCGGATCCCGAAGTTCCCAAGGAGATGGCCCCAGAAAATGTGCGGATTTTTTTCAACACGTTCGACGCCTTTCGCAATCAGTTAGGGTTCGGGTTATTTGGGATGGCTGCGCTGCTTCTGCTCATGGGCCGGCGTATCCTGAATGTGAAGCAGATTGTGGCTGTTTGTTCAATCGCTGTGCTGATTCCGGTCTTGGAGTTTGCTCAAGTCTGGATGCCAGGACGCCAGGTCGACATTTACGATGTGCTGAATGGGTGGCTTGGGCTCGGATTGGCCTGCCTCTTGTATTTGGCCGCTCGTGGCTTCTGGAAAATTGTGACTCGGGAGGCCTCGAAAACTGGCCTTGCCACCCGGCGAGGGGAGCACTAAAAATCGAAACTCAGGCAGTGGATCTTGATTTCGCCGTAGACAACGTATTTCGCAGAGGAACGGCCCGAGCTTTTTAAGGAAGCTTTTGATGGGGATAAGCGTCCACGCTGCAATATCCGATCTCTTCCCCGGCGCAGATCGAATGCGCTGACAATTTATGATCGGATGATGCGTTTTACAACCTGCGACTGGTTAGCCTCGCGATAGCAAATGATTTGGAATCGCATCAGAGGTTTATGGAATGCCTACCACGGCATTCTCGCGGTTGTTCTGACGGCGCTCTATTGGGTTTTTCTGATCGCGATATCGCCCATGATTCAGGGCAGGTCTGTCCCTCATGACCCGCCCTTCATCCTCTACAATCTGGCTGCGGTGGTTGGGTTGATACTCGCAGCGGTGCGGGGTCGCTCCACGGCAGCGACGTTGTTGGCCGGAGGCTTCGTCAACTACCATACGCTGGCTCTCAAGCAGACGGGGTATATCGGCGTTGTGCTGCTGCTTACATTGGCGTTGGGAATGGAGCCCGAGTTCCGGCATATGCCTGGCACTGACGAAACTAAGGGCGTTTGGGTCTGGCGGATCGCCATATTGTTGGCGTTCTTAGGCAGCGTTTACGTGGTTTTTCTTATTTGCCATTTTCTTATTCCCGGCAGACTAGCCGACCAGCTCTTTTCCGATGAACACGAGCAAAGAATGTTGCTGGTCGGTCCGGTCGAAAAGGCCAGGGCGGTTAACAAGTGGATTCTTGAGACGGCGGCCTTTGGCTTCGGCTTGCGCGGTTCGCTCAGCGAAGGCGAGGGCGAGGAAGGTCGTGTGCTGCACGTGACGCGGGTTTCGGATGTGTCGATGCTTCAGCGCATCATCAGACATGAGGGGATACGTCAAATTCTTCTGCTCGAGCTGCCACTCGATCAAGCGGGGCTTAATCTGGTGGTCGATGCCGCAAACAAGGCAGGCGTTCGCCTATTGGTTCTCAACAATCTCCCCGAGATCTTCCGTCACGACATCTCGTTCTTCAATCTTCACGGCAAAGATTTTATCGGTCTAAGGGATGAGCCATTGGAAGACCCAGTCAATCGTATCATCAAGCGGACCGTCGATATCTTGATGAGTCTTCCGGTTGTTTTGTTTGTCTTGCCCCCGCTGTGCCTGGTGGTGAGAATTTTTCAGAGGATTCAATCTCCCGGTCCGCTGTTCTATCGACAAACTCGAGCCGGGCTCAACAACTTGCCGTTCCGCATATTCAAGTTTCGGACGATGCGCTCCGATAAAGGTGATGACGCTTCGAAGCAAGCTACCGCTGGGGATCCGCGCATTTATCCGATGGGTCGAATCCTTCGAAAGACGAGCTTGGATGAAATTCCGCAGTTCCTTAATGTATTCCTGGGGCATATGAGCGTCGTTGGACCTCGGCCGCATATGATCATTCACAACAGGAAATTTAGCGAAATCATGGAGGCGTACCACGTCCGAACGTTTGCCAAGCCAGGAATCACAGGCTTGGCACAGATGAGCGGCTTTCGCGGTGAGGCCAAGAACGATCAGGACGTTGTGGAACGCGCGAAGTTGGACATCAAGTATATCGAGAACTGGTCACTGCCTCTCGATTTCTGGATAATCTTTAACACCATGTATCAGGTGTTCAGGCCTCCGAAGACCGCGTATTAGGAAATGCGGGACGCCAGGGCACGGGAGCGAGTCGCTTGACCCTTGCGTTGTGCTCAAGAAAGTTGTGTCGCAAGGCGTGGCCTCTTAGGACCGCTGTTTGATCGCAGAGTAACCTGAGAGGACCGACATGATCTCAAGGAACTGAAGATTATTCAGGGCGAGGTCGTTGGCACTAGCGCACGCACGTTTCGACTGCTTTATATGGAGCTGAAAGATCTGCGGCTGCAGAGGTGGCCTCTTCTGGGAGCTCTTTGGCTGTGTCTGACATTTTCGGGCTGTGCGACCGGCCGGGTGAAGGTCACCGCCGAGGTCGTCGATCCAGAACAGGCGAAGAGTCGATCGGTGATGGTCGTTCCTGACGCGTTCATGAATGATGCTGCCGAAGCCGACACAGTGGCCGCACTCCTTCGTGGACAACTTGCTTCTTTGGGATTCAGCGTCAAAGAGACCGAGGAAGACGCCGAGCTCGTGGTCGTTCCGACGATCGAGCGCTCAGCGGCTGCATCGGCGGGCGCCATCCCGGCAAGAATGCGTCGGCCTTTCGATGTTTCGCACGGGGTGGGACATACCGGTCTGATGGAATCGCAAAATGCACTGCGGAACCTTGGGTTCGAGTTGAGGACCCTGCCGGAACAGGAACAGCCGCGAATCGGCCTAATGGTGACTGCCATATCGAAGGAAGTGTGGTTGAACACGCTCCTCGCCTCGGAGGGCGAAATTCCGCGTGTCTGGCGAGTCGTGGCCTTAGCTTCCCTAAACAAAGAGGACATGACCACGAAACTGGTCGAGGCGGTCGGAGCGAAACTCAGCGAAATTACATCGGCACCGGTAACACCGACCCCACCGGTAACAACGCCGCCGCCGAGTCCAACGCCATCCGCTACCCCGGAAAAGAAACCATAGGCAGGCAAGACGGTCCAGCATAGATGTGAGTAATTTTTGGTCTAAGTAAGCTTCGAGCTTTCTCCTGGATATCTTCGACCGCCCAGTGTGAGTCCGTTCTCCGCTGGGCGGTTTTTTTGCGTCCAGAGCGAGCACAGCTTGGTTGACTTTTCGCGCCGACCCTGCTACGCAACCGCCAAGTTCTATGGTCAGCGCCAAGCTAAACCCAAAATTGGCGCAAAGCATCGGTGTGTTGTCGTAGAAGAAAGAGCCGCGGGACATTATCCTCGGTCGAAGCTTGAATCCCTCCGGGGATCTCAAGCACAAACAATCAATAGGAACTAACCAAAATGAAGATGAGAATTGTGAGCAAGTCGTTCGTCGCAGGACTTGTCATGCTTGCCGTGGGGGAAGCTTGTAGTTATGCAGGCCCGGGATTTGTCGGGATCAACTACGGCCCCTATCACAAGCCTGGCCAGACTCCCGAGAGACCAGACGATCCGCCGATCACTGACGCCCAGTATCGCGAGGATCTAAGCAAGATCGTGCAGAAGTTCGGGTACATCCGAACCTACGGAACGGAAAAGCGCGTCTTAGGGTTGGTTCCTTTCATCGCGCAAAATTTCCAGCACTTGAACGTGTATTTGGGAATCTGGGAATCTTCCAAGTACCGTTCGGCGACTGAGGAGCAAATCACCAAAGCGATCGAACTGGCCAATAAGTATCCGAATATCGTCGAGTACGTCATCGTGGGTAATGAGTGTCTGGATCAAGACTTTGCCGAGGGCGCCGTCTCGGTTGGTCAGCTGATCGCGGACATAAATAAGGTTAAGCAAAGTGTGCCCGCGAACGTCAAGGTCACCACCTGCTTTGGCTTCCATGCGGGTCTCAATCCCGAAAAGATGGAGGATGGTAGTCCCAACCCCTATTACCGTCCGGGGAAGGACTACGGAAAGCGGGTCATGCGGGAATCGAAAGCCGACTCCCTGATGTTCACCGTCTACCCCTTCTATGGGAAGCTCCCTGTGGAAGAAGGCAAAAAGAATACCAAGTACTGGTATGACTACGCCATAGCTAACGTTGCCAATGGAAAGCCAGTTTTCCTTGGCGAGGTCGGCTGGCCGAGCGATGCGACGCTGTTCAAGCCGGACCAGACGCGCGACAACGGTAAGGCGGTTCCGAGCAAGGAAAATGAAAAGATCTACACAACCGATATGATCAATGCCGTCAAAGACGGCCAGATCGGGTCCACTTTCCTCTTCGAGGCCTTTAACGAGCCTTGGAAGAAGTCAAGTCAATGGGAACCGCATTGGGGACTTTGGGACCAGAACGGCAATCCTAAGTTTGCTATCCCTTCGGGCCTTTAATCCTGGGGAAGACCGTCGATCTGCCTGTCCGGCCGCGGACGATCGCAAACCGCCCCGCAGCGAAGCGCTGCTGGGCGGTTTTCATTTTATGAATTCCCCCAGGAGAGAAGTGCATGAATTCAAGGTGCCTATCCGCCCTTATACTTCACCGCGGGCGCCAGGCCCCGAATTCTCTTGAACCTGCCACGGAATTCCCGGGCCAGCGCATCAAGGAAAGCTTCGCCGCCCGCATCCGCGCCGTACGCGACGGTGTAGATTTTCGGGAATTTCTTATCCTCGCCATAGAGCTCGGTCGCGAGAGCTCGAATGTACTCGATCGTTTGGGGGTTGGATAAGTTTGGGCGGCCGACACTGAAGCCGATTCCGACGGGGCCTCCTTCTTCGAGAACCTTTGGCGGCAATCCGCGCCGGGCGCGCTTGGCATTTTCTGCATCGACTTCTTTCCAATATTTTTCGGTCGTTTCCTTGTTGGCTTTGTCGATTTTCTCCCGTTCCTTTTCTGTGATCTTGGCCCATCTCTCATGGGCTTCCGTCACCCTTCTTTCATATTCCTCGAGTTCTTTGCCAAAGAGAGCGCGTTCAAAAATCGGATAACCGTCGCTTATGATGAAGATGGTATCCGCCTGCATTTGAAAGGCCGCGACCAGAGGCGCATCGATTTGGCTGTTCTTGTTGCCGCCGTCGCTCACGTACTTTCCGCGGGATTCCAGCATAGGCATTGAGTAGTTGCGAAGACGTGTTGCGGAGGGCCAATCCCTCTTGTCTTCGGAATAGTTTTGCAGCAGGGTCTTGCCGTATTCCGCGTAATAGGGAGAGATAAACGCTTCCGCTTCTTTCTTTGTTCCCGTTTTGGCGACAACGAGTTTCGGTTTGAAGACGTCGACGTTGTCATCAAAGAAGATAAGATTGAAAAACGTGCCGTCGTTCAACTTTTCGACCATCTTGTTTAGTTCGGTCTTGAGCACGCTGATGCCATTCAAGCCACCTTTCTCGTCTTCGACCATGCTGCGTGACAGGTCGACGATGAAGGCGATGCGCTCACCCGCAGCCTCAATGCCAAAGAAGCTCACGCTGGAGGTTCCCAGTCCGAGCCCTCCTGAGCCCGTGCCCGTGCCCAATCCGTCGCCTTGCCCTGACAGCGACGTGCTTTTGAGAAGGCTCTTCTGGATACTGGTCTTGACCGGCTCGGTCATCGGATCGACCTCGATCTCCGGGAGAGAAATGCCCGAGACACGATTGGCGGTGAGCCGTGGGGAAACGCGTGGTCGGCCGCTGTTTTGCTGCTGCTCGCGAATCTTGATCTTGTGCTGGAGCTTTCTCGGCTCGATTTTGGTGACCTTGGCCGGCGGCGGCGGCGGCTTGAACTGAGCGGGGGGCCGTTCAAGAACCTTGAAGACGACGACGCCTCCGAGCAGGGCAATTATCGCCGCATGGATGGCGACGCTAATCGAAAACGTCCCGAGAAGCGGTTGTTTACGCTTGGGGGCAAAGTCTTGAGGCGTTGCAGTGGTGTCGCTCATTGGGAAGCCAGCTTGTTTTCGTCTGGCCGCGTCATGAAGGTGACGGACTCGATTTTGGCGGCAGCGCATTCATCGAGGACATCTATGATCCGCTGATACTTGGTATTCCGGGCGGTGAGGATGGTAATAACGGTTCCGGACTTGGCATCGTCGGAAATCGCCCTGTAGCGACCCAAGGTTGCTCCCAAGGCGGAGGTGTCCATCTGCTGATCATTTAAGATGATCTGACCATTCTCCTCGATTTCGATAATTTGCTCGTCGAGCATCCGCATCGGTTGATCCTGCGCGATACGACCCGGCAGCTTCAAACTGAGCTCATTCTCGACTTTGATGGCACCTGCCGAGCACATGAAGAACAGGATGAGAATGAAGATCACGTCCACCATGGGAGCGATCTGAAACTCCAGGTTCCCGCCAGGTTCGGTGTGGATACGCATTGACGTTATTCCCGGTTCAAGACGGAGAAAGCGATGTCTGTGATTCCAGCCTCCGCGCAAGCAGCCATGACCTTCTCCACGTATTGCGCGGGTGTCTTGCGATCTGCGCGGATCACGACACGATAGTTTGGATCGGATTTCGAGCGGGGCGCCAGGATCTCCGTGACCGCGGTGAGTTCGGTGATGACCTTGCTCTCGATCGCGACGACGCCCGCCGACTTTTCCGGAACCCACTTGACGTTGATAAGGGCCTCGGAACGCGCGGTTTCCTTCTTGGTTGCGTTTGGGCCGACCGGTAGTTCGATGGCGCGGTCGGACCGCAACGCGCTCGTGGCAGTTATCGAGATGAAGAAGACGAGCAGCACGAGGAGGACATCGCACATGGGTGCGATTTGGAATCCGAGATCTTCCGCGTGGGGCGTTCTGATCTTCATATCGCCAAGCTTAGCTTGGGGCTATTGCTGTTCGGCAAATTCAGCGGCGGGGTGTTCGTTGGCGGCCATATATTCCTTGGGAATAGCAGCGTAGATCGGATCGTCGCCGATGTTCATCCCCGCCAGGTAAGCGTAGGGCATTCCGCGGAAAAGATTGTTGATGATCTCCTCAGTATGGCTCGACACCGCCTGGATTCGGTTGCGGAAGAAATAGTAGCTGGCAAAACCAGGAATCGCTACGAAGAGACCGGTCGCTGTAGCGACGAGGACTTCGCCAATAGCCCCCGCAAGTGCCGAAGGATCGCCGATGCCACTTGTGCCGAGTGTTTTAAACGCACTCATCATACCTAGCACCGTTCCGGTGAGACCGATCATCGGAGTAACAACGCCGATGAGGTTCAGGTAATAGATTCGCGTATTCATCGTGGCAATCTCCTTGGCCATGACGTCCTCCATGGATTTCTCGGTGATTTCCTTTCCTTGTCCCAGCATGCTTAGACCGGCCCTGACAACATTGGTCAGAAAGCACGCTTTCGAGCGGCAGGTTTGAAACGCGGCGTTGTAGTCCCCTGCACTGAACTGCGAACGAAGATGATTTACGATGTCCGGCGGACAGACCACCTTGTTTTGAATCCGGCGGACGCTGTCGATGATAAGCGTCAGCATATATACGGACACCGCTGCAAGGGGGATCATCACGATGCCACCCTCCCTCAGCACTTCAAAGAAGGTCTTATCCTTATGCTTCGGAGCCGCGCTCTGCTCACTCTGCTGTGGAGCCGCGGTCTGCTCCGCCGTGGCAGGAGGTTCCTGTGCCTGCGAATTGGGAACGAACGGAAGGAACCCGAGCAGAACGGCAAGCGCGGCGACGCCGAAAACGCCGGCGACGGATCTAGAGTTGACTATCGATATCTTCATTATCTGGTTTGGCTTCTGGTTTTTTGAGAAAGTTCTCCCAAGCGGGCTTTTCTTCCTTCTCTTCGGATTCTGCGGGAGTCTGAGGCTGTTGCCCAACACTGGTTGGAGCGGTTTCCGGCTTCTTCATGTTCTTCAAATTCACGGATGCCGCCGCGGCGAGAAGTTGGTCCACGTTGACGGGTTCCTTTTTGGCCCAATAGTTCTTCGAGAAAAGGAGCGCCAATTGCTGCCGCACCGAGTTCGAGACCGCGGCATAGTCAACCGTCTCCTCCATGATCTTGTCGCTCTCGGCTCGCTTCATTCCGGCTTTCTGTTTGGCGAGCACCTCTCCCATCTTCTCGTAGCAGGCGGCTGCAAGGTAGAGCGATTCCGGGTAGACCGGCGCCTCAATGCGCGTGATAGCCACCGCTTCTCCCGCCTCGAGGGCGGCCTCGTGAAATTTTCCATTGGCCAGAAAAATGCGTGTTCGAACGATGCGATCGAGAGGAAAATTAGGATCCTCCGCTGCGGTGCGTGGCAAGTCCTTTATGAGGGCGTCGGCCTGTCCGGCTTCGTCCTTGTCACAAAGAATGAACGCCCGGATCAGGGTGGCTCGCGGCGGCACCTCCTTGCCACCGAAAAGGGAACCTAACAACGTCTCGGCTTCAGCATATTTGCGAGTCTGGCGGTAAGAGTCGGCGAAGTTGAGAAATTCCTCGGTGACATTGCATTTTGGGAGGGCAACGAAGCTGCGCATGGGTTCGAGTGCCGCATACAACGAGACAGCTTTCTCCACATCACCGGCACGATACGCCTCCGCCGCCTGTTTGACGGGAGCGGGAAGTTCAAACTCTGCTGCGGAGATCGTATTTGCAGGTATGGCGATGGTCCCTCCGCCGGCGACCAAGTAGAGGTGTCCGCCCGCCAGTCTTGAGACATGCGCTGTGCTCGACCTTTCTGTTTTACTGTCGGTGAGCGTTACCCGGTACCCTGAAGAGGGCGGTGCGACTGGAGTTTGACTCTGCGAGAGGCCGGCAACGGCAAACCACAAGAGGCATGCGGCGCGAGAGATCCTCATGGCTATTGGAGCTCCTTGAGTCTCTGCTCGGCGGACACGTATTCTGACGTCGAGCGGAGCGATTGGTTGGCGAGCATCTCCCCAAGGGTTCGCACGGCGTCATCCTTCATCCCCAGCTTCTCGGAAATTTCGGCGCAACGCAGATAGGCTTTGGCGGTCCATTCCTTGTAGTGGGGATAAAGCACGTAAATGCGCTGGAAAAATGCGTATGCCTCCTTCTCCTTGCCCTGATCTTTCAGGCACTCACCAATGAAATAGAGAGCCTCGGGCCAAAGTTCGCCCTTCCATTCTTTTACTTGCAGGACCTCTTCGTAGCGTTTGATCGCCTCGTCGAAGTATCCCTGGACGCGCTTAACGTCACCCAACCGCATGCTGGCGCGTGCCGCGACGGTGTTCATGGGAGACGTTCTGATCGCCTTGTTGAATGCGCTTTCAGCCTGCTTCCAGTCTCGACGCTCGAAAGCGAAATTGCCGAGCTTGAGAAAAGCCTCTCCTGTCCATTGAGTCGGCCCGAACTTGTCGATGGTAGCGCGCGAGGCACTTTCACCCAGCGTCGGATTGGTCTTTTCCAGCACTTGCGCCATCCAAAGCAGGACTGCAGGACTGGCTACTTCGATGTCCGTAGTGCTAAGCACGGGTGGAGTCGCTGTGGGGTCGATTTGAGCAAGTGCGCGCTGGAACCGCAAAGCACGGGTCCGTTCCTTTTGCTGCTCCGCCGTCAGCGCCGCGGAGCGAATGATCTCTACCGGTTGCACGCCGGGCACTGAGCGGGCCTCCTCGCAATAGGCATCGATGATGACGTCGATCCCCATGGCCTTGGGATCGTTGCCATATTTCTCGATAGCTTGCCAGTAGGTGTCCACGGCCTCTTTGGACCTTCCCTGGGCTTGTTGCGCGAATCCCTTGCGATAGATCGCCTGAGTGTAATCACCCGCGAGCTGGTATTTTTCCAGATAGCGGGTAAACCACTCTTCCATTTCCTTGAATTGCTCGAGCTGCTCGTAAATGCGGCCGACCTGCAGCGCCGCATAGTCGATTTGGCTTTGTTTCACCGCGCAGTCCTCCACCTGCTTGTAATGGTCCAGCGACTTCTCAAGTTCGCCGATCGCCCCGTAGCAGTCAGCCAAGAGCGTATGTGCTTCGGGAGTAAGCGTGTCAGTCGGGAACTCCTTCAGAAATCCTTCGAGATTCTCCGCCGCCGAGGGATAATTTTCGAGTCCATAGAGGCACACGGCCGTGCGGAAGCTGGCATCCTGGTAGAGCTTCCCGTCGGTAGCCTTCTCGGTGAAGCGTTTGAACGCATCCAGAGCATCCTTGTAATTGTCTTCAAAAAGGTAAGTCATGCCGACCCAGTAGAGGCCCGGCGACGCCTTGTCGCTGGTGGGAAAATCCCTGCTGAGTGTTTGAAACGTCTGGCGGGCCTCTTCAAACCGGGCGTCCTGAAACTCCGAGAATCCCAGCATGTAGAGAATCTGATCTTTGTAGGTGTGCTCCGGTTTTGCCTTAAGGATTTCGTTATAGTAGTCGATGGCCGTCGTGTATTCCCGGTTTCGGACAAAGATCTGACCCAACTGCAAACTCACATCTTCCCACTGCTTGCCCTCGGGGAATGAGGACATGTATTTCAGGCCGGCTTCTTTCGCTTTACTGTCCTGTTCAAGCTGTGCCGCCAAGGCAAACGCGCCGTAGCAAGAGTCTTCCGCCAACTTGCCGTTGGGATATTCCTGATAAATTTTCCAGTACGTCCAAAACGCCTCGTACAATCTGCCGGCAGAGAAATACGCTTGGGCGATGCGCATGAGAAGATCTTCAGAAAAGTCCGGAATGCCCTCCAGTTGGGTGCGTTCGTTCTGAAGGTCGTGAATGCGGCGATTAATATCGACGACGAGCTCGAGCTGTTGTCCAGACTTGCGCAACTGCTCCCTCCACCAGACGAGATCATTCTCATATTTCTTGTTGGCTTCCAAAAGGCGCGCCGGGGGAAGCACGAGATTGTAGAAGAGCAGCGCCAAGACATCCTGCTGGGCCCCGAACATCTTGTCGCCCCCGTTCAGCAGCGCCATGTTGAAGTCAATGCTAAGCCTGGCCTTGGGAGCCTTGGTCAGCATGTCGGGCAGGAGCTCGACAACCTTAGCTCCTTGGTCGGACTCGATATATGACTGCGCGAGCCAAACGACGGCCTGTTCGCGTTGCTCCGGGGTCCAACTCTTTTGCAACATGACTAAGAGGACGGGAATCGCGTCGGTCCATTTCTGATCCCGCATATAAGAGGAGGCGAGTTTTTCCATGATCGGGAAACTCTCCGTCTCCGGCAGTTTCATCTCCAAAAGCTTCTTGTACTGCTCGGCAGCCTCCGGGTACCGCCGGGATTGCATGAGCGTGTCTCCATAAAGCTCCGATACTTTTCGGTAGCGGTTGCTCTTTGGATGAGCCTTCAAAAAGCTTTCGAACGCCAGCGAGGCGGGCTCCCAGGCACTATTGAAAACATGCCCAAGCCCAAGGAAATACCGAAAGCCTTCAACCTTTGCCTGGAGTTGCGGATCCTTGGATTCTCCGAGTCTATTGACCAATTCGGTGAGGAGTGGGATTGCTTCGGAATACTTTTGGGCTCCCACCGTGAACGCCGCCTGCTTCTCGAGCTCTGCAGTCGAACTCTCCACCACCTCACCGGTCGGGGCTTCTTCTTGAGCCTTCAAGTTTGCGACCGCCAAAAACGCAAATCCCGACACTATCGCGCATGTCGCTGCGCGACGGAAGGCCGTCGTTCGCCTGCCAAAAGACACAGCAAACGCCCCGACGCATCGTCGGTTTTTCAAGTGAGCTGGGGAAGAGTAAATGTGTCCTGAGTCGATCAAAGGCAATAGAGACAATTTTGATATTTTTTCAACAAGAAAGAGCAACTTGCGTGGTTCCGTCCGACAGATTAGCTCAGCGCGAGTCTGGCGCAAAGAAATGCGGCGGCCAGCTTACAACGGGTGCCCGGCGAGGACGCGACTTCCCATGGTCTTTTTCAGTTTCGAATAAGCCGGTCGGGCGAAAGATTGCAAGTAAATGTGCGGCGGCTGCTCGGCAGTTTTTCCGCCCCTTTTTATTTCAGCGGACTTCCTCTTTATTGACTGCTGGAAGCGGTTGGCTCCGGGTCTTCAAGGCGGAACCGAACGCTGTGGATTTCCGCTTTCTTATGGTCGTCGACCCGTAGCCAGTAGAAGCGGTTTCCTATACAGTCTTCAACGAACAAATCCAGGATGCCGTCGTTGGGGTCTCTGCTAATTCCCAGTGAAGCGGTGTTATCAGGAATGCCACCGTGGCTTCGAAAGGCGGCTGAGGGACGAGTGATACCGATCAACATTCCTTCCTCGTTGTAATGGTAGATGTTGCAGCCTTCTTTCCCCCATTTGATACTGACGAGCATAACTCCGCCGCCTCCGGGAATGACGTCCATTCCAGGGCATGCTTCCGGCAGCTGTCGGTACCAGAGCATTTTGCCCTCTCGATCAAAACGCATGAGCACCCAACCCGCCATCCAGCCACCTTCAGCTTCTGGCGGCTTGAGGAAGTATTTACTGCGAGATTGAACGTAGATGCTGCCATCGTCCGATCGGATAGCCATGACAGGGTTCGCGAAGATCGGGGTTTCCGATGATGTGTCGCGCGGCACGATCACACGCATCTTGGTTAAGTCGTAGAGAGGATTCCCGAGGGCATCCAAGCCGGTCAAGGGCACTTCCGTGATGGCATCATTGCACATGAGGGCATTTCCCTCCCGATCGACGCTGAACCCGAAATTATGGAAGGACGAGACGACCTGCGAGTTCGTGATCCAAACTACCTCCTCCTCGTGGACCTTCCCGTTCCCGTCGGTGTCATTCCATGACCAGACGGCTTCCTTGGGACGTCGCTCGTTTTCCTTCATGGCATCGTGGTAGACGCCGTCGGGGAATGGGTTAGCGCGTCCGAACATCGAAGCGAGGCGAAAGACGTCGCCTTCACGTCGGTAAACCTGCAGCCCGTCTCCGTAGCCCTGGAAAAGAAATTCGTGCTCGCCGATTTTTTGGAGCCGCATCGGGCCATGCATCCAGCGGATATATTTCGGATCGCCATCGAGCACGCTGCCGCGGAATTCCCAAGCGCCTGTTTTCTTGTCCAGTTTATAGCGGTGAAGAACCTGCGTGGTGACTTCATCGGGGTATTCCTTCGAGATGTTTCCCGTATTGGTAAACTCCGCACCGATGTGATCCCAGATTACCCTCCCGTCTGGGGCGAATCGAGTGAGCCGCGCCCCCGTTACCGGCAGGGCTTGCGCGACGGTAAGGTTTCCCGCGGTATCGACGGCCAGACCCGAAATCTCATAGAAGCGATCCGGCGCATAATCTCCAGGCTTGGCTTGCTGGCCGAAACTCAAAAGGAAAGTGGCCGTTGCCTTCGCCGGGTCGACGCGGAAGATGTGCACCTTGTTAGCCCCGCTGTCCGCGACAAAGAGAAGATTGTTCGGTCCGAAAGCAAGAGCGCGAATATGCTTCAAACTTTTCAGCACCGGGACGGAACGTTCGCCATTCTCGCTGAAGACGGTGAGTGCACCGTCTTCGTGTCCCACCCAGAGGTTTCCGGTGGGATCGATGGCGAGCGCGTGCGGATACTTGACCTTGAAAGAGCCGAGCGGCGCGCCTGATTCCTTGTCGAAGGAGAGCACTCTTCCCTCGAGGGCATCAGTAACGAAGAGTTTTTGCCGCGATACGGCCAGAGCTCGTAACGGGCGTTTCCAGACATCCTCAGCCGCAGCTGACGAGCCTTTAGCCGCTTTCTCCTCCGGGCGATCGTGAATCAGGATATACCCGGCAGTGGCCGCAGCGGCAGGGAAGGGGGCGCGTTCTCCATCTGCAAGCCGGAAGCGGCGGACATGCTGCTGTCCGTGGACGGCGTGGGAATATGTCGTGCAATAGATGTATTTGTCGTCCACTGCGATCGCGTAAGGGAGTGCATCCGGATTGCCGTTGCGGATACGGGCCTGCGCATTGAAAACATGCCGGCCATCGTTGCGATCCCACTTGCGAAAATCCTGGGCGGACTCCTCCCAAAAATTGGCCGTATAGACATTGCCTTCAGCGTCTACGGCGACAGATTGAATCTCACTGGGATTGAGGTTCGCGGTGGGAGGCCGGGCGGTATTCCCAATTGCCCCAACGGTGGTGTAAACGGTGGGGTTTGAAACTATGCGGCATTCATATTCGCCGGCGGGCATGCTGAACCCTTGGTCATCAAGGCCGTCCCACTGGAGCTGGTGGGTTCCGGCCTTCACAGGCCCGAGAAGTTGCAAGGAGCGAACTACTTTTCCCTGTTGGTCAAGGATTTGCCCGCTGATTTGGCTTTCACTCGTGACCGTGACTGGGAACGAAGCGCCCCCTGTGCGGGCAGCCATCGTCTTGCTCTCGATCAGCCCGAAAAAAACAAGCCCGGAGAATGCGACGAAAGAACGTCTCAAATTAAAAAGGTTTCGTTCGAGCCTTGCATTTGGCCCTTCCCAAAGATGCGATGACACTTGTCAATTCGCTCCCGCCAGGTTTGGAAAAACGGTTGGCGCTGGAGCAAAAATCCGAAACGCGGCGAGATCAGTGCGAACGACGTCCGGGAAGCTTCTTGAGTTGGGGCGAATGGCTAGAGATCCCTGTTCAAACAACGCTGCCGTGTCATCGGTGATTATCCGGAAGGTCGCCTTGGAGACGAGATCGGTATCTTCTGCGGTATTAATCGAGCCGGATCCGACCTTGGAGAAAACCTTCATGGTCACTGTTCCATCTTCCGCAGTCTGAAACCAAATGGCGAGGTGTTGAAATTTCTCCGGATCGAATTCTGCTTGGTTTACCAGGGAGCTCTCCACTTTTGCGGCGTCGGCAGAGCCGTCCAGATCAGTGTCGAAAATGGACCTCTCCTCCTGATCATATAGCATTGCAATGACGCTCTTCTGGTCTGCATGGACAACAAAGTGCAAACCACCTTGCGAGCTGAAGATGAAGGGCATCAGATCAAGCGAGGAAGGTTCTTCAGAGTAGCGGAGAAAAATGTCGATGCCGCCGTTGAGGATTATTTTTCCGTCTTTGGACGAGGAGATCGCCGCCATGGAGGTCTCTATTCCTTGCGGAACAATCCGTAGAATTCCGCTGGTGCCAGGGACGGACTTGTTGCCGACGATACGAAGGGCCGAATTGACACCCTCATCAGGGTTCGAAAGGAGGACGAAGGATTTCGGAGGATCTTGACTCTCCGCCCATTCTCCGTCGCCATCATTTACTTTGATGTGCGCAGCGCCGCCCACACCCGTGGCGACTTCTTTTGTTTCGATCTCTGAATTGTTGCTAAAATCCAACCGAGACATCCCCTCGGGATGTTCCAAAAACAGGTGATTCGGATCGTCAAAAACCACGCTGAGGATGGGAGCAGCCGTGGTTCCCTGGGCTTGTTCGCTTGTTGCGCCGCCGCTGGCGGTCTCCTGTGCCATCAAGGGGTCCACCGCTAGCAGGAGACCCAAGCAGAGCAGGCGGAGAGATGTGCGATGCAGCGAAGAATGAAGGAGCTTAGTATTCATGTTACGTCAGCTCGTGGGGAACCCACGAGCCATGTTTTCGATGTTATGAGGGAGGGAGTGGTGATCGTGGTCATCAATTTGTCATAACTTTTACGCGCGAAGAATGGATCTCATTGACATCGGTGCCATTGAATCGGGTTTTACCTCCCGCGCTGTATGTCTCGGCTTGGACCGCCTCGGGAATCTTGACATCAAAAAGAAAGCGCTGCGAGCGACCAGGTGCCAGCGAATAGGTCGCGGACGCCGGCGCCGCTCTCCAACCTTCCGGCACACGCGGAGTTAGGACGCCCTCGATCTTATCGCGATAGTAGTTACTGATCGTCAACTCCATCTGGAACGACTCTCCGGACTTCCGGTCGATCTGAAATCGGAATTTATCGTCTATGGAGGTTGCCGGATCGTTGGCCACCGGGACGATTGAGCGGATCTTGCCGATTTCTCCCGGTTCGCCAATGAAGGTATTTATGACTACCCCAGGATAGGTTGGTTTTTCGCTCGCGGCTAAACGCTGCGTCGCTTGGACAGCCAGCCACGTAGGTTTAGCCAGTCGCGGGTTTCGTCCAGCTTGTTGGGAGAGGCGCTCGGTCCAATCCAAGGCCAAGCGCGTCTGGCGCAAATATCCGGAGGGGCCCTCGCGCTTCTCCACGGCTTGCCGAGCTACTCTCGCCATCGCGACTGCGTCGACGGCAGCTTGCGGTGCCATATTGATCAAGGCCTCGATTTCGGAAGCTTTGATCAAATGATAAAGACGGTTCAACATGGCAGCATCAGTTGCCGCCGTTCCCGCGGCCTCCGCGATCTTTGTGGGCAATTCAGAAGCGCTCGCAACCTGCAAAGCGTCCAAGCGCTTCCGGAGCTCTCCGCTCGCGATCTTCAGAGCCGCGGCACTATTTCTCGGCAACAACACGTATTGCATCTGCGGAGACAAAGTCAGTCGTAGTCTGCCGCCTGGCGCGGGAAACTCTCGCCAGCGTCCCATGAGGTCTATCACGTTTACTTTCGGGGTTCCGACCTCCAGAGTTGTGTCCCGCGTGCCGGAGATGGTGTTAACGGCCAAAACAAAGTCCTGACCGCGGGCGAACAAATATCCGTAGGCGCCTTGTCCGAGGTCTGCCTGTCCCGCGTACACAGCACCGTCGATCAACCGCGACATCGTCGCCAAGGTCACGAACGTCGGAAAAGGATGCCCGTCTTCGTCTAAACAACTGGTGACATCATATCGGGTGTTGTTCGAGCCCGTTTGCAAGAACATATAGATCTTGTCGACCCCAGTCGCGATCTGGGAAATAAACATGCGGGGCAAATTTGCCGCCGCCACCTCAGCGGTCTTCGGATTGGCAGGCACGGTATCTTCGGTGTTCCAAACTTCCTTGCCCGGAGCCGACTTGTCGCGGATCTCAACCAACTTCGCGATGGCGGCAACTTTCGTCTCGGGGAGGTCTGGGAACTTCATGTTATTCCAGGCATAAACCGTCGCAGCCGGATAGTGCATCTGGACGGTGTCATTCCACTCGGACGCTCCCAACTTCGCGAACTCCTCCATCGTTTTCAGGCCGCCAGCGTCGCCGTCCGCGACGGCGAGCGCGTCCTTGTCGCGAGCTTTCACCATGCTCCAAACGTGCTTTTGGACCAAAGCAAAATGCTCGAGAGCGAACGGCCCCCGCGGTCGCCAGAAATTGTCTGGCTCGTTCCAGAATTGGTAGAAGGCTTCGCCCTTGCCAGAAAAGAGGTCTAAAATACGAAGGCAATAGCGGTAGAACCGATCGTAACTGTAGAGGAAGTGCGTCGGCCTGCCCGTCCAGTCGCCGCCAAGCCACCCTTCGCCGTAGTTGAGACCATTGAGCAGCAAGAAGCCCTCGCGCCTTGCGAACGCCCGCAGGCTGTCGGCGCCGCCTCGACCAAACTGGACTGCCTCAGGACGTTCAGTGTAAAAGACGCCATCGAGTGGCTCAACCTGTCGAGCCCAGGATGCAGAGTCTGCGCGATGGCTCTTGACTCCGGCCAACTTCATCACTTCAAACTCGCCGACAGCGCACATGGCAAAAGGAGAATAGCGATTTGGCTTGGTATCCCTCGAGGGAATGCGCGCCAGTTGTGCCTTCAGCGCGTCCACCAATTCTCCGCCACGGCGAACTTCCACCGCAAGCTGGTAATGACCAGGTGCCGGTGCATCGACGGTCAAAGGCAGGGTCTGACGTGCCAGTGGTTTGGCCGTTACACTGGAGCTTCCCTTCGTCCGCTTCCCCTCGAAATCGGTGAGGGTCCAACCTAGCGTGAGCGCTTGCTCTTCTTCGGAGAAGTTTGTCACAAACAAGTCAAAGGCGGCAGGTGTCTCGTCGAGAAAGACGTTGCTTGGGACGCGCTGGCCCAGGCTGACCACAACGGTTTGCGGACGATAGCTGCCATCCTTCGCATAGCTCAGGAGTTCCGTTTTGGCGACTGCGTCATTCGATTCGATGGCCTCCGAAACTGAGAAACTGCCATCGGCGGCGATCGCATACCCCTTCGGACCCGTTGGGTATCCTGGTGCTTTTTTCGGGAGGCCAAATTCATGTGGGGCGAAACGAATCTCGTTATCCCGTGCGTTGGCGAGGGCAGAATTGAACGGTAGAGGATCGCCCGTTCTGGTGTAACGCCGGGTAATTGCGCCGTCATGGCCGGCGATAAACGAACCATCCGAGCCGGACCAAAGCACGATTGGACTGTTTTCCTCAATGCGTTTTTTGACCTCCCCTGTCGACACATCAATAAGGAAGACCACCCCTTCCGGATCTGAACCAATCGCCGCGACCGCCAGGATTCCGTTCCCCAACCAGCGGATCTTTGCCGGTCGCCTTTCTTCCGGCAACGTGAGGTTCCGGACAAATTTGCCCCTGTTATTGAAGATTTGGATGCAAGGCTCGGGTCGCGGACGTCCAAGATAGATATTATCCTTATCGTCGATGGCGAATCCGCTGAACTGCTCGCCGAATCCCGGTTTCTTGCCTTGTTCCGGGTCACTCGTTCTTGCTCCCAGCACATGACCTCGGCTTTGTGATTTCGTGTAGTCGGACTGTTCAGGCCAGGGCGTAGGTTCCCCGGCATCCTTGGCACCGTAACCGGTAGACTCCTGCGTTCGTCATGGCAAAGACGTTTCCCTGGCTATCTACCCCTGCTTCGAGGCACTCTGCTGGCTCATAACCCTCTCCGCGGCTATGGTCCTTCGGCCAACTATCCAGGAGGGCCCAATCCTTGGAGTAACGCAAGACGCGTCCCCCCTGAAAATCGGACACGAGGTAGTTCCCCTCCCGATCGAGCACGCTCGAGGTAAAAGGACGAACTCGACGGTTCGTTTGGACGGCGTCCGGCGCCCGCTCAAAGTTCATGATCAAGCGTTCGTTGCCGGATTCCACGGTGACCTGCAGAAGATTGACGGGAACAGTTTTTGTCAGTTCGTCGTGGGTTGCTGTGGTCAGCTTGAGGCGCTCGAGTTCGGCCGGCGTGACATTCTGCAGTTCAACAATGGGCTGGCCGTTCTCGTCCAAGCCGTCCCAGGTCACCGCCTGCGTTCCGGCGTCCAGCCTTCCTATTTTCAACGTTCGGACTGGGAACGGCTTGGCCAGATATGGCCACTTGTATTCGGCGTATCCGGCCAGATGCCGCGCGATCGTTATCGTGACGTCGGACGGCTCTGCCAGTCTGAACGAGATGTTCAATTCTGGTCCCGCCCGATAAAGGTGATCCTCTCTTTCGAGCTTTTGTTCCACGCGCAATTGCGAAAGCAAAGGCGCCACGCTCCAGGCGCGCCCACCGCAGACGATGGTCAGAAGCGTGCAAAACGCGAGACGCGCAGAACGTAAACTGAACCGCCATCCAAAAGAAGAAGCTAAACGCGCGGCGGGAGGTCCGAACATCGTCATCACAGGAACTTGTTATGTCCTCCCCGATCCCTAGCGAGTATACGGCAGCATTCTTCCGCCCTGTGCTTTTGGGAAATTTTCAAGAGCGTCCTTACGCGATTTCGCGAATGAGCGCAATGGCCCACGGCGAAAGTTTTAACTCCAGACGCAGAAGTCCTGTTTCGTCCACGTTGACGATTTCGCGCCGAGTATCCCAACCCAGATCCCGAAGGAGGGTGAGTTGGTCAGGAGACGGCGACTGGGGCTCACCCATCGCCTGCCATGCTCGGACTGCGAATCCGTGCGCAGCGTCGACCGTCTCGACGAGATAGGGAGCATTAGGCGGGAGATCGTGGATCGAAATACTTCGGGTGGCAGGCTCACCGACGGCCAGGGTCTTCTCGGCTTCCTCCATCGACCCCGCAAACGGCGGACTGCCGGGGTATTGATCCGGATAGTGGCAGATTACAGCTCGCACATGGCCCGAGTGTTTCGACCGCGTCGCTAGAAATCCATCGGTCCGAAAGATCTCTTCGGTCCCAAGCTGATTGAGAAAGCGATAGGCGTGGAAAGCAGGTTTGACGATCCCCTGGTAGTTGATGAGTCCAAACCCTCCATGGAAGGCAGAGTCGCCCGCGCCGTGCTCTTCGAAAACGTCTGTAAATGTCCAGTAAACCAGCGAATCGACCAAACCGGCCGCGGCGATGTTGGTCTGGAGGATGTATGCGGCCGACTGTGGATAGTCATGCGTGAAATCGCGGGCGGAGGGACTAGTGCTCCATTCTGTCAAATGGATTTCGGCAGACGGAAATGCGCTTTGGCTGATCGCCCTTCGTAGCCAGTTTAGATCCATCAAGGTCGCATCTGAGGGACGCGTGCGCATGCCGGTGACATCATGTCCAAAGGGGATGTCCGTCGGATAAGGATGTGTTGACACGAAATCAACGGGCAGCCGTTCCTTAGCACAATATTCAAGAAATTCCTCGATCCAGACTCCGCGCCATTCCACCTCTCCGAGATTCTCCAACTGATGGGTGATCGCCTTGTGACCCTCCTGTTGCTCCCCATGAAAGCGGTCGTCCGGAACAAAGTTGCTGGTGGCAGGACCTCCCACCTTGAGCTCACGATCAACCCCTTTCACCGCCAGCGCCGTCGCCCGATAGAGCTCGAAGTACTTGCTCTTCGTCGCGTTGAAGAAGAACCACAGATTTGGCTCGTTCCAAACTTCGAAGTACCAACTGCGAACCTCCTCCTGCCCATAGCGTTGAATGAAGTGCCGAACGGCATTCTCTACCAACCTGCTCCACTCATGCAGGTCGTCCGGCGGAGTGACATGGGCTTGCCACCAGAAGCACCGAATCTCGGAAGCCGAAGCTAGATCTTTGGGGAAAAAGCCGAACTCGACAAAAGGGCGAACGTTCGCCGCCAGCAGCGCATCGAACAGTTCGTCGATATATTGGAAGTTGAAGACTAGTTCGCCGTTCCCATTGCGCCGGCACGCGAACATGTCGTCGTGGAAAAGCCCGTGAAAGCGCAGCCTTTTGGTTCCGCAATGCTTTACCGTCAGCCGCAGATGCTCGCGCCAGCCCTCCCGCAAACCCTCATTTGCTCGTCCAGCCGCAGAACAAAAACTCCAACAATGCTTCAGAGGAATGGAGTCCCGCTGAGCGGAGAATTGAATTCTCTCCGCCGGGGGGGCCGACCGCATCGGCCGCCAGCTGGCGCGCGAAGCGTCGTTGAGAGCGGAGATTTCTTCCGAGACTTCCAAGACGGAGGGAGTTGACATATTACGCTAATGAATCACGAAACAATTTGCATACCTGTCAAACAAAAAAAAGATTTCTGACGAACTGAAAGGGGAATTTCCTGAGATTCTTTAAATCAGCTTGGAGTGCCTGTTCCCAACCAATCCAACCGGGTTCTATGCTATATTGGCGATAAGCCGCCCTTAAAAAGTGTTTGCCTCTGTGTGTTGTGTAAGATATCCCTGGTTCTTTGGATGTGCGCTATTTGCAGAGGGTGCGAGTTTTCTGTCCAGATCGGACGAATTCGATGCCGACTGCAGAAGCGGCCATTTCGTGAATAGGAAACAGTCATCCCCCCAAATTATGGTACAGAATCAGCACGTTCTCCCTTATCCTTTGCGCGCCGGACTGTTTGCCGTCTGATTTTCTCTTATCACTATGGCTTTGGAAAAGACGGATACCCTCGGAATAATCAACAATAGTCCTCGCGCGCGAGCCATTCGCCACATTCAAGAATGGATCACCGACGGTCGCCTCGCCGCTGGCTCTCGCCTTCCCTCCGAAATGCGGTTGGCCGCAAAGCTCAATGTCTCGCGAACGACCGTTCGCCTGGCGCTCGAGGATTTGGAAAGACAGGGGATGATCCATTGTGAAAGTCGGCGGCGCATCGTCAATGGAACCATCAGGGCGCAAAAGACGTTTTTGTCCGACGCGATCGCTCTGATCATGGAGCCGCCTGCCCAGCATGAGTTTTCCGAGAAGATGCACAACACGTGGCACATCAATTTCATCCTGGCGGGCGCGGTTCATGCCGTTCGCATGGCGGGGTATGATGCGCTGACCGTGCATCCCAAGCGCATCGCCGGAGACCTGCTTCAGCGCTTGATCATGGAGCGGCCCGGAGGAGCCATTGTCTTATGCGGCGTCGTCCAGGACAAGTCCGGAGAGCATATCGGCAGAGCGCTCAGGGAGGGGAACATTCCCTTTGTCATTTATGGGGACATGGGACTCGCTCGCGATAATCCCCACTTTGCTTCGGAGATCGACGCCGTGACCTCCGACCATGAAGCTGGCTCCCATGCCCTGACCAAGTGGCTTATCAGCCAGGGACGCAAACGCATCCTGCGCTTTTGGCAGCTCGCCGTGAGCGGTCCGTCCGAGGTCCAGCCGTGGCTGGCACACCGAAATGCCGGCTACGAGAGAGCGATGCGCGAAGCCGGGCTCGAGCCGTTGCCGGCTGTCGAAGTTTTCGATCCAGGCTATCACAATTTCGATAACACCGAGGAGGACTTTAAGCTGCAGTCTCGTCTTATGGCAGGCTACCTCGTTGAACACTTGCATGGGCCAAACGCTGTCGATGCCATCATGGCCCCAAGCGATGCAATCGTTGGACATCTTTGCGCTGCTTTGCGGGTCCATGGCAAACAGCCGAATCGTGACGTCCTGTTGGTCGGATACGATAACATGTGGGACGATATGGAGACCCGCCAGTGGGAGCCCCAGGGGCCTGTCGCCACCGTGGATAAGAAAAATCTCGCTATCGGAACCGAATTGATGGCCTTGCTGAAGCAGCGGATGGATGGCGAGCTCTTCGAGAAGGGACAGCGTCACATCGTCTCCCCGGAGCTGATCATTCGACCCGCGGCTTTTCCCGGCGGCAAGACGAGATCGGTCATGCAGCCAGTCAGCATCGCAACTACCTGATTTCTGTGCGGCCGTGTCCCCACGGCCGACGACTTCTTGTGTCTCCGTCTCCGCGCGGCGGGAAGGAGCGGATCCGTGAGCACACTGAGCTTCTTAAGATGCTATGGTGCTCGATCCTGGCGTGAACGTATCTATTTTCGTCTGTGCTGCGTCAAAAAAAGCCGACTGACGTCGTACCTGAGATTCTCAGCTGGCATTCGTTGGTCGAGCGCCGGAGCCGGCGATGGGGACATCGCCACGAGAAGAGAGACCGACGGAGCCGGCGATGGGGACATCGCCGCTACAGAAGAGAAACGTGAGGGCCGGCGATGGGGACATCGCCGCTACAAGACACGGAGAAGACGTGAGGGCCGGCGATGGGGACATCGCCGCTACAGAGAGAGAAGAAGCTAGCGGCGCTCGACTTTGGCCTGGCCAGTTTCGCGAAGGAGGACAATGTCGTAGTAGTTCAGCGGATCGCTTCCGTTATGCTGTCCGGTATAGATGATGCCGGGCCCGGCGGTATCCTCGGCGCCCTCAACGAGACGAAGGCGGACCGGAGCCCCCTTTGTGAGCGTTCCGTCTGGCGCGTAGGTCTGGTAGGCAACAGCGCCGCTTAACGCGACCGGGCCTCCGCGAAACTGAACTGTCCCCGAGAGCGCCGACGGACCCGAAGGCGGGCTGCTCATATCTAGAAAGTTTGCCGCTGGGCCGGGCGAGGTGCGCGGATCAAAGCGAATCCCATCGGGAAGCAGTCGCCACGGGGCTGTCATTGTCCACTCAGAAAAAGTGCCGTCTTCATTTCGCGTCCGTTCAAAGAGGCAGAACGCCGAGTAACGCGCGTCACCCGTCGCCTTGATAACCACGGCAGTAAACGCATGCCTCGAAAGAGAGTTTTGTCTGGCGAAGGTCAGAAGGTCGGCGATTTGGTTGCCGCCCGCGGTGAGGGCATTGGCCTTTACCGGTGAAAGTGAGCCCACCGTCAAGCCGGCCAGCGCCGAGAGAATTGCCATTACAGCCAGGAGTTCGATAAGGGAATAGGCCCGACGCTGAGCCGTCAAGCGATGGTAGGGAGGCATTCGCATCTATCTAGCAAGGGGAGTCGCTACAGCGTCGAGATTTTCTGGCGAAATGCAAGAAAAGTTTTGCGTGTATTGTTTATGTTTTCAAGACGCAATCGTCCCGAGCTTTTGACTGACGATTCGGCCGCAGATGTAGATTTTGTCTTGTCAGGCGGGCTGGACGATTTCCTCCGGTAGGCAGGGAGCGCTAATGGGCCTCGATTCGTCTGGACCGTAGGGCTTCAGGACTTTCCGGGCGTTTGCCTAATTGATCCTAAAGGTAGTTTGAAGACATTAGAATCCTTTGCATCTGCAAGTAAGCACCTGGAATCATAGCGACAATGATCTAGTTGCCGGGACGACTGCGACTCGGTCCTAAGCTAATAGTTAGTAAGCTCCCGATTGGCGGTTGCCCGCACTTTCACCGCAAATAAGCACCAAAAAGACAACTTGTCCCATTCTGATATATTCTGGGCTTTACAAGGGGGCGTGACCTTCTACAGTACGCTCTTTGAAATCGGTTGTGTCGAGCGGAACTACCCCCCACGTTGCTTCCGAAGCAGAGCGATCTTGCCGAGAGACGAGATGCTACCTGATTCGGGCGCCCGCTGATTCTATGACTCAGCGGGGCGCCGAACGTCCCGTGGTGAGGCGTTCGGGGGCCGTTGCTTTCACGCTGGTCGAGGTGGTGATCGCGGTCGGGCTCGTGGCCTTTGTGCTCACGGCCATTCTCGGCCTGGTGGCGATTGCTGCCAATGAGACGAAGAATGCGGATCTTAAGGCGCGTCTCACCTGGATTACCGAACAAGTGACTTCCGAATATCAAAGCCAGCGGTTTTCCAATTCCCTGGCGAACGTTCCGGCCACCAAGTATTGGGACTATTCTGGCATATCTACCAACCTCGCGGACGCCTATTTCGTTTGCGACGTTTCGAACGTGACGCCAACTAGTCCCCCAAGTGCAGATTATCCGACGAACTACATGGCTTTGCTGCAAGTGCGGATTCGGTGGCCGTACTCGCAGCCCCCGACAAATTTCGCTTCGACCAATGTTAGCGTCATCTCGCTCTTCAACTACCAATAAGGGGCTTGTTCACATGATCGGCGCGTTCTCGCTGTTGGAACTCCTGGTGGCTACAGCCGTCTTTGTCGCGCTGGGCCTTATTCTCGTGTCGATTGCCGGCTCGCTCTCCTCCTTTTGGCAGATGGGTATTTCTCACAACGAGCGGCGGACGTCGGTCTTGGCGGCGTTTTCGCGCATGGCGCGGGATTTGCGCTTCGCCGCGGCGCCGATGAATCCCGCATCAACCAATTTCCAGTTTGTCATCAACCCGACGAATGTCGGCGCGAACTATAGACTTCCGCAGGCCGCTTTTTGGCAGGCACCGGTAGCGAGCGACCGCACCAGCGGTGATATGGCGCTCGTGGGATACTTCGTGCAGTGGGTTGCCGAGTCCAATGGCTCGGTGCCAAAACTCTGCCGGCTGTTGATTGACTCGACGAACTATCAGTATCGAAAGCCATCCAACCTGGGTCGACGATGCGTTGATCGCTAGCAACGCTCCTGCCAATAAGGCCTGGAGTTACGAGGGTCAGCTGGCCGAGAATATCCTGGGAATTTGGATGCAGCCACTGGATCAGGCAAAGAGGCCGATCACTAACAACGCCAGCAATGTCGCTTACGCCAACGGCGAGTTTGACTCCGCAACCGGATATCGGACCGTCCTGACGAATGGAACCAATAGTCGTTGCCTATACGTTCGCCTCCGCCCTCCCCGCGAGCGTCGAAGTAGCCGTGGTCGCGGTGGACGCTCGCACCGCCAGGCGCCTAACGGGAAGCGAGAGGCCGGGAGCGCGAACGGCGAACCTGACCAACGACGTGAACACCTTTTACACGAACCTGCCGCTGGGGATCAGACAGGGAGCTCGCATCTATAGCACCGTTATCGACCTCCAATGCGCTCCGCGCTAGATTAAGAATGAAACCTGCACGAAAGTCGTTGTCGAAGCGCCTCGGCTCAGCCTTGGTGATGACGCTTGTGATCATCGTCCTGATCACCGTGGTGACGGTCGGCTATCTGGCCAGCGTCATGCTGGAGACAAAGACGGCGGGGGCGAGTCTCGACCAAGAGAGGGCCTACGGCATCGCCATGGTGGGCGCTCACCAAGCGATGGCCAAGATTCGCGAGGCTCTCGGGCCGTGGGACGATCCCTACAAGAATTTTGCCACAAGCAACCCTCCGATTCTACTGGTCGCTTTCGCCCGGCCGCATCACACGCTGGTCGTATTCGAGCGCGAGCCCGCTGACCAATATCGGGCTCTTCTCGGAATCTGCAGGGACCAACCTCGTGAATCTGAACCGCCAGCTCATCGACGGATCGTATCCAATCATCGGAGGGGCGACCCCGCCTGTAGTGCCGGTCAAATGGGCGAACTTGCTGCGCGATCCCACTCAACCCGCGAGTACCAATAATGCAATTGTCGGCCGCTACGCCTTTTGGGTCGACGACGAAGGCGCCAAGGTCAACGTCAACACGGCCGATGGGACCGAGAAGTACACCACCAATTCGCTCGGGATTGGAACTCCCAGCGAGGTGAGTCTCGAGTGGATCCTAGGCGGGACAAACGCAAGGGTCCTGGCGAAAGAAGTGGTTCTGATGGCTCGAACCAACGGCTTCAATTCCCCCGAGGAGGTTCTTCGTGTGTCGGGAGTGTCAACCAACGCTCTTACGAACATGATGTTTGCCCTAACGGCCTATAGCCGTAGCCCGGAGCTCAATGTCTTCGGACAGCCGCGAGTTGCCGTCGCGCCGCTCTTGGGAAGTCACGGCTTTAATTCCGGCGACATGGTGTTGAACAGCCTGACATTGCTGCCGCCGCGGGAGATCTATCCCACGCCTTCGCAATTGCCAGCGTTCACATTCTTGAGCCGATACGACATCGACAATCAGGCGCGCACGAATCCCTGGCCGCTGTCGCTGCGCGGCGAATTGGGGGTCTTTTCGAACGGCAAGGAGAAGGAAAGGGACATGCGAGATGCTTTGAAGGTACGGCCCGAGCAGCGCGCCGAACTATTCATATAACCAGGGCTTTCTTCTGACTAAATATCTCGCGGGCACCAACGCCGGTGGGCAGCCGGTGAGTTGGCCGCTTTTCCCGGGATCATCCAGCCTGGGCTTCGCCGGAAAGTACTCGCTGCGGCAACTCGATAGCATCGTGGCCCAAATACTCAGCATCGGCTCGAAGGGGATTTCGTCCGATTATCCTTACATTTCGGGGAACGACGAAGAGCGTGGCGAGAAGATGGGTCACCGGTACATGGTGGTGCCATATTTGTTCCCAGGATGGTTGAGCGGCCGCTGGGTTATCGGGATCGGGCGGTCCCCCAAGGTGACCCAGTTGCACATGAGGGTGCAAGGGCAGCCCTCAATAGGCACTTGGGACGCAGCCAATCCGACCAACTACCAGCCGCCGAAAGCGATGTTTGACTTGTGGCTCGAGTGGTGGTTGCCGGCCGGCTACTTCGGCGGACCAAAAAGGATCGACTTCCAAGCCTCTCGTTATTTTGTCGGACACCGCGCAGCCAAATCGACCTTGAACGTCATTGACTTTCCCCGGTGGGATGGCGGCACGAACAATTTTGCGGCGCCATTGCCTCGGGATCCGGCCATTCCCAGCTATTCTTATTGGGCGAATCAGTTGTTAACGAACAATCAAGGCATCGACATGGCCGGCAATCCCGGGGATGTCGGAACAAATACCATATTGGACAAAGATCAGGTCCTGGCGGCAGCGCATCACGATCCATACAGCCGGATCAACCCTGCCTCACCGGGTCCCTGGCAATATAAAGGAACTGCCGGACCGAACGGTCTAGATTCTGGCACCTACCGCGACTACGCGAGCCCTTTCTTTATGACCTATATCGAGCCCGACGATGCACCAGCGGAAGAATGGCAGCCGGGAGAGATGCGCTCGATTCGCTCCATGCTCGGACTTTCATATCGAATTCCCATGCAGACGAACGCGGCGAACCTGGAGATCGGGGGGGGTATTGCCGTGAAAACTCAGATGAAGGATGGGCACCTTACCGATCCCGATCCTGTTCCCCTCGAAGCTGCGCGCGGGGCCTACATCAAGGACGGCATCACGACCCAAGAACCGTTTCAGGGCCATGAGGGTCCGGCGGACCCCGAGTCGGATGCCACCATGAACACGCATTGGGCTTCGAGCACCCTGCTCATGCCCAACGGCAATACTATTGAGGCCTTCCCTGGAGACGCGAGCAAGAACCTGAGAGATCGCGTGCTGGCATCCGTGATCCCCGTAACTGTCAGTATTCCGGGGCTCCCCGGAGCAGCAGAGTTCACCGCCAGGGTCCAGGATCCGCTGGTCAACAAGTTTCCAGGCGATTGGGAGGCTGTGGTTAGCACCACGATTCAGCCATCGCCGGATGTCGCAACACCTTGGGATTACCCGGATACAGCCCTCCGGAGCAGCCTTGTTGATCCGGATTCCTACTGGATGCCCCAGGCGGATGCCGGACTCTCGAGATCGATCGCTCAGGTCGCCGAGCAAACCCTGATTCCGCGCAGTGCGCGCATGCCCAACATCGGCTACCTGCAATATGTTCGCACGGGCATCATCCCCGACGACGAATCGGTCGACTATAGTCAGCAGCGTGGCACGCCCTTCCGGCTCCTTAGTTTCGCACCCTCGTACGAACTGCGGAATCCTGGGAATGCCCTCGTTGGCCAGCAAACCACAAACAGCGCGAGCCAGTCGTACCCCGACTGGGCGCTGTTGGACCTGTTTTACATTCCCTCCACCTTGGCGCCCTACGGGAGTACTTACAATCCCGCAGTGGCTACCCCAACCACGAATGCCGTGGAGACAAGGCTTCTCTATTATGGCACATACGGCGGGGCCACGGCGGGGAAGATCAACCCGAACGGCGTGGTCATCTATACGACGAACGTGAACGTGGCCGAGACCAACATTTTCCGCAGGCTCCCAGTGGAAGCCGTGCTCAATGGAGTCATGATAAACCAGAACGTTACCGGAAGCGGCACCAGCGTCGGTTTCACCAACGGAACGAGTGTGTCGGCGACAAATATCGCCGCCGCCATCGAGAGTTATCTCCGAACCAATGGGCCGCTGAGAATGCCTGCGGAGATTTGTAATGTTCCGGCGATTGCGAGTCTTCGCGCAACGAACAATCCCACCCGCAACGATCTGGTCCGCCAGGTTGTCGGAGCTCTCACCACCCAAGGCAACGTTTTCTCCGTCTGGACGGTCGGTCAGGCGATCCAAAAAAAGCCTGTCAATACCGGATATGACGAGTTCGAAAACGGAGACAATATCCTCGCGGAGGTGCGGCTCCACTTTATCGTCGAGCGCTATCTTGATCCCGGAGCGGACAACGTCTATGGAAACGCAGCCAGTGCTGGTCCGGATGTAGTGATTGGAACGTATGATGATCCCGTAGATTCCAGCACCCACCCGTCCCAGCCACGCTATCTCTATCGCGTCCTGGCTTCAGAAGAAATTCGATGAGGCGACAAGGGGCGTTCCGAATGGAGATCAAAACCAACCGCCGAGTGACGTAGTCATTCGGATATTCACCCGTCCTTTTCTGCAGCTATATATGAAATTCCTTATATCCGTTGTCGCGGCCACCACTATTGCTTTCTGTGACGGACTTCTTGCCCAGGAGCCGAGGGCTGGAAGCGCAAGAATTCCTGCCGTCGAAACGAAATGGCCGGGCGTGAATTTTTCGATTTACGACGTGCAGCGTATTCAGGACGACCGCTTGCTTGTCTGGGTGCGCGTCAGCGCCACAGCAAAAGCTCCGCGCGGGGGAATCCTCCTCGGCACGAAGCCGGAGATTCCCGCCTCTGCGACCAAGGATGAAATCGCAACGGGGAGGTATAACGCAAAGCCATTTTCCCTTGCTTCCTCGGTGATGACCGATGATCAGACGTTGAAGAAATATCCCGTCCTGCCGCCGGTGGCACCCCCGGGCCGAGCGTATTTCCCAGGGGAACTCGCTAATGGTCTGATTCCCGGGCAATCCGAAATGCTCACGATTCAGTTTGCGGCGCCGCCCGCCCCGCCTCTCGCTGAAGGCCGAGAGCCAGCCAGACAAACCGTTACCTTCCTGTTAACGGGCGCGAAGGGGCCGATCTTGAGGGTGCCACTTCCGCCGCCCGTCGAGCTGGCACCTCCTTCCGAAGAACGCGTTTTCTGAAGAAAATCGTTGAGCGGAATTCGACCAGTTAGTTTGTTTTCCGTTGACCCAGGAATGGGTGGACCTAGATTCGGCGGTTCTCATGAGTTTGCGTCATCGCAGCTTTGCGAAGGATTGCCGCAAGACGAACCTTTTGCGCGCGGGTTGTAGAGGCGGTTGTGCCAACCGCCTGTCGACAGGCCCTTGGCACAAGGGCCTCTACAAGCCGAGGCGCTGTGTGCAGTTGCTTTTCGGCGAAAAAGTGAATTGAGCGTCGTGTGAGGACGACACACGCATCGAGCCAGGCTCTTGATTCTTCAATGACAGGATTTCCGTCATTTGAGATGCGATTGCTTCCGGGTCAACGAAGCCTCAGGCTCGTCTGCGCGCTGCTGGTCTTTGTCTTTCATGCCTGCGGCAACGAGGAAACGGCAAAACCGGAGGAGCAAATTCGGGACGGTTGGAATCGGTATCGACTGAGCGAATTCAGCGAAGCCTTGCGCATCTTCGAATCCGTGGCGGCCTCTCAACCGCGCGGCTCTGAGGCTTATCTCCAGAGCCTCTATGGCCAGGCCTCGTGTTGGAATCACCGACGCGATGGACGTGATACTGCGAAAGCCATCTCCTTTTATCGGGAAATCATTTCGCAAGCGCCGACAAATCCCTTGGCCGCTTGGTGTGCTCTGGATATCGTCCGAGCGAAGCATCTTGCGCCGGCCGATCAGGAGCGTGATTACGCGAAACTCGCCGAAGAATACGGAGAAGTTTACAAGAAATATCCGGAAGCGCTCGCGGGCGAAGAAGCGTTTGTCTATCAAATCCGCCTTACTCTCCCCACGGCGAACGCGGACGAGGCGCGCAACCGACTCGGTGAGATCGTGGCGTTTCTCGACCGCCATTCGAAGACACCCTTTCGCTCTCCGCTCTACATCTTGATGGCAGAGGCCTGTCACCGAATGAACCAGGAGGAGAAGCGCCTCGAGTACATGATCAAGGCTGTCGAGACGAGGGAAGTGGATCCAAAGACGCCATTTTTCGAGCTTTCCACCGCCTATTGGAATATTGCCTACGCCGCAGAGTTTGAGGCGGGCAACTTTGCCGTCGCGCGTGAATACTACCAGCGCCTAATCAATGAATTTCCACGGGAGAGCCGCGTCTTTGCATCGCGCAAGGCACTCGCGCGGATGGATGCGGTGGAAGCTGCGCTGCGCGATGGTCGCTCCATCCCGCCGCAATACCAGGGAGGAGCTCTCCAGTGAAAGACCTCCTTGGCTCTCTTAAAGCAAAGGCGCCGTGGATTGTCATTGGGCTGGTTTTCCTTTGGTCTGTGATTTCCATCGGCACGCGACGGCGCGAGACGGACGCATCCGACCTAATCAGCGTTCGAATTGCTCATTGGCAGCTGGAAGCCGGAGCCCGCGAGGGATTGGCTGAGGCCGCCGCCGAATACCAGAAACTGCATCCTAATGTCCGCATCATTCAGGAAGCTATTCCAGAAAGTACCTACGGCCAGTGGCTGAGCACGCAGTTGATGGGAGGAACCGCACCGGACATCGTGCAGGCCGGAATGGTTGACGCTCCTTTGATGACGGCGTTCTTCATTCGCTATCTTCTGCCTCTGTCTTCGTATGTGACCCAGCCAAATCCCTACAACGCCGGGACAGACTTGGAGGGGATTCCGCTGTTTCTCACCTTCAAAGACGGAATGCGTCGCTCGTTTATCGACGAGACCCAGGAATTCATGACCATCCCTCTCGCACTGGTCAGCCTGCGCCTATTCTACAACAAGTCGCTCCTGAAGAAATTGACCGGTCTCGACGAAGTGCCGAAGGACTTTCGCACCTTTCTTAAAGTGTGTGAAAAGATCCGCGCGCAGAAGCAGCCTAATGGTCAGCCATACGTCGCTATCGCCGGCTCGCGTTACCATTTTATCCGTTGGGAGGATAGCATGGCCAAGCCGCTGACCTATGACGCTCTCCGCGACATAGATTTCAATCGCGATGGGCGATTCAGCAAGGATGAGATGTTCATGGGCTTCATCACGGGGAAAATAGATTTTTCCAATCCCGCTTACCGCGCCAGTTTTAAAATGGTCGAGGAGATTACCAAGGAACTTCCGAGCGGCTGGTCAGGCCTTGGACGCGACGAGGCTCTCTTCAACTTCGCGCAGGAGAAAGCCGTTTTCACCTCAGGTGGAATTTACGAGGCAGGCGGTATTCAAGAACAGGCGCAGGGAAAGTTCGAGTTGGGCGTGGCTGACTTTCCGGTGCCAGCTCCATCGGATCCAGATTATGGATCGATCATCCAAGGACCGCGCTATGAGCTTCCAGACGGAAACATGCCGATGGCCGTCACTCGCACCTCCCGCTATCCAGACGTCGCGGTTGATTTTCTACTCTTTTTAACCAGCCGGAACCAGAACGAGAAGTTTAACAAGAGGTTGAAATGGATCCCGATCGTCGTCGGCGCGGAAGTCGATCCCTTTCTCAAGGTTTTCGAGCCCAACCTCGACGGAGTTCTTCCGGCTTTTGACGCCACGACCGGCGCGGAGAGCTTCATCAAATGGAGCCAGCTCTATTCTTTATTCCAAATCCAACAGCTCACTTACGAGGATATGGCGGAGCAGTTCACGCGCTTTTGGGAGACCATCGGTCGCGAAGATTTTCGTGAATACATTCGCAATCGCCGTCGCGCGCAACTGCAAGACGAACAATTAGCGGTCGGCCTCCGCGAAAAGGCAAAGACGGAGACAGGAATTCAAAGCCAGGTGGACTGGATAAAGTACCGCAACATCGTGGTCACACGCCAAATGGAGGGCGACAAGACGCTTATCATTCAGGGACTGGTCTTCAGCGATCCCGACGCTCTGAAGAGACAGACGTTTTATAGGTATACCGACCAGGCCTTGGAGAACATCCGCAAGTCCGTCGAGACAAAAAGCGTCCACGCAGCGGGGAGCAATTAGGCTGATGCAGGCAAAGAAGATTCGTTGGAAGCACGTTAAGCATCATTGGGAGATTTACCTCTTTATTGTCCCGGCGTTGATTCTTATCGTTCTGTTCCAATATTATCCCGCCGCGAGCGGAATTTTTCACAGCTTCTATCGCTGGAATGGTGCCGATGTTTCCGAGTTCGTCGGTCTTCAAAATTATATCGACCTGTTAAAATCTCCCGACTTTTGGCAGTCGTTCCGTGTCGCTTTGCTGCTGGGACTTTGGAACGTCGTGAAAATGATTCCCGCAATCGCTGTGGCGGTATGGATTCACCGATGCAGCAGTGAACGCATGCAATACGTCTATCGACTCTTGTTTGTCGTTCCAATGGTCATCCCCGCGCTCGTCGTTGCCTTGATCTGGAGGTCATTCTTCTTCGAAGCCACCCAGGGATACCTGAACCAGTTTCTGGAAACGTCGGGGCTGTTTGCACTTCTTAGCAAGCTGGACGCCTTCTTTGGCTGGGGCGGGATCTTCGTCGAGGGCACGCGCCCGGCGTGGCTCGGCGATCCGCGCTTGATTCTGGTCGCGTGTGTCGTTTGGGGATTTCCCTGGGTCGGCTCGTTCGCCGTTCTGACGCACCTTGCAAAATTGCAGAACATCCCGAAAGAGATTTACGAAGCCGCGAACATCGATGGGGCGACCTGGTGGACGAAGTTTACTCGTATCGAAGTGCCGCTGATCATGGCCTCGATCTACTTGATGCTCGTGTTCGTGATCATTGGGACCATCAAGGATGCCGGAATGATCATTGCCCTTACCGGAGGAATGGATGGAGGTCCCGGCGGCAAGGCGACCGTGCCGGCTCTCTTCATGCTTCGGAAGGCGTTCATCAATCAGGAAATGGGCGCCGCCTGTGCCGTCGGCATCATCCTCACTTTGGTGATCATGGCGTTGCAAAAACTCAGCTCTCTTGTTCTCGAAGAAAATCCCAGGGTACTTCGGGTAAGAAAATTGCTACCGTATGCCGTAATTGTTGCGGGAATCTGGCTCCTTATTCAGCCGGGCTGGCGCGCGATTGGCGCCTTCCTGGTGGTCGCCGCGTTTCCCTACAACACGCTTCGCCAGTTCCTTGGCACTGTCTTCTCCGGAGTTCGGTCGGAGCGGATCCCGCAGGCACCTCCACGAGCCGCAACTTCCATCGCCGTCGAGCGGTTGAGCGGATGGTTCTTGCGGGGTTTTAAACACGCGGCGATCTGGGCGGTGCTGGCGTGTGCATTTCTTCCTGTTTATCTCATTCTCGTCGTCAGTCTGAAGACGAATCAACAGTTCTATGAGGCACCTGGGCGGCTGACCGAGCCCTTTCATTGGCACAATTGGGTCGATGCCTGGAACATCATCTCGCCGAGTGTGGCCAACAGTATCTTCATTTCGACGCTAGGCACGGCGCTAACCCTCGTCTTTGCGCTTTCCGGCGCCTACTTCTTTGCCAGATTGCGCATGCCTCTCTCCGGCTTCTTCTGGAATGCCTTGCTGGTCTTGCTGATGATGCCTTCGGTCGCCAATCTCGTCCCGCTCTTTCGCCTGCTCGCCGATCTCAACCTGCTTAACACGTTGGCTGCGCTGATTATCGTCGGAACCTCCGCAGGACAGATTTTTGCTATCTTCGTTCTGCGAAATTTTGTTGCCGATATTCCGCAAGATCTCTTCGAAGCCGCTGAGATCGATGGGGCCAACCATTTTCAGCAAATGCGGACCGTCGTGCTTCCTCTTTGCGGACCAATCCTTGGAACAGTGGGGGTCATGCATTTCATCTCTGAATGGAATGAATTTGTCCTTCCGTTGATCGTCATTCGAGATGCGGACTCCCTGCCAGTGATGGTGCAGCTTCAGCGCCTTGCGGGAGAATACATCAAGTTTTTCGGCCCGCTCATGGCCGGCTACGCCATTGCCAGCATTCCAGTGATCATTCTCTTCACTTTTTCGATGCGGCTCTTTGTCAAGGGAATGACCGAAGGGGCTATCAAAGGATAAAACTGTAGCGGCGATGTCCCCATCGCCGTCCGGGATGCGATTAGTTATCTTTTGTCGTCGGCCGTGGGGACACGGCCGCTACAGATCAATGCCTCGGTCGTTGCAAGAACTGTCCG
>CAWGQS010000010.1:0-68977 GCA_963824895.1 uncultured Verrucomicrobiae bacterium | reverse complement strand
CAGAATTGACCGTCAGTCTTCGACGAACCTGCGGCGTAGACGAGGGAAGCGGCGAGTAGGCTCTCACCCAATCAACTTGCAGAGCGGAAGTGCCTTTCCTAGGGAAGGGCTCTCCGGTTAGCGGCTCCTGTAGGGCGTAGTTGATAATGATGTAAAGCGGCGCTACGAGATACTCCAGACTCGTCGGTCTGCGTCCGACTTCCTCACCGTCGATGTAGAAGATGATAAAATCGGGCGTTACCTTGCAGCCGTAGATGTGCCATTGGTTGATCGCGTCCCCCCCCCGGCACCTCCTCCCATGAGCCGTATTGATAGGGTGGTGGCGGCCTGGCTACCGTCAGCATTCCAGGGATGAATGACCCAGTTATACTCGTCGCCTCTTGGGCCTTCCTTGAACTGCCCGCCGTAGGCTTCCACAATATCGATCTCGTATCCCTTGCTCCCGCCGTTTGGAATCCCAGTCGCGGAGGCGAGCCAGAACGCACACCATGCTCCTTGCCCCGCGTCCGGCATCTTCATCCTCGCGCTCCAGTAACCAAACCGCTGTGCAAAGCCGTTGCGCTCCTTATCCATCGAGCTGAGGCAACCGCTCTCCCAGTTACCATTGTTCGGCTCGTCGCGGTCGCGATTCCAGACGGCCCTATTGATGAGAACGCCATTCCGGCATTCCATTGTCGACGTCACCCAATCGCTCGCGGAGAAGGCGCCCGCCGGCCCATACGGAGGCCGAAGTACCAAGTGGCGTCGCCCTTATCGTCGGTCTCCGCTACCGACAGTGTGTCGAAGTTGTCTTCGAACACTAACGTATAGCCCTCCAGGTCGATGTCTTCTTGCGCTCGCGCTGAGCTGAACGCTAGCACAACGGCCAACAATAAGAGCAAGCATTCTAGACTCGGCCGGATGCAAATGCGCGGTTCCCACTCCGAGTTCCAACGAGTGGTCACTTTGCTTTGTAAAAATGATGTGCCAATCTGGGAGTTCACGGGGGCCGCAGATTGAATTGTAGTCGCGCGCGTTTCCATAGGCACACGTAATGTGATAAACCGTTATATATTTATCATGAATAGGACCGACGGGTTATGAATGGGCCAAAAGCAGCGCCAATATCCTCGCTAAGTATAAAGTTTTGATACCGAGATGCGGGTTCCCGCATAGCACCGGTAGCCACCTGGTAAAGACGGCCTGATGACTGACTGCTTGCCGGTTCCGTATGAAATGTGTTTGGTCAGTATCTTTCGCAGCTATTTCTAAGCAATCCGGTTTAAGCAGACCATGGCGGTCGCCGCGGCGTGAGGTGATGGGGTTCTCGTGAGGCACGTATTCATTTAGGGCCGCTGGCGAAACCCTAGGCGTGCCTGGGCACCTTTAGCTGGTCGTCGGGCATCTGCTAAAGCAAGAAACCGGGCGCGTCGCCAGTGGGCTCGCTGCGTGCCATAGCAGGCGCAACTCTATTCCGGGTCTGGGGAAGACGCTATGTGGCAGTGATCAGGGCCAAGGAGGGGCCTGCTGTGGACGCTTAGCATCTCATGTTGAGTGAACCCACGCTCCGGCGCAGCCTCACGGTGATCGGGGTGAGGAGTGTGTCCAAACTCGTGCGTGGGGCACTTTTGTTGAGACGTTGCTGTGGTGTGCCGTGGCGGTCGAAGCAAGCCGTCCACGCTAGTGTTTCAACGGACGAGCGGATCGTTTGCGATCTAAATTGTGAAGGACCGTGCTGCCGTCGTGCAGAGCTGGTCGCGATGCCAGGATGGTGAGGGCTTCTGAGAGCTCGATCGTGTTGGGAATGTCGAGAGCACCTGACACCTTCGTCTACTCGAACGTGGGAATGACTAACACGGCCGTCCTTGAAAGAGTTGCTCGAAGTTTCGAATGCTAGCAGCCGTCCGTGTGCGAGCTTGAGGTTCTCGATTGGAAGAATCGATTTCGCAGCCGGGTTTGTGTTGTGCAGGCAATAAGGGCGGCTGGTCAGGCAGGACTGTCGGTGGCATACGCGCCGCCAGCGACCAAGACAATGACGGGCCGCATCGAAGACTCTTTCGCACAGTAAACGTTGCTCAGGAGCGGCAGTAAACCTAAGGCATGGAGAAAATCCGTTATCCACCGTCTCAATGATGCCGCTTACTTCCGTCAGGCAGGCAGCGGAAACGAATCGCCATCTTCCTCCATCCCCCTGCGATGTTTATAGCTTCGCCGAGCTCGGTTGTCCCACGTGCTTAGAATCCTAGGCACCCTAAACTTTAAGCCTGAGAAATAGTGGCGGCGGCCAATGTTGGTTCTAGCCAGATGACAACCCTGTAGCCTTAGCCTACTGCCCTATAGGCACGCACCCAATCGACTTGCAACGACGACCGCCCTTTACTGGCGAATGGCTCGCCGGTTAATGGATCCCGCAGGGCATAGTTGATGATGATGTAGAGAGGATTGCTGAGAAACTCCCAGTCCCCATGCCACCGATCAAACACATAACGTCGTGGTGGGTCATTGGCTGTTACCACGACATCTGCCCCTGATAGTAACGCCCGTCCGCGTTTCCTGAATTCACCGTCAGTCTGCGTCTAACGGGTTGCGGTGTAGGAGAGGGAGTAGGGGTTGGAGTAACTGTTGAAGTCGGTGTCGGATACGGGCGTCGGCGTCGGTGTCGGCGGTGGAGGGGTGGGCGTCGGTGCGACCGCTCACGGAGTATACGTCACACGAATTGACGGCTGATTGAGAACTCCTGCCGTCGTTCAACGCTCGCACTTCAAAATAGTAAGTTGTCCCGGCAACCAGATTGTTGATCCCCGTAGGAGGAGTTCCGTCGTATCGCGAGTTATCGAGAACTGGGTCGTCGTCCCAATAGACGATGTGATTGACCGCCTCAGAAGGCTTGGTCCATGTGAGCGTCACGCCGCTATTCGTCCCAGAGGCTACACGCAGGTCGGTGATCAGAGACTGCTGCCAGGACGGAGTAGGAGTCGGTGTCGGGGCGACCGCTCCCGGGGTATACGTCACACGAATCGACGGCTGATTGAGAACTCCTGCGTCCGTTCAACGCTCGCACTTCAAAATAGTAAGTTGTCCCGGCAACCAGATTGTTGATCCCCGTAGGAGGGGTTCCGTCGTATCGCGAGTGATCGAGAACTGGGTCGTCGTCCCAATAGACGATGTGATTGACCGCCTCAGAAGGCTTGGTCCATGTGATCGTCACGCCGCTATTCGTCCCAGAGGCTACACGCAGGTCGGTGATCAGAGACTGCTGCCAGGACGGTGTAGGGGTCGGAGTAGGAGTCGGTCGCCGCGTTGGTGTCGGCACTGGCTGCGTATAGACCACTTCATTCGAAGATCCGCTCTCGCTTACCCCAATATATGCCCTGGCAACGAAATAGATCGGAACCCCCGGCGGAAGGTTTTTCACCTCCCAAGTAGTCGACGTACCGGCGTCCTCAAAAATCGTCTGCTGACCGGAGGTTGGACCGTAATAGAGCCGATACTTCGCACCGGGCGTAGGGGACGGGTCCCAGGCAAGAATCACGGCGAGGAATAGTGATGTCATTGAACTCTTCGTTTCGTTGGGGGCGCCGGGGGAGTTGGCGCAGAGTCGTTCGGTAGCGAGTAGGCTCTCACCCAGTCAACTTGCAGAGCCGAGGTACCTTTGCTAACAAACGGTTCTCCGCTTAGCGGCCGCTGTAAGGCATAGTTGATAATGATGTAAAGGGGCTCTTTGAGATACTCAAGGTTCGTCGGTTTTCGTCCGACTTCCTGCCCATCGACGTAGAAGGTGATAAAATCCGGTGCGACCTTACATCCGTAGATGTGCCAGTCGTTGATCGCATCGCCCCCCGGAACCTCGTCCCACTCGCCGCCCTCGTAAGGTTGTGGCGCTTGGCTACCGTCAGCATTCCAGGGATGAACGACCCAGTTATATTTGTCGCCTCTTGTGGCTTCCTTGAACTGCCCGCCGTAGGCTTCCACAATATCGATCTCGTATCCCTTGGTCCCACCGTTTGGAATCCCACTCGCAGAGGCGAGCCAGAATGCACACCACGCGCCTTGCCCCGCATTCGGCATCTTCATCTTAGCGCTCCAGTAGCCAAACCGCTGTGCAAAGCCGTTGCGCCTCTTATCCATCGAGCTGAGGCAACCGCTCTGCCAGTTATTATCGAACTGGTCCTGGCGATTTGGATTCCATTGGGCCCTATTGATGGGAACGCCATTCTGGCATTGCATTGTCCCCATCACCCAATGGCTCGCCGAGAAGGCGCCCGCCTGTCCATACGGAGGCCAGTAGAACCAAGTGTGATCGCCATTATCGTCGGTGTTTGCCACCGAAAGCGTGTTGAAGTTGTCCTCGAAAACTAACCTATAGCCGGTTAGGTCGATGTCCTGCTGCGCTCGCCCTGAGCTGCGTCCGTAGCACAAACCCCCAACGTTAGGATCAGCAATTTCAGATGCCGGCCGGCGCGATGCCCGCGATTCCGCTCTGAACCCGAACGAGTGGTCACCTTGCTTTGCAAACTGAAGTGCTTACTCTGTGCGAGTCTCACCGGGTCGCAGATTAGATTATAGTCGCGCCGTGTCTCGCTAAGCGGATCTAATGTGACAAAGCTTCTTATATTTATCAGCAATAGGACCGGAGCGTGATGAATGGGCCAAAAGGCGTGGCCGCGATTATCGATGGAGCTTAAGTCTTCATCGCCATGGGTTCGGCATGGCACCTGGTCACTGCTGAGGGCGTCCGATTATAAGCGACATAGCCGGGTGGTATGAAATTGGTTTGCTTAGTATATTTCGGAACTACGAGGTGCGGCTAAGGCAAACCAGCGAACGTGGCTGTGTTTTGGGAGAAGGTGGTTGGCGAGGCCTCGCGCGAACGCAATGCGCACCACGAGAGCCTTGGCGCAAGCGACCTCTTGTAAGGCGGCGTCCCCGCCGCCGGGCACCCTCGACGATGGGGACCCGCCCGCAACGCTGATGCGTAGCGCCTGCGGGCTCGCATCGTCGCTACAGCTGCAGGCCGCGACAGGAGCATTAGTTTGGTCGGCCCGACCAGCATCCAACTTCGAAGTGGCAGCTCCGGTAAGGTTCGAGCTTTGGTTCGAATGCACACCCCGAAGGTCAGGACTCCCAACGTCACGGCGTAAGCCGGAGAATTCGCGCCCATGTTCTTCGGACGGCACGTCAAACGTGTAGGCTACTCCGTATAGTACCTCGACCCGCACCCATCTTCGGACGTTGGGATGGAAATTCCGACATCTTCGCCGCCGTTATTCTTTCGTGATCGGGGCAACGGCATTCTGCTGACCAGATCATCTTCTTCAAAGCCGGATTCTCTAGAGATATTCACTTAGGTGGCGGAATCGGGACATTGGGAGGCAAGCTGTAGGCGCGCACCCAATCGACTTGCAACGACGACCGCCCTTTGCTGGCGAATGGCTCGCCGGTTAGTTGATCCCGTAGGGCGTAGTTGATGATGATGTAAAGAGGATCGTTGAGATAGTCGAGGTTGGTGGGTTTCCGTCCGACTTCCTGACCGTCGATGTAGAACCTGATGAAGTCCGGTGCGACCTTGCATCCGTAAATGTGCCATTCGTTGATCGCGTCGCCGCCAGGGATATCGACCCATTCGCCGCCCTCATAGGGAGGTGGTGCTTGACTGCCATCCGCGTTCCAGGGATGCACAACCCAATTGTATCGGTCGCCGCCGGGCCCTTCCTTAAATTGGCCGCCATACAGCTCGGCGATATCAATCTCGTAGCCCTTAGTGCCGGCGCTTGGGATGCCGCTGGCGGAGGCCAACCAGAACGCACACCACGCGCCCTGTCCGGCGTTCGGCATCTTCATACGGGCGCTCCAGTAGCCAAACCGCTGTGCAAAACCCGATCTCGTTTTATCCATGCTCGCAATCAGCCCGCTCTCCCAGTTGTTGCCCGAAGCGTCATTCCGCTGAGAGTTCCAGACGGCATCGCTGAACAGGATGCCATTATCGACCCGTAGTCGCGATCTCGCCCAGTGCGAAAGGCTGAACGCTCCTGCGGGACCATACGGCGGCCAGTCGCCCCATTTCGCCGCTCCCTTTCGATTGGCTGAACCGACGCTTAGCACGTTAAATTCGTCCGAAAACACTAACCTGTACCCGGTTAGGTCGATGTCCTGCTGGGCGTACGCACCGACAGCGGTCAAATAAAGTATAGCCATGATCGACTTCATCGTTTCGGCTCGTAAACCGTGTTAACCTGGATGTCCAGCGTTGATCGCAACGTGGCTGTCTGACAGTCGAAGTTTGTCATTCAGAGGAGCGCGATGACAGCTTACGGTGGCGCCGGTATCGAAGTTGGTATCCTGCATGAGCTCCGTCTACTTGCGTGCGGTGTTATAGAGAACTCGTGCATGACGACGTGCGTCTTTGCGTGACCGAACAAAATACGCAGTGACGCACGATGAACCTATGGCAACCCCAATGTTGGAGCGACCGTGTCCCACGGTCGAGGGTTCCTCCGGCGGTTGGGACACCGCCGCTATCAACCTGCCGGTCGACGCATATCCCATGCGGCGCCTGCCCTCACGGTCGAGGGTTTCCTCCGGCGGTGGGGACACCGCCGCTACAACCTGCCGGTCGACGCATACACCATGGGGAGTCGCCGAGGCGGTCCGCTACAACCTACGGTCGAAGCTCTCTCCGGCAATTGTTAGTCAACGACGGTTCCGAAATGCGCTAAGCTAAGGCTTCGGCCATTGTTCGCATCTGAATCTGGATGATGCGTGACTTCGGCGATTGGGTACAGGCTAAAAGGACTGCCGAGGCAACATCCTCAGGATCGAGCATGTCGGATTGGGCAACACTTTGCTCGGTTCGGCCTTTGCCCAAGGCGAATTCGGTTTTGACTCCTCCGGGGCAGATCGCGCCCACCTTTATTCCACTTGGGCGAAGTTCTTTGTCCAAGGCCTGTGCAAATCCGACCTGCGCAAACTTCGTCATGCAATAAACGGCCTCTCCGCCGAAGCCGTAGATGCCGGCCATCGAGGAAATCATCAGGATCGTCCCGGACCCTTGCGCAAGCATTAGTGGCACTGCATGGCGCGTGAAAAGAAACGTTGAGCGGACATTGGTGTCCATCATCTCGTCATATTCCTCGGCGCTCGTATCAACGAGATTCTTATAGTTGCCAATACCGGTGTTGTTGATGAGGATGTCCAGCCGCCCGAATTTGTCCTTTGCCGCCGCGCACGATTGCCGTGCGGTTTCTTCGTCGCGCGCGTCTCCGGTAACGATGGCGGTGTCCACGCCGCGCTCCGCTGATTGCGCGGCGAGAGAGTCCAACCGCTCGCGCCGGCGTGCGGTGAGCACGAGATTTGCCCCTTCAGCCGCGAGCAGGCGGGCGCAAGCTTGTCCAATACCGGCGCTTGCTCCTGTGATCAATGCGACCTTACCGGTGAGTTTTTTTTTGGTTTCGTTCATCTGATCGTGAAATTTTTTTGATTGGTCGATGGCCAGCTTTCCGGCCTTCGCGACGCACTCGCGTGGCGCCATCCGAAGCGGAGCGGAGAGGTTTGACTTTCCGAGATCGGGGGGCGTTCTCGATTGCTGGGTTGAGGGTCTCAGGCGCTATCGCGAAGTCAACGCCGAAAAACCTGAATTAAGCATTGGCCGCGTGCTCGTTGCACGCTCTCGGGACTTTACACCTTCTAGGTTCGCAGTAGCCTAAACAAATCCCTTCTTTGTTATGAAAGCGCTTGTTCTTGAAGAAAAACACAAATTGTCACTTCGCGACTTTTCCCTGGATGAACCACTTGGGCCGCATGATGTTCGCATTGCACTTCGTGCCGTCGGCGTCTGCGGGAGCGACATCCACTACTACCAGCACGGCGCCATCGGCCCGTTTGTGGTGCGCGAGCCGATGATCCTGGGTCATGAGGCGGCGGGTGTGGTTGTTGAGACGGGATCAAGCGTTACCAATCTGAAGGCCGGCGACCGTGTTTGCATGGAGCCGGGGATCCCGGACCCAAATAGCAAGGCGACGCGGCTGGGCCTCTACAACCTCGATCCCGCCGTGCGTTTTTGGGCGACGCCCCCTGTCCATGGAGTGCTAAGGCCGACGGTGGTGCACCCCGCCGCATTCACCTTCAAGTTGCCTGACAATGTTTCCTTTGCCGAGGGGGCCATGGTCGAGCCGCTTGCAGTTGGCATGCACGGGGTCAACAAGGCGAGAGTCCGGGCAGGAGATGTTGCGGTGGTCGTTGGTGCAGGTCCCATCGGAATGGTGACCGCTCTGGCGGCGATGGCGGGCGGTTGCAGCAAGGTATTCATCACCGACGTGCAACCGCAGAAGCTGGAACTCGCTGGAAAATATCCCGGTATAACGCCGGTGAACGTGCGTGAGAACGACATTGTCAAGGTTGTGAATGAAGCGAGTGAAGGCTGGGGGGCTGATATTGTGTTCGAGGCCAGCGGCAACGCCCGCGCACTCCAAGGGGTCTTCGACCCGCTTTGCCCAGGCGGCTGCGTGGTCTTCGTTGGCATGCCGCCCGAACCGGTGGCCCTTAACATCGTGAACGCGCAAGTCAAAGAGGCGCGCATCGAAAATGTGTTCCGGTATGCGCACGTCTTTCCGCGTGCTTTGGCGCTGATGGGCGCGGGCAAAATCGACGTGAAGCCGCTCATTACGGATCGCTTTGGCTTCGAGGAGTCGATTGCAGCCTTCGATTTTGCCTCCAACATGCCTCCGCAGAGTGTAAAGGTACAGATCGAACTTCCCGCCTGAAGCCGCGGGACTTCTGCAGACTGCTGCCCGGCCGGAGGCCTAGATGTCCGTCGTGTTTCGCTTGCCGAGCACTTCGGCCGCCAATGGGATCGTCGTGATCAGGCCGACGGCAAAAAGCGTCCAGCCCACCGCCTGGCGCTGTTCAAGATTTAGCTTGTCTGCCAACAGAAGGCCTAGTCCCGCCCCAAGCGCCGCGCGGGTTCCGGCGAGCAAAGCAATTTCAGGCAATGTTAATGTGACCGTCTTCATAAGATTACTATATGCGAAGGGCCAAGCTTGAGAACTTCGTCATGCCGATCCACACTTTAAAATGGTCAAAAAAAATCGAACTGTCCTAGAAGCAAGGACGACAAACTCGCGTTCGAGAACGAAAGTCAAAGCCTCGAAGGCAGAGTCATCTCCTCGAAATGCTTCGCCTGTTTTGAAGTTTGTTGCGCTCGACGACGAGCTCTGTCGTTACATCGCTTCGCATCGAAGCAATGCTGCTGATCCCGTGCTCGATAACCTGCGGGCGGAAACTGAAAAGCTTGGCTCAATCAGTGAGATGCTCATCAGCCGCGAACAAGGATCTTTCCTGACGCTCCTGACAAACGCGCTCGGAGTGCGCTCCGCGGTCGAAGTCGGCACCTTCACCGGCTACAGCGCCATTTGCATCGCGCGGGGACTTCCGGCTGACGGACGCCTCCTTTGTATCGATATCAATGAAGAATGGACCGCAATTGCCCGCCGACATTGGAAGCTTGCTGGGATCGAGGAGAAAATTGAGTTGCGCCTGCGGGGCGGACAAACAGAGCTCCAGGCGCTCGCGGCGAGCATTCAGTTCGATTTCGCCTTCATCGATGCGGACAAGACCGGCTATGATCTTTACTACGAACTTCTCTTGCCGCACGTGCGAGCCAATGGCCTGATAATTTTTGACAACATGCTGCAGCACGGACGCGTAGTCGATCCAAAGGATCAATCAGCGCACGCTATCGATAGACTTAACGAGAAGCTTACTGCCGATTCGCGCGTCGAATGCGTTCTTCTGGCGCTTGCCGACGGCATCATGATCTGTCGCAAAGTTTGACGGCACTTCCTGGCTTCAATCCACGGAGTTTCCCCAATCTTCAAATCCTCTTGCCCATGCCGGTCGCCCGGCGGCGATGCCGTAGGTCATGACTGTCTCCTTTAACTCACCTGTGTCCACATCAAAAAGCTCGATGGCGGCGGGTCCGTGGGGATCCGACCGTGACTTGATGACAATCGCACTGTCATCTTGCACCAGTTTCCATTTTTCAACATTGCGTAACTTCGGACGGACCACGCAGAGGACCTCGCCGTTGCGGAGCAGCTGAAATCCGTCCCTCTGGAGCCGGACTTGAACTATACCCGGAGGTCGCGCTGGTGGGGGAGTCATGCATCCGGCAACGAGAAAAGCGCAAAGGCAGCCAAGAACGAGGGGGAGGGAACGCGCAGGAAGCAACTTCATGATGAGGTGAAGTCTAGAACCGAAACTCGCTTTTTATACAGAAAACATTCTCATGAGCAGACTCGCTGGATAGTTGAATGGCTCAGAGGGGTTGTGAAGTCACGTCGGCTGACGGGCCAGCCACCGGCGCGTCGCCTCAAAGGTATCCTCCGTCAGTTGGTGTCCTGCATTTTCAAAGTGCAGTGCAACGGTCGCGCCAGCGTCGGTAAGGAGGGATGCCAAGCGGCGCGCGTTTTCCTCTGGGACGACCGGATCATGCCGGCCAGAGAGCAGCAGGACCGGCGTCCCGTTGAGCTTGGGCAGGACGTCCGGAATCAGCGGAACCATAGCGCGCAAGAGGGCGGCGCCCGCGAGGACACCAGGCCGCAGCAGAAGCAAACTGGCGGCAATGTTTGCACCGTTCGAATAGCCAACCGCTTGAATATTTTCTGAGTCAATTGAGTAACTTACCGCGGCCTCGCTGACAAAGTCCGCCAGTTCACCCGTGCGGCGAATCAAGTCTTCCTCGTCGAAAATTCCCTCGGCGAGACGGCGAAAGAAGCGCGGAAGACCGTTCTCAAGAACTTTTCCCCGCGGACTAAGAAGAGAGGCTTCCGGATCCAGGTTGCGACCGAGTGAGAGCAAATCGTGTTCGTTTCCACCGGTGCCGTGCAGCAGGAGCAGAGTTCGACCCGAGCTTCCTGGAACGAAGACGTGACGGAAAGTGCTTGGCGGGTTTGGATTCATGAGTCCACTGCTCTTCGAAAGTTCATCGCGGCTCGGGTGGTTTAAATCGGCGGCGCGTTAGGTCCACGGTAAATCCAGGAACTCCCCACGCAATGCAAAGAAAATGCCATCAAGCTTGTGACGACAAGGCCGTTGGCTGTAGTGGCGGTGTCCCCACCGGCGGCAAGGCGCAGGACGCCGCGAGGCCCAAGCTTCGCTGAACTGATTACAGGTCGCCCCGACCTTCCTCCTCCGCTATTCGCTCAACTTTCGTGTTGGGCATGTCGGGATGCTGCCAGGGCCAGTGACCCTCAACCTCTAACTGGAGGGTGATGCTAAGAAAGGTGCGAATCACGACAATGATGGCCAGGACGATAAGATTGTCGAGGGTGGGATGGACGACCACAGTGCGAATGATGTCCCCCGCTACAAGGAACTCGAGTCCCAACAGGATTCCCCGTCCCAAATCTTGGCGACAAAGCCGATATGCGTTCAAGGCGTCGCCCTTGCTTCTTAAGAGAAAGCGGCCCGTTGCCACGATTGCTCCAATGACCATGACCGCCACCCCAGCGGTGTCAACCGCGGTGCCAACAAATTCCATAATCTCGCGAAATCGTTCCATAACCGAATGAAAGGCTCATTTCTGCGCCCCGAACCGCTAACAATCAAGTCGACTTTATTGTTTGATTGGCGCGGTCTCGCCGCTTCCCCTGTCGAGAGGCGAGCAGCGTCCAGATACCGATTGCCCCGAGGCTATGCTTCCAAGCGGCAAAACGATTTTTGCTGGTTGTCGTTGACGCCTGGAATCAATCTAGCGGCATGGAACCCGAGAACCTTGATATTGAACAAATCAACGAGGATCGCCGCAAGGCGATCCAGGAAAATATCGAAGTGATCAGCGTCGACGACTTGAAAGCGCTTGGAGAAAAGCTGTTTCCCTATGCAGATCACCCCTGGAGGCAGAAGTTCTTCGAGTTCATCGACACGCATTCCAGCGACACATGCTATCACGCCGCCACCAATGATGGCCTGGAGGTCATCTATTGCCCCGCCAATGAGAAAGGCATGTGGTACACCGAGGCAAGAGGTATGGGTCCGTTGTCTCCTAGGGCGATTGCGGCTATGAAGGCGATCGTTGAGAAGTGATCATGATGCGTCCGTGAAAACGGGCGCGGTTACAACCGTCCTGCCGAGCGGAAAAGAAAATCACGCGCTCCGCTTTGCAGATCGAGCTTGGCAGTTCCAGTAATGCGCAAAACCACGTCGAGCCCGTTCTGGTTGGCTCTTGCGCCCTCGTGAGCGACGGCGTCAGGGAAAAATCGTACTCCATGGCGTGAAGGCAAAACGAGCCGAACTAAGGGATAGTCCGGAAACAATTCCATAAACCGCTGAGTGATGTCACTCGGCAATTCCTCCTTCATCCCTTTGGTCACCATGAGTTCGCGCATCCGCCGAATAGGAAGGTTTAGAACGACGAGCGCGGTAGGCCCATCGCCGAGATTCACCGCCAGCAGCGGGCTCTCAGGCGCGGACCCAATTCTTAATCCGGCCAAAGATCCGGGGCCTGCGAACGCTGATCGGTGCGGAGGCTCCGTCGCCAAGACTGTAAACGAACAATTTTCCACAGGAACCTTCTTAAAGAGAAAGAATGACGCCAAGCTGGCTACAAATCGCTCATATTCTTCGGAGCGACCGGCGGAATGGGTGGGAAGCTGTTGCGCTGTTGCGTGCCATTGTTTGTGCAAGTGGCTGGGGATTTCGAACAGCTCGATTCGATCGGATCGGTTCACCGGTACAGCCGCCTCCTGCGCCGTTAGTAGTCGCCATTCCTCCTGGTTCGGGAGTTTCCAGTCATCGCGAGCTGTGAAGCAGTCCTCTGAGCGTTCGACGCCAGAGTTCAAGTAGAGCTCGGCTCGAGCGAGAAGGGTAGGTCGAAAGCGCGGGAGGACAGAAATTCTGATGCCGCGTTCAAGCTGCATCATGAGCCATCACTGGCAGTGGCTGACGCGAGGCACCTTCCCCTTCAAGCTTGCGCATGACAACGTCCAGAACCGTTTTCTTAGTGAGTCGGCAAAACATTGTTTCCGTCGATCGGAATGAACCGTTCTCGAAATATTTGTTTACCGGTGCGCCGCCGCCGCAGAAGGGGAAATATTCGCAAGTCGCCTGGCAACTGCCGACGCCGGCAGCAATGTCGGCGCTGAGGTGCTGAAACTTGGGCGTGGCAAAGACCGAATCGAACGAATCGGTCATCACATTTCCCAACGTGAAATCCCCATAAAGAGAACTCCGCAATCCCAGCAGCTCCGGAGACCAAGTGCTGTAGTTGCCCTGACAGTCAACGCTGATGATCGTCATGGGGACCGTTTGGTGATTAAAGCGTTCCACGGGATCGCCGTCCGCCATGATTCCCGCGAGAGCCGAAGTAAACTCTCGCACCCAGAAGGGCTCACCCGCTGAGTGAACCAAGTCGTAAAACCTCTCGAGGAAATCCGCGAATCGCTCGCAGATCTCCGGCGAATTTAGCGAAGAGTTGAGATGGATGCCTTCGATTTCTTCGATGTTGAACGCCACCTGACGAATGCCATTCTCAAAGTAGAACTCAAAGAGCTCATCGGGATACTCCAGCGACTCGCGGGTGAGCACAGTGATGACATGGAAGGGAATCGCATGTGCTTGCAGCCGCTGAATTCCGGCGATCACCTGTGAGAACGTTCCTCGTCCGCCGCGGGTCTTACGATGGCGATCGTTAAGAAACTCGGGGCCGTCGATGCTCACCCCAATGCGAATCTTATTGGCATCGATAAACGAGCACCACTCGTCGGAGATCAATGTTCCATTGGTCTGGAAAGCATGCGCGACCGCCACACCGCGTTGGTTGCTTTGTGCCAAAACGCCAAAGGCCTCCTGATAAAAGGAAATAGGCAAAACCATCGGTTCGCCCGCATGCCAGACAATGGTGAATTGATCGCCGCATCCGCTAAACTCAAACGCGCGTCGGAATACCTGCCGCAGCAGCGGGGTCGAAATTCGCTCCTTGGAGTTCCGGGAAGGCAAATAGCAATACGCGCAGTCCAGATTGCAGAATGGCGTCGGCTGGATAACGAGAAGGTCCAGCAGTTTCCCGCGCGCCGTCTGCGGTCGTTCGACGTTCGGGAATGTCATCCCTTCAGGCATTACCAATTGAGCCAGTTTCCCCAGTTCGGCCAGTTGTTCCAGTTTCCCCAGTTCGGCCAGTTGTTCCAATTGTACCACTGCAGCATCTCAGGGGTCTGCTTTGGACTCGGGGCGCTGATCTTGCCGGACGCCGACGGCTGGGCCAGCGACTGCTTAATTTTGGCAACCCGAGCTTGCAGAGAGTCATCCCCTGACGAGGTCGGCGGTTTGTCTTTCGCTAAGGCGGTTGCCGGCAGAAAGGAAGCAATGAGAATTCCCCCGATCAGCCCTCGAGCCACGCTCCGTAAGGGTGGCTTGGAAGGGTGCTCGGGCTCAACTTCAGAATTCTCGTTTGCAAGCGACATACGAATTCATTCCTTGATCTGAGTTGATTCTTGCGAGGCCTGCCCCGGTGGGGACACGTTCGACCCGCTTTGCCTCTCACTCCATTTCCTCGCTTCAGCTTCGGGATCGAGTGATCTGGCAATTTGCGGGTCCAGCGCAATAGCTTCGCGATAAAAAGCGATGGCCTTTTCCACCTCGCCGCGCTGAGCGGCTTCGTTTCCCAACGCAATCTTTTGATCTCGCTCGATGGTTCCGCCAAAACTCTTCACCTGCTCCTCGGGGCTCAAGATTGTCACCAATTCGGAATCAAGTTCTATCGCTTTTCGATAGGCCTCTTTCGCGCCCTCTTTATCGCCTTGAGAGGCTAACAGATTTCCCCGACGGATCTCTTTTTGCGCCTCGACTTTGTTCTTAATCGAGGGCTTCAACACGACCGCCAGCTGCTCAAAGCGAGGCGGTAAGTCGGCTCCTCCGGAGGTCTGTTCCGCTCCTATTTTGGGAGGAGCACGCAGTGCATCCATGACGCGAAGAAATGACGACGAGGCGAGGACGTCCTTGAGGGCTTCCTGGTCAACTTTGACCTCAATCTTTCCGAGTGCATCTGAGAGCGAAGCGAGAGCTTCCTCGAGCTTGTTGGTCTCAGCTAACTCGATGGCCTCGTTGAGGGTTTCGGTCAGGGTTTTGTCTTCATCGTCCGCGAGCTTGTAGCCATCCTTGAAGTCTCGATGAGAGGCGGTGACAGCACCTAAAGCCTTCAGCAGCCATTGTTGCCCCAGCGCGGAATAACCGAGTTGCCATGGCTGGCCGTGCGGTGCGGGCTTGAGCAATTTGTTTCGGCTTTCTTCGTCTGTGCTTTCAAGATCGAGCGCCTTGGTGAGCGACGGCTCGCTTCTGGCGCTTCCAAGAGCGGAATTCCGGGTATCCCATACAAAGACTGAACCATCAGCGCAAAGGACGCCGACCCGTTCGGCCTTCGCCGAAAAGCCGATCTCCACTATCGGCGTTTTCAAGGACGTAGATAGAGACTGCAGTTTTCTCTTATCGCGGGCAAAGAGCACCGGGGTGTTGTTAGCCTCGATCATGAGGGTGTATTTACCGCCCGGAGCGGTCAAGGCTGGAATCGTCTTCCAAATTTCGAATTGCCGCTCGAGCGCTTTCTCAGGCGTGAGCGCAACTGGCTCGCCCTGCCGCTCGGGCGCGAGATAGAGCGCGATCAGAATGCCTTCCGATACAGGTATGTGCTTCTTCTTCGACCAGGCGTACAAATCTATCGCCGCGAGAAGGCCAGCCTTTGCCGTGAGCGGGTCACCACTGATGCCGATATAGTTGATTATCCGAGCAAGTTGCTTATCCGCGAGGGCGATATGTTCCCGCATTTCCATTTGCTGTCTCGAGAAATGGTTCCACAAAGAAAATCCAGCGGACAAGGACACAATCAGAAGTCCCAGCACTGTCGAGCACCAGATCAAGCGCTGACGGCGCTCCCTGATCTCGCGCTGCTTTCTCACGGACCAATCTTGAACGGCAAACGCCATCACATCATGATGAAGCTCATAAAGCGACCCTCCCTTGCTCGGGACCTCCTTGACGAGGTTTAGAGGCTCGGCGCGAAGCTTGTCGAGGGTGGCTTGCACGTGCTCTTCAGGGATCCCTGATACTCTCGCCAACGTCTTCACGAGCTGGGCCTTCTTTTGCCCGCCAGCACGCACCATATGTGGCAGAATTTCGGCTGCGTATCGTTGGCTCTCTTTATCAAGGTGCATAAGTCGTTCGTCGAAATACGTCCGAACAATACAACGAACCTCATCTTCGCTTTCCCCCTTGCTTCCGTTTTTGCCTCTCCTGTGCGCAACTTGTTTGAGAGCCGCTCGAGAAATCTGAATTGTCCCGTTACTTCCATGACTTCGCTCGAGCTTGGGAGCTACGTATCCATCCCAGAGGCGAGTGAGAACCGCCTGCAAAGCGAGGGCACGATAGCGAATGCCTCGATCAGAGCGCGAGGGTTCTTCTGTGCTGTCTACAGGCTCATCGAACTCGAGCCGGTCTGCGTCAGCCTGGCTGAGCAGGGCTTCCGTAAAATCGTCGGTTGCCTCCACTTTCACTGGCGAGTCCCGGTTAAAGATGCGCAGTGGCTTCCGGATGGCTTCCTCAGCACCACTTTTATCCAGGTGCTCCAGTCGGATGACATTGCCAAGCAGGTCCGGAATACCTCCGCGCAGGCGATCGAGCTTGCCGAGTCCATCCTCCCGCAGGGAAATGAGAAATCCAGCCGGAACGCTTCGATCATTGATCGCGGCGGCGAGCTGGTCGTCGAAGCGTTTCCCATCTTCGGTTAGGGGATGGTAGTAGATATACTCCTCAAACTGATCGAAAACAAAGAAGAGGCGGCCATAGAATGCCTGACAGCATTCTTTGATGAATTCATCGAGCCGCAACGCATAGAGCTGGTCGAGGCTTTCGAGCTTCAGGCCCAAGCGAAAGGTTTCCAGAAACGAATCGAACGAGAGTGCGGGAGCCTGAGGATCACCCTGCTTCCTAAGGCGGTTAATCGTCTTCAACAAAGATTTGAGGATCTCCTGGCGAAGCCTGAACTCGAAATCCGGGGATTGCCATTCACGGAAGAGAATCGCGACCACGCGATATTCCTCCTTCTCGAGCTCCGGCAGCACCCCCGCCACGATCAGAGAAGTCTTGCCGACGCCACTTTCACCATAAAGGATAGTGAGAGGGGAGGCATAGAGATTGGAGATTATCAGTTCGATCTCCTTAGCCCGGCCGGCAAAGAACTCGTGATCCTCCTCTGAGAAGGGCAGCAACCCTTTGTATGGACAGCGCATGCTCTTAGGAAAAGAGATTGTAGATAGGGTCCTGAAGCGTTTTGACGAATTCATTCAGGTCCGAGTCCTGGATCTGAACGCCTCTGCCGTTCCAAACGGCGATATCATAGGAAGTAGGTTGGAACTGGACGGCCCAGTGGTAGCGAGGCCGAGGAGGGAGGCCTTCGATGGTCGTCGACCGCGGCGGCGGAACATTAAATGCTTGCGCGAGGGGATTCGATGCTAAGGCTGGCGCGGTGGCAGCAACAGCGACCCGGTTTGGCGACTCGAGCGGAACTGTCGGAACGCCCGGATCATGCATCAGAGTGTTCAAACTATCTAGAATGACGCGCACATTCCAGTCCTCCAGGCTGTACCCGAGGAAGAGGAATTGCGACTTTCGAAAATGATTCGCCAGGCGGAGTGGGATCACCGGCGGAGCGGCGTTCAATCTCGAGAGGAACTTCACGTAGTCTTCTTCGGTAATGACGTAGCTATCCTGCGGTGGATTGGTGGGCGGGCTGACCGCAGGGTTCGGTTGGCGGTCGATTGACCCATGCATCTTATACAAGACCGTCCGTGATTCCGGACTCAGATCTACCTCACCGGGCTCAACAAAACCCGCCTGCGATCTATATTTTCGCAAAATGACACGTCCTTGCTGCGCAATGTTTGTGCAATGAATCACCGTATCGAACGCCACCCCGGTTTCTTCCAAGGCGTCCTCCATCAGGGTGTCATAGTTCGTCGTGACAATGACCATGGGATGCAGCGCAGGCTGGGCGAGAAATCGATGGACCTCGGTTATTTCTCCTCTCTCGAAGATCATGCGCAGCTTGTCCGCGAGTGGAGTATTGGGGTTTGTCTTCGTGTAGTATGAAGCTACCCGAGCCAAGTTCTCCGTATCGCGGAGGCGCCATGCGGGTAAATTGGCGAGTTTCGCTATGTAGTCCGCCAATTCCGCGCCACTTGGGAGAAAGTTTGAGAATGGAGCATACTGCCATTCGGTTCCCGTCGGGCGACCGCACAATGGAACGCCTGCTCCGAGAAAGGGAACGATGGTACGATTCCTAAAAGACGTGACAATATCAGCGTACGGTATGCCGCCGAGATCTCGTTGTGGAGGAATTTGACTGATCGAGATATCACGTGCCTTGTTCTCGATGAGCACAGCGACGCGCTGCTTGAGATCAGCCTCGGAAGTCAGCGTCTCCTTATGGACGGGATAGGGACTTTGACGGTCCCGCCAGGCAATCTTCCACTCCATTCTCCGATTCCTTAGTTGGGGGGGAATAGTTTCGGCTTATCTGAGAGAGGATCTCCCCGATACGGGGAGGCCCGGATGGCAACACAAATAGCCGAATGCTCCGATGCAGGACCGGCGTTCGAAAATTGCGCCAAGTCAACATGTGAGTCTAATATGAATAACTCCAAAACGCGCTACAACCACCTCGGGAACTTGTCAAGCGAACGTTCTTCGGGTCACTTGACCCTGATCAACTCCACAAAGAATGCGCTCAGCGATGTGCCCGCATTAGCCAGCGTCTTAAGGGCAGCTTGGCAAGGGCCTCATGCCGTAGCCCCGCCCTACGCGGGGACCGCAGCGCTGCGACGCACCAACAAGTGCGAGGCCATGGTGATGCCTCCAACCACGATGTTATAGATCTTCCAGGCTTCTACCATGAGCGGACAATTTTTCCAAAATGCCTTCTGATTTGAATAACTCAGACCGCTTGTACGATGGATACGCGAACGATTGTCTCTTGCCACCCACCTCAAGGATCCGCAAAAAGCCCTGATCTCCGACCCAGTACCACAACCGAAGAAAAGCGTGCTTGAACGACATGTCGGTTTCGATTCGCCACCACCCCGATTCCGGCGATAGTTTGCGACCTTTGTTGGCCAACAGAAACTCATTCGCCTGTTCGAGTTGCTGGGGGTTCACAATATAGACGAGTAGCGTGTTCATACTTTGCCTCGATAGCTGTCGTCTGCACAGGTCAGAGTCTTCGGTTATGTTTTCGAGTCTTGTTGCTCGATCGGAAATCGTCGCTGGACGCGAGCGTATTGTGACCGGTGTCATCATCGGAATCAAGCCGCTTGCGGCCGTGACGCCCAATCCTGGTCCCTTGCCGGGCGGATGGGTAGGTGGCTTACACAAGGGAACCGTCCGGCTTCCGTTCGAGCGACGGATCTGCTGTGCATTTCGATAGCCGAGGGGTAGCTGCCCGGAGGCGACTTTCTCCTTGTTCGATCAGGGTGGCCACAAGACCCCGGAACTTCGCAACGATGCCAACTATCGTGGGCGTCCTGGGAAGGGTGCGAAGCGATCTTCTTTGATCGCCAGCACCCTCAGGCTCCTGTCGTAGGGGCCGCCATGCTACTCAACTTGTCGCAGGATTTCGTCCAACTGGCCGTCGGAGAACTTTCCTTCCGAGAACGCCGGCAATTTATTCACCACCATCTCGTTCAGAAACGCCATCACCGCCATCCGCGCCTTTTTCTTTTCCGCAGCTTCTTCACTGGAGAGACCTTCCTCTACCGTCGGGATCTCCATACCAGTTGCTTCCAAGAGCTGAGGATAAAATGCCGCACCTTGGGGATGATTTTGGAAGTCCTTGAGCATGGAAGTTCTCGTGAGCTTGGGATGCTTAATATCGGTTGCCTGAACCTCAATTGTTGCCTTCAGCGGAAGATCCCGGGAGGAGCCGCCCACGAGGATGTCAAATTTGCCCGAATGAATGGTCCAGGCGTGAAGATCGGTGTTGTAGTAAGCAAAATCGCGCTTGCTTAGCGTGAACGTCACCTTCTTCTCCTCGCCCGGCGCCAAGGCTATCTTTTGGAATGCCTTCAATTCTTTTTCGGGGCGAAGAACTAAGGGATTCTGCTCATGAACGTACAATTGAACAATCTCCTTACCCGCAGCCGCTCCCGTGTTCTGCACCGAGATTTCCACGGAAAGGCCGTCACTATCCTTTATCGTGGAAGCCTTAGCTTTAATCCCGGTGTAAGCGAACGTTGTGTAACTTAGCCCAAAGCCGAAGGCAAAGAGCGGCTTTAGATTTTTCATGTCGTAATATCGGTAGCCGATGAAAATACCCTCGCCGTAATTCGCTTGTCTGTTCCTGGCCGGGAAATGAGGGAACGTGGGGGTATCGTAGATGCTGCTTGGGAAACTCTCGGAAAGCTTTCCAGACGGGTTTACCGCGCCTGTGAGGACATCTGCGATTGCCCCTCCGCCTGCTTGGCCCCCCAGCCAGCCCTCGACAATCGCTTTCACCTGGTCAGCCCAGGGCATCGCCACCGCGGATCCGTTCATCAGGACGACCACGACGTTTGGCTGAACGCTGCTGACCGCTTCGATGAGTTGTTTGTGGCCAACCGGGATATCCAGCGAAGTGCGGTCAAAACCCTCCGACTCATAGCTGTCCGGCAGCCCTGCAAAGACTATCGCAATCTCGGCACTTACCGCAGCCTTGCGCGCCTCGTCGAGAAGGCGCTCTGTGACCTCGCCTTCGCTATCGTATCCGGCTGCGTAGACAAACTTCTGCTCGTCAGCCGCGATCTTGACAAGTTCGTCGTAGGCCTTGGAAACCTTTGTGGGGTTGACCTGGGAGCTGCCCGAACCCTGGTAGCGGGGGACTTTGGCGAATGCACCGATAACGGCGATTCGTTTTAGCTCTTTTACATTCAATGGCAGGACGCCATCGATATTCTTGAGGAGCACGATGCTCTCGCCGGCAGCCTTACGCGCCAATGCATGGTGGCCATCCACGTCCACACTGACGTTCGCCTTCTGGCCATCCTTTGCCTTCAAAGTCACGGCAAGGACTTCGGTTACCGATTGGTCGAGTTCTTCGGCCGAGAGTTCGCCACTCTTGACGGCTTGAATAATCTTGTTGGAATTGTGATTGCCGCTGCCCGGCATTTCGAGATTTGTGCCGGCCCTAAGACCGACGACGCGTTCATTGATGCCGCCCCAGTCGGACACCACAAATCCCGTGAAACCCCATTTCTCCCGCAAGATATCCCGCAGCAACTCCTGGTGCTCGGAGGCATAAATCCCGTTAACAAGATTATAGGAACTCATCACCGTCCAGGGCTGGCCTTCCTTCACTGCGATTTCGAAAGCTGGCAAATAGATCTCGTGTAACGTTCGTTCGTCTAGATTGGAGCTGGTCGCCATTCGTTCGAACTCTTGACTATTAACGGCGTAATGCTTGAGAGAGGTGCCCACTCCCTGGCTTTGCACACCCTCGATGTATGCCGCCGCGAGCCATCCGGCGAGCACTGGATCCTCTGAGAAGTATTCGAAGTTGCGACCGCCGAGCGAGGAGCGCTTCATGTTGATCCCCGGACCAAGAAGGATTTGGACGTCGATCGCCTGGCTCTCCTTTCCGAGGGCAATACCGACTTCGCGAATGAGGTCCGGATCCCAAGAGCAGGAAAGCGCGGACGCAGTGGGGAAGCATGTGGCGGGAACGCTGGTCGAGAGGCCAGCGCCTTGCGCCTTGCGAACGCCATGCGGCCCATCTGTGAGACAGATCGAGGGAATTCCGAGCCGATCTATCGGGTGCGTTGCCCACCATCCGTTGCCCGTGAGCAAAAGCGCTTTTTCTTCAAGTGTCATTCGGTTCACCAGCTCTTTCGCCCGTGCGTAGAAGTCGTCGTTCATGGTCGAAGTTTCATTTTAGATTCTATGCCCAAAGATGGCGCGCTCAGAGCAATAGCAAGCAGGAAATGCCGAATTTGGGAACGTGCCAGTAAGTCGGTTCAGGAGCGGCTCAATGGGCAGCCTCATAGTGTGAGTTGATTTTGCGACTCATCGTGGCGCTCGATCCACGTATGTTCTGTAATTTGTACTTGGCGCAAGTGGAGCTTCATCAATACGGTCGTCTTGCTGCTCCTCACGCAGCAACCAACCTGTTATGTCAAAGATGCGTGCTGCACAGATTGCCCGCCCGGGTGGCTCGTTTGAGATCGTCGAGCGTGAGATCCCCGAACCGGGCGCCGGCTGGGTAAGAATCCGAGTCCAGGCTTGTGGCGTCTGTCACAGCGATGTTTTGGTGAAGGAAGGTCACTCTCCGGGCTTGCAGTATCCACGGGTGCCCGGCCACGAGGTCATAGGGGTGGTTGATGCCCTCGGTGACGGAGTCACATCGTGGAAGCCAGGGCAACGGGTGGGGGTGGGCTGGCACGGTGGTCACTGTAACCAATGCGATGCTTGTCGGGGCGGCGATTTCTTCGGCTGCCAAGTGGCGCTCCTGACCACCGGCATTTCCTTTGATGGCGGATATGCGGAATACATGGTGGCTCCAGCTGTCGCTCTGGCGTCGGTACCCGAGGATCTGACTTCCATGGAAGCCGCACCGTTGATGTGTGCGGGCCTTACGACCTATAATGCTTTGCGGAACAGCGGTGCACGGCCCGGGGACATCGTGGCGGTGCAGGGTCTTGGCGGTCTCGGCCATCTTGGCGTGCAGTACGCCGTGAAAATGGGTTTTCGAACGGTCGGCATCGCGCGCGGATCAGATAAGGAAGCGTTGGCGCGCCAATTGGGGGTGCATCAGTACATTGACAGCCAGTCACAGGACCCGACGGCAGAATTGCAGAAGCTTGGGGGCGCGAAAGTAATCCTAAGCACGGTCACAAACGCCGACGCAATGACAGCGATGCAGGGTGGTCTGGCGCTTAATGGAACTTTGATGATCGTCGGTGTGGCGGATTCAATGCAGGTTTCGCCAGTGCTGTTGGTCTTCGGGAGGCGATCGGTCAAGGGTTGGTATTCCGGCACCGCGAAGGATTCGCAGGACACGCTTAAGTTCAGCGCACTGACCGGCGTGAGGTCTATGAATGAGGTCTATCCGCTGGAGAAGGTGACCGAAGCTTACGAGCGCATGATCAGCGGCCAAGCGCGCTTTCGCGTTGTGCTCCAGACCGGACAGTAACGGTGTCGCTGGTCGCGCTAGTCGACTTACTCCGAACTCGTGGTCGCGAAAGCTGACCAGCGAGTCGCTCCCATCTCGCACGGATCTCTTAAGATGGCCCATTCACCGACACCGGCGGCGTAAACGGCTAGGCTTGGACGCTCGGGCTTCTCGAAGCCTGGAGATTAGCAATCTTGAGAACGAGACCGATTCAGGCTACCCTCTTTCCTGACTTAATCGACACGCATAAACACCCGCCAAAGAACTATGGATCGGCTGAAATCATGCCTAGAAAAAGTATGAAGAACAAAGATCAAAAGTGCGGATCTCCGCTGTTGTTTTCCCCGTCTCTCATTAGGTTGCGAGCTGTGTACGCTACATTAGGCGGCGCCTTGCTCTGGCAGGTTTTTTGAGGCCTGCCTCTGCCGATGAAGTCATACGATGGAATCAAGTCGCCACCGATGCCACCACGGCAACCAAGACCGACCCTCTCACGGAAAGTCGGATCTTGGCGATCGTTCATATTGCGATTCACGACGCGGCGAACGCCGTTCAGAGTCGCTATCAGCCCTATTTGCCAAGGCAATCCTCGGCGCCGGTCGATGCGTCGGTTGATGCTGCCATCGCCGGTGCTGCACACGAGGCGCTCGTCGCATTGCTTCCAGAAGGCAAAGAAAGTTTTGCTGCAGCCCTGGAAGAGTCGCTTGGCCAAGTTCCTGAGAGCCCAAGAAAGGCAGCCGGCGTGCAAATCGGGCGAACCGCCGCCGCCGCCATCCTCGCCGCCCGGCAGGAGGACGGTGCAAAACGCACAATCGAATACACTGCCGGAACGAACCCGGGTGACTATTGCCCGACGCCACCGGACTTTACGCCGGCGTTCATGTCGCATTGGGGCAACATGGCGCCATTTGTGCTTGAGTCATCCGCTCAGTTCCGCTGCCCGGATCCGCCGGCTTTAGATAGCCCGCGTGCCTTTGCCGACTTGGAAGAGGTCAGGGCCATCGGAGGTAGCAAAAGCGCGACGCGGACGGCCGAACAAAGCGAAATTGCACGATATTGGTACGAAAGTTCCGTGCGGGGTTGGAATCGGATTGCACGGGAAGTAGCGACGCCTCGGCAGTTTGACGTCTGGGAAAACGCACGCTTGTTTGCACTGGTAAATCTTGCCATGGCGGATGGCTTCATCGCCGGTTTCGAAAGCAAGTACCATTGCAATTACTGGCGTCCGATCACTGCCATTCGCCATATGGGCGACCGCGAATGGTTGACTTACTTGCCCACGCCGCCCGTCCCAGACTACCCGTCGACGCATACAGTTCTTGGGGCTGCTGCGGCCACTGCAATGGCTCGATTCTTTGGCACCGATTTCATCAGTTTCTCGATGACAAACGGTGAACCGTTCCCAGACATCACCCGCAAGTTCTGGAGCTTCTCCGAAGCAGCGCGAGAAAATGGCGCCTCGCGCATCCTTTGCGGAATACACTTTGCCAGTGCCGTGAGCGCTGGGTATACCCAAGGCGCACAGGTTGCGGAATGGGTTTTCGATAACGCTCTGCGTCCTGTCATACCTCAACCAGCAATCACTTCTTCTCAGGTCTCTGAAGGCTCCGTGCACTGAACAGAAGACAAGTGTCGCAGTGGCCCGCATTCCGTGTCTGCTCGACTGCGGCTTGGCAGGTCCTCCTATGCCCTCGAGATTTAACCAGCATCGTAGTTATCGAAACTCGCCTTACTCCAGTGGTATTTAGGTTTGGCTTCACTCTTCGGCAACTCTATGAAACCTCAAAGTTCTCCCTTGCCTTGCGCCGTAGCGGTTACGGCGGACACAGGCGTCATTCCTCAAGCCACCGCGCACTACCAGAAGCGTCTTTCGGATCTGCGGGGACTTTTTCTAGACTCAGCAGATTTGGCGAGACGAATTTGCGAAGAAAACGACCCACTCTGCTACGAGAACTACGCTTTTAATCAAAGCCAAAGTGAAGGAGATATCTTCTTTGGCACGACCATCATATATCCGGGCAAGGTGGGATCGGAATACCACTTGACTCGCGGCCATTATCACAGCAGACGCGATCATGCGGAAACGTATCAGGCCTTGTCGGGCAGAGGGCTGGTCTTGTTCGAACAGGATGACGGGACGACCTGCAGCGCCGAACTTACGCCGGGCAAGGTCACGTATGTCCCGCCGTATTGGGCGCATCGCTCAATAAACACAGGCGACGTGCCGTTGGTCTTTCTTTGGACGTGTCCCGTCGAGGCCGGTCACGACTATGCCGCCTTGGGGAGTCGAGGAATGCGCCAGGTCGTTGTCGACCGAAACGGCGTCCCAACCATTGAAGATCGCCCTCCGTCTCGGATCTGATCGAGCAGATCTCCCCCTCGCAACGCATAGTTGAGGGAGCCTTTTTTTTGCTCATTTGAGTTTCTGGTTTCCAAGTCTACGCCGAGGGAGGTGCCGTGTTGGCTCGAACCGACAACCCTTGGTATTTTCGTTCGAGTGAGGTCGAGTGTTTCTCGGTGAAAAACGGCGCGGTGCAATTAGCAGCCGCCATACCAGGTGCCGCCCTCGCGCGGATTACCTCGAAGGCGGAATCCGAGATCCTCCACCACACCGATCTGGCCCGCACGCTTAACGATTTTCGCAAGCCATTCAAACAAAAGCTTAGCCGCTAAGCACCTGGCTCGCACGAGTGAGCCAGCAACAACAGCGGCAGCTTTTACCACAGCCGAGAATGGGGTCACCCCTTCCAATATGACGTCACCACTAAAAGGCGGAAAAACGCTTGACTCGAGCTAAGATATAAGCAAAGGCTTTTCCAGAGCCCGCTCGGACGTGGGCGGTAGAAGAAGCTAATTTATTCTTTCTATGAAAAGGCTATGTCTCAGCTGCTTGGTCCTACTGGCATTCCTCACCGCACTACCTGAACGTGCTCAAGCAGTGTAACTTGTACTATGGCACGGTTGTTTTCTCGAGGAGCACGGAGTATTCGGTCATGGTGTCGCGCAACGAGCTGAGAAAGCTTGGATTTAAGACCCCGTCCACTCCACAGGCTTGGGAGCAGTATGCGTACAATGCCGACACTTTGGTCCTCGTAACCACGGTTCCATTGTCCGCCGGTAAGACCTATGTGCAGGTGCTCGCCACCTCGAATACGGACGCTTCCGCTAAAAAATGGCAAAGCAAGATAATGGAAGCGATCAAGAACACCAAGTTGACTAAGATTGACTGACTGCGGAGAAGAATGACCGTAGCAAAATCACATGTTCGCGGTTTGAACCGCCATGGGCTGGGGAAGAAGCCAAGATTTGCGCATCAGCGATCCTTGCGAGGAGGCGAAGATTGCCTCCGTTGGTGAGTTCAGTTCTATTTTAAATTGTTCCAACTCGATTGCGTGCAAGCGCTGCCGCACCGCGATCATCCAGCAAATCTTCCCGGATCATCAGCGTTTCAGTTTGGCCGGCGCAGTTCAGGACCACATTGCAAACAGCCGCGGGCGCGTGAAGTAAGAACAGTTTAGCGGCTGCCCTGGTCTGGTTTGGTCAAAGCAGAATGATGTCTGCATACACCAATCGGGTGGGGACGTCGGTCGTTGACGCTCTCTCGGACGCGCTATGTCCGCGAATCGATTCGGGCCGCTTGTGCGTCTGGATGGCCGGGAGAGTGGCGCTGCCCACACGCCCAAAGCGCCACGCTGGCCAGAAAGCCCGCGAGGACCGCACCGGCCAGCTGAAGAGCACTTCCAAAGAGAAGAGGCACCACGAGACCAGAATAAATGGAGAAAGTGCCCATGACAAAGGCCGACTGGAGCGACGCGGCCATACCGCGCCGAGAGGGATAAAGATCCAATGTCAAAATGGTCATGGCTGGAGACACGAACGCCATACCAAAAGTGCAAAGCATGATCGGGACCATAGCCCACGGGATCGCGACAATGAAAAAGGTAGCATAGAGCACGTTCACGATCGCAGCACCAATCATGATGAAAAATCCGACTCGAATGGTGCGTTCAGGACGCCAAAAATGCGCGACGCGACCAGCTGCTAACGAACCAACCATAATTCCTGTGATCATGGGAACGAAAAGCCACGCGAATGACGTCTCTGAAAGGCGGAGAATCTCTAAGACGAAGACAGGCGCCGCACTAATGTAAATAAAGAGAGCGGAGGCGGCCAGGGCGATAGCGAGAGACTGAACCAAAAATCGAGGGTCACTTGCCATCGTGGCGTAGTTCCTCAGAGTCGCCCGCAAGTGCAGAGGCAATCGTCGGTCGGTCGGCAAGCTTTCGGGGAGCTTCAACATGCAGGCGACCAACAAGAGAAATCCGAAGACAGCCAAAAACCCGAAAACCGACCGCCAACCGAACGCGACTTCCAGCCAGCCGCCGAGAATGGGCGCTATCACAGGCGCGAGTCCGAAAACCACTGTCGTATAAGACATCACCGTTTGTGCCTCAGGCCCTGAGAAACGATCGCGGATCATTGCCCGACCCACCACCATTCCCACACCCGCGAACATGCCCTGGACGAGACGGCAGAGCAGCAGGAATGAAAAACTGTGTGCAAAGAACGCGCCGATCGACGCCGCCAGATAGAACGCCAGTCCGCCTAAAATGACCGGTCGCCGCCCGACCGCATCGGAAAGGGTGCCATGGAAGAGTGTCATCACGGCCATGGACATTAGATAAATAGTGAGAGTCTGCTGGACGACGTCGAGGCCGATTTGAAATTCGGCGGCGATCGACGGGAAGGAGGGTAGGTAAGTATCCGTCGAGAAGGCACCCAGCATCGAGAGGCACGCCAGAATAACTATGAGGAGGAGATTTTTCACGAACGGCTCTGGCAAAGCACAGTCAGTAAGACGTCAACTTGAAACTGCCATCAATCGTCAATGGTATCGCCGGCCACAAGAGGATTTCATTAGAAAAAGACAACTTCATTGCCTAGTGGCAGTTGCCGCCTCCCTCTCCGCCAAGAGCTTAAATCTTCAGGCGTCTGCCTTGGAGGTACTCGCGAAAGAAGTCGTCAACAATCTTCAGAACGTCTTCGGTCCAGAAGGGAGAGCCGCCATGATCCGCCCCATCAAGCTTATACATCACCACGGATTTGTCGTTTTGCTTCAATGCCTCATAGAGCAGCACACTTTGCCCAAAAGGAACAAGCCTGTCCTTATTGCCGTGAACAATTAGGAAAGGAGGAATCTCCCTGCCTTTGTCCAAATAGGCAATTGGAACCGTCGGTTTGACTTTGTCGGGGTTCTCCAAAACGTTGAGCCCTCCAATCAGTATCCCCTCCGGTGATTTCGCATCGCGATGATCCTGCGCCGATGGCTCGAGGTTCATTTTGCTCACGTCGATTGGTCCATAAAAATCAGCGACCGCTCTCAAACGAATCGGCTCATCGGTCGGAGCTTCGTCGCTCAGATCCGGGTCATTGAGAGTCACACCAGTCATCACCGCAGTGTGACCCCCCGAAGAATCGCCCCAGAGGACGATCTTTTCCGGGTCGATGCTGTAGGTAGGCGCGTTCCTCACTAAAAAGCGAATCGCTGTCTTGGCATCCTTTACCTGGGCCGGAAATGGCGCAACCGTCGAGGGTCGATACTCGACCACAGCGACCACATAGCCTTTCCTGGCGAAGCGGGACAACTGAGGTATCTCGTAACCAATGTCCTGCTTAAACCCCGCGGAGCCCTGAACATAGACGACCAGGGGAAATAATCGCTTCTCTCCCTCGGGCTGCTTGGGCTCAATGATGTGCAGGTGGAGCGGGGACGCCAGACTTTGTCGTGTAGAGGACATTCGCATGAAGCTTACTCGACAGTTCGCTGGCGTCGGCTTTGATTGCGAGGATACCCTCAGCGCTCGCCGTGCTTTCCGGAAAGGCCTCCCAACTGCTTGTCCTTGGCTCCACGATCATTGCTTTCTCAATTTGTGCGTCGGCGCCTCCCGCGACCGACCGTGCCGAAACTACCGCGAACATTCCTAAATAAAATGCTTTCATTTCCTCGGTTCATCGGTGGCTAAAGTGTAAACCTCCTCGGATCAGTTGATCCGCCTTCGCGGGCGACAGCAGCTTGGCAGAGATAGTTTTCATTTGTTGATAATGTCCTCTATCAGGTTCGCGAAGATGTTGATATTATCAACAACATTCTCGTTGCGAGGGTTTCGAAAGGATTCGACGTGGCCAGAGTTGCCTGGACGAAATCGGCCACCCTTCCTCTCGGACGTTGCCGACAAGATCGGCCATCTTCGCTCGCTCGGACGATTCCCGCGGTGTCCTTCCTGGCAGCTCCCTGCACACCAGCATCAAAATAAGACTTTCGGAGTCGACGCAATTTGTTGATAATGTCTACATCGCTCGCATGAAGATGGCTAAACTCAACAAGAACACCGACGAAATTGCCGATGACGTGTTCGGGTCCATCCACACCATCCTGCATCTTTTCCGGTCGGAGCAGTACCGGGTTCTCCAGGAGGGTCGGTACGACCTGACGCACATGGAGGGCAAGATTCTCGGCTTCTTTATTCGGCGGCCTGGCGCGACGCTGCGAGATCTGGTCGCCCATTTAAAGCAAGACAAGGGGCAGCTCGCCCGGTTGATCAGGAGCCTAAGAGATCACGGCTTGCTGGAAGCCCAAGCCGGAACGCAGGACCGCCGGAGTGTCCCACTTCGACCAACCCGCGAAGGCCGTCAGCGTCCATCAAATTCTGCAGCGACAGGTCCGAAAGCTCGCCGAAGTGGCCATCAAGGGCTTGAGTCCAGACGAGCGCCGCCAGCTGATCATCCTGCTGGCTAAAGTTCAGTCCAACCTTGAAGGCGTCCGCGGTACCCCCTCGACGGGGCGGCGCTCAGCGTGAGGTCGGGGATGGCGAATGAGGGAAGGCGACAGAAAGGCGAAAACCGCCAAGGTGGCGCCTTCCTGGCAACCGCGCGCGGACATTCCACCTCGTTCATTCGAACCACGCGTGCCGCTCTAGCGGCGGTGTCCCCACGGCCGACACGGTCGCTACAGGGAGCCTCGACGGTGGGGACACGGTCCCGCCAAAGGCCCCGTCGACAAAGTCGAAGCTGTGATCATGCGTGCACTACAGGTTCCGCCGCCGGGGTAGCTGCTCGCTCCTCGGCGGCTGGGGTCCCGTAAGTAAAGAAAGAGTCCGGCGGCGGCAAACCAATCCAGACGGCAGCATTTGGGAACTCCGATCCCTTCCAGACCACGGTCCTCCAGGCAGGATCGAAAATCATGTAGCCGGGATCTCCCATAAGCTCGATGCGATTACCTCCTGGCTCCAGGATGTAAACGAACGTTGCTCCACCAATCCCATGCCGGCCGGGTCCGTTTTCTACCATCAAGCCGGCCTCCTTTGCGAGTTCCGCGACATCAAAGACGTGCTGCGCCGAGGTGTAGTGGAAGCAGACATGGTGGAGTCGTCCACGCATATTTGTCATTTCTGGCACCATGGCGATATCGTGCGACAGATTGGTAACGCTTAGAAAGCTCGCCAGAATCGATCCGTCCTCGTCGTCGACCACCCGTTCGCGTTCGCGAAAGCCGAGGATATCAACCATGAAATCGCGGTTCGCGCCGCGGTCGGCGACCAGCAGATTGATATGGTCAAGCCGGCGAACTGGAATGCCGCTGCCGGGGCGCCTCTGGGGACGATTGCGCAACAGCGTTTCCTTACCAGCCGGCGGGGTGACGTAGTCGACATCCCAGAATAGCTCCATGCGGTGACCCTCTGGACTTTCAAACTGGTAGGCGCGGCCATGTCCCAAATCGCCCTTGATCCAGCCTCTCCCGAGCCCGGTTGCCTCGATGGCTGTAGCCCGCCTCTGCAACGCTCGCGGGGTCCGGACGCGCCAGGCGGCGTGCCCGAGTCCTGCGCGCGGGGCTTTGGTGACCTTCAGCGAATGATGATATTGCTCTTCATAGCCGCGCAGGTAGGCCGAGCGAGCCGACCGCTCAGTCTCCTCCAACCCGAGCAAATCCTTGAAGAAACCGAGCGTTCCCTCGAGGTCGGGCGTCAGTAGTTCGACGTGCGCCAACTGAGCAATGTCGAAGATAGGTTCATCCCCATTACGGGGCGACGAGATCTCCCCTCCCAGATCTCTAACGTCGAAAATAGGTTGAAATACGTTCATGATTTTTGTGTCCTTCTGACCGCGGCTGGCATGCCAGTCGCGCTCTACCTAAGTACTCACGGATTGGAAGGATGGAGTTTCAGGAATTCGGGGAAAACGTAGAGACCATCAAAAACCTCGGAACCATCCTCGACGAGTTGCACGCCAGGTTGAGCTTTAAATTTTGGCTTAACGTGATAACTAGGCGCTTTGGAGGCCATACTTGAAGGGGAACCATAGCTCGGTTGGGGACGATCAATACCGATTTCATACGACTCAGTGGAGTGTCGTGGTGCTTTCCGCGCAGAGCCAGGTTCCCGGTTTTCAGACAGCGCTCAGTGAGCTTTACAGGATCTACAGGTATCCCCTTTACGCGTATGTGCGGCGTCGCGGTCACGCTCCGGAAGAAGCGCAGGATCTCACCCAAGGGTTTTTCCTGCATTTACTCGAGCACAAGACGCTGGAGCGTGCCGATCCGTTAAAGGGGAAGTTTCGGTCCTTTTTGCTTGGCTCGTTGCAAAACTATCTTTCAACCGAGGCAGAGCGAGCCCGCTGCCTGAAACGGGGCGGAGGAGTAGAGTTTGTTCCTCTCGATCTACAAACTGCGGAGAACCGCTACCGGCTGGAACCGATCGAAGCGCTGACCCCGGAAAAGGTATTTGCCGCTCGCTGGGCGGTCGCGCTGCTGGGCGAGGCAATGAATCGCCTACGCCAAGAATATGCGACCCCACAGAAAACCGCCACGCTCGAGGTGCTCAAAGCATTCTTAGATATCGGCAATAGCAAAGCTGCACCTTCCTACGAAGAAGCCGCAGCTGCGTTGCAGGTTGGGGTAGGTTCTGTCAAGACGCTCATCCATCGCTTGCGCAAGCAGTATGCAGTCCTGGTGCGCGAGCAGATCGAGCGCACCGTCTCGGATCCCAGCGACATTGACGCCGAGATTCATGAGCTTTGCGAAGCTCTGATCGCCGCTGAGGGATGGATCGTTCCATAATGCTAGGTTTCGGGAGGGACAGGAGAATTTGATGGCCCGAGAAATTCGGACTTGCCTAGTCTGCGGTGCGAATTTCTCCGCCACAGAAGAGGATGGATTTTGTCCTGTTTGCCTGCTACGCAACGCCGCCGGCGGAGTTAAGTTGAGTGAGTCTTTTTCAGATCGCTTAGAGCACTACGAGCTGGTGCTGGACAAAAAGGGCCAACCGATGGAATTGGGTCGCGGTGCGATGGGCGTCACTTACAAAGCGATGGACGTCGACCTGCATTGTCCCGTCACGCTCAAAGTGATTAGCGAAAAATACCTTGGTGACGAGGCGGCACGGGTTACGTTTTGTCCGGGAAGCGCGTGCGGCTGCGAGCGTGCGTCATCCCAACGTCGCCTCGGTCTTCCACCTTGGCAGGAAGGGGCGCGATTACTTCTACGCCATGGAGTTTGTCGAGGGGGAAACTCTCGACAGTCTCATCAAGCGCTCGGGGAGCCTTGAAGTAAGGCTCGCTCTGGAGATTACCAAGCAGGTCGCCGCCGGTTTGTCGGCGGTGCACAAGAAGAAGCTGGTGCACCGGGATATCAAACCAAGCAATATCATGGTGAGCTTTGAGGAGGAGGGCGCGGTGAGCGCCAAGATCATCGATCTTGGCTTGGCCAAGGCGATGGATGAAGCGGGAGCTCAAACCACGATCTCGGCGAGCGGCGCCTTTGCTGGAACCCCAGAGTTTGCCAGTCCGGAACAAGTCATCGGAGGCGAGGTCGACATCCGTTCGGATCTCTACTCTCTGGGAGTTTCGCTCTGGCAGATGCTGACAGGTCAGGTGCCATTTCGGGGTCCTGCCGCTGGAGTCATGTCTCAACATCAGCACGCGGCGTTGCCGCTTGAGAAGCTCGAAAGCGTTCCGCAACCGGTCGTCACTCTCATCGAAGTGCTTCTCAGTAAAGATCCCGGACGGCGTTTTCAAACCCCGGCTGAACTTCTCAAGGCATTGCCAACGATAAGCAGCGCTATCGAGGAAGGCGGCACGATCACCTATCAGAGCTTGGGGCAGACGCCGACAGGCGATCGCCTGGTCGTAACTCGCAAGGCGCCAGCAACCCGGGGTCCGGAGAACATCTCAATAGCCAGATTGCCGGTTACGGGAAGCGATCTGTTTGGTCGGGAGGAAGATATTGCTTTCCTGAACGATGCCTGGGCAAACCCGGAGGTGAATGTCGTCACGATCGTTGCTTGGGCTGGTGTGGGAAAGTCCACTCTGATCAACCATTGGCTCCGGGGAATGGCTGCGGAACATTATCGCGCCGCGGAGCTGGTTTTTGGCTGGTCGTTCTATCGGCAGGGTAGCAGCGGGGGCACCTCCTCCGCAGATGAATTTCTTGATGCTGCTCTCACCTGGTTTGGAGATCTCGATCCACGGAGTGGAACCGCTTGGGAGAAGGGCGAGAGATTGGCGAAACTGGTTGCGCATCGTCGAACCTTACTGGTTCTGGACGGCTTGGAGCCGCTCCAAAATCCACCCGGTCAACAGGAGGGACGGGTACGCGACCCTGCCCTTCAGGCGCTTCTCCGCGAACTCGCCGCCTTCAATGTGGGGCTTTGCTTAATTACAACTCGGCTTCCGGTGGCTGACATAGCGGATCACGAGCGCACTTCGGCTCCGCGCCGCGAGCTGGAACATCTCTCCTGCGATGCCGGCGCACACCTGCTCCGGGTGTCTGGCGCTAGAGGCGATCAGCTGGAACTTCGAAAGGCTAGTGATGAGTTCGGTGGCCATTGCCTGGCTCTCACGCTGCTGGGCAGCTATTTGGCGGACGCTTACAATGGCGACATCCGTTATCGCAAGGAAGTGTCAGAACATCTCTCTCACGACGCACGACAGGGAGTCCATGCTCGAAAAGTCATGGAATCTTACCAGAGCTGGTTTGGAGAAGGCCCCGAATTGTCGGTTCTTCGCATGCTGGGCCTGTTTGATCGGCCGGCGGACGATAAAGCTCTCGGAGCCCTGCTGAAGTCGCCTGCGATTTCTGACCTGACGGAATCGTTGACGGATTTGAACCCGACCGAGTGGCGATTGATTCTTGCCAAATTGAGAAGAGCAAGACTTCTCGCTGGAGAAGATCCGCATAACCCTGGACAACTCGATACGCATCCTCTGGTCCGTGAATACTTTGGCGAACAGTTTCGGAATCAACGAACCGAGGCATGGCAGGAGTGCAACAAGCGGCTTTTTTACCATTATCGAACGCTTGCCCCGGAGCTGCCCGATAACTTCAAGGAAATGGAACCACTTTGCTTGGCAGTAATCTGCGGCTGCAACGCCGGTCTGTTTCGTGAGGCGCTGCATGACGTTTACATGCCGCGCATTCAGCGGGGAAACGCCGGCTTTGCGGCTAATGTTCTCGGCGTCCGAGGGACATTGCTTTCGGTTCTGATCCATTTTTTCGAAAACGGACGCTGGCGTTCACCTATTCAAACCGGGGTCGAGGGACAAAGTCTCACCGCCGAAGATCACCTCTTCATCCTTATGCAGGCGGCAGCATACCTAACGATCACGCGAGGAGTAGGAGCACCCGAGGCACGAATTTGCTACGAGCGCGCGGAGTCCCTATGTCATTCCCTCAATCGTCCTCTGCTCCTGTATGTCGCGCTTATCGGTGTTTGGCGCCATTCCTTCGTCGCTGACAACCTGAGTGCAACGATGCCGCTTGCCGAACGACTTTACTCGCTGGCGGAGGAGCAGAATGACTCGACGCTAATGATAGGAGCCTGCTCCGCCATGGGAGCTACGCACTACTATTTAGGCGATTTTGAAACGGCGCGGCAATACACAACGCGTGGTCTTCAGATCTGGCGCTCGAGCGATATACGATTTTCGTTTCAAGACGTCGACGCGCAACCTGTCGGTTGTCTGTGCCACGAGGCTCTACTCCAGTGGCATTTCGGAGAGATTCCCTCTTGCCACGTGACCATAGCAGAGGCCATATCGTTGGCGCGGAAGCTGAATGACATGCACGGATCAGCCGTGGCACTAGCTTATGCCGGCCGTCTCGCCCATGACGAGCTCGGTGCACGCGAAATGGAACATTTGGCCTCAGATTTGATTGAGCTATCCACGCGTTACGGTTTTGAGCTTTGGCTGGCTATTGGAAAGATTTTTTTGGGCTCGGCGCGCAGCGCCTCAGGCAGCACAGCCGAAGGCCTCTTATGGATCGAAGACGGAATCGATGAATTTCAAGCAACCGGAACGATGTCGTGGATATCCTATTTTCTAGCCCTGAAGGCTGAAGCCTTGCATTCCGCGGGTCGTGGCTCCGAATCTCTCCAAGCGATCGCAGAGGCGGAAGGATTCGTCGAAAAAACCGGTGGACGCTACATATCTGCCGAACTGCATCGGCTTCGCGGTGTGTCTCTTGCTGGTGTTGGCGCGGACGATACCCAAATTGAGGCTTCGTTCCGCGGCTCGATCAACACCGCTAAGCAACAGAAGTCGCTTTCGCTCGAGAAACGCGCTGAAGCAAGCTACGCGGAATACTGTCGACAAAAAGCGAGTGCAGCCCCAGGGCACGGATTGCGAATACCGCCTGGCTAGATGATTACCCTTGCGAAGCTTTAGTAGTCATCCAGAGAATGTAATGGATACGAAGTCTCGAGAGGGCTAGGAGGACTTGATGGGTCGTGAAGTACGTACCTGTAGGGCCTGCGGTGCCAATTTCTCCGCGACGGCAGAGAATGAATTTTGTCCGGTTTGCCTGCTACGCCAGGCAGTCGCTGGTGGGATCGAGTCCGAAGAGCCCTCTTCCGGGGAAGTGTTAGAGCCAGCATCGGCGCGTGAGGCGCAGCGCTTAGAGCATTACGAGTTGGTAATGGACAAAGACGGCCAACCGGTAGAGTTGGGCCGGGGTGCGATGGGGGTGACTTACAAAGCGATTGACGTCGATCTGCGTTGCCCGGTGACCCTCAAAGTCATTAGCGAAAAATACCTTGGTGACGAGGCGGCGCGATCAAGGTTTGTGCGGGAAGCGCGTGCCGCCGCGAGCGTGCGTCATCCCAACGTCGCCTCGGTCTTCCATCTTGGGAGGAAGGAGCGCGATTACTTCTACGCCATGGAGTTTGTCGAGGGGGAAACTCTCGACAGTCTCATCAAGCGCTCGGGGAGCCTTGAAGTAAGGCTCGCTCTGGAGATTACCAAGCAGGTCGCCGCCGGTTTGTCGGCGGTGCACAAGAAGAGCCTGGTGCACCGGGATATCAAACCAAGCAATATCATGGTGAGCTTTGAGGAAGAGGGATCCGTGACGGCTAAGATTATCGACCTCGGTTTGGCTAAGGTGATGGATGAGACGGGTTCTCAGACGACGATTTCCACGTCGGGAGCGTTTGCCGGTACGCCGGAGTTTGCAAGTCCGGAACAAATTGTCGGAGGAGAGGTAGACATCCGTTCGGATCTCTACTCACTCGGTGTTTCGCTTTGGCAGATGCTGACCGGGCGTGTGCCGTTTGCAGGTTCGGTCGTCGTCGTCATGGCTCAGCATCAGCATGCTGCGTTGCCGCTGGAAAAACTCCAAGGCCTTCCGCAGGCGGTGGTCAGCCTCATCGAAATCCTGCTCGCTAAAGATCCGGCTGGTCGTTTTCAGACGCCGGCGGAACTTCTCAAGGCCGTGTCGACCACAATTGGCGACTTGGAGGGAGGTCGCACCATTACTTATCAGGCCGCGAGTCAAGTGGGCGATAAGGACTTTTCCTCGATAGCGAGGAAGCTACAAGCGAGAGGGGGACCCGAGAAGATTTCCATAGCCAGATTGCCGGTTACCGGGAGCGACCTTTTTGGTCGCCAGGACGATCTCGCGTTCCTGGATGCCGCATGGGCAAATCCGAATGTCAATCTGGTTACGATCGTTGCCTGGGGTGGAGTCGGGAAGTCGGCGCTCATCAATCATTGGCTCGGAGCCACGGCTGCCCAGCACTACCGTGCCGCGGAACTAGTTTTTGGCTGGTCTTTTTATCGGCAGGGCACGAGCGGAAGCACCTCCTCAGCCGATGAATTTCTTGAAGCTGCTCTCAGCTGGTTTGGAGATGGAGATCCGAGGATCGGCACGCCGTGGGAGAAGGGCGAGAGATTGGCAACGTTGGTCACACAGCGGCGAACTCTCTTGGTGTTGGATGGCTTGGAGCCGCTCCAGAATCCGCCCGGTCCTCAGGAAGGGCGGCTTCGTGAACCTTCCCTGCAAGCGTTCTTGAGGGAGCTCGCTGCCTTCAATCCGGGGCTGTGCGTGATTTCAACGAGGCTGTCGGTTGCTGATATCGCAGACCACGAGGGTGTTTCCACGCTTCGTCTGGATCTCGAACACCTCTCCAGCGATGCGGGTGCAAAGCTGCTCCGCGCTCTCGGGGTTAAGGGACCTGAGGCGGAATTGCGAAGCGCGAGTGACGAATTTGACGGCCATTGTTTGGCGCTGACGCTGCTCGGCAGCTACCTGACCGACGCGTATAAGGGAGACATTCGATGCCGGAAGGAGGTCTCAGGGCATCTTGGCGACGACATCCGACAAGGAGTTCACGCTCGCAAAGTGATGAAATCTTATGAGTCGTGGCTTGGGAACGGACCAGAGCTCGCCGTGCTGCGCATGTTAGGTTTGTTTGATCGGCCAGCGGATGAGAAGGCTTTTGAAGCCTTGCTGAAGCCTCCGGCTATCCCCGGCCTGACCGAGGCACTAACTGGCCTGAGCACTAGGCAGTGGCAAACCATTCTCGCCAGGCTAAGAAGGGCGAGACTTCTCGCTGGTGAAGATCCGCACAATCGCGGAGATCTTGATACGCATCCTCTCGTTCGCGAGTATTTCGGAGAACAGCTTAGAAATGAACGAGGAACGGCTTGGAGGGAATGCAATCGGCGCCTGTATTACTATTATCGGACGCTTGCGCCGGAGCTGCCGGAGAATTTTAGAGAGATGGAGCCACTCTTCTTAGCAGTGATCTGTGGCTGCCACGCCGGTCTCTATCGTGAGGCGCTGCACGACATCTACATCCCCCGCATTCAGCGTGGGAATGCTTCCTTCGCGGTCAACGTGCTCGGCGCCAGAGAGACAGTGCTTTCCGCTCTCATCCATTTCTTCGCAGATGGACGATGGGAAGGCCCCGTCGAGGTCGGCGTTGGAAATCATCGTCTTTCTCCGGCGAATCAACTCTTTATCCTCATGCAAGCAGCGGTGTATTTAGCAGCAACGCGCAGCGCCCATGCGCCAGAAGCGCGAATCTGCAACGAACGGGCTGAAGCATTGTGTCGTTCGCTTAACCGTCCCCGGATGTTGTACGTAGCGCTGATAGGTCAATGGCGCCAGAATCTGGTGAGTTTAAACCTGCGAGAAGCGATGCAGATCGCGACACGCATGTCCTCTCTAACGCAGCAGCACCACGATTCTTCCCTTTTGATGAAGGTCCACATGGCCTTGGCGGTCACCCATTACTATTTAGGTGATTTCACATCTGCGCGCCAAGAGGCCACATCTGGCGTCCGGCTTTGGCATTCGGGAGTTGAGAAGTCTGAAGTCGAGGAGCTCGATGAGCCGATAATCGGGTGTCTTTGCCATAAGGCAGTATGCGCATGGCACCTGGGACAGATGTCCAGTTCTCGTTCAACGATGAAAGAAGCGCTCCTTGTTGCGAACCGGCTGGAGAACACTCACGGAATTGCCGTGGCCCTGCATTTTGCAGCGACTCTCTGTTATATGGAACAGAACCCAACCGCGGCAGCGCGCCTCTCATCGGAGTTGGTCGAACTCTCGACACGGCAGCATTTTCCTCATTTTCGTGCATTTGGAACTGCACTGCTCGGGTGGACTCGAAGCGTCGCTGGCCTGTTCACTCAAGGCATTTCGTGGATGGACGACGGAATAGAAGAACTTCGGACAAGCGGCGCGCTGCTTCCGATCTCGGGCCTGTTGGGAGCAAAGGCCGAAGCCCTCTACCTCGCGAATCGAACATTTGAAGCCCTTGATACAATAAAGCAGGCGGAAACGCTGGTCGAAAGAACTGAAGCGCGCTGGTGGTCTGCCGAGTTTTACCGTTTACGCGCGATCTTTCTTACGGCTATGGATGGCGACGAGATGGAGATTGAAAGAGCATTCCAGGACGCGATCAATACGGCAAAAGAACAGAAATCGGCTTCATTGCGAAAGCGCGCAGAAGCGACATATGCCGAATACCGCCGCCAAAAAGGGAGCGGATCGGGAGGGCACGGATTTCGGTTGCCGCTTAGCTAAATTAGTAAAACTTTTCGAACCCCCTGAGCAGCCGCGAAGGTTAGATCGTGCATGCGACTCACCTCCGAAGATACACGCGGGAGCTCGATCGTTCGTGAAAGTCCTGCCTGTAAAGTCTGCGGTGCAAAGTTCCTGAAGCCTCGTCAAAGTGAATTCTTCAACAACTCAGAAGTTCCATCTCGAGATCGATCGGACCAGGGGCAATTGGAAACACTGTCTTTCCAGCAGGAGAGCGCAATTCCAGCCGAGCTATCTGACCCGCGGAGGCTAACGTTAGCCGGACGGGTATGCCTTCCGAATTACCATCTGCTGTCACTCGATGGACCCAAATCTTAAGTTCTTGGGCAGGCCCAGGCAAATTGATTTGAAGACGGCGAAGCGAAGAGAAATCAGGAATGGTTCCCGTCGACGATAAACACAGCGGCCCGTAGTCTGCGTACTCTATTCGAACAGTTGCTTCAGCCGCCCGGCCAGAGGTGACAATTGCAAAAAATCCTCCCGATTCTGGCAATAGCTCTCGCCGTAATTCAATGACCGTTCGAGAAGCGAATGCACCCTGTCGAATCAGGACGACGGGAACTGCGAGCACTCCAGCACCAATAACCAGAGCCGCGAAACGTTCGACGGGGTGCTGCCAGATGAAAAGTCCGTGAACAAGGAGGTTTATCAAAAACACGGCGTAAATGCCGGCTATCACGAGGGGATTTTCGAGCCATCCGAGACACCGTCGCATCGGTATGTCGCCCTTTGCTCGGCTGGCTACCATCAGAAGAAGAGGAAATACTCCGGCAATGAGCGGCGCGGCCAAGACACCAAGAAAACTTAGAGGAGCACAAAACGACTCCTGGCCGCTGAGCAAAAGCCATTCCACGTATCCGAATACGCCTAAAACCGGGGTCGCAGACAGCCAGAAATGCCCATGCTTACCACATAGAGCGGCCCCGATCGTTTTCTGCAGTGGCTGGCCTTTCGAGTGTCGCGGATCGATAGGCGTAGGAAAGGAGGTGGGAAGCCATTCCCTGACGAGACAGAAAAGCCCCAACGCCGTGACGATCGAGCCTCCGCCGATGCCGAGGAAAATCAGGAAGGAACCCAGCACGTAACTCATCGGACCAATTTGCGATGCAAGCGGAACGAGTGCAGTTCCGGACTCGCTGGCCAGAATTGAGGGTGAGACCGCCCCATTTACGACAATGACCCACAAAGAGTATATAAGAATCAGTGAGGTCTGCGCAGCAACGCTTCCCCAAATGAGTGATCGGGCACTGGTATCTCGCCGCAGGGCGAGTTGAGCGCTGTTGGCCACACCGAGGTGTCCCAAGTAGGCAGAGAAGACCACCCCGAATACCAGCTCAAGCAACGAGGGATCAAATGCCTTCGAACTTGAAAGCGAGAGACCGGTATGAAGAATATTTTCCAGCTGGATATGTGGAATTGTCAGTAAGCAAAGCGAGAGGACGATGACGAGGTTTACACCGCCGATCAGCAAAGCGAAGGCGGTGGTGGAAGCGAATGATCCCTTCTTCAAGAAATAGAAACAGACGAGAAAAATTGCAACGGCCCACGCGGTCGCCGGTATGTGAGTAGCCGCTGCCATCGTCGTGGAAAAGCCCACGTAATATGAGATAAGCGCAAGGAGTTGAATGACCGTAACGGCGAGCACAAGGACGAACGTTCCCGTGTTGCCCAAGTAGTCTTGGACGACTCGCCCGAGGTATGCTCCACCGTATCGGATCGAGCCGTTGCGAGCAGACGCCTCCGCGATTGAGACAATCGTAATCGTGTTGACCGCCCCTATGAGGATAAGGACTACGACACCGGCCAGCGGGCCAATTTTCGCCACGGCGATTGGGATTGCCAGCACGCCCTCACCGATAGTTTCCACCAGAATCAGTGCATAGACAGCCCAAAAGGCCGGCACATTTTCCAACCTTGCGGTCAGCGCCCTCCACTTTGGAGTCAGCATGACATGCATCGAATTCGAACAAAGTTTTCGCGTCCGCCTTAGACGCAGTAAGCGCGCAGGGGCGAGAATCCGTTGAAGCAAATCGACGAATAAGTGTGAGTATATGCCCCCGCGCTAAGAATCTCCACACGATCGCCCTCCTTCAATTCGAGCGGCAATTCGTAACAGGATTTCTCATAGAGGATATCCGCACTGTCACATGTCGGGCCTGCCAGAATGACGCGTCCGGCCGGTTTGCCGTCGTAAGGGGTTCTCACCCGGTACTTGATGCTCTCATCGAGCGTCTCGATCAATCCTCCGAATTTCCCTATATCGAGATACACCCAGCGACACGAGTCGGTATAAGACTTCCGGGAGATGAGAACGACTTCGGTCTGAACAACACCGGCATCACCGACCAGCGATCGGCCAGGTTCGACCATAATCGTCGGCTGAGCCTCGCCGAATGAGCGTCGCATCGCTCGCGTGATTTCCGCTGCATACTCGATGTGATTCGGAACCGTGGATCGGTAGTGAGCAGGGAAGCCTCCCCCAAGATTGAGTAACTCCAGGTGAATACCTTCGCGGGCGAGCTTCAAGAATAGACGCGCGGCCAGATGAATCGGGGCTGTCCATTGCTTTGGATCGGTTTGCTGTGAGCCGACATGAAATATGAGACCGTGCGGAACCAATCCGAGGAGGCGACTTCGCCTTAGCAAATCGCACACCATCTCTGGCTCGCAGCCAAACTTGCGGCCGAGCGGCCATTCAGCACCTTGTGCGTCAATGAGGAGCCGACAACATACGTGGGAGCCAGGCGCATGAATGGCAAGTTTCTTTAGCTCCGAGAGGCTGTCGAAGGTAAACATCCGGACACCGAGTTCATAGGCGCATGCGATATCGCGCGCCTTCTTGATTGTGTTTCCGTAGGAAATCTGTTTGGGAGATGCACCTATGCTGAGACAACTTTTTATCTCGGCAACGCTCGCCGCATCGAAATTCGCTCCGAGATTCCACAAGCGCTCCAGGACCTGGCGCTCGGGATTTGCCTTCACGGCGTAGTGGATGACTGCATTGGGTAGGATACGCCGGAGGGAACAATAGCGTTCCTCGAGCACATCCAAATCGATGACCACATAAGGTGTCTCAAATTGCCGGCGCGTGAGGAACCGATTCAATTTTTCGGATGGAAAAGCGCTTCTGTGGAAAGCCGGAAAGTTAAGACAAGAAACCGTCTTGGACGTGGAGTGATGGATGGAGTCCATCGTTGCTCCGGTAAAGTGTGGTGTACTCACTAGTTAGATTTATTCTAAAAGGTTCACCAATTACTCAGGGATTAGGGCGGCCGGAGTTTCAGGAATTCGAAGCAATTCAGACCGGGCCAACCTCGAACGATTGCTTAGCTGCCGAAGATGGTAGCGCTCGGTGAACTCCACAGAGTATACTGGTATCTACTTGTGCCGAAGCGGGACGTGTAAACCCAGAATCTGACACAGTGGGTTTTGGGCTTGCTCGAGCATAAGACGCTGAAACGCGCGAGCCCACAAGTGTAGAACGCTCTTGCTCGGGTCATGCAAAACCATCTTTCCACCGAGTCGCAAGAAATCGGTATTCCCCTATCAGGCTAAGTTGTCTTGCTTAAAACGAAGTCGGCACGAGAGCTCAAGGAATCGTTCCAGCTTCGCTCACGGGCGCAGTGTTCTTCGTGATCTAGCTGACTCTTGTGTGAAGTTCCTGAAACTCGAGCCGTCCAATCCGTGAGTAAGTGGATGAACCACAATCTTGGTGTAAGGCCGGATCAGTGCTTCAGAAATAGAGTACAATTAACTTATGAACAGCCAACTATATCCAAACAAGGAAATAAATCCGATGAATAAGTCGGAGACGGGAGCAGAAGACCGGAAAGCGAATCGTGAACGTAATGTTGAGGTTCCCGAAGCCCGCATGTTCCGCAACGCTGCGTTACCAGAGGTGGGAACCTGTAACGAAAAATTATACCAAAGTAGGGGGATCGGAAAATTGTCAACTGGGCAATTTGGTCCAACCATTACTCTAAGTCAAGAAGAGCTGGCGATGAGTGTGTTTCGCTTTAGAGCAGAAGTCGCAAATCGCGAGGGCTTTGTTGGCGGTTTTCCGAATTTCTATGTGGCAACGTATGGCCCCAGGCATGTGGGCGGCACGATCTTCGTAAGAGCTCCTGCCGCCGAGTGGCGCGATGTGCCGTTGGCACTGCTGGGGAATCCATCGCTTAATGACTTTGGAGGAAGGTTTAGAGGTACACAAGAGTATGCCACAAGTTATGGATTCGTTGGTGGATTCCCCAACTTCTTCCATGCAGACTATGGGCGCGGTATCGTATGTGGAACTATACTCGTTACGTCCGAAGGGGCAGAGAGGCGAGATGTGCCACTCGCAGAGTTAGGAAACAATCTAAATGATATTGGGGCACGATTTAGAGGAACGCAGGATTACGCCGCGAGAAATGGCTTTGTCGGCGGGTTCCCAAACATGTTCCATGCTGATTACGGAAACGGGATTGTCTGTGGAACTATCTTGCTGAAGCAGAATGTTGCAGAATGGCGTGACGTTCTGCTGTGGGTTTTGCACTAACGGTCGTTGAGAATGCAAGCGTGCGTAGCGGGAGAGCGTGCGGCTCCCAAAACCAGAACACGGAGATCCTAATTCCCCCGCAAGCAGGGTGACTCGATCCGCCGACGTTCGTGACACGGTTACTGTCGCAATAGAGTGCGACGGGCAGTGCACGAGGGCCCCACCCCGGCGATGTTAACCCCGGCCTGTCCCTCAGAACTGGGTCCGTTCAAGAACTATCTCCGAGAGCGATTCCCAGAGCACAGGCTCTCGGGCGTGCGTCTACCGAAGAGATTCGCAAAATAGTTTCGGCGCCGAACGCATGTCTGCAGGTGCCCTTGGCATCCCGCACGTGCGTAGAACCTTCGCAATTGACCGTTCGCTTCGAGATTTCACCAGGCGAGAAGGCCTAGGCAGTTGGGCCGAGGCTGCCGCTATCATCTGCTCGATGGCACCTCTATTCGCGTGTTCTTCATCATGCTGCTCGCGCCCGTTACACGGAGTTCTCCCGCACCATGCATCTGAAGAGACTGATTCGCTGCCATCAGAACTCTTTTGCATACTTCGGAGGGTGGCCCGCCAGGATTCTTTAAGACAACATGCGCCAGGTCATCGTCCGGCCTAAACTCATCAATCCGCTCCTCCGCGACTTTGCTGACCATCACGGCTTCGAACCTAAGCCGCCGTCCATACTGGCCGCGGAGCAAAGGGAAGGTCGAAGGAATGGCCAGCGACGTGAAAACAACTTCCTTCCGACCGTAGCTTTGGCAAAGCTGGAGGATCTTACCACCCAGGGCCGCAACTTGCTGAACATTACCGCCAACGCGCGCACCATGCCACAACTGCCCGTCGGCCTCCGCGATCTCCTGGAAAAGGAACGTCCGCGGTCGCTCCGCTGTGTGTTCACGTTCCTGGCCAAATCTTTGGCGGACCCAATGAGGTAAAGTCAATCCAACCGATGGCTTCACTCCTCGAGCAAGCGCTGTTCCTCTTCACCGACATTGTCGTAATGCTTCTTATCGAGCGCAAGGGCGTCTCGGTTCAGGCGATGCAGGAAAGCCATACCAATCTGGAAGGCCTACCCAGCTCGTTTGCATGATCGTTTCTGCGAGCATGGTGTTCGCGACGATAGATTCGAAATTGTATAGAGGCGCTTGTGCCAAGCGCCTGTGGAATGATCTGCATCGCCTTTCCTGATTAGTTGGTGGCTCCGCGGACCCCGGTGCCCGGGCGATTCAACTGCTGGAGACCCTGACGAAAAAGAGGGAAGCTTGAGGAAACGCTATTTCGCGCGCGCTCGCCTCGGGAGCTCTGGAACAGACTCGGATCAAGAGTGATATTTGGACAGGTTCATGATTCAGCGGCGATGGATGACGCGATTCTGAAATTTGGTCTGCCGCATTCGCGACCCTGCTGGTGGTGGTCGATCCCTTTGGTGTGCTCCCGATCTTCCATTTCGCTCGCACGCAATCGACCAGCGCGCGAACGCAGTCGTCTGGCGACACGTGCGGTCGTGCTCGGTTTCATGATTTCGCTTTTCTTCCTGGTGGCGGGTCACAGTGCACTTGCTTTTCTCTGGGTGTCGGTGCTTGCGTTTTCGATCAGCGGCGGCCTGCTGCTATTTATTACGGCCCTGCCGATGCTCTTCGGACAAAGGGCGGGCATGGCAGTCGGCGGAGAAAAACGAGAGCGCAGCGGAGGATATCGCGGTTTTTCCACTCGCTATTTCCGCTCCTTGGCGGTCCGGGGACAATTACGAGCATTCTCCGGCTGACCGCCTTGGCACGCGGGAGCCTTCCACTGCTTGCGGGGATTGCAGCCGCTCTCGGGCCGTTTTTCTCTCACACGCTTCGTGATCGGCTTCGGGCTGAGTGATGGATGCGCTTGCTTCGACCCGGTAGCTTGCACGTCGTTACGCGCGTGCTCGGTATTCTGCCGGCAGCGCTCGCCGTCCAATTCGTGCTGCATGGCATCAGCGAGTTTGTCGGCCTGCTCGAGCCAGGAGGTTAGAGCCAACTTCGATCTCGTGGTAAGTCGTTGCGTCTTTGCGTGCATTCTGGAGAAGTGAGCGAGAGATTCAGCAAATGATCAAAGCTTTGATATTCGATTTGGACAACTGCCTGGCAGCGGCGAACGAAGTAGGCGAAGACGTGTTTGAACCTGCCTTTGAGGCAATGCGAAATGCAAACCGCGGCACCCTTACAGCTGAACAGCTCGCCGAGGCATTCCAGGACGTCTGGCGCCGTCCGCTTGACTTTGTCGCTTCGAAGTTTGGTTTCTCACAGGAAATGCTTGCGGCGGGGTGGAAGGTTTTTTCTCAGACAGTTGTGGAAACTCCCATGAAGGGTTACGGCGATCTGGCTGTCCTGCGAGAGCTGCCCTTCGACCTTTACTTGGTCACTTCGGGTTTCAGGGGTCTCCAGGAAAGCAAAGTCCGGGCGCTGAAAATCGAGGATTTATTCAAAGGAATAGTGATCGACGCCATCGATGAGGCGAACAGGAAAGGTAAGCAGGGAATTTTTCAGTCGATCTTGGAAGCAGAAAAACTAACACCTGAAGAAGCCATCGCTATTGGCGACAATCCAGATTCGGAAATCGAAGCTGGAAATCGCCTAGGCATGAGAACGGTGCAGATTCTGCGTCCGGGAGTTCCCAAGGCTGACAACGCCACCTACTACATTGAGACGTTCGGCGAGCTGAAGACGCTCCTCCAGAAAGAAAATCGCTGATGCGAGGTTTGTTTCGGCTGCTGCGATCTTGCCATCGGACGGCCAAACCACCGCCGCCATGCGAAACCAGCCTTCGGTCAAATTCCGAAATATTCCTGTTTTTCTCATCGCGGCTCGCAATCCGACCCCGTATTTCGGCTCCTCAATCTCTATTTCCAGGCATTTGAAAACTGCCGAAGTCGATTGCCGTTACTGTCTTTCCAATGGCCGAACGTCGACATTTGTTCCCGAGTTGGGTTAAACTGTCAGTCCAGACAGATGCCGAGAGGGAGCTTCTTGACACCAGTTACCCAGGCCCGCATTCTTCCCTCCGACTTTCGCAGCTTCTCAGATCCAACCCACAATTCTCTTATAAGAGTTGGACAACTCACGAAGTCCCCAGCCACTCTTGCCGATCACAATTCTCGCCTAAACCGACCAGGAGCGCCGCGTGATTCACAAACGTTTAAAACCATTCCCGAAGGATTTCCTGTGGGGGTCCGCATCCGCAGCCTATCAAGTCGAAGGCGCCTGGAACGCGGACGGCAAAGGCTTAAGCGTGTGGGATGTCTTTACGAAGATACCAGGCAAGACCTATAGGGGCAGCAATGGAGATGTGGCTGTCGATCATTACCATCTCTACAAGGAGGACATTGCCTTGATGGCGGAAATGGGACTAACCGCGTACCGCTTTTCGGTTAGTTGGCCGCGAATCTACCCCACGGGAAAAGGAGAGCTTAACGAGGCAGGCCTGGATTTTTATGATCGGCTCATCAACGAACTGCTCGCCCAGAACATCGAGCCGGTCTTAACGCTTTATCACTGGGATGTTCCCCAAACCCTGATGGACGAGTATGGGGCCTGGGAATCTCGTCAGATCATTAGAGACTTTAACGAGTATTGCATTGCGCTCTATAAGCGATTCGGCGATCGGGTAAAGTACTGGGTCTCGCTTAACGAGCAGAATTTCAACTCTAAGCATGCCTTCCTCACGGGCTTGCATCCGCCAGGGGTCAAAGACAGGAAGCGGTTCTATGAAGCCAATCACATTGCGTTCTTAGCAAACGCCAAGGCAATCGACTCCTTTCGAAAATACGTTCCTAATGGTAAGATAGGCCCGAGCTTTGCTTATTCTCCGGCCTACCCGTCCACCAGTCATCCCGATGATATTCTCGCCTTTGAAAATGCCGAAGAGTTTACGAACAGTTGGTGGCTCGATGTTTATTGTTGGGCCAAGTACCCGCGAGCTGCCTTTGAGTCTTTGAAAGAGCAGGGCCTGGCGCCGACCATCGAAGATGGGGATTTCCAGCTGCTCGAAAAGGGAGCCCCCGATTTTGTCGGGGTGAACTATTATCATACGCTGACGTACGAAGCTAACTCGCTCGACGGGGTTTCCGAGGGAGCATTCAACACCACGGGTCAAAAGGGTACCACCCAGGCAACCGGATTCCCCGGATTGTACAAGACGGCACGCAATTCCTATCTGGAAACGTCAAATTGGGATTGGGCGATCGATCCGGTCGGATTGCGCGTGGGACTTCGTCGCATGACAAGCCGCTACGGTCTGCCCTTATTTATCACCGAGAATGGCTTGGGGGAATTTGACGCTTTGGAAGCTAATGACGTCATTAATGATAGCTATAGAATCGCCTATCTTGATTCGCATCTTTCGCAATGCAGGCAGGCGATCACTGATGGCGTAGAGCTGATTGGCTACTGCAGCTGGTCTTTTACAGATTTGCTGAGCTGGCTCAACGGTTACCAGAAGCGATACGGATTCGTTTATGTCAATCGCGATGAGACGGATCAAAAGGATTTAAGACGCATCAAGAAGGCGAGTTTTTACTGGTATCAAGATGTTATTAAGACGAATGGGTCGGGAATAGGCGGTTCTGCCGGCCAGTTCGGACCTACCCTACCTTAGAAACTGGAAAGAGTCATAGGCACAGTGTGCGTGAATTGAAGCTTCGCGCATGTTTGTCATGGCGTTCCTTGATGAAATGCTCGTGAAAAAATTGCCGGCCATCTCGGAAGGCAGATTTTACCGACGAGCAGCTGGAGGAAATCCTTCAGCAAGTCTAATGATCCTCCAAGGCTGCGCTTGGTGAGAGGCTTGGAACGGACCGCGGTTTGATAAATGCCGGGAGGGGCAGGAGTGCCGAATCAAACGCTCCCTCGCCTGCCTTGTTCCTATGCTCGTGCTGACCTTGACCATGACCGCCGAGATTGCTTACGCAGAGCGGATGGACCGCCTTTTGCCGACACAAGCGTGGCATCGTGTCTGATTTGGCGCTCGCCAGTCTTGCTGAAAACCGCCCCAGTACGGGTGAGACCCGCGGATTCTTTACGCCCTCCAATGAGATGGTTACCGCGATGCATGACAGCGAGGACAAGCTGCGTTTGATCGTTTGGCGAGTCTCGTCGGACAACGGCACTCCAGGGGATCCTCGGGGTGTTCATGTAATTCAGGAAACGAAAGGCGGTCTCGATCGCACGATTCGCGCCCCGCAGTTCGCGAAAGCTAAGACAAGCTGCGACTAGAGGCCTGGGATATTTCCATCGTTGGAGTGACGGTCTCGTCACGCGGGTCCAGGGTCTCGCGCAGAGTGCGCGACGTGCGAATTCTCGGCATGTCGGGCTTCACCGTTCCCAGGAACTTGAACGGTCGGCTCCTATTAGCCGCGCGCGACGGGATGGCAATCCCGTGGGCGAGATCGATCTCTCCATCGGAGAGTCCGCGCATCATTTTATGTCGCCGCGACGCGTGAAAGCTTGATGGAAGAGGAGGAAGAACTCTCTGAAGATTAGGTCGAAGCCGCCATCCCGGCCAAAGCGACGAGTGTCGGAAACAGCGGACAGGAAAGCCGTTTCCAGAGTAGACTGGCAAAGTGCCGCTGATTCCCATCGTTGCAGTGCTGCTCCTCGTCGTCGCGTTGATTGTCGCGATGCCGTTTTTACTGTTTCTGCGCTACCGAGCCGACACGGTGCGCCGGGTCGGTCGTAGATGGGTGGCAACCGTGAACCTAGGGATGATCGTTTTTTCGGCTGTGCTTTTTCTAATCGTGGCTGCAATGACCAGCTTTTGGGTTTCGGACGCCTTCAGATTCTCCCTCTTCGGCTTCATGGGAGGATGTCTTTTGGGCTTGCTCGGACTGGCCTTGACTCGGTGGGAGCAGACGCCAAAGGCGGTGTATTATACACCCAACCGCTGGCTGATACTGATCATCACCCTCGCTGTGACGGCGCGATTGCTCTACGGGGTTTGGCGAATCTGGCATGGATGGCGCACGTCCGGTTCCGATACGTCGTGGCTGGAAACGGCGGGTATCGCCGGTTCCCTGGCACTCGGAGCCATCGTGCTCGGTTATTACGTCGCCTACTCAGCAGGCGTCCGCTGGCGACTTAGACGAAGCTAGTTCGAGCGCCGTCTTAGTTTACGTCACTTGTCTGCGGAAAAGCTCTGCTTTTTCAAGATAGTGGATGCCTTACAGCATATCTCGAGCTCGGGCCACATCCTCAAGCCAATGCTAACCCAAAATCTTCTTTAGATTTTTGGTCGAATCAAAGCAATCGACCGCGCAATTGCGCGCGGCTTTTGAGAGGCGATTCCAGTCCTTCCGGACGCGCTGAACTGCCTCGACAGCCTCCTCCAATGTCTTCACAAAGAGGAAACCGCTTTCGGTCGGCAGGTATTTCTCAGCGTTCGTTGGCTCAGTGATGACGGGACGTCCGAGCGACAAGTAGGTCGCCGCGCGGTCGCTTAGCCAACCTGATTGCATGAATCTATCGAGTTTCACGGGAGTAAATTCTGCCAATGAGCGTCGCAAATAGTCGTAATAACGAGCTGGGGAACGCGCCACTATCTCGGGTCGTTGTCGGCGCCATCCCGCCTCTTGAACGCGCAGAGCCTCTGGATCTCCTGGGTTGAGCCAGATCGCTAGTTCGAACTGCGCATCTGGCACACGCTTAGGCAAATCGAAGAATTTTACAAACGCAGCTTTTTTGGAAAAATCTGCATATTCTCCATCGACCTCGATAAAGGTGTCCCAGTACCATTGTCCAACGGTTGTGAAGCGATCCTTGGCGGGTCGGGCTACCGGCGTGAGGAGTTCCGTGTCGACAAGAGGGTAGAAGGTTTTCCAAGGTACGGTTAGAGGTGCCAGTTGTGTCAGGCGAATATCGGGTTCATTAATCGCGAGACCGATGGTCCAGAATTCATGGTGAAAGGATTGTCCCATTTCGAGTCTCGTCATCCAGTAGCAGATGTCACTAGGGTCCAGGCTACAATATACGCGCCGTTCAAACCGCTCGATGAGTGGATCGCGAATAGACCAACTGAGATTTAGGAGGGTGCTGGGCCCCGCGAGACGGTCTTCAAGCTCGCGTCGATTCAAACCGTAAAGTTTCGCGGTGGCGAGATTCGGCTTGTCGACATCTGGGGTCGGAAAAAATGCGAGGCAATAGCGCTCCTGGAGCGCAAACTTTCGCATCCGACTTTGGAACACCCTAATATTTCGGGCGTCCCGCATTGGGTCTCCGGTGGTGGCCAGAAGTTCCAACCAAACGAAATTTGCTTTCAACCGCCGAAGCCCGAGAGCCCATTGCAATGGGACAGAGAAATTCCCACCGCCCTCCGGGAATTTTGCGGCAAACGCTGATCCCAAAAAAATCGTGTGCTTTCCCAGTTTCAATGTCCGAAACGCAAGAGCAGGGCTGACACAGCCTCGCGTATTGTTGCGGTTGATGAATGATTACTGAATTCTTCCGCGACAGTGGCCGCCTGGCGGAGATTTCGGTGCCTTTTGGTTAGAGCGAGGGCAGCCCGGACGCCGCGAATCTTCAGGCCTTTGGCATGTTCCGCTATACCGATATGGGCGTAGCCACGCTCCCACGATGTCGGGACAATTTCTTGCATACTGGCAGATCCATCGCTCTCATGCGTATGCATCTGAAGGTCGCCCTTCATGGAGGCGCGCCAGGCACGGTTCAGAATCTCCTCTGCTTGAGTCATCGCCAGAAACTCCAAGGAAGCTGGAGTTGAGATTCTAACAGAAAACCACGTTAGCCATCTGGTGATCAGCTTGCCGAGAAATTGACCGACTGCCTGCACTTCAGTTAGCGGGCGGCGGGTCGCCACCAGATCTGCAGCGTCCTCGGGGCAGAGGAGCGCGCGGCGTGACGCGCGCTTCAGAGCCATCGCTACATGTCCGCTCGCACTCACTGCCTCGCCACTAAACTCCAATCAAGCTATTGTCGAGCGCTGGACGCTCGTCGGTCGCGACTTTCCCGCGCTGACCGTTAATTGACCCGACCGAAGCTGGCTCCATATGATTCGCGTTTTGAGCGACTTTGCGCTGCTGTGAAAGCGTGGATCTTGTCGCAAGAATCCGTTCGCAAGAGACCTCTTGATGCGGCCAGTCGTCGGCGCTTGCGCTTCTAAGAGGCTCGAGGCTTTGAAGATCGGCCGAAACGCTCGAGCACTCCGTAAGCATACAGAATGAATCGAGACCTCTTCCTCCCCTGAACCCCAGCGCCGCTCGGTTTGCCGACGCGCTGAAAAAGCAATTTCCAATCGAGGACTGTGCGTATAGATGACGTGGAATGAGAACTGTTTTTTTCCTGAGGATTAGGTTTGCAGTAATGACTTCAAATGATGGGAGATGACATGAAGCGAAACGATCCCCAAAAAGCAATTGAGAGCGGGAAGACCGCTCTTGGCGTTGAGCTCGGCTCGACCCGCATTAAGGCGGTGTTGATCGGAGAGGATCATACACCGATCGCATCGGGAAGCTTCGATTGGGAAAACCGATATGAAGATGGCGTCTGGACGTACAGTCTCGAGGATGTTTGGACCGGCTTGCAGGAGAGTTATCAAAAACTTAACAAAGAGGTTTTCGAGAATTACAACACCCCGCTCCAGACCATTGGTGCCATCGGCTTCAGCGCCATGATGCACGGATATATGGCCTTCGATAAGGACGGAAATCTACTCGTCCCGTTTCGGACTTGGCGAACCACCACCACCGCGGAGGCAGCAGAGGACCTCACGGAACTGTTCCAATTTAACGTTCCCCATCGTTGGAGCATCGCCCACCTCTATCAGGCGATCTTGAACAAGGAGCCCCATATCAAGAATATCGGCTATCAGACCACGCTCGCCGGCTATGTGCATTGGAAGCTGACGGGGCAAAAGGTGTTGGGCGTCGGCGACGCCTCGGGCATGTTCCCCATCGACAGTAAGACCAACGACTACGATGGAAGCAAGGTCGAGATGTTCAATGAACGGCTCGAAGCGGAAAACATTGGGTGGAAGCTCCAGGACATTCTTCCCAAAGTCCTGGTGGCAGGAGAAGCCGCCGGGGTGCTTACCGAAGAAGGCGCCAAACTGCTCGATCCCACGGGACAACTACAGACAGGTATTCCACTCTGTCCGCCCGAGGGCGACGCAGGGACAGGCATGGTCGCGACGAACAGCGTTGCCGAGCGAACCGGCAACGTTTCCGCAGGAACATCCGTCTTTGCCATGATCGTCTTGGAAAAGGAGCTCTCGAAACTACACCCAGAGATCGACATGGTGACGACGCCCAGCGGCAAGCCAGTGGCGATGGCCCATAGTAACACCTGCACTTCCGATCTAAATGCATGGATCGGTCTGTTCGGAGAATTCGTGGAAGCCCTCGGTGTGGAGATCAGTCAATCCAAGCTCTTTGAACTGTTGTACAAGAGGGCCCTCACGGGTGATGCGGATGGCGGCGGCCTGCTGGCCTACAATTATTTTTCAGGCGAGCCGATCACACACCTGGAAGAGGGGCGTCCACTCTTTGTCCGGACGCCCGAAAGCCGCTTCTCACTTTCGAACTTTATGCGTACGCATCTGTTCTCGGCCCTAGCTACCTTGCAGATCGGAATGGACATCCTCTTTGAACAGGAGCAAGTGAAGATCGACAAGGTTCTCGGTCACGGTGGCTTCTTCAAGACAGAGGAAGTAGGTCAGAGAATGATGGCCGCGGCGATGAATGTTCCCGTGTCGGTGATGGAGACTGCAGGCGAGGGCGGCGCATGGGGAATTGCATTACTCGCCGCCTATATGCTCCGTAAGGAAGAGAAAGAACCCCTGGAAGCCTATCTCTCCAACAAAGTCTTTGCAGCGGACAATAGCACGACGATAGCTCCGGATCAGCGGGATGTGCAGGGCTTTATCGCCTTCATGGACCGTTACAAAGAGGGACTTGCTATTGAAAGAACCGCCGTCGATGCGCTGAAATAGAAGCTTTGTGCTTAGAAAACGAGGAAGCGATATCCTCGAAAAAGAACCCGCTCAGTTGCACCTGGAATTGCCGGGATGTCGGTTTGAGCTTGCCAAAAGAAAAATCTGAACCCGTCCATCCCCCAGTCGCTCGCTTGGCCGAGCTCGACTCCCAAACAAGGAGCAGGAAGTCATGTCTAAATCAGTAAATTCAAGAACAGAACCTGGGATGGAACAGCGCAATCTTCAGGATTTTCCAACGCGCACAAGTGCTGTCCTTTAGTTTGCTCGCCAAAGCGCGGTGCACATCCCCTCATCTGAATTCCTTCATGAGTTTCACTAGGTCACTAGTGCAGTGTAACGAATGGTTCAGACACGCATAGCCGCCGCGCATCCGCTTGTCCGAGCGTGCCTTTCATTTTGTAGCCGTATTGTCTGTTACGCTGCACTAGGTGGGGCGAACGATGTCTCACCTGCGGAACTGGCGCAACGCCGCAAGGGATTGGAATGACTGCGACTCCGCCTCGGTGGCTCAAACCGGGTGACAGCGTCACCATTGAAATAGGGAGAATCGGCCAGCTGACTAATCCTGTGCAGACTGAACAGATCGAAGTGCCGGATTAGAGACGCTCTCATAGTCACGTGTTGCAGACGGTTGGGATCGTTCCACCGTCGGCCCGTTGAGCGAGAATCGGGCGGTATTGCTTGAGCAATGGTTTGCTTTCCAGGAGGTGCTTCGCCCGACATTTTCGAACTCTTGCCCAAGGTCTGGCGACCGCCAAAGCTCGCTTAATCTCTCGCGACGGATCGGATTTGCGATCCGCGCGGGACTACGCTCAACAATGTCCAGCCCGGGCAGGTGACACCGATACGAAGCCCGCTTCCGGCGATTCGAAGGAGGAAAATATATCGCGTTGCAGCGCTCCGGAAAGGTAAGCGAGATTACGGACTTCGTAGCATATCTCGCGAGCCCGGCGCGAGTTTCATCACCTGCGCAAGAGTTCTGACCGTTGACGGCGGCTGCGCAGTCTGATTGTTTGAGTGCTCGCGTCAAATGTAGTAGGCATAACTTCCATATGATTTTCTATCTGCTCGCTCTGCTTATAGGTATCGTCGCGGGATTGCGCGCCATGGCTCCGCCGGCTCTCGTCGCTTGGGCGGCGTATCTCGGCTGGCTTGATCTGAGCGGGAGCTGGCTCGACTTTCTCGCCAACGCCTGGGTGCGCTGGATACTGACGCTGCTTGCGGTCGTCGAGCTGGTCACGGATCAACTCCCTTCCACGCCCAGCCGCACGGTGCCGATCCAATTCGGCGCGCGCATCGCGACGGGAGCACTCTCTGGTGCCGCTGTCGGCGCGGCGGGTGGGGCGATGGTAGGCGGACTCCTGGCAGGGATTGTCGGTGCGGTGATCGGAACTTTAGGGGGGCGCGCCTTCCGCGCGTGGCTTGCGTCGGCCTTCGGCAGTGACCGCCCCGCCGCCTTCATCGAAGACGCCGTTGCTATCGGCGGCGCGCTGCTGATTGGAGTCGCACTGCGATGAACAGGGGTGAACCTAGGCTGGCGGCTGGACGCCGACATCGCGAGAGACGCTTCCACGGCGTGCAGGTGACGCCATCCAACTCGGGAAGCCTCGATCATCTCCGGCAAGGCATTGGCTAAGCGAGACTCGGTGGGCAACCTGGTCCTCGGCGTCGACGATCTCGACGCCCCCCGGATCACCGCATACGATGCCATTATTATAGGAACGGGCCAGGCCGGTCCGTCGTTGGCCGGACCGTCTAACTAGGTCCGGAATGAGCGTGGCCATCATTGAGCGCAAGCTATTTTGGAGGCACCTGTGTGAACACCGGCTGCACGCTGCCAAAAACACTCGTGGCGAGCGCGTACGCCGCGCATCTCGCGCGTCGTGCTGCTGATTTCGGACTCACCATTGATGGTCGGCTGGGAGGGACATGAGAAAAGTGAAGGCTCGAAAAGATGCCGTATCCGGTCGGTCTCGAACAGGCGTGGAATCGTGGCTTAAGGAGATGGCCAACTGCACGGTCTACGAAGGTCACGCCCGGTTCAAATCTCCCACCGAGCTCAGTGTTGGGCAACGCGACTCACGGCGAAACGCATTTTCATCAATGTCGGAGGACGCCCCCAAGCACCTGCGATGCCTGGCCTTGACCAAGTCGACTATCTTACGAGGAGCTCAATGATGAAAATCGATTTTCTTCCCCGGCACTTGGTGATTGTGGGCGGGAGTTATGTGGGATTTGAGTTCGGGCAAATCTATCGGCGTTTTGGCAGCGAAGTTACAATCATTGAAATGGCTCCGCGCTTGATCCGACGCGAAGATGAAGATGTCTCCGCCGCGGTTCGGGAGATATTGGAAGGCGAAGGCATCAACGTCCGGCTTAACGCAAAATGTCTAGCGGTCCGCAAACAGGGGGACAACATCACGGTGACGGTTGATTGCACCAGTGGCAGCCCGGAGGTCAGTGGGTCCCATCTCTTGCTTGCCGTCGGACGGCGGCCGAATACCGACGACCTTGGCTTGGACAAGGCCGGCGTCTCGATCGATCAACATGGCTTTACCAAGGTCGATGACGACTTGCGCACCAATGTGGCGGGGATCTGGGCGATGGGTGACTGCAACGGGAAAGGCGCTTTCACTCACACCTCTTACAACGATTACGAAATCGTTGCTGCGAACCTGCTGGATAACGATCCTAGGCGCGTGAGCGATCGCATCCCCGCCTACGCGTTATACATTGACCCGCCTCTGGGGCGAGCGGGCATGACGGAAGCGGATGTTCGGAGGACGGGCAAACCCGCTTTAGTTGCAAAACGGCCGATGACGCGGGTGAGTCGGGCAGTTGAAAAGGGCGAAACTCAGGGATTCATGAAGATCGTAATCGATGCAGATACAAAACAGATTTTGGGTGCTGCGATTTTGGGCATTGGTGGCGACGAAGTCGTTCACTCGATCCTGGACATAATGTATGCCAAAGCGCCTTACACTCTGCTGCAAAGGGCGGTTCACATTCATCCGACAGTTTCCGAACTCATCCCAACGATGCTCGGTGAACTGCAACCGCTGACCAATGATTAGAGGCGCAAACGAAAGATGATGACAGCCCTGGAACGATACCAGATCGCGTCTCGAAGTCGATCGGCGACGATCTAGATTCGCGCCGGATCAGCGCGAGGCAGTATTTCGGAGCTGCTCCATATAGAGATCGGCGGCAGTGGCTGCGTCGGTCGGGGAACTTCCGCGCTGGCGAATGCGCTCCAACGCAGCAACCGCCTGACAAGATCCCATCGCCGGCACCGAAAAGGCCAGGTAAGGATTGAGCCTCGATTCGGCCACATTTGTCGTCCGTCGTAAACCAGATTGGTCGTTGCCATTGAATCCACCAGGGCGTCGGGATGTGTTCATCGACTTCCACCCTCGGTTTCCGCTGGAGGGCGAGCGTCGTCTTACCTTCATGACACTTGATCGTGATCGTGGCGGTGAACCCTTCGAGCACCTACCTGGATGCTAAAGAGCGCAGGGCTGCTGGACTCCCGGAAGCCGCAGCCCGCGCTTAGAGGTAGTCGCTTTCCTCCATGAGCACTGGCACGTCAACATCTCCGCAACGCTCCTTCAAGCTCTGCTCGCTGCTCCCGCGCAATCGTTCACTGGGAGCTCCGCAGGCCATGAACCGAGACCGACGTGTAGATCATCCGCCAGCGCGGATTGGAGAAATACCTGCCCGCCAAGTTTCGAATCTCCGACATCGGCCCGCAGCTCATTGCCGGTGTTTCGACGAGTCCATCCGGCTTGCGGTCTGATCCACGTGCGCACCTCGCCCTACTAACGGCAAAGCAACGGGAAAATCGAGCGCCGGCGCAAGTCCCTTAAAGCCGATTGCATCCGCCCAAAAGTCGCGTTCGATCTTCAAGACGTCCGTCGCGATTGCCGCGAGGGTGGCGTCGGCGTTGGAATACTGGAGCCTGAGCGCGCGCAGGTGCGCGAGCGTCTTTTCACCGAGAAATGATCCGGGAGGAAGCTCTGGAGACATGAATTCGCTTGATTTGGAAAAGAAGATCGATCTCTATGTTAGATCGATCTCTTGGAGGGAGTTTCAGCTGAAACACGCGATCTGCGGTCTACAATTGTCGACAGCCCGCGGGATCGATCCGGATTTCGCGCCCTATCAGATGACCCATGCCTAGGGTAATTCGAGTCTACTACAGCAATCTTTCGGACTGAAAGGCCGAAACCGAATGAGTTTCGAGTGGAAACTGATCACGCGACAGTCCGTGGTGTTTATCTCAGCGGCGGAAGCGTATGATTTAGGACAACCAGTATCCCCTCAAGATCCCCACATAGTCTTCAATCTGTGGCGGCGCATGAGCCGTAATGCCCTGCGGCTACTTTCCCTCAATTCCATTAGGCTGGAGATTTACCGCATCGACTGAGATCCAGATTTCCATGAGCGACAGCACCAAGGAAGCGATCATGAAAGCCAGGCTCACGGCGAAGCACGCCTGAGCAATACGGAGCTGGCTTGAAAAAGTAGGAACATGCAGATCACGCATAGGAGAAGGCTGGTAACTCCGGCTGCCTGCATGCTGGGGATCAACAGAAGCCGTCTTGGGAGATTGTGAATCTGCTTCAGGACAAGTTGCTCTGGATCGCCAGCCTTCAAAGCGTGGAGATTTCGAATCAGGTTCGCCAGGTGAAGAAACCGCGTCGTGTACGAAATCATCAATAGCGAGATGGCCGGGAAGAGCAGCGCAGGGGTGTTTATTGTGATTTCCACGACGATCATCCCTACCGGCGTATAGATCGATATAACAGCATAATTCGTTGGTCGTCTTTTGGGGCTGGCAACCAGGATCGATGGCTCACGATGAGGTTCTATTGAAGTAATAGTTTGTAAATAAGGTATTTAGTCATGTTTCTTGGCATTCCTTGGCCAATCCAATTTGGGAGGCCTGATCTCGACGGAAGGGATGCGTGTCGGAATGTTTGAAAAATCATTTGCAATTAGTTTAGATCGATCTAATAATATGGCTGCGTTTGAAGCGCTTTTACTCAATAAGATCGTTCTATATATGCCCCCGAAGTTCGAGTTTCCGACTTTTTTTCGACCGTTAAACATGAGTCGTCATTACGTCCACCGACCAGTGGCCTGTTCGCGCTCCCACGCCGTCGGTTTGCTAGTTTCAGATATAAGAGACCCGTTCTTTGCCGAAGTTGTGCTAGCAATCGAGGAACGCTTGGGTGCTGAACGTTTTATAACCCTCGTCGGTCACACCGCCGAGGATCCCAATAAGGAAGAATGGATCTTGAAAAAGATGCAGGAATTTCCACCTGACGGAGTTTTGATTTGTCCTGTCATGGGCAGCGAATTCTTGACGAAAATCCGCTATCTTGCTGGTGCACCTGCCATCGTTGCATTCGGGCGGCGAGCCTTGGGGCTCGATTACGTGGGAGTGGACGAAGCCGAAGGAGCGCAGCTTGCCGTGGAGTATCTCTACCACATTGGCCATCGACGAATTGCGTTCGTTGGCGGTGATCCCAACGCCTCAACGGGCATGGAGCGGATCGAGGGCTATCGACTGGCTCTCGCGCGCCTGGGGCTCGAGTTCGACCCTGTCTTGCTTATTCCTTCTGCCCCAACCCGCCGTGGCGGCCACGACAGCGTGCGAAGAATCTTGCAGATAGAAAAGCGCCCGACCGCGATTTTGTGTTTCAACGACGTCGTGGCACTCGGGGTCCTCAAGGCTCTTCAGCTTTCTGGCTTAAAGGTTGGTGCGGATTTTGGGGTAGTCGGCTTCAATAATATTCCGGATGCCGCACAGAGCTTTCCAGGCTTGACGACTATCGATACCTCGCCGCGTGAGCTTGGTGAGACGGCTGCCGAGCTTCTCATCAGACGAATCGAGAAGCGCGATTCCCCAATCCAAACGGTCTTTCTGCAACCAAAACTGATAGTTCGCGAGTCGTGTTTATCGCCCAATTATATGGTGCAGGACAGCGACTTTCGCCCTGGTTGGCAGGAATCATGCTAGCAGAATCGGTTAAACAGGAGACAGTAATCCGGCCGGTTAGCAACTGCGCGCTCTGAGAAAGTGCGACCAGTTTGTGATTTTGGCGAAACAAACTTGCAAAAAACCGAAGGCAATGTATAGATCGATCTATCTCCTTCCAGCCGAGGGATGAGCCAATCATATGAATCAAGTCCAAACACAACGAGTTACCCTTTTAGATATCGCGGCGGATACGGGCGTTTCTCGCGCAACCGTTTCGCTGGTAATTCGCAACGTCCCTTCTGTGGCTGCCTCCACCCGAAAGCGTGTCCTTCGATCCATCAAACGGCTTGGCTACGTCTACCATCGCGGGGCTGCCAATTTACGAACCCAGCAGTCCCATGCCATCGGGCTCATCGTTTCCGATATTACAAATCCATTCTTTGCCGAAGTTATTATTGCAATCGAGGAACGCCTCGCCGACGGACGCTTCGTCACGCTTCTTGGAAATACGTCTGAGAACCCTTCCAAGGAAGAGAGTCTACTAAAAACGATGACGGAGTTTCCCGCCGACGGTATATTGATTTGTCCGGCATTGGGTGGGCAGGGTTCCGCGGCAGAGGTCGCGAATTTTCCAGGTCGGTTGCCGATTGTTGCCTTTGCGCGCAGAGCACCAGGGCACGACTATGTGGGAGTTGATAACGCTCAGGGAGCGCAACTTGCCGTAGAACATCTCTACCATATTGGCCATCGGCGAATTGCGTTCGTTGGCGGTGATCCCAACGCCTCAACGGGCAAGGAGCGGATCCAAGGCTATCAACAGGCGCTAGCGCGCCTGGGGCTCCAGTTTGATCCTCTCTTGCTCATTCGTTCTCCTCCAACCCGCCGTGGCGGCCATGACAGCGTGCAAAGACTCTTAAAGATGGAAAAACGCCCGACTGCAGCCCTGTGTTTCAATGATGTCGTGGCCCTTGGAGTCATGGAGGCTCTTCAGCTTTCTGACTTGAAGGTTGGTGCGGATTTCGGGGTAGTTGGCTTCAACAATATTGCGGATGCGGCACAGAGTCTTCCAGGCTTGACGACCATAGATACCTCACCGCGCCAGCTTGGTGAAACGGCTGCGGAGCTTCTCATAAGAAGAATCGAAAAGCGAGATTCACCGATCCAAACGGTCATTCTGCAACCAAAACTGATAGTTCGCGAGTCGTGCGGAGTGACTTCGTCAAGAACCTGATTCTCTTCCTCCCAAAAGGATTTTAGGAAACTAATTTTTTTCTTGCCCCTTCATCAGATCGATCTATTTTATAGATCGATCTCTCAGCCCACTCGGATTTTCGAATGCGTTTTCAGTTAGATCCCTTCTAATCGGTGCCCCGTAAGTAAATAACGCAGCCGTGAAATCAGGAACATTTGACCAAAGAGCGCCGCATTAAAATGCCTGTAATCCCAAGCACTAACTCCGCATGTCGCAATCGAAAATTGTTCCATTAGAAAAAGTCGGTGAGTTGATTCCCGACCAGGCAGTAGTGACCGTCAGCTCGTCTAGCGGTTTGGGATGCCCTGACGCCACATTGCGGGCAATCGGTGAGTATTATGCGAAGAATGGCACCCCTCGCGAGATTACTTCAATTCATCCGATCGCGGCGGGCGACATGTACGGTATTCCGGGAATTGACCACATCGCCCAACCGGGACTTTTGAAGCGGGTCTACGCCGGATCTTACCCAAGTGGCCCGTCTTCAATGCCGAGCCCCAAGATCTGGCAAATGATCATCGAGAATCAGGTTGAGGCCTACAACATACCAAGCGGTATCCTCTTTCACATGCACCGCGAATCGGCTGCAGGCCGTCCGGGCATATTGACCAAAGTTGGGATGGATACCTTTGTGGACCCTCGGCGACAGGGAGCACGCATGAATGATTGCAGTCCCGACTTTGTTCGGATTGTCAATTTCGAGGGAAATGAGTGGTTATTCTTCCCTTCTATCCCACCGAACGTGGCGATTATCCGAGCGACTACTGCAGATGAACACGGCAACCTTACGATGGAGCACGAAGGCGCATACCTCGGTGCCTTCGATCAGGCGCTTGCAGCGCGCAACAACGGCGGAATCGTTATCGCCCAAGTAAAGCGGTTGACCGCCTTCGGCAGTTTGAGGCCGCAGCAGGTCCGGGTGCCTGGCATACTCGTCGACTACATCGTCATCGACCCTGAGCAGAAGCAAACGACGCAGACCCCATATAATCCCGCAATCAGCGGAGAGGTCTTTCGGCCCCTGTGGGACTTCAAGCCAATTGAGTGGGGTGTTGACAAAATCATCGCAAGGCGCGCCGCCCTAGAACTCTGCGAAGACGACGTCGTCAATCTCGGATTCGGCATTTGTGCACTCGTTCCGCGAATTCTACTCGATGAGGGCCTTCACGGGGGGGTGACATGGGTCATCGAACAGGGTGCAGTGGGAGGAATGCCGCTCCTGGGCTTTGCCTTCGGCTGCGCCTCAAATGCAGACGCTATTGTCCCGTCGCCGGATCAGTTCACCTATTTTCAAGGAGCTGGCTTCGATCGCAGTTGTCTCTCTTTCTTGCAAGTGGATAAGGAGGGCAGCGTTAACGTCTCCAGGTTGGCGCTTCGTCCGCACGTGACCGCCGGCTGCGGGGGGTTTGTCGACATCACGTCCACCGCCCGCTCGATTCTCTTCTGCGGGTATTTCACAGCTGGCGGACTCGACCTGCGGACTGAAGACGGTCGGTTGCGGATCGCGAAAGAGGGAAAGAGCAGAAAGTTTGTTCCGGAAGTCGAACACGTCACATTCAGCGGCCGTAGAGCGCGAGAGCTTCGACAAGAGGTGTTGTATATCACCGAGCGCTGCGTCCTTCGCCTTGAGCCTGAAGGTCTGACAGTAATCGAAATTGCTCCTGGTGTTGATCTCAATCGCGATGTTCTCGCGCAGTCTGAGATTCCACTTCGGGTCAGCGAGAGCCTGAAGACGATGGACGAACACTTGTTCCGCCCTGAGCCGTTCGGTTTGAAGCTCAAGCCGGCCGCGTGAAACCACTTACATGAACGCTCAAGACCCACTTAAGAACCAGGCCTTCACAGCTCTTACTCTGGAGGAGGCTGTGACTTTGGATGCACTTTTTGAGCAACTCTTCCCAGCGGACGAGAAAGGAGCTGGAGCCTCACAAATTGGGGTTATTAACTATGTCGATCGTGCGTTGAGCGGACCGTACGCGTGTCATTTAGAGACTTACCGGCTCGGAGTATATGCCTTAGAGACGGAATCTGAATCACGATTTGGAAATCGATTCGCTCAGATCGACTCTGCGAGACAACAGGAAGTAATTGCTGCTCTCGAGAATAATTCGGCGAGCAGCTTTAAAGCCGTCGAAGGAAAGGCGTTTTTCGAGCTGGCACGATCCCATCTTCAGGAAGGCCTGTTTTCAGACCCGGTCTATGGAGGAAATCGCGACAAGTTAGGATGGCGTGTCTTGGGCCATCCAGGCGTTTGGCTGGAGAATAGTGCCGAAGAAAATCTTAGCGATAAGCCCGTGGACAAGGGGGGAAAAATTCAGTCGCTGGCCGATTTAGACTTCTCCAATCGCCAGCGAAATCCGATCCCAGATTTTGATCCCCATCGTGGAAGCGCAGAACCGGCACCCGAGGTCGACATACTTCTCGTCGGAGCGGGCACTCTTGGTTCGCTGGTTGCGCCGATCTTTGCCAAGGGGGGACTTAAAGTTGTTGCCCTGGAACCTGGTCCATTCCGCACGAAGGAGGACTATAGGCCCGACGAGTTGGGGGCCACTTACTATTGCCGCGCCAACATGGGCGCGAAGTTCCTCAGCGAAATACCCCAGTGGCGCCGTAATGAAGGGGAACCGACGCAAGACGCGACCTTTTCGCTCGGGCGGATGATGAATAGCGTTGGTGGCTCGATAATTCATTACGGGGGTTGGATGCGCAGGTTTCACCCGCATCACTTCAAGATGTTGAGCTACGTCAAGGACCGTTGGGGCCTTTCGGTTCTTCCAGAAGGCTGCACCCTTGCAGACTGGCCCTTCACTTACGATGAGATAGAACCTTACTATAGTCAGCTGGAGCACGAGATTGGGATCTCCGGCGACAGCTCATCGGATTTCGTCCCTCGGAGCAAGCCATACCCGATGCCGCCTATGCGTCCTTTTCGAATGGGCGAAATGTTTCGGCACGCGTCCGGGGAATTGGGCTTGCGGGCCCTGCCGGTGCCGGTCGGTGTGAACACAGTCCCTTACAGGGGCCGGCCAGCTTCCACTTACGGCGCGTGGAGCAACGGCTTTGGATCCTATTCGGGCGACAAGTGGGACCCCTCGCTGACTTGCATTCCGGAAGCGTTGGCCACTGGCAACCTAGACCTGCGCACTCATTGCCGCGTCCTCCGCATTACGACGGACGAAAACGGACGCGCGGATGGAGCCGAATACGTCGATCCCTTAGGCATTCGGCGCGTCCAGAAGGCTCGGATCGTCATTCTGAGCGCCTACACTTATGAGAACGTGCGTCTGCTCTTTCTCTCCGGCGACGCAAAGCATCCGAAGGGGCTAGGCAACAACCGCGATCAACTTGGCAAACATTATATGACGAAGATGTTTGCGCATGTCGACGGATACTTTCCCAACACGGTATTTAATCGTCACACCGGGCCCGCTGCCCAAGGAATGGTGCTCGACGACTTCTTTCTCAAGGATTTCGATTCGTGGAGCCATGGCTTTATCGGAGGAGCAACGCTTGGTGCAGAGCAGCAGTTTCTACCAATTCAGATCAGCCGCGAGGCGCTGCCGCCCGACGTTCGGCGTTGGGGGCAACCCTTATAAGGATCACCTGCTTGCGTGGCAAAACCTCGGTGTAGTGCGCATCCAGCCGGACACCCTGTCTTATGTAAACAACTTTATCGATCTTGATCCTTATCGGAGGGATCGAAGTGGGCTTGGTCTGCCCGTCCTGCGCCTGACTTACGATCTTCGTGAGAACGAACAGCGACTCGCGGACTGGATGGAAGCGAAGTCTGAGGAGATCCTTAGGAGGATGGGCGCTACTAAAACGTGGCGCGGCGATCGTTTCTCTGGCGTTGGGAGTAGCCACGATTTTGGAGGAGCCCGTATGGGCGCGGATCCGTCAGGAACGGTTGTGAACGCAGAGCTCATGGTTCATGACACCCCGGGGCTCTACGTCTTTAGCGGTTCCGTCTTGCCTACCTGCCCGGGAATTAACCCCACGCTGACGCTCGGGGCCATGGTGTGCCGGGCTGCGGATAGGCTGGTCGAGCGGATAAGGAAGGGAGAGGAATCGTGAGTGCTAAGCCCAAGGTCAGGCTGTCCCTCGATGAGGCACCAATTGCACGCGTGGTTTTAGATCGACCTGAGAAGCTCAACGCCCTTGATCCTGAAATGCTACTCCAGTTAGAGGCTGCGATAGCTCAGGTCGAAGAATCCAACGACATTCGAGTTATCATCCTCGAGGCTACCGGAGAAAAGGCGTTCTGCGTGGGCGCAGATATTCTGGCTTGGACAGCCCTGTCGCCGCTGGGCATGTGGTCGGAGTGGGTGCGCCGGGGCCACCGGATCTTCGATCGGGTTGAGCGGGCGAAACAACCGGTGATCTGTGCGATCCAGGGCCTCGCATACGGAGGCGGTCTGGAGTTGGCCCTGGCGTGCGATTTGCGCCTCGTTTCAGATACGGCCCGGCTCGCGATGCCAGAGGTAAAGCTCGGCACTGTTCCGGGCTGGGGCGGAACAGCCCGTTTATCGAAATTGATCGGAAGCGCGCGCGCCAAGCAGATGATCTTTTCCGGCGAACCGATTGCTGCCGATGTCGCCGAGCGTTGGGGCTTGGCAAATGAGATAGTGCCAGCCGCTTCGCTCGGCGATCGAGTCGCAGCACTCGCGGGTAAGATCGCCGAAAACGCACCAGTCGCGGTGCAAACAGCCAAGCAATTGATAGCAGACTCAACCTCGGCGACGCTGGAATCGCTAGCCGCAGCCGTTAACGCATTCAGTGACGACGCCAAAGAAGGTTTAGCCGCATTCCGTGAGAAGCGCCCCCCAAAGTTCAAAGGCCATTAAATGAAGATTCCAAACACACCATTTCAATACCAGTTGTGGATCAACGGCGAGGAAGTGCCGTCGGCATCTGGAAGCAAGTTCGACCGAAAGAGCCCGTCACACGGTGTTGTCGTAGGCGAATACGCCCGGGCGGACGCCACTGATGTCGACGCCGCTGTTCAGGCGGCTCGGCAAGCCTTTGACAAAGGGCCTTGGCCGTGGACCCCTGGAGCGGAGCGAATGAAAGTTCTACTCAGGGCGACGGAGTTGATTCGGCAGCAAAAAGAGGAACTCGCGCTAATTGAAACTCTGGAAAGCGGCAAGCCGATTTCTCAGGCTCGCGACGAAGTAGATTGGACCGCTGATCTCTGGCAATATGCCGCTTCCCTTTGTCGTAATATTCACGGAGACACCTACAACGCGTTGGGCGAGTCGATGCTCGGGCTTGTTGTCCGTGAACCCATCGGCGTAGTCGGCATGGTCACGCCTTGGAATTTTCCCCTGCTGATCGTAAGCCAGAAACTTCCCTTTGCACTGGCAGCTGGATGCACTTGCGTGATCAAACCGAGCGAGCTCACTTCGGGCACGACGCTTCGGCTAGGAAAGATACTCGCTGATGCGGGATTGCCGAACGGGGTCACAAACATTGTTAGCGGCTTCGGCGATCCCGTCGGAGCGCGGTTGAGTTCCCACCCGGACGTCGACATGATGTCATTTACAGGATCCACGAACGTCGGCAAGGCGGTCATCAACGCTGCCCGAGGAAATGTCAAGAAAGTAGAGCTCGAGCTTGGTGGAAAGAATCCTCAGATCATTTTTGCTGACGCCGACTTGGCTGCAGCGGCAGACGCGGCTGTGTTTGGCCTTTGCTTCAACCAAGGAGAATGCTGCAACAGCGGCAGCCGCCTGATCGTTCAACGGCCAATTGCCGACAAGTTCGTTAACGAGCTCGTTGGGCTCGTGCGCAAGGTTCCCGTGGGGGACCCTCTTGATGAGAAAACGAAGATTGGAGCTATCGCGAGCAAAGAACAGTTCGACAAGATCATGGGGTATATCGCCGAAGGTAAACGCGCGGGCGCTCGGCTTCAGTTGGGCGGTAAATCACTCCCCATCCTGAACGGACAGTTTATCGAGTCGACAATCTTCGACTCAGTCACGCCAGATATGGCGATTGCAAAAGAGGAGATTTTTGGTCCGGTTCTTTCGGTTCTCACATTCGACACTGCCGAGGAAGCGATCGAAATCGCGAACGATACAACTTACGGATTGTCGGCGAGTGTTTGGACTAGCGATTTCGACACAGCGTTATCTGCCAGCCGGCGCATACGGGCTGGCACGGTCTGGGTAAACACATTTTTAGAAGGGTATCCAGAACTTCCCTTCGGGGGATTCAAGGAAAGTGGACAGGGGCGCGAAGTCGGACGCTTCGCCATCGAGGAGTTTACTGAGCTTAAGACGATTCAACTCCATATCGGTAAGAGAACTTCCTGGTGGGCAACATCGCACGAGATTTTACCATGAAGAGTGACGCACAAGAAGAGTTCACGCAGCGAGCCCAAGCGGCGCTGGCCTTTTCAGCAAAGCAATTGCGGCAGCTTATAACGCAGCACCCCGACTATTTTCCCTTGTATACGGTAAATGGCAAGTGGAAGCATGATATGGAAGCGTGGACCAACTGGTGCGAAGGCTTTCTGGGGGGAATGCTCTGGATCATATATCGGCACACAGGCGACGCCTGGTGGCGCGAACGGGCTGAACATTATTCGCTAATTATCGAACATCGTAAAACCGATCGCGATGTCCACGATCTCGGCTTTCTCTTCTTACCGACTTGGAAAGCGTGGTACGATGTGACGGGCGACGCCAGTCACAATCAAGTTGTCATCGATGCTGGCAAGACCTTGGCGCTGCGGTTTCAACCTAAGGGCCGATATCTTCGGTCGTTCGTATCTCAAGACAGCATTTTCATCGATATCATGATGAACGTGGGGATTATCTTTTATGCAGCACAACAGACTAAAGACGCCTCACTGCTGCAGGTAGCGAGCCAGCATTGCCTTACCACACGTCGCTATTTGGTTCGTGGTGATGCCAGCACCTCGCACGAAGGGCTTTTTGACACTGAGACCGGCGAATTTCTCAGACAAACAACTCACCAAGGATGGCGCAACGACTCGAGTTGGGCGCGCGGCCAAACCTGGGCGCTCTACGGCTTTACCACCGCCTACCAGTTTACTCAGGATGCAAGGTTCCTAGATACCGCGCAGCGTTGCGCTGACTTCTACATCGAGCGTACGCCGGCGCATGGGGTGCCTCCTAACGACTGGGAAGAGCCCGACCCGACAGAAAAGTACGAGAGTTCCGCCGCAGCAGTGGCTGCAGCGGGTCTTCTGGAACTTGCTAAAGCGACTGAACACGCGGCAAAGGCGGATCGCTATCGGAAGTATGCGTTTACCATACTGGACACCCTGCTCGATCCGGAGTTTCTTGCCAACGAAACGCCAGGTTGGGAAGGCATCCTCAAGCGCGGCATCTACCACGAACGGAAAAAGCTCGGCATCAATGAGAGCGTCATGTGGGGCGAATATTTTTTTCTATCCGCGCTAGATAAGGCCTTAGATAGCATTGCGAGCGCAAATCCTGTCCCAAAGAAGTGAATCATCCATCTAACGCGACGATGAAAATCAAATTGAATCGTTCCTTATCAGATGTGCTTTCGAGCGGACGCGATCTCGTGTTACTTATGGGCGAAGCTACTATTCTTTCATCCGTTGCGTTGGGGCGGGCTGATGTTTGCACCAAACTGAACCTGGCTAACTGAGTGCAAGAAATCGTAACCGGTGCCTTTGTTATCGCCGCTGTCGCGCTTGATGGACTGCGCCGCTG
>CAWGQS010000009.1:0-142100 GCA_963824895.1 uncultured Verrucomicrobiae bacterium | reverse complement strand
AAACGGTGTCTTTCTGCTTCTCGTTTTGGATTCGCTCGATGGGCGTCACGTGACAATAAGCGGCTAACGTTCCATGCCAATCTCGCGAACTATTTCTGCTTAGCGCGTCGTTCAAAGATCGGGCATCATTCGATTCCTGGATTGTGGCTCGGACCTTCGCAAAGCTTGGGTAAGCTCCCACACTGACTTGCGCTCGCCAGGGTACATCACCGATTGACGTAAACGCCGCCTTGTCGCGCGTGTAGACGTGCCATCGAGTCCCGAGCCCGCGATAGGCTGACATACCAGCCTGTGGCGTCAGCGCCGTCCGGCAACACGACCACCTGATCGACCGTACGGCATTGGCTTGCATGAGAGGTGATGCAGACGCCTTCCGTCTCGGTGACCTCTCTTAACTCGACAATTTCGTGTTTTTAACACGCGAGCGTAAGAGTTTCACAATTGGTTCGGGACACGGTCCACTTCTCACCGGGCTTGAACCCTCCCAACGTCCGCGTATGGAATTCGACCACCCGGCCTGGCGCGTAGTGTAAGAGGTCCCGGCGCGCTTTCGAGCAATCGCGGACAAGGACCCGGCCAGGAGATTTCCGTTTGTTTTTTGCTCGCCCAAACGGCGGTCTGTGGCAATCTGCCCGCCCATGTCCGTGTTGGTTGTTGGCTCGATTGCCTTGGATGATATCAAAACTCCTCTCGAGGAGCACAAAGAAATGCTGGGCGGGTCGGCTTCCTACGGATGCGTGGCGGCCAGCTTCTACAGCCCTGTGAATTTGGTAGGCATCGTCGGAGAGGACTTTCCCAACGAGCATGTTGAATTCTTCAAGCGGAGCAATGTCGACCTCACCGGATTGCAGATCGCTCCGGGAAAGACGTTTCGCTGGTCGGGCGAGTATATGTGGGATCTGAATACTCGCGAGACCCGATCGGTCGCCTTGAACGTCTTTGAACATTTTGCGCCAACGCTGCCGACAACCTACCAGGACACTCCGATCGTCCTTCTGGCCAATATCGCCCCAGACTTGCAGCACCACGTGCTCGACCAGGTGCGACTTCCCAGGTTCGTTATTGCCGACACGATGGATCTCTGGATCAACATTGCGAGGCAACGACTGATCGAGCTATTGGCGCGCATCCATCTGCTGATCCTCAACGATGGCGAAGCGCGCCAACTGACCGGCGAAACGAGCCTGATCAAGGCAGCTCGAAAGCTTCGCAACATGGGACCTCAGTATGTCGCTGTGAAGAAAGGCGAACATGGCTGCTTACTGTTTGGTGCAGATAACCAATTTTTCAGCTGTCCAGCCTATCCACTGGAAGACATCCATGACCCGACCGGCGCAGGGGACACTTTCGCTGGCGGACTGGCCGGATACCTCGCGAAGGATGGGACAGAAGTGCAGTTCTCGACACTCAGACGTGCGGTGGTCCATGGCAGCGTTCTCGCGAGCTACTGCGTAGAGGCCTTCAGTCTGGAGCGGCTCAAGACGGTAACTGCGGATCAGATTGCGGCTCGCTACGGGATGTTTCGGCACTTGAGCCAGTTCGATGTGGAATAGAGCGTTCGTTTTTTCAACGCCCACACTTTGGCTGGGCAGATTTCGGCCTGGCATCCGGATTTCACCGAAAGGAGACTAGACGCCGCTTCAATGAGAGTCTTGATCACTGGCGGCGCGGGTTTCATCGGAAGCCATTTAGCCGCGGCTTTGCACCAGCGTGCCGATGTCCGAATCCTCGATAACCTTCGCACTGGAGATCGCCGGAGACTCGGAAGCGGGAAGGTCGATTTCGTGCAAGCGAGCGTCCTCGACACCGACATCTTGCGGACGGCGATGTCGGGAGTGGACTTTGTGTATCATTTGGCCGCAATGGTGGGAGTGCAGGATTCAATGGAAAATCCCCGCACCTGCATCGAGATCAACGTAGTTGGCACCTTCAATGTGCTTGAAGCTGCCGCGGAGGCCGGCGTGCGCAAGCTCGTCTTTGCAAGCACAGCAGCCGTCTATGGAGATGATCCGCCCGTGCCGACCTCAGAGACGGTAGCACCAAATCCGAAAAGTCCCTACGCGATCAGCAAGCTGGATGGCGAGTACTTCTGCGAGATGTTCCGCCGAGAGGGACGTCTTAAGACGGCGACAGTTCGGTTTTTCAACGTCTTTGGACCTGGACAGGATCCAGCGAGTCCATACGCGGCCGCTGTTCCCGCCTTCCTGCGGCGCGCGATGTGTGGCGAAGAGATGACGATCTTCGGCGACGGCGAGCAGACTCGCGACTTTGTCTATGTGAAGGACGCCGTGGCGAGTCTGGTATTTGCAGCCGAGAACAGCGACCTGGGTGGCGCATTCAACTGTGGTTACGGTCGCCAGATAACCATCAACGAACTCGTCGATCGTATTTTGGCGTCCACGCCATCGGAGTCGCGAGCCATCCATCTTCCAGAAAGGCCAGGAGATGTCCGACATTCCTGCGCGTCAACCCGGAGACTGCGCGATGCGGGATGGCGCCCCGTTAGCAGCCTCGATGACGGCTTGAGAGAGACAGTGGAAGCATTCCGCCGGGAATTCCTGGAAGCCTCAAAAGCGCGATGACGTCCGGCGTCTCGGAGCCCATCAGCTTGCCTCTTTGTTCCGGACGATATCGATAGCAGTTGTCGGCGGGCACTTGTCGCTGTAGATGTTCTCTGGGTTTCAAATAGTTTTTTGGTCCGAGTTATTGACATGGCAGTAGAGCGGTTAAGGGCTTTGCAGTTTGAGGACCCAGGAGCCGTGTTTGAGTTGATTGCGGGCATGGAGATCGGGGTCGTAGCATTGGCGGGTTTGCCACATTTTCCAGAGGATCTTGAGCCAGCGCTGGCCGAGGCAGCGCAGGGCGCAGGCATGGGATTTGCCGCGGGCGCGCAGGGCTTGATAATAGACCGCTGCCCAAGGAGAGCATTGCCGGCTAAGATTCGCCCACAGATGCACGACGGCGCGGAGCGCCTTGTTACAGTGGAGCCGCAGCGCGACGATGTGAATCTGCCCGCTTTGATAGCTAATGGGGGCGGTGCCGGCCAGACACTGTAAGGCGCTGGTGTCAAAGCGGGCGCGCTCCGAGCCGATTTCGCCCAGCAAGCGCGGGGCAATTTTCGGACCCGCTCCGGGCAGCGAACCGAAAAGATCGTGATCGGGATGCTGGGCAAAGAGCTTCTCGATTTCGGCGCGGTAGGCCTCGATCTGATGCTCGAGCACGCGCAGCATCCGCGTGCGGGTGAGCGCCAGTCGGCTCTTGGTGCGGGTCAGCACTTCGCCAGAGACAAACTCGCTGGCCCGCGCGAAAATCTCCAGGCGTTTGGCATAGGTTTGCGGCCGCGCCAGCTTGTGGCTGTGAAGGAACTTCTCCCATTTACGTTTGCCTGCCGCCCTCAGCGCCTGAGGGCTCGGAAAGGTTTCCAGAAAGGCCCAGGCTGCCGGCAGCGTCCAATCCTCGAAGGCTTCCAGGGCGGCCGGATAGTATTCCTGCAGCGCACTCTGGAGTTGGTTGACCAGAGCGGTGCGTTCCTCGATTAAGGCCACCTCGTCGCGGCAAAGCAGCCGCAGCTCGGCAATGAGCGGGTCTTCTTGGGCCAGAGCTCTCCAGCCGTGGCCATCGACCCGCAGGGCATCGGCCAAACTCCAGGCATCCAGATGGTCGCTCTTGCTGCCACTGGGCACTTTGCGCTCGCGGTAAGCCTTACTACTTACCGGCGAAATCGGGTAGAGGCTCACTCCACTTTCGAGCAGCTGTTCAATGACCATGCCCTGGCTGGTTTCCACGCAGACGGCTACTGCGCCCAGGGCGGCGACTTGCTCGCCCCAGCGCTGCCAGCCTGCGGCACTATGTTTGATGGCAAAATCGGCCACGATCTGGCCCAGCCGATCAACGATGACGACCGTGTGATGATCGTGGGCCCAGTCGAAGCCCGCGTAATGAGTAATCTCTTTCCATGGTTTCATTTTTGCTCTTCCGGTTGAGGGTCTTGGCGCTCGCACAGGCCTGTCACTGGTCGGGCTGATACAAGGATCCTCGCGGGATGTCGTTCTCTCAGACCTTCGGACAGCCGCTCGAGAACCGGCCGGTATTCTACAGCTAATCCTCGAAGGGATCGCGGCGGTTGACCGTGCCGGTCTCGGCGCTTTGCGCTCCCCACCATCGTGGCTGGAAGGCAAACTCTTCACAAGGCTCTCCTCCTTGGCGGCAAAGTTATTCACAACCGGCGCAGACTCTGAACAAGGCCCTCTGAAAGCCTTCTTGCGCCGCTTATGAATAACTTTAGAAACGGTATCAGCGGCGGTGTCCCCACCGCCAGAGGCCCCTCGACGATGGGGACATCGTCGCTACAGAGCGACCCTCGACAGACGGTCGCGACAGCGTTCGCCGGCGCTGGCCAGTTCGCGATTTGGGCTTTGGCATAAGCCCGCAAGCCTGGGCCGTGCTCATCTTAATCCTGCAAACGCGTGCCGCAGTTATGCCGTCTGGCCGGCTTTAACAATCTCGGCGAAACTGCGTACTTCAAGGCTGGCGCCGCCGACCAGGGCTCCGTCGATATCAGTCTGGCCCAGGAGTTCCTTGGCGTTGGCCGGCTTCACACTGCCGCCATATTGGATGCGAACCTTACCCGCCGTGCTTTCGTCGGAAAGTTCTTCCAGCACCGAGCGGACGTGAGCGTGTGCCTCCTGAGCTTGAGCGGAACTGGCCGTCTTGCCAGTTCCGATGGCCCAGACTGGTTCATAGGCGATGACGGTTTCGACGAGTTGTTCTGGGCTAACGGTGGCCAGTCCACCGCGCAGCTGCGTCTCCAGCACTTGCTTTTCTTGGCCCGCTTCGCGTTCCTCGAGGGTTTCGCCGACGCACAAGATCGGTTTCAACTCGTTGGCATGCGCGGCGAGCACCTTCTTGTTGATCACCGAATCCGTTTCTCCAAAGATCTGGCGACGCTCGCTGTGACCCACGATGACATACTTCACGAAGAGCTCTCGAAGCATCGTGGCACTGATCTCCCCCGTATAGGCGCCAGATCGCTCAAAATAGAAGTTTTGCGCTCCGAGGCGGATTTTTTGCGATCCTCCCAAAAGTTCTGACAATTTTGAGAGAGCGGTGAAGGGAGGGGCAATAACAATCTCGACGGTAGTAACCTCCTCAATTTCCAGTCGAAAGGCCTCAAAGAATTTCTGAGTTTCCGCGATCGTCATGTTCATCTTCCAGTTCGCGGCGATGATTTTTTTGCGCATGAGTGTCTTAGGGGTTGATTTCTGGCCGGGTTATCGAAGGCAGAAAGGTATTTGTGAGGGGACGTTAGCGACTGATTACCTTAAAACTACTTGTCGCTCAAGTTGGCCACGCCGGGGAGCGTCTTGCCTTCAAGCAGCTCTAGAGAGGCGCCTCCGCCCGTCGAAGCGTGGCTGACCTTGTCTATGACTTTGAACTTCTTTGCAGCGGTAGCGGTGTCGCCGCCGCCGACCACTGAGACGGCGCCGCCACTGGTAGCTGCGGCGATAGCTTCCGCCATCTTCTTGGTCCCTTCAGCGAAGCGATCAAATTCAAAAACTCCGGGAGGTCCATTCCAGATGATCGTCTTTGCTCGCGCGATGACGTCAGCGAAGAGCTTTTGGCTCTTGGGGCCGATGTCGAGCCCTATCCAGCCTTTCGGAATGCCTTCCTTGTCATCCACCGCTCGGGTTTGCGCCTCGGCGTCGAACTTGTCGCCGCAGAGGAAATCAACTGGCAGATGGATTTTGACTCCTTTCTCCTTGGCCTTGTCCATCAGCTCTCCAACGATCTTGGCTCCTTCCGGATCAAACAGGCTCTCGCCGATCTCCATACCTTCGAGCACCTTCTTAAAGGTAAAGGTCATCCCGCCTCCGATGATGATTTCATCGGCCTTGTCGAGGAGATTCCTAATGAGCGGAATTTTGTCGGCCACCTTTGCTCCGCCAAGAATGGCGAGCACTGGTCGCTGCGGATTCTCGAGGACCGCGCCAAAGGCATCGAGTTCCTTCTGCATGAGATACCCGGCGACTTTCTCGGGCAAATCGATGCCGACCACCGATGAGTGCGCGCGATGGGCCGTGCCGAAAGCGTCGTTCACGTAGACGTCTCCCAGCTTCGTCAGCGAAGCGCGGAAAGCCTTAACCTTCTCCGGATCGGCCTTGGTCTTTGTCCCGTCCTTGTTCTTTACTTTTCCTTCCTCTTCGATGTGAAAGCGAAGATTTTCGAGCAAGACGACTTCGCCTGGTTTCAGGGCGGTGCACGCAGCTTCAACCTCCGGGCCGACACAGTCGCTCAGGAACTTCACCGGCTTGCCGAGGAGTTCCTCCAATTTCTTCGCCACCGGTTTCAGGGAGAACTTTTCGACTCGCTTTCCGTCGGGCCTGCCAAGATGGCTCATCAAGACGACTGAGGCGCCCTGTTCGAGGATGTATTTAACGGTTGGCAGCGCGGCGACGATGCGCGCGGGATTGGTGATCTCGCCGGTGGATTTGTCCTGAGGCACATTGAAGTCGACCCTCATAACGACGCGACGGTCTTTGAGTGCGACCTCGGTAATGGACTTTTTCATAAGAAATTCGCGTGGCGAATTTCTAGAGGAGCTTTTGGAGTAGATCGACGCAACGACAGCTGTAACCCCACTCGTTATCGTACCAGCTCACGAGCTTGAAGAAATTGCTGTTCAGTTCAATGCCGCTGCCAGCGTCGAAGATGCTCGAGCGAGTGTCGTGAATGAAGTCAGTAGAGACGATTTCGTCGTCGGTGTAGCCCAGAATGCCTTGCAGATATGTTTCGCTGGCCTTCTTCATGGCGGCGCAGATCTCCTTGTAGCTTGTCGCCTTGGTCGTTTTGACTGTGAGATCCACAACGGAGACTGTCGGTGTCGGCACGCGGAAGGCCATGCCCGTGAGCTTGCCCTTGACCTCGGGACAGACCAGAGCGACCGCCTTGGCGGCGCCGGTGGTGCTGGGAATGATGTTAATCGCGGCGCTGCGGCCGCCCTTCCAGTCTTTTCGAGACGGGCCATCGACCACTTTTTGGGTGGCGGTATAGCTGTGGATCGTAGTCATCAACCCTTCCTCGATACCAAAGCCCTCTTTGAGCAGCACGTGCACCACCGGAGCAAGGCAGTTGGTGGTGCAGCTCGCGTTGGAAATGATATGATGTTTTGAGGCATCGTATTTGTCGTCATTGACGCCTATGACGACCGTTATGTCGTCACCCTTGGCAGGCGCGGAAATAAGGACCTTCTTTGCGCCAGCGTCGAGATGCCCCTTGGCCTTCGCTGCCTCCGTGAAGAGGCCGGTTGATTCCACGACAATATCGACTCCGAGATCTTTCCAAGGCATCGCGGAGGGTCCCTCCCTGACTGCAAGGCACTTGATTTTGTTGCCGTTAACGACCAGCGTGTCATCTTCCGCAGCGCCGGCGGAGGACTTCTCACTTTGGACTTCTCCCTTGAATCCACCCTGAGTGGAGTCGTACTTGAGGAGATATGCGAGGTTATCTGCCGGAACGATATCGTTTACTGCTGCGACCTTATACCCCTTCTCCAGGAGTCCTTCCTCAACGATCGCGCGAAAAACGAGGCGTCCGATGCGTCCGAAGCCATTGATGCCGATTGTAGCCATTTGCGTGTACTAGGTTGGGTTGTTGTCCAACCACTTAGTCTTCCCGGGGTGGTAGCGTCAACCATCAAAAGCGGCGATATCTGCGCAAGGCCTCATCGAGCAAGGTCTGGGCGGCCTCGTCATGGCTCAATCGCGAGGAATCCACGCGAAAATCCGCGGTTGCCTCGTAAAGATCGCGCCTGACACTTAGGAGCTCATCGAATGCCCTTCTGGGGTCCTCGGTCTGAAGCAGAGGGCGCCGACCACTGCGCATCGCCCGTTCAAAGAGGACCTCTGGGTCGGCATCCAACCAGGCGACAATGCCAATTCTTTTTAGGATTTCGCGGTTTGTCTGGCGTAGAACGAGCCCGCCCCCGGTGGAGAGAACGATGCCGCAGACCCCCACCAGATCTTGCAGCGCCCGCTGCTCGAGATCACGAAAGTAGGTCTCGCCTCGCTGGGAGAAGATTTCGGAGATACTGCGGCCCTCAGCTTGCGTAACGAGTTCATCAATATCGACAAAACGATGTCCGGTAAGTCCCGAGAGACGGCGACCCACCGAGGATTTCCCGCAGCCCATGAATCCGATGAGAACGAGGTTGGGAAGCACCCCCTCAGATTCTCACAACATTCTTCGCGCGCGAACCCTTTTGATGTTCGTCCAATTCGTATTCGACCTCCTCGCCTTCCTTCAGCGTCTTGAAACCCTTGGTCTCGATCGCCGAAAAATGAACAAAGACGTCGCCGCTTACCGCGGGATCGATGATAAACCCAAATCCCTTCTTCTCGTTGAACCACTTTACTATTCCTCTGGCCATACACTTCTGATAATTTTCTGCGCGTCGATCGAAGGAGCACCACGGCATCTGCTTTTGCCATGAGGAGCCACATCGACGCTTCGCAATACCAATTCTCACGCACAATGGAGCAAACTTTGGGCCAACCCCCTTTGGTGGGCGTGGTAATGGGAAGCAAGTCCGACTGGGAAACGATGTGCGAGGCATCCAAGCTGCTCTCTAAGCTTGCCGTTCCTCATGAATGCAAGGTTGTGTCGGCCCATCGAACACCTGACCGAATGACCAATTATGCCAAGAGTGCTGCCGAGCGAGGGCTCAAGGCGATCATTGCGGGAGCGGGCGGAGCTGCGCACTTGCCTGGTATGATTGCTGCCCAGACGCTGGTGCCGGTTCTCGGGGTTCCCATAGCGAGCCGCGCACTGAGCGGAATGGATTCATTGCTTTCCATTGTGCAAATGCCTGCAGGAATTCCGGTTGCAACATTCGCAATCGGCGTACCCGGAGCAAAAAACGCGGCGCTCTTTGCAGCTGCGCTGCTGGCGGGCACGCATCCAGCGATCGAGGAGGCCTTGAGCGCCTTTCGTCGCCAGCAGACTCAGGACGCGCTCGATAGCGAATTGGAGGCTTGAAGACTCGGGTTCTTGCTGCCCTCGAGGGACTCGAGCAAGCTGCCACGCTTATCGCCGCCGGAGAACTCGTCGCTCTGCCCACCGAAACTGTTTACGGGCTCGGTGCAGCCGCTCTCGATCCGATGGCTTGCGCCAGGATTTTTGAGGCAAAGCAGCGTCCCTTGAATGATCCACTGATAGTGCATCTCCCTGATAGGCAATGGCTCGAGCGCTTGGCTCAGCCCAATGCATTGGCTCTTCGGCTCGCCAACGCGTATTGGCCAGGACCACTCACCCTGGTGCTGCCGCGCCAGAATCTGGTTCCGGATCTCGTGACCGCCGGTCAGAGCACCGTCGCACTGCGGATGAGCGCCCATCCCGTCTTCGCGCGGATTTCACAGATCTATGGCAAGCCGATCGCCGCTCCGAGCGCGAATCGATTCGGTCGAATTAGCCCCACCAGTGCGTCGCACGTGTTGAGCGAGCTGGAAGGGCGAATTCCCTTGATTATCGATGGGGGTCCCTGTCTCCACGGCATCGAGTCCACGATCGTGCGCGTTCACGAGCAAGGTGTGGAAATTTTGAGACATGGACCGATTACTAAGGAGCAATTGTCCGAATTTAGTCCCGTCTTGCCGAGTCTCGGCGGGACGCTGGCGCCGGGATTGATGCCGAGCCACTATGCACCGCAAACTCGACTTAGCATCGCGGACAAGCCTTTGCGAAAGCTGAGCGGCGATCGGAAAAGCGACTTCCCCAAGAGAACCGGCTTTCTCCTTTGGTCGTCCTCCGGAGAAGAACTTGGCGTCGTCGAGCATCTGAGTCGCAGGCAAGATCTTCGCGAAGCGGCAGCGAACTTGTATGGCGCGATGCGGCGTCTCGACGAAGCGGGTCTGGATTTGATTGTTGCTGAACCGGTGCCGGAGACCGGCTTGGGCGTTGCGATCATGGAGCGTTTACGCAAGGCTGCGGCGCGTGAGTGACGGTCGCAAACTAAACACCAGAGCAAGCGGTCTGATTGCTGTGGCCGTCCTCTGCTCACGTGTCCTTGGACTGATACGTGAAATGCTCTTCGCGGGTCTCTTTGGATCGGCTTTGATGGGAATTTTTACCATCGCCTTTCGCGCCCCAAATTTGCTCCGTGATCTTTTTGCGGAGGGGGCCCTTTCGACCGCGTTTATCACCATCTTCTCGCAGAAGATCGAGAAGGAGGGGGATCATTCTGCTTGGGCGCTCGCGTCCAAAATGATGACGCTGACGGCAATTTTCATGAGCCTGATCAGCTTGCTTGGGGTGGTCTTCGCGAAGCAGCTCATCGACATACTTGCTCCAGGGTTCGCGCCGGAGGATGCAAAGCTAACGACCTATCTCACGCAGATCATGTACCCGTTTATTCTGCTGGTGTCCTTGGCTGCGCTGGTTATGGGCATGCTCAACGCCAGGAATGTCTTTGGCGTGCCGGCGATGGCATCCAGTTTCTTCAACATTGGTTCGATCGCCGGTGGAGTTTTCTTTGGCTGGTTCTTCGATCCGGGTTTCGGTGAAAAGGCGCTCACGGGCCTTGCTATCGGTACTCTGGTCGGAGGCTTTCTTCAGCTTGCGGTGCAACTTCCCAGCTTGCGCAAGGTCGGCTACAGCTTTCGTCCTGATTTTCAATGGCGAGATCCGGGCATTCGCAAAATTCTCGTCCTGATGGTGCCTTCGGTGATCGCTGCCAGCGCCGTTCAGATCAACGTGGTGGTAAACAGCGGCTTCGCATCGTTTGTCGGAAAGGAGGCTGTCTCGTGGTTGAATTTTGCGTTTCGACTGATGCAACTTCCCATCGGAGTTTTCGGCGTAGCCGTGGCAACCATTACGCTGCCGGTCGTCTCGCGAATCGCCGCGCATGCAGATCGCTCCGAGTTCGGGCCGATTCTGGGGAAAGCGCTGCGCCTCGCCATCTTCTTGACCTTGCCTTCAGCAGTCGGCCTCTACTTCCTCGCACAGCCTCTCATCTCCATCATCTACGAACGGGGAGAGTTCAGGCATGTCGACACCGTGCAAACGGGACTGGCCCTGCAATTCTATTCGTTGGGACTTGTGGCTTATTCCTGCATCAAGGTGCTCTCACCAGCGTTTTACGCCATCGATAAGAAATGGACGCCCATGTGGGTGAGTTTTGCAGCCATCGCCTTAAATTTCTGCCTCAACTATCTCTTCATCTTTCATCTCGGTTTGGGACACCGGGGGCTTGCCCTCGCCACAGCGATTTCGGCCGTGGCAAATTTCCTGACGCTTTATCTGCTCATGCTTCGTAGCGAGCAGAGCTTGGAGACCGGGCGCCTTCTCGGTGCGATCGCCCGCTGTGGCCTGGCCTCGCTGGCCCTCGGTTTCGTGTGCTGGCTTGCGCTCGTCCAAGGAGCTTCCTGGTTCGAGGCAACCGAGCTCTGGTGGAAGGTTGCGGCGCTCTTGGGGGTGGTCGCGTGCGCGGGTGCCGTCTACTTAGTCGCATGCTTTGCGCTACGAGTTGAGGAAGTAACAACCTTTTGGGGGTTGGTGTCCGTCTACCTTAAACGTCGCGCGAAGTAGCCAGCCGGTGGACTTTTCTCTGCCCGTCAAAAAAAGCTCCTAATAAATCGCAGGCTGCAGCGTTGACTCAATAGACGCATGTCCCCGGAGGAGATCATCGACCTTGCACTGGAACGCTACGAGCGTCCGCTCATCAGCTACGCAAGAACGATCACCAATGATTTGGAGTCGGCCAGAGACGCCGTGCAAGAGACGTTTCTTCGTCTCAGCAGACAGGACATCAAAGCCTTGGAATCGCGACTTGCGCCATGGCTGTATTTCGTTTGCCGCAATTGCGCGCTTGATCACCTTCGAAAGATTGTGCGCTTTTCGACCGAGCCGATCGATGAGGAAATGCTCGCGGAGACGGCAAACCCGGCCGTCGAGGTGGCACTTGCCGAAGACACCGAGCGCCTCAAATGGATGATTGCTCAACTGCCACAGCAACAGCGCGAGCTGATTCACCTAAAGTTCGAGGCAGGTCTTCCCTATAAGGAAATTGCCGAAACGATGCGCATGAGTGTTTCGAGCGTGGGCGTCCAGCTGCACACGGCGCTCCAGACGCTGCGCCGGCTTTGGAGGCGGGAAAACAGAGGAGTGACATTATGAAAATCGACGATCCCCGGGTGACAGAGTATGCGCTCGGCGAATTGCAGGGAAGCGCAGGTGAGCAGTTCAAGAAAGAAATTGCGCAATCCGATGAGCTGCAGCGCGAACTGCAAGGGACTGTGACCTTTTGCCAGAAGCTCAAGGCGCTGCCGGTGGCAGGTGATCGGTTGGACGATGAGAGCCGCGCGAAATTGCGGACAGAGTGCCTTCGGAATGTGCAGGCGATCAGGCAGCGGGGGCGTAGCTTCCGCCGCGCGGCGATGCTGGGTGCCGTCGGGGCGATTGCAGCTTGTCTCCTGATCGTATTCGTCGTTCCGTGGACGGCCAACGATCAGCGCCCGCTGGCGCAATCCAGCACTGAGTCGGCGCAGCTTCTCTTTAAGAGCACGCCTTCAGCTGCGCCGGATTTGCTCGATCGCGTCGACGGGCATTCCCAAAGGGTCGCGTCCGACGAAGCGGTGCCTGCTCCCGTTGCTCCTCAGCCAACTCAAGTTGATTCCAAGCTCACAGTTCAGACGGGTGGGTCCGGCCAGCCGGCAGCGTCCGCGGCCACACCGGGTCGAAGTGTGTCCGCCCTCGGCTGGGGATTGGGACAGGGAAGCGGGCGGGAGGCGAGATTGGAGAGTCGGGCGAAGGTGCGTGGTCCGAAAGACGAGCGATTCAACACGGAGAGCTATGACGCCATTGAAGACAACCGGTTTCGGGCGGCCAAGGAGAACCCACTCTCGACGTTCTCGATTGACGTCGACACCGCCAGCTACTCCAACGTTCGTCGCTTTTTGCAAGGGGATGAACTCCCGCCTTCCGGTGCTGTGCGGATCGAGGAGTTGATCAACTATTTTCCTTACGATTATCCGGGGCCGCAGCCCGGCAATCCATTCTCAGTGAATGTCGAGGTGAGCCATGCCCCGTGGAACAGTAAGCACCAGTTGGTCCGGATCGGGCTGAAGGGTCGCGATATTCCTAAAACGGAGCGTCCTGCGAGCAACCTGGTCTTTCTTATTGACGTTTCCGGCTCGATGCAGGACGCGAACAAGCTTCCGCTCCTCAAGCGCAGCTTGCGAGCCTTTGTCGAGAGCCTGGCGGCCAAGGATCGTGTGTCAATTGTCGTTTATGCGGGATCTTCCGGTTTGGTGCTGCCACCGACTGAGGGCGCGGAGCGCGATCGAATCCTGAAAGCGCTTGACGAGCTTGAAGCAGGCGGATCGACGAATGGCGCCGAGGGTATCCAACTCGCCTATCGAACGGCGCGCGAAAATTTCATAAAGGCTGGCAACAATCGCGTGATTCTGTGCACCGACGGGGATTTCAACGTCGGCGTTACCAGCCAAAGCGAATTGGTTTCCTTGATCGAGACCGAGCGAGCTTCCGGAGTATTTTTGTCCGTTCTGGGCTTCGGAATCGGCAATGTGAAAGACTCCACAATGGAGAAGCTCGCGGACAAAGGAAACGGAAACTATGCCTATATCGACTCGCTAAGCGAAGGGAGAAAGGTTCTCGTCGAGCAGGCTGGTGCCACCCTGTTCACGATCGCCAAGGACGTGAAGATTCAGGTGGAATTCAATCCCAGGCTTGTCGCCGGCTATCGTCTCCTCGGATATGAGAATAGGCTCCTCGCAAAGGAGGACTTCAACGACGATAAGAAGGACGCCGGCGAGATCGGCGCGGGGCATTCTGTCACGGCATTTTATGAGCTCGTCCCGGTCGGACAGCCGCTGCCCGATGAAACAAGCGTCGATCCCTTGAAGTATCAAGCCGCGGCCGGACAGGCGGCGCTCTCAGACGAGCTGCTCACTGTCAAACTTCGCTACAAGTCACCCGATGGGAACGAGAGTCGCCTGCTTGAAGTCCCGGTGCAAGCGGGCGCCGAAATCGCCTTCGACAAGGCATCGCAGGAGTTTCAGTTCGCTGCCGCGGTGGCAGCATTCGGGATGAAGCTGCGAAACTCTCCCCAAAGTGAGCATATCCCCTGGCAGGACATCCAGAAGATCGCTCGACGCAGTTTGGGCGAAGATCCGGGAAGTTATCGCGCCGAGTTTCTCACGCTCGTTGAGAAGGCGCGACAGCTTGATGAATCCGGCTCGAGTAAGGCGATTAACGAATAGGGTCAATGCCGTTTGGGCGACGCGAAAGAGCAGAGGTTCTTTTCGCGTTTTGCGGAGGAGCAGATCGAGGACATCCTCCTTGTAATCACATCAGCAGACAGATTGCAGCCTCACCGACTGACAATCCCTGGACCGCTGTATTGGACGATCTGAACGAGCTATTGACAATTTGAGCTTGCACATCTCCAGGAATCTGTTCTCTTTCCTGTGCAGGTTAGAGCCCTTTTGGGGCATTGGTAGATTGCTAGTTGTGTTAGTGGCGGTGAGAACCGCAGGCTCTCAGTGGCGATTTGAAATCCGACGATCGGAAACAGCCGCAGAGACTCGCCTCAAAAATAAACACACTATATGGGAACCAAACTTTATGTCGGAAATCTTTCCTTCGACACCACAGAAAACGACCTCCAGGACCTCTTCTCGGAAGCAGGCGCCGTCCGCGAAGCCGTCCTTATTCAGGACAAGATGACCGGCAAGTCTCGCGGCTTCGCGTTTGTGACCATGTCGACCGACGAGGAAGCACAAAACGCCACTCAACGATTGAACGGAAAGACGTTGCACGGACGTAACCTTACGGTGAGCGAAGCCCGCCCTCGCGAGGATTTTGCCGGGGCCGGCGGTGGTGCGCGTAACAAGAGTTTTGGCGGTGGCGGCAATCGCGGCGGACGCTCGCGCCGCTTTTGAAGACATCTTCGAAGACAAATTGCTAAACATCGGATTAGCGATGCGGCCTCCTTGCAGAGCCGCATCGCTGATACCGTCCGCCCTTTCGCTTTGCGAAACGGCCGGCGCCCTCTCACTCTCGAAGGATCACCAGACGCATCCTTCATCTTGATTCCTCTCTCGAATGAGGCCACGTCTGATCCTGAGATTTTCAGGCGCCAAATGGAATGTTTCGTCCAAAGGAAGCTTCGCGTGAAGATCCACCGGCTGCGGGTGGCCTGAGCACGTGTCGTCGCGCTGGTCGATACTAGGCAGGCGCAAGAGTCTCAAGTCGTTCGGGAGCGAGAAAACACGTGCGTCGAAGAGGCGTGGTGACTAGAGTTCTGGAAGAACCCCACCAGAACCCATGAGAAGAAGACTTTCCGTTGCCACTTTGGCATTGCTCGCGCTTGCCGTGTCGGGCTGCATCTACGTAAGCACGCCACCTACACGGACGGTTGTCCAGGAAACCCGCTACATCGCTCCGGCTGGCCAGAGGGTCGTCACGACTTTGCCGCCCAATTATCGCGTCCGCGTCTATCGCGGGACGACCTATTACGTCTACGACAATGTGTACTACCGCGCTCATCCTCGAGGGTATACGGTCGTGCAACGCCCGTGGTAGGTTCGTTTGCCGGGCAATCAGCGGGCAGCCCGCCTTCGCCTGGACTTCACCCAGTCTGCTTCTTGGACCTTACTTATCGTCGAGTTACCTGACGATCCCTCGCTTGCTGGCTTCGATGAAGGCGAGAAGGTGCGAAACGTGAGGACTTGACGAAAGTTCGGCTCGAATAGTTTCGCAAGCTTGTTTGACGTTAAGATTCGCCCGGCAGAGCAGGCGATACGCTTCACGCAAGCTCCGAATGTCGTCCGCGTTGAACCCGCGGCGTTCCAAACCGACCTGGTTGATGCCGCGGATTTCTGCCGGGTTTCCATCGGCAATCATAAACGGGGGGACGTCTTGAACGATCTTCGTGCAGCCTCCCAGAATGGCATGTCTTCCGATCCTGCAGAACTGGTGGACGGCGCTAAGTCCGCCGATGATGGCATGGTCCTCGACGATGACGTGGCCCGCGAGAGTGCCGTTATTGGAGAAGATGACATGGTCTCCGACCAGGCAGTCGTGGGCTACATGTGAGTAGGCGAGAAAGTTACCGTGATTACCAACCACCGTTTTTGTATTTGGCAGTGTCCCACGGTTCACCGTACAGAACTCTCGAAAGCTATTGTGATCCCCGATCTCCAGGAAGGTCGGCTCGCCGACGTACTTCAGGTCTTGACTACGCTGACCAATTGAACAGTACGGATAGAAGCGGTTATACTGCCCGATCTTTGCAGGACCTGCCAGGGTCACATGGCTCATCAGCACCGAGTGGGAGTCAACGACAACGTCGGCTCCAATCACGCAATAAGGGCCGATTTCAGCATCGGCGGCGATCTGAGCCCGAGGATCGATGATTGCCGTGGAATGGATCATTCCAAGGAGGTTGCGTTTAGAGGATTGCAACAAGTCACTTATCGACCAGACCGAACAGCAACTCGGCTTCTGACACAACCTCATTGTTGACGACACACTTGCAGGCGGCTTTCCCAAGGCGCTTCTTGATGCTGAGCATTTCGCAGTGGATAAAGAGGGTATCTCCGGGAAAGACGGGCTTCCTAAATTTGACTCCATCCGCGCTCATAAAGTAACCGATCTTTCCTGCATTTTCGGTCTTGTGCATCAGGACAATGCTCGCCACCTGAGCCATCGCCTCGACTTGGAGAACCCCCGGCATTACCGGATGATTGGGGAAATGCCCCTGAAAGTAGGGTTCATTGATGGTCACCGCCTTGACGCCGACTGCCTTGGCATCCTCCTCGAACTCGATTATGCGATCCACCATCAGAAACGGGTAGCGGTGGGGTAGAGTGCGCATGATTTCGTTGATATCGAGCACCCCTCCCGTCGCCGGAACAGGCCGAGGAGCCATGGCGAGGTATTCGGACTGACGCCTGGCAAGAGAGCGGGCAGCTTCGGTATTCGGCCCATGGCCGGGTTTAATGGCCACGACATGCCCGCGGAGACGGCGACCGCTCAGAATCAGATCACCGATAATGTCGAGGATCTTGTGTCGGACGAATTCATCGCTAAAGCGAAGAGGCTCCTTACTGAGGACGCTGTCTCCTCGTGCGACGATGGCATTCTCGATGCTTCCCCCTTTGATTAGCCCTTTATCCATGAGCGGCTTGACATCTTCGTAAAAAACGAACGTCCGCGCGGTGGCGATTTCCTTTTCGTAGAATTCGGGAGTGATCTCGGCGCTGAGATATTGCGTGAAGCGTCCGCCCGGGCCTACTTGGGTGCACGAGATGCGAAATTTGGCGTCTGGTAGAATTGTAATGATTGACTCTCCGGTCTGCACGACGATGGGTTCCCGAGGTTCGAGAAATGCGCGTGCGGCGCCCTGCTCGACGACGCCAGCTTGCTTGATCATGCCGACATACGGGGCCGCGCTGCCATCGCCGATCGGAGGTTCATTGGAATCCATTTCCACGAGAGCGTTGTCCAGGCCCATGCCGGCGAGAGCGGAAAGGACATGTTCGACGGTATGAATTTTAACATTGCCCTCAACGATGGTGGTGGCGCGCTCGACCGTTTTGACATTGTCGACCTTGGCTTCGATGATCGGATCATCGGGCAAGTCCGAGCGTTTGAACTTGAAGCCATGCCCGACCGGAGCCGGATGGAGCGTTAGGGTGACTTTTTCCCCCGTATGAAGGGCCATTCCGGTAAGACGGGCAGAAGAGGCGAGGGTGCGTTGTTTTTCCACAGTGTAAAATTCGAAAGTTCGCGCTGGTGATCCCTCTTCTGCCGCCTCATTCCTTCGGGCAGACGGGGAAGAACGCAGGCCGCTGGCTTCCTTAGCTTGGCCCGCCGGACAAAAGCAAGTCGATGTATTTTTTGTTGCCGCTGCGTAACCTGGCGACAAGGCTGCGCCCGATGGCGGCAAGCAAATGAATGGCCGCTGCCGGCTGAAGACCGGCCAGCACTCCCAGCGTTGTTCGAGTAATACAAAGCAGTTCGCAGTCCTCGGTTGCCGTAACCGTTGCCGAACGCGGGCCGTCATCAACGAGGGCAACTTCGCCGAAGAAGTCTCCGCCGGTAAGCTTCGCGAGTTCGATTTCGCCGTTTCCTCGCTTTACCGAAACGCGCACACTCCCGCTGATGATTACGTACATGCAATGGCCGGTATCCCCCGCACTGATAATGCGTTCGCCGGCCGTATAAGTCTCGGTGGCACTTTGCTCGATGAGCGTGTGCAGTTCCTCTTCGCTCAGTTCGGCGAAAACGGTGAACTTCGCGAGAAGCTTGTCCTCATCCGGGATTTTGCGTCGTAGTTTTTCCATCGAGCATAGAAATGTGGAGTGCAGCCATCTGTGCTAATTCTTCGCTATGGGTCACAATAACAATGGTGGCAAATTTTTGGGAAGCAATCTTTAGAAGGGTGTCGATTACTCGTTCTGCGCTGCTGGTGTCGAGATTGCCCGTCGGTTCGTCGGCGAGGAGGACCTTTGGTTGTCCCGCGACCGCGCGGGCGATGGCGGCGCGCTGCATTTCACCACCGCTCAGCTGATGAGGATAGTGGTTCTTGCGGGCGGCAAGGTCAACCAGCTCCAGGGCTGCCGCCACCCGCAGCCGTCTTCGACGTTCACCGCGCAAGAGCAGAGGCAGTTCCACGTTCTCTGCGACGGTCATCGCGGGAAGCAAGTTGAAAAACTGGAAGATTATTCCGAGATCGTGCCGGCGATACCGCGTCAATTCCGAATCGTTGGCATGGTGGAGGGGGACGTCACCGACCCAGATTTCTCCGGCGTCTGGCGTATCCAGTCCGCCTAGAAGATTGAGCAGGGTGCTCTTACCGCAGCCACTGGGGCCTGTAACAGCGGCGAACTGGCCCGAGGAAATTTCGAAACTCACGTCATCGAGAGCGCGAATGCCTCCCTTGGAATAGATTCGCGTGACGCTGCTTAGACGAATCATGATAGTTTTGAGACTGGCGGCGTGAAGGCAAAGAATCAAGTGGAGTTCCAGATCCTGGGTGAAACCGAAGACTTTTTGGCGGTGGACAAGCCTGCAGGTTTGCTAACGCACCCCACCAAGCCCGGCGGTCCGCGGACGTTGTGGGATGAATTGCGCGCCTTCCTGAGCTACGAACTCGCAACCGGCGGGCAGATTTCGCTGGTGAATCGTCTTGATCGTGAGACCAGCGGAGTTCTGCTGGTAGCCAAGAACGCAGCGGCCGCCCGTGCCGCGGGCATTGCCATGCAGAACCGCGCGGTCGAGAAGGAGTATCTGGCGTTGGTTTTTGGCTGGCCCGAGTGGGACGAGAAGGTGATCGATGTCCCGATCTTGCGGCGTGGAGAAATCGCGAAATCCGAGGTTTGGGTCGAGCGTGTGGTTAATCCGCGCGGCACACGAGCGCTCACGCGAGTTCGCGTAGAAAGCCGCTTGAAGCTGTCAGGGGAAAGGCGCTTTTCCCTCCTGAGAGCGTGGCCCGAGACCGGGCGTACTCACCAGATTCGTGTGCACCTCTCGCACGCCGGCGTTCCAGTGCTGGGCGATAAGATCTACGCCAAGGGAAGTCGCCACTATCTAGATTTTATCGCTCGTGGGTGGACAAGAGAGATGGCATCCGAAATTTGGCTTTCGCGCCATGCTTTGCATTCCTCAAAACTCAGCATCGAAATTGGCGCGCGAAGATTAGAATGGACCAGTCCAGTGCCCCTCGATCTGGCGAGGGTGATTCAGGTTGGAGAAAGGTTCGCTGGCGCACTCACCGCTGGGCACTCTTTCGTTCGATAAGGATACCCTCAGCAACACGTTCTGCGATCCGCTGACGGTATGTCCTGTTCTGCAGGTAGCGATTATCTTGTGGATTCGAAACGAACCCCAGTTCGCAGAGAACAGCGGGCCGACGGTTCTGACGCAGGACATAGAAATTGTTCCGTTTGACACCGCGGCTCTCGGTTGGGTAAGCGCGGGTGGCTTGCCGAAGAATGTTGGAGGCCAGGCGCCACGATCGCGGGCTGTAGTAATAAATCTCCACCCCACGGGCTCCTCGTCGGGGCGCCCAATTGTAGTGGACGCTCACGAAAATGCTGTCGGCGTTCCTGTTGGAAGCGGCGGTCCGCGCCGCGAGCGGGATGAACGCGTCCCGCTTCCGTGTCTCGATCACGCGAAACCCTTTGCTTCGTAGTACCTTCGCCAGCCTTTTGGCGGTGTCGAGGGCGAGGACCTTTTCAGGAGCCCCAAAAACCGGGCGCCCACCGCGATCAAAACCGCCGTGCCCGGCGTCGACGATGACCGTGCCAAACTCGCCGGCGCCCTGCTTATATGGAGATGCGCAACCCGCCAAAGCTATGGCCACAAGCAGCCAAAACCGGAGGGAAGGAAGGTAGTGGCGATCTCGTGGTGGCTTCATACCGGACTGCTCCTTGCACTGGTGGCAAAGAATTTGCGCAAAGTAGAAGACTCCAGTCTCAACGCAATATTTTAGTCTGGCGCTCGCGCGATGGCAGCGCGACATGTGACATCATGTTGGCGAAGCGCATCATCCCGTGCCTCGATGTCACCGCCGGGCGGGTTGTCAAGGGGACCAAGTTCCTTGACCTTCGTGACGCGGGCGACCCGGTCGAGTGTGCCAAAATGTACGATGCTCAGGGTGCGGATGAACTCGTCTTCCTGGATATCACCGCTTCGAGCGACGATCGGGCGACAATGGTTGATGTCGTCGCCCGCACCGCAGAGCAGTGCTTCATGCCTCTCACGGTCGGAGGCGGAATTCGCACTGTGGAGGATTTTCGCACCATGCTCCGCGCGGGTGCCGACAAAGTGAGTGTGAACACGGCTGCGATCAAAACCCCCGAGCTAATTTCGGAGGCCGCCCGCAACTTCGGCTCCCAATGCGTTGTCGTGGCCATCGATGCCAAACACAGTGCACCTGGGAACTGGCGCGTTTACACCCATGGCGGGAGAAATTCGACCGATCTGGACGCGGTGGCCTGGGCGCGTGAGGTCGCGCAGCGGGGAGCGGGCGAAATCCTTCTCACGAGCATGGATGCCGATGGAACCTGCGGTGGCTACGACCTTGAACTCACAGCTGCCGTAAGCGCTGCCGTCGACATTCCGGTGATCGCCAGTGGAGGCGCCGGTGAACTCGACCACCTCGCAGAAGTGCTGGCTCGGGGTCATGCAGACGCCGTGCTGGCCGCCAGCATCTTCCATTTCGGAACCTACAGCATTGCTGAGGCGAAGCACTTTCTCGCAGAACGGGGGATCCCCGTACGTCTGTAATGCTTGCATTTGAGGTGAGCTCTCCGCTGCTTTAAAGGTTTTCCATGAGCGAGAGCGTTCAATCCTTTTCCGCCGAGGCCATCTTGAACAGGCTTCGAGGAGAAGGCCTGCGCATAACTGCCGGACGTCGTGGTATCGTTGATGCTCTCTTCAGGGCCGGGAAACCGCTGTCGCTGCAAGAGATCCAGGAGCTCGCCACCGCGGAGGGAGGCGGCCCCGACTATGCCACCGTGTTCCGCATGATTGCCCTGCTTGATCGGCTGCATCTCGTGCACAAGGTCAACCTTCAGCGTGCCTGTAGCTACTACGAACTGAATGACCCCTCCAAGCATTACGACCACATCGTTTGCACAAGTTGTGGAAAGATTGTCGTTATCGATATCCCGTGCCCATTGGGTGAGACCGAAAAATTGGTGGCCGAGCACTACGGATTTCGCAATGTGAGCCACTCGCTGGAATTTTTTGGCAGATGCCAAGAGTGCTCAGAAAGGGAAGGTGCTCCCAGGGGAGCGAGCGCCGGAGGGCTCCGTTGACCTTCTCTCGATGATGATGACCGCGAGCGCCAGCCCCGCCAGGACGATGTCTCGTCCGAGGGCGAGCGCCATTTTGAAAGCAGATGGCTGCTCGTCCCGACCAAAGCACGAGCAGCTGACAATGATCCCATTGGCGAGAGCCCACCCGAGGACGCTCGCGAAAAGGATGCACAACACAAATATCATGCCGGCACCGATACGCTTGGTCGGAGAGACCAGGATCAGCAGGCCGCCGGCGATTTCACACAACGGCAAAAGGATCGACAGCGGACGGATCCACGTCTCCGGAAGGAATGTGAACGGAGCCAGGGTTATCGCAAATTGCGCGCTGCTCGACGCTTTGATCAGACCAGAATAAAGGAAGATGCCCGCCAGGACCAGGCGAAGTGCCACGACGGTTCGCTTCACTTTCCCGCTAGCCGGTGGACAGATACGACCACCCTCCAGGCCATCTCGACATTATGAACGCGGAACAAACAGGCCCCGCGCAGCATCCCCGCAACGATGCAAGCAGCTGTCGCTGGATCGCGATCATTAGGATTTGAAATTCCGAGAACGTCGCCGATGACGCTCTTGCGGGAAACGGGTAAGAGCAGCGGGCGTCCGAACTGGCGGAACTTCTCAAGTTCGCGATAGATGCGCAGGTTGTCGTTGACTTGCTTTGCAAAATCGATCCCTGGGTCGAGGATGATCGCTTCGCTTGGTACGCCTGATCGTTTCGCCAGGAGAATTTTGTCGTGGAAGAATTGCAGAATTTCCTCGATTGCGTTCTGGTAAAAGATGTGGGTGTGTGAAATCTTTGGCGATCCCACGGCATGGATAATGAGCAACGCAGCGCCGGTTTGCGCGCAAATACGCGCGTTCCGGTCGTCCTGGAGGGCGCTGAGATCATTGAGCAGATGCCCGCTGGATCGAAGCGCGACGGCGGCTACTTCGCTCCGCCAGGTGTTGATCGAGAGCAGAGGGGGAAAGACCTGCTCGGAATCTCTGGGGGTTATGTCCCCCCAGGCTTCATCAAATCGCTCCAAGAATGGAAGAAGCCGTCGCAATTCCTCTTCCGGGGCGATGGCGGCTCGATTGGTTCGCGCGCTCTCGGCGCCGACATCCACGATGTCCGCCCCTTGAGTGACCAGCTCGCGCGCCCTCTCCAGAGCCCATTGGGAATCTATCCGTCCCTCTTCACAAAACGAGTCGTCATTGATATTGACGACGCCCATGATCAGCGGACGCCGCGGAAATCGGACGCTTCGGTCACGGGCAAGCAGTTCCATCTTGTTTTAGGGAGCATTCTCTTTCAGGCTTGGTGCCTGTTGCAACAGCCATGAGTTTCATCGATACGATTTTTGCCAAGCTAAAGCGCCATCCGAAGCGCATTGTCTTTCCCGACGGGGACGATCCGCGGGTCGTGCGTGCCTGCCACGCCTTCTATGAGAAAAAAGTAGGAATTCCGGTGTTGATCGGAAATCGCGAGGTAATCGAACGTGTCGCCGTCGCGGAAAAGGTTAGTCTGGACCATGTCGCAATCGTGAATCCGGAGACCTCCTCCGATCTGCCAGTGTTCTGCGAACGGTTCGAGAAGATCGAACGTTACAAGAAGACGGGGACCAGAGACGTCCGCTCACTCATGACGAATCCGAACTATTACGCCGCAATGATGCTGCAGTTCGGACAGGTGGACGCGTTGGTCGGAGGCGTGAATAGCTACTCAGGATCGCTTCTGCGCCCGCTCATCCAGCTGGTCAAGCCGTTGCCGCATTCGCCTTTCATCTCCGGATGTCTCGTCGCCGAAGTTCCCGACAAGAAGCTCGGGGACGACGGAGTGCTCTTTTTGGCTGATTGCGCGGTGGTGCCTGATCCGAACGTTGAGCAGCTCGCCTCTATCGCCGTGCAGACCGGCTTGGTGGCACGACAAGTCTTCGGAACGAAGCCGCGGATCGCCATGCTAAGCTTTTCCACCAAGGGGAGCGCGAAGACTGCCTCGACCGAGAAGGTCGCCCGTGCTGTTGCCATTGTTCGTGAACTCGCGGACCAACTGGGAGTGGAGATTGCCGTGGATGGCGAGATGCAGGCTGACGCGGCGCTCATTCCCGAAATCGCTCAGCGCAAAATGGGGCCCAGCACCGTGGGAGGGAAAGCAAATGTCCTCATATTTCCTGAACTCAACAGTGGCAATATCGGAGCAAAGCTTATCCAACATGTCGGAGGGGCGCGCGTCTATGGTCAGATTCTCCTGGGTCTGTCGCGACCTGCCGCCGACATGTCGCGTGGAGCGGAAGTGGATGACATTGTTGCCGTTGCTGCCTTGGTTGGCCTCCAGGCTGTCGAATATCGGAAGCTCTATCCCGCCGAGGTCGTCGAACCCGACGTTGTCTGAGGCTGCCGCGTTCCGTGGCAGGACTATTGTCTCAATTCCCTTTTTGAACACAACCACCCCGCGCATCTTCATCGCGGCAACCGAGCAAAATACCGGTAAGACGACCGTTTCGCTCGGTCTCTACGCTGCGCTCCGGCAGCAGTTCCGCAGAATCGGATTTATCAAGCCGGTGGGACAGCGATTCGTCGAGTTTGAAGGGAAAAATGTCGACGAGGACAGCGTGCTGATCCGCCAAACCTTCGGAACCGAAGTCCCTATAGAGGACATGAGCCCAATTGCGGTCGAGCCAAAGTTTACCCGTCAATATATCAATCAGGCAAACAGCGACTCGCTGGTGCAACGAATCCAGCAATCCTTTAATCGGGCGACATGGGAAAAGGATTTCGCGATCATCGAAGGCACGGGTCATGCCGGCGTCGGAAGTGTCTTTGATCTTTCGAACGCTCGCGTGGCGCGGATCGTGCACAGCAAGGTGATCCTGGTCACACCGGCGGGCATTGGTCGTCCGATCGATGAGGCGGCCGTCAATAAGGCACTCTTTGACAAGGAGAATGTCGAAATCATTGGGGTCGTCATGAACAAGGTGCTGCCGGAGAAACTGGAGTCGATCGCCGAGACCGCCCGGAAAGGGTTCGCACGCCTCGGTCTCGAATTGCTCGGCGTCATTCCTCGAGAAAATATGCTCGAGCAATCAACGCTCGAGCGAATTTGTGAAGACATCAGTGGATCCTTTCTGCATCGAACCAAACATGATCGCACCCGAGTCGCTCGGGTAAGAATCGGCGCGATGAGTTCTGCCAATATCTTCCGTGGCGCCGCCGAGAACACGCTGCTGGTCGTCCCAGGAGATCGCGAGAATTTTGTCCGCTCGGCCTTGGGACGTGCGGCCGAGAAACCGTGCCCCTTTTGCGGAATTGTCTTGTCGGATGACATCCAACCTTCGCAGGCGCTGATGGATGAAATCAATCAATCTCCACTGCCGGTTGTCAGCTCTCCACTGGATAGCTACTCGATCGCCACTCGAATTCTCTCGATGAATGTAAAAACGCTTCCGGGCGATGCCGAGAAGATCGCGCGCATTCAGAATCTTGTCAGTGCTCACGTCAATGTGGCTCGAATCGTTGAAAGAATTGGTCTCCCACTTCGCGCTTCTCGTGATGTGGTCGCCCAATCTTTCCAGAAACATTGACAGAGGGTATCGGTTGCTTCTTAATCCCGGCCCATGAGGTTCCCGCTGCCCTTGACGGCGAAGATAGCAAAATACATCATCAGTAAGAAGCTGCGGGGCGTGGAGAAGTTCGCTACCGTTTTGCAGCTTGAACCCCTGCATACCTGCAACCTTACCTGCACTGGTTGTGGGCGGATCCGCGAGTACTCAACATCACTCAAGGATGTGATGCACCTTGAGGATTGTCTTAGCGCCGCCGAGGAATGCGGTGCCCCGATGGTCTCAATTTGCGGAGGCGAGCCGCTTATCTACCCGAAAATTGAGGCCCTTGCGAACGGCTTGCTCGATCAGAGACGGATTGTTTACATCTGCACGAACGGGATGTTCATGCGCAAGAAAATGAGGGAGTATCTTGCGGACCAAGTTGCGCGAAGCCATGCCTCCAGTGCAACCGAAAACGAGCTGCATGGGAAACTTGACGTGCTTCTTTCCGAGGAGCTGATCACGCCAGCGCAAATCGAGGAAATCCGTAAGCCGAAAGGGAAGCCACCCTCTCAGGTGATCGCTCCCTCGCCGTGGATGTACTGGAACGTTCATCTCGATGGCCTGGAGCGCACCCACGACTTGATTGTCGAGCGAGAGGGAGTTTTCAAGGAATGCATTGCCGCCATCCGCATGGCGAAGATCCTGGGCTATCAGGTTGCCACCAATACCACGGTCTACAAGGAGACCGAGATGGCCGAACTCGAGCAAATGTACGATTACCTGTCGTGGCTCGGTGTCGACGGACATACCATTTCACCAGGTTACGACTACGACGCGGCAAAGGAGGACATGCGCAAGCGGCTCAACTTACAGCCGGAAAATTTCTTTCTCACTCGCGCCATGACCAAGGAGAAGTTCAAGAACGTCCGCGCGTGGGGAAGCCGATACACCTTCTTCGGGACGCCGATCTACCTCGACTTCCTCGCTGGAAAGCGTGAGTTGACCTGCTCGGCATGGGCGATCCCAACACGCAATGTTCGTGGCTGGAAGGCGCCATGTTATCTCATGACGGACGGTCACTATTCGAGCTATCGCGAACTTCTCGAGAAAACCGATTGGGAGAAATACGGCGTCGTTGACGGCGTGGCGCGCGACAAGCGTTGCGAGAATTGCATGGTCCATTGCGGATACGAACCCAGCGCCACCCTTGGCCGCTGTGCTCAACGAGGCGACACCTGGCAGAACATCGCGTTTAATTTTGCACCCAAGCCTGCCGCTCGCATCGAAGGCGCTGGCGTCAACCCCTTCAACGGTGTGACTGCCGGAAATGGTCACAAGACCGGACGCCCGAAGAAACAACAACCCGCTGCGGCCTAAAATGACAGCGTGGTTTCCCAGATTTTCCGGCCGGGTCCATTCCCAGTCGGAACCTTCTTGGGGATAGCCAATGAAGAGCGCTGTCGCGAGCAAAGTCCTCCCGTTTGAAGTCCCGGAGCTTTCCGTCGTTGAGCGACCGATCTCTCTCCAGGAAGGTATTCGCCGCTCGCAAGCCAACCTGCTCCGGCTTCAGCAACCCGACGGTCACTGGGAGGGTGAACTGATCGCGGACGCCACCCTGTGCTGTGATTACATCATCTACATGCATTGGCTGGGCAAGGTCGACGAATCCCTTCAGGGAAAATGCGCGACCCACATCCGCCGAAGGCAGCTCGCCGACGGCGGATGGAACATCTTTATCGGCGGTCCGAGCGAGATCAATGCGTCGGTCAAGGCGTACTTCGCACTCAAACTGGCTGGAGACTCCCCCAACGCGGCGTGGATGCGCGAAGCTCGCGCCAATGTTCTTCGTCTCGGCGGGATCCCGCAAATAAATACCTACGGGAAGCTTTACCTCGCCCTCCTCGGACAGTTTCCCTGGCGATATCTTCCCACCATCCCGCCGGAAATCTTTCTCTTTCCGAATTGGTTTTTCTTCAACCTGTATGAAATGTCCTCGTGGAGTCGCACAATTATTGCGCCGCTCACGATCCTGAATCATTACAAACCGACTCGCCACCTTCCCTCTGCCATGGAGCTCCACGAGCTGTATCCAGCGGGACTCGAAAATACGGACCTCTCACTTCAGAGACACCCGCGATTTTGGGCATGGCGGAACTTTTTCCTGCGTTGCGACAAGTTTCTCAAGCTGTACGACCGTCTCCCGATCCATCCGTTGCGGCAGCGTGCGCTCAAAGCCGCCGAGACGTGGATGGTTGAACGCATGGGCGAGGGGAGCGAGGGACTCAGTGCGATCTTTCCTGCGATGCTCAATGCCATGATGGCCCTGCGGGTCCTCGGATATCCGGAACAACACCCGTTGGTGAAAAAAGCGGATAAGGATTTTGCACATTTCTTTGTGGACGATCCGGAGGATTTTCGCATCCAACCATGTCTCTCGCCCGTCTGGGACACCGCCATTACCACCATCGCGCTGGCTGAATCTGGCCTGCCCAAGGATCACTCGGCCCTGAAAAGGTCAGCCACGTACTTGGAGAACAAGGAGGTTCGCTTCGAGGGTGATTGGGCTGTTCATGTTCCTGCCGTCGAACCTAGTGGCTGGGCCTTCGAGCACGAAAACAAATACTATCCCGACACTGACGACACAATGATGGTGCTCATGGCGCTGCGCCATGTCACCCCCAGCGATCCGGTCGCACGGCGGAGACAGACGAAACGCGCTCTGAATTGGCTTCTTTCCTTTCAATGCGAGGATGGGGGTTGGGCTGCCTTTGACAAGGATGTTACCGCTCGCTGGCTTGAGCATGTCCCCTTCGCTGACCACAACGCCATTCTCGATCCGACTTGTTCCGACCTGACCGGTCGCGTGCTTGAGCTGCTCGGGACGTGCGGCTTCGATCGGCAAAGCCTTCCGGTTCGGCGCGCAGTCGAAATGATTCGCCGCACCCAAGAGGCCGATGGCTCTTGGTATGGACGCTGGGGAGTCAATTACATTTACGGAACGTGGCAGATCCTGCGAGGACTTGCCGCGATCGGGGAGAGCATGGACCAGGAATGGATCCGCCGCGGCCGCGATTGGCTCGAAAGCTGTCAAAACGATGATGGCGGCTGGGGCGAAACTTGCGAGTCCTATAATTTTCCGGCGCTCAAAGGACGTGGGCCAAGCACCGCCAGCCAAACTGCGTGGGCAGTGATGGGGCTTTGCGCCTGCGGTGACGGAAGTCGCAGTTCCACACTTCGCGGCGTAGAGTTCCTCCTGCGCAGTCAAAACCATGACGGCTCTTGGACGGAAGATTTCACCACCGGGACGGGATTCCCGTGTGTCTTTTATCTCAAGTACGACATGTATCGCCAACACTTCCCGCTGCTTGCGCTGGCGACTTATCGGAAGATAGCGGTAACATCTGCTCCTCGCTAGCTTGGCTGACGCATCAGGAGCTCTCGGCGGCGTCGCGATCCTGGCAATTATCTTTCGTGTCCTCTCAGGTTTTCTACAGGAATTTCTCGACTTCTTTAAGAGTTTCTCGAAGCGCGCGGTAGCCAAAATGGCCTTGTCTAACCTCGAGAAGTTTGGCGCCAGCCCAACGATCCCGTAGATCGAGAAGTTCGCTCCGAGGTGAGATGCTGTCATGGATTCCGGCAGTAAGAACGACGCGTTCTCCTCCGCAGAGAGGAACCCCATGCAGAGGCGAGCTTAAATGCGCATGGCGGGCGCTTTCGCCTGGGCGAATGCCTCTGGAGCTCAACAGTCTTCGAATAAGAACGGCGCTCGGATTGTTCCAGATGGCATGCTCAACATTTACGATCGGCTGGATCAGCGCGATAAAGCGAAAGTCGCTTTCGAGGAAGCTGAGCAACGCACCGTTCCACCCGCCGTAACTTGTGCCAATCAAGCCGAATTCGGTGCATCCGAGCGCGCGCAGCATCGCCATGAGTTGACGAAGCTCGGTAACGCCTTGCCTGAGGGTTTCGCTGTTGCGCACCAGGTTTGCCGTGATCGCCAGTTCGCCGTTGAGGTAACCTCGCGGTCTTCGCGAGTAATGAAAAGGAAGGTGCGGGAAGGCTGCATTCCAGCCGCGTTCGTTGAGCCAGCGCGCAATCCGAAGGTACCCAAAATCGCTCGCACTCATCAGGGCGTGTAACAAGAGAATTGTCGGAGCCGACGGCCCACCGCTCCCGATTTGAAGCCGCACGCGAGCCCTGTCGTTCTCCGGGAAGCCACTTAGGACTGGAGCATCCCACTCGATCCAGTGGCCGGTCTCACGTTTGCCGGTGAGCGGCGGTGAACGATAGAAGTCTTCGCGGGAAAGCGTCGAGCAGGCCGCAAGATAGGTTTGAAGCTCTTCCGAGGTGCACATATTTGCTCGGTGGCGCCATTGCAACGCATTCATAGTTCCACACAAGGCGCCATCAAGGGCGTAGGCAAAGGCTCGCTCCAGTGCTTGCCTCATCGGTCGCACGCTGCTTCCGTCGGAACGTTAGGTGAATTGCGCAAGAATGATCTTATGGTTCTTTCATGCGTTCTTTGGGAGGATGTGGCAAGTCGGCCGGTGTGAGTCCGAAGTCTTCGTAGAGGCGATCCTTCAGGTTCACAATTTCCGAACTGAATAGCTTCCGCGCGAAGTCCTTTGCTTCCTCACCGGCAGCATCCTTCGTCGGCAGAATTGGTTTCCCACAGCCAATCCAAATTTTGGGGCGGCGCCATGGAAGCCAGTTCCGAAGATTATAGAGCCGGTCACTACCCAGGATGACGCACGGAATGATAGGCGCCTCCGCGAGCGTGCTCAGCAACGTAACTCCTTGCTTCATTGTGGCACCATTGATTATTGAGGCGGCGCCATCGCGAATGCCTCCCTCGGGAAAGATCCCCACGACGCGACCCTCCCTAAGTCTCTTGATCGCGATACGCAAGGCTACGCGATCGGCCTCATTACGCTCGATCGGGATCACATTCAAACCTGCAAAGAGGCCTCGAAGGATGGGTCCACGGAAAAGATCGGACATGCCAATCCAGTCGATCCTGCGCGGAAAAAGCGTGGTGATGATCGGCGGATCGAAGTGGCTGATGTGATTAGATGCCAGAATAAACCCGCCATGGCTTGGAATCCCATCATAGGACACCAGGCGAATCCTGGCGTTCGCGGCAAAGAGCAAACGCACGGTATTGCTGCTGAATTGCCAGAGACATTCGCGCCAGATGCGTTCGGCAAGATTCACACTTGGGCGGGGACTTCCGTTCGCCCGCTGTGTCCTCCAAAGATCAGCGGAGCATCCGAAGAAAGGACAGTCTCGCGGACGAGCCTCGATCGCTTCATGGCTCGGTTCTCGTGAAAAACTTACGCTGCTTTTCGGTAATCGGCTTACCGAGACGCTCCAGCACCTGCAGCATGTCCTCCCAGACTTTGCGCTTCTCGACGACGGATTGATTGCGCAGTAAGTACGCCGGATGATAGGTCGCCATGACCGGAATGCCGTGGAAATCGAGCCAGCGTCCGCGCACTTTGCTCACCGGCGTGGTGGCGCCGAGCAGACCCTCCAAGGCGGTGGCCCCTAGTGCGACCATTACCTGCGGTTTAATGAGATCGATTTGCTTCTCGAGCCAAGACAGACAGGTCTTCATCTCTTCGGAAGTTGGCTTTCGATTTCCGGAGACACCGAGAGGCATGTCGGGACGGCATTTCAGGACGTTGGCGATGTAAACATCCTCGCGCCGAAAGCCCATAGCCTCGATGATCTTGGTGAGAAGTTGCCCTGCTCGCCCTACGAATGGCTCCCCCTGAGCGTCCTCCTCGGCGCCGGGGGCCTCGCCGACAAACATGAGTTCGGCGTCCGGGTTTCCAACGCCAAAGACGACTTGAGTGCGGCTGCGTGCCAGATGCGGACATCTCACACAGACCAGCGCCGCCTCACGTAGCGCCGCAAACGCCAATTCGCGTGTGAATTCCTGAGATGGAATCTCCGCTGCGTCTCCCGCCGCAGGCGAAACGCGAGTTAAAGCCGTCCTTAGTTTTTCAAGCGCGGCAGTCGAGACAGTCGGATGAGGTCCGAATCCTTCCCTAATTCGCCTGAGGGTCGACAAGGTTTTATCAATGGCCTGCTCAAACGAATCCTCCACGGGAGATCTTTCGCAAATCGAACGCTTCGCACTCAAGGTTTCTCAGATGAAGATGCAAAAATCCTCTCTCGAAGAGTAAACCATGGCGTTGCAATCAACACCCCTGACGATACGCGCAACCTCATCAGGCCGTGTCCGCTAGTGAGCGCGAAGTAATCGCCCGCTTGATTTCGGCAAGCATGGCTGCTTTTTCTGTGCGGAGGCGCACTTTGCGCATCTCTCCCGGATACAGATCAAAAAAGTTGTCCTCCAACGTGTGCGCGAGCCCAGGAAGATCTACCTGAACTGCGTGATGAAACAGCCGCGAATGGAAGCCCAGCTGAAATTCTCGCTGGCTAGTCCGTTCCACGGTGGTCGCGATCGGACCGCGCGGGAATTCAATGAATCGTGGTGCGGTCAGGAAGATGGTGTCCTCAGACACTGCTCCGCGCTCGGTTTCCAACTTGATGCGCAGAATGATGCTTCGTGCGCCATAGGTCTTGAGCTTCCGTGAGAGGTCGAGGGTTTTTTGGCGATGAGATTGCCCATATCCGAGAAAAACACTCTTTTCCCCTGCCTCCAGCAGGCGCCCATCGAGGTGAAAGATGGCCCAACTCAATAGCCCAGTCGTCTTGTCAGGAGCGTCGCAGACAGTGTGAAGATGGATCTCGCGAACGCTGCTTCTCCAGATGTTCCCCATGCCCACCCGCTCTTCGCCAGGAACGTGGGCAGAAACGAGAACCGGCGCAAAGAAGCGCCGCGCCGCGAAGTGTAGCGCTTTCCAACGCCCGCCAAATTCCAGACTGCTCCATGAAAATCCCGGCCAGCAATCGTTCAACTGCCAATACAAAGCGCCCATCGTGCGCGGCATCGAGCGACGGAAATGCTCGACCGCGACCTTCATACAGTAGGCTTGATTGATTTGCGAAAGGTAGGCGAGGGAGGCATAGTCGCCAGCCAGGCGATATCGACGCGAAACGTACTCCTTGATGATGAGGTTGCCTGACTGGTTCTTTTGATGGTTCTCCATCGCCGGTCCGAAGGCGTCAAATTCCTCCGGCAGACAAAACATTGCCGCGACGTCCGGCGAACTGAAGGACTGCATTCCAAATTCTGAGCAAAAGCGAAAGGCCGTTTTTTCGTAGCGTTTCACGGGCTGTTTGGCATGCCAGACCTCCCAAAAATGGTTGTCTCCCGCCTTCTCGTTGTTGGGATCTTTGGTGTAGCCCTCCGGGTTGTGTGGTGAACTCGGCCAGTAGGGGGTCTCACCGTCATAGCGCGCAACGGCCTCGGGAAGGATGTGATAAAAGATTTCCTCGTATGCCTTCCTACGCTGAGCGGTTTTGGTGATCTCTCCAGCCATCTGCTCGATTTCGTTGTTGCCACACCACAATGCCAGGCAGGCACGATTGGCCAGTCGCTTTACCTGATGTGCCGCCTCAGCTTTGACTGACGCGAGAAATTCCGGTCCCCCAGGATAAATGGCGCAGGCGAACATAAAATCCTGCCAGACCAACAATCCCTTCTCATCGCAAAGGTCGTAGAAGTCTTCCGTTTCATAGATGCCGCCTCCCCAGACCCGGATCATGTTCATGTGCGCCTGTTCGGCGCTCGTCAGCAAGCGGTCGTAGTCACCGCGCGTCACGCTGCTGACGAAGCTATGCGCCGGAATCCAGTTCGCCCCCTTCGCAAAGATCGGCCTGCCGTTCACCAGGAATTGGAAGCTCTCCCCGAATTCATCGGCATGGCGGTCAAGCACAATGGTGCGAAGTCCAATGCGACTGTTCCAGCGATCGAGGACTTCCTCGCCGTCGACAAGCTCGAGACGCACCTCGTAAAGGGGATGGGCTCCTTGGCCGTTCGGCCACCACAATGCAGGACTGCCAATCTCACATTTAAGATTCGAGATCTCAGCCACGGCCTCGCCCGCTCGGGACAACATGCCGCGGAGCTCGCCGCCCTGGCCGGCGAGTCGTGCGTCAATGTTTAGTAGGACGCCGCCGCCTTCGTGATGCTGCGTGAGGCGGACCGACTCAAAGCGATTCCCCATCCATCCCTCCAGGCGGATCGGCTTGTAAACACCACACGTCGCGAAGCGCGGTCCCCAGTCCCAACCGAACGAACATTGTTCTTTTCGGATGTGCGCTCGGCCTCCGACCGGATCGTTCCACTCCGTCTTCTCCCCGGATTTCCGCCGGGCGCGGATGTAGGCGATCGGGCTAGCGAAACGGATTTCCAAAATGTTTCGTCCGGGTCGCAGTGCCTGCTTTACGTCGAAACGGTGCGCGACAAACATATTGTCCGTCCATCCGATGTTCTCTCCGTTAAGACGAATGGTCGCGACGGTGTCGAGACCTTCAGCGACCAGGTCAATATGTTCGTAGCTGCAGAACTCGGCCTTGACCGCAAACCGGCATCGATAATCCCAGTCTTGCTCCTCGATCCATTGGAGCTCTCGTTCGTTCGACCCCCAGAACGGATCGGGTATTCGCTTGTGCCGGAGAAGGTCACTGTGGATGCTTCCCGGAACTTGGGCCGTCAGCCAATGGCTCGAATTCGGCTCGAAGAACGCCCAGGCAGTCAGGGGGAACGTTTCCTTCTGCATTAGGAAAAAGAACTAAGTCCGGTGATGCCGTCGGAGAAAGGAAAAACCGCCGTCCAGAGCAGAGGCTTTTCTTTTCGCCGGGTTAGAGTATGGGTTGCCTCGCAAGCTATGTCTGTTGTGATTCCTCCTTTGATCGTCGAACCCGACGATGGTGTCGAGCCTGTGCGCAATCTTATCAATTCCGCGGAGAAGAGTTTATTTATTAAACAGTTCACTTTTTCTGAGCCGACTCTGCTGCAGGCGGTCACTGATCGCAAGAGCGCCGGGGTGGAAGTCCGCGTGATGCTAAATCCGAAGCGCTCCGGGGGTGACCGCGCCAACGATGACACCTATGATTTCTTCAAAAAGAATGGCGTGGAGATCCAATGGGCCAACCCGAAGTTCTACGTAACGCATGAGAAGTCCATCGTTGTGGACGCAAAGACAGCGCTCATTTCAACCTTCAACCTCTGTTTGAAGTACTTTACTCAAACCCGCGATTACGGAGTGGTGACGCGCGATCCGGTGCGGGTGGCACAGATCATTGAGGGGTTCGAGGCCGACTGGGAGCATCGTGACTGGCTTCCCGATCCTGACAGTGGTCTACTTTGGAGCAACGCCAATTCCCGGTTACGCATGTCGCAGTTTATTGACGACGCCAAGCACAAACTCGATGTTCAGCATCCTAAATTCGTCGATGCGGTGATCCTGGATCGCCTGCTAGAGGCGGCAGATCGGGGTGTCCACGTGCGTGTTCTCTGCGGAGGTAAGCATGGAATCAGCGACTGGGATGTTCTGGATACGTTTTCCTCGCTGCGCGTGCTCAAGCGCTTCGGCGTGAAGGTGCATAAGCAAAAGAACCTGCGGCTTCATGCCAAACTGCTCATTGCCGATGAATCGCACGCCCTCGTCGGCTCAATGAACATCGATCGTAGCGCCTTCGATCTGCGCCGTGAGCTCGGGACAACTGTCAAGGACGAAGCGGTGGTGAAGCGGCTGATGGAGGTCTTCGACGCGGATTGGGACCTTTCGCACGGCTACGACGCCCCGGACCCACTCGATCCCGCGAAGCACAACGAAACGGACTTTCCGCACGACCACGAACTTAGGCATGAGTGAGGCGGTGCGGCGCGCGGATCCCACGTTGCTCGAGCTCGCCCTGACGTTTAACCATATTGCCTTGGCTTCCTTTGGCGGAGGCCTTTCCGCATGGTCGCGCGAAGTCATCGTGGTGGAGAAGGGTTGGATGGCGGAGGAGGAGTTCCTGAGTGCAATTACGATGTGCCGCATCCTGCCGGGAGCCAATCAGGTGAACCTGGCGGTTTTCGTGGGATCAAAGTTCCGTGGTGTGCCCGGCGCGGTTGCCGCGGTCATTGGCCTATCGTTCGTTCCGGTGATTATCATTCTTGGGCTCGGCTATATGTATTTTCAGTTCCACCACCTGCCCGCGCTCCAGAGCGTGCTGCGGGGCGCCGCGGCCGCTGCGGTTGCCCTCACGTTGGCCATGGCCATTAAAACGGGCCGAAAATGTCTCCGGGGTGTAGTGCCCTTACTGCTCTTTGCGGCGATTTTCGGGATGAACGGTTTGCTGCGTTGGCACCTGCTTCCCTGCTTGGCGTTGCTCGCGCCGCTTAGCCTCGTTTGGGGATGGCCCAAGCCAAAAAAGCAATGAGCGCCAAAACTCTGCTCCAGATCCTTCTGCTTTTTAGTTCTCTCTCTCTGCTTTCAATTGGAGGCGGCAACACCGTTCTGCCGGAAATGCACACCAAGAGCGTCGTCGACCATCATTGGCTGACAGACAGCCAGTTCGCGGATGTCTTCGCAATCTCGCAGGCAGCGCCTGGGCCCAGCATTCTCATCGTCACGCTCATTGGTTATAAGGCGGGCTTGAGCGCAGGAGGAGAGCTCATCGGCATCGTGGGGGCTCTGGTTGCCACCATTGCAATCATGGTGCCTGCCGGGTTGCTGGTGTTTTTTGTCGTTCAGTTCTGGGAACGGGCCAAAGACTCCAATGTCCGTCGCGCCATTGAAAAAGGCTTCGCACCGCTCACCGTGGGACTCGTTCTGGCCAGCGGCTATGTCATGAGCAAGGCGGCTGATCAGGACTGGCGAGCATATCTGCTCACCGCAGTCTGCACGGTGATCTTTGTGTTCACCAAGTTAAATCCACTGATCGTGGTGGCAATCGCAGGGCTTCTCGGCTGGCTGGGTCTGGTGTGAGAAATGGGTGCAGGTCATACAACGCACCAAAAGCATCGTCCACTGGGGGATCACCCGGTGGTTTAGCATCCGGTAGGTCGGCTTTCCGCAAGGCCAGCCACTGGACGTCGAGTGAACGCGCAATCTCGCGCCAATCCGCGCTTCCGGCCAGTGCGTTCCGAAGGAGATTGAGATTTTCATGGTATCTCAATCCATGACTCCAAAGATGTCCTTCGTAGCCGCAGGCCACCTTGCGGCCGAGCAGGAGCAATGGGTGGTTGTAGTCCGGGACGCCTGCGAACCGAACGTCTGGCGGGATGTCGGCGATCGCGTGCTTCCATGCGGCGACTTCGGAGCGACGGGCAATCGCGTATCCATGGCGCGCATCCAACCCGCCAATCAGCGATATCGCCCCTGAAAAGAAGAGAACAACACAAACAGCGGCACGCGCCGGGACCTTCATTTTCGCGACAATCTTAGTCCAGAGGTATGGCGCGATCACCAGCCAGCTCCAGAGCATCAATTTCATATTGTCCCATTCCCAGGGTGCAAACGAAACGATGCAGCAGAGGACGAATACACAAACCGCCGTCCAAACAAAACAGCGCGCTTCGGTATCTTTGCTCAAGAAGAGCATAACTGTGAGCACCAGAGAAAGAGGCAATGCGAGTCCGAAATTCCAAATCCAGACCCACAAATTCCCTCCAGCTAGCCAACCGGGAGCCCATCGAATCGCCCCAGACATGGAGAAGAAGCCGGTGACGAGGAGAATGCACAGGGTAGCGGGGACGAGAGCGACTGCCACAAAAGCGAGCACCTCCCGCTGCGACCGGTTTGCCAATGGGTTCCACCAACGCGCAGCCGTCGTGGCGGTCGCAAATATTGCCAGCAGGATAAGACTTAGAAAGAGAAAGGCGTGAATATTAAACAGAGGAAGGCTCGCGTAGATCAACAGTTGCAACCACACAGGGACAACGTGGGCTGACTGTCGAAAGTAGTGTTCGCGCCAAGCGTAGAGGAGAAGCAAGCCGGAAGGCAACGCCACGAGCAAGCCACGCTGTGTGACGAACATTGAAAGAAACAGATTCTTCCAGACCATTTCGCTCTGGAAGTCTTCGATCTCGAGGGTCTGTAGGACCGCAAAGCCGGTAAGTCCCCCATTGAACAAAAAGGCGGCGAGTCCGAAGGCTCCGCCCCATAGCCAAAGCGCATATCCAGTCAGGGCGGCTCCTGCCAAGCCTGTCCAGACAAGGCCCACAAACGTATCGAACCCTAAGACCTCGAGCACGCTGTTGAAAAGATCTGCCCCAATCGGGTACGTCAGCGGTGCATTGCTAAGGATGGAGCTTTCCGGCCAAAAAGCGATTCCGCCGGCGAAATAGCGGATTAGATTAAGGTGCAGGGAGAGATCTCCGAGGTTGTTTGGTGAAAGCACGCAAATCTCATCGCCGCGCGAATAGACGATCCACAAGAAGGCGCGCAAGGACGCCAGTGCGAACACAATAAGCATCAGCCAATCCCAAAAGTGTACTTTCGGAGATTCGGGCGAACGGGTCGTCACCCATGCGGCCATCGCGACAACGGACCCGCAAATGAGCGCCCCCCACGCGACGTGGGCATTGAGACCAGAGCTGAGAAAGCCAAGGAGGACCGTGCTGACGACGACCGTGGTCGCAAATGCCAGCGCAGAAGAAAGCCACCTCATGGTTTACCATGGAAGAGCGGAGCTGCGCCCTTGAACCATTCGTCAAACGGCCGCTTACCGAAGTAGACGACGCATTCCTCCTGCGAATCCCGCAGACGAAATTGCCGCTTGTAGTACTCGCCGGTTAGCGCCGCTTCGGTTTTCTCCATTTGACTTACTTCTGCGACGACAAAGTCGGCGTCAAGATGCTCCGGAGGCTCATCCTTCTTGTAGTAGCCAATGCGCGTAAAGTCTCCCAGCATCCAAGGCAGCGGATAATAGCTTTCCAGCAGAATATGTCCCTGCACGTGATAGTAGCGTGAATCCTTGGCCGCCATGTCGAGAAGCGGCTTCGTAAGAGTTTGAATATCTGGGAATGTCTGCACGTAAACATAAGGCTCGCCCTCGTTGGTAAAACGATAAAAGTTCAGCCGAGCCGCAAGGAAGGTGCTGGCCGCAAGAGTCACCGCCAGCACCGACCGCGGGACTGGCAGAGAGAATGTGGTTCCCGAAGGACCTCCGCCCTGTGTCCGCGAAGGCCCCCAGCAGAAAATAGAACGGCCAGAGAATAGAAATTATGCACCACGGAGTTTTGTAAGGAATGAGGGAGTAAGCTAGCAGGACCCCACAACCATAGATTGCAATAAATCTAAGGCGCGCTTCAGAGGGAAAGATGTAAGCAAAACAAAGGAGAAGACCAAGCAGCGCCGGCCATTCGTAGCGTGCCATGAGCGCAATCCAGTAGTAATTGAAGGGGCCGATTTGGAATGTCGATTTTTCGTGTCCAGCCGCGGCCACCCCCGTATCAAACCAAGCAGCAAAAGTTTCATAAAGGCCGCTCAGGGCAGAGAAATCCAGGAACGTTCCTGAGTAGAAGAATACAATCGTGAGGGTGGCCAGTGCCGAAGCATTCGCAAGATCCCGCCAGGACCAGAGCTGAGGTGCGATTGGCATCGCCGGATGCGAAGGCGACAGTTTTTCCACGACGCTGAGGGCAATGCCCGCAAGCAGGAAGCTGCCTATGTGAACGACATAGGTCTCCTTGGTCAGGATCATTCCGGTCGCTCCGGCGAGCAGCATAAATAGGAACCGCCGCTCGCCCTTTTCCCAAAGGCCCAGCCAGCCGGAACAAAAGATTAAGGAAAAGAGAACCAGCCAGGATTCGTGGATGGAATAGCGGCCGTAAAAAACGTAGGCCGGCGAGACCGCCATCGCGAGTGCAGCAAGACGGGCAGTGCTGGCGCCAAAATGTTCGCGAAAACGAAGAGCTGCCCAGACTGCCAGCAGGCTTGCGATGGCGGCAGGGAGACGCAGCGCCCAAAGATTTCGTCCAAAAAGGGTCTGTGACAGGAAGATCGCATAAAAGTGCAACGGCCCATGGTAGTTCGTCGGATCGTAGCGGAAGTAACCCGTGCGCTTCATTTGATCGGTGAACCACCCGTTGACTCCCTCATCGAAATGCGCCGGCTTGATGTCCAGCAGCGCGATGCGCAGGACAGCGGCAATTGCCAGAATTCCAATCTCGATCCAGGCAAGTCGTTTCAGCCATCCGGTCACGCGAATGGGATAGTGCCCGCACGAACCCTATTCAAGTCTCGCGCGCGGAAGGTTCGTTTCCACAAAGCTCTGGATTCTCTGCAGGATGCGTTGATTGGCGTCCTCCTGGGTTTGGTTGCTCGCTTTCAGTTCGCGCTTGGTGACGCTAAGTGAGTGGTCGCCGCCAGCCACGACGTGCACTTCGTTAGGCGCGCACATTTCCGAGCGGACCTTGTCGAGGAGCGACAGCGGACAAAGAGGATCGCGCGTTCCCTGGATGAAAAGAATGGGTGTGCGAATCTCCCTTAGGACCTGGTCTCGAAGTTTGGTCGGATTGCCACCGCCGCAGAGTGGATATCCGAAGCAGATCAAGGCGGAGACGTCTTCCTGCAACGAGACGTGACAGCCAACGCGCGATCCCATGCTTTTCCCAATAAGAACGACTGGCCCTGGGCACGAATCGCGCCAATCTTGCAAAGCACTGCGATGCGCAGCGATGAGCTTCGGCAGGGGATCTGGTCGCCTTCTCCCCTCGGCCATGTATGGATAGTCGAAAGCGCGGACGACGCCAATTGTTCCCAGTAAGTGCGCCCACCGGAGCATCCAGGAACTCGAACATGAAGCCCCAGCTCCCGGTGCGAAGAGAAAAGTCGCTGCCACAGTTCCAGCTCTTTTACGTGATTTGGCAAAGTACTCAAATCCTTGCAAAGCCAGGGCGAACGAATCCGCTGAAGCCCCGCGGATTTGCCACCGAATCGCGGAGATTAAGTGACTGCTTTACAATTGACTGCTCGCGCCTAAGGCTGGAATTACCACCCAAATGATTAAGCTTGGAGTTAATATCGATCACGTCGCGACACTCCGCCAAGCGCGTTATCGTGAGACCCTCGACTCCCCAAATGCGGAGCCGGATCCCGTCGCCGCGGCGCTGGCCGCGGAGAGGGCGGGCGCGCATGGCATCACGGCTCATCTGCGCGTTGATCGCCGTCACATTCAAGAGCGCGATGTCCGCAGTTTAAAGGAGCGAATTGCCACAAAGCTCAATCTCGAAATGGGGAATTCTCCAGAGATCGTGGAACTGGCGCTCGACATCTTGCCTCATGATGTTTGCCTCGTCCCCGAGAATCGTCGAGAGGTAACGACGGAAGGAGGACTTGATTGCGCTGCGCAGAAGTCCTCACTGCGTCCGACGATTACCATTCTCAAGGAGAGCGGAATCGTCGTGAGTCTCTTCATTGATCCTGAGGAAGCACAGGTGGCGGCGGCCGCGGACCTCGGCGCGCGGTTCGTCGAACTTCATACGGGAGCACTGGCCAACAGCTCAGGCGCGGACAGGGAGATCGAACTCGCTCGCCTCATCAAGGCGGCGGAACTGGCCCACGCCGCCGGCTTGGAGGTCAATGCGGGTCATGGCATCAACTACGAGAACATTCACAGTGTTCTTCGAATCCCTCATCTGGTGGAACTCAATATTGGTCACTCGATTGTCTCGCGCGCAATCTTCGTGGGTCTGGAGGCAGCTGTGAGAGAGATGCTTCACTTGATGAATGGATGAATTTCGATCAATTTCTCACGAGCCAGCTTGAGAAAATTCAGAACGCCGGCCTGCGCCGATCGCTGCGCGTCGTCAACTCTCCACAAGGTTCGGAGATTTTGCTCGAGGGGCGCTTGGTAGCCAACTTTGGGTCGAATGACTATCTTGGACTGGCGGCCCACCCGAAGTTGCGCGACGCAGCACACGAAGCACTCGATGACGCCGGCTCCGGCGCGGGCGCTTCCCGGCTGATTTGTGGCACCCACGCCCATCATCTTCGTCTGGAAGAAACGCTGAAACGGTTCAAGCGAACCGAGACAGCCTTGAGCTTTTCCAGCGGTTACGCCGCGGCCCTTGGAACGATCCCAGCTTTAGTTGGAAAGGGGGACGTCATTGTTTTGGACAAACTTAGTCACGCCTGCCTGGTGGATGGTGCGCGCCTCTCAGGAGCATCCCTTCGAGTTTTCCCCCACAATCGTTTGGACAAGTTGGAAAGTCATCTACGCTGGGCCGCTCAGACCTTTCCGGCGAGCCGAGTGCTGATCCTAGTCGAATCCGTTTACAGCATGGACGGAGACCGCGCGCCGCTTCAGGAGATCGTCGAGTTAAAAGAGCGATTTGGTGCCTGGCTCCTGGTCGACGAGGCCCATGGCATTGGTGTCGTGGGCGAGCAGGGCCGCGGACTGGTCGATGAGTTCGGCCTCGCGAATCGTATCGAAGTACAAATGGGCACACTGGGCAAAGCATTGGGCTCGTCGGGTGCCTATATCTGCGGGCGCGCTGCTCTTGGTGAATATCTTCTGAACCGTGCCCGCAGCTTCATTTTCTCGACCGCACCACCGCCCCATTGCGCGGCCGCCTCGCGCGCCGCAGTTGAGCTGCTCAACTCGGCCGAAGGGGAACGGCTGGTGCAGAAACTGCACGCTAATATCTCGCTGCTGGCCGGAAATCTAGCCGCGCCGGCGCAGAGCGCCATTTTTCCCATCCTTCTGGGCGACGGCGAACTCGCTGTAAAGGCCTCACGAGGGCTCTTTGAAGAGGGCTTTCTTGTTCCTGCGATTCGCTTCCCCACGGTTGCTCGCGGTTCTGAGAGACTGCGGCTAACCGTGACCGCAGCCCACGAGCGCAGTCTCATCGAACGCGTGGCCTCCCGTTTATCGGAACTTCGGTCCAGCGTTCCAAAGAGAGGAGCCGGACTGCCCCAGTTCGAGCGAGCCTAAACTCCTACGGTGGAGATGAAGGAAGGCTCGCAGCACCGGTGGCTGATTGAATGACTCCGGTCGCGCCGGATGCCGCCCCCGAAATTGGCTGGAGCGCCGAGCTGCCGAGGCCTGTAAATGGCTCGGTGAGAGGTCCGGCCATCCCCGGCTGCGAGAACATGGGCGTGAAAGGCGTATCAGACGATTTCGTTTTCTCGTCAGGATCCTTTGTGGCGGCTGACGCTTTGTCGCCTTTCTTGGGACCTAGTGTCTTTTCATAGGCTGCGATGACGGGCTGAAAGGCTGCAATTTCGCCTAGCCGAATTTCGATCGGAGCGGTTCCGTTCGATTTGGAATCTTTGCTGGAGTGGCTATCCTTTTGTGAATCTTGCAAGGCCTCTTTGCGCTCATACCAGAGGCGCCCGTCGTTCGAACGATCCTTGTTTTGTCCATACTTCTTGAAATCGGCGTCGCCCAATTGAGCGATGGGCAGCCTGGTAATCCCAGAATCGCTAGAAACTCGAATCGTATAGTCATCAGTGACTTCGACGATTCCAAAGAGCTTGGTCCCATTCAGCTTCGTCACCGAGGTCTTTTCAGGCTTAATACCCTTCGCAGCATCATCGGTCTGCGCATGAATGGGACCGCACGTGGCAAGCGCGGCTCCTACGATCAAAAGCACCGTTTTGAGATTCATCGCCACTATCAATATTGGCTCGGCTTGCGCCAAATGGCAAATCTTCCCATTGAGCATCTTCACGCCGAAGCAGCGAGGAGACTCATTGCCAGCGCTCACTTCCTTGTCTATGCAAGTGCGGTATGCAGGGGAAATTCGATGTCGCGGTGATCGGCGGAGCGTTTTCCGGCGCGGCGACGGCTTTGCTGCTCCGACGCGAGGCTCCGGAACTCAGCGTGGCGCTTATCGAGCGCTCAGCACATTTTGACCGCAAGGTAGGCGAAGCAACCACCGAGGTGAGCGGTTGTTTTCTGACAAAACGCCTGGGGCTGACGCATCACCTTTGTCATCACCACGTGGTCAAGAATGGCCTGCGGTTCTGGTTTTCTCGCGGACCTGAGGATGAGTTCGATCGTTGCAGCGAGATCGGCGCGTTCTATCAAGTGCGCCTGCCTTCTTACCAGGTTGATCGCGAGGTCCTCGATGAGCATGTCCTCACGCTGGCTTGCGAAGCAGGCGCTCATCTCTTCCGCCCGGCTAAACTTACTTCGATTGAATTCTCCGATGGGGGATTCTCTCAACTCATGATTCAGGACAGCTTCGGACAGCGCCAACTCTCCGCCCGCTGGGTAGTCGACGCAAGCGGTCGCGCTGCCTTGCTCGCCCGACGGCTGGGCGTCCTTCGCAGCCTTCCCGAGCATCCGACCAATGCGATTTGGGCGCGCTTTCGCAACGTGAAGGACTGGGATGGCTACGATCTGTTGAGCCGCTATCCAAGCTATGCCCGCGCTTGTCAGGTCAGCCGTGCTTCTGCAACCAACCACCTGACCGGGTACGGTTGGTGGTGCTGGATCATCCCCCTGCGGGGCGGCGATTTCAGTGCCGGTCTCGTTTATGATTCACGGCTTTATAGCCCGCCAGACGGCGCACGATTGGGCGATCGGCTTAAGGCCCATCTGCTGAGGCATCCGGTGGGACGGGAGATTTTCGCCGATGCGGAGTACATTGAAGGCGACGTGAAAGCGTACTCAACGCTGCCCTACTATGCTGAGCGGATTGCAGGTCCTTGCTGGCAGATTGTCGGGGATGCCGCGTCCTTCATGGATCCACTCTATAGTCAGGGGTTGGACTATTGTTCATGGACCGTTTCAGTCGCCGTGGATCGCATCGTGCGAGAGAGCCAAGGTGAGATCTGCGACCTGGAGGATCTTAATGCCCGGTTTGCGCGGTCATATCGCGGCTGGTTCGAAGCATTGTACAAGGACAAATATCACTACTTGGGTGACAAAGAACTGATGACCGCGGCCTTTTTGATGGATCTTGGTTTGTTCTTTTTCGGACCCGTTCGCAGCGTGGTCCGCTGTCCCAGGACGGGTTTTTCTGAATTTCCCTTCGAAGGTGCGGTCGACGGAGCTATCGTTAAGCGCGTGATGGCGTTTTACAATCAACGCTTGGTACGCATTGCTCAAAAGAGGCATGCAGCTGGAGTTTACGGTTCCATGAATTTGGATTCGCGGACGTTGTTGAAGGGCTTCGAACCCAATCGACATGTTTGGAAGTTGATTCTGCTGGGCGTGCGCACATGGTTGCGTGCCGAGCTACGTAGCCTCACGTTGCCCTCGACCAAGTCCGAGCCGGTAGCCTGTCCGGCCGCGTCACTCTGAGATGGCCTTTTCGTCTTTCGGAGACTTCGTCCAAGCGCTGGAGAAAGCTGGCGAGCTCATACGCATCCGCCACCCCGTCGCGACGGAACTCGAGATTACCGAATTGGCCAATCGCGAGATGAAGGCGCCCGCCGGCGGGAAAGCTCTCTTGATCGAAAAACCGACCGTCAACGGGCAGGTGAGTCCCTTCCCGGTGGCGATAAATACGATGGGCTCGTGGAAGCGCATGGCGATGAGTATGGGTGCGGAGTCGGTCGACGATGTTGCGGCCGAGTTAGGTGCGCTGATCAAGGCCAAACCCCCGACCAGCTTTCGCGAAGCTTTAAAACTACTCGGCACCGCCGTCGAGATGCGTCACGCCAAACCCAAGCGAGTGAAGACCGGTCCCTGTAAGGAGGTCGTGCATAAGATCGAAAGCCCGACGTTGACGACTGGCTGGCCGCCGGCACCGGATTGGAAAAATCCTACGACGTTCGATCCTCATCCCCCGACGCTTCTGGATCTACCAATACTCAAGTGCTGGCCGCTGGACGGTGGGCGTTTTATCACTCTGCCCTGTGTCGTCACCCAAGATCCAGATACTGGCGAGCGCAACGTCGGCATGTATCGCATCCAAGTTTATGACAGCCACAGCACCGGCATGCACTGGCAGTTGCAAAAAGTGGGCGCACGGCACGGCCGCAGGTACTACGAGACGGGCACGCGGATGCCTGTGGCGATCTTTCTTGGAGGCGATCCCGTGTTTCCCTTTGCCGCCACGGCTCCTCTGCCCGATGGCCTCGATGAATTCCTGCTCTCTGGCTATCTAAGGAAAAAGTCAATCGAGCTCGTCAAATGCGAAACCAACGATCTCGAAGTTCCTGCCAATGCGGACTTTGTTTTCGAAGGTTACGTGGATCCGCGCGAACCCCTCCGGGAGGAAGGTCCGTTCGGCGATCACACAGGTTACTACGCGCTTCCCGAGCCTTATCCGGTTTTCCACCTTACTGCCATTACGCATCGTCGGGATGCCGTCTATCCCGCCACGATCGTCGGAATTCCTCCAATGGAGGACTTTTATATGGGCAGCGCCTCGGTGAAACTTTTTTTGCCGATCTTTAAAATGAACTTCCCTGAGATCGTGGACATCGCCCTTCCCGCCGAAGGTGTTTTTCACAACCTGGTCTTCGTCAGCATCAAGAAGACCTATCCGATGCAAGCCTACAAGATCATGCATGGACTTTGGGGAATGGGGCAGATGATGTTCACCAAATACCTGATTGTGGTGGATCACGATGTGAACGTGCACAATACAAGTGAGGTCCTGTTTCGCCTCTGCGCCAATACCGACCCGCAGCGCGACAGTATCCTGACCAAAGGGCCTGCCGACGTTCTCGACCACGCAACTAGCGAGATCGCGATCGGCGGTAAGCTCGGTATCGACGCTACAAAGAAGCTCGCCGGCGAGGGCTTTCGGCGCACTTGGCCCCCACTTATCACCATGGACCAGAGCATCTCAAAACGACTTGATAGCCTCCTGGAGAATCGGGGGTGAGTCACGCGTTGTGCCATTGGAAAAGACGTCTCAACATCAATCACTTGTAGTCGGTTGTTACGGTTTCAATTTCTCACGTCAGATCCGTGTAATAGCCTTCGACTTCACCGTTAGAGGCAGTTGCTCCGCTAACGTGAATCGGGGGACTGGGTACAAGCAGACCCTTTTCTTTCCGTCGGAGGGACTTCTAGCTCAACGTCTCCAAGGCTTCGGCGAGGGCGTCCGGGAGAGGGTGCGGCCCGTTTCCGCCGAGCTTCTCGTCGACATACTCGAGTCGGCGAATAAAGTCGAGAACCTCACGTCGTGCGTAAGGACCGCCGGCCGCTTGGCAGAAATGGGTGCGGCAGCCGAAGGGACGTGCATGATAAACGAGGCAGCGAGCTGTCTTAGGATTTAGGAGTGGGCAAATTCCCGTGCCAGTGGACGGAAGAGCTTTCCGGCCGGAAGCGCGCAGCGCCTGGGCAGCGAGCAAGGCTTCACCCCTGGTCAGAAAAGGAGTCAGGCCGGTGAGCTTGAAGTGACAGCACTCCGTTCGCAATGTGCAGGCGCGATGGATTGGTCGCGCCGCCAGTTCGGTGTAGATTGCCCGCACGTCGGTCAGGGCACTTTCGATCTCGCCGTCACGATCGCGATACGAATTCATGGATGGATTCTAACGATGTGGGGCGTCTAGGCAACCAATCCGGCAGCATGTCCGCTGGCCCAGGCCCATTGGAAATTATATCCTCCCAGCCATCCGGTCACATCGACGACCTCGCCGATAAAGAAAAGCCCGCGCACGGAGCGTGCCTCCATCGTCTTGGAAGAAAGCTCACTTGTGTCAACACCGCCACAGGTCACCTCAGCTTTTGGGTATCCCTCGCTGCCCGAGAATCGCGGAGCCCAGCGATGCAGCGACTGCTCGAGAGCTTGCAGTTCAGGGGCGCTGTAGTGAGACAGCGGCTTTTTTGGCGCATATAGGGCGCTCCACACCTCGGCGAATCGTCGGGGCCAATGTCGGCTGAGAAGAGCAGAAACATCCAAAGCACGTTCAGCGAAGATCCACTTGGGATCAGTGATTTTCGGCAGCAAGTCCAGTGCAACGATTTCATGGTCGCGACGGTAAGACGACACCTGCAAGATTGCCGGACCGCTCAGACCGCGATGCGTAACGAGCATCGCTTCCTCGAAAGCCACGCCCGAGGCGCGTGCGAGAACCGGCAACGAAACTCCGCTGAGTCCGGAAAAGTGTTCACTTTCCTCGTGACAAAATGTCAGGGGCACGAGACCGGGGCGCAACTCGGTTACCCGCAAGCCAAATTGTGCCGCCACCCGATAGCCAAAGTCGGTGGCGCCAAGCTTCGGAAACGACAATCCTCCGGTGGCAACGATCAGCGAATCGCAGAAAAGACTTTCCGATTGTGTTCTCAGGTGAAAGCCAGTCGATTTTCGGATCTCCGTGACATGGCAGTCGCAACGGATGTCGACTTTTGCAGAGCGACATTCGTCGAGGAGCATCGCAATGATGGCGCGCGAACTCCCATTGCAGAACTGTTGGCCAAGTTTTTTCTCGTGGTAAGGAATTCCGTGCTCTTCCACCAAGCCGATAAAATCCCACGGCGTATAGCGGGCGAGCGCCGAACGGCAGAAGTCAGGGTTCTTCGAAATAAAGTTATCTGGTCCCGCATGGATATTGGTAAAGTTGCAGCGTCCTCCGCCGGAGATGGCGATCTTCTTGCCGACGCGATCGTTGTTTTCCAGTAGGGCAACGTGCCTTCCGCGTCTGCCGGCGGTGAGCGCGCACATCAAGCCGGCTGCACCTCCTCCGATGATGACAACATCAAAGAAGGTTTGCGAAGTCATCGAGCTCTCTCAGCGCGCGGCCAGGTGGGCGCCGGACACACCAGAGATGATCACGGCTATTCGTCGATTTGCGCCTGGACGGCCTTCAGGCGATCATAGAGGGGCATCAGTCCCTCAGGAATAATGCGAACGCCGCCCACGACTGTCATAAAGTTCGCATCGCCTGACCAGCGGGGAACAATGTGGAGGTGAAGGTGATCATGCACTCCCGCCCCCGCGGGTTTTCCGAGGTTCCAACCGATGTTAAAGCCTTGGGCTTTGACGCACTCCCTGAGCAGTCGTTGTGCGTGGATGCATAACTGCCAGAGTTCAAGCACCTCGCTATCGGTAAGTTCCGCCATTTCCGACACTTTGCGATAGGTTACCGCCATCAGGTGACCGGCGGAATAGGGATACTTGTTCATGAGGAGAAACGTGGATTTTCGCCGCGTGACAACGAGGTGAGCTGCGTCGTCGTCGGTCTGCGCAGCTTCGCTTAAAAAGTCGGTCCCGGCCTGATGCTCCGCCTGGAAGTATTCAACCCGCCAGGGCGCCCACAGCGATTCGAGGTGACTCTTGGGAAATGAATCGTTCATGCGAAATTCCTTATCGTGTAGGTTCGAGCGCTTTCGGTCTTGCCTTTGATGGAGATTTCACCTGCTGGTTCGAACGGAAATCGGCTGCGTGCCGCAACGTAGGAATATTCGCTCACGAGAATGTCGACGCCTCGATCGCGAGTCGCCTGCTCGAGACGGGAGGCTAGATTGATGGAATCACCGATGGCCGTAAACTCCATCCGTTGTTTGGAGCCAATGTTACCGACGATGGCGAGTCCGGTGTTGATACCTATACCGATGCGAAGCGACGCCATGGCATCGCGGGCTCTGCTTTCGGAATTGGCCCATGTTTCCTGGAGATCCTTCAAGGCGTTTCGCATGTCGAGGGAGGCTTGCACGGCGTGTTCTTCCTGAAATTCATCGTCGCGCAGGGCGCCGAAGAGCGCCATGAGACCGTCGCCCATGAATTTGTTCAGGTGTCCCGCGTTCTTAAACACTGCCTCAATCATCTTTCCGAAGTAATCGTTAAGCATCGCCACAGTTTCCTCCGGACTCAACTGTTCCGAGAAAGTCGTGAAGCCGCGGACGTCGGCAAAAAGCGCCGTGACCTTCTTGCGCTGGCTGTAAAGTTCCGAAGGTTTACCCGCGTAGATGATCTCGTTGAGAATATCTTCTGAGACGTAGCGCGACAGAGCGCTCTTGAGATCCTCTCGTTCCTGCAGCCCTGTCGTCATTTGTTAAGTGCGGTGGCAACCTCGCCAAATTCGTCCTTGGAACTCGACTTGAGCCTTTGCGTGTAGTCCCCGGCCGCGATTCGTTCAACCGCATTGCGGATCGTGACCAACGGACGGGCGATCCGACGGGAAGCCAGACTGGCCAGGAAATAGGAGGCGATCAGAGAGATGCCGAGGGCCAACCCACCGTTCCAAAACAGGCCGTTGAGGCGTTGGATCGCTTCGGTCGCGCTGACATCAACTCCGACCGCACCAACGGTTTCATTATGAGAGTCGCGGATCGGCGCATTCGCCGTAAGCCACTGCCCCCACTGATCGCTGACGAACTCTTCGTCAGCCTGGAAGTCATTGAAACGGACGACGTAGTTCGGGTTCGTTGTCTTGTAGATGTCGCCCACGTTCGACTTGTTGACGCCTTCCTCTTCCGCATCCAAAACGAATTCAGCCGTTCTGGGATTTTGAGGGTAGGGGCGCATCGAATAGATATACTTCACATAAATGTCTCGGCGCCGATTGGCGTCGCGTGCGCGTCTCAACCCAGCTTCGAGTTTCTTGTAGTCAGGAGAATCCTGATCGGAACGCTCACGAATTTTCTGGTGGACTTCCGGGTTGAGCATGGCTGCAGCTGTGGCCGCGATCGAGAGCACATTGGTCCTGAGTAGATCCATGAAAAGCCGCGTCATCGGGCCGTACATGAAGGCGGCGATGAGTGTGGCGGTAAGGACCGCCATCACGAGGAAGAGCGTGAAGACTTTTGTTCGAAAGCGCATCGCCAAGGTTCCGCGTAAGAATCCACGTAAACTGTCGAAAGAAAATCCAGAACTCCGGAATTTTGTCAGAGCGCAGCGAGGATCGCCTGAGAAGCACGCAGGGCCGCGCCTTCGGCTTCCAGTGTGGAGATAATATCACTGACTTTCTTGACCAGACTCGCGCGCGCGGCCGGATCGTTGAGAAGTCGAAGGGTCTCTTTTGAGAGAGCTTCGGGAGTCGCGAGGTGCTGAATAAACTCACGAACTATGTGAGGCGCTGGCCCGGCGGGCAGCCGGGGATCTGAAGGCGGATTTTGTTGGTAGTTGTTAAGGATATTGATGATGCCAAGACAATCGACATCCACGAGGCGGCGGCCGACTTCGAAAGTGAGCCACGCGACACGATAGACCAAGCAATACGGGAGACCAAAAAAGGCCGCCTCAAGAGTGGCCGTCCCGGAGCATACCATGCCAACACAGGCACGTTGCATTAGCTCATGCGCTGTGCCGGCTTGGATCGCAATGGGGAGATCCCCCGCGAGCTGTTTCATGCGCTTGGCATGGAGCTCACTGGCCGCAGCGGCCTCAAAGCGGACGTCTGGTCTTGCTTTGCGAATCCGACGGCCCGCTTCGACCATCGAAGGAAAGATGCGCTTTACCTCCCTTTCGCGACTCCCGGGGAAGAGCCCAACGAGGGCATCTTCGCGAAGGACGCCGATCTTTTCCTTGGCGAGGGCCTCCAGAAGGGGATGCCCAGCAAAAATGGTGTGGAGTCCACTTGCTTCATACATTGGCCTTTCGAAGGGAAAGACGCAGATCATCAGATCGAGCAGGCGTGCCAGTTGGGGAATACGCCCGCGATTCCAGGCCCATACCTGGGGGCTGATGTAGTAGAGGATTTTACCGGCGAAGCCTCGCCTGCGCAGAGCCTTCGCAAGGCGAACATTAAAACCTGGATAGTCGACGAGAACGACTGCTGCCGGTCTGACTATCTCGATCTGATCCAGCATGCGGTAAAACTTTCTCCGGAAATATCCGTAATGCTTTAGGACGTCCCAGAGTCCGAGGACGCCCGCTTCTGCAATCCAATTGTCGAACGGCTCCGCCGCCACGACCCGCATTTTTGGACCCCCCGCGCCGACAAAGCGAAGATTCGGCTCGAGCGAACGCAGCACTTTCATCACTTCAGCGGCGCGGGCATCTCCGCTTGCCTCCCCGGCAACGAACCACAAGGTGGTCATGCGAGGGTAGGCGTGCTCTTCCTGCGGGGGTCCGCCGCTTCGATGCGGCGAGTTATTTCTAAGGCGATGTCGAGTGCGTCGGCCGCCTCGTGGCCGGATACTTTCGGTTTGGCGCCGTCGTTGGCGCACTGGATGAAGGCCTCAAGTTCTATCTTCAGAGGCTCGCCGCGCCGGATCTCAACTTTTTCGCGCACGATTTCCTTGCCCTTGAGCCCGTCGTGTAGACCGTACATGACTCCGTCCTGCTTATGATAGTCCAGTGAAAGATAGGCGTTCTCTTGAAAGACGCGGATCTTGCGGATGGTATCGCGGCTGATTCGGCTGGCGGTGACATTGGCAACACAACCGCTTTCAAAGTGAAAGCGAACGTTGGCGATATCTTCGCCTTTGCTCAGAACCGCGATGCCCACGGGATCCATGCTGACGATCGGCGAGCGAACAATGTGCAGGATGATCTCGATGTCATGGATCATCAGATCGAGAACCACGCCGATGTCAGTGCTCCTGTTTGGATAGGGCGAGAGGCGGGTGACTTCGAGGAAGCGAGGATTGTTGAGTTTGTCTTCCAATGCGACGAGCACTGGATTGAACCGCTCGATATGTCCCACTTGGAGCACGCAGGAGCGGCTCGCAGCCAGCGCGGCGAGGGCGCGCGCCTGGCTTGGCGTTTCCGCAATCGGCTTTTCAATGAGCAGATGTTTGCCCCTCTCCAGCAGGTATGCCCCGATCTCGTAATGAGTAACTGTAGGAGTGCAAATCGTCGCCGCATCGACAAGGCGGGCGAACTCTTCGAGGGAGTGAGCAGCGTAGGTGTGATACTTTCTCGCGACGCGTTGAGCCGCATCCTGGTTCCGATCAAAGACCGCCGCCAAACTGCAGGACTCAAGCTCCCGATAAACGCGTGCATGATTTACGCCCATATGGCCCACGCCGACAACGCCCGTGCGAAGAATATTCATTTGGAAATTCCGTAGAGCGTCACGTTGGCATTTCTGGCAGCTCGACAAACGGCGGGACTATCGAGCAGCAGGGTTCGATTGGCTTCACAAGCGATCGCCTTGATTTTTGCTTCGTGCGCCACTTCGATGGTCGTCTCACCAATCACCGGAACATCGAAGCGCATGTCCTGATTTGGCTTGGTCACCTTGACCAAGATAGCGCCCTTACCACCGAGGCGGCCGCCGCGACGGATGCAGTCGTTTGTCCCCTCGAATGCCTCGACGGCGAGGACAGTGCCAGCCTTGACAACCACGGTCTGACCGATATCCAAACGGCTGATCTCCTTGGCGACGTCGAATCCAAAGTGCATATCCGCCATATCTCTTTGCTTGAGGCTCGGTCCCGCGAGGTGTCCCGAGCCAGCGATGTGATCGTCGAGGAAAGTCATGGCATTCAACAGCTCAAGGCCGATGTTGGCAAGTTGATTGGCGACTTCGCCGAAGAGGGTCTCTGCATTGCGTCGCTTCAATCTTGCCAGCAGGATCAAAGCACGAATATCAGGGCGCAAGTCAAAGAGGTTTGCTGGCGCGAGTTGACCAGCCATCATGGCATGCCGCGCACCGGATTTCCGGCCTGCCTCGAGCAGCTTACCCAGCTGGCCAACGCGCATCCAGTGCACCTCGTCAGCCTCGGCGCTGGTCGATTCCGAGGTTTCGCCCTCAAACGCGGCGACGGAGATTCTCTTCACTCCCGAGGCACGAGCTGATTCGATCAAGAGCGAAGGGTAGCGACCTCTCCCAGCAATCAGAAAAAGGGTTTCGGGTATGGTCAACGCGTGTTGTTTACTTGCGGTTTCCGCGGCTGACAAGCGATCGGTGCCATAATCATTGGGTTGAAAAGAAATCACTGAATCTATTCACACGAAATTGCTCCCTCTTCTTGGCTGGCGCCAAGGCTGGGGAGGATGATGAAGAAATACCCTGCTCGCGCTTTGCTTCGGAACGCAGCGCGGCGTCGGCCATCGGCAGTGCGCCTTTTCCTTCGACAGTGAAAGTATTAACCGCCACGAGTGCGCTGCGGCCTGCTCCGTGAAGTTTGCGGTGCGTCGCGATGAACGCACCGGGGACGTAGTAGTTAGACAGATCTTTGCCGAAGGAACGCTGGTTGTAGCCGATGGAGAGATTCTTCCTGATCTCAAAGTGGAGGTGGGCGATGTACATTCCGCGATTGGTGCCGATGGTGCCGATCTGCTGGCCACGAACGATCTGCTTACCTTCGCGCACGAGGATCTTGTCCAAATGCGCATAGACGGAGTCCGCCGTTTTTATTTGCCTGTCTTCGAGGAAAAGGTGACGGATGATTACCAGGTTTCCCCAGCCCATGCGCATATCACGCGCCAGGACCACGACTCCGTTTGCCGTCGCGTAAACGGGTTTCCCCAAATCGTTATTACCTCCTTCGAGGCCATTCCAATCTTCGCCCATGTGGTATCGAGCCCGAAAGCCGCGGGAGATATAATAGCCGTCGGCGTCTGGCTTTCCGACCGGTTGATCGAAACCATCGGCCAGGCGCGTTCTCGTCTTGTCCGGCGAGGGAGCACTAACGAGCGCGGAAACCAGACAAAACAGGAATACCCAAAAGGCGTATTTACGGAGGAACCGCATCGATTCGAGTGTAGTTTGCGAGCAGGCGGTTGCAACTTTTCGCTCGCTCCAGCTTGCCGGTTGCAAAGGAATCTTCTAGCAGTTCAAGAGGATGCCTTCGGTAACTTTTCTCGGAACTGGCCCAGGCAACGTCGCGGGCGGACGCTTTCAATCGAGTATTCTCCTTGAAGTAGGAGGCAAGCGAGTCCTCTTGGATGCGGGCGAGCCGTGCAGCTCTCAGCTCCTGGATCTTGGCTTTCGACTTCCAGATCTCGACGCGGTCTGGATCACCCACGCTCACGCCGATCACATCGGAGGTCTGCCGCTCCTCATCCAGGCAAGCTGGTTGCATGGTCGGAATGAACCGCTCCCTTTGGGAGTTCCGCGGCATCTATCTTCGCCGCTTCGTGTGTGGCTTGACACGATCTTGTTGTCCTCGGACGTCACACGCTACCCCTTGGAAATCTTCTCATGGCAGACGGGTAGGACTTTCGTCATGGATAATATCAGGGTGAGGCCATTTCCGACGACGCATCTCGACGACTTGGGCAAGAGAACAGGCAAGGGGGACCTAGAGGCATTTCTGTTTGAGGTCACAGCGGAAGAAAGACGATTCGTTTATTCCGGGGATTTGGGATCACCGAGCGACCTGAGCGACGTCCTCAAAGAACCCGTCGAGCTTTTGATTTGCGAGCTTGCGCATTTTACTCCCGAGGAACTTGCGCGTGGGCTCCAAGACGCGCGCATTGGCACGTTGTGTCTCACGCATGTTTCGACGGATTTGGACGAGCGTCGCGGCGAAATTCAGATGCTCTTTGAACGAGAACTCCCCGGCGTTGACAGCGTCTATCTGCCCGATGACGGGGAAAGGGTTGACCTGTAATTAACTAGCATTCTGTCCAGGCTGTTGAACGCGGACCACTGGCAAAGGGTACCGTAATCTAAGTTCGTCATCGAGAAGGATCTCTACATGATACACTCCGTATTGCTGAAATTGCACGCCGCCAAGGACGTGGACATTCGTCACATAAGAATCCAAGGCGGGAAGGGTAAACTTTAGCTCGCTTCGAGCTATGGTTTGCTCATCGTCGCACCCAAGAATAAGAGATTTCTCGGTGAACTCCCCACTGCCTCCGCACCATCGCGTCCATAAGCAAAGCTTGAAGAATCCGATGGGCAAGGCGTGAGCGGGAATCATCCCGAAGACACCAATGAGCGTTTGTTGTCCGCTGATCTCCGTGCGCACATCCTCGCAAGCAACCGTCGCTTGCAGGTCAGGAGGAATGACTTCGTCCATGTCTCAATGGGTGAGCCAACCGCCAAAAATAAGAACAGTTACGACGAGGGCGAGGGCGATTCGATAATAGCCAAAAATCTGCATGCCATGCTGCTTCAGATAGGCGACCATCCATTTCACCGCGAGAACCGCCGATACCCAGGCTCCGAGGAAACCAAAGAAGAGCGCAGTAACCCCGAAGGTATGCACCATCTCCTCTCCGTACTTCAAGCCATCGTAGACGGTGGCCGCGGTCAGCGTCAGAAGTCCAAGTAAAAAGCTAAACTCCACCGCCGCAGGTAAGCTTAGTCCAACGATGACACCGCCGACGATGGTCACCAGGCTGCGGCTCACTCCGGGCCACATGGCAATACACTGAATCAGGCCGACAACGACGGCCATCCTCCAAGTAAGTGATTCCAAGCTAAGTCCCGACTGATGCGTTTTCGTTTGACGCGAAGACTGCCACCAGCTCACGACGAGGATGGCCACGCCCCCGAAAAGCCAGGCGGCAACGATGGGCCATAGGCCCCATGCTTCGCCCCCAAAAAGGTATTTCTTGATCGGCTTCTCGAGGAGGAGTCCGATGATGGCCGCAGGCAGAAAAGCCGCAATCACGTTGATGGCCATTTGAAGACCTTGCGCGTCGCGTCCTGCCAGGCCGAGAACCATTTGCCGCACGCGCGAGAAGTAAAGCCCGAGAACGGCGACGATTGCTCCGACCTGAATGCAAATGGCAAAGGCGTCGGCCGATTCGCTTTGTGGAATACCCAGCGCCCGTTGTGTAAGAAGAAGATGCCCGGTGGAGCTGACTGGCAGGTATTCGGTGAGTCCCTCAACGATGCCGAGAATGAGGGCCTTCCACCAATCCATAAAAATCCAACGAGAGGGGCTGACCGGCTGAACGCGTCAGCTCGTCCCGGTGCTAGATTGCGTTTTCGCCAGTTTCCTCCGTCCGGATTCGGATCGCATTCTCGATGGGAAGAACAAAGATCTTGCCGTCTCCAATTTTTCCGGTCTTCGCGGAGTCAGAGATGGCTTTAACGGCCTTTTCGACGATATTGTCGACGACAACGATTTCAAATTTGACCTTGGGCAAGAAGTCGACAGTGTATTCGCTGCCGCGATAGATTTCGGTGTGGCCCTTTTGACGACCGAAACCCTTCACCTCGCTGACAGTCATCCCCTCAATTCCAACTTCCGCTAGAGCCTCTTTGACGTCCTCCATTTTGAAGGGTTTAATGATGGCCTCAATCTTCTTCATACAGCAGAGTGTTTAAGCAGCTTAACGAACCTTGGCAAGCGGAGATGCGGAGGAAAATCGCCGTCCGACCTCCTTCTGCATGAAGCCGCGGCAATGGCGCCGGAGTTCTGCTGGTCGTTACTTGCGGCATTTGCCGCGGATTAAGCATATGCGGGGCACTTGGCTGCATCGTAAGTTGGGCGATCGCCTATTTGCCCGCGAAATGTGGCAGCCGGAGCGGGCACGTTTTGCCTTTGGCTGTGCCGTCGGGGTTTTTTTTGCCATGATGCCAGTGCCCGTTCAGATGTTGGCGGCAGCACTGATTGCTTTCCTGGCGCGAGTCAATATTCCTGCGGCCATAGCTTGCACTTGGGTCAGTAATCCGTTCACGACGCCACTAATTCTATTTAGCCAGTATAAACTCGGTTCATTCCTAATCGGAGGAGGGGCGAGCGATCGGCCGAAGGAAGACATGCTTACGCTGCTCGCCCAAGCCCCATGGCCGCTCTTGGTGGGCGCGCTCATCTCCGGGGCGGTTTTTTCGTTGGGAGCTTATCCGCTCGCGCTTGCCGGATGGGATTGGTTTAGCGCTCACTTTCTTAAATCTCGAAAAAAGAGCTCATGAAAAAAATCTCTCGGCGAGTCCCAAAATGCTCTTAAGCTCACGGCAAAGGGGGCATAGCTCAACGGTCAGAGCAGGCGGCTCATAACTGCTTGGTTCACGGTTCGAATCCGTGTGCCCCCACACTTTGTCTTCCGAAAAGTGCGCTTGGTCTTCTTGTTTTTCTTGCCACCATTCGTCACGAACTCATCACATGCTCTTGATGGCGTCGCCGCTTCGAACGTTGGGGAAAGTCAGTTTTCTTCTGGTGGTCTTGGCATTGCTGGTGGTCGGCTTCGTCTTGGCATCGTTTGCCTCCTGGCGTTCAGACAAACTAGCCTCGCTGGATTCCGTGAGCGAGATCGTTGAGACGGAGAAGGGCAAGGTGGAATATTCAGCCCGTGGGGAGGGCCTCCATTTGCTGGTCTTCCACGATGCGCCGGGTGGTTACGACCAGGCGATGCTGTTTGGCTCACTCTTCGCTGAGGATGAATTTCATATTATCGCGCCGTCGCGCCCTGGTTATCTGCGCACGCCCTTGACGACCGGCCAATCCTTCGATCAGCAAGCGGACGCCATGGCGGCTCTGATAGACACGATGGGGATCACCCGGGTGGCGGTGCTGGCGAGTTCCTTTGGCGCACCGGCAGCAATACACTTCTCCTGGCGTCATGCGGATAAAGTCTGGGCCCTGGTCTTGCTAGCGCCAGTGACGACCTTCGCCTCCGATCAAAAACCAGTGCGCATGGAGCTGGGAAAGCTTGTTAGCGATCGGTTCGCGGGGGACCTCGGGGCGTGGCTAACCATTGAGACCTTGCAAAAGGACCCGCGGAAGTTGCTCGACGGTGTCCTGCAGGCCGAGGGTGAAACGAGTAAACCTGAGCGCGAGGCGTTGACTGAATATATCCTCTCCAACTCCGATCAACGCGAATGGTTTGAAAGCCTGCTGGGAACGTTCGTGCCGCCGAGTGCGCGGGAGGCTGGCGTCCGCAATGATCTGCAGCAGCTCCGCACCTGGGGGGAGTTTCCTTTCGAGCAAATTGTCGTTCCGACGCTTGTTCTGCATGGAACCGCTGACAAGTTGATCCCCATCCCAGAGTCGCAAGCCCTGGCTGCTCGGATCCCCGGAGCCACATTCTATCCGGTTGACGGAGCCGGTCACTTGATTGAGCTCGGTCCAAAAGCTGCGGAGGTGCAAAGCAAGATTGTCGAGTTTCTTCGGGAGCGTTCTGAAGGCCAACTCCAGCATTGAGAATGGGCGAGATACCCGGCTCGTTCGGACGACAGAAAATCGCTCAGCGACACCATACGCGACAGCGCAGGTGGTCGGCTTTCACGCGCTAGCATGAAGTGGCTTTCCCCTGCTGTGGTGCAGGAGTTCGCTCGTGCGGGCACTGATGCGTATCGGATTGCCGATGCGGAAAGCTGCCGCATCGAGCGCTTTGGCGACGGAGCGATCCTCTCCTATTCGATGGAGGCGCCGCCGGCAGGAATCGTGGATGAACTTGGCGCTTGGTGCGCACGGGCAGGTGTCTCAATTCGGAGGACGTATACGCGTCGTCTGGTGACGGCTCCCGGGACGAATGACCTGCCTCGCGCGTTGGGAAGCGCTTCCTCTCACACCGGCAGGGCTCACGAAGAGGGGCTTTCGTATGAAATAGACTTTCAAGCAGGCTATTCATGCGGACTGTTTATCGATCAGCGAACGAACCGTCGTCGAGTTCGCAACGATTGTTCGGGGAGGTTGCTAAACCTCTTTTCTTATACGTGTTCGTTTTCCGTGGCGGCAGCCGCGGCAGGAGCGCAAACGGTCAGCATTGATCTGGCAAGAGCCGCACTCGATCGAGGCCGCCGCAACTTCGCTCTCAACGACCTTTCGACCAAAGACCATCGCTTCATGGCAGATGATGTTCTGAAAGTTCTGCCACGGTTCGTGCGGCGCGCGGAAAGATTTGAATGGATCGTCCTTGACCCGCCTACTTTCTCGAGGGGATGCGGCGGCAGAGTCTTGCGGCTGGAAAAAGACTATGGGCGCCTTGTCGAAATGGCGTGCGCATGTGCCTCGCCCGGCGCGATGGTTCTGCTTTCAGCAAATTGCTCGAGCTTCGACACGGCGAAGCTGAAGGCGCTCGGGCGCCGTCACCTCGGATATGATCCCATCTTTCTCGAGTCCTCGCCGATGCCCGACATCGCCGCGGGACGCGGAGCCTCGACCATTTGGATGCGAATCAATGGCTAGGCGTCGAGTTGATCCAAACGACTCTATGGCTCGCACTGCACTGGATTCGTAAGCGTCCCGATCTTCTCGATTTGAACAGAAACAACGTCGCCAGGTACGAGCCATCGAGGAGGAATCGCCGCCATTCCAACTCCGTGCGGCGTTCCCGTCAGTATTACCGTGCCTGGAAGCAGCGTAGTGCTGCCGCTCAGAAATTCAATCAGCGAGGGAACATCAAAGATCATGTCGCCGGTGTTACAATCCTGAACCGTCTCTTCGTTGAGAATCGTCCTGATGGCGAGACCATTTGGGTCAGGGATTTCATCGGGAGTAACGAGACAAGGTCCTAGAGGACAGAACGAGTCGAAGGATTTGCCGCGGCTCCATTGGCCGCCACCTGTCCTTTTCTGCCAGTCACGCGCGCTGACGTCATTGGCGCAGGTATAGCCTAAGACAAACCGCAAGGCGTCTCGCCGGGAGACGTTTTTGCAAGCTTTCTTGATCACCACGGCAAGCTCGCATTCGTAGTCGACCTCGCCGCTCGGCAGAAAGGTAGGAATTAGAATCGGATCTCCAGGGTTCTGCAAAGAGTTCAAGCCCTTTCCGAAGAGCACCGGATGATCTGGAATCTTCGCCTTCGTCTCCTCCGCATGCCGGCGGTAGTTGAGTCCAATCCCAAGGATTTGCGATGGCGCGATGGGAGCCAGTATTTTCCTCACGTCTGCCGGCCGATCTAGGGATTTCAGTTCCGATAAAATTTCTCCTGCGAGCTCGATGGGCAGCCCCTCCGCATTTTCGAAAGCGTACTTCACATGATCACCGGAATCTAGATAGCGAATTATTCTCATAGCGGTGCCCCAGCATGACGTCTTTTGCGAGGTAAGCGCGCACATTTCCACTTCAGTGAAGTAACGCGCGGGGCGAGATTGCGGAGTACGTCGGCACGCCAGATGTGCCGGTAAATCTTTGAAACGCACGCACGCCTGTGAAAGATCGACGAGATGCGGTGCGTCAGTGTAGGCTGAGAGCGCTTCTGGAGCCCATGCGAGACTATTTCGTTTATTTGCCGCAACAGCCGCCCGGCAATATCTGGGGATGCACCGCAACTTCAGTCGGCTTTGCGCGAGTAGCTCCTCACACGAAATATCCTCCGACGAGGCATCCCGCCGATCACCATTTTGAGTGGTCTCAGGGACGAATTCTCCAATTTTACCAGATTATCTTTATTTCCGAAGGCTCCGGCGTCTTCGAAAGTGAGCACACGCGTGAAGCGCAACCAGTCGAGTCGGGCACGGTGCTTCTTCTTTTTCCTGGGGTCTGGCACCGTTATACTCCCGATATCGCGACAGGATGGACCGAGCATTGGATCGAGTGTCAGGGACCCGTATTTGACGAAGCCGTTCAGACCGGAATCGTTCAGCCAAGCGAGCCGATTCTTCATACCGGACTGGAGCCCGATTTGCTAAGGTGTTTCGAACGCTGCCACGCACTTGCCTCTCGCGGGGCGCTGGCAAATCAACACCTTCTTTCTACGATGGGAGTTCATCTTCTGTCGGTGATCGGCTTTCTTCAAAGCGGCCCGCGCTTTGATCGCCGCATCGATGAGTTGATCGAGCGCGCCCATGCACTGATTGCGCTTCGTTGTCAGGAGCGCCTGAGCCTGCCGATGATCGCGGCGGAACTTGGCGTCAGCTATTCGCACCTGCGCCAAACGTTTACCGAGCGGATCGGCCTAAGTCCCAAGCAGTACCATTGTCAAGTACGTCTGCAAAAAGCTCAGGACCTATTGGCAAACACGACGCGTTCAGTGCAGGAAATCGCCGATATTCTTGGGTTTCATTCCGCCTTTCAGCTTTCCAAACATTTTAAGCAGCACTTGGGCGAGGCGCCGCAACATTGGCGCTCAAAGCGGGTACGTCGCAGGCCGCTTCAGAGCAAGACCAAGCCAACGGTGCGGCACTTTAAATCCAAAAACCTGGGGAGAAAATCTCCAGGGATGCGGAAAGGCTGACATTCTCACTCGTCGTCGACCCCTTAGAGGTATGGAGTGAACAGTCGGGCGACTCCGTCGCGCAGCTTGATTGCCAAAGGTCGACCGTCCACGTCCTTCAGCGAGAGTGCCCGCGCCTCCAGGACCCGTTGTGTGGCTAGCTGGGCGAGCCGATGGTCGAATTCCCGGCGATAACATTCGACATTGAATTCGAAGTTAAGCCGCAAGCTGCGGGCGTCCCAATTAGCCGACCCAACGAGGGACCATGCCTGATCGACGATCATGAGCTTGGAGTGATCAAACTCACCGGGACTGAGCCAGACGCGGCAGCCTCGCTCCAGCACTTGCCAGATTTGACCGAACGTTGCCCAATGAACATAGGGGAGGTTGGAACGCTCCGGCAGGAGGATGTCGACGTCGACGCCGCGCATCGCCGCAGCATTCAAAGCTGAAATGTGTCGGGCAGAAAGTACGGTGTGATGATACACACTGACCGTCGAGCGGCATTCAGAGCACCGATGATTACCCATCGGAGCCTATCGAGACTCTCATCCGGCCCAGCCTCGATGCCGCGGCTGATGATAAGTTGAAGCGTGGGCAGCCGCGACTAAACGAGGCTTAGAGCAGGGGCCTTGTTGAAAAAAGTTCGAAGGCGACTGGGCCGAGCCGGACAACCGTTTGCTAGTCTGGCGTTCGGAGCTCCTTACCTTTTCCGCTGGGAACGTTTGTCTTGAGCAAAATCAAATGGTTCACACCTGCTCCATTAGATCATCTCAAGCGGTTGGCGCCTTGTCGGCGGAGGGAAGAAGCGGTCTATCTCCGCGAGTTGGTCCTGTGTCAGCTCGTGATCGAACGCACCAAGGTTTTCCTGAAGCCGCAAGCGACTACTCGTTTTTGGAATCACGATGATATCTTTGCTGGCAAATAACCAAGCCAGTGCAACCTGAGCGGGGGTCATTTCGTACTTGCGAGCAAAAGCGGCCAGCCTCTCGTCACGCGTGAGTCGGCCCTGCTCCATCGGTGAATACGCCATAATGGGCACGCGTCTGTTGCGCAGCCAGGGAAGAAGATCCCATTCAATCCCGCGGCGCTCGAGGTTGTAGAGAACCTGATCGGTCATGGTCGCGGAACCTCCCGGAACTCTCCACAACTCTGGCATGTCATCGAAGTCAAGATTGCTGACTCCGAAATACCGGATTTTTCCCTCTCGTTGCAGGGTGCTGAACGCCTCGATGGTTTCCTCCAGCGGCACACTCCCGCGCCAATGCAGAAGGTATAGGTCGATCCGGTCGGTTCGCAACCGACGCAAGCTTCGATCGCATGCAGCGGCGGCATCTTTTCGAGATGCATTTTGCGGATAAACCTTGCTGACGATGAACGCCTGATCGCGCCGGTCCTCAATGGCTTCGCCGACAAGTTCCTCAGTGAGGCCGTCGCCATACATCTCGGCGGTGTCAATCAGAGTGACACCAAGCTCGAGACCCAACCGCAATGTTTCGATTTCTTCGGCGCGAAGAGCCATGTTCTCGCCCATGCGCCAGGTTCCCATGCCGAGAGCGGGCACCTGCTCGCCAGATGGCAATGCGACTGTTCTCATCGCACAGATATCGTTTTCAAACGCTCCGCGTTTGCATCGCACGGGCCAATCAAGCGGTAATTTGTGCTTACGAGGAGGAACCGCGCCAGGCGGGTCGACCGTCTTTGGGCATCAGCGCGCTGACCATCATCAATTCGCCCACGTTTTCCGGGGTGATGAGACCGCGCAGCCTTCCGGAACGATCGACCACCGGAAGCGCAGGAAAGGCGCTTTCTTGCATCAGCTGAAACGCCTTCTCGAAAGGCTCATCGATCCCCACCACGGGCAGGTCGCGTTGCATGACATCCGCCACGGCAGTAGTCGACCCCTTTCGCTTCAATGCGGCGATCAGTCCGTCCCGCGTGAGGATGCCGAGGATTCGATCCTGTGCATCCACCACGGGAAACTCGTGCTGCGATGTCCGTAGCAGCGCCTCGACGGCATCTTCCAGTGTGGCGTCGGGAGGAAGTCTTAGAAGGTGAGTAACCATGGCCTCGGAGACCGACAGATTCAGCGAGACCTCCTTCATTTGCGCCATAGCCGCCTCCTGCTGTGCGCCGAGAAAGACAAACAGCGCGATAAAAATGAGCAGGGGATTGCCGAAGAGTCCGACGAAGCCGAAGACGAATGCCAATGCCTGTCCAATCCAAGCTGCAATCTGGGTGGCGCGTCCATACGGAAGGACCATGGCGAGCAGCGAGCGGAGCACACGCCCTCCATCCATCGGAAACGCCGGAATCATGTTGAAGAGCACAAGCATCACATTTACCGAAGCCAGTTTGGTGAGCATCCCAACCCCGGGATGCTCGACTTGTTCGAGATCCTCGATGCTTGCCGGATGGCCCAGAAACAGAATGAGGACGACCGCAATGACCACGTTCACGAGAGGGCCGGCGATTGCGACAATCAGCTCCTGCCACGGCTTATCGGGCATGCGCTGAAGTCGGGCAACCCCGCCAATGGGCAGCAGCGTAATATCCGGGGTGGGAATGCCGAAGGCCCGCGCGGCCAGCGCGTGACCAAATTCGTGCAGTAATACGCAGCCGAAGAGCGCTATGACGAACAAAACGCCCGGAACGGCCGCCGCCGCGCCTCCAACTTGATAGTAGGAAAATCCAATCCAGGCCAGAAACAGGAGGAACGTGATGTGGATGCGCACCTCAGTTCCAGCAACGCGAGCAATTTTGATAGACCAGCGCATGATGTCTGAGGTCAAAGAATCGCGCCGGTCTCCCCTGTTGTCCAATCTGTGCTCGGCAAGAAGCACGGAAGGTCGTGGGAATGCTCGCGATACGCGTTGCCATCCTTCAACCACACGATAGCGTCCTATTTCGTATGGCGATGAACGACAGAACGAGCGCACCGGCTCGTGCCTTTGGTGCGCCCGGCATTGAGCCGCGCTGGACACACAGCGCCAAGGAGGGCATTGGGACAGCTTACCATTCCAGCTGTCATGTCTGGTTTACGCTAAGCCACGGCATTCTCAATGAGATCTATTATCCGACCATTGACCAGCCGAACACGCGTGATGTGCAGTTGCTCATCACCGACGGCGAGAGTTTTCTTCACGAAGAGAAGCGAGATTTACGACACGAGGTGATCTATCCGGAGCGTAATTGCTTGCTTTACCGGCTGGTCAATGGCGACCCGGCAGGGCGATACCGTATCATCAAGCACGTGCTGGCCGATCCGCATCGTTCGGTGGTGCTCATGCACGTTCGGCTCGAAGTGCCCGATCTGGTGCTACGTCGCAAACTGAAGATTTTTGTTCTTCTGGCGCCACATCTCCTGAGAGGCGGTTCGGATAACTCCGCTTGGGTTTGCGAGTTCGCCGGTCGAAAACTCTTTCATGTCGCCCGCGAGGGAACTCATCTTTCGTTCGGATGTAATCCTGACTTTGTTCGTCGCTCCGTCGGCTATTCTGGTCCGAGCGACGGATGGCGGGACCTCGTCGACAATTTTCAAATGGACTGGGAGTTCCGCGCGGCCGAACGCGGGAATGTCGCCCTAACCGCAGAGCTCGACCCTTCTCAGGAGGAATGGACACTTGGCATCGCCCTCGGGCGCAGCGCGCAGAGCTCAGCAACCAAGCTTTTGCAGTCCCTGGCCGATCCTTTTGAGGTGCATCGGGAGAGTTACGTGCGGCAGTGGCGGCGCGCGGAAATCGAGGCGGAATACGACTTAAGCAATCAGACCGGTGACCAGGGCGGGATGTATCGGCTCAGCCGTTGCGTGCTTCTGGCACATGAGGACAAGCTGTTTCAGGGCGCTTTAATCGCCTCCCTGAGTATTCCGTGGGGAGAGATTAGGAGTGACGACGAGCTCGGCGGCTATCACCTGGTGTGGACGCGAGATCTGGTGCAAAGCGCTACCGCGCTGCTGGCGACTGGGCAGAGCGCCACGCCACTGCGCGCCCTGATTTGGCTCGCCTGCATTCAGAAGGGTGACGGAGATTTTCCGCAAAACAGCTGGATCGACGGGAGAGCCTACTGGAGCGGCGTCCAGCTCGATGAGATTGCCTCTCCCATTCTGCTCGCCTGGAGACTTCGTCGCGAGGGCAAGTTAACGACGTTTGATCCTTGGCATATGATCGCCAAGGCGACGCGCTTTTTGCTTCTGCAAGGTCCCGTGACAGGTCAAGAGCGGTGGGAAGAGCAGTCAGGCTATTCCCCGTCCACGCTTGCGGTTGTGATTGCAGCGCTGGTCTGTGCTGCAGAATTTGCGCGTTCGCGCGGTGAGAACGATGCTGCCGAAATCACCTTGACGTATGCCGATTGGCTCGCCTCCCACATCGAGGACTGGATGGTGACATCGTGCGGCGAGCTCGTTGCAGGGGCGCCACGGCACTACGTCCGGATTACGCCCTCCGATCCGACATCCATTGATCCCCACCCGGATGTGGATACGTTGGAAGTCGAGCTCGCGAATGGCGCTGGGCGACACCCCGCCCGGAACGTTGTGGGTGGAGACTTTCTTCATCTGGTCAGACTCGGGATTCGCGATCCCCATGATCCGGTAATTGTTGACTCCATCAGAGTAATCGACCAGGTGATTCGCCGCGAGCTGCCGCAAGGTCCATGTTGGAGGCGCTACAACCACGATGCCTACGGTCAGAAGGAGGACGGCTCGGCGTTTGATGGCGGGGGCGTGGGTCGTTGCTGGCCTATCCTCACCGGCGAACGCGGTCACTATGAGCTGGCCGCAGGAAACGATCCCATGCCCTATCTAAGTGTGCTCGAGCGCATGGCTAATGCAGGCGGAATGTTGGCTGAGCAGCTTTGGGACGAGGACGAACTTGCCGATGGCGCTTTCAAGTGCGGTGATCCCACCGGATCTGCGATGCCCCTCTGCTGGTCGCATGCCGAATATGTCAGCCTCGTTCGCAGCCGGCGCGATGGCGTGGTATTTGATCGTATCGAACCGGCCTACCAACGCTATGTCGCAGCGCCGGTGCTCAGTCGCTATGAAGTCTGGAGCTTCCGCCATCAAACACGCCGGATTGCGCGCAGCAAGACGCTCCGGCTGTTTACCGGAGCCCCTGCTGTCGTCCGATGGACAAGCAATGACTGGCAGGACGCGCGCGACTTCGAACTTAAGAGCAGTGGGTTTTCAGACTTGTTTGTCGGGGACATCGCAACAGCAGAATTGCCGTCGGGCGCGGCCCTCGAGTTTACCTTTCATTGGACCGACGCTGACAAGTGGGAAGGGCGCAACTTCCGGGTGGACATCGAATAGTCGTGAATCTTCGTTAATCTGACACGTCGCTGAGATCTCCGGGGCTGCACAAGATTTAGGCACGCACACAATCACGAGGTCTTGGCACAGGACGCAGCGTAACTCGCCCGAGCGATCAGGCCGCCGCGGGCCTTCTCTTCTGCTTCAAGAGAGCGCTGGTGGAACGCACGCGCCCAGAACTCTTTTGAGGCGCTTTTCTTGTGCCAACTTTTTGTAGGCTTTCCTGGAGGACCGCAACTAAGTCGACAACGTTCGGCGCCATTCTAGGAGCGGCCGGTTTGCCAGCCGGGAGCTTCTTGAGGGCCTTTTGTTCGATCATTTCCATGAGCGCGTTCGTATACTGATCTTTATACTTTTCAGGCTCCCAATCGGCTGCCATTTGCTCGATCAGCGTCTTGGCCATCTCCAGCTCCTTTGGAGAAACGTCCTTTTCGGATGCCGACTTCAGCATTTCGGGTTCCAAAACTTCGTGGGCAAAATGCATGAGCTCCAGGATGAGAAAAAGCCCATCCGGCTTGACTGCTGCCAAATACTCTCGCCGCTGGATCACAACTTTCGCTATGCCCACTTTCCCGGTTTCGACGAGCGCCCTATAGAGGAGCGAATAGGTTTTATCTCCCCCTTTTTGCGGCTCCAGAAAGTACGGCCTGTAGAAGAATTTCGGATTGATCTGAGCCTGCTCGACAAAATCCGTAATTTCGATGGAATGCGTTGATTCGATCCTTACCTTCTCGAAGTCCTCTTCTTCCAGCGTTACCCAATGACCTTTCTCGTATTCGAATCCTTTGACGATCTCATCCGCTTTGACTTCCTTCTCGTCCGCCTCCGCGACTTTCTTATAGCGGATAGGGCTGAGATCACGCGCGCGCAGCTGTCGGAAGCTGATCTTCTCTTCGCGAGTGGCGGGATAGACCGCTACTGGAATGTAGACGAGTCCAAAGGTAATGCCTCCCTTCCAGATTGCACGCATACGCAAAGCAAAGCATCTAAGGCCGATACATTCAACTCTAACTTAGTCCCCCCTTTCGCCTCTCGGCAGGAGCCCTTACTCTACTCGGAGCACAGCGGGACTCGAGAACTGGGCCTGGCGGGGTCAGTGAAACTGACGAGCGATCGCGTCTGGCTGGGAAGCTATCTAGAATAAATGCCCAAGAGAAGCGCAGGAATTTTGGTCTTTAAGCGCAGGGGTGATCGACTTGAGGTGCTCCTGGTCCATCCTGGTGGTCCCTTTTGGAAGAACAAAGAAAGCGGTGCCTGGAGCATACCCAAAGGCGAACCACAGGAAGGCGAGGAATTGCTAGCCGTGGCCCAGCGTGAACTTCGGGAGGAGACTGGCCTTGCGCCGGAAGGAGATTTGAAGGACCTGGGAATGATAGAGCAAAAAGGTGGCAAGACAGTCCACGCTTGGGCGCTCGAGGTGAAGGCGGACACGGTCGTCACGCAGGTGAGCAATCCATTCGAATTGGAGTGGCCCCCGCACTCAGGAAAGATGCAAGTCTTTCCCGAGATTGATCGAGCGGAGTTCTTCACGATGGAGGAGGCGGAAACAAAGATAAATCAAGCGCAGCGAGCTTTCCTCGAGCGATTGTGCACAAGCATCCGCTAGTCAGAATCCTTACGACTCGCTGGCCGGTCCGGATTTCTCAACGGTCGGCCTCGGCCAGCCGAGCTTCAGCCAGGTCGATGTCTCGCTGGACGAGGCGCAAGGTCTCATCATTGATGTGGTGTTGATTTCGGAGCTCGACGAGCGTCTGGCGTTCAACTTGTAGTGCTTGACAAACGAGACGATTGAAATGAGAGGCGGGAAGTTGCGTCGGATCCGGCTCGGCCGCGAGCTCATCGCAATATTCCAACTGCGCAAGCCGCTCCCGATATTCCTCTCGCAGCCGGGAAATACGGCCGGCGTTGTGACTTGGTTCATCTGCCAGCTTCTCTACGTAAGCTAGCGCTGCTTGATTGGCTTTTTTGCGCGCGATCCGTTCTTCTCGATGAAACTCTCCGTCATCCTCGATATGCAGTGCGCGGATCAAGATCGGCAGCGTCAAGCCTTGGAAGACCAGTGTCACAAGGATCACTGAAAAGGATAGAAAGATAATTTCATTGCGGCCGGGAAAGGGAGTTCCTCCGGCAGTGGCGAGAGGTAGGGCGAGCGCCGCGGCCAAGGAAACGACGCCGCGCATCCCCGACCAAGCCAGAATAGCCACGTGTTGCCACGCGGGATATGGACTACGAGCACGCGCTCTCCTGCTGAAGAGGCCTGGCAAGTAAGCCACTGAGAAGACCCAAAGGAGGCGGGTCAGCACCACGGTAGCGCTCACCGCTGCGGCGTCGAATAGGAGCGTCGTCCACGATCCGGTGCGAAGTCCGCTCACCACGGCGGGAAGCTGCAGCCCGATAAGAATGAAAATAATCCCGTTAAGGAGAAAGACGATCATGCGCCAGAATGAGAATGCTTCGAGACGCGTGCGCGCCGTAATCATCAAAGGCGAGCGCCAACCGATATAAAGACCGGAGGTGACCACCGCCAAAACGCCCGAAAGACCCAGTTGCTCTGCGGGCAGATACGCCGCAAACGGGGTGAGAAGCGAAATCGTAATTTGCACCGGAGGATCATCAAGGCGGCGCTGGAGCCAATGGACTCCCGCGCCTATTGCCCAACCGACAAGAACACCGCCGCAGGCGACCACAGGAAGCTTGAGAACTGCTTCGGTCAACGAAAACGCTCCGGTTACCACGGCCGCAATGCCAAACCGGTAAACGACCAGCGCGATCGAGTCGTTAACCAGACTCTCGCCTTCGAGAATGGCAACGATTCGTCGCGGAATCTGCATCCTCTGCAGGACGGCCGCAGCCGCAACAGCGTCCGGAGGAGAAACGATCGCACCGAGAATCAATGCTGCGGGCCATGGGAGATCTGGAATCAAGGCGTACGCCACCAAGGCTACAGAGACAGTTGTCATGAGCACCAATCCGAACGCGAGAAGCGTGATCGCCCGAATGTTGCGGCGGAAGTCGCGCCACGAGGTGAACAACGCTGCCGGATAAAGCAACGGCGGGAGAAACACAAGGAGAGCAATCTCCGGGTCAAAACGGACATGCGGCAGGAACGGAATCATGCTCAAGCCCAGGCCGCTTAGCACGAGAAGCACCGGGTACGGCACCTCGATGCGTCTCGCAACAACGTCAAGCGCAGCGACGATCATCAGCAGAACGCAGATGAGCTCTATCTCAGCCACATCGGGACCAGAAAAGATTTCTCCTTCGTTGGCAAGTAGCGCGTTGGCCGGTAGTAAGCGGAGTTGCCTCGTCCCGCGATTCATCGCGCGAAGGACCCAGGCGCAGCACCCGCGGCTGATTCGCCGCTAGGCAGTTTCGCAATCCACACGCGAGCGGGACGGCCATCTCGTCAGCCTGCCGCATCTGTCGGCAGACTCCAACGTTAATCGCTGTTAGCGCGCTCCAAGCAGCTGGAGTCAGGCTGATATCAATCCTAACCGACGGAATCGGCGCGGACTCTGCGTTCGTGAAATCTCACGGCACCCGAAAATTAAAGAGCGGAGGGAATGATAAGCTTTTGGCCGACCTGCAGAGGAGTTTGCCTCGAAATGCGGTTGGCTTCGACCAGTGCGTTCACGTTTACGTGATACCGTCTGGCGATCGATGTTAACGTTTCACCCTTTGTCACGACGTGTGTTGTCTTGGCGGTGAGTTTTTTTAACTGAGCGGCCTTTTTCTTTGTGCCGCGCCTCTGTTCCACAAATGGCTTGAGCGAGGGGTCAATCTCGATGATGCGCTTGTCGAGTTCATTGTTCGCTCTTTGAAAGGCCGCTCGCACTTTCGGATCCTTGAGAGCAATCGTTCTAACTTGATTGTATTCCTCGGCCAAATCGCTGCCTCGAACAGCTGTCACGGACGCAAATCCCGCCATCGCCACGGCCGAGAGTATCCCGGCGAACCGAAAAAGATTCATCCTTCCGAGCATGCCTTCTTGAAAGACAAATTCCGAAAGAAATCTTGCGTCTACAATTTGACCCGGCTAGCGCCGTGGAAACTCTATCAGGAACGATTTCCCGTTGCTTCCCAGAGGAATATTGTGCCCGTTGGAGCGAGCACGTTCTTTCTTGGCGAGGCCGTCGCGAAGTTTGTTCAGGGCAACTTTTTGCAGTTGGCGGACGCGCTCCCGCGTGACGCCAAATTTTTCGCCGACTTCTCCGAGCGTCTCGGGTTTCTGTCCGCCGAGTCCAAAACGTGAGTTGATGATCTCGCGTTCACGGTCGTTGAGCAGATCGAGTAGCTCTCCGACCTCTTCAAGCATGTCTTTGTCGCGAAGGCTCTCAAATGGGCTATCAGTCTCCTCGTCGCCGAGCACGTCTCCAAACTGGAGAGATTCGTCTCCTTGAATTGGTCGATCCAACGATGTGGGCCGAAGAGCGACGTTCTTTAGCTCTTTTATTTTAAAGACCGATAGTCCAATCTCCTCAGCCAGCTCTTCATCGGTGGGTTCCCGGCCAAGTTCTTCCATCATGCGGGAGGAAACCCGGCGAATCTTTCCTATCTTATCAACCAGGTGAACCGGCAGGCGAATAGTCTTAGCTTGGTTTGCCAGGGCGCGACGAATCGATTCTTTGATCCACCACGCCGCATAGGTGCTCAGTTTTCCGCCCTTTGCTGGATCGAAGCGTTCCACGGCTTTCATTAAGCCGATGTTGCCTTCCGAGATGAGGTCAAGCAGCGGAAGTCCAAAATTGGCGTAGTCCCGGGCGATTCTTACGACAAGCTTCAGATTTGCACGAACCATGTCCCCCCGGGCTTGCTGATCCCCGAGCTTGATTCTAGCGGCAAGCTCGATTTCCTGCTCCGCTGTCAGCAATGGGAACTTGGAAATTTGCCGCAAATAGATCTGAAAAGACGTTTCATTTTCTCCGGGGGTCATCGTGCGCCTCTATGTATAGAGACGATCTCAGCTCAGTAACTTGCCAAATTTCTTGAAGGCGGCAGGCGGCAAGAATCATTTCGCTGCAGGCCCAAAGGACTCCGTTATTATCATTACAGCCTTTATGTCAGATAGTTATCACAATTTATGACCCCCAGCTGGCGACGATGAACTCCTGCAAAAGCGGATATGCTTTGACGTATCGAAGGCCTAGTCTGCTCCGTATGCGAGATGACCGGCAACTGCGCGAAACGGAAGAATTCTTTTACGAAAAGATCCCAATCACTCGCGCGATGGGGGTGCGAGTAGCCGAATTTGATGGGAGCCAGCTCAAGCTCATAGCGCCGATCGCTCTTAACCACAACCATCTTGGCACCGCTTTTGGTGGCAGCTTGAGCGCCATGGCAACCCTTGCAGGCTACGGCCTGCTTTGGCTCGAGATGGGCGACAAGGCGGCTCATCTTGTGATCCGAAGAAGCGAGCTCTCTTTTCGACGACCGGTGCGCGGAGAGATAGTCGCTATTTGCCGAAGACCAGGGGAGGACCAGTTATTGGCGTTCAAGAACGCCTTCGCGCAGCACCACAAGGCGAGAATTGCTCTCGATGTAACAATCGAAGAGGAAGGTCTTGTGGCGGTCGAGTTCCGCGGCATCTTCGTCGCCCTGAGTTAGCCGCATTCCAACTGCGGGATAATACTGCAAAAGATGCATCTCGAATTGCGCCGACCTCCGGGTAAACCCAGCCCGACCTCTAAAGCTCCTTCTCTCAATGAGGGATTCTCCTCTCAGCCGTAACATACCGCTTTTCATTGCCTTCCGCGTGCTTTTTAACGCGCGCTGGTATTATCCGGTTCTGGCAGTGCTCTTCCTCGATTTTGGTCTGAGTGTCGAAGAATATGCCCTGCTCAATGTTGCGTGGGCGGCTGCGATCGTCGGCCTGGAGGTCCCCTCCGGTGCGCTCGCCGATCAGTTTGGCCGAAAGCGTATGGTCGTCCTCGCAGCTGTTCTGATGGTGGTCGAGATGATGGTGTTTGCCTTCGCTCCCCGTGGTAATCCGACGCTGCTCTTCGCGCTCTTTCTTCTAAACCGGCTGCTGAGTGGAGCAGCAGAAGCCAGCGCCAGCGGGGCTGACGAAGCGCTGGCTTACGATTCGCTCGCTTCTGAAGGACGCGCCGTCGAGTGGCCGGCGGTTTTGGAACGCCTGATGCGTTGGCAGGCGGTGGCGTTCTTTGTCACCATGATTGTGGGCGCAGCGGCCTACGACGAACGGTTCGTCCAAACCCTGCTCGCTGCCCTGGGAATTCGTTGGAATGTGACGCCGGAAATGGCGATGCGCTTTCCGATCTATCTCACACTTGCCAATGCCGTCTTCGCCCTCTTGGCCGCGCTGAATCTGCGCGAACCTCGAGACCCCCGCACATCACCCGGCGCGGGCCGGACGACTTGGCGGATGACTTTTGAGACTGGTCGCTGGATCGCTCATACCCCCTTGGCCTTCGGTGTCATTCTCGCGGGAATGTGCTTCGACAGTATTGTGAGGCTCTTCCTCACCGTCGCCAGCAACTACTACCGCTTCATCGGAGTGCCTGAAGCCGCCTTCGGCTTGATCGGTTCCGGCTTTGCCGTGATCGGGTTCTTGGTCCCAGCGCTCGCCCGAAAACTCGTCGGGAGTTGGAGGCTCTCTCAAAATTTTGGCCTAATCGCCGCGCTGACGCTGGCGGGTCTGGCGGGAGCAAGCCTCGTCTGGCCGATTTTTGGCCTCCTATGGCTGGTGCCCCTCGGGATGGCGATGTCTCTTACCCAGTTTTATGTGTCGCATTATCTCAATAAGGCCGTCACAGATGCACGGCAACGGGCAACCGTCCTCAGTTTTCGCGGGCTCGCTCTCAATCTGGCCTACGGTGGTGCTGGCTTGCTCTTCGCCGGGTTGACGCACTTCCTAGGCAAACACAACGCGCCCGATGAGGTCTTCGTCAAGGCTCTTCAATGGCTGCCCTGGTACTTCATGGCCACTGTCGCGTTACTCGTCATCTGTTGGAAGCGTTTGAAGCTGCATTAGCGCTTCCTCATAATCCCGCTGGGCGGATCAGTCGACTTGCTTTTGCTTGACATTAAAATGGCTGATCCACCCGCATTTCAGACAGACAGCGTGACAAGCTTCGGAGTCCTTCCGCACGATTGACCAGCCGAGTTCTCCGCATTGGCCGCGGGCACACCTTGGATGGCTTTTCGTCGAAATGGTCTTCTCAACGGCGCACTTCACCACCGCTCCCGCCAGAACGGAGAAGATAACGCCAATAATGAAAACTAAGGTCATGTGATTTAACCCCGAGCGCTCTCCGGGCGCCTAGAGGGTTCGATCGAACACCGACGAACGGACTTGTTTTGAACGTTGCACGGATGAGGGAGTGCTTCCAGCTTGAATTGTGAAATTCAGCGGATAAGAGGGGCGCGTGACTGCGTCCCACGTTTCTCAACGGTCAGAATTTCATAGATCCCATAATGAAGTAAAAACCGGTGTAAAAACTCGGCGAACAGTTACTTATCTCGTAAGTACTTGCGTCAAAATTCCACGCGCTGACCCAACTCGACTGTTCGGTTGACGGGCAGCTTAAAAAACTCGGCTGGTCGTTGAGCGAGTCGGTTCATGGCAGAGTAGAGCGATTTGTGCCAGCGGGCCATTCCTGGTTTGTTGGTGCAAACGAGAATTTCGCGTCCGAGAAAAAAGCTCGTCTTTTCCTCTTCGATGATGAAGTTCTTCAAAGCGCAGCATTGGATGACTTCGCTAAGAGAAGGAGTTTCCATAAAACCGAAGTGAGCGACCACTCGATAGAACCCGTGGGAGAGATCATGGATTTCTAATCGGGAAAGTTTCGAGACGTAAGGAATGCGATCGGTCCGAATGGTCAGAATCACGTTACGCTCGTGAAGGACCTTGTTGTGCTTCAGATTGTGCAGGAGTGATCCCGGCGTCCCTCGGGGCTGTCCCGCAAGAAATACGGCCGTCCCCGGCACGCGTGCGGGGACGGCTGAATGTTGGCCGTGTGAGGATGTGGAAGCAACGAATTCTCTCAACGAAAGAGTTTCCGGAAAGCACCTCCGCAGCTGGTGGCGTCCCTTCTTCCAGGTGGTCATCATTACGAAGACGATTCCACCGATCGCCAGAGGCATCCAGCCGCCTTCCGCAATCTTGGTGCTATTGGCAGCAAGGAACGCGAGTTCGATGCCGAGAAAGGGAGCACATAGCGCGGTGGCGCGGACCGCGCTCCATTTCCAAACCCTTCGAACTGCGAAGTACAATAGGAGGGTCGTTGCTATCATGGTCAAGGTAACCGCAATGCCATACGCGCTGGCGAGCGCATCGCTGCTGCGAAATACGAGGACGAGCGCGATGCAACCCACGGCAAGCAGAGTATTGATCTGAGGAATATAGATTTGCCCGTGCTCTTCGTGTGAGGTGTGCCGTATGTTGATGAAAGGTGTATACCCCATTTGCACGGACTGCATCGTCAGGGAAAATGCTCCCGAGATAAGTGCCTGCGAGGCGATCACTGCAGCGGCAGTCGCCAGTGCAATGAGAGGCCAAAGCATCCAGGTGGGCACCATGTGAAAGAAGGGATTTTCTCGCGCGGCTGGATCCCGCAGCACGAGCGCGCCCTGCCCTAGGTAGTTCAGAAGCAGCGAGGGAAAGACGACCCAATGCCAGGCGAGGGCAATCGGTTTTCGTCCGAAGTGCCCCAAATCCGCGTAGAGTGCCTCCGCACCGGTGGTCACGAGAAAAACGCCGCCCAAAACAACGAGGGTGTCGAACCCGTGTACGGCCAGAAACCGGACAGCGTAGAAGGGATTGATCGCAGCGAGGACTTCTGGAGAGCTTACAATCTGGCGAACGCCTGTAATCCCCAGCGTCAGGAACCACAGCAGCATTATCGGCCCGAAGAGCTTCGCTACCGATTCCGTCCCCTTCCGCTGGAAACTGAACAGGCCCACGAGAATCAGAATGGTTAGCGGCACGGTGAAGGGCTGCAGCCAGGGGGCGGCGACGATCAACCCTTCGGTGGCGGAAAGCACCGAAATTGCGGGTGTAATCACCCCATCTCCGTAAAGAAGCGCCGCTCCTGACACTCCGATCACAATCATCACGGCGGCCAATTTTTGCTTGGATGCCTCCCTGACGCTTTCCGGAAACGCCAGCGAAAGTAGAGCCAAAATTCCGCCTTCTCCATGATTATCGGCACGGGTGACGAAAGTAAGATACTTGATGGTTCCGAGCAGGATGAGGGTCCATATGATGAGGGAGAGAATCCCCAGGATCCCCTCGTCATGCTGGCTGACTCCAAACGAGAGGCATTCGCGAAAGGCGTATAAAGCAGAGGTGCCAATGTCACCATAGACAACACCCAGTGCCCCAAGGGCGGTGCGTAGGGAGGCGCGATTGGTTCCCGTCATCGAGAGGCATAGAAGAGCAGCAACTGCTCGATTTGGAAAGCCAGCTTCGCGATGTTCCTCCTTGACCAACGAGTATCCTGCTACTGCGGACGGCGTTCCTATCACTGATGGACAGGCTTTTTTCCAGGCATTGGCCGGGGTGTGCTATGATGTGGAGGAGGCAGGTGGCGGCTCCCTGTAAGGAAATTCTTGCCGTTGCGACGAATGGAAGAGTCCCGATTACTGCGACTCGATCAAGTCAAACGTGGCAAGCACTTCAATATGCACGGACCAAGCACTTTACTGCGACTGGGGAAAGGGGAGACGATCCCAGGGCGCTTTAAATCTTCGCACTATTCGTCGTTTTCAGGCGTAGACATAGTTGGCCGACACAACGCCGAATCATGAGCGCCCCCGAACAAAAATCGCTTGAGCCTCCTTCAGAGGGACAGGATCTTGCTTCGGGGTCGATTAGTGACACTGCTGCGGAAACCACAGCGAGCCACGCTACCTCGACCTGGTTTGCTCTGCGAAACCCGGTGTTTTTCCGACTTTGGTTTGCGATCCTTTTCTCGGGAACTTTCGTTTCTTCCCAGGACGTTACTGCGACGTGGCTGATGCACGATCTTGGCGCGTCCCCCTTCTGGCTATCTCTGATGGCGACGGCGGCTTCGGCGCCCTTCTTTTTGTTCACGTTGCCAGCTGGTGCGGTCGCCGACATCGTGAACCGGCGCACGGTCATTGTTGGTGCGGTGCTTTGGCAAGCGGCTTGGTCCGTAATTCTCGCCGTGTGCGCCTTTACGGAGCTGATCAATCCGAGCGCTGTGCTGGCTTGCATTTTCGCCCTCGGGATTGGGCTGGCCTTTGGAGCTCCTGTCTGGGGGGCGGTCGTTCCGGATATTGTTAACAAGGAAGAACTGCCCTCCGCGATTACGCTCGGTGGAGTCCAATTGAACCTCTCCGGCATCGTAGGTCCCGCGCTCGGTGGATTTCTCCTTCCGGTACTCGGTGCACCGATTCTCATTTCCTTCAACGCTCTGGCTTTCGTGGTCGTCGCTTTTGTCATCATGCAGTGGAAGCCGCGGCAGGCGCAGGCGACCAGATTACGCGAGAACTTTACGGAATCCTTTATCAGTTCGCTGCGTTACGCCCGCAATTCGCAGCGCATGAAAGTGATACTTTTTCGCAATGTTTTGTTCTCGGTAGTCATCTCTGCCATTCCAGCGCTCTTGCCCATTATCGCTCTTCGAGCTTGCGCCTGTTCGGCTTCTCAGCTTGGCCTCATTTTTGCCAGCGTGGGGGTGGGATCGCTGGCGGGGGCCATGTTCGTCTTGCCTTTCCTGCGGAAGCGCTTTTCTGCAAACGCGATCACGTCGATTGCGGTCGCCATCCTGCTCGTTGTGTATCTGGCGATGGCTCTTACGCGAGAAGTGCCCCCGCTGATGGTGTCGACGGCGCTGGCGGGGGTTGCCTGGTCGCTGGCCGGCTCCGAGCTTTGGGTTGCCGGCCAGCGGGTCATGCCCAGCTGGGTCCGGGGTAGGATGAATGCGTTCCTCATCATGCTGGGCCAAGGTGGTATGGCGCTTGGGGCGATTCTTTGGGCGACCGGTGTGGCCAATGTGGGTCTTGACCTCACCTTCGCCGGTGCGGCAGTGATGGCGCTGGTTGTGCTCGCGCTGGGGCTGCGTTTCTCGATAAACTTCGCCGTCGAAGCCCACGTGGAAGAGGCGCCCCTGGACTACGCGCACGAGCTGGAGATTCTCCCCAACCACGAGGAGGGTCCGATCACCATCACGATTGACTATCTTATTGCGAATGATGATCGCGAGCAGTTTCGAGTCCTGACACAAGAGGTCCAGGCCGCTCTTCGGCGCAACGGCGCGTTTGAGTGCCGCGTTGACGAGAGTCTCGACCAAAGTGGCATCTTCCGTCTGGAGTACCAGGTTTCGACATGGGCGGAACATCTCCGCCTGCGACTGCGAATGACTGTCGAGGAGACGGAAGCCTACAAAAAAGCCTGGAGTTTGCACTCCGGAGATGCACAACCGGCGGTGCGGCATTTCCGATCGACTCAGAGGGTCATGCACTTGCCGAGTTTTGGGATTTCCGGCCGCACTTTCATGAACACGTCCAGAATGCCCAAGCCACGAATGTTAGCCAGGCCCTCCCAGGCCTGAGCGCTAGGTCTCCGGTTGGGCTAACAAAGCTTCGATCTTTTTTTCCAGAGCTTCATAGCCCGTCTCACCTTTGAAGAAGGCTCCCCCGGGATGGACGTGCCGGACGATGCCGCGTCGGTCGAGAAGGATGCTCACCGACGTCCAACCGCGGTCATGCTTATCGAGCCACCATCGTCGCAGGGTCGACCATTCCCGATCGATTGCGACGGGAAACTCTAAGTTTAACTGGCGAACCTGTTCCTTGACATGAGCAGCTGTCAGCGGTGCTGGTGATTTGTGGTGGTAAAAACCTAGCACAACCAGTCCACGATCATGATATTTTCTGGCGAACTCGTTGAGTGCGGGCGCGCTGGCTTCGCAAAACGGACAACCCGGCGCCGTCCACCAGCGAATCAAGACGACCTTGCCACGCAAGGAATCCAGAGTGAGAGGTTTTGAGTTGATCCATTCGCCGACGTCCCATCTTTCAAAACGACGGCCAATCAACTCACGGCCGATATCGGCGGAAGCGGAATAAACCTTGAGACCGGTCAGCGAACCAGGGAGTTCCGCGGCCTGTGTTTTCATTAGAGAACCTAGCGAAAGCGCAACGAAGATTCCGGCAGCTTCCGAAAGCTTGACGAAGCGCGATAGTTTAGAACGGACAAAGTTGAGTTCCCGAATTCCCACGATTCTTCCAGCCTTGCTTCAAGGCATAGGCGCACCTCGCGCCGCCTCAAAAAGGGAATACCATTCCTCTCGGCTGAGTGACACCGTCATCGCCTTGGCGCATGACCGCAGCCGATCGGGGCGCGAGGTCCCGAGCGCGGGTTGGATTTTTGCGGGATGTTTGAGAAGCCAAGCCAAAACGATCGCCTCGAGGGTTGTTTCATGGCGCTCGGCATATTCACGCACCAGAGCGCCACCCTTCCTGATGTTTTCAGGCTGATTATCAAGAGTCCCGGCAAAGACTCCTTGGGCTAGAGGGCTCCAGGCTTGAAGCGAGACGCCGTGCAGTCGGCAATATTCCATGGCCCCCTCCCAACCATCCGGATAGCGCGGCGAGGCTTGGTTGAATGAAATTCCGAGCTCAACAAAACCGTGATGCAAAAGGTTCATCTCGACCTGATTCGCGACTAAGGGGAAGGGAAGGAAGGATTGAAGATATTCCATTTGGAAACGGTTCTGGTTGGAAACGCCGAAATAGAGCACCTTGCCTGAGGAGCGAAGCTTTTCGAAAGCCTCTGCAATCTCTTCTCCTTCCCAAAGGCAGTCAGGACGATGCAGCAGGAGAATCTCGAGCCTGTCCGTGCCAAGCCGAGTCAGGATCGCATCAACACTTTCTAAGATATGATCACGGCTGAAATCAAACCGTTGCGGCGTTCCAGGAGGATCGTCCTTCCAGCGGATCCCGCATTTGGACTGGATGATAATTCGATCCCTGAGTGCTGGCCTTTCCCGGAGCACCCGACCGAAGACCTCTTCAGATCTTCCGCGCCCGTAGATATTCGCATGATCGAAGAAATTCACGCCGATTTCCTCGGCGGTATCGAGGAATGCGCGGGCCTGCTGCTCGTGCTCCGGCGTCAGTTGCGTATCGGCGTCGACCCCTCCTCCAAGCCCCATGCAACCCATGATGAGACGGGATACCTCCAGATCGGTGTGCGGAATCTTAATCTTTTCCATATAGAGCTCCTTTTGAGTTACCAGGCATAAGCCTGTGGTGCTTCGCCGCCGGGGCCTGGAAAGATCGCATCCAGTTCTTCGAGGATTTCTTGATCCAGCGTGATGTCGGTAGCTCGTAAGGAAGAATCGAGCTGCTCGACGGTCCGCGGACCTATAATCGGAGCGGTCACGATCGGATTATGCAGGAGCCACGCCAGCGCTACGGCGGCAGGAGGTTCCCCGAGCCGTTTGCACAAGGCTTCATATCTTTCCAACTTTGGGCGATGCTCGTCGATCTCCTTCCGCCTTTCGTCATCTGCGCGTCGACCGCTTTGCAGTTTTTCAAGGACCCCACCGAGAAGCCCGCCGCCGAGAGGGCTCCAGGGAATCAGCCCCAGGCCGTAATATCGGCAGGCGGGGATCACCTCGAGTTCAACGATACGGTTATTCAAATGGTAGATGCTTTGCTCGCTGCTCAAACCCGTCAGGCCACGTCTGGCCGCCTCCTGGCAGGCAGTGGCAATGTCCCAGCCGGCAAAGTTGCTTGAACCCACGTAAGCAACTTTCCCTTGATTTCCCAGCTGCGCAAAAGCCTGCCAAATCTCATCCCAAGGACAGTCACGATCGACGTGATGCATCTGGTATAGATCGATATGATCCGTCTGAAGGCGCCGCAAACTAGCGTCGCAGTGTTTGCGAATTTTGTATGCCGACAGCCCACGAGTAAAGGTGTTCGGCTCGGTCAGGGTTATCTTGCGTTTGACCGCTCCAAACACTTTCGTGGCGAGGACGACTGCATCTCGCCGGCCGCCGCCTTGTGCGAACCAGCGGCCAATAATTTCCTCAGTATCGCCCCGCTCTCCACCCCAGCCATAGACATCCGCCGTGTCGAAAAAGTTAATTCCGAGCTCCAACGCTCGATCCATGATGCGGAAGCTTTCCTGCTCCGACGTATGCCAGCCAAAATTCATCGTACCCAGGCAGAGATTGCTCACCAGAACTCCGTGTTTGCCCAAGCGTTTGTGTGCGATCGGCATGGTTGATTTTCCGCTTTGCCCGACAAATCGCAAGGTCAAGCTTTCCTCTTAAATCTCAAGCCAGCGAACGGTGTGTTGGCGACACCGCTTAACGGGTGGGCCTCTCGTCTGGACCTCGCCAAAACTGGCGTTAGCTCGGTCTATCCAGCTGGAGGATTGCTTCCGCCTTTCGACTCATCTGCCGATAATGGTCGGCATTTTGCGGCAGCTTGAGATCCTCATCGTAATTCGGAATCATCGCTTTCATTCGCGCTCTTCCCTCGTCGGTGTTCAGGAGCTCTGGCAGACAGGTCCGGATGACTTCCAGGACAATGTGAACTGAAACCGATGCTCCGGGCGAGGCACCGAGCAGGGCGGAAATGGTGCGGTTCCCGTTGGTAATTACTTCCGTTCCGTAGTGCACGATGCCTGCTTCACCATGGGTCTTCTTGATGGCTTGGACCCGGATACCTGCGTCGATCAGCTTCCAATCTGCAGCTTTGGCGGCGGGATAAAACACGCGAAGCACTTCCAACCGATCGGCCATGCTCTGGGTGCCCTGCTGCACGAGATATTTGACGAGATCGAGATTGTGGAGCCCGATCTTGATCAAAGTGAGAATATTGTCCGGCTTCACCGAGAGAAATAGGTCGGCCGGGCTTCCTTTTTTGTGGAGAAACTTTGTCGTCCACGACGCGAATGGTCCGAAGAGAAGCGCCTTACGACCATCCAAAAGGCGTGTATCCAAGTGTGGAACAGCCATAGTTGGAGCGGCTGCGAGGGCTTGGCCATACACCTTGGCTTGATGCTTGCTAACGATGTCGGGATTCTCACAGACGAGCCATTGCCCTCCGATGGGAAAACCGCCCAAGCCTTTGCTCTCAGGGATTCCTGACTTTTGCAGAAGCCTCAGGCTTCCGCCTCCCGCGCCGACAAACACGAATTTCGCTCGATTTTTGCGGAGTTGGCCCGTGGAAAGATCCTTGATCGTGACGTTCCATTCTGAGGTGGTTTGCTCGAGCCCGACAACTCGGTGATTGCACGCGATGCCGCAACCTTCCTGCCGGAAAAGCCAATCGAGAAGCTTGCGCGAAATATTGCCGAAGTTCACGTCGGTGCCGCTATCCATTTTCGTCGCAGCAATGGGAACATTGGCGCGACCTTCAAGAAGGAGGGGAGCCCACGAGGCGATGGTCTCGCGATCGGTGGCGTATTCCATCTCCTTAAAGAAGTGATGGGCGGACATGGCGGAATGGCGAGCTTTCAGAAAATCGACCTGCTCCTGGCCGTGGACGAAACTGAGATGTGGCACAGGAATGATGAATTCCTTGGGGTTCTCGGCTATTCCTTCCGCGACCGCATAGCTCCAGAATTGCTTCGAATATTCAAACTGTTCAAAGATCTCGATCGCTTTGGTGACATCCACGCTGCCGTCGGCTCCGCGATACGGTGTGTAGCTCAGCTCGCAAATTCCAGCGTGTCCAGTTCCGGCATTGTTCCAGCCATCAGAACTCTCCTGCGACAGGCCTTCCGTAACTTCATAGACCTGAATTTTGGTTCGAGGTTCCAAACGTCTGACCATCGCTCCAAGGTTGGCGGACATAATTCCGCTTCCAATCAGAACGACGTCCGGATTTTCAACATGGGTCGCGTAACTCACGGAAGAACTCTGGCTTAGTTTTAGCTAACGGAGAAATGCCTCGTGCAATCCTCCGTCGACGGTGACGATCTGACCGGTTGTTTTACTCAACCGATCACTGACGAGCAGGAAGTACGCTTCCGCTTGATCTGCCGGGGTGATCGGCGAACGGGTGAGCGTCCGATCTGCATAGAACTGAGCAAGCTTGTTCACGAGAGACTCGGTCTCCTCGTCGTCCGTGTAAGGGATCTCGTACTTGGCAAGGGAGCCGATAACGCGATCACGCGGGAACATGGCACTGCCCTTGACGACCGTCGCCGGTGCGACGCCATTGACACGCACCAACGGCGCAAGCTCAATAGCCAACTCGCGCACCAGGTGGTTCGCGGCTGCCTTCGAAGTGTCGTAGGCGACGCTGCCTTTTTTGGCAACGGCGGCATTCGCGCTACTGGTGAGGACGAGCTTGCCGCGCAGGCCTTGTTCCTTCCAGGTCTTGGCGGCCTCGTTGCCGACGAGGTAGCTTCCGGTGACGTTGATATTGAACGTGACCGCCCACTTCTCGTCGGGGATGTGTCCGGTAGTATCGCTCGGCACGAAAATACCGGCGGTGACGCAGATGGAATCAAACCCTCCGTAGGCGAGCGCAACCTGATCGAGCATCTCTCGTATCGATTTGCGATCGGTAATGTTCGCTGAGAGCCCCACTGCCGGTCCGCAGCCGGAGAGCCCTGTCCCCGCTACGCCGATGCCAGTCCCGTACTTGCTTTCGATCTCTTTAGCGGTTGCCTCGGCGGCTTCCTTGTTCAAGTCAACGCTGACGATGTGACCGCCATCCTTGACGAGTCGATGCGCGGTTTCCTTGCCGATGCCGCTGCCGGCACCCACCACGACTATCACTTGGCGGGCGAGTTCCTTTTCCGCGGGCATTCGCTGGAGTTTGGCTTCCTCCAGCAGCCAATATTCGATATCGAAAGCCTCCTGCTGCGGCAGGGCAATGTATTCATCGATGGCCTCCGCCCCGCGCATGACTTCGACGGCGCAGTTGTAAAACTCCGCAGTCACACGCGATTCGGACTTGTCCTTGCCCCAAGCGATCATGCCGAGGCCGGGAATCAGGATGACCGTCGGATTCGCATCGCGTATGGCAGGGGAATTCGCGTGCTGACACCTTTCGTAATAGTCCGCGTAGTCTTGGCGGTACTTCACGAGGCCGTCAGCAAGCTTATGTTTCAAGGCAGCCGCATCTTCTGACTGGGGGTTCCAATCCACGTAGAGAGGCTTGATCTTGGTGCGCAGAAAATGATCCGGGCAGCTTGTTCCCAATTCGGATAAGCGCGGCGCGTCGTTCGAATTTACGTAGCGCAGTATTTTTTCGTCATCCTGAATCGTGCCGATGAAGCGCTTTTGCTGCGAGACCTGGCCGCGCAACCAGGGAAGGATGCGAGCGAGCGTGGCGCCTCGCTCATTTTCGCCAAGCGATTGGTACTTCGGTCCACCGAAGGCCTTGGCGTCCCCGCCCTTTGCTTGATACTTGTCCTCGATATACTGCGATGCCTTCTCGATGAAGCGGAGGGTCTCTTCGTAGCAGAACTTGTCATCGTCATCCCAGGAGATGAATCCGTGCTGCCCCATCATTATTGCTCGCACGGCAGGATTTTTCTGAACGATTTCCTGCATGGCCAGACCGAGCTCAAATCCAGGTCGCATCCAGGGAACATAGGCCATCTCGGGACCGAAGATTTCCTTGGTGAGCTCCTCGCAGCGCCGGCTTGCCGCAACGGAGATGATGGCATTCGGATGCATATGATCGACGAACTTCGCGGGGATAAAGCTGTGCAGGGGAGTATCGATCGAACTCGCGCGCGGGTTGAGGTTAAACGTCGCATGGAAATACATGGCGACCATCTCGTCCTCGGCCTGCGACTTGAGCCCCTTGTCCTGGCGTTTGGCATAGAGCTTTTGCAGGTCAAGAAGCTTCTGTTGGTAAAGCGAGGAAAAGTTTTCGCGTTTGGAGGTGCGCAGATCGCCTCCCGATCCTTTGACCCAAAGAACTTCCACCTCTTCGCCGGTCAGCGGATCCTTTTCCATGATCTTCGAGGAGGTATTGCCGCCGCCCGTATTGGTGACGCGTTGATCGCTGCCCAGCAGATTTGAGCGATAGACCAACCGGCCAACGGGATCGAGTTTGGACGCGACGGCGTCGTCCCAAAGATAGTTTACGAATTTATAGGTCATGATTAAGTTGCAAGTTCAAGTTGTGCAAAGCGATTGTAAGCGTCTTGCCAGTCTTCGACATCAACGGGCTTGAAGGTCCTGAGAGGAAAAGAATTGCTGACGATCCGCCGCAAGCCAGGAAGCGATTCGACCTGTCCAAGTGCAATTGCTTGGATGAGGACGTTTCCGGCGGCGGTTGCCTCCACCGGGCCCGCGATCACCTCGCGACGCGTGGCATTGGCGGCGAATTGGTTCAGGAGTGCGCTCTGGCTGCCGCCGCCGACAATGTGCAGTCGAGTGATCGTGCGTCCGATCAATCCTTCAATTTCATCGAGCGCCGCGCGATAGGAGAGCGCCAGGCTTTCCAGGATACAGCGGGCGAACTGACTACGAGTTTTCGGCGTTGGCTGCCCGGTCTCTCGGCAATAGGCCTCGATGAGCGCTGGCATATCGCCCGATTTCGCAAAGCGCGCCGCATTGGGATTTATCAACGAGCGGAATGGCTCGGCATCGTTGGCCTGCGCGGTGAGGCTCGCATAGTCCAGCTCAATGCCTTGCTTGGCCCAGACCCGCCGCGATTCTTGGAGAATCCATAGACCGACGATGTTTTTGAGAAATCGCGTCGTTCCTCCGTAGCCGGACTCGTTCGTGAAATTGTGTGCGCGCACTGTTTCGTTGATGAGAGGTTCCGGGAGCTCCACACCTATCAGCGACCACGTTCCGGAAGAGAGATATGCCCAGTCATTGCCCTGGGCCGGAACCGCAGCGACGGCCTCACCTGTGTCGTGCGAACAAGTGGCGATGACTTGAACATCAGTCAGTCCAGTCTCGCTGCAGATGTCCGGCAACAATGGTCCCAGAACGGTGCCTGGTCGAACGACTTTGGGGAATATTTTCCGCGGAAAGCCACAGTCTTCGATGAGACGCTCCGACCATGAACGCGTCCGGGGATTGTAGAGTTGCGTGGTGCTGGCCAGACTTTCATCCACGCAGGCCGCACCGGAAAAAAGATAGTTAAAATAGTCGCCGATCGTGAGGAAACAATCTGCTGCCTCGAGGATAGCTCGACTTTTTTCGAGGTCCGAGGCCAGGTGATAGATTGTATTGATGGGCATGAATTGAATGCCTGTTTCCTCAAAGATTAGTTTCGCGCCGATTCGTTCTCGCACCCTCTCGTAGGTCGCTGCCGTGCGGTTATCACGATAGTGAAAGGGCGGCGAAATCATGGGATGCACAGAATTGACCAGCACATAGTCGACACCCCATGAGTCAACACTGATCCCGAGGATCGGAATATTTCGCTTCGCAACTCCGCGCAAACCGATCTTCAGCTCCTCGTAGACACGCAACACATCCCAACGCAGTGAGCCGAAAACGCGAACGACTGCACTGGGGAAACGATGAATCTCCTCAAGACCTAGCTGGCCATCTTCAAGACGCGCTAGCATTACGCGACCGCTCTCTGCGCCGAGATCGCAGGCAATGTAGTGAGTTGGATTCACTTCGTTGGAATCAAAGGAGAAGGACCCCAGGGGTTGTTCATTTGATCACAGGAATGCAGGCGCGAAAAGGGCATTGTCAATGTCGAGGTGTTTTCCAGGCAGTGAGCCTATTAGCTCTTCTGTTCATGGAGCGAGTCGATATGAAAGACCTCCTTGAGTTCGTGCGAAATCGGGCTGTTGTCGGGATTGGATGGCATGATTTCTTTCATATATGCCCACCATTTCTTACAGACGGAACTATTGGCGATCGCTGACCAGCTTTCTTCATCGTCGACCTCTGCATAGCCGAAAAGCTGACGCGTTTCCGGGTCGAGAAAAATCGAGTAGCTAAGCACCCCATGTCTTCTCAGCACACTCTCCAGCTCAGGCCAGATGGGGGAATGCCGTCGTTCGTATTCTCCCTCCATCCCTGTGTTTACCGACATTACGAAGGCCTTGCGTTTCATAACCCTCAAGACCGCTTGGAGAGAACCGAAGCTTCATAGGACTTAACATCCTGGATCCAGTCTGCACCGGTCGGGACGTTCTGGCGGCGACAATGTTCATCCCAGATCGCACCGAAAGGAAGCGTCTTGATCTCTTCCAAGAGTGCGAGCCGCTGCGTGTAGTCACCGTCGTTTTCCAGTTTGCGCAATTTGGAGATAGGCTCGAGCAGCGCGAGAAGAAGGGCCTTAATGGCATTTCGAGTCCCAATCACCCAGGCGGCGATGCGGTTTATGCTCGCATCGAAAAAGTCCAACCCGATCGAGGTACGCGCAAGGAAATCGCCGCGGACGAGTTCTTCCATGATCGCCTTCGTCGGGTCGTCGAGCGAGACGACGTGATCGCTATCCCACCTCACTCCGCGACTGACGTGCAGGAGGAGAGCTGGCACCCATCTCAAGACCGACGAAATCTTGTCCGCCAATAACTCGGTTGGATGAAAATGTCCGGCATCAAGGCAATAGAGCTTTTGATTCTTGATTGCGTAGCCGAGATAGAATTCGTGCGATCCCACGACGTAACTCTCGCTCCCGATTCCAAAGAGCTTGCACTCGACGGCGTCCAGGTTGTGCTTGGGATCAATCGGCTCGGCGAAGATCTCATCCAAGGCCGCTTCCAATCGGTCGCGCGGAGCTTGCCGATCAATTGGCGTATCCTTGTATCCATCGGGAATCCAGAAGTTCGTTACGGCCGGCGAGCCAGCTTGTTTCCCCATCTCGGCGGCGATGCGGCGGCACACTTTCCCGTGCTCGATCCAGAAGGATCGCACCGCCGGGTCGGAACTTGAAAGGGTAAATCCATCGTTGGCCAGTGGGTGAGAAAAGAAACTCGGGTTGAAATCGATTCCCAGGCCGCGCTCCTTGCACCAGTTGATCCAGCTTTGAAAATGGGCGGGCGTCAGCTCATTGCGCGGGACGGGTTTCGCTCCGCCGAAGTCGGCATACAAGGCGTGAAGGTTCAGCCGGTGCCTGCCGGGAATGAGCGAAAGGGCTTTGTCCAGGTCCTGCCGCAACTCTTGCAACGAGCGAGCTTTGCCGGGATAGTTGCCGGTCGCTTGAATGCCGCCTCCGCTGAGAGCTCCGCCGCCGGATTCAAAGCCGCCAACGTCATCGCCTTGCCAGCAGTGGAGAGAAATCGGAACCGCTGCCAGCCTCTTCAAGGCGGCTTCAGTGTCGACCCCCCAAGTCGCATATGCCTCGCTTGCCCAGGTGTAGTGTTCTTTGCTCATGTCTTCTGGATGCCTCCGGTGTGTTCCAGTTGTCCGAGAGCGGCACTTGTCGCTGCCGCTCCCGGATATCCTGGAAATCTAATTAGAAGTTGAATTGATCGATGTTCTCCTTGACGAAAGTAAACGGCTTTCCGAGGAGGACGTTGTCACCCTTCACTTCGAGGGATCCGAGGCGTCCCGCTTCCAGCGTGGTTGACCCGGGCTTGAGCGTGCCGTCCGCGAGGGCCTTCGCGGCGTAGACCGTCAGGTAGCCAAGATCTTCGGTATTCCATAGGATGACACCGGTAGTGATGCCATCGTGCACGTAGCGTTTGTTCTCGTTAGGAAGGCCAAGGCCAACGACTTTCACGTCCTTGCGGCCGCTTTGCTTGACGGCCTCCGCAGCCCCGGGCACGGCTGGCGAGCAAACGGCCATCAGGGCTTTCACGTTGGGGTTCGAGTTGAGGATCGCGGTCGCCTCACTGAATGCCTTATCTTTCAAGTCGTCGCAAGGGCGCAGAGCCGCCAGCTTGATGTCGGGATACTTCTCTTCCAAACGTTGTTTGATGTATTTGATCCACTCGTTCTGATTTGCCGCCGTGAGCGAGGAGGTGATAATCGCAAACTCGCCCTTGTCGCCGAGCGCCTTGGCGGCCTCATCCATCAGCGTGTAGCCGATGCCTTCCGGAGTGGCTTGATTGATCAAGAAGTCACGGGCATCCGCTTCGGCATCCGCATCCCACGTGATGATCTTGATGCCTTTCTCCTTCGCTTTTCGAAGGGCTGTAGAGAGACCCTCCCGATTCTCGACCGAGACGGCAATGACGTCGACACCACGTGTGATCCACGTCTCGACGATCTCGTTCTGTCTTGCCGGATCCGGTTCGGTCGGACCGTCCCAGAGCAATTTTACGCCAAGTTCCTTGGCGGCCTGTTCCGCACCTTTGCGGCAGGAGATGAAGTAGGCATTGCCTTTGCTTTTTGGCATCATGGCAATGGTCAGGGGTTTGTCAGCGGCGTTGCCTTTTTCGAAGGCACCGAACACAAACGGTAGTGATAAGAGAGCTGTGAGGAGCTTTTTCATGAGGATTGGGGTTAGGTGTTTTTGTATCTGCTAATCATATAGATTATCGGATGACTTAGGTTCTGTTTATGTTAGTGGTTTGGGTTGGGAGGGTGGAACTATCGACTTTGTTTGCGGCGGTTTCCGCAAGCGCGAAAGAGTCTTCGTGAGTGCCTCGCCGGCGAGGACGCTAAGCAGCAGGATGCCAGTGAGAATGCCGGCCAGTTCGCTGGGCATGTCGGCAAGAGTGAGACCGTTTTTCAGGACAGCAAGGACTGCCAGGCCCAAAAGACTGCCGTGGACTGTCCCGATGCCTCCAAAAATTGAGGTTCCGCCAAGCACGACAGCGGTGATGGCGAGAAGTTCATAGCCCGTCCCGGCGTCCGCCTTGGCCTGTCCGACGCGCGCCACGTAGATCAGCGCGGCCAGGGCGGACAAGAGGCCCGACAAAACGTAGACGAGCGCAACACGCCTTTCGACGGGAATACCCGCATAGCGGGTTCCGTCCGGTGAAAACCCGATCGCGCGAAATGAACGCCCAAAGGTGGTCCGATGAACAAGGAGCCAAATCCCAATTGCGGCGACAACGAGAATCGGCAACTGAGCGGGGATCACGCCAAAGAAATACCCTTGGCCGAGAAAGAGGAACGATGCTGGAAAACCGGTGAAGTTGTCGACGCCCCGAGTGATCGCCTCCGCGAGCCCGCGAAAGAGCGAAAAGGATCCCAACGTCACGATGAGCGGCGGCAGTTTCAACCGCGTAATCAAGGCTGCATTCAATCCTCCGGCGGCGGCTCCGATGAGCAGCGTGCAAAGCGCAGCGAGTGCGGGGGGCAGCCCGGCATCGCGCCAAAGCTTTCCGAAGGAGATGGCGCAGAGTCCAAGAAGCGATCCAACGGAAAGGTCGATTCCCCCGGTCAGGATGATCGGCGTCATCACCAATGCAAGCAATCCTAGCTCGACGCTCAAACGCGTAATTTCAAGCGCGTTGCCGGTGGTCGCAAAGTTCTGGGCGATCTGAGAGAAGATAAAGATCTCTGCCAGGAGCACCGCAACGAGCAGTGTCTCGAAGCGGAACAAGAACGCCTTCCAGTCTGTTGTTGAATGATTCGTCATGGAATGATCTGAACGACTAATGTTTCTTGCGGATGGAGCGCCAACCGTCCGCAGCGACGGCGAGGAGGATGATCAAACCCTGCAAAGCTTTCTCCCATTGTGGCTGCAGATGGAGGAAGACCAGGGCAGGGGCAATGGATGAAAGAAGAAGAACACCGGCAGCGACGCCCCATAGGTATCCCCGCCCGCCTGATATGGCTACTCCCCCAACCACGGCCGCGGCAATGGCCTTGAGTTCCAAGCCTTGACCGGCCTTGGGATCCACGTCCGGAAACCGCACCGCAGTAAGCAGCGCCGCGAGTCCCGTGAGCGCACCCATAAGAACGAATACAACGAAGGTGACCTTCTGAGGGTGGATGCCTGCGAGCCTGGCCGCCTCCTTGTCGGAACCCACCGCATACACAAAGCGGCCCGCTGAAATGTGCTTTAGGGCGAACGCGAGAAAGAGGAAAAGAAGGAGGGCAATGCTAATAATGGTCAATTGTCCCGGGAGCTGACCAAGGCCAAACCACTGGAAGCTATCAGGAAGATTGCTCACAAACTCGCCCTCGCGCCACCAGCGCAGTGCTTCACGCCAAGTCACCATCGTTGCGAGTGTCACCACAATGGAGGGAATCCCTAGAAACGCCACCAAGGCGCCGTTGAACGCACCCATGATTACTCCGCAAACAATGGCAACAATTGCCACCATGGGCATCGGCCACCCATTACTGGCCGCAAGGCCGGCAAAAACGCTGCAAAGGGCGAATTGTGAGCCGATGGAAATATCAATCTGTCGACAAATAATTACGAGGGCCATGCCGCACGCGGTTATCAAGACCGGGACCGCATCGCAGAGCATGGACAGAAGCTGCGAAGGTTGAAAAAATTCTGGAGCCCGGAGCGCCAGTAACAACAGGACAGCGACAAACGCAAAGAAAACCGACCATTCGCGAAAGTAACGTTTCATTGGAGGCACCTCCTAAGATATTGCGAATTCCCGCTCCTCATCATCCGGTTCATTTGGCGGGAGAACTGCTTTTGCCATTACCCCCGGCTTGGCCGAGTGCCGCAACCATGACGTCATGAGCATTGGCCTCGGATGCTACGAACTCTCGGACTATGGTTCCGCCATGCATCACGGCGATGCGGTCACTCATGCCTAAGACCTCAGTGAGGTCCGATGAAATCATCATCACCGCCAGCCCCTCCTTAGTTAGGCGTCGGATAATCTTATGGATTTCCGACTTCGCTCCGACATCCACGCCCTGGGTAGGCTCATCAAGAATGAGCACCTTGGGCTTCGTGGCGAGCCATCGAGCGAGCGAGACCTTTTGCTGGTTCCCACCGGAGAGCGCACCTCCGAGGGCCTGGGACGATGGTGTCTTCACGCCAAGATCGCGGATATAGCTGTTCGCGAGATTCCGTTCCGCACCGAAGCGCAACCAGCTTCCTGGAAAGAATGTGGGGTGAATGCTCATGGTCATGTTTGCGGCGACGGGCATCTCCAAAATGACACCGTGTCGTCGCCGGTCCTCGGGGACGTAGCCAATTCCATGTTCGACCGCCTCTCCCGGGGAGTGAATCGATATGCTCTTTCCCGCCAGCGAGATCGTTCCTGTGTCCGCCGGGGTTATGCCGAAAAGGACACGGGCCAACTCCGTCCGGCCCGCACCGACTATTCCGGCAAAACCCACAACTTCACCGGCGCGCAGATCGAGATTAACATCATGAACGCCGGATTCTTGGCAGCCGATTCCACGCAACGAAAGCGCAACGTCGGCAGCCGAAGCTTCGGAGGGAGGATAAAGGGTAGAGACCTCTCGTCCGACCATGAGCTTGATCAGAGTGGACTCGTCCATTCCCATGGTATCTCGAGTCGCAATGCTTTCGCCGTCGCGCAGAACCGTTACTCGATCGGCCAAAGCAAAGATCTCTTCCATCCGGTGCGAGATGTAGATCACACCCACGCCGTGAGCTCGGAGGTCGCGCACTACCGAATAAAGCAGGTGCACTTCCTTTTGCGTAAGAGAAGCTGTTGGTTCATCCATGATGAGGATTCGTGCTCCGGCTCCGAGCGAGCGAGCGATCTCCACCAACTGTTGCTCCGGCATGGAGAGGTTCCGAACCTCGGTATCGGGGTCAATCTCTGCACCAATTCGCTTGAGAAACTGCTGGGCCTGGCTCCGTCGCGCGTTCCACTGTATGCGACTCGCAGCCGAGGGAGTTTCCAGACCGAGGGCAATGTTCTCTGCCACACTCAAGTCAGGGAACAGAGCTGGCTGCTGGTAAATCGCGGCAATCCCCATTGCTCTGGAGGTGGCGGGATCCAGCCGCGGAACGGGTTTTCCCTCAATCTCGATACTGCCCGAATCGGGCTGATGAGCTCCGGTGATGACTTTGATAAGCGTCGACTTGCCGGCGCCGTTTTCGCCCAGCAGGGCATGCACTTCGCCTCGGTGAAGATCAAAAGAAACGCCCCTCAATGCGCGAACGGCTTGGAACGACTTGGTAATCTCGCGGAGCTGAAGGAGTGGTGAGGTCGTTTGCATTAAAACATATGCTTTTTGTTGCTCGCAATCAACGTCCCTGTCCGACAACGTTAGGCGGAGAAAGAGAGAGGATTCGTGGACTTTCGAGAGATCGTTTCTGGAGGATATTGCCTTCTACAGCTCGTGTTTTGTGCTTTGAGGTTGTCTGCTGGTGTTCGGTTAGATTCGGAACTTATAAGTCGCGTGGTTAGATTCAGCAATTGATAAAACTGCCGTTTGGCATATACAAAGTGACGGCACTGTGATGCTCACATAATTTAGCCGCAGTCGCTTGTTTTCGGTGGCACGCCTGAGGATCAGACTAAGCATGGCTTAGAATGGACCCGCAACGGCGGCTCGCTAACTAAAACCAGCTCTTAAGTCGGGGATAGGTATCAGAGAACCGCTGGTAAAGGAGCTCGTATGTCTCGGCGCCCCCGGGATCAGGTGTGGTCAGAGCGTCAAACTTAGGAGCGAGCGTTCGGGCTTCGCTGTATCCCTTGATGGCACCGATGGCTATCGCAGCGACCAGGCCGGCCCCGACGCCGGCGCGTTCCGCGCCATGCTTGTCGCGGCCTTGGCAGAGCGGACGATTGAGGACATCAGCTAGAATCTGGCGCCAGAGCGGACTGGCGAGTCCATTGCCCGAGGCGATGAGCCTGTCCAAGGGAGCACCGCATTCCACCATCACGTCGACGATCTGTCGCAAGGCGAATGCCACGCCCTCGAGGAGGGCTCGGACCATATGACCTGGTCCATGGCGCAGCGTTAGCCCGATGAAGGCGCCTTTTGCTCGTGCATCCATGAGCGGCGACCTCTCACCGACAAGGTACGGCAGAAAGACCAAGCCTTCCGCGCCGGGTTCAACTTCGGCCGCCATTCTGTCCAATTCCGCGTAGGACCATTTGTTGGCACCGAGGGTTTGCCGTAACCAGCGTAACGCCATGCCCGCCGAGAGCATCGCGCCGAGCAAATACCAGCGTTCCTCCGGCGCGTGGCAGAAGGTATGCAGGCGGAGTTGCGAATCGAAAAGCGGCGTCGCCAGCGGCGCGAAAACCTGACCGCCGGTTCCTATTGTTACCGAACCTTGCGGCGGATCGATCAATCCATTACCCACCGCTTGCGCCGGTTGGTCGGCGCATCCGGCGGCGACGGGAATGCCGGCGGGCAACCCCAGTTCGTCTGCGGCGACCTGGCAGAGAGTGCCCACGACTTTTGGCTGAAGGATGTACTTGGGGAAAGATCGATCTGGGAAACGCGAGGCGCTCGATCACTTCGTCGGCCCAAACACGGGCTGCAACGTTGAAGATTCCGGTCGCGGCGGCATCGCTTTGGTCGGTGCAAAGCACGTCGGTGAGCCTGAACCGCACATAGTCCTTCGGCATGAGCAGAGTCGCAGTGTTGTCAAGGGACTTAGGTTCGTGTTTCTGTAGCCAAGCCAGGGTTGAAATCATGAAGCCGGCTGCGGGCGCCGTGCCACAAGTAGTGGCCAGCAGCTCCGTTCCTATTCTTTCCTGAATCTCGGGCAACAATGTCGCGCTGCGCTGGTCGGCCCAGATGATCGCCGGCCGCTGCGGTTGGCGGTCAGTGCCCATCGGCACAAAACCGTGCATTTGGCCTGAGAATCCGATTGCCAGGATTTCGCCGGTGGGTGCCTGGAGTAATGCTTGGCGAACCGCAGTGACCGTCGCGTTCCACCAATCCGTCGCATTCTGTTCTGCATAGTTCGGCTGGGGCGTGAGAATGGGATATTCGGCGGTGCCGAGACCTTCGATGGCGCCCTCCATTGAGGACACCACCACTTTGACACTCGATGTTCCCAAATCGATGCCGAGTAATGCTCTCATGCAAGTTCCTCCGTCCGGGCCTGCTTTTCGAGAATCTGAAACACGCGGGTTGTAATCTCGTTAGCTATGAGTCACCGGGTGCCGACTGCAAGGTGTCGCCGATGTTCCTGAGATGAGTCATCGTAAGGTCTTCTCCCAGGAGGGCACCGGATACGCACGCTTTTGCCGCGCCACTGGGCCGTTGTGGTCTATCGCTTGGATATCCATACTATATTAGCGAACGCTTAGGGCATTGTCGTCACTCTCTCCGAGCGAATTAGCGTCCCCTAACACCGAGGCCGCCAACGATGCACAGGTGCGCAGGAGCTCGGCTAGCCAGTTGTTTCCGTCCCATCGGTGAAAGGCGAGAATTGTCATTCTGCCCGCTGGTCGCCGGTAAGCTACGTGCGTTTCAGCCAAAGGTGTGCCATCCAGCGGTCGCGCACGAGCGCGAGCGCGATCGCCAGGATCATCGTGGCACCCCAGATAGCCTGCGTTAGATGCGGGCTCAGGCCGAGCAGGTTGAAACCGGTTGAGATCACCTGGAGAAGAACGAGCGAGAGAACCAAGCCGAGAACCTTTCCGAAGCCCCCGTTGGGATCGACACCTCCCAAGACGGCCGCGAGGATGGTTATGAGCAGATAAGATTCCGCGTAGCCTGCGCGCGCGGAGTTGAAACGGGCCATCATCACCATTGCTGCCACCCAGCAAAGAACGCTCGAGACGACGTAGACTCCGACCAGCATCCACTCAGTGGGGACCCCCGAGTAGCGCGTGGCCCGTTCATTCGAACCGATCATGCGTACGGAGACGCCAAACGGCGCGTGATTCATTATCACCGCTACGATGATGGCGCAGATGATAAAGATAATCATGGCAACAGGAATCCCAAAGAGTGTGCCGTTGCCCAGGAAAAGGATCGCCGGCGGGAACCCACCGATGACGCCGCCGCTGGTTGCGAGCACCGCAACCCCTTTGACCGCCGTCATGGTGCCGAGCGTGACCAGAATGGGATGAACGCCGAGAAAAGCGACGATCAGTCCGGTAATCAGTCCCACGAGCAAAGAGGTCAGCAATCCCGCGGCGAACGCCAGCGCGATTACACTCGCCGTAAGATATGCCGGACTGTCAGGCCCAAGCATCTTCGTCATGATAGCGGCCATCACCAGCGCAGAAAGATTTGCCGTGGCAATGATCGCAAGGTTCAACCCTCCGCTCATCAGCGGTATCATCATGGCGAGCGCGAGAATACCGAGTTCAGGCATTTGGAAAGCAATCGCCCGAAGGGAGTCACCTGAAAGAAAGCGCGCAGGGGCAAGAGAGCTAAACACGATGCCTGCGATCAAGAGGAGCCCAGTGAGCATGGTCACGGTGGGATCCCGCCCGAGCAAGTCCACCAACGAAGTTCGTGATGGCACGGGGGAGGAAGGGGTGGTAGCGGCGTTAGACGACATTGCCGACAGTCCTTTTTTGCTGGCGCTTCGCCGCAATCGCGGTCGCGCTTACGCTAATGAGAATGATGATGCCGGTGACAAATCCAAATGAATAGGAAGATACCCCGAGCAAAGTTAGCCCGTTCTGGACGATCGCCAGCAAGACGATACCCAATATCGTTCCCGTCACAGTGCCGATTCCCCCCTGGAGACTGGCACCGCCAAGCACGACGGCAGCGAGGACATCGAGCTCGCGGCCAATGAGTGCATTCGGAACAACCTCTTCCACCCGGTGAGCCTGCACCAGTCCGGCAATGCCAGCCGTCAATCCCGAGTAGCCGTAGACGAAGCACTGCAAGCCCACGAGATTACATCCCATGCGCTTGGCGCCTTCGGGATTTCCTCCCAGACCGTAGATTTGACGACCAATCGAAAGCCGATTCAGCAAGATGGAAGTGATGATGAGAACGATGGCAGCCACGAGGACCGGGAACGGGATTCCCAAAGGCGCAATCGTCTCGGTAAACCAGTCAGGCAAGTCGTAAATCGAGACGCCGTCCGTCAGGAACATCAGCACCGCAAAGTAAAACGTCATCGTTGAAATGGTGACGATGACCGAGAGAGCTTGAAGGTAATGAATCAGAAGAGCATTCACTACGCCGAGCAAAGCGCCGAAAACGGCGGATAAGGCAAAGGCCACTACCCAATTGCCACCCATCTGCACGAGAATCGTCGCCACGAGATATTGGGTCACCGCCGCGATGGCGGCGAAGGAGATATCGATCCCTCCAGCTATGAGCACAACCAGGAGGCCCGCCGCCATGATCGCCATCACAGAGTAGCTTTCTAACAAAGTGATCAGGTTGTTGGCGGAGAAAAATCCTGGAGACAAGGCAGAGAAGAAGGCAGCCAAAAGGATGATGATGCCCGCGATTTGGACTTCATGACGGCGGAATGCCGCCTGCAAAGACGGACTAGTGCTAGGCATGAATAGCTTCCCTCAGCTCGTGTTCACTGACCTGATGAGGATCGTAGGTCGCGGAGATCCGACCCTCTCGCATGACCATGATACGATGACTTTGGTGCAAGACTTCTTCGACCTCGTCCGAGATGAGCAGGATCGCCAGACCCCGCGCCGCAAGAGTGTCTACCACTTGAAAAATTCCGGCCTTGGCGCCGATGTCAACGCCTACCGTCGGGGAATCCAAAATGAGGACGCGCGGATTGGTGGCCAACCATTTTGCCAGCACGACCCTCTGCTGATTCCCTCCGGAAAGCTGCTGGACGGGCCGGTCAGCCGTGTTGGTCTTCACCCGCAGCTCCTTGAAGATCCATCGGTTGATGGTCCGGGAGCGCCGACCGCCGTCGATGAGGCCTAATCGTCCGGTCAATCGATCCAACACGGAAATGACGGTATTGTCGGCGATCGTTTGCGGCATAACCAATCCTAGCGAAAGCCGATCCTCCGAAACATAGGCGATCCCGTGGCGGATCGCGTCGCGATTGCTGCGAAGATGCACTCGTTTTCCATTGAGGTAGACCTCTCCCGAGTCGGGCGGATTCATTCCAAAAAGCGAGAGCGCCAGCTCGGTTCGGCCCGACCCCAATCTGCCAGTGAGCCCCAGGATTTCGCCCGGTCGCACTGCGAGATTGATGTCCGCGTATTGGCCGGTGCACGTTAGCCCGCGCGCCTCCAACATGGGAGGGGCATCGCTCGAGAAGGAGGCCTTGACGCTGGTTTCGAAGACGTGACCGGTAATAAGTTCACCTAAGCGGCGGCGGTCAAGATCCCGAACCCAATACGTCCCAAGGTTGCGGCCGTCGCGAAGGACGGTGACCCTCTCGGCAATGGTCATCACTTCGTCCAGCCTATGGCTGACAAACACCGTGGCGATATTCTGGCGCTTGAGCTCATGAATCGTCTCGAGAAGCGCGTCGACCTCCTGGTGGGTGAGCGACGCGGTCGGCTCGTCCATAACCACCAGCCGCGCCTGCGCGGCAAGCGCCCGACAAATCGCCACGAGTTGACGCGTCGCGATGGGAAGTGTGCCGACCAGGGCGTCCATCGGTAACGAAATCTTCAGACGCTCCATGACCGCCCGAGCCTGGTCCCTCATGGTTTGACGATTTACGGGGCGTGCCGGTGTCTCGACATGATGTCGGAAAGCGATGTTTTCCGCGACCGAAAGATTGGGGAAAAGTGAAAGATCTTGATAAATGATTTGGACCCCGAAGCGCTGTGAAGCGGCCGGGGACAAGTGCGAGTGCGTTTTTCCCTCGAGGATGATTTCTCCTTCATCCGGAGCGTGAACGCCGGAGAGGATTTTGATCAAAGTGCTCTTGCCGCACCCGTTTTCTCCAGCAAGACAATGGATCTCGCCGGAACGAATTGAAAAGCTGACATCGGTGAGGGCTCGGACTCCGCCAAAGCGTTTGCTAATCCCCCGCATTTCGATGAATTGGGGTGCGCTTTGCTGAGCAGCCTGCTCAGAGTTGGCGGAGGGGGAGATCATAAGATCCGCTTGTGCCGCGCCCACGCGAGCGGGCGCGACACATAAGGGATTAATGGAACCTAAAGTCCGAGTGCAACCAGCTCGTCGATGGTATCCTTGTTGATCGCCAGCACCTTAATTGCGCGAATCACCCGCGTCTGCGGGTCCACGGTGACCTTTCCGAGACCAGGAATCTCCATGCCATCGGTGATCTCTTTTCCGTCGAGGACCATCTTCGCGACGGTGATGATTGCCTTCCCTGCTTCAGGAGGGCTCCAGATGTAGCCGACCTTAATAATGCCGTCTTTGACCAATTTCTTTCCCTGCGTCGGCGAGCATGCTCCCACTAAGACGATCTGCTCAGCTTTCCCGCGCTCTTTTATGGCACGACCCGCCCCGATTGGTCCCTGGCTGCCAAAGGTCAGAATTCCCTTCAAGTTGGGGTGCGCCAGCATGGCGTCCAGCGCCGTTTTGTAGCTGTCGTCAACGCTTTCCGCCACACCGTAGCGGTCGGCAGCAAGTTTCATCTTCGGATAGTGCTCCTTCTGATACGCAATCGCCGCATCTGCCCACGCATTGTGCAACGGGACCGTTAGGCCGCCCACGTAGACGATGTATTCGCCCTCCTCGTTCATATATTTGGCGAGGTCCTTCATGTGCCGCTCGCCAAACTCCTTATTGTCGATCATCTCAATGTCCCAGACATTGCCTTTTTGATCCGGCGACTCATGCGTGATGACCGGAATACCCGCCGCCTTGGCGCGTTCAAAAACGGGCTCCAAAGCCTTCGCATCATTTGGCACCACCCCAATAGCGCTCACTTTCTTGGCGATGAGATCCTCTACCGCGCGCACCTGCTGCGCCGGATCTGCGGTGGTTGGCCCAACCATGTAGGCCTTCACATTTTGTTCCTTGCCGGCTTCCTTGATGCCTTTCTCCATGGCTGTAAACCACGGGATACCTCCGATCTTTACCACAACGGCAATCTCGGGCTCCTCGGCACGGACCTCAGCGTTCAGTCCTGAATACAACAGGGCAAGCGCAACGGCGGCAGCGCATTTAAGGGTGATGGATTTTATTCTCATTGTTTTATTCTGCTTGAGTGTGGGGTTGAGTTCGAGCGTCTGGAGGAGTGACTTCTCTAATTATCGAATTCGACCGGCGAATGTTCGTAAAAAAAATCAGGAATTCTCGTTCGGGCTCGCTGGAGACAGTGTTCAATAGTTGGCCTTTGATGTCAATGCGCCACACCTAATTAACTTCACGGATAGAAATTGCGTAAACTTAAGAAAACTTCACCGCCGGGGCGGCGATTTTTGCCTTTCGTCACCTCGTCTCGATTGTTTGTTTAAGGCGAGACTAAAACGGGGACGGGTTGGTTTGCATCGTGACCTTTGCGGGGGGCCGTCGACTCGCGAACCACCAGGGTGCAATGCACCTCCGCGTGCAACTTTGGTGAGCGATCATTGTTCAAGCGCGCCATCAGCATCGACCATGCTTGATCTGCGAAGTCTTCCGCAGGTTGGCGAATGGTGGAGAGGAAGGGCCTCAAGGCTGTAAACCACTCACAATCATCGAAAGCGAGGAGCGAAATATCCGCCGGCAGTTCCAGTCCCGACTCCCAGATGGTCTTGAGGGTGCCGATCGCCACTGACTGGGTCACCGCAAAAAGGGCCGAAGGTCTCGTAACTTCTTGCAACAGCGGTTTGAGCGCCGGACTCACCGTGTCAGTAGCATTCCGTCCGACCACCAAGACCTGTTCGTTCGCCGAGAGACCAGCCTGCTGAAGCGCTTCGTGATAGCCTTCGATGCGTTCCCGAATGTTGCGGAGGCTTGGATCGCTCGCCAGCAGAATGATTCGACGATGGCCCAGGGAAAGCAGGTGTCGCGTTCCCTCGCGGCTCGCGGCGAGGTTGTCGGCGGAGACACTGTCGAAATCGATATCTCGACCCACACGATCGAGGAGCACGGTGGGAATACCTCTCTCCCGCAGCTCCTCAAGCACAGGAGAGTCATCACGGCAGGGGACCACGATGAGACCATCGATCTGACGTTGAATGAGCGTGCGGACTCGATCCCGCTCCGAAGTAATGTCCTCCTGAGTGTCAGCCAGAATGATCTGATAATCAGTGAAGGCAGCCCGCTGTTCGATGCGCCGCACGATCCCATAGAAGAGTCCCACCGTAATGTCGGGCACGACTACTCCGATGGTGCGCGAGCGTCGCACGCGCAGACCCCTGAAGGTACGATTCGGCCTGTAGCCGAGTGCCGCGATCGCATCCTGGACTCTTTTTTGAAGCTCCGGTCGGACATACCTTGTGCCGCGCAAAACGTTCGACACCGTGGCCGTGGAGACATCAGCCGCTTTCGCCACATCGTAAATCGTGGCCCCTCGATCCTTCAACGATCGCTTGTCACCTCTACGCACACGGAAAGTTTGAGATAAAATACCCTCGAGGGCAATTTAAATAAAACAACGCTTAAAGGTAAATAACCAGCGATTAACTTAATTCGGCGACCCTGGCGGACTATGGCAGCTTCCTGCTTATTCCGGCACCCCAATGGCGGGAAGTCGGCTGTCATCAAAGCAGAGCTTACGATGAGAACGCCGTAAGTCTGGCAACCCGTTGTGTCAGCTTAGAGAAGTGCGATCCTGGCCAATAGATGCGCCCGCATCCCGCACAGACGCGGTAGTGATCATAGTACTGCAGAGTGCGTGGTTCCTCCGCGAGCCGCTTGCGCACGTCTTGCTTGCGTGTCGTTTGGAGCATCCCATTGCATTCTAGGCATCGAGTGAACGGAGCGATCGTCCCGGACAAAATCGTAAGTTCAAAACGATGGATCACCTCGGTCGTCTGCTTCTCAGGGTCGTGGGATCGTGGACAGAAACCATCTTTGACAACTGAGTGCATGAGGAGACGGCGATCTCGCGTCAGGATCGCCCGATGCTCAGCGCACATGATTTCAAGGAGGCGTTGATCTTCCGCCTGAGATTGATAATAGCAATCCACCCCCAAAAGCCGAAGGTTGCGCACGAGTCCGCCGAGATGACCATCGACCACAAACCGCCCGCAACGCCGACGCTGAAGCCGAGGGGACAAAGGAAGAATCTCGTCCGGAGCGGGAAACCCGTAGACATCGATCCTTGCGGACCTTTGGACTTGCCAACGGAAATCAACTGCTCTGGCGCTCTCTGCTTCGGGAGAGCTGATAACGATCAAATCAACTTCCGGGTGCGGAACTCCGCAGGCCTCGATGGCATCCTTGACGGAAGTCTTTTCACGCAACCTCCGGAGAATCGGCGAGCTTGTCGGCAATTTGGGTAAGGAAAAGGTTCCCAGATCGCCATAGAAATTGATCTCCAGATCGAAGTGCATTCAAAGAATGGTGCTACTCAGCAGGAGCGACCTCCCTGAATAATATCCGCGAAAAAAAGTGGCCGCGACACTATTCGGCCAATCATCGCTGACCTGCTGATCAGGTCATTTTCTGAGAGCATCGTGGCGGCAGCGGACGATCACTCGCTGAACGTTCGATTTAGGACGACGTTCTTTGTGCGAGCGAGTCCGCCATCACCGGGGTTGAAATCAGCGATTAGGGGGAGAGGGGAGCGGCGTCGTCCCTGGGAGGGAACGGCGCCGCTCGAGTGTTAGCGGCGCACCTAAGGTTTCTTGGGACCGGGAAATTGGCTACCAAAGAAATGCCATCTTTTCCGCCCCCCCGGACTCTCACCGGACGGGGCTATCATCCCGAGGCTATTAAGCCGGAGCGGAAAAGATGGCACCTTGCATGGGTGTCTTCGGTTCACCAAGAAGAACCGAACCGCCGGAGCGGCAGGTGCACTAAAGTAGGCAGATCGCTGACGATGTCAACGCGGAGTCGACACCCAATGAAGCCGCCCGTTCTCTGCTCCGCTGCCTGAGGATTGCTCTTGTCAGTCCGTCGCGGTCACCTATCACTCTCCCCATGATTCTCACGTGGCTGTCCCAATATCGCGATATTGGATTGCTCTTTTTGCGCGCGGGCATCGGCACGATGATGGTTCTCCACGGTTGGCCGAAACTTGCGGGTGGCATTCAGCATTGGGAAAAACTCGGCAAGGCCGCCAACTCGATCGGGATAAGCTTTTTTCCAGGTTTTTGGGGCTTCTCTTCCGCCATGGTGGAGACGATTGGGGGAGTGCTCATCGTGTTGGGTTTTTGCTTTCGTCCCGTCACCATCTTGATGACGTTCAACTTCATCGTCGCCACTGTGCTCGTCTATAAGACAACTGGCCAATTCAGTGAATGGTCCCACCCGGCTGAGATGCTTATACTTTTCTTTAGTCTCATCTTCATTGGCGCAGGGAAATACAGCATCGACCGAAGCTAAGAGAATAGAGGGGAGTTCCGCACGTGTAACCTGTGGCTTATTCACCTTCAAAGAAGAAATTATGCGACTCGGAGCTTTAGGTGGCGTCGGGATAGGTGAAGGGCTCCGCCTAAGCGCTGCGCAAGTAACCGGGGATTCGCACTAACCGCCTGAACAAGAGTCGGAACTTCTCGTCCTCATAGCTGGCCCTTCGATGCAAAGGGACGCCAAGGCGGTGTCTCACCAAGGGCGACGGACAACCTCATAGCCTCCTGCGGGGTGGCTTCGATAATAGACGTCATCGGAATAATAATAGTCAACGCCACGATAGGGACGGGTGCGATATCCCGTGGGCAAAACGGTGATCACTCTTGGTCCTGGACTGACGGTAGTTTCTTCAACCACGACGCGATTCGGGACGGTGCGCCGTTCGTAAACGAGGCACCCGGAGGTCGCAAGGACGGTGCCGAGAGATGCGATAAGAAGAGTGGTTTTCATGGGCCAAGTAAATGCTATAGGTGAATCGCTGCCGCAGGGCCGGGCGCGCGTATGGCCGTAAGCCGTCGCAGGAACAAGATGGCAATCGCGACTGCGTTCCATTGATTCGTGCTCGACGCCGCGCTGGCCGTGGGAGAAATAACAACCCGTGGAAGCTCTCTGGTGGTTCCTCACGTTGGGACTGATGCTAATCGGGCTTGTGGGAACGGTGGTGCCGTTAGTCCCCGGAACCGTCCTCATTCTTTGCGGAGCGGTGCTCAACCATTTCCTCCTCCATTCCATCGGCTGGCCGACTCTGCTGGCCCTTACGGTTATGATGATCGCCGCACAAGCCCTCGACATTGTGAGCGGCTCGCTCGGCGCAAAGTGGTTCGGTGCTACACGCTGGGGCGCCATTGGTGGGATTCTTGGGGCCATCGTCGGATTGTTCTTCGGTCTGATTGGAATATTCGTCGGACCGCTCATTGGGGCGTTGTTGGGAGAGTTGCTTGGCGGAAAGGGCCTTCTTCCTGCTGGCCGTTCTTCCTGGGGTACTCTAATCGGCACGACGGCTGGCATTGTCGGCAAGTTCACCATCGGAGCAGCGATGATCATCTGGTTCTTGATCGCGGCTTTTTTGTAACACTTCCCCCCGCGAATCGCCTGATATTAATTTAGGGTGAGTACTTGTGCTCTTCCCGCGTTTAATCTGTATGAGGTCGTATCATACTTTTTTCAAGCGCAGGCCCTATTGCCTGTTCGTCCTAATCACAGCGCTTCTTTCGTGCTTTTCTGCCTCCGCCCAGGTGCAGTCTCAGGCTCCGCCGCCGCCGACGGCAGAAACGCCCCCTCAGCAGCTGACCAAGGAAGAACTTGATAAGCTTCTTGGTCCGATTGCGCTCTATCCCGACGCTCTCATCGGAGTAATTCTACCCGCGTCAACAGTTCCATCCGATGTGGTTCTGGCGGCACGCTTTCTTTCGACAAACGGCGATTCAGCTCAAATCGCCAACCAACCATGGGATGAGAGCGTGAAGTCATTGGCTCGTTATCCGGAGGTCGTAAAGTGGATGGATCAAAACCTAGAGTGGACGACACAGCTCGGAGAGGTTTTTTTGGATCAACCAGCTGACGTCATGAATTCGATTCAGTCGCTGCGTGCACAGGCAAGGGCAGCGGGCACCCTGATCGATACTCCCCAACAAAGGGTGGTCGAGGAAGAAAGCTACATTCGCGTCGTGCCGGCCGAACCGGAGGTGATCTACGTGCCGGAATACGATCCTGAGATCGTCTACGTCCAGCCGTATACGCCGTACCTCGAGCCCGTCGTGACGTTCGGGATCGGCTTTGCCATGGGTCCCTGGCTCAACTATGATTGCGATTGGCCCCGCCGAAGGGTATGCGTGGGAGATTGGAATCCGAGGTGGAGAGATGACTGGCGTCCCGGATGGAAAGATGAGTGGCGTCCTGAATGGAGAGATGACTCCAGACATCGGCGCGGACGTCATGACGGTCCCGACTCGGTGAACGTCGTTAACATCAGAAGCGAAAGCGCGCGCGTCTGGCAGCCGAGCCCGAGAGTTGAACGCCAGCGCTGGCAGCGGCAGCGGAATTACGCTGGAAATCGTTGGAAAGAGAACGCAAACCGCGATGTGAAAGCCAGCAGGTCGGCAGCAAGGCCATCACGGCCGAACTTCGATCGCCAACGGGACGATCGGGACGGGAATGATTGGCAGCGCTCTGATCGCCGGGATTCCAATCGGGAGCGCTCCGGTCGCGTTTGGCAGCCCGACTCTTCCGGGCCGGGTGTATCGCGGAATCGAGAGCGGGATGATCGGGACAGGGAAAATTGGCAGCGCTCTGATCGCCGGGATTCCAATCGGGAACGGTCCGGTCGCGTTTGGCAGCCGGACTCTTCCGGACCGCGTGTATCGCGGAATCGAGAGCAGGGCGATCGGGAGAGGGGAGATTGGCAGCGCTCGGATCGTGAGAATTCCAATCGTCAGCGGTCGGATCAAGTTCGACGGTCCGACACCCCCAGGCCAGAAGCGTGGCAGAATGGTCAAAATCAGCAAAGAGCGGAACGAAATCGCAGCGGACGGGAGCGCGATCAAAGCCAAGGGTCACCCCGGAGAATGGCGAGACCAAGTCCACAATCTTTCGAAGGGCAGCAGGTAAGGCGATCAGGCGATTCCGGAGAAAATAGACGCAGGCAGGACACGCAGTCGGTTAGATCCAACCGCGCGAGCCAGGAGTTTGTTCGTTCGGAGCGCTCGTCCGATCGAGATCGGTCTCGGTCGCAGGCTAGGCGCTCAGTGGCAAAAGCAGAAGGCCCATCCAGGCCAGAAGCGAGAGTGAACCGTGGTTCCTCTTCCTCGAGGGTTGACCGGCCTCAATCGCAGCGCTCGAGAGTGGCGAACTCAAAGAGAGACAATGACTCGCGTCAAGTCAGGGGAGAATCATCGAGACGGTCGTCACAGACGGCGTCGAACTACAATCAATCGAGAAGGTCCCAACAGTCTGCGCGCGTCGAGAGGTCTGGAGGCTCAGCGCGAAGATCTACGCCGTCCTATTCGAGACAAGAGCGGCAGCAGTTTGCCAGTGCGGGGAAAGGCCGCCGGGGAGGAAACAGTGGCGACAAGAAGGGAAATAGGGACAAAGAGGAGCGGCGTTGACGCTAATTCGGAAAAAAACGATTGAGCAGCGTGCGATAAGCTTTTGCGAGGCCCGCTCCTACCAGACTTCCGCTCAAGACATCTCCGGGATAATGCGCGCCTAGGTAGACCCGCGAAAACGCGACCAATAAGGCAATTGCAAACAGAGGTCCGCGGGCACGCGGGTAACAGGATTGAAGCAGGGTAGCGCCCGCAAAGGCGGCAGCGCTATGGCCCGATGGAAAGGAATAACTGCCCGGTTTGCGGCCAACAACAATGGCGCGGACGATGGAGATGAAGGGGCGTCTTCGTCGGAAGTACTTCTTAATGGGTATCTCGACAGTATATGTTGCGAGATACAATGCCGGAATAATACGAGATGCCCTTATTGCACGGCCCTTGTCGAAAAAGGCATTCAGGGCGATGAAAAGAATCCAGGCATGGCCTCCCGTCATGAAATAACTGAAAGCGGAAATCAGCCGATCGAGCAGCTTTGGATGCGGCAGGTGATTAATTTGGATGAAGAGAGTAGCGTCGATCGCATCGAACGGCTTCAGCCGGCTTAGCAACTCCTTCCTGAGCAGATCGCGACCCTGCTTGACCTCCGGGGATTCCTCAGTCTCTGGAGGTCCGGATGCTTGATGGATACCCTCGTCAAGCGGCTCGCGCTTGGCAGCGGGCGCGGAAGCCACCTGGACAGCTGCCGTCGACAGGACGGCTGCAGGTCGATTTTTCGAGTTGGCTGAATCGGCGGCCGCCTGGATGGCGTCCGCTTGCGCGACCGGATCAGACGAGCCCGCCTCGGGGGGAATATCCTTTTCCTCGAGATCGGCCGCGGTCGCTTCGACTTTGTCCAGGGTTTTTGACGCGTCGGAAGCTGTGTGCACCCCGGCAAAGCCCTCCTCCAGAGCCTTCTCAACCTTCTTTACGGCCTCCTTCTTTGTCCCCTCGTTCGCATTTGCGTCCTGCATATGTAATCACCTTCTGCTTAAGATCGGATCAACCTTAGCTTTCGCGTTTGTTCGGGGATCGGCGAAGGTGGAATTGCTGTGACTCCGCGAATCTTTCAGTATCATCAAGGAAAGAGAAGGCGTCGCGTGTGAAGTTCCTGACCTCGCAGCTCACTTATTTTCTGAAGCCCGCGACCAGCCGTCGCAATATCCGCTTCCTGCTTCGCTTTCTGCTGATTCTTACTTTCCTCGTTACGGTCTACAGCATCCTCTTTCACGTCTTAATGGTTTTTGAAGGACGTGAGCACAGCTGGATCACCGGGCTGTACTGGACAATGACAGTAATGTCCACGTTGGGCTTCGGCGACATCACCTTCACCAGTGACCCGGGGCGCATCTTTTCAATTATTGTCCTTATCTCCGGGATGGTGTTTCTGCTCATCTTGCTGCCATTTACATTTATCGAGTTCTTCTACGCTCCGTGGATGAAAGCCCAGGCGGAGTTGAGGGCGCCGAGACAACTGCCCGAAAGCACGAGCGGGCATGTCATCCTCACCAACCTGGATCCTGTTTCGAAGGCGTTGATGCAAAAACTGACTCACTATGGATATCCGTATACGCTCCTGGTTTATGATCTGGATGAAGCCCTTCGATTGCATGACTTGGGCTTTCAAGTTGTGCTGGGCGAAAACGACCGACCGGAGACCTATCGATTGGTGCGTGCGGAAAAGGCGGCTCTCGTTGCTGCGACAGGCAACGACATGGCCAATACCAACGTCGCCTTTACGGTCCGGGAGATGAGTCAGAGTGTTCCGATCGTCACCACCGCGAGTACGAGCGATGCCGTGGATATTCTTCGATTGGCGGGCAGCTCCGATGTCATTCAGCTGAGCACGATGATGGGGCAAGCCCTCGCCCGGCGAATTATAGGAGTCGACGCGCGCGCGCATGCCATCGCAGAGTTCGGCGATTTGTTGATTGCCGAGGCAACGGCTGCCGGGACGCCGCTCGTCGGCAAGACGCTCGCTGGCAGTAATCTTCGGAAGCTGACCGGGCTGAGCGTGATTGGAATCTGGAAGCGCGGACAGTATGAAACGGCGACCGCGGAAACTATGATAGACGCAAACTCGATTTTGGTCTTATCGGGTTCGGCGCAACAGCTTCGCAGGTATGATGAGCTTTTTTGCATTTATCACGTAAGTGCCGGCGCGGTGATTATCGTGGGTGGCGGGCGGGTGGGCCGAGCAATCGGACGCGCACTCAAGGCGCGCGAAGTCGATTTTCGGATCGTGGAGAGCAATCCGTCCAGAATTCGGGATGACGCCATCTATGTTGAAGGAACTGCCGCCGACCATGACACGCTCGAGCGTGCCGGAATAGATCATGCCCCCGCCATCGTGATCACCACCCATGACGACGACATGAATGTCTACCTGACAATCTATTGCCGTCGCCTTCGCCCCGATATTCAGATCATAAGCCGGGCGACGCGCGAACGGAACGTCTCCACGCTGCATCGCGCTGGCGCCGACTTTGTGCTCTCGTATGCCTCGATGGGCGCCACCGCGATATTCAACTTCCTGCGGCGCGCCGGAGTGGTCGTGGTGGCCGAAGGACTGCACCTCACCAAGACGCGGGTCCCTCGTGCGCTGGCGGGGCGAACACTTGCGGAGGCAGCAATTCCTCGCGAAACCGGCTCTAGCGTTGTCGCGCTTCGCTCCCAGAACCAACAAATAATCAATCCCGATCCGCGCACGATTCTCAATGGGGGCGCCGAGATCATTTTGATCGGAACGCCCGAAGCCGAGCAACGTTTTATGAAACTCTATGGAGCTGAAACGTTGTCCGCACACCCCGTCGCCCCAACGGGAAATCTCAGCTAAGAGTGAGTTCATCGGACGCGCAACGGAATCTGGGCGAACCTGGATCTCGGCCGTCGCGCCTGAACTGATAAGCTGCTAGGATTCGGAGATGGCTGAACGGACGGCATTGGAAATATCACGCGAGTTGGCATCGATTGCGCAAGCTGGAACTACGTATTCAACCGACCCATTTGATCGGGAGCGTTTTCAACGTCTGCATGAGATTGCGAGTGAGGTGATGCGTGCTGCTGGAAAGGCGGAGTTTGAGTGGCCGATCGAGATTGGCTACGCGACTCCGAAGGTGGATGTTCGTGGTGTGGTCTTTCGAGATTCCGAAGTCCTTTTGATCAAGGAAGCGGCCTCGGGGAAATGGACGTTACCCGGTGGGTGGGCTGATGTGAATCTCACGCCTGCGGAAAACGTAGAACGCGAGTGCCTGGAAGAAAGCGGATACCAAGTCAAGGCCCGCTTGATCACAGCGGTTCTGGATCGCGATCGGGCGGGCTACCCCGCGAATCCGCATTCGATTTATAAGATCTTTTTCTTGTGTGAACTCTGCGGCGGCTCGCCGCAAGTCAGTCATGAAACCTCAGAAGTTGCCTTCTTCCCGGTTGATGCCCTCCCGGAGCTCGACCCACACCGATCAAGCGCGCTGGACATCGCTGAGGCGTGGCGATTCTTCCGGGCGCCGGCGTTGCCGGCGCGATTCAACTGACCTAAGAAAGCTTCGCACGCGACCTCACGGAGCGCGCGGCAAGCCATCTGTTGAGATGACGGCGCCATTGGTGGCGGCGATCTCGATGTATCCGAAATAACTTCCCCCACGATCATAGCACCATACCTTCCACAGCGGCGCGGAATCCTGACCGATCTGCTGCAAGACGTAGCTGGCGCTCTGGAGGTTTTGGCCGTTTGCCGCCGCAAATTGCCCGGCAATTTCGAAGGCCGCAGGCGAGTCGATCGTTATCCGCTCGATGGCGATGGGACTTGGATTCTTGAACAATTCACCAACATTAAAGGTTGGCTTTTCCTGAACGATTTCTCCGTTGGCGACTGTGATGCTGAAGAGCCCTTCCTCAGGGCTCCCGCGGTAAGCGAGAATGTACCACTGCGGGGGATCCGGCGCTCCGTTGTCGGCAGAAACCTTGACGACGAAGCTTTGATATTGCGGCGGAAGAATGTTCAACGCGCCCAAAGCCGAATCGACATCCTGCGCCGGTGATTGTTCTGGTGGTTCGAATTGCGCAAGAGCCGTGTGCGACAGCAGCACGATGGTGGCGATCGATAAGAAGTGATTTCTTAAAGTCATTGCCAACTATTGCCAGAACGCAACTGGCTGTCTAGCGATGGAGCGGATTTTGCGTCACGGGCATTCAAGGCGAAACCTGCTCTCGTCATGCTCTTTCCGCCTTTCCTATCGCGCGAAACTCATTAAGCATGCGGCATGGTTTTTCGTGGTGGTGACATACCTCCCGCGGCGCATTTGTGGTTGACGGGTCATAGCACGAGCTGCGCGGTCGAGCGCGATCAGGAGCCAACTTCAACAACTAACGAAGTATCGAAGCGATGTTAGCATGTGATGAGGCCGGCTCGCCTGCAAACAGGCCACTTATCTTCGTGCACGGCTGGTGCGGCCATCGCGGTCATATGAAAGAGTTGATGACGCACTTTTCCACGACGCATCACGCCATCGCGGTCGATCTCCCTGGGCATGGCGAGAGCCCTTTAGGCAACGCTTCGCCTTCTTTTGATTCGTTTGCTGCGAGCGTCTGCGCCTTTATCGCCGAACGGGAATTACATCAACCGGTTCTCATCGGCCACAGCATGGGAGGGGTCCTCAGTGTAGTGACCGCAGCGCGGGATCCCAAGTTGGTGGCAGGCGTCGTAAATCTGGATGGCGCTGTGCCGTTGACAGCCGCTGTGCGTGACGGCTTCCGCGATGTGTTTACTCGCATCGGTCGCGATGGCTTTCGACCCGTCATGGCTCAATTCATCAAGGACGCATTTTTTCTGCCATGCGAGCACGGCGCGATAAGCGAAGAAATCATCACCGGGATGATTTCGCATCCTGAAGGGCTCGCAGTGGCTCTCCTGAAAGAGTTTCCTGCTCTGCAAGCTGAGCCAATCCTTCGCGCTTCTCGAACGCCTCTCCTTTTTATCGGGGGATCGCGTCCGCGCTTTGACGAAGCAGCTCTCAAGGAAATGCGGCCAGAGGCGTGGGTGGCTCGCGCTGCGGTCTCCGGACATTTCATCCAGATCTTTGCGTGGCCGCAGGTCGTCGCCATGATCGAAAAGTTCCTGGCAATCGAGATTGAGGGTGAGCACGCTGCCACCCCGCGGTGAGTTGAGTTGCAGTTTGTTGTGCTCCGCATAGTTTCCCGTATGCAGCTAGATTGGATTAGTGATAGGGAAAGCGACGCGGCCCCCTCAGCCGAACAGATCGATCGGCCGGCGGACGACGTGCTCATGGACGCGTATTCGGCCGCGGTGGTGCGGGCGGTGGAGGCGGCAAGCCCATCGGTTGTGCACGTTCGTGCGGAGTTTCCGGGAAGCAGGGGCCATGGGCCGACCTCCGGCAGCGGGTCCGGATTCGTGCTCTCACCAGACGGGTTTGTTTTGACCAATAGCCACGTCGTGCACGGAGCCACGCGAATCGTGGCGCAGACAGCAGACGCTCGTGCCTTGAAGGCGGATTTGGTGGGTGATGATCCGGATACAGATCTTGCCGTACTGAGGATTGACGCGCCTGGCTTGCGCAATGTGCGCTTCGCAAATTCTGATCAGGTGCGAGTCGGCCAAATCGCTGTGGCGATCGGGAATCCCTTCGGCTACGACAACACCGTCACGGCGGGTATCGTGAGTGCTTTGGGAAGAACCTTTCCGTCGAGAACAGGGCGGCTCATCGATAACGTGATTCAAACGGACGCAGCACTGAATCCTGGCAATTCCGGAGGTCCGCTCGTCAATAGTCGTGGCGAGGTAATCGGTGTTAACACCGCAATTATTGCCGCCGCACAGGGTATCTGCTTTGCGATAGGAAGCAAAACAGCAGAGTTCGTGGCGAGCTGGCTTATCAAGGAAGGGCGTATCCGGCGCGGCCATCTCGGAATCGCTGGCCAGGATGCGGCCATTGACGAACCTCTTGCACGCCGACACAAGCTGACGCAGCGCACCGGTGTGCGGGTGCATGAAGTCGTGGCGAACTCACCCGCCGCAGTTGCTGGGGTCCGCCCGGGAGATTTGATCATCTGGTTCAATCACGCTACGGTGGCGAGCGTGCACGACCTTCATCGTCTGCTTATCGGAGATGAGATCGAGCACCGGTCGCGTCTGACTGTCCTCCGAGATGGTCGCCTGGAGCATCTTTGGGTCACGCCACGGGAAAGGAGCTAATCGCAGATTTGAAGCCGAGCTACCCGCTGAGGATAGTTGTGTTTGGACCCGGCAGCAGATAACATCGGGCTCATGAGGGCGTTCTGGTTTCTCGGCTTGGTAATCTGGCTCTCAGGCGTTCTCTGCGGCTGTGAGACCACCCGGAGGCTTTGGGCCACGCTCAACGATTTCGCCGTAGGTATTTACAAGGCCACACCGCACCAAACGCAGCTTGCCGATCAACGTGCGACCGCAGCCTTCGCCCGACTCTCGGCTCATGAAAAAGTCTCGCTGGAACGTTCTGGCACTCGTTACCTCGCCGTGCGGACAGCTGACCCGACACCTGCTCAATGGACCGAGATCCGCAGGGACATGCAGAAGCCCACTTCACGGTATTCAGGTCCTCGGAAGGCACCCGAGAAAATCTACTGCGTGATGATTTGGGATACCCAATCCCAAGAGATCGTCGGGACGGATTGCTACGCCGTGCTTAAGCTTCCACCGGTCGGAGAATTGGCACGGTTCGAGACGTACACAGCCCAATACGTCGGCTTTTGAGCACCTCGCGTGTGAAGGCGCCCTAAGTGAGGGCGACCGCTCCGCGCAGCATGCAGATCAGTCAAGAGAGCGCGACAATGGTGACAATTGCTGCCACGATTGACTTCTAGACTCCCAAGCTGGCACGGGTGCGATAATCGAGGCGTCCTGTTATTGGCAAACCGTAATCTGCCTGATAGCTGCGAATGGCCCGGCTGGTCATCGGACCGAAGTCTCCGTCGATTGGTCCGGGATAGTAGCCGAGCCTCGCGAGGCGCGCTTGGGCTCGGTAAAGTGAGGGTGCCGAATACGTCGCGTACGTGCGCGCCGGTTGGGCAACATAAACAGTCCGATACACCGGAACCGGAGCAACAAAGCTAACTCCAAAGGATGGTCCCCAGCCCCATCCGCCCCATCCAGGGCCATACCAACCGCCGCCTCCGCCGTACCAACCGCCGCCTCCGCCGTACCAACCACCGCCTCCCCGGTAGCCGCCCCATCTTCCGCAGCGTCCGCCAGCAAGGCTGATGTCTGCCATCGCAAGCAACAGGAGCACCAAGATAAGCAAGAGTTTTGTTCTCATCGTGATGGTCCTTCCTACGGCTAAATACTAAGCGGGAATGTGGAGATCTTCAAGCGTTCAACCGCCGAAGGAGGGGAAAAGCGGGCGGCCATACTTCATAAAGGGCCAGGGGATGCTCGCGATGATGAGGAGTCCCGCGAGCGAGTAGGCCACTGCCGACCGCAGAAATTTCGCACGATCTGTAAGTGCCCGCTTGGAGATTGAATATCCGACCTGCGCGATGATGATAGCGAGCAGCATGCCGGCTACATGCTCAACGGCAAAGAACCGGAGGGTGCTGTCTTTCATTGCTGCTGCAAAGTTAGCCAATGCCGTGCGCATGATTGGACTAATCGCGTAGAGGATGAGTCCCAGAACAAATTGAACATTCAACAGCGAAGTAAATACCAAGCCCGCCATTTGATCTTTACGCGTCCACTCGGATCGTCCGAAAAAGCCGCTCCAGACACGCAGGAGAGCCCAGAGGCAGGCAATTAGGACAATCCAGCGCAGTAAGCTGTGGGCGTCTCGGAGAAGCAAATAGGGCATGGTTGCGGAGTGATGGCGAACCTAACTACATCGCAATCGTATCTGCGTCACTCTTCAGTTTCGGCGTGGCTTCGATTGACCTCCGGCGGCCTTAGACCGATCCTGGCGCCTTGCTTCTTCTTGGGGAGCGCGAATGGCTTGCAGAGTACCTTTGAGATATTCGCGACGCGGGCGCATTTGCGGCAAAAGAAGTGCGGCGGATCGACCAGTTCCAGCAGTTTATCCGCATGTTTGCTGATGTCGCGTTTCGACCAGTCGCAAAGGGTCTTGGCCATGCGAGAACGGAACAGGGGATGTCGAGTTGCGCAAGCTGGTTATCGACGGTATTTTCTCCTGACCATTATGAGCACACATACAGCGACGAAGCAGAAATCGAATGCAGTAATCGAAGGCCTACAAACCCTCTTGGCCGATTCGTATGCCTTGATGGGACAGACGCACCTTGCGCATTGGAATGTCGAGGGACCAAATTTCTTCCAGCTTCACGCGGCCTTTCAGAAGCAATACGAAGAACTTTTCGAGGCGGTCGACGAGCTTGCGGAGCGATTGCGCGCCCTGGACGTTCTGGCGAACGGCGGCCTGCAAACCCTTGCCAAGGCTTCTCGAATCGAAGAACTGACTGTTGAGAGCACGCCAGCGAAGGATTTCGTCGCTCACCTCGTTGAATGCCACGAAATCCTCTTGCTCGACGCCCACCCGCTTCGGGAGGCCGCCGGCGCGGCCAACGACCTGGAGACTCAGGACCTGATCATCGGACGCATTCAGGTGCATCAGAAGAACCTCTGGATGCTGAAGAGCTTCCTGAAGAACCTTTAGGCAGTTCCGGTTTGCGTCCCCAGCCGCATACAATGCGGTAATCCGCTCTTGCGAATCAGTCTCACATTCGTATCTTCCGCTGATGTCCATTTGCTCATCTGACGCCCCAACCTCGTCATCGACCCAAAAATCATGGCGGAGTGATGCGGCTCGCATTGTCGAGGATCTGTTTCGATGTACGGATTCGAGCACCTGGGATATGCTCTTGGATCTAAGAGAGCACTTGTTGCAAGGCCACGATTGGGAGGAGACGCTCGACTTATTTCTTGCCTGTCGGGAGAGGCTAGAAGCTGAGCACTATTTGCCCTTCTATCGGTTGCGTCGACTGATTGCAGAAAGCTTGAGGTTGGAAGCAGGAACCAGCCAGGCTCACGTGGCGCCGCTTCGGGAGATCCTACGTCGAAACCATCGGTCTCTTGCGGACATCAAGCGGACGTTGAGGCGCGAAATTTTCGAACATGACCTGCGCCAGGCTGGAATTGACCGAATTCCGTTACGTGTAGTTGAGCGATAGCGACGATGCCGCAAACTCGCCGGATACCTCTCAGCTCTTGCATGTGATGTCCGACGCTTGTGCGGGTAAGCGACGGGTGGAACCATTCGCTGAAGATCGGTGCCTTGCATGAAGGCGAATCCACCCGACGAATCAGGGTGGGAAGCACTCGACAGAAGGCGTATCCCGGATTGGTTTGCAGACGCGAAATTCGGGATTTTTATTCATTGGGGAGTTTATTCCGTGCCTTCTTGGGCTCCGGTCAGCGCGCCCGACCAGCAGCGATATGCAGAATGGTATTGGCATTCGCTGACGACAGGCGAAGCCTTGCCCGAGGGAGATTCGAATCGCGCAACATGGCGATTTCACCAGCGGGTATATGGTGCGAGCTTCGCCTACGAGGATTTCGCGCCGCTGTTCCGCGCTGAGCTATTCGATAGTGAGCAATGGGCCGAGACGCTTCGTGCGGCCGGCGCACGCTACGTGGTTCTTACCGCAAAACATCATGATGGCTTCGCCCTCTGGCCAAGTCCGGAAGCGAGCAAAGGGTGGGGACGGGCTTGGAATAGCGTCGACATCGGGCCTGAACGCGATCTCGTCGGTGATCTAACCCAAGCGGTTCGCAGCAAAGGTCTGCGGATGGGACTCTATTATTCGTTGTATGAGTGGTATCATCCTCTTTGGATTACCGACCGATCCCGATATGTGAGGGACCACCTGCATCCTCAATTCAAGGACGTTGTTTCGCGTTACAAACCTTCGGTTATCTTTGCAGACGGTGAATGGGAACTGACCTCGGCGGAATGGGGCAGTACTGAATTGCTGAGGTGGTTGTTCAACGAGTCGCCGTCGAAAGACGAGGTGGTCGTGAACGACCGCTGGGGCAGCGATACGCGCCATGTGCACGGAGGATACTGGACGACGGAGTACACTCCTGGAATGAGCTCGTTGGAGCATGCTTGGGAGGAGAGCCGTGGAATGGCATTTTCCTATGGTTACAATCGAGCTGAACGGGCGGCGGATTACCGTTCAGGACGCGAGCTGGTGCTCATGCTTGCAGACATTGTCAGCCGTGGCGGGAATCTGCTGCTTGGAATAGGCCCCACGGATGACGGGCGCATTCCCGTTATCATGGAGCAGAGATTGCTCGATATCGGTAGATGGCTGGTGGTAAATGGAGAGGCGATCTACGCGAGCCGTCCATGGCGGCTGAATCGCCAGTGGAGCACGGGAGAACATCCACAACTCGACTACGAGAGCGAAGTAATGGCGCCGTACGACATCTTAACGCTCGTCGAACATCCCGTCGACGGGTCAGCCGTCGTCGACGCTTTTTTTACCTGCAACAACGACGCCGTCTTCGCGATTCTGCCGCGCTGGCCAGGTGGTCGCTTTACCGTTGAAGGAATCGCTGCAAAAAGCATCAAGTCGGTCGTGCTTTTGGGCGAGAACGCCTCGTTGCCGTTCTCTGCCGCGGGAGATGGAACATCGGTCGACTTACCCGCGATTTCGGAAAGCCTCCTGGCGCAGCCAGCCTGGGTCCTCAAGTTCTCGCTCTAACCCGATCTGCATTGCTTCACTTCTTATCGAGGCGGGCCTTTTCGCTGTCCCTGATGAAGGTTAGAATTTTCATGTCGTCACCTCGTGCCAACCAAACAGCTCTGAGGAAGTCAGCCGGATGGAGCAGGTGCTCTCGCAGAAAATGGCGGTCTCCGCCACAGCCGTACATAATGTCGTGGCAAAGAGCTCCTTCGAGGAAACACCTTGCCTTCTTGATGATTCGAGGAAGCCATGGAATCCCCTCAAGCGCTGCGCGCTTGGGAGGAAGCTCGTCTGGTAGAATTTCCCGGGTGCTGGCAACACGTTTTTGCTCAAAGATGAAGAAGTCGCGGCGAACCGCGACGATCAGTAGGTAAGTTTCCCAATCGGGTTCGCCAAAGGATACAAAGTCCTCAACGTAGTCGTAGACGTTAATCGGGCGCAGGCCGATGGACGCGAGAAATGCATTCTCTTCGGCGGAAAAATAAGTGTTATCATCGCGCTGGCCGCGGCGATATAGATCCACAGCTTTGTCGTAAATTGCGCGGAGGCGCGTCGTCCAAACATCAGATTTCATCGGTGTACGCCAAGCAGGGAGGTGGCGTTTTTGAAGTCCGCTTTACCACCACTTTTCCGTACGGACCAAAATGTCGGAAAGGTTATGACCATGTGGCGCACATTTTAGCACGGTGTGCGCCGCGCCGATAATTAAGATTCGGCCAGCACCTCGGCGGCGGTCTTAAAGTGCATCTTCGCGATCGCCCCAAGGGCCTCACGCCCGCCAATTTCGACCACTTTCTTCGCGGCCTCCTTGACTGACGCTGATACTCCCCGAGGTAGCAGGACGCCAAGTCTCTTGCCCGCAACATCGAGCCAATCGATAAATTTCTCGCGAGCCAGAATGGATGCGGCGGCAACTGCGAAGTCCGACTCCGCTTTGGTGCGCTGCTCGAGCGCCAACGTCCGTCCTTTTTCCATGATCGCCCGCTGGAGCACGCGAACATCGGCGAACTTGTCAGAGAGTGCGCGCGGGCATTCCGGTCGAAGCTCGGAAAGGTTCTCAATGACCCTGGCATGTCCCCAGGCGAGAAGACGGTTGAGGTTGCCAATCTTGAGGAAAAGCGAATTGTAGCGCTCAGGGCCGATGACGACCACACTTTGGGCTGCTCCAGACTTTCGAATGGCCGTCGCGAGGTCTCGTATACGCTTGTCGGAGGAGATGCGCTTGCTATCGGCGACTCCAATTTGCTGGAAGTGTCGTGCGAGGTCTCGATCAACGTAAACCCCTGCGATCACCAGAGGTCCAAGAAAGTCTCCCTTGCCGCTTTCGTCGATGCCGAAATGCGGCTCGAACATTTCGGGATTTAGAACCTCTTCATAGCCCAGTTTGGCTTCTCCGAGGATCTCGGGTTCAAGCCGGAACCTAACGAAGTCCTCAGTGCCTCGCCCCTGCACGACAAGCTTCGGCCCTTTCTCGTAAACGGCAATCGTGAGCTTGTCTCGTTGCGCAAAGTAAAGGGTGTACGGGCGGGTTTCGAATTTATATCCCTCCTCGCGCAACAAGACTTTTAACTTCGCGGCTTGCGCGGGTGTCAGGGGAGTATTGTAAAGGGTAATGGCTTTGTCGGGCACAGAAGAGACCACTAAAGCGCAAGCTCGCGGCGACATAGAGCAAAAAATCCGCCGCAAGCTCTATCGCTGGTTCGAGCGTCATGGTCGCGATCTGCCTTGGCGCCGGACCCACGATCCCTACGCGATTTTGGTGTCGGAATTTATGCTTCAGCAAACAACGGTGACCGCGGTGATCCCCTATTTCGAACGATGGTTGGTCAGATTTCCGACGTTAGCCTCTCTTGCGCAATCCACAGACAAGGAGGCCTTGGCGCTTTGGCAGGGTCTGGGTTACTACGGGCGCGCTTACAATCTTCGCCAAGTCGCGATCAGATTGGTTAAGCAGGGACTGGCTGAGGTTCCTTATTCTCTCACCGAGCTTCGGCGCTTGCCGGGTGTAGGCGATTACACGGCGGCTGCGGTTGCTTCATTTGCCTTTGATGCGGTGGAACCTCTGGTGGATGCGAATATCGCACGAGTGCTTGCGCGATTGCGAAACTGGGAAAAGCCGATTGACGACGCGGCTGGTCGCGCGTTCCTCCTCAAAGCAGCGAAGCATCTCCTGCCGAAATCTGGTGGCCGTTTGCATAATTCCGCTTTGATGGAACTTGGGGCGTTGGTCTGCGTGGCGCGAAATCCGAAGTGTGACAGATGTCCGCTGTGCCGGGAGTGTGCTGCCGAGAGACCCGATCAGTTGCCGATGAAAAACAGGCGTCGCTCAATCGAACACGTTAAGGAGACCCGTGCTTTCATTTTCGAACGAGGAAAAATTTGGCTTGAGCGCGCGCCGGGGCCGCGCTGGCGGGGAATGTGGCTGCTTCCTCCGACCAAGCCGACCAAGCGTCGAGCGGATCATGTCGAGCGATATTCCGTCACTCGCTTTCACGTGACCATGCGGACCTTCCTCGAGTCCGGCAACGACCGTAATCTCGAGGGGTTTTCGCTTGAGTGCTTGCCGCCGATGCCCTCGGCTCACCGACGCACGGTTGCAGCGCTGCTCGAAAGAGTTCATAGTCGCGAGTGATGAATCGAGCTGATCTTGTTCCTGACGCGCATGGCCACTTCGGCCCATACGGCGGGAGGTTTGTTCCGGAGACACTCGTGAGTGCCCTCGATGAGTTGGAGCTTGAATACCAAAAGGCGCGAAGCGACCCTGAATTCCGCAAGGAGTTTTCGAGCCTTCTCGCAAATTATTGCGGGCGCCCGACGCCATTGTATTTCGCTGAGCGCCTAACCGAACGGCTCGGAGGAGCGAGGATCTATTTGAAACGCGAAGATCTCCTCCATACCGGCGCGCACAAGATCAACAATGCCATCGGCCAGGCCCTGCTTTGCCAGCGGATGGGCAAGAAACGGGTGATCGCTGAAACTGGCGCCGGCCAGCACGGAGTCGCCACCGCGACAGTTGCCGCCAGGTTTGGCTTTGAATGCGTCATCTATATGGGAGCGGTCGACATGAAGCGCCAGTCACTCAATGTCTCACGCATGCAGTTTCTCGGAGCCAAAGTCGTTCCGGTAACGGCGGGGCAGGCCACGCTCAAGGAAGCGATCAACGAGGCAATGCGCGACTGGGTCACCAACGTGAGATCGACCCATTACGTCCTCGGCACCGCGTACGGCTCGCATCCTTACCCGATGATGGTGCGGGATTTTCATCGTATTATCGGCGACGAAACGCGCAGACAGGTGCTTCAGCGTGAGGGACGGCTCCCAGACCTCCTCATCGCGTGTGTGGGCGGCGGCAGCAATGCCATCGGCCTTTTCTATCCCTTCCTCGGCGATGAAAGTGTGAAGATGGTGGGGGTGGAAGCCGGGGGCGAAGGAATCGTGCGCGGCCGTCACGCGGCCCGTTTCCAAGGAGGAAGACTGGGCGTGTTGCAGGGCGCAAAGACGTGGTTGCTCGCGAATGACGATGGACAGATTGAACTGACCCATTCGGTTTCAGCTGGCTTAGACTATGCCGCGGTTGGACCGGAGCACTGCTACCTACGCGACATTCGTCGCGTCGAATACGATTATGCGACGGATGACGAAGCACTGGCCGCGTTTCGCTCACTGGCGGAATTGGAGGGGATAATCCCGGCGCTGGAGTCGGCGCACGCGGTGGCACATGCGATTAAAGTCGCGCCGCAGATGAGACCTGGTCAGCTTGTTATTATCAACCTCTCCGGCCGAGGCGATAAGGATGTCGCTCAAGCGGCAGATTTTCTCTTGAAAGATGGTGTCCCCCGCTAGGGACATCTGACCGCAGCGCTACCGCCTTGGCTTTCGTTTTTGTTTGCCGGGTGACAACTCCGCTGCAAAACCGACGCTAAAAGATCCGTCTCAAGCTCAGGCCGCAACCGCCTCCTCGTGGTGAAACTGCAACTGATACAACTTGCGATAGAGACGGGATTTTTCGAGCAAGGATGCATGTGGTCCGATATCCACAATGCGACCATGAGCCATCACCACGATGTTGTCCGATTTCAAGATGGTGGAGAGACGATGTGCGATGGCGATCACGGTGCGTCCGTGAGCGAGGCGCTCGAGCGCCGCTTGGATCATCCTCTCCGATTCGGAGTCAAGTGCCGATGTCGCTTCGTCGAGCAACAAGATGGGGGCGTTTTTGAGCAAGGCACGCGCAATGGCAAGACGCTGCTGCTGGCCGCCTGAAAGCAGGCATCCTTTGTCGCCAACGATCGTGTCGTAACCCTCCGGCTGAGCCAGGATGAAGTCGTGCGCGTAAGCGAGTTTGGCAGCGGCGTGAATCTCAGCTTCCGTGGCACTCAGCCGTCCGTAGCGGATGTTCTCGTAGATCGTATCGTGAAAGAGGAAGGTCTCCTGGGTCACGATGCCAATGTGCTCACGAAGGGAACGCTGCGTGATGGTGCGGAGATCGCGCCCATCGAGCTCGATGACACCGGTTTGCGGATCGTAAAAGCGCAGCATGAGCGAAAGCATCGTTGTCTTGCCCGCGCCACTCGCGCCAACCAAAGCGTATTGCTTTCCTCGCTCAATCTCCAGGCTGACATTCTGAAGGGCAGTGGCCTCCTGGCCGTATGAGAAACTCACATCGCGAAAGGAAATCTTTCCCTCACATGCGCTGAGGGCGGTCGCGTCGCTGGCATCTTGAATCGCCGGCTTCAGCTCCATGAGATCGAAAACATTCTTCGTGGAAGCCAGGCATTTCTGCATGAGCATCGGAATTCTGCTGAGCGACTTCAGCGGATTATAGAGGAGGAAGATTCCCGAGCAGAGCGCGATGAACTTCATAAAGCTGATGTTAAAGTAGTAGACATAGAGGATCGCGAGCACGACCCCACAGGCGGAGACCGACTCTATCAGCGGTTGAACGATGTCCGTGGCCCTGCGCACTCTCATGCTGTTCTGACATTGAATGGCATTGGATTTCTCAAACTGCGCACTCTGGTAGTCTTCGCGTGCGAACGACTTGATCACCCGGACTCCGGCAAAGCTTTCTTGCAGAATGACAGCCATTGTGCCGGCCTCATTCTCTTCCGCTGTGCCGGCCTTACGCACTTTTTTGCCAAAGACCAACACGGGAACGATGCAAATCGGGAAGAGCACGAGAGTGGTCAAACTGAATCGCCAATCCATCGCCACTAAAACGCCTACGCCCACGACGACGGCAATCGGATCTTTAACGATGTTTCCGGCAATCGAGGTCAGCGCATTCTGCGCCATTCTGGTGTCGTTGAGAACCCGCGAAATCAGCTTTCCCGACTTGGCGCGGTTGAAAAATTCCAGCGATTGTGAAATCAGATGCCGAAAAAGCTTGGTGCGAAGATCCTGCAGAACGCGCGAGCTGACCCAAGCCATATAATATCCATTGAGGAAAGAGAAAACACCCCGCGCGACCATGGCGATAGGGATAAGCAGACTAATCCATAGAACTCCCTCGATGCCTGGTCCCGAATCCTGTCCTCCGCTCTGCATGAGCAGCTTGTAAGAGTCGGGGTTTTGTGCGGAGGGAAAAATCTTGTCGCCGACCAGTTTGACCACCAGCGGAAATACTCCATTGAGCATTCCCGCGGCGACGCCGCACAGAAGTCCAATGACAAATCTGCTCCGATAGGGCCTCATGTATTGCGCCAGTGTCCAATACGGTCTCCAGCCCTGTCGCAGCAGTTCGAGAAATGAGAGTTTCTGCTTTTCCGGCATTAAGGGTTACTACCTATAGCACTTTTGCGCTCGCTCGAATTCTAAAAACCGCTTTCCTCGGTAAAGATTCCGAAATAGGCGTTCCATATTCCCTCTCCGCCGAAGATCCAGAGAATGGCGCCAAGGGCAAGAAATGGACCGAACGGGACCCGCGCACCGGCTCTGTCTCGTGCCAAGAAAATGCCCGCGAACGCCGCCGCGCAGCCGATGATCGATGCAGTAGCCACCGTAAAAAGCACTGCTTTCCAGCCTAGGAAGGCGCCGATGGCCGCGATAAGCTTCACGTCGCCGAATCCCATCGCTTCGCGGGGAATGGTGACTCCTCTCAGTGTTCCCGTGATCGCCTCGAGCTTATCTAAAGGTGTCTCTTGGTCGGCGACAATCATTCGATCATGACGAAACCGCAACACCGGTCTATCGCCGGCGATGTTGGCGCTGGCACATTCGAGAACCAGTTCATCGGATTCCCGAGCGAAGATGTCTTCCCAACAGAAAACCTCCTCTCCGATTTGCAGGGTCATGGCGCCTCCAGTCGCCCGGACGGCGAAGGGCTCTTCTTTGTCAAAGCGATGCCGCTTATTTCCAAAAGCCAGCTTGCCGAGTTCCACGATTCCCCAGAGAAGAGCAAAACCGAAGCCGGCTGCACCTAGCGAAAAGCAAAAACTTTGTATATGGGAGGTTGTTTGCATCATCTGCGGGAACAGAGCGCTCAACAGCAGACCGGTAACTATCCCCCCGAAAGTGATTTCATCGGGTATGACAAAATGCTCGATATCAATGAAGGTTGCGGTCAGCAGGAGCGCCACAAAGATCCAATAGACCGCCGCCAACGGTAGGCCGAAGCGCACCCACGCAAGGACAAACAGGAGAGCGGTCAAAAGCTCAACCAGTGGATACCGAAACGAAATTTTCGCTCCACAGCTCGAACACTTTCCCCGCAACAGGAACCAGCTTAACACCGGCACGTTCTGGTGCCACGGGATCGCGCAGAGGCAGAGTGGGCAAAATGATCGCCGCGGTTCATTTAATGAGATGCTCCGTGGCAACCGATAAATACAGGCATTCAGGAAGGAACCCACGATCCCTCCAATCACCGCCACGGAGAGGGCTAGGCTCGCCTCGCTCATTCTCTTTCAAGTTCCGCTTCCGCTATCTCACAGAGAACGTGAAGCAGAAACTTGTGCGCTTCCTGGATGCGCGCAGTCGAATCCGAGCCAACAATCAAGTCGATGTCGGCAGCCCCTGCCGTGAAGCCGCCGCCTTTTCCCAGCAACGCGATGGTTTTCATTTCGCGGCGTCGTGCCTCCTCGATTGCAGATAAGACATTGCGTGACTTTCCGCTCGTGGACAGGGCGATCAAAACGTCGCCTGGCTTGCCAAATGCTTGCACCTGACGCGCGAAGATTTCCTGAAAACCGTAGTCATTGCCGATGGCCGTGAGCAGCCCTCCGTCCGAGCTCAAGGCGATTGCCGGATAGGGCCGCCGATCTTCTTTCAGGCGGCATGTGAACTCGGTGGCAATGTGCGAGCTGTCACTGGCGCTGCCCCCATTTCCACAGACGAGCAGCTTCCCGCCGGACCGTAAGCAGGTCGTCACCATCTCGACGGCGTGGATTAAGTTTGCTTCAAGGGCACGTAGGTTCTTGAAGGTGTCAAGAGCTTCGTTGATCGAGGATTGGAATGGCGTCAGGCTGCCAGTCGTTGCGGTGCGAGCCACAGTCGGGAGTCTTCTTGGAGAATTTGTTTTAAGGTGGGCCAATCTGCAATGTCCATTTCGCAGAACAAATTGAGGTAGGCAATCACGCCGAATCGGGAGTGGCTTTCAAGCAACCCATCGATGGCTTCCACAAGGCGATTTCTTGGCGGTTCGCTCGGCAGGGTTTCTAACAACCCATGGCCATCGTGCTCAACACCCAAACTCTCGAGGAACTTGCAGACCAGCTCTTGATGCGCTCCCAGTAACCAGGTTTGAAGAACTTCGGTGGCGGCATCATCATTGCTCTTACGACCCAGTTCGTTCTGTAGCCAAGTATGCCGCTCCAGGCGAGTCTTTCGCTCGAGGATTATCAGACGAAGCTTTCGGCGGGTGGCGAGTACCTGCAGGCACGCCCGATAGGCCGGCTTGTCATTGGAATACAGGTACTGAAAAATTTCACCTGCCGCTTCATCGGGAAATCGTTGAAAAATTTCGTGCGCTTTCATCGTCGGGGCTCGGGCCGCGTGGCCGAATCGGAATGGGAAAACCCGCCCGAGTCAAGCACGCTGAAAATTTGACAGGAAGCATCAAAGGCGCTTGTATGCCGCCCCATGAGGAGATTCCTCACATTCGGTTTGTTGTCGATCGCGTTCGCCTCCTGCTCTACGCCGCCGGAACCTGCCACCAAACTGGAGCGAGCCGCCGTTTTGCCATTGGAGATCAACGATAACTTCCAGTTCCGCAAAATCAAACAAGCCTTCTTTTCCGAAGGCCGAGAGCCTGAGACCGAAAGCGAACCCGTCATCTTCGAGCGCCGGCGCTTCGAGTGGGGAGTGATAGATCGCTACCAGTTGGAAAAGCGCTATGGAAATTATTACACATTCTTCTGGCGTACCGCCGAGCAGGCGGACGTGACTGTCCGGCTGGAATACCGCCAGGCTGCGCTGGGCAACTACGTAATGGCTGTGGAACGCTATTATCCGCAAGCGAAAGGCTCTTATAAGTCGGAGTTCGACACGGCGGGCGACGAATACCTCGAAAACGGTCGCGTGACCTCCTGGCGAGTTCTGCTCATCGTCAACGGGCGGATCGTCGCATTCAGGCAATCGTTTATGTGGCGGTGAGGCCGCGAGGTATTTGACAGGGCTCGCTGGGCTGGGATAGTTTCTCCCACTAGTGTGAACACGACATCGTCCGTCCAGGTCGGCTGCGTTGATCGCGCGGTCTGGGTAAAGGTAGAAGGTCGCGGGACCTTTCAGAACAGCGCCGGTCTCAAAGAATTTGTGAAACAGATGATCCAGCGCGGGTACCGGGATTTTGTTGTCGATCTGCGCGACTGCGAGCAGATGGACTCCACCTTCATGGGTACTCTCGCGGGAGTTGCCCTCCGGCTTCGTGAACTCGGCCAAGGAGGTCTGCGCACGATCAATGTCAATGACCGCAATTGCGGCCTCTTGAGCAGCCTCGGACTAGATCAACTCTTCCACGTGGAGGGCGCAGTCACTGAGGAGAAGAGTCAACCGACGGATTTGGAGCTTCATGAGACGGTGCAGCAAAAGATGGATCACAAGGAACAGAAGCGGGCGGTGCTTGAAGCACACGAAGCCCTCGTCGAAGCGGATTCTGCCAACGCGGTCAAATTCAGGGACGTCCTTGAGTTCATGCGGCATGAACTGAACGTGTCCGATTCCGAAAGGACGTAGGATCGGTAGAGTTTTTGTTCATGCAGCCCGATGTGGACATATATCTTCCTGGCGCTGTTTTTCGGCACATTCATGGCCCTGTTGGTGGTATTAAACACCTTCACCAGGCGCATCAGCGAGCTCGAGCGTCTACGAGCTGATCTTCAGGTCGAGGAAGACCGGGTCTTTGATTTTCTTCATGGGTTGGGGGAAGCGTTCTCCGAGGGGGTTAGTTCTAACGAGCTTCACCGGCTGATCGTTGAGAGTGCCATCCGCATTCTCAATGCGCACGGTGGGGCGCTTTATTTGATGCACAAGTCGGAGCCGGTTCTCATCCCGGCCTTCATCTCAAAGGGATGTCCTGCGCTTATCGAGGTGCCCGTGCATATCTTGGACCAAGCCGTCGGAAATCATCTGGCGTTGGACAGCTATCTGCGCCTGAGCTCGGTTCGACGAGGCGAAGGCATCATCGGAATGGCGGTGGAAAGCGGCCAATCGCGATTGTACTCCGAAGAAGACCTAGCCTATGCTCTTTCCCCCGGCGATCTCATGGCGCATTCGGCCATCGTTGGACCTCTGGCTTATCGCCGCAAAATCTTGGGGGTGCTCGCTCTAGCCAATGGCCCCATGAGCACGCCCTTTTCAGAAAAGGACCTTACGGTTTTTAAGACGATTGCCGAGCAATCTGCCTTCGCTCTCTACAACGAAGTGATTTATCTGGAGGCGGGGGAAAAGAAGCGCCTGGATCACGATCTGGAAATTGCTCGGGAAATTCAGGCAATTCTGCTCCCATCGCGTCCCCCAATCGTCAGTGGTTATGAGCTGAGCGGCATCAACGTGCCAGCACGTCAGGTGAGTGGCGACTATTACGACTATATCCGCGTGGACGATCGGCGCGTCGGAGTGGCCATCGCAGACGTCTCGGGGAAGGGCGTGCCGGCTTCATTGATCATGGCAATGGGTCGAAGCGTGATACGCAGCGAGGCGGTCGGAAAAACATCTGCCGCTGAGGTGCTTAGGCGTGTGAACCAACAGCTCTATCCCGACATCAAGGAGGACATGTTTATCAGTATGGCGTATCTTATCATCGACTCTGGGAGCGCCAGTGTAACTCTCGCTCGTGCAGGTCATGATGCGCCCCTGTTTTATCGAGCGGCGGACCAGAGTATCGACAAATTGACACCTAAGGGGATGGCTCTGGGCATTGACAGTGGAGAAGTCTTCAATAGAGTCACCGCCGACTTCTCCTTTGAGCTTGCGGTCGACGATTGCCTGCTGCTTTACACCGACGGCGCAACGGAAGCCCTGGACGAAGAGGGGATGGAGTTTGGGTTGCCCCGGCTGATGCGTGCCCTGCAGTCCAATGCCGCGAAAGGGGCCACAGGCATTGTCAAGCGCATTACGGAAGAGGTAAAAAATTTTGCGGGGAATTTCCCGCAGCATGACGACATTACACTGATTGCCATTCGCAAACGATGAATAGCACACCGGAAATCGAGCCAGAAGATCAGACCACACCAGGCCAAATGCCGCCAAGTGATAGCGCCATTGAGGAGCAGACCGGGTCCGCAGAAGACCTCGCGGCCGAGGTGGACAAGTACAAGGATGCCGCTCTCCGCTCGCGAGCAGACTTGGACAACTATCGCAAGCGGGTTGCCCGCGAGAAGGAGGATGCAATCCGCTATGCCAACAACTCGCTTCTTGAAAGCCTCCTGCCAATTCTGGACAACTTCGAACTTGGTTTGGACGCGGCTAAGAACACGCCCGAAGCGGCGGGAATCATTCAAGGACTGCAAATGGTGCGCAAGCAGCTGGAGGACTTTCTTCGCGATCACGGCGTAGAGATCGTCAATGCGGAGGGTAACCATTTCGATCCCAACCTGCACGACGCTGTTGCTCATGAGCCCAGTTCGGATGTTGCCGAGGGAACCGTGCTCCGTCAGCTCCGCAAGGGCTTCAAACTGAAAGATCGCTTGATTCGCCCCGCCAGTGTGATCGTCTCCAAAGGACCGCTGGCTTGATGACTGGAAAACGCGATTACTATGAGGTGCTTGGCGTCGGACGTGACGCTAACGAAGAGGACATAAAACGGGCGTATCGCAAGCTGGCCGTAAAACTCCATCCCGATAAAAATCCAGGCGATCATGCTGCCGAGGAGCGGTTTAAGGAGCTTGGCGAGGCATACGAAGCTCTTAGCGATCCACAAAAGCGCGCGGCCTACGACCGTTACGGCCATGCCGCCTTTCAGCAGGGCGGCTTTGGAGCCGGAGGTGGGTTCCACGACCCGTTCGATCTCTTTCGAGAGGTCTTCGGAGCCGCCGGCGGCGGCGGGGGAATTTTCGAGCACTTTTTCGGCGGCACCCAGACCGACGGGTCAGGGCGTCAGCGCGGAGCGGATTTGCGTTACGACATGCAAATCGCTCTCGAGGAGGCGGCCGCCGGCTGTGACAAAGAGATCGAAATTCGAAAGCTCGACGTATGTGAGGTTTGCGAAGGCTCTGGGGCGCAGAAGGGATCGCAAGCCGTTACCTGTTCGGTTTGTCGTGGGCGTGGTCAGGTTGTCTCCTCGCGCGGGTTCTTTCAAGTCGCACAAACGTGTCCAAACTGCCAGGGAACTGGTCAGGTCATCGAAAAGCCGTGCCGTAGCTGTCATGGCGACGGCCGGGTCGAGCGTACCTCCCGAGTGAAACTCAAGATACCGGCAGGCATCGACGAAGGAGCGCGATTGCGTAGTGCCCGGGGTGGAGAGGCAGGGCTTCGCAACGGAACTGCGGGCGACCTTTATGTAGTGATCCACATCAAGGAGCACTCAATCTTTCAGCGCGACGGAATGGATCTGCACTGCGAAATGCCGATTCCCTTCTCGGTCGCGGCCTTAGGCGGAGAAGTGCGAGTGCCTACTCTGACAGGTGCTGTGAATCTGAAGATTCCCGCCGGTACACAAAGCGATAGCGTCTTCAGGGTTCGCGGCCAGGGAATGCCTTCATTGCAAGGCTCAAGTCGTGGAGATATCCTTGCCCGCGTTCAAGTCGAGGTACCCACCCGATTAAACTCGGAGCAGCGCAAGGCTCTGGAGCATTTCGCCCAACTTTGCGGTGAAGATAATACGCCCTTGCACAAGAGCTTTACCGACCGCTTAAGAGATCTTTTTAGCTAAGCAAGCTTCAAATCACTATGCGAGGGTCACGCGCTCAATGACTTCCGTATCGGAGCAGATACGCGAACGCTTCGTGCGGAGGCGCTTGAGCAAGCTAAGCAAGCCATGTTGATCAGTTGCGAAGAAATGCGCCGCGTTGAGGAGGCGGCGTTCGCTCGGGGAGTGCAGGCGGAGGACCTGATGGAGGATGCGGGTCGCGGGGTAGCGGAGATCGTAAGACAATTTCACGGAAAGACAGGACTGTGTATTGTCTTCTGCGGAAAAGGCCACAATGCGGGCGACGCGCTGGTGGCCGCACGCCATCTGGCTACTTGGGGCTGGGCGATAGATGTTCGGTTTGCGTTTTCGGCAGCCACCCTGGCTCCGCTTACGACCAAGAAGCTGGCGGAGCTGCCCGAATCGCGGCGCGACTTTGCGGTCGGTAGCCCGATGGTAGTTCTTGACGGACTTCTTGGCATCGGTGCGAAGGGAGAGCCTCGAGGAGAAATCGCTCTGGCAATTCAGTCGATAAATCGCCTGAGGCGAGACCATGGGGCTTGGGTGCTCGCCATCGACATTCCAAGTGGACTTGACGCAGTCACGGGCAGCCCGGCTTCCGTTTGTGTGACGGCTGATCTAACAGCAACGATCGCTTGTGCCAAAGATTGTCTTGTTGCTGACGCGGCGACGCATGTTGTGGGACGCTTGGCGGTAATTGAATTGAAGGAACTTCCGCAACCTGAATCGGCCAGGTGGCGTGTTGCAACCTCAAGATCCCTACAGGGGTGGCTCCCTGCGCGCTCGTTCGACCTGCACAAGGGAGACTGTGGCAGGCTCGGCATCCTTGCAGGCTCACCCGGATTCACAGGCGCGGCTCGTCTGTGCAGTGCAGCAGCACTGCGCGCGGGAGCTGGGCTTGTCACCCTTCTTTCCAAGCCGGACTGCTCGGAAGTGCTGGCGGCCTCATGCGTGCCAGAAGTGATGGTGAAAAGCGTTAAGAGCTATCGCGAGGTTCTTGATCTCCGATTTGATGCCCTGGCGGTTGGACCCGGTTTAGGCTCGGAGTCCGCTGCGGAAATAGTGTCTGTGATCGAACAAGCGAAACAACCGGTGGTTGTTGATGCGGATGCTTTGAACTTGCTTTCGCGCGACGTCGATCTTCTTAAACGCTGCGCGGGGCCGCGCCTGCTTACGCCTCATCCGGGAGAGATGGATCGTCTTTTCGCGCGCGCGGGTCGCTCACGCCGCGAATGGCTGGAGGATTTCCTCAAGGAGTATCCTATCACCTTGCTTCTGAAGGGCGCGCGAACTCTCATCGGGGACGTACACGATGCCAGATTTGTTAACACCACTGGGAACCCTGGCATGGCCAGCGGAGGTATGGGCGATGTGCTCACCGGGGTTTGTGCGGCACTTTCCCCACAATTGAGCAACAAGAAGCTGCTTGAATGTGCCGTGCTCGGAGCTTGGGTCTGCGGTCGGGCTGCCGAATGTGCCGTCTTCAGCGGGCGGGATTCGCCCGAGTCCCTGTGCGCCAGCTCGGTCCTCGACAATCTCGGGGTCGCTTTTCAAAGCTTACGCGCGGGAGTATATTAGGCACCTTGAAAGCAGGGCGGTCCATTCGGAGCGTGCAGAACTGAACTCATGAACGATACTATCGACATGGAAACATCAAAACAACCGACGGGTGCAGAAAAGCCTGGTCCCAAAGGACAGTCGAAGGAAAGCGAAGAGCCTGTCAAAAACCAGACGAGCCCGCCGTTGCCAGCCGATCCCAACGATCAGTCGTCCCGACACATCCGCAGAGGAAGAACCGGGAACCTTCGACAGGGTCTATGAGCACGGCAGGCAGATGGGATTCTAGTTGTCACCCGGATCTGCGGAATCCTTCTTGCCGCGCGTCAGGACGGGTAAGCGACGGCGCTTGAAGGCGTCCCATCCGGGCAGGAGTTTGTGAAACAGCTTCTTCGCCTCGCTCATCGGAATATCCTCAACAAAGTAAGCAATTGCGGCGCGTCCGACCGCGTAGGTGCCCGCTCCGGCCACCATCCCAGAAACAGCATTTCCCCAAACGGGAATGATTTTGATAATCGCCCGCGCCCCTTCACGGAAAAGAATCCCTACGCCAATGTTAAATCCGAGAGCACCAACAAACTCGCCGAAGGTTCGCGCCGTCACGGGTTTTCCGGTCGTATAGATGATGAGTCCGATCATAAGTGTCTGCAGAGTCGTCAGGATCGGCATGTCGGCGAGGGGAATAGGTTGTAAACCGATGACGCCACATACGGCCGTAAAGGACTTTAGAAGCGAACTCGCAATCTGAGCCTGTGCTTCCTTCGCTCCCGAAACTCGCGCGAATTCAAGTCGGGCCACATGCGGGAGTGCCGCGCAAATTGCCTCCGGGACGGAATCGCCCTCTTCCGGCGCGCAGACAATTACCCGATGAGTAGAAAATTCCCGCTTTCCACTCAAGAGAGCCGCAAGACGTGCTCGGGAGCTGTTTCCACCGAAGGCTATGCCAATGAGTGGCGTTTCTTTAGGGCAGGCTGATAAGCGTGATGCGGCCAAGCTAAGAGCCGCCTGGTCGTCTTCCGCATGCTTCAGCAGCAAGGCAACGTCAGGCACAAACCGCTGTAGTGCCGATTCAAAAGCCCATTGGGGCGCATCTTGGCGCGCGTCGAGCACCAGAATCTCGCCACGCTCCGGAAGCCGGTAGGTCCGCCATCCGTTGTCGCTCTCGCCCATCTCCACCGTAATGCCACCGATGGAATGCAAGAACTCCGGGACACTTTTTCCGACGGCACCTAACAGCAGGATTCGCGCCGGACGCTGCTCAAGGAAAAGTTCGCGTATCGGGACGAGTTCGCGAAGGATCGGCTTCTGCAACCCTCCCGGGAGTTTCTCCACGAGCTTGGTCAGCCGATCATACAGGCTCAGTAAACTTTCACGGTTCAAAGTTGCGAAGGCTCTGGATGACAGTTTCCGCGTGCTCCTCGGGCTTCACGCTTCGAAAAATCGACTTGATCCGGCCGTCCGGGCGGATGACGAACGTGCTGCGCTCGGTTCCCATGTAGGTCCTGCCCTCCTTTTTCTTCTCAACCCAGACGCCGTAATCCTCAACGATGCGGTGGGCTTCATCGCTGATCAGCGGAAACGGCAGCTGATTCTTTGAGATGAAGCTCGAGTGACTCTCCGGCGAATCGACGCTGATGCCGAAGACCGTAGCGCCTGCTTCCCGAAAAGGCTCGTAGCTGTCGCGCAGTCCGCAAGCCTGCGTGGTGCATCCGGGGGTATCGTCCTTAGGATAAAAATAAAGCACTACCGTTTTCCCTCTGAAATCGGAAAGGCTGACGGTTTGGCCCTCTTGGTACGGACCTCCCACGGCAATCGCTGAAAAATCCGGCGCCAGTTCTCCGGGAGCAAGTGGCTGCGACATCTTGCAGACAATTTACCGCGAGTCTCCTATTTGCAAGTCTTCAACGAAACGCCGGCACACCAGCGTTGAACCTGCGACGATTCCTGCTTTGCTTCGCACAAGTTGAAGACCCTACGCGCACGCATCGTCTTGCCGCTTGGCAGACCACCGATCGAGGACGGTTTCGTCCATTTGAACGGTGGCCGTATTCTTGCCGTGGGACGCTCGCGGGATCTTCTCTCGAAGAACGTCGAAGACCTTGGCAACTGCATCCTCATGCCCGGTCTTATCAACGCGCACTGCCATCTCGACTTCACCGTCATGCGGGGTGCCATTCTCCAGCAGGAAAGTTTCTCACATTGGGTTCGGCGGATAAACGACCTCAAGCGCACGCTCACCGACGAAGACTATCTGCAATCGATCTTCAACGGCTTTGCCGAGCTACGTCGCTGGGGGACGACCAGCGTTTTCAATATCGAATCTTTTCCTCAGCTCATGGTGCACATGCCGCCTCCGCCGATTCGTGCCTGGTGGTTTTATGAATTGATAGACCTCCGGAATCGCATTCACACAGAGGACGTGGTCGCGGGAGCATTGACGTTTTTTGAAAAGCATCCTAACTGGCTGGGCGGCTTCGGACTCTCGCCGCATGCACCCTACACGACGTCCGGTCTACTCTATAAGTTGGCGAGATTTTGTTGCGAGAAATACGCAATGCCGTGGACCACGCACCTTGCGGAGACGGAAGAAGAATTCGAGATGTTCGTCAGTGCGTCAGGTCCGTTGCACGATTTTCTTAAAGCCTTGGGGCGCGGCATGCACGACGTTGGCGGCATCACTCCCGTGGCACGGCTGTTCCGCGACCGTCTTGTGCCCAGCGGCGGAATTTTGGCGCACATGAATTGCCTGTCGGACGAGGATTATGAGCTTCTTGCCTCCCATGCGAAGAACATCACGGTCGTTCACTGTCCAAAATGCCACGAGTATTTCGGACGACCGGCCTTCGACCTCGACCGCTTTCGCTCCATCGGTGTGTCCGTGTGTCTTGGGACGGACAGCCTCGCGAGCAATACATCACTAAGTCTTTTCGAGGAAATGCGTCACCTGCGCCGGAACTTCCCGCATGTTTCGGCAGAAGAGGTGATTGATATGGTTACGCGTCGTCCAGCTAGAGCGATCGGCATGTCAGGCGAACTGGGCGAGATCGCTCCGGGGGCTCACGCTGACTTGATCGCGATTCCCTACTCCGGTGGAATGCGCGATGCCTTCGATGCTCTCATCGAAAATTCGGCGCCGATCAGTTGGATGATGGTCGGCGGTCGAGTTCAGAGAATATGATCGCCAAGATACAGGCGCAGGCGCAAAGCGGCTGCTTGATGCGAAGCCGCGAGCAGCTCCTTCCCCGCCATTTCGAACCGGTCCGCGAGTCCAAGAAGGCGCACGGACTCCTCGATCGGGACATCCGTGGCCAGAATCCACAAGCGCAGGCGACCAATCCACTCATGCAGATCGTGCAGAGCTGCTTCCAGGCTCGCCCGGGTTGGAATTGAAGTTTCACGCAGACGGAACAGGTCGGCCTGAGATGACAATTCCGCACCCATGACTTCCCGGAGCGAATGCAGGGCCTGGCGGCCTTCTTCGGCCTGAGCCGCGGGCAGCAGCGGGAGCAATTGCCCCTCGGATGTCAGCAGATGGCCTGCGGCGCGCCGGAGCGTTCTAAGATATTCGCGCAGACGTGGAGCCTCGTCTTCGGGGCAATCCGGTTTATTCATCACGGCGATCCATTTCATCGCTTCGCCCGGAATGAGCGCGAGTCGTTGATGAAGCCAAAGCGGCCGCTGATCCGGGGGAAATTCCAAAAGCAAACGGCAGAGCCGAAGCAATTCCAGGATGCGATCACGGATCTCCCATTGGGGAAGCACTGGCCAGAAAAGCCGCTGAACCAAGGACGACAGCAGCATACCGGAAAGGATTCCGATATAGACGCCGCTGATCGATTCGAACGTTACCGGCCTCTGAGCGTTGAGGCCAACCGTGCCTACAATCGCGAGGAGGGCAACTTGCATGCCGAAATTAACTCCCGGTATTGTTTGGCTCAGGTAACCGAATAAGAACATGGCTACGAAGAGCAGGAGGTTGAGAACCAGATAATCCGAAAGCGCTGGCGTCAGGACCAGCATGGCAAACACGTAGAGAATGCCGCCGGCCGCCGTATAAACGATGCAATGAAACGCGCGACGATCCCCCTGTCCTCCAACATACAGGCGGGAGAGGACCGTGAAAACCCAGGTTGCAAGCACAAGCATCGAGGCGCCCGGAGGGTGAAGCCAGTTTTGCACGATCAAGCCGATGCTTACGGCGATGCAAGCCTTTATGCCGTTGCGGATCCAGAATGGGTCGAGTGGGGGAGAGGCTGGCGTGAGTGCTTCTCGGGAGGGCAGGAGAGGATTCGCAGGAAGGGAGTCGAGGAGGACACCGAGCCTGCTCAGTTGCTCGACGATCTCATCAAGCGAGAGCGCGTGGCCGGAAAAATGCAGCACCTGCTCGACGGGAATCGACTGGGGAACGTCAGTCTGGCGCAGGGCGTGCAGCTTCTGTCGCCACTGAGCGCAGCTCTCTCTCATTGCGATGATTGCTGAGGCACGCCGACTGGAATCCGCTTCGACATCGGCGAAAACGCCGATGCAATCGGCGATAGCAGCATGCGCTTTCTCGAGCTCTGCTCGAAGATGAAGCCGAAAGGGAGCCTCTTTCGGAAGAGACTGCACGAGCGTGTCAACCGCCGATGCCATTCGGCTAAGGCACGATATTATTTCCGTGTAGGTCGGAAGCCGCTCCCGAAAATACTTGCTCTCCAGTGTGCCGAAATGCAGCAAGTTTTGCAGCTGTGCTATCGCGGCGGAGAAATTGTGCTGATCAACGGTAGTGGCTGCAGGCGAGGCTTCAAAAAGAAGAGCAGAGCGCGCTACTAAACCCTTGCGTAACTCCTCGAGCGCCAGGCGCATCTTTTCCATAAATTCTTTCCGTGCGTATCGCGGCCAGAGGAGACTCGTGACGAGGACCGCGGCGACTACGCCGACGCAGACTTCCGTGATTCGCCAAAGCGCTGGCTGCCACGAAAAGGCAGGGTCGGTCATCCCGTTGCTGGCTACGACCATGGTTGTCAGCGCGCAGAGCAAGAATGCGTACGGATATTTGGTATAACCGAACATGGCGGTTCCAAAACCGACGACAGAACCCACCAGCAACACGTAGAGGACTGGCTGCTGTTCCAGCCCGGCAGTAAGCAGGTATCCGATCACTCCCCCGGCAACGGTGCCGACGATCCGCATGACAGATTTCTCTGCGACGGCGCCGACGAATTGCGCAAGCATCACGACAAATACCGTGATGAGTGCCCAGGTTGGCTCAGGCAACCTAATCAGCAACGCCAGAAAGACCGAAAGCATCCCAGCGATGCCAAACTTGATCCCATGCCGAACGGCCAGATTCCCGAAGATTTCTTTGCCTCTTTCTCTCCATCGGGTCCGCCCAGTTACCGGGTTGCTGTCGGAAATGCTTAGTGTCGCCGCCATCAAAACCAAAGTTCACCTTGCCGGGGCTTGAGTTTCAAGCTGTGCCACCAAAAAATTGATTCCCACCGCCTTCAGCGACTTGCAAGCACCCTGCTCGTAAATTCCGATTTGAAGAGAATGGCCCGTGCTTGCTTCCAGGCCAAAGAAATGGAAAAACCTTCTGTGAATGGACTTCTTTACGCTCCTGCGAACTCCTGAACTGAGGTTCGGCGATTTTCTGGTGCCATGGGGGTTCGTGATCGGAAGTTTGGGATTTCTCTCAGCCTGGCTGATCGTGAGCGTCATGGAGCGACTGGGTTGGACCCGAGCTGTCTGGCATCTTCCTCTCTTCTTCGTCGCCTTGGCGGTCTTCCTTGGGTGCATCATCGGTCTCATCTTTGCGCCATGAAGGTTTCCCGTGCCCATATTGTCACCTTCACCATGGTCGCCCTTGCTCTGATCGCGACATATGTTCTCTACTCGCGCTACTCGACAAGGCCGTGGACGAGGGATGCCCAGGTGAGGGCAAATGTCGTGGGAATCGCCCCGCGAGTCGCAGGGCCAATCATTCAAATTCCCATCAAGGATAACCAAGCCGTGAAAAAGGGTGATCTGCTCTTCGAGATCGACCCGTCGACATTCCGAGCGGCGGTGGACAATGCGCAGGCAAGGCTTAAGCAAGCCCAGGCGGCGGAAATCCAGACACAACAGGAACTCCAGCGACAAAACGAACTTTACCTGACAAAGACCAATGATCTGCGTGATGTGCAGAATGCGCAGGACAGTTATCTTGCCGCTGCCGCCAATACCGCCGCGGCGCAAGCTGACCTGGAGACCGCCGATCTTAATCTCGAATACACCAAAGTATTCGCTCCTGTGGACGGTTATTTAACGAATGTGAACACCAGTCCCGGAACCTATGTCAATGAGGGCGAGCAGCTGCTAGCATTAGTCGATTCCAGTAGCTTCTGGATCGCGGCCTACTTCAAAGAAACCCAGCTTAGGCATGTGCGGGAAGGCGCCACTGCGAAGATCACTCTTATGGGACATGACTTCGAACCCTTTGTAGGTGAAGTCGTCAGCGTCGCCTGGGGAATTTTCCTGCAGGACGGATCGACTGTCGATCTTTTGCCGGTTGTCAGCCAGACAATTGATTGGGTCCGGTTGCCCAACCGCTTTCCCGTTCGAATTCGCGTGACCGGCACGCCTCCGGTCCCTCTGCGCATCGGTCAAACCGCCTCAGTCGGCATCCAGGACGGTTGACTCGACCATTTTCCCGCTTACTAAGGAACAAGAGAAATCATCCCAGGCGCTTGCTTTTTGCAATTATTAATCTGCGACCTTACCGATGCTCTCGTGTCGCTCACTTCTGCCCTGCGGACTGATTGTCGCTGTCGTCGGTCGATCGAAGCTATAGCGAAATCGCTCTAAGCCGTGTCCACCTGGGATCTGGCCTTTGTTCTAAGCGAATAAGCTTGGCGGCGATGAAGGTGTGTCCGTGATCTGTGGAATGTCAATCTGGCAAGAAGCCATCAGGTCAAAGGGCTCAGCTCAGGCCAAGCTCGGCGGCAAGATCGTCACTCCATCGCCGGCAAATCGAACGCTACCCGGTTTCCAGACCCCAGTTTCTGCGCGCCCATCGACACAATCCATGAGCTCTGCACGATGATCGCGTGAAGGTGAAATTCGGCATGTGAATTTTTTTGAAATTTCAGTTGCTCTTTTGTCTTGGTTCGCCACAATAAAAGAGCTGCCACCCAACGAACTGGCAGTGAGCATTTTCCATCAAAGAATATGTAGCAGATGCCCCCAGTTCCGCCACTCCCCGTCAACTACTCAAATCTTGGTGACGTCCGATTCGGGCGGTTTTTTTGGGTTATCGCGCTTTTCTTGATTTCCTCGCACGCGCACGTCCGCGCGGCTCAAAGTGTCAGGCTGGCATGGAATGCGAGTCCCAGCTCTGGAGTGACCGGCTACCGGGTCTATTATCGCACATCATCTGGCAGCCAGAGTTCTTCCGTAAACGCGGGTGACGTGCTCACTGCGACGGTTTCCGACTTGGATGACGCCACGACATATTTGTTCTCGGTCACCGCATACAATAGTGCCGGGCTGGAGAGCTCCCGTTCTAATGAAGTCTCCTATCACGACTCCGGCGTCACCTCCAGAAACGTATTTTCTTACGGTGTATTAATGGCACCGGTGACGGTCCTTACGCTCCTGGCAGCGACGTAACGGTCACGGCCGATGCGGCAACAACCGGGTGAGGAATTCCACGTCTGGGAAGGCGATATCGCAATTCTTGACGATTTCACGAGTGAGAGCACCCAAGCGTTGATCATCGCTCGAGACCTCACCATTACTGCCACCTACTCGGCCCTGCCCACTTTCGATTTCGTGGTGACAAACGGGACGGGTGACGGGAGCTACTACGCCGGGGCGAGGTTAATATCACCGCCGCTCCGGCGCCTGCTGGCCAGCAGTTCGCTGGTTGGACGGGCAACGTCACGTTCGTCAACGCTTCATCGCCGACCACTTCCTTCACGATGCCTTCCTCTCCCGTCGTGGTCACCGCGACCTACTCCGTGTCCTCCGGAGGCACAGGCACCGGACTGCGCGGAGAGTATTACAACGATCCAAGTGACGGAGAGTATCCATTGGAAGATCCGTTCACGGGATCGCCGGTCCTGATCCGGACAGATGGCACCGTAGATTTTAACTGGGGAGATAATTCCCCCGCTTCTCAGGTAAGTTCGGATCATTTTTCGGTGAAGTGGACTGGTCAGGTGAGGGCGCCAGTATCAGGAACCTACACGTTCACGGTCACAGGCGATGACGGAGTCCGTCTGTTCCTCAACGGCCAATTGGTCATTGACGGGTGGACTGATCAGTACCCAACTTCTTACTCGCACACAACTACGCTCACCGCTGGGACGTTGTATAACATCGAGCTTCATTATTATGAGCATGGTGGCGATGCCAGTTGCCGCTTGCGCTGGAGCTATCCCGGTCAACCGCTTCAAGCGATCCCATCGAGTCAGCTCTACCCCTCGACTGGACCTTAGAAAATTAACTAAGGCTCCGCTAAGAGCACCCGACCGCCGCAAAGGTGTTCTGCCGGGCAGAGGCTTTTTACTCCTGAAGCCAGTTCATCGCAATCTGCGTACGAAGGCTAGCAATCGCAAAGCGCCCCCTGAAAAGGGAGTGGCATGCTAAGGCTATTTGCTTCCGGGCTTGATTGCGGGAATGTTCGCGAGGTCAGAAGGCAACTTGTCAGGTTCAAAGGTCTCGACGTTCATCCGAACCAGTGAGACAAACGGACAACCGAAGTCAGGCAGCGAGCCTCCACTCCGATCAACGATCGAACCCGCCGCCGTCACAATCCCTCCATGTTTTTGCACGATCTGAATGGTCTCGTGCAGACGTCCTCCACGGGTAACGACATCCTCTGCAACCAAGAACGTCTCGCCTGGCGCGATGGTGAATCCACGCCGGAGCACTAGACCGCCCGAGCCATCCTTTTCGGCGAATATGTGCCTCTTGCCAAGATGTCGTGCCACTTCCTGTCCGACGATAATTCCTCCGATCGCGGGCGAAATTACCGTTGTTGCCTCGAAAAGTTTTAACTTCTCGGCAAGCAACCCGCACACGTGAGCAGCCGCGGTAGCGTCTTGTAATAGCAGTGCGCATTGAAAAAACTGCCGGCTATGGAGACCGGAACGAAGAACGAAATGACCGTGCAAAAGGGCGCCGGTTTTGCGGAAGAGATTTAGGACGTCGTCCATAGGGTCGAATGTTGTCAAAACAGTTGCAAACGCAGTCGGCTGCCTGAAGTCAATCAATTCTCACTACTTCGATTTGCACCTTCCTCATTGGCCCCGCTGACAAAGGAAAGGCCCTTGTCTTGCCGATCCAAAAATTCAAGCGCAAGGGCGCGGTAAGCGGCCGCTCCAACCCCGGACGGATCGTGTTCGAGGATTGTTCGTCCATGGCTAGGCGCTTCACCGAACCGAATTGTTCGCGGGATGACTGTTTGAAACGCAACCTCCTGAAAGTGGTCACGCACTTCCTTGACCACCGCTGGATTCAAGTTTGTGCGATTATCAAACATCGTCATCAGCAGACCACAAATGCTAAGTCCCGGATTTGCTCCGCAAGCGCGAATCTGATCGGTCACCTGCATTAAGAGTCCCAAGCCCTCCAGAGCGTAGTATTCGCATTGTATCGGAATGAGAACTTCATCAGCCGCTGCAAGCGCGTTGGACATCAGAATTCCGAGGGAGGGGGGGCAGTCGAAAAACATGAACTCGAACTCATTTTGGGCACGCAGCGGCTCGATGATTCTGCGAAGCTGCAGGAGGTGTTCGCTCATTCGAGCGACCTCGACCTCAGCGCCAGCCAAGTCAAGGTCAGCCGGAATCGCGAAAAGGTTCGACATTCGGGTGGCAACGACAAGATCTTGCACCGGGCGGGCCCCAATCATTGCTTGGTAAAGGCTTTGTCCAGCTAAATCGCCCAGAGCGAGGGCGCTGGTCGCGTTTCCTTGAGGGTCGAGGTCGGCGAGAAGGACTCTCCGGCCATTTTCCGCGAGCGCCGCAGACAGGTTCAGCGACGTTGTGGTCTTGCCCACGCCACCCTTTTGGTTTGCGACCGCGATTATTTTCACAAGGAACGCCTTGAATAATACGCCACGATACCTTCTGCCACCGCGTCGGCGTATTCTCGATATATACTCTTCCGCATAATCCCCCCAAAGTCACGAACTCCCTCGTAGTCTCCAGCTTGGATGCGTTCGAAGACAGGGCGACTGTTCATGACATAAGGCTCAATGTAGACGACGGGACACGCAAACAGCCGATTGGCGAGAAGGTTGCGTGCCCAGACATACGGATTAGCGTTCACCCGTATGGCCGCGCCGGTGCGATAAAAATGGGGTGGCAATCCGGTCACGGCGGACATCTTGCGAGAGATGACGTTGGTGAGCGCAACTTCTTCGAGGAACGAGCGATTGAGAAGCTTGACAAGCATGTCGAAGCGTTGGTCCTCATAGCTAATCTCTTGGGAACTTAACGCGCCGGTAATTAGGAAATGAAGATGATTCTGATCGACGAGTTGGGGATTACCCGGATCGCCCCATGCCTCAGCATTGAAGTGGAGGCAAATGACCACGTCGGGGCGTATCACCTGATTCACCAGGGTTGCGCGCCGCCGGATTTCTGCCACGCGATAGAAGAGGCGCTCACTCTCCTTCTGAATGGCTGTCTGATCACCTGGAATTCCTTGGTCGACCAGCGATTCCGCCGCAGCTGTGCCCAGCTGGCCAATGAGCAGTGACGTTGCCGGCGCTGGCTTGTTCCGCGTCAGGAAAACCTCCGCGCCCAACTTTTCTAGGCGGGGTGCCAGGAGCTGCGCGACTGTAAGTGTCATGTCTCCCTCAGTCACAGCAGGCCCGTCGCCGATCTGAAACCAGCGCTGCTCCATCTTGGCCCAATACCCGCCAATGTGACCAGGATCGAGGGCGATCCTCAATCCTGCTAGAGGTTTGTTCGGCTCTTCTGGCGGAAGTTGCATCCGGCTGCGCCAGAATCTCGGGATAGATTTGGCCGTTTGTCGCGATGCCGCGAAGCGCAACACGAACGGGGAAGCCTCTGGCTGGGTTACGATAATCGCCGCGGTATCCTCCACCGAAATGGTCTCCTTCCACGCGCCGGCTGGAGCGTAAAGCTTGTCGAGCAGCGCGAGAAAGTCTCTGCGCGTAATCGTTTCCTGAAACACCTCCAACTTCGACCAATCGGGTTGGGGAGCCAGTGGAGTGAGCAGCCCGGAAGCTGAGCTGGCAATCATCAATAAAGTGGTAATGGCTTCCAGGACTTTCAAAGTGCGGGATTTTTACACTGTGCAGCGAGGAAATTCCGATACAAACGAGAAATGATTCGAATTCTGTTCCTGGGCGACATCGTCGGGGAGCCAGGGCGCAGTGCAGTAAACCGTTTCGTTCCGGTTTACTTGAAGGAGCGGAGTGTGGATTTCGTTATTGTCAACGGAGAAAATGCCGCTGGTGGCCGAGGCATTACAGGAAAAATAGCCATTGATCTGCTCCGCAGCGGCGTAGCCGTGATCACCTCCGGCGATCACATTTGGGACCAGCGCGATACCGGTTCTTACATCGCCACCGAACCGCGTTTGCTTCGTCCAATCAACTATCCCCCCGGCGCACCGGGGCAGGGCAGCCTCGTGCTGGAGACCGCGAAGGGAAAAATCGCTGTCCTGAATGTGCAAGGCCGCACCTTTATGCAACCTCTCTTAGACAATCCTTTCCACGCCGCGAGAGCCGAGGTCGAGCGCCTACGCCAGGAGACGTCGACGATCATCGTCGATATGCATGCGGAAACCACCAGCGAGAAAATTGCCATGGGGCGATTTCTCGACGGGAAAGTTTCCGCAGTCATTGGGACCCACACTCACGTCCAGACGGCCGACGAGCGGATCTTTCCCGGGGGAACAGCTTTTCTCTGCGATGCGGGGATGTGCGGACCGGATAACTCGTGTCTCGGCCGAGATCACCAGCCGATCATCAAAAGATTCATGGACGGGTTACCAGGAAAC
>CAWGQS010000008.1:0-230878 GCA_963824895.1 uncultured Verrucomicrobiae bacterium | reverse complement strand
GTGCGATCCTCAAGCGGTGTGCCGTCAGGGTGGACGAGGACGATTGAATCAGCTAGTCCGTGTGAGGCGATTCGGGATTTGAGATGCGCGATTTTTCGCTCCAGACATTCACCCGTTTCCGTGGGTTCAATAACGTCAAGCCACAGGATGCGGCAGCCGTGTGCGCGAAAGCCAGCGGCCCAATTGAGGAAGAGGTCGAGTTTGTGACGGTCATGTGGTTTTCCGATTTGGATGCCGTGCGATTGTTCGCCGGCGCCGACTACGAAACGGCAGTCGTCCTCCCGAAGGCACGTTCGTTGCTGTCCCGATTTGACGGGCGGTCGGCGCACTATGAGACCGTCTGCCCTCCACCAGGTTTCCAGAGTGAAAGATGAGCCCCACACTTCCAGTTAATTGACGCCATAGAGCTTGCGTGCCTATCTTCGGCCGTGCCGATTCTCCAGAACGCTCGCCATGAAAGCTTTGCGCAGCTTGTCGCAAGCGGGAAGCACAGCTTTCAAGCAGGCTGGATATGCCGATGAGAGCGCCCGTCAGAACGCATGTCGGTTGGGGGCAAATGAGAGCCTTGCGGCCAGAATCGAAGAGTTGCGTGCCCGAAATGGAGAAGTCCAGCTATCAAGGGATGAGGCAGTTCAATACTTAGTGGAGATTCTGAAAACGCCCATCGGAGAAGTTACCGCCGATCACCGATTGGCGCAGTCCTACGACGCGAAGAGCGGCAAGATTGAACTTCCTAACAAGCTCGGCGCGATGCAGCTGCTTGCCAAAATGTGTGGATGGAACGAGCCCGAGAAGCACGAGTTCGAGCATGGAAAGGCGCAACAAGACTTGGTTGAAGTCAAAGCTCGATTGCGCGGACGGAGAGCGGTACGCAACGATCAGTGTGTCGGATAGGCTGGCGCGATAGGTCAAGCTTGGATGCTGGCGAGAGCCGTCCACCGGTACAACTCCTCTTCCCTTTATCCTCCGAGCACGCCAACTTACTCTTGACGATTCCCGATATTGCTGACTTTCGTCCGCCGAAACAACGTTAGGCGCTAAGCATGAGATGTAAAAGGAGTAAATGAAATGAGAAGACTGCCCGCTATAGCTGCCGTGGGAATTACCGTCCTGTGTCTTGTAAATGTGAGCGCGCAAGATGAGAAGGATGTCGGTTTGAGCCGCGACTATGACGCGTGTTTGGAGAAATCGGGTGGCGTGACCTCCAAGATGCTGGATTGCATTGAAGCAGAAACAGAACGCCAAGAGGCGAGACTAAATAGGATCTACAAAAAGATCATGGCGCAGTTAGATGGCGCCGCCAAAAAGAGATTACGAGAGGCCCAACAAGCGTGGATAAAGTTTAGGGACGCTAATGTTGACTTTTACCGAGATCCCAACGGAGGAACTGCCGCCACGGTTGCTGGCGCTGATAGGTATTTGGTGATGACAGCTCAAAGGGCATCAGAGCTGGAAAAGTTCAAAGAGTAAAGCCGCGCCTACTAAGATTATTTCAGGCTCCGCTGCAACGCGACTCCATTCGAACGGGATATGCGCGGACCTTCACGTGGATAGTCTCACCTGTCTCAGCAGCAAACAGATTACGTGACGAGACTTCCTTTGCGTGGTCAATTGCTAGGGTTGGGTGGAAGCAGTTTAGGATACAAGGGCAGTTGGTCCGTAACCTCATCCGGAGCTAGGATCCGGACACCGGTAATCACTGAGTCGTTGGGCCGTCTGCTTCAGATCGCCGGTCGAATAGGTGAGCGCCCCAGGCGGGAAGGTCCAGCCTTTGGGCAGGCGAACTCATGCCGCGGAGTTCCTGAACCGCTCGCCTACTCGGCGGGTGTCATTAGCTCAAATGTTTCAAACAGAGGAACCAAGTCTATCACGTCGTTTGCTGCGCCCTTCAATCCAGTGCCCAGTGTCTGGGCGGTCGCGGCCACTTCCACACGAATCCCACGCCGCCGTAGCTGCAAAGCTAGATGTGCAAAATCAGCATCGCCCGTCACCAGAACGACGACGTCGGGACGCATTTCCACGGAAAGCTCGACTGCATCGATCGCCATCAAGACGTCGACGTTTGCTTTGTAATGTTTACCGTCCCCGGGGGAGCCATCTTTCGCCACTACGAGGAATCCGTTGGAGCGAAGCCAATGCAGGAACTTGTTCTTCTTATCTCGTTCGGTTTGCCACTCGGGTATTGGAGGAGGTAACCCCGCGTAGATGACCATCTCGATTAATTCCCGTCCCCGATCGGCACTGGCGAGGTGATCGCGGAGCTTTAGCCAGTCTAGTTTTCGACCGAGTGGCCGCACTGAGCTGACGACGTTTGATTCATCCACAAAGACCAACACTCTCGAGGTTCGCACAGGATTAGGATGCTCTTAGCTCTTTCGGTGGCGCTCTAAAAGCGATTCCTCACTCACGGCTGCGCTCCCCTCAGCTTTTCTCTTTCCCACTGGCATAAGTTTTTTCCAAAAATAGCCGGAGACAGCCACAAGAGGGGGCCCTGCAGCGCACGCAACAATCGGTCTGCCGGATAACGCCATCAATCTCGATAAAGACACTCAGCGCCCTTCGCTCGGCCGAAATTTTGAGCGTGAACCAGGTTAAGAGACCGAGAGACCTTTGAGGACGCGATCGATCATGTAGCGAGTGGTGCTGGCGAGCACCTCATGCAGATCGTGCCCGGCTTCATTTCATAAGCCAGCGTCCGAGCTGGGCGTCCTCCGACGAAGATTAAGTCGACTTCCCGGCCCCGACGGCTCTGACTTGATTGCCTTGCTTCCAGCCTGCTACCAGTACGGACCCTTTCTCCGTGAGGGACACAGAGTAGGTAGGATGACTCCCGCGACGTTGTGACTGCCGGGGACCAACCCCGCCTCGATCAAAGCCGCGCACTCGAGTACACCTTCGCCGGATACAAACAGCATTCCTGTGAGGTCGAGCGCTAGGAGCAGGTCGACCGAACGACGGTCGAAAGCCTCGTTGATGGCAAGAAGGAGCATTTTCCAGGCGCGGAGTGATTCGATAGGGATCTCGGCTCGGTGGTGAAGAGCGTGGCAGTTGGGGCAGAGTACGAGGAGATTCTCTAATTCATTCTTCCCTTCCAGCCACTGGAACCAGATGGTGAATGTCCAGCGTGACAATGGTTCGGCAGACTGGGCTAGCGCACTTGCAGCCTGTCTCGTGCAAAACCTGTCGTCGAACGTGTTGCGGGATCGCCTTGCGTGTCATTGGGGGTCAGGCTGTCAGGGGTCGAATTAAAGTGCTACTCTAGTTTCGCGCGCGCTTGCTCAACCTTCACAAAGGATCTGAGAGGCCGCGCGAAGCGGGTCTCAGTTGACCTCGGCCAGCCGGTAGGATCTCGCCCCCGGCTCAACATCATGGTTCTGAATGAGGTCGCCAGGCAGGCTCCGACGTCCGCCAAGTCATTGCGTCAGAGGCCCAGCCAAGGCCAAGATGCGCCGAGCACGCGGTCGGAGTCGAGATGCTCGCGCGCGAACTCCCGTGCAGCGGACGCGTGTCTTCGCGTAGTCCCGCTCGACGGCTTCGAGGCACTGCACCGCCGTCTCGACGTCCGTGTAGGTCAGCAGACCCAGTCCCACGGGGACGTGCCGACCGAGACCGGTATCTTCCATCACCACTGGCCGTCCGGCGGCGAGGTAGCAGCCGCTGCGGTCGCTGAACCAACCACTTCTCCCCAGCGAGTAGATGGGCCGAACGGGGCTGAACTCACCGCGGGACTGCTGAATATAGCGACGATAAGAGTCGGCATCCCCGACTCGCTCGCGTGGTAATTCGAGCCTCCAGCCGTTGTCACGCAAGAGCGGCAGCTCCGGATCGGAATCGAGGATCGATAGGCAGACCTCGATCGGCATCGAGACGCGACGGGGGAGATCGATCACGGCCTTGAAAGCTTCTGCCTTCTGCGCGAACCAGATGCCTTGCCACTCGATCCAGCTGTAGTCACGCCAGTTGGCGACTGTCGTAAAGGCTGATCCAGGCACCTCTTCCGTCTCCCATTCCGACAGCACGATAGGAAAGAGCGTCTTCTCCCAGCGAATTCCACAGGTCGGCAGCGGGCAGTCAGGCTCGCCCAGGTTCAAGCCGATGGTGAGGTAAAGATCGTGTCCACGCAAGTTCATGTCGACGCCGTACTGCTCCTGCCAGATCTGCGTGTGGCCAGGGTCCAGGTCTAAGTAAACGCTGCGGCGCACCTGGCCCAGGACCGCGGTGTAGGAGCCGAACTGGTTTAGGAAGAGATCGATATCAGGCGCAATCTTGTTCAGGTCATCACGTGACAGGCCGACGTGAGCGGAGCTGCCTGCCTCCAGCAGGGCAGCGTGATCGCCAAGATCGAAACGCTCGATCACTGTCTCGAAATAACGCGCACTCGCACTCTCGAGGAATGGCGCCGGTTTGAGTTGGTCATCAAAATGTTCCTTGGTTCGGAACTCCTCGACATAATAGACCTCGAACCCGAGTCGGCGGAAACCCAGGACCCATTGCAGGAACGCCCAGGTGTTGCCGCCGTAGCCGGTGGCATGGCCGGCGATGGAACCCGAGAAGAGAACGCGCTTCGCCATGGCTAAGTCAACACTTGCCGACGAACGGCAGCGCGGGGAGACACCTACAGGAACTGGAAAATTCCGCCACGCGTGCCAACGCGAGGCGCGGCGAGGCGACACGGTCGCTGCGTCCAAGGGTAGACCGGCTCGACAAGTCAGGATCGTCCGTATGCACTATCACGGCGCCCTCGAATTCAGGCGAGATCAGTGGAGCATCGTTGGGCGGACGTCGTCCGCGTCCGTCCTTCACTGGCCGGCGCGCGGAAAAGCCATCGAGGGGCACGCGGCACAGCGCTGCACGCATACCTCCGTATAGCGCATCATCCCTCACACGCAAGCTCCCCTTAGAAACGTGACTAGCCGACCCTCGGAAGTCATCATCCCGCGGTCTGATTCGGTCAAATCTGCTGACATCAGCGGTCTCTCTACGGTCGTTTCGTAGGACTATGCATCGCTGGAATTCGGAATGACACCGCCGTGGGAAGGCGATCTAATAAGAGCGTGGATGACTTTCCCACGCTACACGCGAGGCACATCGATGCTGTCCGGGCGTTCACGCCGGAAGCCATTGCGCGGCTCTCCTGGAGCCGCGAGCGCGTCCACCAGGAACAGGTGCGCGGCTTGCGGCGTGTGCTCGCGCACGCACAGCGGCATTCGCCATTTCACGCTGCCCGGCTGGGGCATGTCGACGCGGAAACCTTTCACCTCGAAGATCTCATAGCGTTGCCCTCCATGACAAAAAATGACGTGATGGATGCGTGGGATCAGGTGGTTACCGATCGTGAGCTCCGTCTAGAGGATGTTGCGGCGCACCTTGATGCGCTGCTTGCCGGCAAGAAAACAAATGCCTATCTGCCCGGCAAATATTATGCCGCGGCGACAGGAGGGTCGTCGGGCAAACGCGGCGTTTTCTTGTGGGATTGGGAGACCTTTGTCGTCACCGCCAATATCGCCTATCGGATGGAGGCCCAGCAGGACCTCCACGAACCGCCCACTGGACCGCGACGGACGGCCGTGATCTGCGCGGGATCGTATGTGCATGCGAGCAGATTTCTTTTCCCGACGATGCTGGATCCCAAGCGAGACGCGCAGGTCTTTCCTGCGGATCGTTCGATTCCAGCGCTTGTTGCTGGACTCAACGAATACCAGCCGGACCGTCTCGTCGGCTATGCTTCGATCATTCAGGAGCTCTGCGCCGAGGCTCTCGAGGGACGGTTAAAGATCCGGCCTCGGCGCATCTCGACAAATTCCGAACCCTTGCTGGATGGAGCTCGCCAGGCGGCACTTGAGGCATGGGGCATCAACATCCACAATTCCTGGGGATCGGTCGAGATCGGCCTGGCTGCCTCCGAGGGAGAATCGTTCGACGGCATGACACTTGCCGAAGACTTTCTCATTTTTGAAGCTGTGGACGCTGACAATCGCCCGGTCGCCGATCTGGCACGTGCCGAAAAGGTTCTCGTTACCAAACTCTATGGAGCCGTCATGCCGCTCATTCGCTATGAATTGACCGACGCCCTAATCCTGGCGGAGCCCAACCGGGAGGTGCCGGGCTGCCGCCGGATTCATGAAATTAAGGGCCGTTCGGATGCTTGGTTTATCTATCCCGAACAACATTCGGATCCATCCGATGAGTTTTCGTGGCGTCCTAGGCCAGGATCGGCACGTCAGCGAGTATCAGGTGCAGCAGACATTGAGGGGCGCCCGCGTGCTGGCGATAGTCCACGGTTCGTTTTCACCACCTCCACTCGAGAAGGCACTGGTAGCGGCCCTGGAGGAAGCCGGTCTGCCAGGAGCGATAGTTACAGTTGAACCCGTCGCCGAACTGCCGCGCCATCCCGAAACCCACAAGCTGAAACGCTTCGTGCCACTTAGCTAAGGAAAGTTTGTTTCCGCTTTGCGATTTATTCCTTCAAGAAAGCTCCAGCTGAGTCGCGCTTTACAGCGCTGCCTGCAATCTGATTAACGATCCTGGGGCGCTTGCCCCAGGCTGGCAAATGAAGGCGCGCCTTTGGCGCTGACCAAACAGCCTTGCCAGGACGCTCTCACTGAAGTCTTTTCGATAGTGTGGCGGCAGTGTCCCCACTGCCGAGGGATAAAAGACGTTTGAGGCATCGGCGATGGGGACATCGCCGCTACAAAAGAAAGCGATATTCAACAGGTCCTAAGATCAAGCGAACGGTTTGCACAGAAACCTCCGATGTCGAAAAGGGCAGTTCGGTCGCTCAGGCCTCCTCGTCATAGAGCTTTTCATCGTTTGGTCCTTCGGCATGTTCGTCGACGTGCTATCCGATGGATTGTTCGCAGCACCGAGTAACATTTGCCATGCCGTTTGAACAACTGCTCGCGCTGGCAATACTGGCGTTCGTAGGTTCCTTCACGCCGGGCCCGAACAATCTGATTGCGACGGTGACCGGCGCGAATCACGGTTTTCGCGCCGCGCTGCCGCACATATTTGGCGTGCCATTCGGATTTTCGAGCATGCTGATCGCCGGCGCTGCCGGCGTCGCGGCTCTCTTGCTCACCTATCCATTTATCGCAGCACTGATCAAGTGGGCCGGCATTGCCTATCTCCTTTTCATCGCCTGGCAGCTCGCGCGCCCGGACGTGACTGGAAAAGATTCCGATCGTCCCACCATGAAACCGCTCTCGTTTTGGCAGTCTGCTGCCTTTCAATACGCCAACCCGAAGGCCTGGATGCTCGCGGCGGCGACCGCCGGATCGTTCATGACGAACAATGCGACGTTCGTCAGCATTGCAATTATCGTCGTCGTGTTTTCGATTGCAGCGATGGGCAGCCTTATTACCTGGGCCTGGGTGGGCGCCGCCCTGCAACACTGGCTTAGCGTCGGCTCGCGCATGCGAATTTTTAACGTTGCGATGGGCGTGCTTCTGGCTGCGACCGCATTGTGGCTCACGGCGCTATGAAAGGCATCGACTTCAAATGTCCCTCGCCTAGCGGCGATGATTATCGATGGAGGCATGCGTTCCACCGAACACCATCCGCAGCACGAAATCGTTAGTCAGAAAATCATGCGGAAAGCCCAGCTCGATTTTCGTGGCTTCGTCCAGCTTGGCCAGCTGTTCATCAGTCAGTTTCCACTCCAGACATTTCAAATTGTCCTGAACCTGCGCGGCGCGGCGGGCGCCGATGATTGGGATCGTGGGGACTGGGCGCTGGCGCAGCCAGTTGAGCGCCACTTGTGATGCGGGGCGTCCGATTTCTTCGGCCAGCTTCGTCACTGTTTCTCCAACGCGCAGCTTCCGTTCATCCGCCGGATTGCTTTCCCCACTGTAGCGAGTGGTCTCGGGTTTGTTCTTATCTTGCCTGGCATACTTGCCGCTGAGAATGCCACCGGCTAGCGGACTCCACGCGGTGATCCCAATATCAAAGGCGCGGGCCATCGGAAGCAGATCACGCTCCGGCTCGCGTTGCGCCAGGCTGTATTCGATCTGCAATCCAACGAACGGGCTCCAGCCGTGGACTTGCGCGAGTGTGTTGGCATTCGCCACGATCCACGCCGGCGTGTCGGAGATGCCGACGTAGAGCACCTTGCCCGCGCGAACCATGTCATCAAGCGCGCGCATCACCTCCTCGACCGGCGTCATGAAATCCCAAGCGTGAACCCAATAGAGGTCGATGTAATCGGTCTTGAGTCGCTTGAGGCTGGCGTCCAGAGAGCGGACCATGTTTTTGCGATGATTGCCGCACGCATTCGGGTCGCCTTCGCGCGTGAAGAGCGTGTATTTGGTGGCCACGACGAAATGGTCACGATCGGATTCAAGGAATTCGCCGAGGAGACTCTCACTCCCGCCCTCGTTATATTTGTTGGCGGTGTCGATGAAATTGCCGCCCGCCTGTGCGAAACCGTCAAAGATCTTTCGAGATTCGTCTTTCGATGTGGCCAGACCCCAATCTTGCCAAACGTCGCCGAAAGTCATGGTGCCCAGGCAAAGCTCGGACACTCGCAATCCACTTTTTCCTAATAGCTTGTAGCGCATAATCTCTCTGGAGTGTGTTCGATGCCGGCACACAATGCGACCAGCAAACGCGTGGTCCACTCTGCCGATGGGTGTTCAGAAATGGGCCAGCCACAGCTCGCACGCACGCGGGAGTGGACGGGCCACACCTCTCAACCATCACCTCTCAACCATCAACTCCTACCGTCCCCGCCATTCATCCTGCGGAAACTCCAACAAGACGGCAAAAATGCCGCACTCGTCACATTCTTGTGCGTCGAATGGACCACCTGTCAGATTATTCTCGTTAAGCGCTTCTAGCGGCCTGAAGACCAGCCGGCTGGGAGCACGTTCTCGCTGGTAATTTTTCGTCCGAATGCATGTCCGTTCCAATAGGTGGCTGACGCGAAATGCGTATCAGCCCGAGCCCTAAGATGACCTCCCGCCGCCAAGAGGCATTCGTATAACCTCCTAGAATTGGAATGGGCGCCATTGCGAATTCTCAGCACGAAGGATCCGCTGGGGTGCCAGAGCACGAGCTTCACTTTCTGGCGAACTCGTCGCTTTTTGCCGATTGTAGCAATGAACAAATCCAAGCCATTGCGAGATGTGCAACCGTCGAGCGCCACCCAATCGGCGCCATAATCATTAAAGAAGATACGCCCTGCGACTATGCTTACCTGCTTGTTGAAGGAGTCGTGGATATTTATCGAGAAGAGAAGCGCTTTCTCCTCGACACCCTTTCGAGCGGGGCCGTCTTGGGAATTATGGCGCTTATGGAACGGAAGCCGCGATCGGCCACGGTGGAAGCGAGGACACCTGTGACTGTTATAAGGTTGGACCTTCTCAAAATAAGAAATTCGCTTCCTGAGGGACTCGATATCTACGAGCGGATCATTATCAACTACATGAAAGATCTGGGAGCCATCGTTCGCTCGACAGATTCGCTGGTGATCGAAGAAATGAAAGCCAACCAGGAAGAGCTGAGGATCCGGGTGAGCTTTGGCAAATTCTTCGCCTCACTGGTCTTGATGATTACCGCCCATTTCGTTATTGGCCGGCTCGCCCTTCAATATATCGAGGAGGCGCGCACCACTACCTTTCTCACCTCGGGTCTGCTGATCGCCTACGGGATATTCGTCTTTTTTTTGATGAAACGAATGCACTATTCCTGGGCCGAATACGGTTTCACCTTGGCCAATTGGCGTCCTTGCCTGAGAGACGCGTTGATTCAGACTGCCATTTTTATTGCCCTAGTGACCTTGCTTAAATGGGGCCTTCTGGAACTCAAAATTTTCCACCAACCGTTGTTCGAGCTCCCTTTCTTCCACCGGTACTCTTTGCCCTTTGCCATTCTGATCGTGGCCATCTACGTGTCCTTCTGTTTCATCCAAGAAATGATTTTTCGCGGCGCCATTCAGAATTCGCTGATCCATTTTTTGACGGGACCCTTTGCGAAGACGAGAGTCGTTTTCACCACAACGCTCATTGTCTTTGCAGCGCATTTGCATTTGAAAAGCCTGATTTTGCCGCTTCTCGTTATCCTCCCGAATATCTTCTGGTGCTTGCTCTATTACAAGTACCGCTCGCTGCTCGGGGTCACCGTGTCGCATATGATCATTGGCGTTTGGGTGCTTTTCATACTCGGAGCTCCGGGGGAATAAGGACAACGCGTCGCGAAGCGGAGGAAAATCAGTTGATGGTTGAGAGTTGAGAGTTGAGGGGTCAAGGGCGAGTGCGACGTCTTGGGGGAGTATCCAGGAAGCCAAAGGGAATGAACCTAGGCCGGCGATAGCGCGGATTTGTGGATCCTCTCAACTCTTAGTTATCAAACAACTGAGCAAACCGAATGCGTAAAGCGGCAGAGGACCGTTCCGATGTCGTCGCGTATTGAGCACCATGGTGCTTCACGCGGAATGGAGTCCGTATTTTTCCGCTATGGTCGTTATGCGGTTCGGGTCGGGCTCGGTTGCGCCCACTCCTCGGCTGCCTCGGCGAAGAATCGTTCAAATCCCGCAGGTGCAGCCTTGATGAGCACGCGGATTGGCTGATCCGTATTATTCTTGAAAGCGTGGACCGAGCCCCGCGGGGCGTAAACGCAATCGCCCGGGAACATCTCGGTCCAGGTACAATTAATTAAAAAACTAACCTGCCCTTCGACGATATAAAACCATTCGTCTTCGCGTTCGTGATAGTGCGGTCCCGGCCCGGCGCCCGGCGGAGTGATATTGAGAAAAGCGGTGAATTTCTCGCCGGTTTGTTTGCCGTCGAGTGGCACGACGACTGCGTGGCCAAATGCATGCAGGGTCCGGCCTTCGTGGGCTCGGACTAGAAGAGAACTACCAAGCGGTGAAATGGGTGGGTTAGTTTCGGCATTGGTCGGACTCATAGAGACGTCTCTGCAGGAAAATGGACTACGCGCAAGTACCTTTGACTATCTACCAAGGCCGAGCGGGTCGGGGGCACCAAACCCGGCGTGTCAACCATCAACCATCAGCCATCAACCCTTTCCTTTCCCCTTACGCGCGCTCTCGCGAGCGGCCTCAAGCTCCGGCAGATGCTTTTCAGCCCACCGGCAGATTGCCGCGAGCGGCTCGATGAGACTTCGCCCGAGCGGGGTGAGGGAATACTCCACCATCGGAGGAACTACCGGATAAATCTTTCGGTTGACGAGACCGTCATTTTCGAGACTGCGCAGTGTCTGGGTGAGCATCTTCTGGGAGACCCCGGAAATCTGTCGCCGCAACTCGCCGTGGCGCTTCGTCCCGGTCGAGAGGACGTGAATAATTAGCGCCGTCCACTTGTCGGCGATCCGGTCGAGCACCTTCGACGAGTCGCAGTCCGGATCCAAGACGGAGGGTCCGGAGGCAAACTGTCGAGCTCTGGCTTTAGGAACCATTGGGTACGTATAGCACTTAAAAGTGTGTAATTGACTATGAGATACGTTAGGCGATTATGGTGCCAGCAAAAGGAAAAACATTGAAAATCCCAAAAACATCTCAAGGGCTGAGTTCAGGCGGTCTTCGCCTGGTGCGGCACAACGGGGTGCGCGTCTTGCCTGACTCGCCAATATCCGCCCCTTCGGATGGCGTCCTGCTCGATAGCTATTCGCACGCCGTCATGGGAGCGGTCGAAAAGGTGGGCCCGGCAGTGGTGAACATTGAAGTGCGCCAAGTCGTGACTGACGGCCGGCGCTCCGGCGAAACCGGCGGCAACGGCTCTGGCTTCATTATTGCCCGGGATGGCTTCATTTTGACCAACAGCCATGTCGTGCGTGGTGCGAGTAAGATCTCGGTGACGCTGTCTGACGGGCGCAACTATCCGGCGGCTCTGATCGGCGACGATCCTGATACCGATCTCGCCGTCATCCGCATCGATGCGCCAAATCTGATGCAGGCAGAGCTTGGCGACTCTTCGACCGTTCGCGTCGGACAGGTGGCCATTGCGATCGGAAATCCATTCGGCTTCCAGACCAGTGTGACAGCTGGTGTAGTCAGCGCCCTTGGACGATCCTTGATGGCGCAATCCGGCCGGATGATCGAAAATGTGATTCAAACCGACGCGGCCTTGAACCCGGGCAATTCCGGCGGGCCCCTGGTAGATTCCCATGGCTTGGTGATCGGCGTGAACACCGCGATTATCCTTCCGGCGCAAGGCATTTGTTTCGCCACAGCGATTGACACCGCGAAGTTCGTCGCCGGCTGGCTGATCAAGGACGGTAAGTTCCGGCGCGCGTCGATTGGCGTCGGTGGGCAGGACGTTCCGCTGCACCGGCGGGTGGTCCTGTTTTACAAGCTGCCGGTCGAGACGGGGGTGTTGGTTGTTTCCATTGAAAAACACAGTCCGGCGGAAGCGGCTGGATTAAGAGTCGGGGACGTCATCATCGCGTTCAACGATCAGCCGATTGCGCGCATCAGCGATTTGCACAAGCTCCTGCTCGGACGCGAAATCGGTGTCCGTTCCGAGTTAACCGTCATTCGTCACACCGAAAGGCTGACGCTGCAAATTACCCCGCAAGAGTCCGAGCCGGTGTCCCCGGAACTGGCGCTGCGCTAAATTCTAACAACTCAGAAAATGAACTCATCCGAGCCTATCAACATCAACGAAGAGAGCTTCGAGCGCGCGGTCCTTCGGTCGCCCATCCCAGTGCTGGTCGACTTTTGGGCGCCTTGGTGCGGACCGTGCAAAATGATCGCGCCGCTGCTCGACGAAATCGCGCGTGAAAACGCGGGAGCTCTGCGCGTCGTCAAAGTCAATGTGGACGACAATCCGTCGCTTGCGGAGAGATTTGCCATCCGTGGCATTCCCACTTTCCTCGTCTTTGCAGACGGTCAGCTCAAGGAAACCGTAGTAGGTGTAACGAGTAAGCAGAATCTGCTCTCGAAGGTCATGGCCCTGGTCGGCTAAGGCTCCACCCGCCTGCTCGCGGCTCGTAAATTTCATCCCATCATCAAACTGCATTCAAACCATGTCATCGTTGGCAACCATTGAAGAACTGGACACTCAGCACGTCGATCCGCCGGAGGTCGTGGCCAGCGATATCGATCTGGAGGAGGTCAGCACGCCGGAGACTCCGGACTTGCGGCATTCTGATTTGCGAACCGATGAGTTCTGGCGGCGCATACCCGGCTTCGTTGACGTCACCGCCGCCGAATTTCAGACGCATACCTTTCAGGCGCGGCACACCGCGACCAACATTCGGCAAATTAAGGAGCTCCTTCGCGATCGTGCCTCGGAGTCGTTTTTTGAGGATGTGGCCTTAGGAATTGAGCGGGCGCCAATGGCCCTGCGTATTTCGCCCTACCTTCTCAGTCTCATCGATTGGGACGATCCGCATGATGATCCCATCCGCAGGCAATTCCTGCCTTTGGCTTCTCAGCAACTCCCCAACCATCCCGAACTTCGACTCGACTCTTTGGGTGAACAGCGGGACTCACCGGTTCCCGGTCTGACGCATCGTTACCGCGACAAAGCGCTCTTTCTGCCGATTCTCACATGTCCGGTGTATTGCCGGTTCTGCACCCGCAGTTACGCGATCGGCGGAGATACCGGGACGGTCGAAAAGCTCAAGCTTAGCGGGATGCTCGAGAGATGGGAGACGGCCTTTCGATACATTGAGTCGCGGCCCGAACTTGAGGACATCGTCATCAGCGGCGGGGACGCTTACAACCTGCGCTCCACGCACATTCAACTCATCGGTGAGCGCCTGCTCAAAATGTCGAATATTCGTCGGATTCGCTATGCGACGAAGGGGCTGGCGGTGATGCCGCAGAAAATTCTGAGCGATGAGCCGTGGCTTGATGCGTTGACGAGCGTGGTCGAGTTAGGCCGCAAGCTGCACAAGGAGGTGGTGGTTCATACCCATTTCAACCATCCGAACGAAATCACCAGTGTAACGCGCAGCGCGATGAATCGCCTGACCGAACGCGGAATCACCGTTCGTTGCCAAACCGTCCTGCAGAATGGCGTGAATAACGACTCCGCCACCATGCAACTTCTCGTCAGGCGGCTCGGGTTTATTAGTATTCATCCCTACTATGTCTACTTCCACGATATGGTTCCCGGAGTGGAAGACTTGCGCACTTCGCTCGATCAGGGGCTGCGAATCGAAAAGCACGTGCGCGGCACGACCGCAGGGTTCAACACGCCGAGCTTCGTGGTCGACACAATGGGTGGCGGCGGAAAGCGCGACGCCCACTCGTTTGAGCATTACAATCGCCAAACCGGGATTGCGGTTTTTACGAGTCCGAGCGTTAAACCTGGTGCGCGGTTCTTGTATTTCGATCCCATCCGTTCGCTTGATGAAGTGGCGCAAGGGCGCTGGCGCATTCCGCAGGAACGCCAACGGATGATCGATGATGCGCTGGAAGCGACCATTTGATTGACTGAAGAGAGCGCCGAGGCGACTGGTATTTTCACCACCCCTCACCGATTTGCGCGCCCGATGATGATGGCGCACCCCATGGGCGCGAAAATAGTCAAAGAAATGTTCTGTTGATGAAGCCGCCAATCGCAGCCACCCGGTGACGCAAGATGCCTGACCCTCATCGCGAAGCGACGAGATGAATCAAACCAAGAATCTTCTTCGCCTTGGTGCCAGCTTCCTATTCCCCGTCAAGGTGGAAGAAAGACAGGGCGCTGTCACGCCTCGGCTGGAAATTTACCTGACGAAGGGCCGCTACGTTCTGGATGCCGGACATGTGAATTACTCATTCGGCGGACTGCATACGGTGTTCCGGGAGGCATTCTCGCGGTTCGGTATCCGAGAAAGGGACATCGGCAACGCACTCATCCTCGGTTTCGGAGCCGGAAGTGTGGCCAGTATCCTGTGTGACGAATACCAGAAAGCGCTCCATCTCACCGGCGTGGAGAAGGATCCCGTAGTGATCGATCTGGCAAAGAAGTATTTCCAAGCTGAGCGATATGAGAACCTGTCGCTGCAGCTGGCAGATGCCGGCGATTTCGTTGAGAGGTGCAATCAAAAGTTTGACTTGGTGGTCGTAGATATTTTCGTTGGCGCCGACGTTCCGCAGCAATTCAGAGAAGAAAGATTTCTGGCAGCGCTAGGGCGACTCTTATCGCCTCAAGGAATCTCTTTTTTCAACGTGGCGATTTACGATGAAAAGGTGAGAGCCGAATGCCAAAACCTATTTAAAAATTTGGAGGCGCTGGTCGGCAAAGCCGAGTTCTGCCCGATTTCCCAAGACGGCACCGAAAACTGGGTATTTGTCTGCGATAAAAGAAAGGCTCAAGAAACCGATCCAAAAGAGATGCAAGCACGGGCGTAAGTTCGTCGTGCTTCAGGAAATTTGTCGGCCTTTTCCGTGCGTCAGTTTGGCAAGGGCAGGGTTTCTGAACGCGCGATAAATTCCATCGTCTGCTCGAAATCAACAATGCCAGCATCTGAACCAAGGCCTTGGATCACCAAGCCTCCGCACGCGCTTGCCAACTTGGAGGCTTCCTCAAGACTCCAACCCAAAGACAGCCCCTTGATAAAACCCGCGTTGTAAGCATCACCGCAACCGGTTGAATCCACGACGGGGACTTTGAAGCTTGCCGTGCGAATCTCCTGTAGACGCCCCTGGTCGTAGAAACCTACGCAACTGCCACCGGCACCGAGTTTGAGAACAACATGCCGGGCGCCGCGATCCAAGAAGTAGCGTAGAATATCACGCCGGTCAGAGAGGCCGGAGATCATGGTGGATTCTTCATAGTTCGGCATGAAGTAGTCCACATAAGGCAAGCAAACCTCCACCATTTGGGCCAACCCAGGCGAAGGAATCCCGAGGAGGTCATACGTCGTGGTCGCACCGGATTGTTTCGCATGGCGCAAAACGCGGCTGGCTGGTTCGCCGTCGAGCTTGAGCAGCAGCGGGGTGCCGCCAAGATGGAGAAACTGCGCCTGAGCGATGGTCTCGAGGTCGAGGTCACCGTAGGTCAGCTCCCCGTTGGCGCCGATCACGTGCAGCGCGGGGCGCTCTCCGTTTGGCCGAATCGGGAGCATCGTTGAGGAAGTCTGCGTTTCCTCCTTGCGCTTGATGTGTTTCGTATCAATCCCATATCGCCCCATGACTCCCAACAAGAATTCACCGATTTCGTCGTTGCCGATCGCCCCCATGGCGATCACTTCGAGGCCAAGCTTTGCCATGTCGACCGAAGCGCCCGCGGCCGTTCCTGCGACAGTCATCCGAATCTCTTCTAAAAGGGCAAGGTTCTGTCCAGGCGGGATCTCCGACACCGGGCGCCCCAGAACATCAACAATGTGAATCCCAAGAGAGACGACTTTTGCCATTGGATTGTTCCGGTGGAGACAAACTTATGCGATTTTCTGAGCCGGAGGTCTTGACTCAGCAAGCAGACTTTTGATCTGGCCGTCAAGATCTAAGGTCCTGGAGCAGGATCCTGCGGTGAATCGGGATCTTTCGATCGCACGGTTAGGAATCTCAACCACCTAACTTGGACGCGCGCCGAGGCGTCTCGTTCCGAAAATTCATGCTATTGGAGGCTACCACCTCCGATGGCGGGGAGTTTGAGCCAGCGAAAGGAGTAATGGAAGGGAACCACAAGATTGAAGCTTGGGTGCCGTGAGGACGGACGTAGCATTTTCATTCCTGTTCCCTTACAACGCCTCTTCATGTCTTCACTCCTACCGCTGGTGGTTGGCTTGGTCTGGCTGGGCATCGCGTTGGCTCTGGGAGGTCTGGGTGTAATTAGTCGGCTTCGACCGCCGTTTCCTCAACTCGTTCTGCTCGTTCTCTGTGCGGCCCTGATAGCGTCATACTTGTGCTCTCGCGGTTTTCGGACTTGGGCTCGCCAGATCGATCCGCGCGCCATCGTAGCGTTGCATCTGAGCCGCTTCGTTGGCTTCTACTTTTTGCTGCTCGAGGCACGCGGCGAACTGCCGCGCGCTTTCGCTACGCCCGCTGGATGGGGTGACATTCTCGTGGCGTCACTCGCCGTTCTGTTGCTCATTAGTGGCCCGCCTGCCACCCTGCAACACCGTAGGCTCTATCTTGTATGGAATGCACTCGGATTAGCTGATATTCTGTTTGTTGTCGTGACGGCCGCTCGTCTGGGCATCGTCGCTCCTGATTCGATGAAGGCCTTGCTAGCTCTGCCACTTAGTCTGTTGCCTACCTTCTTGGTCCCGCTCATCATCACTAGCCATCTCTTACTAATGGTCATTCTCAAGTTCGCTAATGGGAAGAATTCCTAAGCAAACTTTAGGTTTCAGGTTCAATGTGAAACGGATTTCACTGCGGCCTTGGGAATGCCAAGAAAGGCCCTGCCGGACGAAGACTGCCATGCACGCGGTCACTTAGCGACCTTATGGTTTAATAGTGTCTGGGTTACATGGGTAAAATCCCGCCGACGCCGGAATTGTTGAGAAATGTCTTCGTGCAAAGGGCATTGGTAATTCCGTCGGGCCCTTAGATGTTTATTCAGCTACGAAATACCCAATGCTGAGAGGGGCACGCTTGACGGTGGGGCCACCAAGCGCGCCCTGTGCGCGACACGGTCGCTACGAAATTCACTCACTGCTTCGCCTGCTTGAAGATAAGTTCTTCCTTTCGCATGACGATGGTATTGGAGGGAACCGACTTATGAATCAGGCAACCCGCTCCGACAATCACGTTGTCGCCGATGGTCACGTTGTTCAGGATGGTTACATTGGTGGCTATCCAGCAGTTTCTCCCGATCTTGATCTCTCCAACTTTGAATTCATTTGGGAAGGCATGAAGACCATCTGGCCGGAACTCATGCTTGTGGTTGTGATCATACATTTTGACGCCTTCTCCAAAGAACGTGTTGTCTCCAATCTCGATTTTTCCAAAGCAGGTAACGGAACAATGATTGTTAAAGAAAACGTTGTCCCCGATGATCAGATGGCCTCCGAACAGCTGAAAAATACAACTTCGTCGGGTCGTGAACTTCTCACCGAAGACAAATTTCGAAGGCTCGTAGATTTTCAGCAGGTTATAGTCACCGAGGTTGAGCCCATTCCTTATTTCGGCGTCGCATTTTGCCAACAAGACAAGCCGGGTGCCTTTGCCCAGGGCAAAGCTTGGCGGCAAGTGAATTCCTCGATTCTCATAATTTAGGCGAAGGAGCGTTGTTCGCAGGTTGTCAGCTGCGGCCTCTAGGAAACGGCTTACGTTTTCGACAAGCATCTCCCCCATATTCTAAACTGAGCGACTCTGTGGCAATTCTCATTGTCGTAACGGGTGCGAACGGGCATTTTAGGAGCGGCGCCAAGCGCCGAAGAGGAATTCTCTGCGCTTCAGAGACGGTTGCATCGCACGTTTGAGAGGTCATCGCAATGAGCGCATCCTCAGGGTCTGGAAAAGTGGTCGGTTAGCCGCTTACCCCTCGTAAAGGCCACTTATCACTTTGAGATTCTTTTCGCTCCTCCCATGTGAAAGAGTCCGCGAGTTTCGAATCCTCCCACCTCCTCATCACGTATGGGCAATACGACGACAATTACGAGCGGCTGCAACGCCGAGTTTTTCCACTTCTTTCAAGGCTTGGTGCTTTCCGTCCGAGAAAAGCCGCAGGGCTCGACCATTGACATCTCCGTGGTCGATCTTGGGATGTCCCCCGCGCAGATCGAGTGGCTCGAAGATCAGAAGGTGATTGTCGCCAATCCCGATTGGGAATACGGACTAAGCGCGTCGTCCGGCTTTCCGATCGGGTTCAAGGCGCTCCTGGCGCGCTTGCACGTCCGCAAATATTTCCCCGGCTACGAAGTCTATTTTCATATCGACGCGGACGCTTGGCTCCAGGACTGGTTTGCGGTCGAGCTTTATATAGCCGGTGCGCGCCAGGGGGTCATGGCCGTGACGCCGGAAATCGATCGTTCCTACAAGTCCAATTATAGAAATTCCAAGTCGTTTCGTCAGTTCCTGACAAAGATCTATAAAGATTTGCACGGCTCGGACTACGCGGAGAAGTACCGCGACTACCCGATCATCAACACCGGCGTGTTTGCGATGCCTGCGAACTCGGTCATTTGGGACCGCGTTGACGATCGCATTCGGCGTGCGCTGGAGAAGGAACCAAATTTTCACGTCGAGCAATGTTCGTTCAATCTGGAGATTTTTGAGAATCTCGAGGAACACATCGAGAACGGCATCGAGTTTCTCCCAAGCACGTGTAACTGGATGTGTCATCAAGCCTTTCCCATGTACGATAAGGAGAAAGAATGTCTGGTAGAGCCATTTTTGCCGCACAGCACTCTGGGCATCCTCCATCGAGCGAGCGACGACTTTAAGCAAGCGAAGTCGGGCTCGATTCGCGTGGTGCAGGGCGGCACGCGCGATATGAATCTCAAATATTCCGAAGGAGACTATCGGAGCGCGTTTGCCTCGACCGAACCCGAGAAGCTCAAGCGGTGGCAGGATGCCGGGCTGGAATGGTAGGCGCCGCATCCGAAGGGGGGTCTGAATTCGGCTCCGTTCGCGTGAGGAAAGTTTGCCGATGAAGGCGCCTGCAGTGGTAACTCGAAAATGAAGACCCCGCCGACAACCAAAGCTTCGTCTTCGGCGGCGGCGTTACCCCTGCTGCTAATTGTTCTCATCGACTCGATGGGATTCGCCATGTTGACTCCGCTGCTCGCGGCAGAGCTGGCCCCAGACTCCAAAGCGGCCATCAGTGTCGGGCTCAGCGAAGATGCGCGCTACATTATCTACGGAGTGGCGACGGGTCTCTACCCGATGATGATGTTTTTTGGTGCGCCGATCCTTGGTCAACTTTCGGATCGTCTCGGACGGAAGCGGATGCTCCTGATTTGTGCGGTCGGAATCGTGTTGAGCTACGCGCTACTCTGCGTGGCGTTTTCGCTTGGTTCGATCATCTTGGTGATGGTGGGGAGGGCGCTCGGCGGCACGACCGCGGCCAGCCAGCCGATTTCGCTGGCGGCGCTCGTGGATGTCTCCGCACCGGCGAAGCGAGATTTCTGGCTGAGCATGGGACTGCTGGCGTCTTCAGTAGGATTTGTGGTCGGGCCCGCACTGAGCGGGTTTTTGTCCGACAGCAGCATCGTTTCGTGGTTTAGCACACAAACTCCGCTCTTGGCGACCGTCGCTCTGGCAGCCTTAAACTTTTGCCTGCTTCTGTCCCTTTATCAGGAACCGCACAGGCCAAGGTCTGCCGAGAAGCGAGCACCGCTTTCTCTGCTGAGCGGGCTTCACAGTCTTGCCCATGCATTTCAGAGGTCCGGTTTACGGAGAGTTTCCACCGTTTTCCTGCTTCAGGAGATGGCTTGGGGGGCATACTTCTTTTTCGTCGCGCATTTTCTCATGGACCGCTTTGACGCAACGATGACCGACGCCAGTCTCTTCATGGCCGTCATGGGGATCGGATTCTGCATCAGCTTTGCGCTGGCGATGCCTGTTCTGACGAAACGCTTTTCGGCCCATGCGATCACCAGCGGAAGCCTTCTCGCCACAGGGGCCTTTATCGTCGTGAGTACTTTCGCTCCTAATATGATCGCTCAATGGGCGATTATTCTTCCCATATCTGTTGCCACCGCCGTTTCCTTTGGAGCCCTCATCATTCTCTTTACGGATCTGTCCGCCGAGGACACCAAAGGCGAGATCATGGGCATAACGGCTGCCATCAACGCTTTCGCTTTCGGCACGATCTCGTTCGTTGGCGGAGGCTTGCAGGCAATCGAAGAAAAGGCTCCTTTGATCGTCTCGTTTGTTTTGATGTTTCTTAGTTGGGCTGTTCTGGAGTTTCGAAAATCTCGCCGCGCGAGAGAGGCTTCCGAAGCACGGCCAGCAATTGCCAAGCCGTAGACTCGTTAAGTCTGATTGCGATCGAGGCGGAGTGCTCGTTTTGGGCGCAGGCGGAACCGTATTCCCTAACACGCGGAGCGCTCGTGCGGGCCCCCGCAAGAGGCATCCCCATAATGCGCCAAATGCGATAAAGTCATGACAGTAAATGGCTATCTTCCGATTCAGATCAAAGCGCATTGGGGCTTGGAGCGGCATGACTCGCCGCGAGGGCGGCACGTTCGTGCGCGGGAAGCTTTCCAGATTCCGCATCATTTTATTCGCGGTGCTCCTAGGCGCCGCCGGAATTGAGCTGAATGCGAAGAGTCCTCTGAAGGCGCAGATCGCGCGCTTGCAGAAGCAATCGCCAGATTCATCGGAGCGGATGGAGATGGTGCGGGTGCAGATCTTTTTGGACCGGGCGAACTTTCGTCCCGGCAAGATTGACGGGCTCGGTGGAGAGTTCACCCAAAAGGCGGCGGACCGCTACTGCCGCGCGAACGGTCTGCCCATCGGAACCCGCCTGGACGTTTCGAGCGTCGCGACGCCTTATCGCGAGTATACGATTACTAAAGAGGACCTGGAATGGATCGGCCCGCAGGCTTCCGAGCCGCCAGAGCAAGAAATGCTCAAGGCGATGCTCTATGCGGACCTTTGGGAGCTGGTTGCCGAGAGGTTCCATTGCGACTTGGATTTCTTGCGCGAGCTCAATCGCAAGCCTCCCAAGGGAGAGTTGACGGTCGGTTCTGTCTTACGCGTTCCGGATGTCACTGAATTTGAAATCGCCAAAGTCGCTGCGCTTGAAAAGCAGCGTCGCGAGGAGGAGAAGGCGAAAAAGTCTTCGGGAGAGCAACAGGATGATTCCTCGCCAACGGCTCCATCTCCTTCCCCCGCGGAGAATGGCACAACCGGTGCGACTTCGACTCCGAACACGGAGACTCCCACTCGCCGTCTGGAACTGCTCACGGCAGAGCGACTCATCGAACTCTACGAGGGCGATCGCTTGATCGCCTGCTTCCCGTGCACTCCGGGCTCGCGCGATGTTCCGGTTCCGGTCGGTCAATGGAAAGTGACGGCGAACGTCCTGATGCCCTACTTCCGTTGGGACAAGTCAGTCTTGGAAAACGGCGTCCGCAGCGACAATGCCCACAATCTCCCACCCGGACCCAACAATCCCGTCGGCATCGTCTGGATGGCAATCAACAAACCGAGTGTGGGTATGCACGGAACACCTAATCCGGATCAGATTGGGAGGAATGAAAGCCACGGCTGCATTCGCATGGCAAACTGGGATGCTCTGGTCGCGAGCGAGCTTGTGGAAAAGGGCACCATCGTCGACGTGAAGTAGCGGCCGCGTTGCCACCAGCGATCAAGCTTTGGCCGCCCACCTTAGTCTGTGGCGTGACGCGCGCGCGAACACCTCCAGAGCATTTTGAAGGGTGACCGTGGGCCGGTTATTGCTACGTTAGCTTCCAGCTCTGTCGCATGCCCGTCGTTCGCTCGCAGTTCAATCCTCCGTATTTGCTGCGCAACGCGCATTTGCAAACGCTTCTTCCCGTTATCTCGAGGAGAAAGACGCGCCTGCCCTATCAGCGCGAAAGGCTGGAACTTCCGGACGGAGATTTCCTGGACTTAGACTGGCTGCACGGCTCGAGCTCCCGCTTGGCAATCCTTTCGCACGGGTTGGAAGGCTCTTCCCGCGACGCCACCATTTGCGGCATGGCGCGGGCGCTGCATCGAAACGGTTGGAACGTCCTTGCCTGGAATTATCGCGGCTGCAGCGGAGAACTAAACCGCCTACCGCGCCTCTACCATAGCGGAGAAACAGCGGACCTGGCCCTCGTCATTGAGCGAGCGGCAGGCCGTTTTTCGCCGATTGCCCTGATCGGATTCAGCCTCGGGGGGAACCTCGTGCTCAAGTATCTCGGCGAAGCTCGCCCTCATGCCGCGGTCGCCTGTGCGGCCGCGATCTCAGCTCCGGTTGATCTTGCCGCGAGTGCGCGTGCCCTTGATCAAAGGAGGGCAAACCGGCTCTATCTCAGGCGATTGATCGCCACGCTCGTGCGCAAGGTAAAGGCCAAAGCCAAGCATTTCCCGCAACAAATCGACGCCAGCCAAACAAGAGGCATTCACGGATTCGAAGATTTTGACGGTAGATTTACGGCGCCGGTGCATGGATTTCGGGACGCCATTGACTATTGGACGCGGTGCAGCTCGCGGCAATTCCTCTCCGCGATTACCATCCCGACGCTGATCCTTAGTGCCCAAGATGACCCGTTTCTAACTTCGGATTGTTTTCCCTTCGTCGAGGCGGAGAGGAGCGCGCGCCTCTTCCTCGAGGCCCCCGGCAACGGCGGACATCTCGGTTTTTTCCATTCCCTCATCGGCGAGCAAAGCTGGGGGGAAAAAAGGGTCGTTGAGTTTCTTTCCAAATGGTGCCGACCCTAGATCAAGGATGTTGCTTGATCTACGCCGCTTGATAACTTGAAACGGGTCATGCGTCGCTTCGACCATATCGATCTTCGGGTTCCGGACCTTGGTTTGGTTAGAAGGTTCTACGCCGCACTCTTGCCCCGGCTGGGCTTCACCGAAGACATGAACATTCCTGACTGGCTGCAGTATTACGCTCAAGGGGAAGGACCAACCGAGTTCTTCGGCGTGACCCAGTCACCCGGACACACCCCGAACGAAAATCGAATTGCTTTTTGGGCGTCGAGCGTGGCCGAAGTCGATGAAATCGCGCGGCTGCTCGTTGAGATCGGCGCGCGAAACATTGAAGGTCCCAGCCACGAAGACTCCGAAGCCTATTATGCGGTGTTCTTCGAAGATCCCGCCGGAAACCGATTTGAGGTCTGCCACCGCTTGAAGAACTAGGCGACTCTGTTGGCGCAACAAGGCGAACACGGCCTGTGATGAATCGCGCCTTCAGCGCTGCTCATCTTTTCTTTGGACCGTGGGAATGCGAGCCAGCGTCTGTCGCGGCGGCGGCCCCGCCGCCGAAGGTCCCCGACGATGGGGACATCGTCGCGACACACGCTACGGCACGGGCGTGATCGTTAGGCTGTGCTTAACCGGCTTAACGGCCGAGCGCGCGGCGGCCTCCAATTCACGGGCTTTCTCGACAATTCCTTCTTCCGATGAAGCGTCTTCTTCCCGCCACCCCGCTGCGAAACCTCTGAAGATGCTGCGCACGCCAGTTGCTTCATACTGCTGCTGCTTAAAGACGGCGTTTTCGATCGATTTGAATGGGCCGCTGAACGGATTGTCCAGAAACTCGGCGGCCAGGTTCACGCCTTCGGCCAGCTGCGCTGCGCTGAAAATTTTGGCCCACTTTCCCCAAGTTACCTCGAGCCGTGCGGTTGAAGCACCAGTAACAACCAACTGCAGCCGGTTGAGCTCCGCATTAAATGGAAGCACCTCGAGAATCCCGCGCGTGCTGTCCGGATCACGCGGGTCGCCATAAAAGCAAAATGGATAACGGGCGGACTCGATTTCGACGGTGTCATCGACGAAAGAAAGGAGGCGGTGCCCGCCGCTGACACTCGCGCGCTTCGCAGAAAGATCGACCGTAAAAGTTCCGATGTTTCCATCGCATTCAAGTGCTTTTAGAAATGCATAGGCAATGATCAGGTGGCCATTGGCGGCGGGATGAACACCATCGGCCCCGGCGACATGGTAGCGAGGCCCAAACTTCGCTTTTGCTTTCTCCATCACCTCGCAAAAGAGTCTGTGAACGTCAGCGTATCTTACCCCTTGTTCAGCGGCGACTTCCCGCGCGATCTCCGCAAGTCCGCGAAGCGTTCGCTGGTTGTACTCCACTGCGTCGGTCCACGTCGGCCCGCTTTTATCGAACCAGTCGCTGTCGACGGCCCCAGGCGAACCGACAACGATTAGGCGCACGCCACCACGTTTCAGCATCTGAACAATCTGGGTGGTGGCGCGTCGATAGAGTGCCTGGCGTTGAGGATCGACGGCCGCATACCCGCCATCGTTCATCCCATAGCACGTTGTTGCCACTGTGGGATGGAACCGCAGGACGTCAGATTCAATCCGGCTTACGAATTCCCATGAGGTTTCTCCGCTCAAACCAAATTGGTGCGTTCGGACATCGCTTACCGGTTGACACGCGAGGAGGTAGGCCTCGATAAAAGCCGAATACAGGCTCTGCTCGGTAATCGAATCACCGCAGATCGCGACCACGTCGCCCGGCTGCAGGCCGTCTCCTGCGCGCAGGGAGAGCGGACCCGAAGAGAAAACAAGGAGAAGCAATCGCGCGGCCGACCAAAAGGCTCGAGTCATCAAGGGAAGCAGGTGATGACTACGAGCTCTTCACGCCGGCGCCTACTTCACCTTGAGCAATTCGACTTCAAAGATCAGCGTTTCGTCGGGACCAATCACCCCCCCGGCGCCGCGTGAACCATAGGCCAGATTTGGCGGGATGAAGAATTCGTACTTCGCCCCTTCCTTCATCAGTTGGACACCTTCAGTCCAGCCAGGAATAACACGATTGAGCGGGAACTCGATGGGCTTCCCGGACTTATAGGAGCTGTCGAACTCCTTTCCGTTGATAAGGGTGCCGCGGTAATTGACCTCGACGATATCAGTGGCCTTCGGACTCTTGCCCGTCCCCTCCGTGAGCACCTTGTACTGAAGACCGGAAGGTGTCGTGTTTACGCCAGGCTTGCCGGCATTTTCCTTGAGAAAACGCTGACCTTCCTGAAGACCGGATTGCGCTCCGGCCAGGGAGACGAAGACAAGGGCCAAAACGACGGTTAGTGAAGCAATACGCATGAAGCCACCACTACTTCAGAAGAGGGGCGCGGGCAACATTCCGAATCAATACGGTCCCCGGATGAAGGGATGCACCTTGGCCTGATAATAGTTTGCCAGACGTTCGTGTAGCGGCTGACTCAGAGGCGGCAGGTCGGCGATACTCGCATTGGTTCGCGCCTGGTCCGCGGAACTCGCCCCCGGAATGATCACCGTGACTTCTTCGTGGTCAAGGATCCACCGCTGCGCGAATTGCGCCATGGTCAGCGCCTCAGGTACGAAGGCTTTCAAGTCTTCCGCCAACTCTACGCCTTTTTCGAAAGGCAAGCCCGCGAAAGTTTCTCCCACATTGAACTGCTGCCCGTCGCGGTTATAGGAGCGATGATCGGTGGCAGCAAACTTGGTGTCTTTCTTAATCTTTCCCGAGAGCAATCCGCTGGCCAGCGGCAGTCTGACAATGATGGCAACTTCCTTCTCCCTCGCATGGGGAAAAAGCGAGACGATCGGCTTCTGGCGAAAAATGTTGAATATGATCTGGAGCGAGGCGAAGCCGGGTTGCTCGAGACAAAGCAAAGCTTCGTCCACCGATTCCACGCTCGCGCCGAAATTCTTGATCTTGCCTTCCTTCTGACATTTGCGCAGCCACTCGAAAATTTCGCCCTGGCGCATGACCTCTGTCGGAACGCAATGGAGCTGCGTCAGATCGAGGGTATCGACGTCCAGGCGGCGCAGGGATGCTTCGATGGCTTTTCGAACGCCGCTTTCGGAGTATTTGTCAGGGTAAAGGTCCTGCGTTCGGCCGAGCTTGGTGGCGACGAAGATCGGCTCCGAAGTTTGCTTCAAATAGCGACCGATCAGGCTCTCGCTGCGACCATTTCCGTAAACGTCCGCCGTGTCAAAGAAAGTCACGCCCGACTCAACGGCAGCAGCCAGGATTTCGAGCGCCTTCTCGTCGGAAACATCTCCCCAATCTGCGCCGCCGAGTTGCCAGCAACCCAGGCCAACTTCGGATACCCCTATCCCAGTCTTGTCAAACGTCCGTTTCTTCATGTGTCAAAGTGATTAGAGCCAACCTCAGCTTCCCCGAAAAGGTCGCCATAGTGCAAGCGCGGAGAGCATTCCATTGTAGGGACGATGCCACCGCCGCTCCATCAGCGACTGGCAGGGCATTTCCTAGGAGAATCACGCCGACTTGGACTGAGGGGTGAATTGGCGCCATCGCGCGCGGGCGGCAATTTCGAATCTCGGGACAGGCCCCGCTTGCGAGATAAGGTGCGATTCATTTGCAGAGTTCCGACCTTCCTTCGTATCCGGGGAGCATACGCGTCCCGCGTGTGGTGTTCGGCGTCCCGCCGAATAGAGTATTTCCGGCGAGACGCAGGAAATCGCACGCGGGGACGCGTGCGCTTCCCCGGAAGCAGCAACACGGTCGCAATTCAAAGCGACCTTTTCCGCACGTGTGAGGAGCGCCATTCGCCGGCGTCTGCCATCCTCATGGCGAGGCGTCAACCAGCTCGCCAAGATCCTCGGGCGAGAGCTGCCCGAGGGCTGCTTCCGCATCCACCGTTCCTTCGAGCAGTTCGCGTTTCTTCTCTTGCATGCGTAAGACGCGCTCTTCCACGGTGTCACGAGCGATAAGTTTGATCGAGGTGACCACGCGCCTTTGGCCGATGCGATGGGCGCGATCCGTCGCCTGCGCCTCGACGGCCGGATTCCACCACGGATCGAAGTGGATGACGGTATCGGCGGCGGTCAGATTGAGCCCCACGCCGCCCGCTTTCAGGCTGATGAGAAAAACCGGGATGCTTTCGTCGCTTTGGAAACGCTCAACCACTCCCTGTCGGTCTCGGGTAGAGCCGTCGAGGCGGCAGAACGAAATGCCGGCATTCTCCAAGGCGCCCGCAATGATATCGAGCATGGCTGTGAATTGACTAAAGACCAAGGCGCGATGGCCGCTATCGATCGATTCCTGGACCAGTTCGAGGAGTGCATTGAGCTTCGCGGATGAGGCGCCCTCCTTGCCGAGCAACCGCAGGTCGCAGCAAGCCTGCCTCAACCGGAGAAGGGCTGTGAGGACACGCATGCGAACTGCGCCAGAGGACTGCTGGCGCAGCTCATCGATCTGAGCCCGGGCCGCGAGCTGAAGCTCCGTGTAGGCGGACTTCTGTTCGGGGCTCAATTCGACCTGCAGGACTTGCTCGATCTTGTCGGGAAGCTCCGAAAGAATCTCCTGCTTTCGGCGGCGCATCAGATAAGGGCGAAGACGCCGCGCAAGCCGATTCCAGACGGCACCGCGTTCGCCGTTCAAGAGCGGGGTCTCGTACCGGTCTTTGAAATCCCGCCGGCTGCCGAGGTATCGAGGAAGCAAGAATTCGAAGAGCGACCAGAGGTCGCGCAGGGAGTTCTCCAGGGGAGTTCCCGTGAGAATGAAACGACTCTGCGCATGTAGCGCGCAGGCTGCCCGCGCGTTCTGGCTATCAGGGTTCTTGATGTGCTGCGCCTCATCCAGCACCACGGCGGAGAAAGTCATGCCTTTGTAGCGCTCGATATCGCGTCGCAATAACGCATAACTGGTGATGACCAGTCGATGTCTGAACACGTCGGCAAAGCGGTTCTCGCGATCCGGACCGTCCAGCGTGAGCACCGGCAAGTCCGGAAGAAAATGCGCGGCCTCGCTCTTCCAGTTCCAAACCAGCGACGAAGGGCAGACCACCAGAGTGGTGCCGGGGAGGGCCTCGATGAGCGCGAGCGTTTGCACCGTCTTGCCGAGGCCCATTTCATCTGCCAGCAAGGCTCCCTCTCCGCGATGAGCCCGCTCCAGCAACCATGCCGCACCTTCGATTTGATACGGGCGCAGCTTCTCCTTCATTGTGCCCAACCCGGTCAACGGGATGTTCACAGACGACCCTGTCTCCGCGGCTTCCCGTCCTTTCCAGACTGAGACGCTCTCTTCGAGATATCCTCGTTGAAGCTGCGGAATGCGATAACCGCCGCCTTCCTGCCGCGGATCACAGTCGCGCAAAACTTCTTCCAAGTCGGAAGCGAGCTCGGACTCCACGACGGCCACCTTTCCGTCCTTCAACCGAAAGTAGCCTCGCCCGGTCTGAAGAAGCCGATTCACGTCGGCAGACGAAAAAACCGCGTCTCTTCCCGCCGTATAGTGAACATGAAAATCCAGCCAGCCGTCGCCCTGTTCGCGAATGGCGAATTGAGGCTCGAGGCGAACGAAGTCGCGGGTGACATGCCGAAAGCGCTCCCCTTCCTTTACCTGCCACTCTTTGCGAAGCCTTGGAAGTGCTGCCGAAAAGAAATGGATGATTGCTTCCTCGCCACGCAGCACCGCTTTGGCATTCTCCGCAGTGAATCCACATTCCACCAGTCTGGCGAGCGCCTCCGTCTCGCGCGGACGATTAGCAATATCGGGCCGGGTATAGCGAAAGCGAATTTCGGCTTCCAGATGTCTCAGCGAACCTTCGAGAATTAGCTCGACGCGCGGTTCTTCATCCGTTTGCCGGCGCAAGGGAGAGGATCCCATGGTCGTCTCGGGTCGTGACGCGGTTTGCTCGCTGGTGACAGGCTTGATCACCTGGAGACCCACAGCGAGCGAATGAGCGCAAATTATCCCCCTCACGCGTGAATCGCGACACGAGCAGAGATTCTCGACATCGATGGCGTTTCGCAGTTTCAGCCCCGCGAGAAACGACCTGCCTCCCTCAGTGAGTCTCCCTTTCAGCCAGGGTGGCTCGTAACTCGCTTCGACGACACGGCCCGCAGCGTGCAGTGCCCGCGCATCCTTAAACGCCTGCCAGCCTCCCATGGAGATAAGAAATTTTTCGGTGAGTTCCACAAATCGATGCCGCGGCGGATGACCAATAGCGCAAAAACCTGCCACATCCACCGATCGATGCGAATTGTTGTCGATCCTGAATGTTCTGCTCGCCCTTGATGGCACCGCTTTCAGCGACCCACTCTCGTGGAGCCTGGCCGCGAATGGGGCTGATGACGACATATGGACTTGCAGGTACTGGTGGTTCTCGACAAGTTCCATAGAGAGAACATGGCTATGGTAGTCAAGCGTCCGAAATTGACTCTCGCCGAGCGACTTTATTTGCCGGCGATAGCCACCGGACTGGCGATCACCCTGAAGCACCTCGGGAGGCTCGTTTCGGGGAAGACGCACACGACGATGCAATACCCGGAGCAGCGCTGGGACTCGCATCTTCCTCCTTGGTATCGCGGCGCCCCGGCACTGGTGAAGGACGAGCACGGCAAAGATCGCTGCGTCGCGTGCCAGCTCTGCGAGTTCATCTGCCCTCCACGAGCCATCACCATTGTCCCAGAGGAAATCCCTTCTTCCGATTCCTGGGCGAAGGTTGAAAAGCGCCCCAAAGAATTCGAGATCGACATGATTCGCTGCATCTATTGCGGATTGTGCGAAGAGGTCTGCCCTGAGCAGGCCATTTTTCTCAAAAAGGAATATTCGATCACGGGCTACACGCGTCAGGAGATGGTGCACGACAAAGACAAGCTCTACGACATGGGCGGAGTGGTCGAGGGGCTCGTCTTTAAGTGGAACGAAAAGAAATAGCACTGTCCTCGGGACGCTGCTAAAACCCTTTCGCTCCTTTATCCCTTATGCAGCTCGCTCTGTTCTGGATTTTTTCCCTGCTGATGCTCATCTTCGGGGCGGCTGTCGTTTTCATGCGAAACCCGGTCTCGAGCGCCTTGAGTCTGGTGGTCTCCTTTGTCTTCATGGCGGCGCTCTTCGTCACGCTGGATGCCTTCTTTATAGGTGTCGTGCAGGTGCTGGTCTATGCGGGTGCGGTCATGGTGCTCTTTCTCTTCATCATCATGCTTCTTGATCTTCGGAGTGAGCGTCCCCGCAACCTCAACATTGGAGCGTGGACGGGCGGCGGGCTGGTGGTCTTCGGTTTTATCGGTTTGTTGGGGAAGGTTCTCTCGTCGGAACTGGGATTTGATATGGAGAAACCACCGGTTTCCACGCAGATAAGCGATGTCACCGCCATCGGATTGATGCTCTTCCGTTATTTCAATCTCCCCTTCCAAATCGTCGGCGTTCTTCTCCTGGTGGCCACTGTCGGCGTCGTGGTCCTAAGTAGGAAGGAACTCAAGTGATGCCGACTCTGGGAGACTACCTGGCTGTGAGCGGCCTGCTTTTTATCATTGGCCTGGCCGGTGTCATTCTGCGGAGGAACATCATCATTATTTTCATGTGTCTCGAGCTCATGCTCAACGCGGCCAACCTCTCGCTGGTAGCGTTCTCCCGGTTCAATGTTAACGTTGCGGGGCTTCCGAATTACAACGGGCAGGTCCTCGTATTCTTTGTGATCACCGTCGCCGCTGCGGAGGTGGCGGTGGGATTGGCGATCATCGTCGCACTCTTTCGGGCCAAACAGACGATCCATGTCGAGGATTTGAATACCTTGAAATTCTGATGAGCGCGGCCACGGTTCCCTGGATCATTCTGTTTGCACCGCTGGTGGCGGCAGCCCTGATTCTCTTCTTCGGAAAATATTCAAGGAAGCTTAGCGCCGGGCTGGCGATTGGCGCGGCATTGCTCTCCTCCGCGCTGAGCTGGTGGCTCTTCTTTCAGCCAGGCGATGTGGGACCCAATCAAGTCTCCTGGATCAACATTCGCGACGTCTTTACGGTTTCGGTGGGCATGGCGGTCGATCCGCTCAGCAGGACCATGCTCGTCGTTGTCAATACGATCGCTCCCTTAGTCTTCATTTATTCGATCGGCTACATGGCTCACGAAGAGGGCTATTGGCGTTACTTCGCCGGGCTGGCACTCTTCCTTTTCTCAATGTTGGGCATCGTTCTGGCCAACAACTTTGTGATGATGTTTATCTTCTGGGAGCTGGTCGGTGTCAGCTCCTACATCCTCATTGGCCATTACTATGGCAGGGCGTCGGCGGCGGAAGCATGTAAACAAGCCTTCATTGTCAATCGCATCGGCGACTTCGGATTCATGCTCGGCATTCTTATGCTTTGGCACGCCACCGGATCTATCGTTTTCGGTGAGATTTTCGCCAAAATTCCCTTGCTCGAATCGCAAAGCCTCTATCTCAACATCGCCTGTATTTTGGTCTTCTGCGGAGCGGTCGGAAAATCAGCCCAGCTGCCACTTCATGTCTGGCTGCCGAATTCTATGGAAGGCCCCACCCCGGTTTCCTCGCTGCTTCATGCCGCGACCATGGTTGCGGCGGGGGTCTACATGCTGGCACGCGTTTTTCCACTTCTTGTCGCCGCGCCAATTGCCAGAGACGTCATTGCCTGGGTGGGCGCTCTCACCTGTCTGGCGGCAGCCCTGATGGCGACACAACAAAACGACATCAAACGCATCCTGGCATATTCGACCATCTCCCAGCTTGGCTACATGGTGCTCGCTGCGGGCGTGGCGCCGGTGCCGGACGTGCAGATGTTTCATCTCTTTACACACGCGTTTTTCAAATGCCTGCTCTTTCTGTGCGCGGGCTCAGTCATCGTCGCGCTCCACCACGAGCAGGACATCTGGAAGATGGGCGGACTCATGGGAAAAACTCCGGTGACCTTCGCCTGTCTGATCATGGGAACCTTGGCGTTAACAGGTTGCCCAGGATTCAGCGGCTATTTTAGCAAGGACCTCATCATTGCCTGGGCGGTGGTCGAAAAACCTCTCCTCGGATGGATCGCGGTGGCCACGGCAGGACTGACGGCCTTTTACATGTTCCGGCTCCTGGCCGTGGTATTTCTAGGACCACCCCGCAGCGAGTCTGCCGAGCACGCCCACGAATCGCCTGCCGTTATGGTCATCCCTCTGATTTTGCTGGCCATCCCGGCAGTCGGCGCCGGCTACGCGCCGGTCGAGAAGTTCTTCTTTCACGTCGAAGAACCCGAGCACGTGCCCGAGATCTTGCACCACATTCTTCTGGCGCTCTTCATTTTGGGAGGCGGGCTCGCGCTGCTGCTTTATCGCAAACCGGCGAAAGACCCGGTTTTCATCCCGCTCTTTGCGAACCGGCTTTACATTGACAACTTCTACGAGTGGTTGGTCCGAAACGTGCAAGACGGTTTGGCCACGCTAAGTGGGTGGGTCGATCGCTGGGTTGTTGACCTTTTCGTGGTGCAACTTCCCGCTCGCTTCACCTGGGCGTGCGGATACGTCCTACGGTTTCTTCAACTGGGGAACATCCAGGCTTACGCCTTCTTCTTTGGCGCCGGAGTCATCGGTCTCATTTACATCTTGCTGGCATGATCAGCCCATTGCTTTGCCTCGTCGTCCTTCCCGTTGCGGGAGCGGTCCTGATCATTGCGGGCACGCAGGCCCGGAATACGGCTGTGGTTGCGTCGGTGCTCAACTTTCTGGCGAGTCTGATTATCTTCGGCATGTGTCGACCTAGCGAAGGCTACCAGTTCGTCAGCTCTTACCCCGTGATCCCCTCGCTGGGCATTCACTTCACGCTGGGAGCCGATGGATTGAGCGTCGCAGTCCTCCTGATGTCAACGGCGGTCACGCTGGCCGCCGTGTGCGTCGCGCGGACGCCACCCAAGAATGGGAATTGGTTTTATGCGAGTTTGCTCTTGATCTCCGCGGGAGCGATCGGCGCTTTTGCCTCACTGGATACATTTTTCTTTTACATGTTCCATGAGCTGGCGCTCATCCCGACGTTCCTTCTGATCGGCATCTGGGGATCGGGCGACCGCCAGGCAGCGGCTTGGAAAGTGACCACCTATCTGGCCTTCGGCAGCTTCGTTCTGCTGATCGGATTGCTGGGACTCTATCTTAGCCTGCCTGAAGGCGATCGCACCTTTGACATGCGCCGCATTGCCGAGCTGGCCTCTTCAGGTGCCGCGCAACCCAACGCCACCGTCTACATTTTGATCGTCCTTGGCTTTGGGATTTTGGTCTCGCTTTTCCCCTTTCACACGTGGGCTCCCCAAGCCTATGCCTCAGCACCGGCCCCAGCCGCAATGCTTCATGCTGGCGTCCTTAAAAAATTTGGCCTCTATGGAATTTTCCGACTGGTGCTGCCGGTCTTTCCGCCGAACGTCTCCGCCCCGTTGAACACCCTGCTGCTGGTCCTGGTTCTTGGAAATATTCTCTACGTAGGGTTCGTCACCATCTCCCAGCGCAAGCTGGATCTGATGCTCGGCTACGCCAGCGTGATGCACATGGGTTATCTCTTCCTCGGGCTCTTGACGTGGAAGACACTGGGCCTGGCGGGCGCCGCGTTGATGCTGGTGGCCCACGGCCTTTCCATCGCGGCGCTCTTCGCGCTGAGCGGCGAACTGCGCGAAAGAACCGGAACACTTGATTTCGCAGAGCTGGGAGGGCTTGCCAAAGTCATGCCCACCTTCGGACTGCTTTTCGGTTTTGCGACGATGGCTGCCGTCGGTCTTCCCGGCTTTGCCAACTTCGCCGCCGAATTGATGATCTTCTTCGGAGCATTTTCTGCCGGCGTTCCCGTCAAGGTCGGTTTCAACGAGTTTCAAATTGCGACCGTGGTGGCGGTTTGGGGCGTCGTGATTTCGGCGATCTTTCTGCTCCGCTCCTACCGCCGGATCTTTATGGGGCCGATCGGCGATAAATGGAAAGCTTTGCCGGACATTGGTGCTCTGCCTCAGATCTGTATCGCCGGACTGATCGTCCTTTTGGTCGTCATAGGATTCTTCCCACAGATCGTCCTCAACTACGTCACGCCGGCTTTAATGTGGCCATGATTTGGGTCCCTCCGTTCGCGCTCGAAATTTCCGTGGTCTGCCTCGGCATTTTCCTGCTGATGATGGATTGCTTTTCGAAGGCCGATAAAATCTCCCTCGGCTGGGCGGCCATTGCCGGGTTGCTGGCAATCCTGGCTCTTTCTTTTCTGACCGGCCCCATGCCAAAGAGCATCATTCCGCCGGACTTTTACGTGGTCGATCAGCCGGCGCTCTTTTTTAAACGCTTTATTCTGCTTTCGACGATTTTGACGATTTGCCTGGGGATGGAGTACGCACCGGTCTACGAGCGATTCATTCCCTCTGCAACTCCACAAGCCGGCTTAGGAGAATTCCTAACTCTGCCGATTTTTACGTGCGCGGGCTTGATGTGGATGGTCTCGGCCGCGGACTTCATCATGATCTTCGTTTCGCTTGAGCTGGTGACCATCAGCTTTTACGTGCTGGTCGCCAGTATGCGAAAGAACACCGCCAGCCTGGAGGCCGGAGTGAAGTATCTTATTTTAGGAGCGCTATCCACTGGCTTCATTGTCTATGGCATCACATGGATCTTCGGCGTTACCGGTCAGACGTCTTTGCGCGAGATTCGCCAAGCACTGCCGCTACTTTCGCAAGGTTATCTGGTCGCGGTCCTTTTCGGCCTAGGCCTTGTCTTGGTCTCTCTGGGATTTAAGATCGCGGCGGTGCCATTTCAATTTTGGGTGCCGGACGTCTATCAGGGCGCGCCCACTCCCATTACCGCATTTCTTTCGGTGGCGTCCAAAGCGGCCGGCTTCGTCGTGCTTCTCAGAGTGCTCGAGCCATTTTTTGTGATTTCCAGCATCGAGGCCAAACTTCTTATTGTCATGACCGTCTTGGCGGCCTGCACGCTCATCTATGGCAATCTCGCTGCCATGCCGCAGACAAACCTGAAACGTCTTCTCGGCTACTCGAGCATTGCTCACGCCGGCTACCTTCTCATCGGGGTGGCCAGCTTCGAGCATGGCCACCCCGGCCCAGTCATTGGATTTTACCTGGCTGGCTACTTGCTGATGACTTTCCTGGCTTTTCTGGTTCTGCAGCTCGTCGCCCGGGCATCCGGAAGCGACGAAATCTCGGACTTCAACGGTCTGGGCAGAAGGTCGCCTTTCTTGGCTTTAGGAATGCTGGTCTCGATGCTTTCCTTGGCGGGACTGCCGTTCACAGTCGGCTTCCTGGGAAAGTTTTTCATCTTTGAGGCGGCGATGCGCAGTCATCAATACTTGCTCATCGGGATTGGCGCCGTGACCGTGGCGAGCGGCTTTTATTATTATTTAAAGGTGGTGCGGGCGATGTATTGGCAACCTGAGCCTGACGGCGCTCCCACGATCGCAGTTCCCGCCTTGAGCAAATTCCTGATCGCCTTCCTGAGTATTGGAATCGTTGTCTTCGGCATCTTCCCTCAACCGTTGCTCGCGATGCTGCAATAGTTACTAAGCTACCTCTAGCTCAGCTTTTTCGGCGGTGGGGACACCGCCGCGACATTGCCACTCTAATACATCTCGACCGGCGAACGCTTGCCATCATCTGGACTTCGCTGGCCGGCCTGCTCGCTCCCCAAAGTGCGAACGCGCAGATCCCAAACTTCTGCATCCAGCGCCTGGAATGCGGTTTCGCTGAACTCAGTAGGAGGGATGAGCCGCCCCTTAAATTTTGCAATCGTCTCGAGAGCGGATTCGATGCTGGCAGCGGGCAGGCTTTCCAGCAAGATCTTAGCCTGGGCGGCAAGTTCTATGCGATGACAGATCATGAGGAGATCGTTACCAGCGGCAACGCCTTGTCTAATGATCTCCTCGAAGCCGTAATGGTTTAGAATTGCGCCCATGTCCAGATCGTCAGTCATGACCAGGCCGGCGAAACCCATTTCTTCGCGTAAGAGCCCTCGAACAAGAGCGGGAGAAAGCGAAGCCGGGAGATTGCCGGGTTCCAGACCGGAGAGGCTGATGTGGGCGATCATCATGCTGTCCACCTTGCCGACAAACTCGCGGAAAACAGCAAGTTCATTGCCTTCCAAGGCTTCGCGCGAGCGCTCAATAACGGGAAGTTCGTGATGAGGATCAAGCGCGGCACACGCATAACCGGGAAAATGTTTGCCGCAACTGAGGACGCCCGTCGCCCGCAACGCCGTATTAAAGTGTTCGGCGTTCTCGATGACCTCTTCCGCCGTGCGGCCGTAGCACCGCCCCCGGAGCGAATTGTCCGCTTCGTCGTCGAAGGAAATGTCGAGGACCGGACAGAGATCGAGATTGAATCCGAAGAGCCTCAGCAGCCGACCGGTAGTGTCGCCATGCCTGCGAATGAGATCAGGATCTCCCTTTTCGCGCAGTTGGCGCGCATTGGGAGGCTCGTTACCGATCAGCTTGAGACGGGAAACCCTGCCCCCCTCTTGATCGATGGTGATAATCGGTTCAACGCGACTTAGGTCGCGAAGGTCGTCAATCAATTTACGCAGTTGTGCTGGCGATCGGATATTTCGCCCAAACAGGATATACCCTCCTGGCTGGAGACGACGAAAGAAAGCCGCTGCTTCGGCGTCAAGCACGGGGCCTGGGACGCCGACGAGCAAGAGTTGACCGAAATCGCTCGATGGCATAAGTGCGTGAATACACAACCACGTGTCGAAACCAAACGAAAAGATTGGGCTCTATGGCGGCAGCTTCGATCCGATACACAATGGGCACCTCATTCTTGCGCGCGATGCCATGGAGCGCCTCGAATTAGATAAGGTGATCTTTCTTCCGGCACGCATTTCCCCCCACAAACTCGACCGCCCTCCCGCGCCGCCTGAAGCTCGCTGTCAGATGCTCTCAGCCGCTATCGCCGAAGAACCGCGCTTCGAAATGGACGCCTGCGAGATCGAGCGCGAAGGGCCTTCGTTTACCATTGATACCGTGCAGTCGTTTCGCAACCGGCATCCCCAGTCCGAATTCTACTATTTTATTGGCGATGACAATCTGGCTGAGCTGGAAAGCTGGAAGGAAAGTCATCAACTTCTCGAGACGGCGCAGTTTGTCATTCTCTCTCGCGCGGGCATGCCCTTCCTCTCGCGATTTCCAACAATTACCAGGCACATTGAGATCTCCTCCACCGAAATTCGCCAGCGCGTCGCGCGCGGACTTTCCGTGCGCTATATGGCGCCGCTGCCCGTCTGCGAATTAATTGCCAAGCTCGGGCTCTATCGCAATGACTGAGGGCGAGATCTTGTGCCAGGCTTGCGCCGCCGCCGCCGCAGACAAGAAAGCCCTCGACGTGGTCATCCTTGACTTGCGTGGCATCTCCACCTTCACCGATTACTTTGTCATCTGCTCGGCCACGTCAGAGCCCCAGCTCAAAGCCATCTCCAGCTCGGTGCGCGAACAGGTCAGAGAGCGGCTGGGCCGCACGCCTCTTTCCGAGGATGGCTACCCGGTGAGCCAATGGATCATCCTCGACTACGGCGATGTGATTGTGCACCTCTTTCAGGGAGTCAAGCGCCAGTTCTACGCTCTCGAAAACCTTTGGAGTGACGCGAAGCGTGTCGAGTTCGCTTAAGTCCCCGCTCACCGTTTGCAAGCGGGAGACTCGCGTGTAGATTTTGGACGGAAGCCACTGAGATGAACTTGATCGAGGACATTGAGGTGATCTGCCCGTTCTGCGGATCGTCCTTCACGATCGAAGCCGATACGGAAGAAGGATCGTATTCCACCATCGAGGACTGCGGGATTTGCTGCCGTCCCGTGGCGCTGTCGATTCGCTGTCGGCCCGGAAAGGTTGAGGCCGTGGAGGCGGAGCCAGGATGAATCCTATTTCGAAATCGGATCGATGATGAAGGCCCCCGCCAATCCCAAGAGCTCACCTGATGTTCAGGACCTTCCGGCCGGCTTGCACTCGGCAAACTTTCGGAGTACAAAATGACCGCCATGTTTGCTCAACGTGACGCCATCGTGCGCCTACTTCGGGACGACGATCCGGAGACCGTGCGACTGGTGAAGGAGCAACTCGCCCTGGCTGGAGAGGAGTGGATCTCGGGTCTGCGGGACCTGGCCCAGATGGATGACGAGAGAGTCTCGCGTCATGCCCGCGACGTGCTGGCGGAAATCGCCTGTCAAGGCGCTGATGAAGAGTTCCTCCTCTTGTGCCACTTTTTCAATGACGATAGCGATCTCGAAAGGGCGTGCTGGATGCTTGCCCATACCCTCGATCCCTCGGTGGACGTCGAAGCGTTCGAGCACCGCGTCAATCAGTGGGGGCGACAGTTCCTCGTCAGGATCTCCGGGACGGTCAGCAATCGCCAGCGCGCGCAGGCCCTGGCCGATTTCATGGCCGACGAATTGTGCTTTCGCGGAAACACTGACGATTATTATAGTGAGCGCAATTCGCTGTTGCCGCATGTGATCGAGACGCGCATGGGAATTCCAATTACCCTGGCGATTCTTTACCGCATGGTTGCCGGCCGGGCCGGGATGAAAGTCGATGGCATCAATTTGCCGGGACATTTCATCGCCCGCCATGGAGAGGTTTTCTTCGACCCCTTTCACAAGGGCCGGATCTTAACGAAAGCGGACTGCGAGGAGATTCTCACCCGCCAAAACCTGCGGTTGCGAACCGTGCATCTCGAGCCAGCGACGCCGCGACAGATCCTCCTCCGGGTGCTCGCCAACCTTCTCTATGTTTATGACCTGCGAAAGGAACTGGAGAAGCACACGCGAGTAAACGCCTGGATAAAGGCTCTTTCGCGAGAGCGCTGAGCGATTCGGCGGGCCGACGCGGGTCGACCGCCAGCCCTAAGGCATGCGAGGCGAGATCGATTCGAAGGAACGGTGAACGTCGAGGTCCTCAATACCGGCACTGAGCTGCTGCTTGGAAGCGTAACCAACACGCACCTTGCCTATCTCGGCCAGCAACTCTTTCCGTTGGGACTGCGCATTGCGAGGCAGACGACGATACCTGACGGTGGAGCTATTCGCGACGCGTTGCTCGCGGCCTTCGGCCGTTGCGACATACTCATTGTCACCGGAGGTCTGGGACCAACTACCGATGACATCACTCGTGAGATAACTGCGGAGTTGCTTGGGTTTCGTCTCCTCGAGGATCCAACCGTCGCCCGCGCGATCCGTGAAAGGCTCGCTCGCAGAAGAATTCTTTTGCGGCCGCGGATGCTTCGCCAGGCGATGGTTCCGGAAGGTGCCACGGTTCTTCCCAACAGTCATGGCACCGCGCCTGGGCTTTATATCCCGCCCGTGTTGACTCCGGCGCTCTCGACACCGCACATGTTTCTGCTTCCCGGTCCTCCGCGCGAGTTGAAGCCGATGTTCGAGAGCGTCGTTCGTCCATTACTTCGAAGCATTCGTGGAGATTTGGACGGGCAGGAGTGTCGCACCTATCACATCGTCGGCTTGGGAGAAAGCGTCGTCGAAGAACGGATCGGCTTGGAGTTGAGCGAGAGGGGAGATATCGAAGTCGGCTATTGCGCACGTCCCAACGAAGTTGACTTCCGATTGATTGCACCTCGGCCGCTACTTGAACAAGTGGAGCCGCTCGTTTTGGCAGCCATGGGGACGCATTTGGTCTCCACGGATGGAGATCATATCGAGGAGGTTGTGGTAAATCGACTCAGCCATCTTGGGAAGACGCTTTCCGCTGCCGAATCCTGCACCGGTGGATTGCTGGCCAACCGCATCACCAACGTGCCGGGCGCCTCCCTCGTCTTTCTCGAGGGGTTCGTCACCTATTCCAACGATGCCAAGATTCGGACCATCAATGTGCCGGAGAGGCTGCTCGCCTTGCACGGAGCCGTCAGCGATCCGGTGGCGCGCGCGATGGCGGAAGGCGCTGCTGAGAAAACGGGAGCCGATTTCGGCCTGGGAATCACCGGCATCGCCGGGCCGTCGGGCGGAACCCCGGAGAAACCGGTGGGCACTGTTTTCATTGCACTTGCCGAACGGGGCTTGGCGACGGAAGGCCGACGGGAGCTCTTCCCGAGCGATCGGGAGACCTTCAAACAGCTTGCCACCCAGACGGCTCTCGATATGCTTAGGCTAAGGATTTCCGGAGACTGGCAACCGTTGTCTTTGGATGCGGTGGCTAGTTAAGCGTCCAGCTAGAGCAGGCTCGCTCTGCGGCGGAGAACCGCCCCACTCTAACGAACGGCGAAGCCTTTCCGGAAGTGCCTCGGAAAACCACTCTTAGCCTAAGCTCTTAGCTTAGGCCACGCCAGACGGGCTTTACTTAGCATTCGCCGCTGGCGCTGGCCACTAAGGCGGCGATGTCCTCCGCGGAGGTGCGCCAAGAAGTCATCAGCCGGGCGGCGCCGCCGATGAATTCGTAATACCGCCATCCGGCCTTCTGCAGGCGCGCGTGCACCGCCGGGGCGATTACGGCGAAAACGGCATTCGCCGCCACGGGACGGACAAGTTCGATTCCGGGGACGCCACGCAACTGCTCCGCGAGAAAACGCGCCGCGCGATTGGCATTTCCCGCATTGCGCAACCAGATGCCATCCTGCAGGCACGCGGCCCATGGCGCCGAGGAGAACCGCATCTTGGCGGCGAGCTGCCCGCCTTGCTTGCAGCGATAGTCGAACTCCTCCGAAAGCTTGCGGTCGAAGAAAACGACCGCCTCACTCAGCGCAATGCCCGGCTTGACGCCACCAAAGCAAAGAACGTCCACGCCGGCGCGCCAGGTAAGTTCGGCCGGTGAACCGCCTACGGCCGCGGCGGCATTGGCGAAGCGGGCTCCATCCATATGCACATGCAGTCCGTGAAAGCGCGCCAGGCCGGCAATTTCTCGGATCTCCTCGCAGGCATAAAGACATCCTAGCTCGGTGGGTTGCGCGAGACTGACAACTCGGGGCTTTGGATAATGGATGTCCGAGCGCTTGAGGATCATGCGTTCGATTCCAGAGAGATCGAGTTTCCCCTCGGGACCCGAGGTCACCAGAATCTTAGTTCCGTTGGAAAAGAACTCCGGGGCGCCGCACTCGTCCGTCTCGATATGCGAAGTCTCATGACAAACAACACTGTGGTAGCTGCGACACATCGAGGCCAAGGCGAGGGAGTTGGCGGCCGTTCCATTGAAGACAAAATAGACGTCGCAATCAGTCTCGAAGATCTCGCGGATCATGTCGGTCGCGCGGGCGGTATAAACATCCTCTCCGTAGGAAGGGCAGCACCCCTCGTTCGCATCAGCCAGCGCTTTGAGCGCCTCGGAACAAAGCCCGGCCGCATTGTCGCTGGCAAAATCGTAACGCTCGTCCACTGCGGCGGATACTCTCCGCGGCGCCCAGATGCGTCAAGCGAGGCCTTCGACAACCTTAGAGAACTCCATCGCTTTTGCGGCTGCGAAAGACTTATCGGTCAAGCTGACCACTTAGGACCGTTCTCCAGCGCTGCGCAGTCTGTAGCGGCCGTGTCCCCACGGTCGGGGGCGCTTTTTCGGCGGTGGGGACACCGCCGCGATAGCAACAAACGGCGCGCTTTTCGCCTTTATCCAAGAGCCACGCTAACGATTACAACACATGCGCGCGCTTAGACTTCAACCGTTGCGATCGGCAGGCGCGAATCAAATGCCCGGGCACACCGCTATCACGTGAGCATCGCGGCGAATAGGCTCGACTACGGACCATATTGCGCGACGACAATTGTTGTTAGAAAATAGCTCTGCATTCTCGTCTCTCCTTTCACGACGTTGGCCGAGCGCCCACGCACTTGGCGGATGCCAAGGACGCGTGGTGATCCAGCCGAGAGCGGGCCCGAGCCCGCGTAGACCTTTTTTTGAAATGTCCGCAATCCGGTCTTGATGCCCTCCATGAGCGAGATCGAGAGCGCGATGGAGTCGCGGTCCAAGCGTCCGGCCACTTCGGCGCTTAAGTTCTTCAGGCGTGTCGATGTGGAAAAGCTCGAGCCAGGTGCGGCCGGGAGGCGTTGGGCGAAGAGGACATAGCCACCTTGGAGGTAAGCGTTGGCGGTTCGGGTGCGATCGGCATTGGCGATCTCAAAAAGGTTAATCGTGTTAAAAGCGCTCTGCAGTTCAGCAGGAGTCTTTTCCTCGGGAAACTGAATGACGGCGACGTCGAGCCGTCCCGCCACGAGAGTGGTGAGACTCCCACAGAATGCGAGGATGTTGACGAGCACGGTGCGCATGCGCGAAATTGCTGGCGAGGGGCGTGGAAAAGCAATCCGAATCTAGTCTGACGCAGTTCGATTGGAAGGCCCCTGACGAGGTGGTATTTCCCTGCGAGTGTTGGGTGCCGGAAGGGAAGCCACGCGGCACGGTGGTTTGCGTGCACGGGCTAAGCGGGGCTGCGACGGATTTTCTCGCGCTGGGAGAAGTCCTACGCAAGGCAGGTTTGGCCTGTTTTGCGGTGAATTTGCGTGGACAGGGCAGCGATCCTCATCGACCTCGCCGGGGTGCGGCCCTCGACCTGGAGGACATTTCGCGCGATATCTCGAGTTTCGCTAGCGCGATGCATTCACCCAAAGACGGAACGCCGTTGTGGGTATGCGGTGAAAGCATGGGCGCATTGATTCTGGCCTGGATGCTCGCCGGCAGGCACTTCGATCAACCGGTATGCGGCGCAATTTTCTCCGTGCCTGTGATTGACTTGATCAAGCCCACCCCATGGGTCATTCGTCAGATCGTTCGAGCAATGGCAACCGTCGCTCCCGGCCTGCGCTTTTTCCCTTCCTGGTTTGTGTCAGGAAAGCTGGAACCCCTCAGAGTAACGCGGGATGAAGAACATGAACTCCGCATCCGCAGTTCGCCACATTATATCACTGCGTTCACCTTTCGCTTTCTCCACCAATTAGGAAACTTGATTGAATCCAGCGCTCAAGTTGCGGCCAGGATGGAAACTCCCTGCCTGGTGCTTGCGGCTGGTCAGGATGTTTTCCTCCGTCCGGAACAAGTCCGAGCTTGGTTCGATCGGTTGGCGGCTAGCGACAAGACGTTTCAAGTCTACCCCGAGGCATATCATTTGCTCTGGAATGATTGGGACAAGGAGCTCGTCCTGGCCGACATTCTTGCTTGGCTCAACGAACGCTCTGGGGTGCCGCTCAATACTTGAGAACTCGGGCGAGGAATTTGCGTGCGGCCTCAGTTCTCGGCTCATCGAAAAACTCGTGAGCTTCCGTGCACTCTTGCACAGAGCCGTCAGCAACAAACGCGACGAGATCAGCCGTTTCCCGAGCGAAACCCATCTCGTGCGTAACCACGACGACAGGTCGTCCCGTCTCGCGGAGATCCGCGATCACATCCAGAATCTCCGCCGTCATTTCCGGATCCAACGCGGACGTCGGCTCGTCCAGCAGGAGAAACTCTGGATCGATAGCGAGCGCTCGGGCAATGGCGACCCGCTGACGCTGACCACCGCTAAGTTGCGAAGGCTTTTTGTCGGCGTGGGCGCTCAGGTGCAAGCGCTCGAAAGCGCTGTGCGCCCGCTGGGGGGCGTCCGGGAATCGATGGACCTTTTCCAACGGAAGCAAGACATTCTGCAAGGCCGTAAGGTGTGGAAAGAGATTGTAGGCCTGGAAAACGACTCCCACTTTACGCCGATGCGTGCTCAAGGTTTTCTCGTCAAATATGAGCTGCCGCCCGTTGAGATGGATCGTTCCAGCGTCGGGGTGTTCAAGCCCGGCGATGAGTCGCAGCAGAGTCGACTTTCCGCCCCCGGATGGGCCCACGAAAGCGAGGGTGTGCTCGAAGCTGGCGTTAAAGCTCACACCTTTCAGAACCGTGTGACTTCCAAAGGTTTTCTCAACCTCATGGCACTCAATTGTCATCGGGGAGACGAGCGTGGAATCTCTTGGATGGGAAGGGAAAGGTCTGGCTCAGGCAACGGCGGCTCGGTCGTTCGATACATGCTCGGCGGAACTTTGCGAGAGCGGCTCGATTTTTTTTTCTTGGACGCTCGCTCAGCGGCTGCCAATTCAGCCTCTGCCTGCGCTGCTGCCGCCTGCTCAATGGCCCTCTGCTGAGAGAGGCGGACGAGATTCGCGTCCTGCCTCTTCTGAAGCGTTGAGATGAAAGCATCCTCCTTTTTGGGCCAAAGCATCCACCCCAGCGAAGGGGTTGCGGGCCCAGTTTCCTCGCCTCCCTTGGTGCAGGCGCATGCATAAAACGCGACTCCCAACGTCACCGCAAGGCTAAGTCTCATAGCGCAATGTTTTTCCCAAACTGTGCGTCCATATAGATATCGGAAGTGTCAGGATGAGATATCCGACGGCTAAGGGAAGGTAGCTTTCCAAGGTACTATAGGTGGCCGAATTGACCTGTTGCGCGGTAAAGGTGAATTCAGCGAGTCCGATGATTGAGAGAAGTGAGGAATCTTTGATGATGGAGGCGAACTGTCCGGCCAACGGAGGAAGCACCTGTCGGAGGGCCTGCGGGAAAATTACGTAGCGATAGGTTTGTGCGCCGGTTAGCCCAATGGCGCGTGCGCTTTCGAGCTGCGACGCTCCCACGCTCTCAATTCCAGCGCGGATGATTTCCGCAATATAGGCGCCTGCGAAAAGCGAAAGAACCACCACACCCACGAGAAAGCGATCGCTGATTCGCAACGCATTCGCCACCACATAGAAAAGCACCAATATAAGGACCAGGAGCGGCATTCCCCGAACGCACTCAATGTAGCAAGTTGATAAGTACCGTAATATCAATAAGTTGGATCGCCTAGCCAGAGCTGCGATCAACCCCACGAGTGTGCTCAGCACCAGGGAAATAACCGAGAGCAGAACCGTCAGCAGCCAGCCATTCCAAAATGCATTCCGGTATTTCCATACTGCTTCCCAATTCTGGGTCGTGGAGGCCAGTAACGCCCAACACAACAGGGATAAAGCGCCGAACACGAAACCTGCGGTGACAATTCTCGCCCACAAGGGCGCCGGCGAGTGAGGTTTATCGAGGAAGTTGCTAAGCAAACTGCTCACGCGTCTTCCTAGCAACTGGGCTATTCGTCCGTCAATCCGTTTGTCGCCTTTCCCGTCATGGGCACGAATCGAACGTCCAACTTATTCTCTTTAAGAATCTTACCGTCCCTCTTCCTGAGCAGAACCAACTGCTGGATCGTTCCGTGCTCGCCTATTGGAATGATTAACCGCCCGCCTTCCCTAAGTTGATTTACCAATGGCTCCGGGACATGATCTGGCGCGCAGGTCACGATGACCGCGTCAAAGGGAGCTTTCTCGGGCCAGCCAAGGTATCCATCGCCCTCTTTCACGTGCACGTTTGAGAATCCCAACCTGGACAACACCTGTTGGGAGGACTGCGCCAACTCCGGAACGATTTCGATCGTGTAAACTTCCTTGCACAACTTGCCCAGTATCGCCGCCTGATAACCGGAGCCGGTTCCTATCTCGAGCACGATGTCATTCTTTGTTAGCTCCAATGCTTGCGTCATGTAGGCCACGATAAACGGCTGCGAGATGGTCTGACCATGCCCGATCGGGAGGGGTCCATTCACATAGGCAAATGGGCGGACGGCGACGGGAACAAATTCATGCCGTGGAACTTCCGACATCACCTGGAGAACCTGCGGATTGCTGATCCCTCCAGCCATTAATTGATTCTTAACCATTCCTTCGCGCGATTTAGTCTGAGCGTCCTCCGCAAAAGCCAACTTCGCTTCGTACGCTCCCATAAATATCGCTACCAACCCCGCGATGAACCGTCGAAACTTGATCACCGGCAAATATACTGCCCCCTCCCCTCTACTCAAAAATAGAATGGAATATTTTCTTTTTCGAAGGCCTTCTTTTGTTCGCCCAAAAACTCATCGCCTAGTTTTTGAAATCCCCCCTTTTCGCGATACTCCTTCAGGAAGGCGTTGATCTTGAGGCGGAGTTCATCGTTGTCCTTCCGAATACCAAGGGCCCAAGACTCCTTCTGCAACGGGGTTAAAATAGCTCGGGTTGACTCAGGATGTTTCTTCCAATTCTGCCAGACACTCATTTGGTCATAAATAAAAGCTTCCGCCTTGCCTTGGATCACCTCCAGAACCGCTGAATTTTCTTTGTCCACCGAAAGCACTTTCGCCTTTCTCAAATTCGCCCTGGCCCAGAGTTCGCCGGTGGTGCCTTGCCGGACAACAAACGTGAACTCCGGTCTATCCACATCTGTTGAAGGACTGAGATCGGCTCGTGAGCCCGCCAAAAGGGCAAGTCCGATCGTCAGGTAAGGATCAGAAAACGCGATTGACTGGCGGCGCTCCGGCGTATCCGTCATCGAACTGAGGATGCAATCAATCCGTTTGTTCTGAAGAGAAGGGATTAAACCGACAAATGGAATATTTTCGATGCGCAGCGGCCTTCCAAGGAAGTCTGCGAGAGCCTGCGCAATCCGAACGCCGATGCCGGTCGGTTTCCCATTCTCGTCAATGGTTTCAAACGGTGGATAGGAGAGATCCATCCCGACAACCAACTCTTCCGAAGTCGGCTCTGACGAGCACCCCAAGAGGAGGACCACGCCAGCGAGCACGAGCCCGATAGTTCTTATCCAGCATTTAAGATTTTCAACCCGTGTTTGCATATTTGTTCCACGTGGAACGTCTTCTCGTGGTTCGTGAACGAGATGTTAGTAACAGCCCGATAAAACGTCCAGCGTTGCAGTAGATCAATCCCCTGGCGTCGAAATGGCTCCTGTCCCGAAACCATCCACATTCTATTCGCAGCTAAGTTTGGGCGTGGAACAGAAGCTGCCACGTGCTGGAACAACAGTTAGCCAACTTATTCACATGCCTTAATAAGATGAAGATCTTGGTTTCTCTCTTAACTTCATCTCAGCTAGCGGCTAACGTGTTCCACGTGGAACACAAACGGTCCAAGGTCCCCGCGCGCGAGTATTACCGGCACGTGGAGGGGTAACCAAAGCGCAAATGTGTCCGTTAGAGTTATTTATGTAGACATTTTGCCTTCGGGTCCCTAGTCCTTTGTTTTGCACTGTTGAGAAACAGTGAAGAATGTGATTATCTGCAAAGAGCATGAAGAACGACAAAAGTGAAGCTTCTCCAAGCAAAGCGGTGGTGAGTGAGCTCCAGGATTTGCGTGCGGAGTTGCGGGAGTCGGCGAGCAGCTACGCCGCCCGGCTGGACGCTGAAATCGAACGGGTGCGGCTGGCCGTGGAAGCGGCGGGGGGCAATTCTTCAGGTGCCAAGATTCGAGATCTTCGCGACATGCTTACTTTGCTGCGTCACCGGCAGATCAAGGCGGACAAGGGTCGCCGCAAAGATTTGAAGAAGATGGAGAGCATCGTGACCGACTTGGCGATGTTGATCGAGAATTGGTAGGCCGCGGCTCGAAGCAAGGAGAGCACTCGACAACGTGAAGGCGTGGATTTTCGTATTGGCTGTGATAGCGTTCAGCTCAATGAGCGCGGCAGAAAAAACAGCACGAGCGACCGTCGGCGGAGGATGCTTCTGGTGTGTGGAGGCAGTTTATCAAACTGTCCCGGGGATCTTGGCAGTGATTAGTGGTTACGCTGGAGGGAAGGTAGCAAATCCCAGCTACGAAGAGGTTAGCACTGGTCGGAGCGGACACGCAGAAGTTGTTCAGATCGAATACGATCCGGATAAGATTAGCTACGAAGAGGTGATCGATCTCTTTTGGAAAGCCCACGACCCTACGACGTTGAACCGCCAGGGTCCCGACACCGGACCGCAATATCGCTCCATCATTCTGTATGAGGACGAAACTCAGAAGATGATTGCTGAGAAGTCGAAAAAAGCAGCCCAGGCGAGTTTTAAGGATCCAATTGTCACCGAGATCGTGCCGTTGAAAGAATTTTACCTTGCGGAGAAATATCATCAGGATTTTTACGAGAAGAATCCCGACTACCCATACAGCCGGGCGATCATTCGGCCCAAGCTGGAAAAATTCGAGAAGAGCGGGAACTAGGCTCTTGGGTCAATGAACTGGCCGAAGCGTGGGGCAACGAGCAATCCACGTAATCGCTTTGAGCGTCTGGCGATAGAGTTGGACGAGGAGTTTGCGGAGGAGCATCGCAATCCCCAAACGCAATTCTTGCGCGACGACACGCAGACGCTGATCAGCTATACGAATAGTCCCGATATCGGATTTAGCGCGAGCATCAATCCTTATCGAGGTTGTGAGCACGGTTGTGCCTACTGTTACGCGCGTCCCTACCACGAGTACCTTGGGTTTTCCGCCGGGATTGATTTCGAAACGCGCATCATGGTCAAGCTTTCGGCTCCAGAAATTCTGCGCCGCGAGCTCTCCTCCCCAAAATGGCGCCCTCAAGTCTTAGCGATGAGCGGGGTAACAGACTGTTACCAGCCGATCGAACGTAAGGTGCAGATCACACGGCGGTGCTTGGAAGTCTTGGCGGAGTTTCGAAATCCCGTAGCTATCGTGACAAAGAATTATCTCGTTACTCGGGATCTCGATCTTTTGGGAAGGCTCGCTTCGGTGGGAGCCGCCAGTGTAAATCTCTCGATCACAACCTTGGATTCGAGCCTCGCGCGGCGGCTGGAGCCAAGGGCGTCACTTCCTCGCCATCGGCTGCAGGCGATAGAGCGTCTGAGCGCGGAGAAGATCCCGGTGAGGGTTCTCGTCGCACCCGTGATTCCCGGCCTGAACGATCACGAGATTCCCGAAATCCTTTCTGCGGCGCGCGCGGCTGGAGCGCAAACAGCTAGTTATGTTCTACTTAGGCTTCCACACGGGGTCAAGGACATCTTCTCGGACTGGCTCGCGACGCACCTTCCCGGTGCGCAGAGCAAGATCCTTGATCGAATCCGTGCCACCCGGGGTGGCGCGCTTAATGATGCCCGGTTTGGGACGCGAATGCGCGGGGAAGGCGCCGAAGCCGAAACGATTCAGCGCCTCTTCGAGGTTGCCGTGAACCGTGAAGGGTTCAACACAGAGCCGATGTCGCTATCCGTCGCGGGATTTCGAAACCCAGGTGGCCAGCAGCTGGAGTTGGGTCTGCGAGGCTGACCTTACTGGGGTTCTGCGGTCAGGCTCGGTGCGTTGTCGGCGATGATCACGGGTGTTCCAACTTTAACGAGGTCAAAGATTTCTGTGGCAGAGTCGCGTTTCAGTCGGATGCAGCCGTGTGAGGCAGGACGTCCTGGGACATAGCCCACGTGAAGACCTACTCCTGAATCCGTGAGGCGCATCCAGTATGGCATGGTCGCCCCCTCGAAGCGGCCTCCCTCGGGAATGGCGTCGCTGCGCACGTCCGCATCACCGATCAGGAGGATATTTTGCGCGTCGTAAATTTTCCCGTAAAGGTTTGATGCATAGTTCTTTTCCTTGGCGCGTATGGCAAAATCTCCCGCCGGCGTGGGATGCGATTTTCTGCCGGTTGCCACCGGGAAGTCGATCGCGATAGCGGTGCGGACCAGAAGAATGCCCCGCTGCTCGGACAGAGAAATCTCCAGCGACACGTTCTCCGAAGTCGCTTGAGAGAGAAGCTCTTTGTTGCGGTAGGTTCTCTTTCTCCATCCGCCTGCGGCCCGGAAAACGGCGTGTTCTGCCAGGGCGAGCTTGCGCAGCTCAGCACGCTCGCGTTCTTCTCGCGCCTTGGCCTGACTTTTCTGGATATCTTCCACAATGGCGCAACCGCCCAGGGCGCAAAATGCGGCAACCGCGGCGAGCGAACAGATCCTCGACAATCTCACGGAGCGATATCCCAAGCGAAGAACGCGTCTTTGAAAAGAAAATCCCGCCATTTCCGTGTTGTCAAAATGATGCGCGGAGCAAATGATAGTTGCTCTTGACGCCAGCAGGGGCCAAAGGCTTTGCGGGAGGAGGGAGGCGCAATTCCAACCAATATTGCCAGAATGACAAACACCGCAGCCGTATCAGCCCCCGTCGATTACGCGAAAGCTCCTGTAAATTCTCGCCTTGGCGCGGAAGAAAAGGTGTCGCTGCTACACGAGATGGTCCGTATCCGGCGCTTTGAGCAGACCGCGCTCAAATTCTACAGTCAAGGCAAGATGGGTGGATTTCTCCACCTCTACATCGGACAAGAGTCCATTGCCGTGGGAACCGTCTCGCTGCTGGGCGACGATGACCACGTGATCACGGCTTACCGTGGCCATGGTCATGCCTTGGCCTCTGGAATGGGGATGGACGAATGCATGGCCGAGCTTTACGGAAAGGCGACCGGCTGCTCAAAGGGTAAGGGTGGTTCGATGCACTTCTTCGCGCCGGACAAGAATTACTGGGGCGGCCACGGAATTGTGGGAGGGCAGACGCCGCTTGGGCTGGGCCTCGCTTATGGGATTAAATATAAAGGTCTGAAAGGCGCTTCATTGTGTTTCCTCGGTGACGGTGCGGTGAACCAGGGCTGCTTTTACGAGTGCCTGAACATGGCATCGCTTTTCGATCTTCCGGCCATCTACATCATCGAAAATAACAAGTATTCGATGGGCACGAGTCAGGATCGTTCTTCCGTGGTCGACAAATGCCTGGCGCAGCGCGCCGAGGCTTTTGGCATCGAGTGGGAACAGGCGGACGGCGAGGACGTCTATCAGGTGCGGGCCGTGACGCAGACCGCCCTAGAACGTGCGCACAACGAGTCTCGGCCAACAGTTATCGAGTTCGATACCTACCGTTATTATGGCCACTCAGTTGCGGACGCGAAGCACAAGGGCGGCTACCGCAAGGAGGAGGAAATCGAAAAATACAAGAACGAACACGACCCGATTCGGATTTTTAAGAACAGGCTGGTCGCGGAAAAGGTCATTAATGAGGAGCAGTACGAGGCCATCGACGCCACGCTGAAGGCCGAAGCCAATGCGGCCGCGCAATTTGCCGACAAAAGCGAGCCGCCCTCGGTGGAAAGTGTGTTCGAAGACGTCTATTACGAGGTCGATCACCAGACCGAAGCAGGTCGAACCGGAAGACACTTTTTCAACGACTAGGCTTGCCGGTCGAGCTCACCCCCAAAATTCAGCATTTCTTCGAATTATGGCCCTTATCGAATATCGCGACGCGCTCAACCAGGCATTTGCAGAGGAAATCGAACGCGATCCCAATGTCGTTCTCATCGGCGAGGAGGTGGCGCAATATGATGGCGCTTACAAGGTGACCCGCGGACTGTGGAAACGATTCGGGGACAAGCGTGTCGTGGATACCCCGATCAGCGAAGCAGCGTTCATCGGCATGGGAGTTGGAGCTTCGATGCTTGGCGTGCGGCCCGTGATCGAAATCATGTTTTGGAGTTTTGCGACCGTGGCCTACGACCAGATCGTCAACAACGCTGGCCAGATTCGGTATATGAGCGGAGGATTGATCAATTGCCCGATCGTCATTCGCGGTCCGGCGAACGGGGGCACAAACGTGGGCGCCACGCATTCGCATACGCCTGAGAATTGGCTCGCGGCTATTCCTGGGCTGAAAGTCGTCTGTCCGGCGACGGCCTACGATGCGAAAGGGTTGATGAAATCCTCGATTCGCGACAACGATCCGGTCATGTTCATGGAGAATACGCTCCTTTACGGCGAGCGGGGCGAGGTGCCGGAAGAGGAATACCTCATTCCCCTCGGCGTGGCGGATGTAAAGCGTGAAGGCACCGATGTCTCTTTGATTGGCCATGGGCGTTCGGCTCTGATCGCCTTAAAAGCTGCCGAGATCCTCGAGAATGAGCACAAAATCAATGCGGAGGTGGTGGACCTGCGCTCGATCCGTCCCCTCGATCAGGACGCCATTCTTAATTCCGTGCGCAAGACCCATCGCGCTGTGCTGGTGGACGAAAACAAAGCCTTCTGCGGCGTCTCTTCGCAAATCTCCACCATCATCATGGAGAACGCCTTCGACGATCTCGACGCTCCGGTTAGACGGGTTGGATCCTTGGACGCCCCGGCAATCTATTCGCCTGCAGTGGAACCTCTCCAGCTGCCCACCCCGCAAAGGGTCGTGGCAAAGGTGCTCGAGGTTTGCTGATCTGGTCTAAATTGTAATCCCTCAAAAATCGTATGCCTATCATCACCATGCCAAAGCTGAGCGACACGATGGTCGAAGGAACCATCGCGCGCTGGAAAAAGAAACAAGGTGACACCGTAGAGACCGGAGACATCCTCGCCGAGGTGGAGACAGACAAGGCGACGATGGAAATGGAGGCCTTCGATGATGGCGTTCTCAAAGAGGTTTATGTGCCCGATGGAGGCGTGGCAAAAGTTGGAGAGAAGATCGCGCTGGTTCTTGCCGAGGGCGAATCCGTTGAGGCCGCGTCTGAAGCTCCGGCTCCAAAGGCCGAGCCGACCGCCGCAGGCCAACCGACGGAAAGCAAAGCCGCCGCCCCATCCGCTGCACCGCCATCCGCCGCGCCGAGCGGAGCTCGTGTAAAAGCTTCACCGCTCGCCAAGAAAATCGCGGCGGAGCGGGGTGTCGCTCTCGATGGAGTTCAAGGTTCGGGTCCCGGCGGGCGCGTGGTTGCCAAAGATATTCCGGAGAAGGGGGCGGCACCGGCCGCTGCCCCAGCCGCCCCAGCCGCCGCCGCCCCAAAAATCCAGGCTGGCGCCGGCGAGGGCGACAAGCGCGTTCCTCTCACGGGAATGCGGCGGGTAATCGCGGAGCGCCTCCTGGCGAGCAAGACACAGCTTCCACATTTCTATCTGTCGATCGAGGTCGATGCGGGCTCGTTGATGCGCCTCCGCAAGGAGCTCAACAGCGCGAATGAGGCGGCTGGGTTGCCCAAGCTGACGGTGAATGATTTTGTGTTGCTCGCGGTTGCTCGGGCGGCCAGTTCGCATCCATACATCAATGCCTCCTGGGCGGGCGATGCCATCATTCAGTATGGCAGTGTCAATATTTCGGTTGCTGTCGCCGTCGATGAGGGCCTCGTCACGCCGGTTATCAGAAACGCTCACAAGCTATCGCTCAAAGAGATCAGCGCTACTGTCAAAGACCTGGCGAAGCGTGCCCGCGATAAAAAACTCAAACCCGAAGAATTTCAAGGCGGGACCATCACCCTCTCGACTTTGGGCGCTTATGGGATCGAACAATTCTTCGCGATTATTAACCCACCTCAAGCGGCGATATTGGCGGTTGGAGCCATCGTGAAAAAGCCCGTCGTGAATGCGAAAGGCGAGATCGTTGTGGGTGAGCGCATGAGTATTTCGCTCAGTGGCGACCACCGCGTCGTCGACGGAGCCGTCGGAGCTGAATATCTCGGAACCCTCCGCAAATTGATTGAGAATCCTGCCCTGATGTTGTTCTGAGCGGACCGATCGCGACCGTGAATGACTTCGCCATGGCGAAGTCAGAGAAGGACGCGTGAGCGAAGAAGGCCAGGAGACATCCAAGAGACCGTTGCTTCGCCGCGCAGTTTCTCTCGGGGCGCGTTTTAGGTAACACTCGTAGATCCGCTAATCTTCGATCGAATCAAATGGATGATCTCCTCGCCTTTCTGAATCGCGCGGAGCGACTTTTGGTCTTTACCGGCGCCGGTATATCGACGAGTAGCGGGATTCCGGACTTTCGCGGACCTCAGGGGATTTGGAAGACGCGGCAGCCGGTCTACTTTTCCGAGTTCCTCAGCTCAGACGACGCGCGCATAGAATATTGGGACTACAAGCTCGAGTCCTGGCCTTCTATGCGGGACGCCCAGCCCAATGCCGCCCATCGCGCTATTGTTGACCTCCAGGAGGCTGGAAAATTATTAGCGGTGGTCACGCAGAATATTGATGGGCTTCATCAGAAGGCCGGGCTTCCGGAAGAGCTCGTGATCGAATTGCACGGCACCAATCGCTGGATCGAATGTCTTACTTGCAAAAAGCGGTTCGAGCCGCAACCACTCTTTGATGCGTTTGCCGCCACCACCCGGCCCCCACGATGTCCCAGTTGCGGAGGGTGGCTTAAGTCCGCGACCATTAGTTTTGGGCAGGATCTTGACGCAAAGACTTTGAACGCCGCGGAGATCGCGGCCATGTCCTGCGACGCAGTGATCGCGCTTGGTTCCACACTTTCCGTTTATCCTGCGGCGGCCGTTCCGCTCAGGGCCGCCAGGCGCGGCGTTCCGTACGCTATTATCAACAAGGGTGCTACTGACCATGACGGTTTTCCGGAGGTCACGATGCGTCAGGAGGGGGATATCAGCGAGATCTGGGCCGGAGCTGTCGAACGTTCGCTCTCGGACCGTCCCTGATTAAGATGCCAAGATTAGGCGTCGCGCTGGTTTGGGCGCTATTCGTTTCCCCGTTGGCATTGTTCGCGCAGGGTTGGGAGAGACTGACCGGCTGCGAATTTTTCGAAGGCTCACACAGCGATGGCGACAGCGTCGAGGTCCGGCGAGCCGGCAAACGCTACATCTTCCGCCTCTACTTTGTCGATTGCGTGGAAAGGAATCCCGTCTCCCGTATTCGTCGGGCCGTGCAGTCCCGCTACTTTGGGTTGGATGAGACAGAACAGACCGCTGCGTTGAGAGTGGCGTATCTGGCGAGCGCCTTTACAAAGGATCAACTGCGCGAACCGTTCACCGTCTATACCCGCTGGCAATGGGTGGATGCCGACAGCGGCAATCCTGCCATTCGGGCCTTCGTGGAAACGTCGGAGGGTGACGACCTCTCCACGCTGCTTGTTTCCGAGGGGTTAGCCATCATACGGCATGGGACGAAGGCGGTGTCTGATCATCCGGATGGACGAACCATTGCCGAGTTTTCTTCACGCCTCAGAATGGCCGAGCGAGCAGCAAGGGAAAAGAAACGAGGGGCTTGGGGAGTCGCGAGTTCTGGAGTGAACGACTCTCCGGCGGGACTGATTCAGGCCACCGACCGCGAAACCCTTGTTGCTAACGCGGGCAGGAACCTCCAAGTGCGTGGTCACGTGTCACGCGTCAACACTCTTCCCGGTCGGATGACATTCATCAACTTTAGCGGCGACCTTAGTAGAGGTGGCTTCGTTGGAGTCGTCCGCAAAAAGTTTCTCCATCGCTTTTCCGAGCGTTTCCCAAATGGCTTGAAGGCCGGACTCATCGGAAAGGATGTGGTTCTCGAAGGAACCCTGACACTCTATCGAAGCACTCCTCAAATCGAACTGGAAGATCCTCGGCAAATCCGGGTGGTGCCGTAACCTTGTTCTGCGAGTAGGTTAGTCACGAAGGGTTTTTCTGAGCAGGAGCGGCTTGGTCTTGATCTGGCAACAGCGCGCGTTCACGTCGGACTTGACTAGAATTCGGGACCGTCTCGACGATCGGGGTAATCTTTGACCAAGGAATTTCCTTTGGCTATCGGTGATGATGTGCAGAAAGCTGGTGAGGTGAACGGGGCGCCAAAAGTCGTGTTAGGTGTTGTCTTTGCGCGCTGGCATCACGCCTCCGCGGGCCATGTATGCTCGATCATGCATTGGGCGCTCGGCCTGCGCGAGTTGGGCTGTGAGGTTTGGATAGTGGACGCGATCAGCTCAGCTGAGCTCAGCCCTCCAGCATCTCCGGGTCTCGCCAGCCCGCAGGAGGAGTTTTGGAAAACTCTTGTCGACGAATTCGACTTACACGGGCGTGAATGTTTGTTGATCGATGGGAGGTCGCCGGGCTTGGAAGCTTTTAGGGAGTTCGCCTCGGGCGCCGACCTCTTCATCAACTACTCCGGGCAATTCAAGCGGCTTGACCTGTTCGGATCCCGCACAGTGAAAGCCTACCTCGATGTCGATCCTGCCTTTACCCAGCTTTGGGTCGAGGTTTTCGGGAGTGACATGAATCTGGATGGCCACGATGTGCTCCTTACCGTTGGCACGAGAATGAACTCGCCGGAAGCTCGTGTTCCCAAGCTCGGCCGGGAGTGGATCCCGGTGTTGCCGCCGGTCGTGGCAAGCTTTTGGCGTCAAAAGCTAGGGAAGTTGCCGGACAATCCCCGCGAATCCGCTTGGACGACGGTCGCCCACTGGTATGGCTACAACGAGCTGGAGTGGAGGGGTCGAAGGTATGCTGGAAAGCGCGAGAGCCTGATGGCGATGCGGTCACTTCCTCAGCATGTTGCCAAGCCATGCGTGATCGCCACTGACTTGACGCTCGGCTGGGACGATTACGCTGCTTTCCGTGAAGCAGGCTGGGAGTTCGTGCTCGCAGCTGAGGTTTGTAACTCCGTATCGTCCTACTTGCATTTCATCGCGGAGAGTCGCGGTGAAATTGGCATCGCCAAAGAAGGCTATGTTGTCTCGCGCGCCGGTTGGATGAGCGACCGCAGTGTCGTTTATTTGGCGCTGGGTAGACCGGTTGTCTTCCAAGATACAGGATGGACGGACGCCGTGGCGCCTGGACCGGGCATGTTGAGCTTCCAGGATGTAGACGATTGCGCGCGGGCGATTCGCAGCATCGAGCACGAGTATGAGATCCACTCCAAGGCGGCCCAGGCCTTAGCCGATACGACTTTTTCACCCCAGCGAGTATTAGGGCCCTTGCTGGAAAAAATCCTTTAGCGGCCCTCTGCAAAGTGCTTTACTCCCCGGAGAGGGAGGAGGCCCAGCCGCTCCGTTCTCCAGAAGCATGGCATATCGAATGTCCAGAGGTCAAGGTTGCGGGGGTCGCTTAACGATCGGGATCATTCTCGCCCTCTTCGCGGTTGCCGGCTACTACTTTGGGACTGAGAAGTCCCAAAATCCTGTCACCGGCCGTGTTCAGCGAGTCGCCCTGAGTCCCAAAGAGGAGATCGCGCTCGGCTTGAATTCCGCCCCGGAGATGGCACGCCAGCATGGCGGTCTTTATCCCGACGAGCGCTACCAAAACCTTGTGACAAGCGTCGGTGAAAAGCTCGTTCGAGCCAATCCGGAGATCAACCAGAGCCCATATTACTTCCAATTTCATCTTCTCGCCGACCCCGAAACGGTGAATGCCTTCGCTCTCCCGGGTGGTCAGATATTTATCACTTTCGGTCTGCTGAAATTGTTGGACACCGAGGACGAAGTAGCGGGCGTGCTGGGACACGAAGTCGGTCATGTGGTGGGGCGCCACTCGAACGAGCAGATGGCTAAGGCTCAGCTTAGTCAAGGGTTGGTGAACGCCGTGGTCATGGCCGGGGGAAGCGATTATGGCATGGCGGCAGGCCAAATTGCGCAGTTTGTCAGCCAGATAAAAAATACTGCGTACGGTCGCGACGACGAGCTGGAGTCCGACGTCTTGGGCGTACGCTTCATGAAACGTTCCGGATACGATCCCAACGCGCTGATCCGTGTCATGGAAGTCCTCAAAAAGGCTGCCGGCGGACGCGCACCTCCTGAGTTCCTGAGTACGCATCCCGATCCCGACAATCGTGTGGAACGCATCAAAGAAGCGATTCGCAAGGTGGAGCAAGCCGATTCCTCTGCTTCATAAGTCTTAAGATATGGGGCTCGTCCCGTGCGCCAGAAATGGGCGGCGCGGGCGACGACGATGCTCCAGCCAGATTCATTTGCTCTGGGCGCCAAATTCTGATCAATCTGTCGGAACACCCGAATGATGTTATGGCCGATTATGATTTGATTGTTGTTGGCGGCGGACCAGCCGGATACGTAGGCGCAATTCGCGCTGGACAACTTGGTAAAAAGGTGGCGTGCGTGGAGATGGATCGCGCGGGCGGGACATGTCTCAACTGGGGTTGCATTCCCACGAAATCCCTCCTCAAAAATGCCGAGGTGTATCAGCTGCTGATCCATCATGCGGGCGATTTCGGCCTGAAGGTGGACGGACTCAATTTTGAGTGGGACAAGATTATCGGCCGCAGTCGCAAGGTAGCCGACAAGCTGGCGGGCGGGATCGAGATGCTCTTCAAAAAGAACAAGGTCGATTACGTGCGCGGGAGTGCCGCTCTTCCCAAGGCCGGCGTGGTGGAAGTGACTGACAAAGACGGCAAAAAGAAGGAGCTCAAGGGCAAAAATATCCTGATTGCGACGGGTGTCGTCAGCCGTGAGATGCCGGGCTTTCCGTTTAATGAATCCACAGTCATTGGCAGCAAGCAGGCGATGGTTTTATCCGCGCAGCCCAAGGATATCATCGTTATCGGCGCGGGCGCTATCGGCATTGAGTTTGCCTATTTTTTCAACGCCTTCGGCACCAAGGTTACGGTCATTGAAATGTTGCCGAACATTCTTCCCGTTGAAGATACGGAGGTCAGCGTTGCTCTGGAAAAATCTCTCACCAAGCAAGGGCTCAAGATTCTCGCGGGGACCAAAGTGGAGAAGGCCGAGACGACAGACAAGGGTGTGAAGTTGACGCTTTCTGGAAAAAGCTCCGAGACCGTCGAGGCCAGCATGGCCTTGGTAGCAATTGGAGTGAGCCCTGTGATCCCGGCGGGCGTTAAGCTCGAGACTGATCAAAAGGGTTGGATCAAAACGAACGAGAACTACGAGACGAACGTGAAGGGAATCTACGCCGCCGGAGACATCATCGGCCCACCCTGGCTCGCTCACGTGGCGAGCTTCGAGGCGGTTCAAGCTGTGGAGGGATTTTTCGGTATCGCGAAACCTCGCAAGGTAGAGGTATTTCCGGGTTGTACGTATTGTCAGCCGCAGGTCGCAAGCGTAGGCCTCACCGAACGGGCAGCCAAAGAGAAAGGTCTCAAGTACAGAGTGGGCAAGTTCCCCTTTATGGCAAGTGGCAAGGCCCTGGCCGTCGGCGAGCCAGAAGGCTTCGTCAAGCTCATCATTGGCGAACCCCATGGCGAAGTCCTCGGCGCACACATCATCGGGGCGGACGCAACAGAAATGATCGCCGAGCTGGGTCTGGCCATTTCGTTGGAGGCGACATATGAGGAGCTCATCGCCACGATTCACGCCCACCCGACTCTTAGTGAGGCGGTCCACGAGGCGGCTCACGCCTCGCATGGCCAGGCCATTCACTTCTAAGTCCTGGAAATCGACATAACTCTGAGCCCGCCGGCGATCCCTAGGGGATAACAGATCGGAGCTCTAGTTGCGAGGGTCCTCGTAGAGCTCGAGGGGCAGTCCGTCAGGGTCCGCGAAGAAGGTGAATCGTTTTCCTGTGAGCTTATCGAGGCGAACCTCTTCGATAGAAATGCCCCGAGCCGTGAGAGCCGCCACGGCATGGTCCAGATCGCTCACCGCGAATGCCAAATGGCGCAGTCCGCACGCCTCCGGATATGAAAGGCGCTGGGGTGGATCTGGAAATGAAAATAGCTCGACTTGGATTCCATCAGGAAGGGCCAGGTCGATCTTTCGAGAACCGCGATCCGGGCGGTGCGCCTCCGAGACAATGGTAAGGCCAAGAATTTCGCTATAGAAGCGGCGAGACTTCTCGTAGTCGGAACAAATGATCGCCACATGATGGAGGCCGGCGATCTTCAGATCGAAATTCATTGTTCTGGCGCGACACGCGTCCGGAGTCTGTCTTGCACCCCCTTAGGCGAGGCTCGTGCGCTTTCCCGTCAACGGAGCATGCAGATGGATTCGCCGCCGGTCGATGTGTGCTCCCTTGGCCAGAAAGAATTGCCGGAGATCGGCTTCCATGTGGCGACCATCTGGGAGAGCATTGAGGTCGAATTGCAAACGGCCACGCGGTGTGAGTCGCGAGGCAAGGTCGGTCAGGAAGAATTCCCACTCCGCAGTCCCCCAAGGTGTGCCATCCTCGTGCCAATTGAAGCGAGTCATATGGGCGGTAATCAAGTCGAAAGGCGCTCCGGTGTCTGGCAAGGGTTGATAAGACTCGATACGATGGATGATGCGCCTGACTCCAAGCAGGGCAATTGTTTCCCGGAAAATCGGTTCCCGATCTAGGTCCATGCCGAGGACGTCATGATCGAGACATTTAGCAATGTGTAGGAAGTATCCCGAGCCGCAACCGATGTCCAAAATGCGAAGACGAGGCGGGGCCCTTCTGATCCGCAGATCCCGCACCCGCTTCACATTCGTGCGCATCCAATTTTCTAGATTGAGATACTTCTTTGGCGAGACGCTATCGTTCGGATTAAAGTATCGCTCCTTGATGGCGTCAAAGGCATCGCGATCGATCGCATCGATGAACGGCTTCGGATCGAGCGGATACGACAGTCTCAAAAGCGTGGCTTTGGCGCTTTCGTAAGCGTCGCGATTGATGAGCTTCTTGAGCTTGTGCGAGAGGCGCATGAACTCTCAATGTTAGCAGCCTCAATAACCAGTCAACAGTTATGTCGATTCGGTCCGGGCGCAGGATCTGCTCCTGGTTTTGATGAAAATTTCCGGCACGCTAACGGTCGCATTGGGCGCGAAAATTTCCGACAACTTTTTTTGCATTCACTTGCCTTTCCGAGTTACCCGGCTTGAATTGACATGATGAACGAGACATCTGTTGAAACCTCTCAAGCCACGCTCACGTTGGAGGTTGTTGATCGCGTCGGCGCTTCAGATCCTGCGGCTAATCCTTTTAAGCTCGTCGTTGATCCGGTCATGCGAGCCAGGCTGCGCCGTGGGCTGTTTAATTTGATTGAGAACCACGATGAGGAGCTTGCCAAGCATGTTACAGAAGGCCGGCTGGCTCTCGACAGCTACAAAGAATATGTTGAGATCTTCGGTCGCAGCTTGAAGGAGACCATGGAAAGCCGTGAAGGCATTGCCTACCTGATGGCCTCCTGTGGGTTTAAGGTGAAGCCGGAAGAAATCAACTTGCAACCAGAGACACGCTGGAGAGAGCAAGCGTCCCTGGCCACGAGCGCTTAGCGCTCGGCAAAAAGGAAAGCGAAGGGATTCGCCGCCGCTTTCTTGCGTTTTGCTGGAGATGCAGCGGTGCGCAGGTTAGGCTTCTCGAGGAGGGGGATTTCCCTGAGCACCTCAATGCGCACGCGGGCAATCCCGCGATGGTAGGTTCCGAGTTGTCGAGCCGCGCCGACGGTGAGATCGATGACGCGCCCCCGAATGTAGGGCCCGCGATCATTGATGCGCACGATAATGGAGTGCCCTGTTTTTAGATCGATGACTCGAACTTTCGATCCAAACGGAAGGCTGCGGTGGGCCGCTGCCATAGCGTTTACGTTGAAGCGCTCGCCGCTGGCGGTGCGGTGATCCCTATACCAGGACGCGATCCCGGTTTGGATATGGAGAGGTCTTGGGTCGTAAAGAGCAGTCTTCTTGGGCTGCTCGGTCGATTTCGTAGCGCAGGCGCCGAGCGAGAGCGACAATAAGACCAGAAGATGACGTCTGAGGGAAATCACGGTGCGGTGCGTTAGGCATGAGGATCTGCGTCCTTTTCATAGGGGGCGAGCCTAGACCTAAGCTCTGGCGGCACGTGTGCGGTGACAACGGCCGTATCGGCCTCGTAGGTAAGATTCAAGACATGTCCAACGCGATGCACTTCCGCCAGCAGTGCGGATGCGGTATTTGGAATTCGAAATTCCACCCGCAGACGCCAGGAATCGAGGCGCATTTCGAGTTCTTGAAAGAACGTGTCCATACCCTCTCCGGTGCGGGCTGAAATGGCGACGCTCCCCGGATGGTGCCGGAGCTGGCTCTTGATTATCTCCCGGTCCGCTACGCGGTCGATCTTGTTAAAAACGATAACCGTCTGTTTCCCGTCGGCTCCTAATTCAGCAATCGTCTCCTCCACCGCGAGCATTTGCTCCCGGTACTGAGGATGGCTGATATCGACGACGTGAATCAGAAGGTCTGCGAGCTGGACTTCTTCCAATGTGGCCTTGAAGGATTCGATCACCGTATGGGGAAGTTTCCGAATGAATCCAACGGTGTCAGTAAGGAGCACCTTTTGCCGATTCGGGAGAGCCAGTTGTCGCGTGGTCGGGTCGAGGGTCGCGAAAAGCTTGTCCACCGCGAGCACTCCCGCTCCGGTGACACTATTGAGAAGCGAGGATTTGCCGGCGTTCGTATATCCCACCAGCGAGGCCACAGGCCAGTTCCGCCGAAGGCGCCCTTCACGCTGCACGGTGCGGTTCTTGCGCACGCCGCGCAGATCCCGCTCCAAACGGGCGATGCGCTCCTGAACGCGGCGCCGATCCACCTCGAGTTGTGTCTCGCCGGGCCCTCGTGTTCCGATCCCTCCTGTCTGACGCGAAAGGTGGGTCCACATCCTGGTCAGACGCGGGAGAAGATATTGCAGTTGCGCGAGCTCGATTTGCAGGCGGCCTTCGCGGGTTCGCGCGCGGCGGGCGAAAATATCCAGAATAAGCTGGGTGCGGTCCAAGACCTTTCGACTGGTCAGTTGTTCGAGATTGCGCCCTTGCGCAGGGGAAAGCTCGTCATCGAAGATCAGGGAAGTCACCTGTTTCTCGCCGCACTGGCGCGCAACCTCTTCAGCCTTCCCCTTGCCGATATAAAACGGGGCCGTCGGCTTCTCCAGTTTTTGGACCACTGTGTCGACTACTTGCGCCCCCGCGGTGGCTGCAAGCTGACGCAGCTCGGTCAACGAATCCTCCACGTCCCAACGACTGACTCCCTCGCGCTCCAGTCCAACAAGAATGGTCTTTTCGTGAAGTTGCGGATGGGTGTCCGGCATTATGCAGCACCTAGGAATTCCAAGGCGGGAGGAGGGATCTCGTGCGTGTCGCGAAGGCCAGTCAAGTCGATGATTTTGAAGATAAATTGATTGCGAAACCAGGTCAATTGCCTTTTGGCGTAGCGCCGTGTGGAGAGCGTCACCGCCTGGACGCATTCGCTCTCCGATAACTCTCCACGCCGCAGCGCTTGGATTTCACGCAACCCGATCGCCATCGCGGCGGTGGGACCGATCTTGGCGATCTTGGCGATTTCCGCGACGACTCCGCGTTTGAACATGCTCTGGACGTTTTCGGCGATGCGCGCATCAAGCTCAGCGCGATCGCGGACAAGGAGAATTCCCCGGAAGTCTGATGTTACCTTGGTCTGCCAGTGCGTCCGCAATTCCGAAGCGGGACGGCCGGCAACCAGCGACATCTCGAGGGCGCGCGAGACCCGTCGGAGGTTACGGAAGTCGACTTTCGCCGCGGGGTCGACGGCTTCCAAACGCTCCCGTAGCTGAGGAGCGGAAAGTTTCGCCAGTTCCGAGCGAAGTGCCGCATCTGCTCTCGGCAGCTCGGCAAGGCCGTGAGTTAACGCCTTGATGTAAAGTCCCGCTCCTCCCGCGATGATGGGAAGCCTTCCGCGCGAGAGAATCTCGCGGATCTTCTCGCGTGTCAGCTTCGCGAAGGATGCGGCATCAAAAGGGTCCGAAGGGGAGAGAAATCCGACAAGATGGTGAGGAACTGCGCGACGCATGCTCAGCTGAGGCTGGGCAGTAAGAATTTCCATGCCGCGATAGACCTGATAGGCATCTGCACTAACAATTTCGCCGTCGAGCCGGCTTGCCAGCTCCACGGCGAAAGCAGTTTTGCCGACACCCGTGGGTCCGGCAACAATGATGGGGGTCCTATTGCTCAGACTGGCGACGCTCGCCACGCTTTTCGTCGACAGCCTTGGCGCCGCTGACGACCAGCTTGCGACCCATGTAGTCCTTGTCGTGCAATTCGGCGACGGCACGCTTCGCCTCGTCAATGCTTTGCATCTGCACGAAGGCGAATCCCTTTGATTTCTGTGTGTGCCTGTTGGAAACGATCTCTACGTTCTGCACCGAGCCGACGCCGTTGAAAAGCTCGAAGAGATCGCCCTCCGTCGCCTCAAACGACAAGTTGCCCACGTAAATACGAGGGGACGAAACCTCGACTAATTCCGGTTTTCTGAGACCAGCGGAACGGGCGGGACGCTTGGTGGCGGCTTCGTCGCCGTTGCCGGAACCGGATCTCTCGATCGCCCTCTGGGGCGGTGACGTTTCGGGACTCTTGCCCAAGAGAAAGGCGGTTATCTTTTGCCACAAGCTCTCTTTCTTGGGCGATGGCATGGGCGTTTCCGGTCGTTTGTGGGGGCGGGCAGCTCGACGGCGGCCCTTTCTCGAAGACCGGGTCCCGCTGGCGGGTGTGTGTTCGGATGACATTAGTATGATCTATGGCAGTGGCGGACGGCGCGGAATGGCGAGGGAAACCTTTTCGGGCGCGCAATGCCGCCGTTGACGCCTCAGGCGGTGCCGATCTCCCCGCCGAAGTAAGTTTCTTCCCGGCGGAAAACCTGAGAGCAACGATGCAGAAGAACCGCCACGTGAACAACTTCAGGAAGTTGGCGGCGGATTGTACATGCATTTCATTAAACGACTGAGGCTTGCGAAAAAATCGTTCAGTGACCCTTCCAATGCAAGCCGCAATTCGTCGGACACCGAAGAAAGAAGTATTGTAACTTTTGCCTTTTGGGCGAGTTAATTCGAAGATGCGGAAGCAAACCGCACTGCTGCTCGTGGTCGCGGCATCTGCGATGTGCGTGCTCGTGTGGAGGTGGTGGAGCGAGCGCGACCTCATTACTTTGCGGTTTTCAAACGCCCCGCTTTCGACCGTAATCAAGTCGATTGAGCGTCAAGGGAGAGTCGAGATTGCGGCGAATGCCGATCCTGCTACGCTGGTGACGATTCGATTGACTCGTGCGCCAGTCTTTGAGGCGATTGACACTCTCGCTCTGCGGATCGACGCGAGCGCGAGACTCGCTTACATCGCCGCTCCAGATCGTGAACAAATCCGGGACGCCTTGAGAGCTTTTTCCTCGGGAGCAAATCCAGGTGACTGGATGATATTTTCAGCACCGTGGGGAGGAAGGCTAATGACCGACAATATCTCCGCTTTGGATCCTCGCCGAATGCCGTGGAGAATTACCGAAGCAGCTGATGGCAGTCTCCACACCCTGCTTGATCAAGGGGCGCAGAAAACGGGAGCGCTTTTTGCGGTTCCGCTTGGCTGGAACCCATCGCTGACAAGAATGCCCTCGTCAGGCAAGGTGGGCGAGGTGACGGCGAAGCTGATCCAAGCAGCGAACGGCACCGCGAAAGAGCTCTTCCTTTTGACTGTTCATTCCCGTCCTGATGACCGCGAGCGGCGCGCTGAGCGAGAGGAAACGCCGCGAGGAAGAACGGTGTTTTCCGCTCCACGCAGGCTAGAGCGCGCAAATCCTGAGTGGGTCGCCGAGCGGGCGCAGTCAGCAATCGCCTTGCTGCCTACAGATCAACAAGAGGAAGCTCGAAGGGAATTCCATGAAATGCGGACTTTCTGGGAGTCGGTCCGCGAACTTCCGGCGGACGAACGTCGCGCAAAGATCGAAGAGCATCTCAGCAGACCGGATGTGCAGGCTCAGATGGAGGAGCAAGCCGCCGCGCGTGATGCACGAAGGACGCCGGAACAGCGCGAACAAAGATATCGCAACTACATTCGTCGAAAGGAACAGATTAAGGGGACGCCGACAAAGTCGTGAAAAGAAGTTACGCTTTTTCTCTTGTCGAACTCACCTTGGTTATCGCCATAGCAGCAATCTTAGCAGCGGTTGCCTGGCCCGGGTACCAAAAAATGGTCGAGCGCGCGCGCAGCGTCGCTTGCATGAACAATCTTAGACAAATCGGAATCGCTGTCGGCACCTACCTTGCCGATAACGATAATACATTTCCGTTTATTGAGCCCAACCCCACTGATCCCGTATATGACCCCGACTACGAAGCGAAGCCCATGCTGGCAGAGCTAGGTCCCTACGGAGTGACGCCGAAGCTCTTGCAATGCCCGGGCGACCTGAAAGCAGGCAACTATTTCCGGAGTCGTGGGAGCAGCTATCAGTGGAGTCCGATGCTCGACGGTGAGCTGAAGGTGAATCCCGTTGTTTATGGCCGGCGAGGGGGCGCAAGGACCGTAAATCCCGCCCGCATGCGCCTCTGCATGGATTTCGAGCCCGTCCACTTTAACCGGGCAAACCGTCTCTATGCCGACGGCCGCGTCGTGGCGGCCATGAAGTGAGCGGCCATTGAGGCGCTGACATAAGAGCTTCCGAAAGCTTCGCCTTCATATAGCGCAGCGCTCAGTCCTGGAATTGTTGGGCTTTTCGGAAGCGGCTTGGTCGCGAAACTTAAGCGGCTGAGGGATTTCGTAAGGAAAACTTCAGGAGTTCGCCTTGGGATAGCTGCCGATGACCTTTACGGCTCGGCAGCATCGGGAGAGTTCGCGAAAAAGATCAACCATTTGAAGATCTCGCGTGTGGCCGGCCGCTTCGACGAAAAAAAAGATGTCCTGGCTGCCGTGAGCCGCCGGTCGGCTGGCGAAGTGGCTAAGATTAATGTTGAGGACCTTAAAAGGTTCTAGAGCTGAGACCAGCGCCCCGGGTTTGTCTTCGATGCGCAGCATCAGCATGGTCATATCATTGCCGGAGGGCGGGTTCGCATTGCGTCCGAGGACAAAGAAGCGTGCAGAGTCGTTGTGCGAGCTTCCTTCCGTTGCCAGAAAAATCTCCGCGCAGATGGAGAGTTCCGTCTCAGCCAGTTGGTCGAGAGTTTGATTGGCGAGGCCGTGCTCGGGATCATCGATCGGCACAACACCGCAGTCAGCGCCATCGCGTTTGACTTCACGAAAAACGTCTTCGGTATTTGCCAGAAACACATAGCGGACACTGGACCCGAACTTGCTCTTCGCTGCCTGGTGGGCGGACGAACCTGCCGGTCCGAGGCAGGCAATGGCGACATCTTTCTCCAGCGCCAGCGCCGCGGACATAATTTCGCAATAGATCGCTCGAATCGCCTCGGGCGTAAGCGGACCTTCGCTGCGATCGATGAGACTGCGGATCACTCGATCCTCACGCTCTGGAGAATAGATCGGAAGCCCCTCGCGACTTTTGATCGCTCCGATTTCCTTGGCCACCACCGCGCGCTCATTGAGCAGTCTGAGAAGTTCGTTGTCGATGGCATCGATTCGCACCCGCAATGCATCGAGATCACTCATGACGGTTTATCCTCGGGCGGGGTGTCCTGAGAATTAGCGTCGGCGCTCTGCTGGATTGCTCCTGACGCGATCGTCTCCTCAGGCGAAGCAGCATCCGGCGCCCCGGTGCCCGCCGCGAGAGGCAGTGGAATGTGGCGGAGCTCCGCCACATTCGGAAGTTCGTCCAGATTCCTCAAACCAAAATGATCCATGAAGTTCTGCGTGGTCTCGTAGAGGAGCGGTCGCCCCGGAACTTCTGCTCGACCGGAAATCTTGACCAGTCCCCGATCGAGAAGCGTCTGGAGGACGCCATCGACGGCGACGCCGCGGATCGCCTCGATATCAGCGCGGATGATCGGCTGCCGATAGGCTACGATGGCAAGAGTCTCCATGGCCGGCGCGCTCAGCCGAGCAGAACGATACTCGGGGAAGAGCTGTCGAAGCCAGGGCGAAAACTGCGGCTTCGTAACCAGTTGCCACCCGGCGGCGGTCTCGCGCAGTTCATAAGCGCGCGACGAGTGAGCGCATTCTGCTCCAAGCTCATCGATGGCGGCGCGGAGTGCCGGTTCCTTGATCGCAGAGAACATGGCGACGTTAGGATCTGCCTTTTCCAGCTCGGCAGCGCTCTTCAAAATCCCTTGAAGGTCCCTGGTTGAAACCGGCCGTTGCGAGGCAAACAAAACGGATTCGATGATGCGCTTGAGAGACCAGTCAACGACTTCTTCGCTCATACTGACCTCTCGGCGTTGGCCGTGGTGGGAAAGGTCCGCTCCAGCCAAATCTCTTCGAAATGGTTGTCCTGGCGCACCCGCAGCTGTTTGAGACGGATCAGCTCGAGCATGGCGAGAAACGTGACCACGATTTCAGCGCGACTCGCGGCATCAGCGAAGCATTCCTCGAAACGCAATGGAACGCCATGATAGATCACGCGAAGCAAAAAGTCGATCTTATCCGACACGGTGAAATTCTCCTCGAAAATCTCCCGAAGATCTTCCTCTCGGTGCCGGTTTTCCAGCCGCTTGAGGGCCTTTTGAAAGGCACTGATCAAATCGAAAATGCCCACTTCACTGACCAGAAGGTCGCCCGACGGGGCGAGCTCCGGATTCGGAGGGAATCGGGGAAAAAGCCTTTCTTGGATAGCTTCGCGCGAGCGGAGCTCGAAGGCGGCTTCCTTGAATTTCTTGTATTCGATGAGCTGGCGGATCAACTCCCATCGAGGATCGTCCTCCTCGACATCTTCGTCCGGCATTTGTTGCTCTTTCGGCAGCAAGGTGCGGCTCTTGATGTAGAGCAGATTCGCGGCCATGACGATAAACTCTCCAGCGAGATCAATATTGAGCACCTGGAAAGCTTCCATGTACTCGAGATACTGTTTCGCAATTCGTTCAATGGAGATTTCGTAGATATCGACCTCGTCGCGTTTAATCAGATAAAGCAAGAGATCGAGAGGCCCCTCAAAGACCTCGAGTTTGACTTTGTAGTCCACCGGAAGCTCGGCTCTAACGGCGCTTGTAGCCCCTCTTCTTCTCTTCCCTCGCGAGACGCGAACGATGTTTCTTACGATCGGCGATGCGCGTCTTGCGCTTTCTGAGCTGCTGGGAAAGCTTGCCCGTGACCTTGTCGATGGCGGCGTAGAGATCGTCCTCGGCGTCCTCCGCGTAGATATCCGGGCCGGGAACAGCAAGGTGCACCTTAACGATATGCTTTCTCGTGCTCGTTTCGTCATGAAGCAGGACGACATGGGCGGCGAGAATTCGATCCGTTAGCTGCTCCAGGTGGGATATCTTCTCCGCCACATACGCGTAAATGGCTGCGGTAAGAGTCAGATGTCTGGGGCTAAGGTGGATTTGCATGCGGAAAAAATAGTGAAATTCAGGCAGCCCGCGAGGAAGAATCGTCCACAGCGAAGCTACGGCCGTCGAGGCGCAATGGCCAGGTAATTTCGGACGGGGCCCAGAGCCGCGATGTCGATCAAAATCTCGGGTGGCAAACCCGCCTGAAGGGCCGTCGATGAACCCCCATCGAGATTCAACGCATTCGCAACCTTAAGGGGTCCGATGATCCCCTTTGCGCACAGCAGTCGGGAGGCATCGGCCAGTGTAATGGCGGAGGTGGCCATGAGCGTCCATTGACCCTTGCCATCATTGGCGACGATCGTGCGACGGGCGCTTCGTGTGTCGTCGAGCCCGGCGACGGGAACACCTCGCTCGACGAGCCAAGGGCCTGCCTGCAGAGCTTCCTGCACGTCGCCCCCCGGCTTGAATTTACCGGATCGCACGAGCTCCATTCGACCGTCGCGCACGGCAAGGACTCCACTAAGGAGCTTGGCCCGCTCGAAGCGGTGGATGGTTTCGCCCTGCGAAACGGCCAGTCCTAGCGGAGTGAAATCTTTGTGAAAGTAGCCACCATTTGCTCCGGCGACGGCACCCAGGGCGGCCAGCCCCGACGAGAGCGACCGACGATTTCCCGGCGGGTTGTCGATAACATGAAAGACACTCTTGGAGGAGGGAAACGAGACGCCGGTAAGGCGAATGGTGCGACCATCCGACCAGCCTTCTCCCTCCCAGGCAACGACTCCTCCTTCGAGGCTCCCCAGTGCGATCCAGTTCTGCAGGGACGATTCCGCATTCGAAATGAAAATGACTGCGAAGAGGAAGCAAACTGACAGAGCAGGGCGCATGGCAGCAAAGAAATTCGAGCCGGCCCAAGCCTCCAAGAGAAATCGCGAAGAATTTCACGAGGATGCTGCCGGCGGGCGGACGGCAATTTTTTCGGATGCGCATGGAAAAGCGGCGAAAGCGGACGAACTTGTGCGCATGCCGCGCGACGACGCCAATGTATTCGACGATGATTTTCTCGTGCGCCTTGAACATGTGCGCTTGCAAATGAGCAAGCGCTTTGCGGGAACGTTGCGAGCCGAGCGGCGGTCGCGCCGCATGGGGTCGAGTCTGGAGTTTGCCGATTTCCGTAACTACGTGCCGGGTGACGACCCTCGACGCATCGATTGGAGCATCTATGGAAGGATCGAACGGCTGATGATGAAGCTCTACGAGGAGGAGGAAGAGCTCGACGTGGGGGTTCTGATTGATTGCAGCGCTTCCATGCACTGGCGCGGCAGCGAGGCTTCGCATTCGCCGAAGTTTCTGCTTGCTCGTCAGCTAGCGGCGGCGCTCGCTTATTTTGCCTTGCATGGTCTCGACCATGTGGCGCTCTGGTATTTCGATTCTACGCTGCGGGCGGAGAGCGGGCATTACCGGGGCATCCCGGCCTTCCATGATGTCTTGCGCTTTTTGCGCGCGAACCCATCCGGCGATCAAACCGATCTTTCCTCCAGCCTGGAACGCTTCGGACGCGGTCGGCGGCGGCGCGGCTTGGCGATCGTTCTGAGCGACTGTCTCGATCCTTCGGGATATGAGCGTGGCCTCAGTGCCCTGGTAGGTAGGCATTTCGCGGTGCACCTTGTCCATCTGATGGATCCCGCTGAATGTGATCCTCCCCAAAGCGGAGATTTGCTGCTTCGCGACTGCGAGAGCGCCCAGGAATTGGCGGTGACAGCGAGCCCTGCTCTGCGGCGGCTCTATCGCGAAGAAGTGGAGCGCTTTCGCGGCGGACTCAAATCCTGGTGCGCCCGGCACAATGCAGGGTATTCCTTTGTCAGCGCAAACGCTCCTTTTGATGACATCATCCTGCGGGATTTCCGTCGCGACGGGCTGGTGCGATGAATTTTCTTTTTCCGGGAGCCTTTTTCCTCGGATCACTGGCGGCTCTAATCATCGTTCTGTATTTTCGGCGCCCGCGCCGGAGGCCGCTTGAGTTCTCGAGCCTGCTCTTCTGGCAAAGGGTCCTGGAGCGCGAGCCGCATCGCAAGTTTCTCGGCCGGCTTCGCAATCCACTTTCCTTGATCCTCCAACTGCTGATCTTCCTCCTGTTGCTTCTCGCGCTGGCACGGCCGCAGGAAGGCTCGCTACGCGGCCATCGATCGATGGTCATCGTGCTGGACATGCGAGCCCGCATGCAGGCGCCGGGCGTCTTTAGCGAGGCTTTGCTGGCCGCACGAGATCTCGTCTCCAGGCTTGGCCCCCATGACGAGGTGGCCATCCTTGCGATGGAGGGAGCGCCCCGAATTATTTCCTCGTTCTCGGATGATGGGAAGGAGCTGCGGCGAAAGTTGTCCTCGCTTGAGCCGTCGGACGCTGGCGGAAATTTGGATGAAGCCTTGGTTTTGGCGCGCAGACTTCTTGATGCCAAGCCGGGAGAGAAAAGGCTCATCGTCATTGGAGATCGAAAGGCGAGCGCTCCGGAGGATGCCGATCAGATTACCGTCGGCAAACCTTTGGACAACCTGTCCGTCCTGACGCTTGCGCAACGCCCGCTGCCCGCAAGTCCGCAGTCGGCCGAACTCTTGGTAAGACTGGGAAATTTTTCTCGAGATTCAAACAGCGCCGAACTGGAGCTTTCGCTGGATGGGAAGCCCTTTGACTTGCAGCGGTTCCAATTGAGTCCGGGCGAACAACGCGATTTTTCGGCGGTCATTCCCAAAGAAATGCTTGCTTCCGGAAACGGCTTTCTCGTGGCCAGGCTGACCTCTGAGGACGCCTTAAATTTCGACAATTTCGCCCGTGCGGTGCTGCCGACTGGAAAGCAGTTGCGTGTTCTCCTGGTGGGGGAGGACGACCCGTTTCTGGAAAGCGCACTGAAAGCTGATCCCTCGATTGCGGTCGAGATCCTTCGGCCGGAATCATGGCGCGCGACTCTCGGCGCGGGCTTCGATGCCGTGGTTTTCGACAACTGGATGCCGGCAGATCTAACCTACGAAAATCTTGGTTCCGAGGCGTTCCTCTTCTTCGGCCGCACGCCGTTCAATCTGGGCGGTCAGCAAATTTCGCCCGATTTTCTCGAGACGTCTGAATCCAATAGTCCACTGCTTTGGAATGTGGAATTTCGCGACATTCGCCTGAGCAAAGCGGAAAAATTGACGATTCCCGCGGACGGTCGATGGCGCGCGAGCATTCCGATGCGAAGCGCTGGCGAGCCGATGGTTGTGGCCGTGGAAGGTCCCGAGAACGCGCGCGTCGTAGCGGTCGCTTTCGGCGTGGCGGACTCAAATTTTCCTTTGCGGATTGGTTTTCCTCTCTTCGTGAGCAATGCCATTCATTGGCTGGCCGAACGGGGTTCGCGCAGTGAAACCATGCTGAAGGCCGGAGGGACCTTTTTCCCAGAAGACGGAGAACGAATCCGCAAAGATCCGATTTCAACACCGCAAGCTGCGGACAAGACCGAGACACAGTCGTCCTCGCAAACTCCCTTGACGGTCAGGAAAAACGGGTTCTACGAAGTTCGTGGTCCGGTCAGTATCCGCTGGCTGGCGGTCAATACCTCCGACGCGGCGGAGTCCGATCTCCGAGCGGCCGAAAGCGAGAAGGCGGCTCTGCCTTTCACTCGTAGTTGGGGTGCGCTGCAGCCATGGCGCTGGCTCGCTCTGGCAGCCCTGGCTCTCTTGGTCGCAGAATGGTGCTTGCACCATCGTCGAGTAACTGAATAGGGAAGTTCGCCTATGGAGGGAGCACCAGGGAGCCCTGGCAGGCGCTGAGAACAACATGTGCCTCCAAGCAAGAATTTACGGGATGAGCACAATCTTGCCCTTGGCATTGGGCGACATCACCTCTCGATGTGCCTGAGGGGCGGCGGCCAGGGGCAGCTCTTTTGCGATGACAGGCTGGAGGCGGCCTGCCGCGAGATGCTCGCCCAGGGACTTGTAGATAGCGCGCCGTTCCTCTCCTGGTGCGTTGCCGAGAATCATTCCGCGAATATCCGCATCGCGCATCATCGCGTCACGAGGATTCATTTCCACACTGCCGCGACTTCCAATAACGACGACGCGACCGCGTGGAGCCAGCAGCTGCAGGTCTGCGCCGAGGTTCACGTTGGCGAGCATCTCAAGAATGCAGTCGACTCCGCGGCCATCGGTCGCCTTCATGATCGCCTCACGGTAGCCCAAGTCATGGTGATCGAAGACCCGATCTGCGCCCAGCTCGCGAACGAGTTCCCGGCCCTCAGGAGAACCCGCTGTGCCAAAGACCTTGATTCCCGCGCTGCGCGCAAGTTGCACCGCAGCGGTGCCAACACCTCCGCTCGCGCCGTGCACGAGCAGCGTTTCACCGCCACGCGCGTCGCCGCGGTGGAAGATTCCACGAAACGCCGTCGCGTAGGGAATTCCCAGCGCTGCACCCTGAGCAAAGCTCGCGATCTCCGGAAGAGGGTGAACCTGGTCCGGCGTGCAAACGGCAGCTTCTGCGTATGTTCCCGAAATGGATCCCGAAAGGAACACGCGATCTCCCGATTTGAAATCACCGTCATCCGACCCAGTAGCCACGACTATCCCAGCACCATCAGTTCCTGGCGTGTAGGGAAGAGGCGGTTTTCGAGCGTAGGTTCCCCCGCGAATGTACGTTTCTACCGGATTGACTCCAGCGGCCTTAATTTGAACGAGGATTTGTCCGGCAGAAATTCGCGGGTCGGGCACCTCGACCAATTGCAGCACCTCTGGCTCCCCGAATCGTTCGACGCGAATCGCCTTCATCGCGCCAGCATAAATCTCTCCCGCAGGGTTGCAATCCGCGCCGGGCCGCGACGCAAAAAATACTTGCCAGACCCACTCCTACAGGTCGAAAATCTAGTCACCGGCGTGACGGCAACACGAGATCTCTGAGCGCGGGGCCCCAACAACACGCTTGGGAAAGGCAGTCCATGAAACGCGGCTCGCTCCTCCAATTTCTGGGTATCTGGGCATCATCCATTACTTCCATCTTCGCGGCTCACTCCCTACTGGCCAAGTCCGACATTAAGGACCTCACCAAGACCAGCAAGAAGATGCGGCCCAGTCAGGCACAAAGCGCGCCCGAGGAAGCTCAGGATGGCATCCCACCGTCGGCAGAGGAGTTGCTGGATGCGCCCTCGAACGTCTTCGACCGCTACCCGTGGAAAAAAGGTATCGTCACGACCACATTCTGGATTGGCGAAAAGCCGACGCAGAACAATCCGGTCCCCAACCACAAGAGTAGCTGGGATGCAAAATGGGCGCAAAATTATGGCGGCACAGACAATCCCGATCGCGGCAGGCGGACAAGTGAGTTTATTCCGGACAATTTTGTTCCGAGGCAAAATCCCTTTTACGTGGCGCTGCCATACAACGACAAGACCTCTAACGGTCATAAACCCGAGGCGAAGCAGGTGATTCCCTGGTTCAAGAAAGAATATAAGGGACCTCACAAATCGGTCTGCAAAGGACGGTGGATCGCCATCCGCAAAGGCGATCGCGTGTGCTACGCCCAATGGGAAGATGCGGGACCCTTCCGGACCGACAACTGGCAATATGTCTTCGGCCCCGAGCGCCCTCTCCCGAATCTGAACAAGGGCGCCGGACTCGATGTCTCTCCCGCAGTGCGTGACTTTCTCGAAATGGACGATACTGACGTCACGGATTGGAAATTCGTCGACTTTGACGAAGTTCCGACTGGGCCGTGGGCCTCCTACGGAGACAACAATACCTTTGTCATCAATCGGCGAGCACCGGAAAGCCAGGTCGCTGCGCTAAGATCCAACGAGAAATCCGCCGTCGATTAGAATAGCGCGCGCTCCTTCAGCGTACGGCTTGAGATATTCCTGCTGCCTGAGGTTGGCGACAGTCGCCTTAAAACAATAAACTCGCGTGAGGGTATCGGCCGCCGCGCTGAGCTTATCGACCTCTGACCTGATTACCGCCACCCTGTTCACCCCCTTCGCCGGGTCTCTCTTGAGGCGGCCGTGGAGGCCGATGAGGCTTGTGACGTCGCCGCGGGGTGGGTTCCGGAACCGGAGGGGGAGTAAACGATCTAGGCGGGGGGTTCGATGTCACGACAGGCGGCACCGATCGGGTTACTGTTTGCACCGGCTGATTATTGACAGGCGGAGCGCCGGTCTGATTAGCAGCGATGGTGCGCCGAGTGATCTGCGCTTGATCGTTGGTGGTGTCTAAATTCAGGTTTTGGACTGTTTCCCTTCGATAACTCGCGAAAGCGAACGGAAGCGCCGTCGAAAATCCATTGACCAGGTTGCTGCTTCTGGCAAGTGCCGCCAAGTCGATGTTACTAATCTTTCCATTTTGATCGATGACTTGGCCTGGGCGGATGGTCCGAGAGAAGCCCGGGCCTGAAACGGCAACTTCGTGCTGCAGGCAGACGATCTTGATCGTTGAACTCAGATTCATGACCATGAAAGCTGATCCAGTAACTGCGGCCGTAACTGCCCCCGCCTGCACCTTGCCCCCGCCTGCACCTTTCGGGGAGTAAAACAACATGGTGCCACCGTCGAGCGTCATGTCGCGTCCGCCCGCGTAAAATCGGAACAGCGAGTTCGCCCCCACGCGCGTTATCGTGAGGTCAGGGAACTTTAACTCCGCGCGAGATTCACCTCCGGTCTTGAGGGCGGTTTGCCCCTTGATCACATCCCCCACCGTCGCGGGTTGAGGTTGGCGCAGCTGGCGCAACAAGGAAACGATGTTGATGGTTTCCGTGACTTTGGCTTCTTCAAACGGCTCCGCCAAAAGTGACGCTGGAAGCACAGCGCAAGCGATCAGGCCGACGATCTTTCCATTCATAGTCCTAAAAACGAAAATCGAGGCTTAATACCCCGCCTACGTTTACTACGGTATACTCAAAAAACGAATTTGTCGAGTTGTTGGCCGAAAAGCTGCTGCTGGCGATCAAACGGGCCCATTTCGTGAATTCCAGACTCAAGGCCGCTCCGACCGTGTTAGTTACGTCGGTGCGGGTATCTCCCTGCGGGTAGTAGAAAAGCGAGAGAATGTAGAAGGTTTGGAGCTCGAGCGGTGTGAGGATGCGCCAGCGAGAGCCCACCCAGAAGTCAAATTCGTGGAACCGCGCCGAAGCTGGCTCCGCCGTGAGCGAAATGGCTCCCAGCCATCCAGCCTGAAAACTGAATTTCTCGCCAATGGGAAATTCTTTGTAGAGGGAGAAGGTCAGCGCATTGTTGACGTAAAACTCGTCCAGCGAGTCCCCGTCAAGATAGCGCTCGTATTCGTAGCGGATCGAGGCGGTGAGATCGCCGAGGTTCGCAAAAACATAATCCAAACCGCCACCCGCATTAAAATAGTTGAAATTCAGCGAAGAAAAGTGGGCGTACTGATAAACCAGTTGGGAAACATGCCCGTCCAGATACAATCCTCCGATCAGGTTGGGGCGGATACCAGCGCCTCCCCCGCCGACAAAGTAGAGGTCACCACGGCCGCCATTATTGGAGAGGTTGGGGTTTGATGTGTAGTTCAGCCCGGCGGTCCCGATGAGGTAGGCGTCGAGGCCGAGCGCACGTGTCCTGACCGGCACCAGTTCACCGATGTCAGCCTCTGCCTGGAGGGAATATTGGGACGAAGTGGCGGTCGCGGCTTGTGTGCGTTGGAGCACCGAGGTGGTCCGGGTGGCGGTATCGGCCCGCGCCTGACGTCCGGGCTCTTGTGCGTGGGCGACGCGGTCGCTGGATATGAGGGCGGCGAGAAGAAGAAGTGTTCTGAGCAGCACGAGCTGCATAGGCGGCTGAAAATTTTGCAAAAGTCAAGCCATACTTGCGCTACGGCTTGCATTCGTGGCCTAGGAGGGCTCCTCTTTTGGGATGCAGATGACGCGCGTGTCCTCCCTCAGACTTCGCTGGCAGCTGCTGGCGAATGCCCTTGGAATGCTGGCGATATTGCTGGCAACGTTCTTTACCCCCTTTGTGGGCAGCCTTAATCTTTACCTTCAAGACTGGCTGCTTCGGATCACCACCCGGGCGGCTTTGCCTGAGGAGCTCGCGCTCGTGACCATCGATGAGCGGTCGCTAAGTCTTAGCGAGGTAAGCTCGGAAGAGATTTCCGAATCGCGCCCGCTCCAGCTGATGGACACCGGCTTTCCCTGGTCGCGTGAAGTGTATGCGTCCTTGACGGAAAAATTGATGGCTGCGGGGGCGCGGATGGTCATCTTCGATCTCCTTTTTCCGACCTCGAAAGAAGGCGACGAGTCTTTAGCCAGCGCTCTCAAAGCCCATCCCGGAAAAGTGGTTTTGGCAGCCTCCTTCGAAAATCCTGATTCTCAGGATCGTGGCGCTAAAGCACCCCAGTTGGTGGTGCCCAACGAGGTCTTTCGTGAAGCGGTGAATGACGATTGGGGCATCGTCAATCTGCCGATGTGGAGGGACAACAAGGTGCGGTCGCTCTACACCGCCGCCAGTGCCTCGAACATCATGGGTGTGCCCACACTTCTCCACGAGGAGGTGGTGCCTTCATTGGCCACGGTCTCTGCGCGGTTGCTGGGGACCGCCGTGCCGGAGAATCGGCAACACGAGCCGCTGCGTTTCCGCTATTCGCTCCCCGGGACAACGCGTGTGGTTTCCCTTTTTGAGATCTTTGTGCCTAAATTTTGGAAATCAAATTACGGTGGCGGTGAGTTTTTCAAGGACCGCATAGTTCTTGTTGGAGCGACCGCCGAGCGGCTGCACGACTTCTACCTTACTCCGTGGGGAAAGCTTTCCGGTCCCGAGATCAACCTCCACGCGCTCGCCGCAATGCTCCGCGGGAGCTGGCTCAAGCAGGCTGGCCTCGCGGCTACCATCGTCGCCATCGTTTTCGCTGCGCTGGCGTCGGTCGCCTTGACTTTCTTCTTCCTGGGAAGCGCGAAATCGCTGGCCGCCGGAGTGATTGGCGGCGCGGTGCTTTGGCTGGTGCTTTGCGCAGCCGTCCTTTGGCTCTTCTCGTACTTTTTGCCGGCAGCGGCCCCCTTGTTGACGTGGCTTGTCTGCGGCTTTGCGGGGGTGGCCTGCGACGTTTCGATCGAGCGAAGGGAGCGCGGGCGGATGCGTGCGACGCTCGAGCGTTATGTCTCCAAGGATGTCGTCCGGGAGATCGCCGAGAATCCCGATTCCTACCTCCAAAGCCTCGGCGGTGAGCGAAAAGAAATGGTCGTCCTCTTTTCCGATCTTAAGGGCTTCACATCAGATTCCGAGCGGCTTGATCCCGGCGAAATGGTAACGCTGCTGAACGAATATTTCCGCGAGATGGTCGATGTGGTTTTCGCGCATTCAGGGACCCTCGACAAGTTTATCGGCGACGCACTGATGGCCACGTGGGGCGGCCTGCGTCCGGCCAATCGCGAGGAGGATGCACAAAACGCCGTGCTGGCCGCACTTCGGATGAAGGAGCGACTGGCCGCCATCAACGAACGGCGCAACGAACGGGGAATCACACCGTGGGGTTCCGGTATCGGCATCAGCTACGGAATGGCGGTCTTCGGGAACATCGGTTCGCATCAGAGAATGGACATGACCGTCATTGGCGATACCGTCAACCTTGCCTCAAGGATCGAAGGCCTCACACGCATTTACGGCTGCGACATCCTGGTTGATGAACGTGTTGCGCGAAAGGCGCGGACCGTCTGTCCCTTCCTTGAGGTGGATACAGTGCGTGTCAAGGGGCGCAAGAAGCCCGAGCGGTTGTTCTTTCCCCATGAGGAAGAGCATCGCGAATGGGCGGAGGCGTTCGCCGCGGCGCGGGCCCAGTATCGCGCAGGCGAGTTTTCTTTGGCGCAGGCTGCCTTTGACCAGCTCGCCCAAGGAGGGCTCGCCCCGAAACTTGCGACTCTCTACCGGGTGCGTTGCGAAGCCTTCGTTGCCCAACCCCTTGGCCAAGGCTGGGAGGGCATCTGGGATTTTCTCGAAAAATGACGTTGCTTTGGCTTGGCAAGATCACTCAGGGTTGAAACGACCGCGATTTTTTCACATGCTGCACGGTCGTCGATGGACATCGTTTATTTTGACTTGGAAACCCAACGCACCGCGAACGACGTGGGCGGCTGGGACAGGAAATTTCAAATGGGGATGTCGGTGGGTGTCACCTACAGCACGGCTGACGACACCTATGAGATTTATCCTGAAAGGCGAGCCGGCGACCTGGTAAACCGCTTGCGCAAAGCCGATCTCGTGGTCGGCTACAATATCCTGCATTTCGACTACCAGGTGCTCATGGCCTACACCATTCTCGATCTCCCCCATTATCTTCCTACCCTCGATCTACTCGAGCATGTGGAGAAGGCCTCCGGTCATCGTCTCAAGCTCGATGACCTGGCGCATGGCACCCTCGGCGTCGGCAAAATTGCTGAGGGACTTGACGCCATTCGCTGGTGGAGGGAAGGAAGGGTGATGGAAATTGCGGAATACTGCTGCTTCGACGTCAAAGTTACCCGCCTCGTTCACGAGCACGGTAGCCGACATCGCGAATTGTTCTTCACGGACAGATTCGGACGAAAGCAACGCGTGGAGATCGACTGGCAGCGCGCAAACTGATGATTCAACCCCTAAAATCGTCGAAGACGACTTGGTTCGTCTATTGGTTGGATCTCGAGGAACCGGTGCCCGCAGGAAGCGACTACTTTCTGCCGACTCTGCTCATTGTCTGTGATCCGGCAGGGGCGCCGCTCGCGGCGCCCGACATTCTCGAAGAGCTTGACCAGGTGCGGGTCGAGAACCTCCTGCTCAAGCTCTTCGATCGGTTGGGCGTCCCTGACCGGCTGGCTATCTGTGCAAGCGACGAGTGGGACAACGACGCCTGGAAGCTGTTTTCCCAAGACCATCGCGTGGAGATTCGCTTTCAGCGCTTCAATCGCAGCGGCCCCGACGAGCTGCGCGCCTTGGCGCGCACAGTTGTTCTGCGCTTTGCTCGCGAGGAGGACTCCGCACCTCGATCGAAAGAGGTGGCTCGAGGGCTGGTGAACACGGCGCTGCGTATCCGTTCGCCGCGCAAGAAGATCGCCCTGCTGCGCTCCGCGCTCGCGCGGGACGCGGACTGCTCCTCGGCGCGCATCGAGTTGGCCGACGTGGAATTCCAGCACGGGAACTGGAAGGTTTGTCTGGCTGCTTACGATGAAGTGATTGCTCGGGAGACTCCGCGCTGGAGTGAGCGAAGCCCGGATTGGTGGACGGACCGAGAGACCCGGCTTCTGCTGCGCGCCATGTATGGTCGGGCGATGACGCTGTGGCATCAGAACCAGCACGGCGAATCGGCGGTGCAATTTGAAGACCTCCTTTCCTTGAACCCTCGGGATAATCAGGGCGTTCGTTTCTTTATCTCGTTGCTCCATCTCCTGGATGAGGACACTGAAGCGGCCGCCCTCCATTTCGAACGCTGCGTGCGCGATTACCCTAAGGATTTTGCCGAGCCCTCGTTCCTTTTCGGCTGGGCGCTCTGTCTCACGCTTCAGGGCGATGAGACCGCTGCACGCCAGAAATACCGCGAAGCAATCCTCGGCAACATTTACATTGCGCCCATGCTGCTCGAGGCGACCGAACCAACACGTGGCCTCTGGCATCCCAACGACCGCGCCGAACCAAACTATGCGGCGGAATTCATCGATTCCTATGCGGTCCTCTGGGATCGCGAAGCGGGTGCCCTGCGAATTCTTCGGGAATGCTGGGAGGAACTTCAGCCCGGTATCGCGGAAATCGTCGAACTCCGCGAACGTATGGCTGACTTTCAGGACCAGCGCTTCGAACCAGAGTACAAGAAACTCTGGCAGCAGCTCATTGCCGAGGATGAGCGCCTTTCGGCGAGAGCGCTGAAGGGCTGAGTAGAGATTTTTCCGATTCGCGCTGCTCGGCCCCGGGTCTTGAGCTAGGCTCTCTGGATGAACCGTCTGGCCGAAGAAAAATCGCCTTACCTTCTTCAACACAAGGGTAACCCGGTGGAGTGGTGGCCGTGGTCTGAGGAGGCCTTTTCCAAGGCAAAAAGACTAGACAAGCCGGTCTTCCTCTCCGTCGGGTATTCGACCTGCCATTGGTGCCACGTCATGGCGCACGAGTCGTTCGAAGATCCGGATATTGCCAAGGTGATGAATGACAATTTCGTCAACATCAAGGTGGATCGCGAGGAACGGCCTGATGTTGACCGGCTCTACATGGCATTTGTGCAGGCTACCACAGGCTCAGGGGGGTGGCCCATGAGCGTTTGGCTAACGCCGGAAGGGCGCCCCTTCTATGGCGGCACCTATTTCCCGCCCGATAACCGCTATGGACGCCCCGGATTTCCCAGCGTTCTCACCCAAATCGCTCGCCTTTGGCGCCAGGATCGCGAGAAAATCGAAGGAGAGGCCGCTCGAGTCATTGAAGCGCTTGGGCAAGCTGGCGCTGGCTCTCAGGGCGCGGAATTTCGCGAGGACGACACCCCGCTCCTCCAGGGGTTCGAGAGTTTCTCACGAAGTTTCGATGAAGAGTACGGGGGCTTCGGCGGCGCGCCCAAGTTTCCCAGGCCGTCGGTGTTCAATTTTCTCCTGCGTTTCGCGACGCGCACCACGGGTGAGCAGGCCGGCCGGGCTGCCAGCATGGTCCTGCTCACGCTGCGCAGAATGGCGGCGGGAGGCATGCGCGATCATCTTGGTGGAGGATTTCATCGGTACTCGGTCGATGAGTTTTGGCACGTGCCGCATTTTGAGAAGATGCTCTACGATCAAGCGCAGCTGGCCGTCTCGTTTCTGGAGGCATGGCAACTTACTCACGACGAATTTTTTGCGAGCATCGCTCAAGAGACCCTCGACTATGTGTCGCGGGACATGACCCACCCCGAAGGCGGTTTTTTTTCTGCGGAAGACGCTGATAGTTTGCTCGCCCATGGTCGCCCGGAGCACGCCGAGGGAGCCTACTACGTCTGGAGCCGCGAGGAAATCGTTGAAGTTCTCGGTCCGGAAGAGGCGCGCATTTTCTGCCGCCACTATGGAGTGGAAGAAGTGGGAAATGCGCCGGCGGGCAGCGATCCGCACGGCGAGTTCAAAGGCAAAAATATTCTTATTGAAAGACAAGACATTATAACAACCGCGAGAATTTTGAATCTGCCGGTAGAAAAGGTCTCTGAGTCGCTCGTTGCTGCCCGCAAAAAGCTCTTCGCTCGGCGCGCGCAGCGTCCGCGTCCTCACCTTGATGACAAGGTTCTAACGGCTTGGAACGGCTTGGCGATTTCGGCATTTGCCAAATGCGGTGCCGCCTTTGGCGAGCCTCGCTATCTCGATTCCGCCGCGAAGGCTGCCCGCTTTTTGCAGAAGCACCTCTCTTCAGAGAGGGGACTTTTGCGTAGCTGGCGCGGCGAGGCTAGCGCTATCCCTGGTTTTGCCGAGGACTATGCCTTCCTGATTGGAGGTTTGCTCGACCTCTACGAAGCCGTGTGGGAGGCAGATTGGCTGGAATGGGCGCTGGAACTTCAGGAGCGACAAGATCAATTGTTCCGAGACGAGGGGAGTGGAGGCTATTTCGGCAGCGCCGCCGGAGATCCGTTGATTAGCGTGCGGATGAAGGAGGATTACGATGGCGCCGAACCCTCCGCAAATTCGATCAGTGCGCTGAATCTGCTCCGCTTCGCCCGCATGCTTCATGACGACTCGTTTGAAGCCCGCGCCAGGACCATTCTCGGCTCGGGCAGCGAGGCTCTCGCACGGATACCCACCGCGGTCCCTCAAATGCTGGTCTCGCTCGATCTGGCGTTGTCTCCACCGGCACAGGCGGTCGTCGCCGGAGCACCGAACTCTGCAGATGTGCGAGAATGGAACCTGAGGTTGCACGGCGAATTTTCGCCGCGACGGGCCCTCCTCCTCGCCGATGAGAATCCAGTTCTCATGAAACGAGTCCCTGAATTGGCGAGCATGAAGCCTCTCCGGGGACGAGCTGCCCTTTATCTTTGTGAAAACTTTTCCTGTCGGGCCCCGCAGGTTTTGGAATGAAGCCGTCCGGCTTTCTTCATTGTTTTGCTGCGCTCGCGGATCTCGTGCGCGTCGCAAAATTTGACGCTGCCTCTTCGAGGTGGTTCTTCAGCGCATTCACGAAAGTCCGTGGAATGACAAAGCTTCTTGACGAAGTACTTTGGCGATTCCGCGTATCCCTGGCGTGCATAAAAGGCGTGGGCATCGGTTCTGCGGGAGTGGCAATGTAGCTCAATACACTCGCAGCCTCGCTCTAGAGCGAGTCGGCAGGCCTTTCGCTCGAGCTTTTTCCCAAGTCCTCTGGATCGCATCTCCTTGTCGACGCAGAGATAACTAATTCGAGCGCATCCACCCTTCATGGCGATCTGGGGGATCCAGTGCATCGCGAGAAACGCAATGACCTTTTTGTCGCCGGCCTCGGCGACGAGAAGGACTTCGTCCTGGTCCTTCAAGAGGGCCGCAAGCTGTCGGTGCACAAAGTCAGACGAAACGGGATATCCTAGTTGCTCGAGGAGCCGGCCGATCGCCGACGCGTCGGAAAGCGTCGCCTTGCGGATTATCGTCCCGGCGATGCTGCCGGCATTGGTCTTTTGCATATTTTGATAACTGTGAAACGGTCTCCACATCGCAACCAAATTTTCGCGTGTGCCTGGAGCGGTGCTACGTCTTGCCGTTTCGCGTGATCTCGGCCTAGATAGCACCCGTCTGCGGACAAACAACGAATCCAAGCGACTGATGCAAACTTCATCAAAAACGGACGAGAAGGTGGAAAAAAAGGTTTCTGTGCGCCGGCTGCATGAAAACGAGTTGGCGACTGCCGACCATATTGTGCGCCTAGCCTTCGGCACATTCGTGGGCCTTGCAGATCCGGCTTCGTTTATGGGCGATGCCGGCTACGTGCGAACGCGCTGGAAGGCCGATCCCACAGCCGCATTCGCTGCCGAAATCGACAACGAAGTCGTCGGTTCCAACTTTGCCACGAATTGGGGCAGTGTCGGCTTCTTCGGGCCACTGACGATTCGACCTGACCTTTGGGACAAAGGTTTGGGGAGGCGACTCATGGAACCTGTGATGGATTGCTTTGACCGCTGGCAAACCCGGCACGTCGGGCTTTTCACGTTCGCACATAGCCCCAAGCATATTGGTTTGTATCAGAAGTTCGGGTTCTCCCCACGTTTTCTGACCGCCCTCATGTTCAAGCCGATTGAGATCACTGGCCACGCATTAACGTGGACGAAGTTCTCCGACGCGAACGCTAATGATCGGGATGGATTGCTGGACTCCTGCCGAGAGCTTACCGACACCATCTACGAGGGGTTGGATGCCAGTCGCGAGCTTCAGGCCGTCGCTGATCAAAAACTGGGCGATACGGTGCTTCTTTGGAGTGAAAGTAAGTTGTCGGGGTTTGCTGTCTGCCACAGCGGAGCTGGAACTGAGGCCGGCACCGGCGCGTGTTACGTGAAGTTTGGCGTCATTCGTCCGGGCGAAGGCGCGGCGCGCGATTTTAACCACCTGCTCTATGCGTGCGAAGAATTCGGAGCGACCCAAGGCGCGTCGCGCCTTGTCATCGGAGTCAACACAGCGCGAGAGAACGCCTATCGCCAGGTGCTGGCGCGAGGTTTTCGAGCCGACTTCCTCGGTCTGTCGATGGTCAGACCGAACGAGGCCGGCTATAACCGGCCCGATGTCTACCTAATCGACGATTGGCGCTAGCCATCCGAGATTCCACGCACAAGGCTCCTCGGAAGGCCGCCTTGGCGTCACCGGAATGGGTACCGGATTGGCCTTTTTATTTTCTGGTGTCAGCTTTGTCCGAAGGGTTCACTGGCCGTCAGTATGAATGATGCGCTTATTTCTGTTCTCGCGCCGGACAGGGACATTCTGGATTTTGAACCCCGGCTGGTGGTGGCCTTAAATCCCATGGAGGAAGAGAAACGCGTCCAAACGGATGTTCTTCTTTTCACGATCTGCAAGGGTCAGCCGGCCTTCGAAGCCCGTTCTTTCGTCTACTTCTTTGCCGGGGCTTACGAGCTGAAAGGTATTCTCCCGCTGGTGGAGAGGAATGCGCGTCGCAAGGCTGTGGAGTTGCTTCACGACTACATTGAGAGACGACATTCGCAGATGGCTGCCCCATTAGCGACCCTCTGTTTCACCGACGCGACCGAGGACTTTCCAAGTTGGTATTCTGCGGCGCTACTGGCCTGCCCATGGAACTTGCGCGAGTCCTTCTACGATTTGCGCGAGCACATTCATTCGAAGAATCTCATTGAACTCCTTGATGGAGCTTTCGAGCAGACGATCGTCTGCAGGATCGAGTAGGGCGCGGCGGGCGCTTGATTTGGAGCGGCGCGTCCCGGCTAAGTGGCCCGCCGGCAAACTGAAGAATCGACCGTGGGGACACGGTCGTTGCAGCGCGTGGCGCTATGCGCATTTGTAAATCTTTTGAAATTTCCGGAAGTCTCGTTCTGAGAATTGCTCCGCTAGCGCCAGTCATGCTTCGGGTATTGGCGCTGAAGTTGCTGCTTTAGCTTTGGGTAAGCCTCGACCCAGAATGATTTCAAGTTGTTGGTAACCTGAACGGGCCGAAAATTTGGGGCCAGGATGTGAATGACCAGCGTCACCCGGCCTGCAGCGATTTTGAGGTCGTCCGTAACGCCGTAGAGGTCTTGTATGCGCGCGCTGACAAAGGGCTGGGCCTCCGGCGGGTAGGTGACTTTGGCGCGACGCCCACCGGGAAGCTCAATGCGTTCAGGGGCATGCTTGTCGACGAGCTGCTGGTGAGCAGGCGAAAGCAGAGACCGAGCCAGACCTAGAATCGGGCGATCTTTGATTTCGCGATAGTTCGTCGCGCCCTCACAGGCGAGGTCGGTAAGGTATTCGCGCTCAACCGAGCCGATGCGCGAAATCCGCTCTTCCGGCAGAGCTGCAGCTAGAAAATTGACACGGGCGATCCACTGTTCCACTGAATCGTTCCACTGGGTGAGGGTGAGATCGCCGGCGGTAACCGCTGCCGCCAGGCAAGCCGATGCTTCGGGTGAGGGCTCCGCATCGCGATCTTGAGAATCGATGACGAGGTCGCGAAAAATTCGTTCCCGGCGGATGACCACACGATTCTGCGATTTGTCGAAATAGTGGGCGACACGCTCTTCAAAATCGTCCGGAAACATTTCGCGCAGCCAGCCCTCTTCAATTTGCGTGGCCAGCGAAAGGACTACCTGGGCTTCGCCGCTTCGGCCCTCAATCTCATTGATTTCGGCCGCGACGATCAGGCGGCTGTTTTGGGCGACGCTCGCGCGAGCAAGCTGCCCCCGGCGGCCGTGAACGATATCGCAGATCAGGGTCCCTCCACTGCGACGACGGGCAACTTGGTCAGCGAATCCTGCCAGCACACATCGTGCAATCGCCTCGTCGCTGGCCGCGTCTGCTTCCGTTGCCAGACCCTCATCGCGCGCGATCTCAAGAAATTGCTGAAAAAGCTTCTCCACCTGCCTGGCAGCTTCCGCATGGATGGCGAGTGGGCGCAGCGCATCAAGGCGAAACTTGTGGCGCTGTGCATAGGAGAATGTTCGGATCAGGACGAGAAAGTCGGAGATACCCTGACCAAAAATTTCCGAGCGCTCCTCCTCCACACGGCGCTCGGCTCTCAGCAAGAGATTGCGCGATTGGGTCAGGGCAGCGATCAGGGCGGCAGCCCGCACGCAGTTGAATTCCTTGGCAGCCAGAAACATCCGTGCATAGCGCGGATGGACAGGGAAGCTCAACATGCGGCGCCCAATCGGGGTGATTTCGCCTGAGTGACTGTCCAAAGCACCCAAGTCGGAAAGCAGATGTTCGGCGCGCAAAAGGGATTTCTCCTCGGGGCGATCGATCCAGCGAAAGGTTGCGAGATCGCGAACTCCCGCCGCTTTGAGGGAAAGGAGAGTCTCGGCCAAATCGAGGCGTCGGATCTCCGGCAATTCTGAGGCGGCACGCAACGCGTGATCTCGCTGTGTCCAGAGGCGCAGGCAAAGCCCTGGCGCCGTGCGTCCCGCCCTGCCAGCGCGTTGCTCGGCTGAGGCGCGGCTGATTTTTTCGATCAGCAGGGTATTGATGCCCCGGTGCGGATCATAGCGTGCGACACGGGCAAGACCGCAATCCACGACCATGGTGACCCCGTCGATAGTCAGAGAAGTCTCCGCGACGTTTGTCGAAACGATGATCTTGCGTCTAGCGCTTCGCGCCACGGCCTTATCTTGCTCCGAGGCGGGAAGCTCACCATGCAACGGCAGCAGAATGCAGCCGCTCGGTGCGCGATGATCAATTTCCCTGATCGTGCGCTGGATTTCATAGGCACCGGGCATGAAGACGAGGATGTCTCCCTCAGTCCGGTCGAAATTTTCAGTAATGGCGTCCGCGGCGAGCTCCCATGGGGGGTCGTCGCGCGGTTCGTGACGCAAGTGCTCGATCTCCACCGGGTAGGTGCGCCCTGCGGAGGATAAGACCTCGCAAGGCTCTAAATGCCGTTCAAGTTGGGCGCTCTCCAGGGTGGCGGACATGACGATGATCGTGAGATCACGGCGGGTGGACTCCTGTAGCTCCAGAGCGCGGGCAAGGCTCACGTCGCTGAAGAGGTGGCGCTCGTGAAATTCGTCGAAAATTAAGATAGAAATTCCCTCCAGGCGCGGATTTACCAGCATCTGCCGAAGCAGGATCCCTTCTGTCACGAAAAGGATCCGCGTTTCCGCAGAGGAAACGTTGTCCAGCCGTATCTGATAGCCTACTTCGGTGCCGAGCTCGCAGCCGCGCTCCTCCGCCACGCGTTTGGCGAGCATTCGGGTGGCCAGCCGCCGGGGCTGGAGAATTACGCAGCGACCGTCTCCGAGGGCGCCGCCATCCAGGAGAATTTGTGGGACCTGGGTCGATTTTCCCGAACCTGTTGGCGCTTGCAAAATCAGGCGCCGGTTGCCCTGAACCGCCCGAACGATCTCCTCGTCGAGCTCATAGATCGGCAGGGGCTCGCTCTGGTCGACTTTGCTTTCCTTCATATTAATCAGCGTGAGCGTGCTGGTGGACGCGAAGACATCAACGTAACTTGACGAAGCGGAGATGCGAATCATAGTCGCCAAACTTTGCCTTAGAAACGCACTCGCCAAATTTTGCGCGGTTGTATTATCTGCTCCGATGGATTGGATTCGATGGCACCTCTTGCTTGCCACCGTCGCTCTGCCGGCATTCGGGTCGCGCGCCGCGGAAAGCGCCATGACCTCGGGCCAGATCGACCAAGCCGTTCGCATCGAATCGCTAACCATTCCGATGCCTGGGGAGTTTTTCGCCGCCATCAATAAGCTCGAGCGCCCAAATTGGAAGCAGCTGGTTCGTGTCGGAACTCCGGAAGCCACTGCGAACCGCGCCCAGATCGCTCTCGTGCTTGGCACTCTGGTGGCGGACGGCTACATCGCCGTTGAGGCGCAGGACGGCCAGGGCGTCAAGAACATCGGCAAAGAGATCATCAATTTGGCCAAGAAGCTGAACGTCAGCCAAAGCGTGCTCGGTCGTGGCAATAGCATCAACGATTTCGCCGAAAATAATGATTGGAACGCGCTCCGGGAGGAATTGGAAGCCACCCAAAATGAAGTCAAGCTCGACATGTTCGAGCAAAAAGACAGCAACCTGGTAACGCTGGTGACCCTGGGAGCATGGATTCGGGGAACGGAGCTGGCGAGCGGTCTCGTCGAGCGAGCCTATAGCCCGGAAGCTGCCCGGCTTTTGCGGCAGCCAGCCATTATCGAGTACCTTCTGCAGCAAATCGGCTCTCTGCCCCAAGCGATGAAGGAAGATCCGTTAGTCGCGATGCTTCGAGCGACTCTTGAAAAATCCCTCGATTACGTCAAAGCCGAGACGCCTTCCGAGGAAAATGTGACGCAACTTCACGCGGCCATGTCTGCTATTGGGAAAGCCATTGCCACCGGGCTGTAAGACCAGATGCCTCCTTGCCTGCCCATGATCTGGCTCCTGCCCATTTGGCTCGTGATGGTCGTTTCCTCCGGATTGTTCGCCCAGGAAGGTCCCTCCCCCACGCCGATCGCTCCCGAAACCGACCTCAGCGCACGGAGCAAGGCCTTGGAACTGGCGGGCGCCTTTAGTAACGATGGTTACAAGATTCGTGACGGCTATTGGCCCGGCGAGATCGAGCCGAATCGCCCCCAGTTTCTAGAGGTAAACCTCTTTTCAGGCAACGAATACTGGTTCTCCGCTGCCGTAAATCCTCCCGGACGAAAGATCGCCGTGGGGGTGTTCAGCGAGATGGGCAAGCCGATGGACTTCCAGACTTACGAGGACGGCCAAGTCGCTGCGGCCGGCTTCGTTCCGGAAGTCAGCGGACGCTACTATGTGAAGTTGACGCTGCTGGAAGGCGAGAAGGCACAGTTCTGTCTTTTGTATTCCTATAAATAGTGGCAACTTATCGGGGACGCTCTACGACGATGCCGGCGACGCGAACTACGGAAAGACTCGGAAGCCCACAAGTGCGGCAGTTTTCCGTGTTTCTTCAGAACAAAGTGGGCGCATTGCTGGAAGTTATAAAGCTGCTGAACGAGCACAATATCGTGGCGCTCGCCTTGAGCATTCAGGATTCCTCCGAATCCTCCATCGGCCGAATGATCGTCAGTGATCCCGAGCACGTGACGGAGCTATTCCACAGGCATGACATTGCCTTTAGTGAATGCGAGGTGCTGGTCGTTGAGCTTCCGCAAGGCGCGTCAGATCTGACCAAGGTGCTTTCCGCCTTGCTCATGGCCGAGGTGAACATCATTTTCAGTTATCCTCTGTTGGTACGTCCGCGCGGGCGGGCCGTCCTCGTGATGCACGTCGATGACAGCGAATGTTCCAGTTCCGTGCTGCGGGGCGTCGGTTTCAAAATTCTGGCGCAGGCCGATCTCTCCCGCTGAAGACCGAATTGCCTTGCTTCAACCCACGAATGGCCGTCCCTGGCTTTTGCGCGCGAACGGAACGCGTGCGCGGGAACTAACCTGCGTCGGACCGTCGAATGAGCTCTTGAAAGAGAGCCGATTTTGGATCGGGGCGTCTCCCAGTTGCCCGAAGTGCCAATTCCGCTAGTTTTTGCGCGATGAGAAGGCGGTTTCTTTCGGTTGCGCTGTGGCTTGGGGTGCACGGGATCGCCTTGGGCTTGGACGCTCAATCCCAAAAGCTCGCCGATCGATATTTCGCCATTCTCATGGCAAACCCGATGCAGCAAACCGCCTTTGATCGTCTGTGGAAAATCCATGCCGAAGCAGGCGAAATAGAAGCTCTGGTCGCCGTCTGCCAACAGAAGGCGACGGAAGCACCTGTCCTCTACGCTCGAGTCTTGCAGCGCGCCGGACGCGCTGCGGAGGCAAAGACAGTGCTTGGCGAGGCCGCGCAGGCCGGGAGCATTCCCGCAACCGAAATGCTCTCTGGGATCCTCGAGGAAGAGGGCGACCTGCCAGCCGCGGCCAAGCTGCTCGAAGACACTGCCGCGACTGACCAGAATCCGGCGCTGCTCGTGCGTCTTGGCGAGCTCTTGCTGAAGACTGGCGAGCTCGACAAATCTCGCTCCGCTTGGAATCGTGCAGTGGCGCTCGATCCTGAAGACCTCGCCCTGCGGAAACAACTGGCAGCGGCGAGCATTCAGGCCGGCGACTGGAGTGAGGCTGTCGTCCACCTGCAGGTTATTGCGAAGCACGGGACGCCCAGCGAGCGTTTCAACGCCCTCAGTGAAATTTCGCTGCGTCTGGAGTCAGGTGGGAAAATCGCCGAAGCGATCGCCGCGCAAGAAGCCCTGCTCCGCTTGATGGGGCCAGGACATTGGCAGCTGGACTCTGCGCGCCGGCGATTGCTGAGTCTACATGATACGAATCATTCGCTCGAGCTGCTCGAAAAACAATGGCGCAAGGAAGCCGAGGCCAATCCCCATGATCCACAGTCCTTCTTGCGCTTGGCAAAACTCTACGAATTTCAAGGCAACGATTTGCAGCGGCACGAATGGCTGAGCCGGGCAGCCACCCTTCTTCCCAGCGACGTTCGCCTCACCTGCGAACTCGCAGCTCTCGACCTTATCTTGGGAAATCCAAAGGCCGCCGCGAGCCGGTATGACAAAGTGCTCGCTTCTAGACCCGACGATCGCGACATCGTCTTTTTGCGCGCCGAAGTAAGTGTCCTGATGGAGCAGGAGGCTCGACGCAGAGGAGCGCATCGAGAAATATCTCAGCGCTCACGCCGACGATGACACGGCGGCTGCCCGTGCGATCGATTTCTACAAACGCATGCAACTTGCCGCGCCCCTGGAACGCAAGCTCTCTGCTGCGTTCCTTGCCCGTCCTGACGACCTGCAGGCGGTTTCCGACCTCGCGCGCTTTTACCTTGAGCAGCGGCGAGATGAGGAAGCAATCAATTGCCTTTCCCGCTTCGAAGCTTCGCGACTCGATACGAAGGAAGCTGCCGAGGTGGCCTTCAGGTTTGCGGAACTTCTTAGGGGTGCCGGAACAAGGCAAGAGGAGATCCGCTGGGCGCGGAAGGCGTTCGAGAAAGATCCCTCCAAGCCGGAATACGCGCTTCATTTGGCCGACCTTCTGCAGACCGATGGCCAAACCGAGGCGATGATCGAGGTGTTGCGCAAGGCCAGCGAAACTTCAGAATTTGTGCCACCGCGCGAAGATCTGGATCGTCGACTCTTCCTCGCGCTTCAGTCCGGCAAGCAACCACCACCCGAGGACGATCAGTCGCTGCAACCCGCAATTGGCGAAATGATTGAGCTCCTCGACGCGCAAGCTCAACAAAGCAAGAACGAGGCGTCCTGGTTGAGACTGGCACGCTGGCTGCGTTGGGCGGATATTCGACCCAGTCCGATCACTGCCCTGCGACGAGGGCTCGAAGCCCTGCCGCAGTCGAAAATTTTGCAGGAAGCTCTGGCGGTGCAGCTCGCCGACTCAGGCGACTCGGTCTCGGCCATTGAGGCGTTTACACGGTTCGCAGAACTTGCTCCGGAACGACATTTCGAGATCCGAAGACGCATCGGTCATCTCGAACTTGATCGAGGCAATACTGAAGAGGGTCTGCGAATCTTCCAAGCATTGGCCCACGAGTCCAAGGATTGGCAAGCCATTGCCGATCTCGCCCTGGCGCAGCAAATGAGCGGAAACTGGTTCGAGGCGTTCGAAACCTGGCAGCGCGCCTACAGCCTTGCTCCGCCGGACGCCAGGCGTTCTCTCCGGACGCCGATTCTGAATGCCGCGACGCGTCTCCAACTCTTTACCAGAGCCTTGGATTTTCTGGAGAATGCTTGTGCGACTGAGGGAAGCAGCCCCGCGCGCAAGGAATTGCTCGACGAGGCCGGTCTGTATGCTGTCGAGCACGGGGTGACGGACGACTGGCGATCCCGAATCGGCCGGCGGGCGCGGAGCTCCTCCGACGGACGCCTTTGGCAGGAGTGTCTGGCTTCTCTGCTGACAGCTGAAGGCGAGGACGAAGAAGCCTTGCGAGTTCTGAAGGCCTCCGCCACCAAGGAGAGCGACGATTCGATCGAGGAACTTGAAAAACTGATCAAACTGGCGGAGAAGGCGGCAGATTGGGACGAGGCCGCACGATTGGCCCGCCGCGCTGTCGTTCTTGTTGGAGCCCAAGATGCCCAGCCGTCGATTCGGTATGCTGAGTTTCTGGAACGCGCCGGAAAGCGCGAAGAGGCGGAGAACGTCTGGCGCGCCCTCTCCGCCCGACATGCTCGCAATCCGCAGGTGCTTTCCGCGGCGGGGGATTTCTTCGAACGAGCAGGAAACAGCGAGCGCGCGGAAAACTCCTATCGCGCCGCGGCGCGCTTTAGCGGCTGCGCTCCGCAGGTGCTCTTGCGGCTGGGCCGGTTTGCGTTGGAGCGCGGCGACCGCTCGCAGGCTCTGAGCGACTTTGAGGCCGTGCTGCGGGAAACACGACCGCAGCCGGAATCGTATAAGGATTGCATTCCACTTCCCGAGAGGATCTTGCGCTTTCCAGCCTCGCCTGTTCGGCCGACCGGACCGCGTCCTGCGCCGTGGAAGGTCCCCGCGGAGGCAGATACGGAAGGCTGCAGGCTTCTTGCGATTCGCGAGATCGGACGACTCCTGATCGAGAGCCGACGAAAGCAGGAATGGATCGGACAGCTCTCGGAGCCTATCGAAAGAATTTGGGCAACCTATCATTCAGGGGAACGAACCGCCTCCTTCCTTGAAATCGAGCGCCTGACATTCTCCGAAGATTCTAGCGTCAGCCTGGAGCAGAGTTTCGCGGCCCTCGCCATGGATGAGGAAGCGGACGACGCCCTCAGACGTTGGGTAGCCAATTCCGAACAACCACAAGCCAGGTGGGATAGCATCCTGGTCGCACTTACTCGGATGCTAGAGGCCAACTGGCGACCCTCGGGGGAGCTGCTCTCCAGGTTGTTCGCGCAGGCTCCCGCCCTGACCCGCTGGCAAGCTTCCGAGGCATTGGCCAGCAAGAATCTCTTTCAGGCCGCCTGCATTTTGGGTGAAAGCGTTCCCGACGCACTACCTGCATCCCAAGCCTGCTCGGCATGGATAGAACTTGCACGATGGTGGATCGCCTTATGCGAGCCGGAGGAGGCGGTTGCCCGCTTCGACAGAGCGATTGAGTCCGCGCCCTCGGCAATCTCATTCGGCGAACCGCTCTTTGTTGCCCTTCGCGCACGGTGGCTGCTTACCCCAGGCGACAAACGAGGGTTCGAAGAGAATGTGGGTCTTCGCTTGAAAGCGTCCAAGCATCCGCGTTGTGAGAGAGCGGCGGCCGCGTTGCTAAGCAGCCTGAAAGGAGACGACTCGGGAGCGGCGGAAAAGCTCGCGGAAATGTTCCCGATTTTCGGCAGTTCAGACGATGAAAGCTGGTCGCAACTCGTTCAGCAAGGTGGCAACCAACTTGAAGAATGGAACTTGCATCGCCTCGCTCGCGATCTCTATAGAAACGACCTCGCGAGAGACTCCGCGCTGCTCAGTCTAAGAGGCGAGAACTTTCGCGACGCCACCGTCGGCCGCTTCATTCTCAACCAGCTGGTTTCAGCCGAGACTCCTGAAATCCCGTACCTCCTGAACGAATGGGTGGCTCGCGGCGCCTCCGATCGTGAACTCTTAGACGCGGTGATTCGGCTTCAGCACTCCGGGCGCGTGGAAGCGGCTGCTGTCATTTACAAGAAGTTGTGCGACCGAAACCCGCGCAACGAAGGGATTCGCTCCGGCATCCTGAATCTTCTTCAGGCTCGTCTTCTTCAGGAGCCCGGCACCGCGTTCTTTGAACGACTTCTCGCCGAGGAGTATCCGGGCTTGGGGCGGGCTATTGTTCAAACCGCCGGGCTTCGCTTGGCCGCGATTCTCGAAGAGGACGGCAAGTACGAACGGTCGCTCGCCATCCTTGAACGTCTAGGCCGCGACGGACCTTTGAACAAGGCGCTGCTCCTTCGCCACGTCCAAAGTTTATCCAAGTTGGGGCGCCACCGCGAGGCTCTCTCGGAGCTGGAAGGCAGTCCCTTGCTGGCTGCTTCGGCCGAGTTTACGGCCCCCATGGTGGATCTCTATGCCGGGCTGGGTCGCGAACGAGACGCAGTTGCGCTGCTCGAGCGAGATATTCGCAGCGGTCCGCCCCGCAGCAAGCTGGCGGCCCCCAAACTGCGCGAGATCACAGGAACTCCCCGCGGCGAGTCGCTCAGCGACCATGCCGAGGTCTCGATCGATGAATCATTATCCCAAGGATCAATAAAAACGCATGAGCGCGATTGGAAAAGGAGGCTGGTCGAACTCGACAATCCGGCTGCGTCCGACGAGGAACGCTTCCGGGCCGTGCGGAGCTTCCTCATTGTTCAGCCAGACCTGCCGAAGGCGATTCGAGGTGAGCAGGTGGAGCGTCTGAAGCGTATCGCTCTTCGCACCCTCACCCTGCTTCCCGAGTACTATGCTTTGCGAAAGGAACTCGCCGAGAGATTTGGTTCCATCAGCGAGCTGCTCAAGGAACTCTACGCAGAATGGGACGAGGGGCGTGGCACCTACTATGCAGGCGAGGTCCTCGTTCAGATCCTGCTGCAACAGGGACGCTATGAGGAGGTCGGAGCTGTTCTGAATTACTATCTCAGCGATGCGCACTTCAACGAGCGGGCCTGGGATCAGCTTGGGCGTCGCCTTTTGGATGCGCAGCGCTACGAATTCGCGGCTCGCACCTTCTCCGAACTCACGAAACGGATGCCCGGGAACGCGACACGCACCTTGCTGCTCGCCCAAGCTCTCTTCAAAACAGGAAAACCGGTGGCCGCAGAAGCGATCGTGACGCCGATCAAGCGCATCGCACTTTTCGATCCGCAGAAGAATGTGGACCTCGTCGAATTTTACCTGGCCACCGGCCGTTCCAATGAAGCCAAACCTTACCTGCTGGCCGCCCCTGTGGATGCACGCTCCGGCGCAGCCTGGATCGAGGCCATGAAGCTATTCCTGGAGCAGGGAGATTTCGCTGCCGCCCGAGACAGCATCTGGCGAGCGATGGACACTCCTCAAGCCGTGCCGGTGCGTGCCCTGGCAGACTACTACTGGAAAACGGGTGAATTGCTGCGGCACAATCCACGAGTCAACGAATTCGGACTTGCTCCGAGGCAATTTCGCGCTCTTCAAATTGAGGTTGCTCAACGACTGGTAGCAAAGCATGACCTCGAGCGTGCCTGGCCATGGATCGAGAGCATCGCCTCACTTCTCGACGATCCTCCGGGACGTAACTTGCTGCAGAGCGTCGAATACGCGGACTGGGATCGTGCGACGGCGCTTTGGGAAGCCTGCGATAGCCCGCTCTGGGAGGTGCGTTGCGCGATGGCCGAGTTTTTTATGCGTCGTGCCGAAGTAGCCGAATCGGACGCCGGCGCGCGGCGGGACCTCGCGCGCGCTCACGAGTTGCATCCAGGCTCCTTTTCAATTGCCAAAGCGTACGCGGAAAGACTTCTCCAGTCGGGCGAGCACCCGGCAGCGCGAAAGGTCCTGCAGGAAGTGATGGAAACTTATGCAGTCCCCGCAGACCGCCGAGCAGCGCACCAAATGCTGACTGCCCTCCATTTGTCCCCTGCCTTGCCGAAGGACGAGTAGGCATTATACTCTGCGACAGTGCGTGCCTTTGGAGTGATCCTGCTGTGGTTTTTTGCCGGCGCCTGCTGTTTTGCACAGCGGGACGAGAAGAAGCTCCTGGAACGTGTCTTGGCGGAGCCTGACATGTCAGAGATCAATCCGATGAATGCGAAGAAATTCGACAGCGGAGGATTTGTGGTTAAGAAGGCAGCCTCAGGTTCTTCTCCGTTTCTCTACAATCAGAAAGTCTCGACGGAAGGGTACGGGAACGTCCGCTCTTTCCTTGGGCTCAAGAATCCGTGGATTGGAAGGAAAGTTTATGAACCGAGCCAGGCAAGTGTTTGGTCGAAGAGCTTGATTGTCAATAAGGACACCCAGTTTCCCGTGGAATCGGCCAAGCCGGGAAAGTTTCATGAGGCGGAACGCAGAGCGTCTCGGCAAGAAGAGCCATTTAAGACGTCGCCCTATCTGGCACAAGGGAGTGCGCAGGGAAAGCTTGATCAACTCAGCGAAAAGATCGACAAGAAGATGACGATTGAGCAGGTCCGCGAGATTTTGAACAAAAATCGCTAGGGATGATGCTCCCACCTGCAGATCAGCTGACGCGTCTTTGCCGGGGATGCCACAGCATTTTCAATTCCGACGAGCTCCTTGCCAAACTGGCCGAGGGCCGGCCGCTGAATGTCAAACTCGGGGTCGATCCGACTGCACCGGACATCCATCTCGGGCACAGCGTCGTTCTCGATAAACTCAGAGATTTTCAAGATCTCGGTCACTGCGCGATATTGATTATCGGGGATTTCACCGCCATGATCGGCGATCCCAGCGGCCGATCAGTAACACGTCCTCAATTGACTCACGAGCAGGTTTTGGAGAATGCGAGGAGCTACCAGGACCAAGCCTTCAAGATCCTGAGCCGGGAACGCTCAAGAGTCGTCTTCAATGGCGAATGGTTTGGAAGCATGAGCTTTCAGGAAGTCATTAAACTGAACAGCCGCGTGACGCTTCAGCAGATGCTGGTGCGCGAGGATTTTCGTGATCGATTGGATCGCGGCCAGGCCATCCGTGCACACGAGATCCAATATCCAATCATGCAGGGGTGGGATTCCGTTAAGGTCCAAGCCGACGTCGAGCTTGGGGGAACCGATCAGCTCTTCAACATTATGGTGGGACGCGATTTGCAACGTGAGGAAGGAATGTCTCAGCAGGTCGCCATGGTCATGCCAATTCTCGAAGGACTCGACGGAAAGCAGAAGATGAGCAAGAGCCTTGGGAATTACGTCGCCCTCAATGAAGGCCCGACTGAAATGTTCGGCAAGCTCATGAGCATTAGCGATGAATTGATGGTGCGCTACTATGAGGTCCTGCTTCATGAGCAATTGGACGGAGAGCGGCATCCGATGGAGGTCAAGAAGGCGCTAGCTCGCCGCCTGGTGGCGCGCTTTCATTCCCCCACTGAAGCGGAAAGTGCGCTCGCCGATTTTGAGAAGCGTTTCAGCAAGAGGGATCTGGAGCATTCAGATCTGCCGGTTTTCTCGCCTAGCGGTGAGGCGCGCGATTTCGTGAGTCTCGTTGTCGAGGCCTATGCGCGCTGCTTTGGTGTTTCGAAATCTCGAAGCGACGCTCGGCGTCTGATTGAGGGGGGCAGCATCCAATGGGGAGGCGAGAAAGTCGCCGATCCAACAGTTCGCCTGCCGGAAGGTTCACGCGGCGTCCTCAAGCTCGACAAGAAGCGCGCCGTTCGCATCGTCGCGCACGAGCCAGTTGCGTAGATCAGGTCTGCGACCGTGAGGGGACGACGATCACCGGGCAAGTAGCCCGCTTCAGAATTCCGGTGACGACGCTGCCGCTGAAGAGATGATAGAGGGCACCGTGTCCGTGTGAACCGAGCATGATGTAGTCCGCGCGCCATTTCGTCGCCTGCTCCAGAATATCATCCACCGCCAGACCGATGAGGGTTACCGGCTCGACACTGATGCCGGCGGCAATGAGAGGTTCAGCAAGCACCTTGAGGCGCGAATCCGGCGCGGAAAGGCTCTCGGTCGTTTCCGCGGGGGGTGGAGCCGCAGCAATGACGTCCATTGTTGCTCCGACCGGCACGTAAGTGGCGACCGGCTCGACGATGTGCAGAAGGACGATCCTGGCAGATAGTTGCGGTGCCAATTCGGCGGCCTTCTGCAGCACCGGTTGTGCAGCATCACTTAGATCGACGGGAACAAGAAGGGTTTTCATGGCCATCGGAGCGACAATCTAATACGCGCGAATTAATACTCAACGCCCATCACGAAAAAGATCTTATTGCGGAAGTGAGCTTTCTAGCTGGAAGGGCAATCTCATTTTGTGAGGCGATTAGCCCTCGTGGTTGCTTGCGGCGGGTTGAGGATCGGAACGATAGTTAGCCATGCAGGACTTGTTTCCGGAAGAACTTGAGAAGCCGGCGATGCCGGAGGCACCACTAGCCACGCGGATGCGTCCCCGCACATTGGACGAAGTTGTTGGCCAGCGCCACATCCTCGGTCCCGGTAAGCTCTTGCGCCGCGCGATTGAAGCGGATCGGATATCCTCGATAATCCTGTATGGGCCTCCCGGCGTGGGGAAGACGAGTCTTGCCCAGGTAATTGCCGCATCGACGCGGTCCCGCTTTGAGCGCTTGAGCGGCGTGGAGGGAAATGTCGCCGACATTCGGCGCGTGGTTGCTCAGGCAGCCAACCGTTTGCAGAATACCGCCCAAAAAACGATTCTGTTCATTGATGAAATTCATCGCTTCAACAAGGCCCAGCAGGATGTCTTGTTGCCCGATGTCGAGAGCGGTTTACTGCGACTGATCGGCGCCACCACTCACAATCCTTTTTTTTACGTCAATAGCCCTCTGGTCTCGCGTTCGCAGATCTTCCAACTCGAACCCCTTGCCACCGAAGATCTCCTCACTTTGATTAGGGAAGCCCTTGTCGACAAAGAACGCGGTCTCGGCGATCTGCGCTTGCGCGTTGAGGACGAAGCTGCCGAGCATCTGGCAAAGGTGAGCGACGGCGATGCGCGCAAGTGCCTAAATGCGCTCGAAATCGCCGCACGCACCACGCCGGCCGATCCAAAGGGTCTCGTGCACATCACTTTGTCCGCGGCCGAAGAAAGCATTCAGAGAAAGGCGGTTGTCTACGACGCGGATGGCGATGCGCATTACGATACCATCAGTGCCTTTATAAAAAGCCTTCGCGGATCCGATCCCGACGCTGCGATCTATTGGCTGGCCAAGATGCTCTACGCGGGCGAGGACATACGCTTCATCGCGCGTCGGCTCATCATTTGCGCAAGCGAAGACGTGGGAATGGCAGATTCGAATGCTCTCGTTGTGGCGACCGCCGCGCAACAAGCGGTGGAGTTTGTTGGTTTGCCCGAAGCTCAGTTGATTCTTGCTCATGCGACGGTCTACGTGGCCACCGCCCCGAAGAGCAATCGCTGCACGGTCGCCATCGGAAAGGCCTCCGCTGAGGTGCGCGAAGGCCGTACCCTTGCCGTTCCCAAACATCTCCGCGATACACACTACAAAGCGGCCAAAAAGCTCGGGCACGGCCAGGGCTACAAGTACAGCCATGACTACGAGGGCGCATACGTTCCCCAGGCTTATCTGCCCGAGGGTCGCACCTACTATGAACCGAGCGAAAACGGCATGGAAAAGCGCGTCAAAGAGCGCCTCGACCACTGGCGAAAGCTCTTCGAGGAGGATCAGAAAAGAGTCGCAGCCAAGGGCAAGAGCGACGAATAAAACCGATCAAAAGCTGTCTGCCATGGACGCATCGCCTAAACCGCGGCCAGGTGCGCCTACTTCCTGAGGAGATAGTCGGGATTCAGTTTCTTTAGCGCGGGAATGATAAACAGACCATCGCGACGAATAAGCGCACCGTCGAACCACACTTCGCCTCCGCCGTAATCCTTTCGTTGGATGCTCACCATGTCCCAATGGATTCGACTCTTGTTGCCATTGCCGGCGACGTCATATGCCTGGCCCGGGGTAAAGTGAAATGATCCGGCGATCTTCTCGTCGAAGAGAATATCGCGCATCGGATGCAAGATGTGGGGATTGAAGGCCAGTGAAAACTCGCCGATGTAGCGTGCGCCTTCGTCGCTATCGAGGATTTCGTTGAGCTTCTTGGTATTGTTTGCGGTGGTCTTGACGATCCGCCCATTTTGAAAATCGAGGCGAATGTTGTCGAAGGCAGTCCCCTGATAGATTGTCGGCGCATTGAAGCTGATGTGCCCTTCTACCGAATCTTTGAGCGGGCAGGAAAACACCTCGCCGTCTGGAATGTTGCGATCCCCGCCGCACATCACCGAGCCGATATCCTTAATCGAAAAGAGAAGATCGGTTCCAGGTCCCTTGAGCTGAACTCGGTCTGTCTTGTCCATGAGCGCTTTGAGCGCCTTCATCCCTGGAAGCATGCGCCCGTAGTCGAGGGTGCAAACCTTAAAGAAATAATCCTCAAACGCCTCGGTGCTCATTTGACCCTGCTGAGCCATTGCGGAAGTGGGCCAGCGCAGGACCACCCACTTTGTCTTATTGATGCGCCAATCCATCACCGGGCGCAATTTCCCTGCAACCAAGCGCATTTTTTCTTCGGGCACGTCTGAGAGTTCCGTGATGTTGTGGCTGCCGCGAACCGCGATGTACGCCTGCATCTTCTTCATCCGGGCCAGTTCGATGGTGCTGGAGGTGACGAGCTGGCTCTCTTCCACTTGAAGGGCGAGCTCGCGAGAGATTCGCGCACGGTGGATCTGCAAAAAAGGTATCCCGCCGGCGCTGCGTGTAGCACGAATCAGCGCGATGCCCATCTCGTCGGGCACATCAAAGAGCTCGATAAGAACGGATTCGCCCTTCTGCAGCTTGGTGGAGTGACGAACGAGGACGCGCGCTAGTTGGTCGAAACGTGAATCGTACATAAGGAACAAGCAACCAAGTCAATCACGGGCGGTCTTGGAATTCCACGCATAAGCGAACGCTCGCCGAGCCCCCTTCGAAGACCGGACCAGACGTTTGGCGCCGGCAACACCGGTCGACGGCCCTCATCTCAGGCTCGGAATTAAGCAGCTTGAATCGCCGAATAGATGAGATCGTGTGCGCCTGTCCACTCTTTCACGGCAGCGCGCAACCGCGCAGTTGCCTCGTCGACGCGACGCTTGAGCTCCCGACGATGCCTTCTTGAAATTTCGCCCCGACGCTCAGCCGCCGAACGATACTCCGCCAGCAACTGCTCCCAATGGGCCAGAGCGGCGTGCATTCTGTCTTGAGCATTATGCAACACGGCATGAAGCGATTCAGAGATCGGCGTCTGCCGGGCGGAGAGCGTCTCGGCGAGGCGGCGTGAGCGCTCCGCGATCTGGGCCTTGAGGATGACCTCTTCAGGGACGGTGCGCAGCTTGCTCACCAGACCGGTCTTGTTGAGAAACCAGATCGTCCATTTGGTCGGGTCAAATTGCCACGGCTTCACCCCGTTACGGTAGTCATGCTGAAACTCGTGATGGAAATTGTGATAGCCTTCGCCAAAAGTGAAGAAGGCCATGAGCAAACTGTCTCGCGCCGTGCACTTGCTGGAATAGGGCTGCTTGCCAATCCAATGGCAAAGCGAATTGATGCAAAAGGTCATGTGATGCACGAAGACGGTGCGAGCCGCTCCTGCGATCAGGAGGGCGCCGAGCGCCGACACCCATCCGCCCCAAAGGTAGCCGAGTAATAGGGGCAATCCGAATCCCATACCGAAAGCAAGCTTGAGATAGTGATCGTGCTGCCAGACGGCCAAGCGGTCTCTCTGTAAATCGCGAACCCACGTCAGCGGAGTCTCCGACGTCATGCGGAAAAGAAGCCAGCCGATATGGGCGTGGAAGAATCCCTTGGTGATGTCATGCGGATCATCATCATGATCGGTAAACTTGTGGTGCCTGCGATGATCGGCGCACCACCCCAGGGCTGAACCCTCAAATGCAGCTGCGCCAAACAAGAGCGTAAACAGTTTCACCGGCCACTTGGCCTGGAAGGTAAGATGGGAAAATAAGCGGTGGTAGCCCAGAGTAATGCTGATACCCGTCGCCAAAACCAGAAACAAGAAGAGGCCAACTTGAAAGATGTCCAGCCCATAGTGCCAGAGGTAAACCGGGACACCGATGACGGTGGCGAGAAACGTTCCGATGAGAAACGCGCTGTTCTGCCAGTGAATTTTTTTCCAGGGTAGATTCATGAGCGACGATAGTGGTTTTGGTCGGACGCGATATGGCGTCCAGCGTTACGAAATCCGATGGCGCGCGCGCGAGGCGTTTTTTTGGTTCGCAGAGGCGCGGACGCCTCGGCGAATCCCTCGATCGCGAGCCTTTCAATCCTTTGTCCGATAAAATGCTCGATCGCGGCAAGAAATTTAAAATCCTCTGGGGTGACCAGCGTGAAAGCATCGCCCGACTGCTGCGCGCGGCCAGTGCGCCCGACGCGATGCACGTAATCCTCCGGTTGCTGCGGCGGATCGTAGTTGATCACGTGACTGACGCCAGCCACATCGAGTCCGCGCGCAGCGATGTCCGTCGCCACCATGACTTCGTAGCGTCCGCATCGAAAGCCACTGAGGGCCTCCTCGCGTTGGTTTTGGCTACGATTGGCGTGCAAAACCGCCACGGAATGGTTCGCATAACGAAGCTTCTTGGCGATTTTGTCGGCGCCACGCTTCGTCCGCGCGAAAATGAGTGCACTCTGAAAATCCGTCGATTCCAATAACGCGAGGAGCAATTCGAACTTACGCGTGGCTTCCACCAAATAGACGCCGTGCGCGACCATTTCCGCCACTGTTTGCCGAGCGCCAATTTCGATGCGTTCGGGGTTTCGCAATGCCCAAGCAGCCAACTCGCCAATTTCGGGGGGAAGAGTGGCTGAGAAGAAAAGAGTCTGCCGATTCTTAGGACATTTTGAAACAATGCGCTTCACCGCGGGCATGAATCCGATGTCAAGCATGCGATCGACCTCGTCGAGCACGAGAATCTGCAGCTCATGGAGCTGCACCTCGCCCCGCGCCAGATAATCCTCCAGCCGTCCCGGAGTAGCGACAACGACATCAACTCCTCTCTTGAGCGCTGCGCGCTGCGATCCATAGCCGACGCCGCCGTAAAGAGAGACCACGCGCAAATCCGTCATTCGCGCCAGATCGCGGATCGACGTTTCAACTTGCATGGCGAGTTCGCGGGTCGGTTCCAGCACCAGACACCGAAGGGCGCCGCGAGATCCGAGTCTTTGCAAGGCGGGAAGGGCGAATGCCGCGGTCTTCCCGGTGCCCGTCTGAGCCGAAGCAATAACGTCGCGACCTTCCAATGCGGGCGGTATGGCGCGAAGCTGAATCGGCGTTGCGACGCCGTAGCCCATGGATTGAACCCCGCGCAAAAGTGGCTTGGTCAATCCAAGCTTGGCAAATGGCATGTGTTTTTCTGGGGTAAAAATCGTTGCAAACTGATCGCTTGTCAAACGAAGGTTTGGAAAGTCGTTGGAATCGATCCTTGCGTGGAACTAACAATGGCCTCACATTAACGAGCCCGAGACGGCTTGTTGAAGTGTTTTGCTGCGTTGTGATTTACGCAGCGAGTCCTGGCGCAGGGTGGCCTGTTCCTTTCTCGACGAATAAACGTCAGAACCCCTCGTAATACCCGCGCCGACTCGCGGACGCATTCTTATGAGCCAAGACAAAACGATTGAGATCGAGGGAACCATCACCTCTGTGTTGCCCGGAACTATGTTCCACGTCGCACTGGCGAACAACCATACTGTGCTCGCGCACATATCAGGCAAAATGCGCAAGCGTTTCATCCGTCTCCTCAATGGCGATCGGGTGAAGCTGGAGATGTCACCATACGATCTTAAGAAGGCCCGCATCGTTTACCGGCTCGGTTAGCGCGCTATGGATACCGATCTCCTTTCTTCGGATCCAGAGAAAGATTGGAGACTTAGGGAAAGTTTCAAATGCTTAGGAGTCGCCTGCTTACAACCTGGGCGGCCGGTCCTACCTGGACGCACTCGGGAAGAGGTTGGCGAGCTCGTCAATAATTTCTGGCCCTCCCCCCGTAAATGTCCTACCCATCGCGTATTCTGTCCGTAAACGCGAATTGCGTGTGATTGCATGATAGAAAACCTCCTCATGGCCGCCGTAGCCCTTGGGGCCGTCATAGCGGTATTTCAAGGGGCACTCTTTTTCGCCAATCGATCGCTTCACCGAAGGGTTGCCGATCTCGCGCTGCGGCTTCGCGACCACGTTGAGACCTTGCCGGCCCAGATGCGTCAGGACAACTCGGCCGGCCGTCAGGAACTCGCCCAGCTTTTTTTTGGTTCCCTCAATCAGGTCTCGGAAGTCACGCGCGACTCTTTAAGGACGCAGAACGAGGCGGTTTCCAGTCTGCGTGACGCCTTGGATCGCCAACTGGCGCTGATGGCGCAAACCAGTGAACAAAAATCCGAAAGCTTGCGCGCGGCGCTCGAAGGCAAGCTGGCCGCCATTCAGCAGGACAACAACGCCAAGCTGGAGCAAATGCGCGCGACCGTGGAGGAGAAACTGCAGACGACTCTCGAGCGACGCCTGGGTGAGTCGTTCAAAATTGTCAGCGAAAACCTCCAGCAGGTTCACGTCGCCATGGGCGAGATGCGAAAACTTGCCGGGGAGATCGGCAGCCTGCAGACGTTGATGTCCAACGTCAAGAATCGCGGAGGTTGGGGGGAAGTCCAACTGGCGGCCATCCTGGAGCAGTTTCTCAGCCCCGAGCAATACTCGAAGAATGTGCGTCCGCGCGGGAATGGCGAGACGGTGGAATTCGCGATCAAGCTACCCGGTCGCGATCTCGACGGCTCGCATGTGTGGCTGCCGATCGATGCCAAATTTCCGAAAGAGGATTACGAGAAGCTGCTCGCAGCCATTGACCGGCGCGATACGGATCAGGTCCGGATTTCGACCTCTCAGCTGGAAGTGCGAATGAAGGCGAATGCCCGCGATGTTTCGCAAAAGTATCTCTGCCCGCCGCAGACCACCGACTTTGCGATCATGTTTCTGCCGACCGAAGGCCTCTATGCGGAAGTTCTCCGAATTCCTGGTCTCGCGGATTTCATTCAACGCGAGCATCGAGTGATCATCGCGGGTCCGACGACCTTGGTGGCCTTGCTCAACAGTCTTCAGGTGGGATTTCGCACTCTGGCGATTGAGAAGCGCTCCAGCGAAGTCTGGAAGATCCTCGGCGCGGTAAAAGCACAGTTCGACACGTTTGGCGAAGTGCTGGGGAAGGTGCAAAGAAAGCTGCTGCAAGCGACCAGCGACATCGAAACGGTGGGAACCAAGGCTCGCTCGATGCAGCGCAAGTTGCGTGAGGTCGAGGGCGTTTCCGTCAAAGAGTCTGACGCTTTATTCGGCATCCCCGATGAGGAACGCGTCCTGGCCGACCACCTCGACGAACCAAACGGATGTCGGGACCCTGTCCCTAGCGTCGACAGAGCGCTCGACCTGTAGCCTGTAGCGGCGCTGTCCTCAGCGCCGACATCTTATGGTCGCTTGCCGGATCCTTCTATCCATGTGCTCGCTCAGGGAAGCGAAGCCGTGAACGTTCCCTTGCCTTCTCTGCCTGCACTCCGCGATCTTTGGGTGGAGCGTTCGTCTGAAGCGAGTCCACCAACCTTCGGGCGACCTGCGACACATCGCGCACCGCATGCTCGAAGGCGAGTTCATTGGAATGGGAAGGCTTCGTGAACCCGCTGATCTTCCGGACGAACTGAAGCGCCGCAGCTTGAATTTCCGCGTCGGAGGCGGGCGGCTCGAAATTGAAAAGTGGTCGGATGTTTCGGCACATACCTACAACGACGGTGCGTTGGCGACGATGTCAAGTAATGTGCAGTGGTCTGCACCGCAGCTAAGAATTGAGAGTTGATGCCCCGCATGGCCAGCCATCTCCTTCTATCCACAGATTGCACAGATTTTCACCGATTCACAGAAATCCATCTGTGAGAATCTGTGTTAATCTGTGACCTCTGGGATCTTGGGCCTCTTTCGACGCGCGGGGTCAAAATCGCTCGCCAAACCAGCCGCAAGGACGTTAATTGGAAGCGGATCTTTGCTTTAGAATATGGCCAATAGCACGGCGAATAGTGAGGCCGAGCGAGGCGTTCTAAGTCTTTGCAAAATGATGAGAGCGACGTCCGCCAATCCCTCCAACCTAGGTGCAGAATTGGACAAACCTTTTGCGCTGCCAGCCGGCGCGATCGATCACTTTCGGGAGGAGGGCTATGTCAAACTGAAGCAGCTGTTCTCGCCAGCGGTACTCAGGTTCTACGGCGATGCGATCACTCGGCAGGTCGTTCGTCTCAATAGGCTCACCAAGCCGATGGCCGAGCGGACCACCTATGAACGCGCCTTCTTGCAGGTAATGAACCTTTGGAGGAAGGACGAAATCTGCCGGCAGTTCTCGTTCAGCAAACGTCTGGCGCGCATTGCCGCGCAGCTGATGGGTGTTAGTGGCGTCCGCATCTACCATGATCAGGCACTCTATAAGGAAGCAGGCGGCGGATTCACGCCGTGGCATGCAGATCAATATTACTGGCCGCTTAGTAACGATAATACCTGCACCGTCTGGGTCCCGTTGCAGCCTACGCCACTGGAGATGGGTCCATTGGCTTTCGCCGCTCGCAGCCATCGGTTCGACTATGGACGCGACTTCGAAATTAGCGACGAGAGCGAAGCGAAAATTCAGGAGATGCTCGCGGCGCAGAACTTCACGTATGTTGAAGAGCCTTACGAGTTGGGAGAGGTCAGCTTCCATTCTGGCTGGACCTTTCACCGGGCCGGCGGCAATTCATCGCCTCAAGCGCGCGCCGTGATGACGATCATTTATATGGAAGACGGCGTCAGGCTGATAAAACCTCGCCACCAACACCAGCAGCAAGACTGGGATATGTGGCTGCCAGGCTGCCAAATCGGTGAGGTCGCCAATTCCAAGCTCAATCCCGTGCTTTGGAGAGAATGAGCGGGCTTGCCTTACACTCGTTTCGAATTTCGCCAAAGCATCAGGGGCCTAGCCTCTCTGCTTAATGGAAGGGCGTTTGCGTGGGCCGTCAACTTGCCAGCGGCTTAGTGAGCTCGGTGCGCCAATCGGTTGGATGGGGACTTGAGTCCGGCCCGGCGAGGTAGCCTTCGTAGAGGTCCGGCGCAGGCGTGTATCCGTTGGCTGCGATCCAATCCAGGAACTCGCCCCAAGCGTCGCCCAGACCTTCATACGGCCCTTGATAAACCGTCCGTGCCACCGTCATGGCCGGCCACCTGCTCGGCTGCACTCGTCCCGTTGCGACTACCGGTGCACTGACGGGCATACTAATCTCGAAATCCCAGATGTCGGGAGCCATCCTTAGATGGTGGCTGAACCAAGGCCCTGCAGGTCTGATCCCCTGAGCGGCGATGACGGACGTCAACTCGCTGAGGCCTGGCCCCATAACGCTCTGAATGTCTTCACGGGGTATTGTCAGGTGAATGATGGCTGTCAGTTGAGTTGTGGTTTGAGCGATGTGCGGTGTTTCCAGCATAGTGGATGTGGCTTTGATTGAGTTGCCCTTTTGGCGTTTAATCGCCTTACGTTCAATCATGCGACGAACACGTTTGGCTCTTGAGGACATTCATGGAGGTTTTTCGCACGCGGAAACGGCTGGACCTCATCGCTGCGAAGTCGCCTTGCGCATCGATGCGTGGTTGGAAACGCCGGTGGGTCGGCCGTTCGAAATGAAGACCCCCGAGAGGACCAGCGATTTCCGTTTCAGCGGCCAAGCAAAAGCTCCGCAAAACGGACCATATCGATATTGCCGCCAGATATGACAATGCCGACGTTTTGTCCCCCGACATCGACTCTTCTTTGGATTACCGCCGCAGCCCCCAAACATCCGGTGGGTTCCACCACGAGCTTCATTCGGCTCGCGAAAAAATGCATTGTCTTCACCAAATCGACGTCGGAAACAGTCATCACGTCGTCCACTAGCTGGCGGATCACCGGAAAGGTGTGACCTCCCAAATGTTGCGTCTGCGCGCCGTCCGCGATGGTGTCCGGCACATCGACATGGACGATCGAGCCGGTCTGGAAGCTGCGCTGTCCGTCATTCCCTGCTTCGGGTTCCACTCCGATAATGTTGCATTTCGGATTCATGGCACGCGCCGCGACGGCGCAACCGGACAGCAATCCGCCTCCACCCAATGGCACCAGGAGAGCATCCAGCCGTCCTGCATCCTCAAACAATTCCTTCGCGGTGGTGCCCTGACCTGCCATCACGTGTGGGTGATCGAACGGCGGAATTAGGGTGAGGCCACGTTGTACCGCAAGCTGGCGTGCGACGGTCTCCCGGTCTTCGGCGTAACGCTCATAGAGAATGATTTCGCCTCCATAATCGCGTGTCGCTGCCATCTTGGAGACAGGCGCGTCACTTGGCATCACAATGACCGACTTGATCCCAAGACGTTTCGCCGTGAGGGCAACGGCCTGGGCGTGGTTTCCGGAAGAATAGGCAATCACGCCGGCGGCCTTCTGTTCGGTCGAGAGCTGAGCGATGGCATTGTAGGCTCCTCGAAACTTGAAGGCCCCCATTCGCTGAAAGTTCTCACACTTGAAATACAGACGCGCTCCGGACAGCGCGTCGGCCGTCGTGGAGGTCACGGTCGGCGTTCGGCGGACAACCGGTGCGATGCGCCGATGAGCCGCAATAATGTCATTATAAGTAATCGAAAGGTTGCTCAATGGTTCTCCAGATACCGCCGTTCAAATCGCGCACTGTAGCGACCGTGTCCCCACGGTCGAAAGGGAGCGGCTGGGCCGACGATGGGGACATCGTCGCTACAGTGGGCCGAACTCCAACAGCTTCGCCTGCTCCGCAAAGATAAGTTTGAGTCCGAGCTCATTTTGCTGGTTGAGCTCTTTTTCGATCTCGTCGCGCGGGATGCCTGGCTTGATGTGGGTTATGACAAGGGGACACTGTGTAAGCCGACCATCCGAAAGCTCACTTAGTTTTCTCATCTCCTGCATCAGCAGGCGAGGTGTGAGGTGGCCGAAAAGAAGCTCGTCGGGCCGGGCGTTTGCAAAGGAAACTTCAACAAAGATGGCTCTGACTTTCCCGGCAGCGATCAATGGGCCGATGGCATGCCAAAGTCGACTGAGGTAGTCAGATCCTTCGATGGCATCGGTTCCAGTGTCGCCGAGGTACAGGAGGTAGTTGTCAGCGTGGCGAATTAAAAAGGCCGTGCTCTGGCCGGGTTTGGCATGGCTCAACGGAAAGGCTCGCACAAACATTGAGGTCCCCCCCAGTGGTGTTTCCTCGTCGGCACCAAGGACGATATATTGATATTTTTTTAAGAGCGGGTCGGCTCCGCGATCGCCGAAGTTCGGCCAGCTCTTCCAGTTGAAATACGATTCCTGGATTGCTTCGAGGCAGAAAGGCAATCCATAGATCGGCTTTGGCGAATCATCCGGCGAATTAAGAATAAGTCCCGCAATGTGGTCGAGGTGAGGGTGCGAGATCAAATAGCCTTTGACATTATTTCGTAAGATTTCAAATACCGTTCCGTTTAGGAGTTGAGCGGCCGCGGCTCGCTCAATGCCATAGTAGAGTGTTCCCGCGTCGAGACAGACATAAGCGTCCGTTCCGCTAACGGCTACGGCGTAAGCCGAGAGATTGCTCTCGTCGTTTCCGCCTTCTACTCCGAGCGGGATAACCTTGAAGCCCGATTGCGCCCTGCCGAGAGAGCAACCGGCGGCGAGTAGGATCAAGTAAACCAGGAAATTGCGCATGAGTTAAATCACGTTAACTGCCTGCGAGGAAACCTGGTGACGATTCCAAAGCCCAGATAAGTTCCGAAGGTTCGATATTGTCCGGAGAGATTCCCAAAAACTCACAATAATCCAAGTGAAAGAGTGTGAGGCATTTTTGTAGCGACCGTGTCCTCACGGTCGAGGGCGATTTTACCGACGGTGGGGACACCGTCGCTACAGTAAAGAGGTGCGGATCCTTGGTCAGGAGAGCGCTTGGACTTTTCTGAAAACTCAGTCAGAATCGCGGTGCACGATCGCAGGAGAAAACGCTGGCAGGCAGACGGCAATGTATTCAGCACCTTGCGCGGAAGGTGTGCTGTAGCGCACCCACTCACCTCGCTTCACAATAATCGCCTGTCCGGCTGAAATTTGATGAACGCCATCGAGGCTCTCTACTTGAAGCTGTCCGCGTAAAACGACGGTGACCTCGTCAAACTCCGGTGTTTGTCCAGGCTCACCCCAACCTGCGGGGCTGACCATTCGCGCGACACTCACGCCTTCGGTCTCAGAGTTGGCTATCCCAACGAATTCTTCAATGATCTTGGGTGGTTGGCCCTGTGCTTCAATGCGCGTCGGTGCTTTGATGATTTGTGGCATATAAGTGAAGATTGGTGAGTTAAAGTCTTAGTTCAAGATTACTGTAGCGACCGTGTCCCCACGGTCGAGGGGCGGTCGGTTCGACGATGGGAACATCGTCGCTACAGCGACTGCAAATTAGGCGCACCGACGTGCCGTCGCTGAGCCATTCGACAAGGCATTCGTCATTCGCAAAATGAGCGTCAGAGAATTTGGCAAAAGGGCTGGCCAAAAAGAGTGCGCGGATCCGCCTACCGTATTGCACGTGAGTACGTGGGATGAATCGCGCTTTCAGTGCTGCTTTTGCGCGGGGGCGTTGTTCCTGGGCGTTGTCCCAGGCTTCCTAGGAAGCCGCGCCGTTGGCACTAGTAGATACGGGTAGGTCGCCACAATTTACAGTTGGAGGAGCTCATCTTTAGTGAGAAAGGATTACTGTAGCGACCGTGTCCCCAGGATCGAGTGCCGGTCGACGATAAGGACATCCTCGCTACAGCGATCCGCGAGCAGGTCGCTCACTGCATCGCATGAAGCATCACCGTTGCGCTAAACAGATAGTTGGAAGCGGTAAACTGCCGGACCCGGCATATGTGTGTGTTCGCCTTAGCTCTCCGCCGGGCGACGCATGCCGAATTCTGCGATAGGCTCATTTCCCTTGAGCCATTCAATCATATTAAGGACAAGATAGTTCCAGTTTTGGAAGCCGCGGTTGAGGATCGGCTCGCCGTTCTCGGGCTGATAGTATTCATGCAGCGCGCCGAAGCGTTCCAAGTCGCGTCCGAAGAGTTCGACAGTCTTGGTGGCTAATTCTTCGGCTTCGTTGCGGAAGCCGTAGTTAACCAGTCCGCGCCAGACCATGTAGTTCGAGACGCCCCAGATCGGGCCCAGCCAGGACGATGGATTTCCGCTGGCACGGACGTTGTACATCTTCTCCATGCGCGAGAGGGTGCGGACACCAAAAGGCGCGTTAAACGTTCTGGTGTCGCGGAAATGTTCCTGCACGATGCGTTGAGCTTGCTGCGGAGTAGCGATGCCGGCCCAGAGGGCGAGAAATCCGGACCAGACTCCGATACGTTGGATCAGGCAGGGCCAATCTCGCGGCATTCCTTGATGAAGGCCAAACGTACGCTTGGACTCGACGGGAAGCAGGTTGAGATCGACGCTGTAATAGAATCCGTCGCGCTCATCCCAGCAATGCTCGTGGATGGCGGCCAGCAGTTCCTGGGCGTCCTTCTCGTAATGGGCTGCAACTTCGTCCAAGCTAAGGCGGCGACAAAGATAGACCATCGCTTCGAGCTCTTTGGACATGAGCGCATTGAGGTAGATGGATCCCGAGCTGCGTGGCGGGCGATGGTATGTGCAAGGATCATTGTCCACTCCGATCGAGAGATCGTTCTGCCAGAAGTAGAGGCCGCATGAATGTCTGTGATGGTTGCGATAGTTGTTCAGGAAGGTTTGGAGGAAATAGAACTTGGGCCGGAGCCATTCCGCGTCGCCGCCATCAGCCTCGATAAGGAATGCGGCGTGTTGAGCCAGGCACGGCTTGCGCATGTTTTCCTCATAGATGTGCTCTGGCTTGGGGAAGCCGTCGCGACCGGAGAGAATGGGAATCCAGCCGTCCATCCCGCCGAATTCGAGAAAATTGAGGACGCACCCGCGCTCGTACGGCCTCGCCCGATCCAGTTCCCCGCGGTCGTCTGCTTTGGCAAGAATTTGTCTTAGGGCAACGTTGCTCAACCACGAGTCCCAATCCCAGAGGACGTCTGCATACTGGTCGCTCCCCGGGGTGAGAAACGGATGTTTGAGGGCTCCGCCGGGTTCACGGAACATTCCCGCATAGTCCGACGTCAGCTTCTCTTCGATCAAAGAAAAGTATTTCTCTGCAGGTCTGGTCATGCTCGGGCGCCCAATATGGATGCCAAGAAATGAGATGCAATTCCTTTGCGGAGTATTGGCCGCTACTTGCCTCGCCACCGCTGCGCTGTTTAGATACCGGGAAATTTTTGCAGTCTTATGCGCTGGAATTATCTTCTCTACGGCTTGTTCTTTTGTTGGCTGCTGGCGGGCTGCGCTGGGCCCGAGGAAACAACTCCGGTTCGTTCGCGATACGTTCGCGTCGACTGGCTCGGGCACGAGACTTTTGTGGTCACCTCATCCATCGGAAAGAAGGTGCTCACGAATCCGTACGGCCCTGGAACAACCGGCCGAACGCTCCCACGCGGGCTGCGCCCTGACGTTTTGCTGGTTTCCACCGAACGGTCGGACGCGAACTTTGTCGATGCTTTCGACAACTCGCCCACGACGTTTCGAGGAGCCATGGGAATCGGAGCGAACAACGCCGGTGGGCTGCGCATTCGCGGCGTGCCAGCATACGACAATCCGGAGGCAGAAGGCAGTGGCGAGTTGAATCTCATCTTCACCTGGTCGCTTGAGGGGATGCGCTTCTGTTTTCTCGGAAACATTCAGCGTCGGCTCACCTCCGCGCAGATCCAACAGATCGGACCTGTCGACGTCTTGTTTATGCCTGTTGGTCTGCCGGCCGAGCTCACCGACGTAGACAGGCGGACGATTGTCGGCCAGTTGCGTCCGCGATTAATCATCCTGATGGGTCGATCGGAAGCATTCGCGGGCTTCGCCAGCCAGTTCCCGAAAGTTTACCGTCCGCGCAAGCCCTCGATCTTGCTGTCCAAGGAAATCTTGCCCATCGAGCAGATGGTGGTTGTTTTCTAGCGGCGGCAAGGGATGCGTTCATGAAAGTCTTAATCATCGGTTCGGGCGGACGTGAGCACGCTCTTGGCTGGAAGCTTGCCCAGTCCCCACGCGTGCAGAAGGTGTATTGTGCGCCGGGAAATGCAGGCACAGCCAAGCTCGGCGAAAATGTCGACATCAGTGTGGGGGAGATTCCAGCGCTGGCCGCATTTGCGAGGCGCGAAGACGTTGGTCTGACCGTGGTAGGACCCGATGACTCCCTGGCGGCGGGAATTGTTGATGTCTTCGAGAGCGAAGGCTTGAGAATTTTCGGACCACGTGCCGAAGCGGCGCGTCTGGAATCCTCAAAAATATTTGCCAAGGAATTCATGCGACGCCATGGGATTCCGACGGCGGAATCGCGCGAGTTTTCCGACAGCCTTGAGGCGCACGCCTGGTGCCGCAGCGCAAAGTATCCGGTGGTCGTCAAGGCGGATGGTTTGGCGTTGGGCAAAGGTGTCGTCGTCGCAGAGCATCCTCTGCAAGCTGCCATGGCCATCCACCGGGCCATGGATCTGGGAGCTTTCGGGGAGTCCGGCCGTAAGATCGTGATCGAGGAGTGCCTTCAGGGCGTGGAGTGTTCGATGCACGCACTCGTCGATGAATCAGGATATTGCCTGTTCCCGGATGCCAAGGATCACAAGCGCGCCTTCGATGGAGATCAAGGCCCGAATACCGGCGGCATGGGAACGGTTTCGCCGTCGGGAGCGTTGGATTCATCACTCATGGAGCGAGTGAAGAGCGAGGTCCTCGATCGTTTTGTCGCTGGCATCAAGGCGGACGGCATCAGCTTCCGCGGCATGTTGTTTCCGGGATTGATGCTGACCGAGAGCGGGCCCAAGGTGCTCGAGTTCAATTGCCGCTTTGGAGATCCCGAAACCCAGGTGCTGGTCCGCCGACTTCGCAGCGATTTGCTCGACCTTCTCGAGGCTTGCGTCGACAATGCGGTCGCCGCGCAGCGCCCGCAGTGGGATGATCGGGCCGCGGTTTGTGTGGTCCTTGCCTCAGGCGGTTATCCGGGCATTTACAAAAAGGGAAATCCCATCGATGGGCTCGAAGAAGCTGAGGACATGGACGGTGTCGTCCTGTTCCACGCCGGCACCAAAGAGGACGGCCCCCGAATCGTTACCAATGGAGGCCGTGTGCTTGGAGTGAGCGCGCTGGGTGCCGATCGCGATCAGGCCCGCAAACGGGCCTATCGCGCGGCGGATACAATCTACTTTGACCAAATCCAACGCAGAGAGGACATTGGCGCTCCATGATTTTGCGAGCTCTATTGATTTTCGCTGTTTTGGCCGGATCGCTCCGGGCGCAACAGCCCTCACCTTCTCCGACTCCGTCGCCCGAGGTCTCGCCGTCCCCATCGCCGACTCCGTCGCCATCCCCGAGCCCCACTCCCGCGCCGCCACTGCGAACCATGCGCGAGCTGATAAATGACATGAAGGATGAAGATGTAGAAAAGGCGCTGCGGACCTTCACCGAGGGCTTTTTCGACAACTCGAAGGTTGATGAGAGGGAGTTGAGGCGGGCCACTTTGGAAGGACTTGTCAAGCGACTATCGCCGGGTGCGGCGATTGTGAGCACCTCCGCGAAGACAACTCCTGCACCGCCCATTCCCTTCCTGGCAGAGATTCTCGACTCGCACATCGCGTATATGCGACCTGGTGCGCTCACCAAGGATACCCTCGCGCAGTTCGACGCCGCGCTGGCCGGCTTCCCACACGGCCAGATTGATGCAGTCGTCCTCGATTTGCGCGGACTTTCCGAGGGCAGCGACTTCGAAGCGGCGGCAGAGTTCGCCCGGCGGTTCTGTCCCAAGGGCAAACTGCTCTTCTCCATTCAGAAGCCGAGCGCAAAACAGGAGAGAATTTTTACGTCGAACCAGGATCCCACTTTCGAAGGGGTGCTCGTTGTTCTGACCGATTCTGACACCTCTGGTCCTGCCGAGGCGCTCGCGGGAACTCTGCGCCTGAACGCCGGCGCGATGATAATCGGATCCGAGACGAGCGGCCAAGCGGTCGAGTTCGCGGAAGCCCCTATCGACGGAAACGCCACTCTGCGCGTCGCCATCGCTCAAGTGATTCTCCCGAACACGGGAGCGATGTTTCCTCACGGAATAAAGCCAGACGTCTCCATTTGGCTGGCGCGCGACGTCCGCGACCAAATCTTTCGCGAGAGTAAGGACAATGGCGTGAGCCAGTTCGTTTACGACCCGGAGCGCCGCAGGATGAACGAAGCCTCACTGGTGGCGAACTTGAACCCCGAAATCGAGACGGTGCAGGCGGCGCAGCGAGACCGCGGCAAAGCCCCTCCTATCCGCGATACCGTGCTGCAAAGAGCGGTGGATCTCGTCACGGCGATTAATTTTTACAAGTCCAAGAAACAGTAGCAGCCAGAGGCGCTGCTCTCGATTTTCACTGTTCCCCCAATATCCAGTGCAACCCAAATCCGATCCACAGAGGGATCGTGATCAGGCCGAGGATCGAAGTTCCGAGGACAACGCGAAGCGCAGTGGGCATATCTCCATGATGGGCTCTGGTCACCACGATGGGGAAAATGGCTGCCGGCATCGCAGCTTGAATGACCAGGACGGATTTTAGAGTCACATCCAGCGGTGCTAGTCGCGTGAAGGCCATCATTAATGCGGGCAGAACCAAAATGCGAACCGCAGCGGAGGCCACAATGGTCCGCCAGCCGTGGCGCAGAGACTCCCAATTGACGTAATCGGCAATCAACGCGCCACTCAGAAGAAGTGCTAGAGGAACGGCGCAGACGGCCAGCAAGTGGAAGGTTGTCGCCACTGCGGGAGGAATCCAGGCTTTTGCGCCGAGAGCATTTAACGCAATCGCGGTCGGAATGGCGATGATCGGGGCATTGATCGCGCGGCGCCACCTTCCCTTCTCTGAATGGCCGGTGAGTTGTGCAACAGCGATGCTCCAGAACGCCAGTTCGACCCCGAGAAAAAACCCTAAGAGCACACCCATGGTCTCGCGATCGAACAGGGCGTGGCAAAGCGGAAGAGGGATGTAGCCGTAGTTGTGAAGCGAGGTCGTGAAAACAAAAGTCCTACTCGGGTTGCCGTTCGGAATCCGGAAGCACCTCACTCCGATCCGGGACACCACGATTCCGAGCACGATGGAGGCAAAGCCGAGAGTCGGTGGAAGAATCCAATTCTTCGGATTGGCAAGGCCCTCATTGCCGATGATGATGTCAAATGCCAGGCTAGGCGCGAGCAAGGTCACGACCAGCCGAGTAAGCGAGCGATCCGCTTCGCTCGAGAGAATACCGATCTTTCGCATCGCATAGCCAAGCGCCATGACGATGAAAACAGGGGCCACGATTTGCAGGAGAAAGAAAAACTGGGCGATCACACTTGGCGGTCTCGGGAAAATAGGTCGGTCTACCCGAAGACGAGATTGCAGATGATCACTGAGGCGATGACACCGGCAAGATCAGCGATCAGGCCAGCGGCAACGGCATGGCGGGTCCTTCGGATGGCCACGGACCCGAAATAAACCGCAATCACATAGAATGTCGTCTCCGTGCTGCCCATGATGGTGGCCCCCATTTTAGCTATGAGACTGTCGGCGCCGTGGGTGTTGACCAGCTCTGCGAAGATGCCGGTTGAGCCGCTCCCGCTAAGTGGTCTCATGAGGACAAGAGGGAGCAGCTCTGCTGGGAATCGCAACGGCTGGAAAATGGGCGCAAGGAGGCGGGCAAGCAGATCGATGCCTCCGGCCGCGCGAAACATGCCGATGGCAACAAGAATCGCCACCAGGAAAGGGATGATGCGAATGGCCACCTGAAAGCCTTCTTTGGCGCCTTCGACAAATTCCTCGTACACAGGAACCTGCCTGGCCGCAGCATACAGAGGAAACATCGTCAAGATGAAGGGGATGGCGAGCAGGGAAATTGATTCGACGGTTCGAGCCACCCAGTGCCGGCCGGTCCATTCAGGAGGAAAAGCAAACGGCGTAGCCACTGACAGGAAGCTCCGGGCTGCATTTGCCAACGTCTCGAAAGTTGACGGGAAGAAGGCCATCGTCACGAGAAGCGTGGCAAAAAATAAAAGCGTCACCACCAGGAGGATTCGCCAAAGCGGACGAAGTGGTGCCAAGTCCTCCCCCTCAGATGCGAGCTCATCAGACGGGCTCACGGGCTGGCTTGAACTTGCGTCGACTTTTGGAAGGGCAAACCACGACAGCCTTTCAAGCGATTTCACGGCGACGATTCCAGCGGCCGTCGAGCAGACTGTCGCGATGAAGGCAGTCCCAATGATGGACGTCGGATTGCTTGCGCCGGCGGCGGAAAGAATCGCTACGGCGGTTGCCGGTATTAGTTGGATCGAACTGGTGTTGATGGCCAGAAAAGTGCACATCGCGTTGGTGGCCACACCGGGGCGGGGGTTGAGCCGTTCGAGGTCCTGCATCGCGCGCAAGCCCAGCGGGGTCGCCGCGTTCGCCAACCCTAGCATGTTGGCCGCCATGTTCATGACCATTGAACCCATCGCCGGGTGCTTGGGGGGGACATCTGGAAACAGCCAGCGCATGATCGGCCGGAGAGCCGCGGCGAGAAAGCTCACCAGCCCCGACTTCTCGGCCAGGCGCATGATTCCCAACCATAAGGCCATGATGCCGGCGAGTGGCAGCGCCAGCGTCATGACCGCAGTCTTGCAAGCTTCGAAGGCGGCCGCGGTTACTTCCCCGAGCTGGCCTGAGACCGCACCGAGAAGGACAGCCAGCGTGACGAGCCCGAGCCAAATCCAATTGAGCATTGGGGGGCAGTTTGTCTCACGCCAGAGGCACGCTGAGCAAAAGTTTTTTCGCGGAGAGTCAAAGTGCCGTGCCGTGCTGCCCTAACCTAAATCCGAGGGAGCCCCCAGTGCAGAGGGTGCCGCCGCGGGTCGGGGAGCACGCCCGTGCCGGGCGTCATTGCCCGGCGTCCCGCCGGACAAATCGTTAGCAAGGCTGACAAAGTTGTTGCCGTTGTTTTTCGGCGGTATCAGTTAGTTACTTTCCTCTTGCTCCGAGTCAGCTAGAGAGCGCGCCCGGCGGGGACGCCGGGCGCCACACCCGGGGACGGGTGTGCTCCCCGGAAGTACAGAAGGCTCGGCGCCTGAATATTTGTACGGCGTTGTGTCAACTGCCCGATTTTCGACAGGCCCTTGGCACAAGGGCCCCTCGGCAACTTTCTGGCTACAATTGACCGCTACTTCAGTCGGTCGAATGTCTTCTGAAGGATTTCCAGATCGCTGGTGCCCGCGGATTTTGCCCGCACGTCGGCGATCCATTTGCCCTCCAGCGAATTTTTGGTCGGCCTGTCGATCTCGAAAAACACTCCGAAGAGTCCGGGGAAAGGTACGCTTGCAAGCCGGTAGGCAGCGATCTCATCTGTCACATCGTGGCGCGCCTCATCTTCCGGCGTGTTATCCCACTTTCTCTCGTCAATGATCGTAAAAGCACCCCCTTTGCGTGGGTTGCCGGCGTCGAATGCGCCCGGGAAAAACTCCACACACTCCGAAAGCACCTCGACCACCGAAAAACCGTCATGATCCATGGCGCGCTCGATCATCTGCATCATGTGGTTGATTTGGGTGGCGTGAGTTCGAGCAACAAAAGTCGCGCCCGCCGCGATCAGCTTTTTGATCGGATTGACGGGCTGATCGATTGCTCCGGTGGGATCCGTCTTTGACCGGTATCCAATTGGCGAGGTCGGCGAAGTCTGCTTCTTGGTCAGACCATAGACAAAATTATCCATGATCACATAAGTGAGCCGGATATTCTTGCGCGCTCCGTGCTCGAGATGGTTGCCCCCGATGGAAAATCCATCGCCGTCGCCGCCAAAGAGGAAGACATGCAAATCCGGCCGCGAGAGGCTGACACCGGAGGCCAGCGGCACTGCCCGCCCATGAATGAAGTGTGCGCCGTGCGTGTTGACAAAGTAGGGAAAGCGCGAAGAACAACCGATCCCCGCCAGGGTGACAATGTTCTCGTGCGGCAGTTGCCGCTTTTCAAGGACCTTGTAGAAGGCCGCCAAAACAGCGAAGTCGCCACAACCCGGACACCACGTCGGATGGTCGGCCGTGAGGGCCTTCTTGGTAAGTTTGTCCCGTTCTGGAAGCACAGCCGGCGCATTCATTTCAAAACTCCTTCTAAAATTTCGCGGACCCTAAAGGTCAGTCCATCAGTCTTCGTCAGACTGCGAATCTTCGGATTGCAATATCTCGCTCTGAGGATGGTAGCGAGCTGCCCGTAACCATAGAGGCCCGTGTCGTTCATCTCTACCACGATAACCCGTTTGAAGCGGTCGAATATTTCGTTCAACCCGTCAGGCAAGGGATGCAGATGACGGAGATGAAGCGCGGAAAGGTTCTCGCCCCGCTGTCGCGCATGGTTGACCGCCTCATGAATGGGTCCAAACGTCGAGCCCCAGCCAACAAGTAACGCCTCGCCCTCGCGGTCGCCGTGCACCTGCGGCAGCGGGACTTCCTCGGCCAGCATCTGCAGTTTGCGGCGGCGCTTGGCCGTCATCGCCGCGTGCAACTTCGGACTCCCGCTCGGGTGTCCCATCTCGTCGTGTTCGAGACCTGTCACCACCGGATATTTGCCGTCGCGCATCGGCGTTCCCGGGGGGGCGTGACTCGTGACATGGTCGAGAGCATACGGCTTGTAGCCCTCGCCGCGTGGCGTAAGGTCCGGCTTGGGATCGTGCATTAGGCTCTTGAGGTCTGGCTCGTCGAAGGCCTCGATTCTTGTGGCCAGCGACGAGTCGCTCAAAATGATGACCGGCGTGCTGTACTTGCGCGCAATGCGAGCCGCCTCGAGCGCGACGTAAAAGCAATCCTCTACCGTCGAGGCGGCAAGCACCGCTCGGGGACTGTCGCCGTGACCGCCAAAGATCGCCTGATAAAGATCGCTCTGCTCCACGTTGGTGGGCAAACCGGTGCTCGGTCCACCGCGCTGGACGTTGACGACGATGAGCGGGATCTCCGCCATCGATGCCCAGCCTATCGCCTCGCTCTTGAGGGAAATCCCGGGACCCGCGCTTCCCGTTACCGCGAGATGGCCGGCGTAGGAAAAGCCCAGCGCCAGCGACACCGCGCCAAGCTCATCTTCGGCCTGAACAAAAACTCCTCCGTACTTGGGCAGTTCACTCCGTAAGATCTCCATGATCGAAGACCAAGGCGTGATGGGATAGCCGGCACCGTGGCGCACGCCTGCCGCGATCAATCCGTAAGCCAGCGCCTGGTTCCCGTCCATGGTGACCTGCGCTTTTTCCGTCGTCGACTCTAAGCTGGGTTCAAATCGGTAAAGGCGCGAAAGGACGTTGCCGACAGGGTAGGCGAAGCCAGATTGGAACGCCATGAGCGCTGTATTGGCAACGTCTCCGGATTTTCCGCTGAAGCGCTCGACGATCAGCTTTTTAAGCTTCTCCGTGTCGAGATGAAAGATGCGGGCCAGCAGCCCGAGGACAAAAATATTCTTTCCCTTGTCCTTCGCAGATCCGCCCAGCGCTTCGATGGTAAGCCCGGTAATCGGAACGCCCACGTGAACGAACTGCTTCTTGTTCGGGTCTGGCTGCACATTGTCGGAATCGTAGAGCAAGACTCCACCATCGCGAAGGAATCCGATATGGTCCTCATAGCTGTGCTGGTGGAACGCCACGAGAAAGTCCGCCTCGTCGCCCGCGGAGAGAACTTCGCCAGATCCGATGCGCACCTGGAAAATCGAAGGGCCTCCTGAGATCGTCGAGGGGATCGTCATGTAGGTCATTACTTCCTGGGCGCTGCGGCCGGCGAGCCGCGCCAGCATTGCGCCCGCGGACTGGATGCCATCCTGGGAGTTGCCCGCCAGGCGAATAACGGCGTCGCGGATACTTTGCGGCCTCAAGTCAGCCCGAAGACCTCCGATGTCGGAGGAGGTAGCATCTTGCAAAACAGGGAGAAAGCTCACGATAAAAAGGTTAAACTAACTATCGTCCGATCCGCCGGTTGTCAACGCGGTGCGTCGAAATGCGTGCGAGGCAGAAGGCATCATTTGGACTCTCGCGCTGGTCGCTTCTTCCTGCGGGCAAGGGATTTCTACCTGGGCAGCGGGGCGAGTGACACGGGAGGAGTTGTCGTGGCGGTCCGGTGGTTCGGCAGCAATTTTGCACGGGAAGGATCAGGATTTCGTTTGAGAGTTTCGCGCAAGAATGGCGCGGTGCGGCTGCGTCGTGAAAGGGCAACCTCTTCCGGTGCCCCCAACGCGATGATCTCTCCGCCATTGGCTCCTGCCTCGGGACCAAGATCCACGATGTGATCGGCTTCGGCGATCACGTCCAGGTGATGCTCGACCACGATGACGGTGCCGCCCTCGTCCACGAGACGATGAAGGATATTGATAAGCTGAGCGACATCGTGCGCGTGGAGGCCAATGGTCGGTTCCTCTAGAATGTAAAGAGTTGATTTGCCACGACGGCTCGTTTGAACCTCCTCAGCCGCCGCGGTGGCGCGACGCGCGAGTTGCGAAATGAGCTTGATCCGCTGGGCCTCGCCGCCACTTAACGTCGGGCTCGGCTGGCCCAATTTGAGGTAGCCCAAGCCCGTCTCTACCAGGAGGCTCAGAGCTCTGCGGATCTTTGGATGCGCAGTGAAGAAGTCCGCGGCCTGCTCGACGGTCATCTCCATCACATCGCCGATTGATTTGCCATTGTATTCGATCTCGAGGGTTGCTCCGTTGTAGCGCTTCCCTTCGCATTCCTGGCATGGAATGTAAGAAGGTGGAAGAAAGTTCATCTCGAGCTTGATGACGCCCTGGCCTTGGCAGGCTTCGCAGCGGCCACCCTCGTTATTGAACGAAAATCGGCTCCCGCTGTATCCGCGCATCCGCGCGGCGGGAAGGGTCGCATACAACGTCCGAATCTCATCAAAAACTTTGATATATGTCGCGGGAGTTGAACGCGACGTTTTGCCAATCGGAGATTGATCGACCTCGAGGACCGCTCCGAGAAGGTCCGTTCCACGGATCGAACGCCATGGTGGTTCGCGTCCGGGCGACGAGGCTTTTGCTCGCTCCGCGGTTGGTGATTTTCGGTGGAGTGCTTCCTTGACCGCGGCAAGCAATACGCCGCCGACGAGAGTGCTCTTGCCCGACCCGGAGATGCCAGTGACTGCAGTCAGCCGATTGATCGGGAAGCGGACAGTAAGATCTTTGAGGTTGTGCCGTCGGGCTCCGGTGAGTTCGATCCAGCCCGGAGCATTCGACAAACTGCGCCGCACACCACGGAACGGATGAATCATCGGATGCTTCAAGCAGCGACCGGTGAGAGAATTCGGGTTGGCCAGGATCTCCGGAATTCGCCCCGTGGCGACGACTTCTCCGCCACGCGCTCCGGCTTGGGGTCCGAGGTCGATGATGTGGTCGGCGCGACGCATTGTTTCTTCATCATGCTCGACGATCACGAGTGAGTTGCCTTGCCGTGCGAGAGCTTCGAGCGCCTCAAGAAGTCGGAAGTTGTCGCGCGCATGTAGGCCGATTGTCGGCTCGTCAAGAACATAGAGAACCCCGCGCAAGTTGGAGCCAAGCTGGGCGGCCAGGCGAATGCGTTGGGACTCGCCGCCGCTCAGCGAGTTGGCCGCACGATCCAACGTCAGGTAGCCCAATCCTACCTGGCAGAGGAAGCGCAAGCGCTGAACGATCTCGGCGAGGATATCGGAGGCAATTTCCTTTTCTCTTCCCCGAAACCTGAGTCGTTGAACGGTCTTGAGCGACCCGTCAGCAGGCAGCCGCGTGATGCTGGTGATTGTTTCTCCATGGAGAAAAACGCTGCGAGCCGTTTCGTTGATGCGTGTTCCACGGCAGACTGGGCACGGGCGCGCCTCGCCATCATCAAGGATCTCGTGGCTCCGTTCTTCGGCGAGCTCAGCTTCGAGCGCCGAATCGAATTCTTTGTCCGAGTAGTCCTGCCAGACCTCACCAAAGCCGCGACAATGCCCGCACCAGCCATGCGGCGAGTTGAAGGAGAAAAGCCTTGGATCAAGCGGCTCGAAGGCGCGGCCACACCCTGGGCAGTTCATTTCCGAGCTTACGATGTGGAACTTTCCCTTGCTGTCGCGAACACGCGCGGATCCCTTGCCAACTTCAAGTGCCCGCCGGACGAGCTCCCGCGCATCGCGTCGCGGCAGAATTTCACCAATCAAAGCATCGATCGAGTGTTCCTTAAACCGCTCCAGCCTTGAGAAGCTGGCCACGGGCGTGATCACACCGTCGACAAGAAGAAGATCGATGCCATTGCGCGCAGCCCACTGGGCGATTCTGGTGTGGTAGCCCTTGCGTGCTTTGATCAGGGGGGCAAAGATTTGGACAGCGCCGCGGGCGGCGAGTCGCTGCACGGCTGCGGTGATCGCGGAAAGCGTTTGCTTTTCGACCGGCAGACCGCAGTCGGGGCAATGCTGCGTCCCGAGTTTTGAAAAGAGGAGGCGCAGAAAATGATAGACTTCGGTTACCGTAGCGACGGTCGACTTTCCGCCGCCGCGTGTGATTCGCTGTTCAATGGCGACGCTCGGCGGCAGACCTTCGATGGAATCCACATCCGGCTTTTCGAGCTGTTCCACAAACTGCCGCGCGTAGGCCGACATGCTGTCCAAGAAACGTCGCTGGCCCTCCGCAAATAGTATGTCAAAGGCGAGGGTCGATTTGCCCGATCCGCTCAGTCCAGTAATCACGACGATTTTTTCCCGAGGGATATCGAGCGTCACATTCTTGAGGTTGTGTTCACGCGCTCCTCGGACCCGAATGGCTTTCGGAAAAATGACTTTGTCTCGCGGCGGAGGCGGAGCAAGCTCTTGGATCCGAGTGCCCCGGCGGTCCAAGACATTCCTGAGGAAGACGCCCGTATGGGAAGCGTCGCTTGCGACAACCTCCTCCGGTGTTCCTGTGGCTACGACCCGTCCCCCTTGATCGCCAGCCTCCGGGCCAAGATCAATGACCCAATCCGCGCACTTGATCACTTCGAGATTGTGCTCAACGACAACAAGACTGTTGCCTTCCTCGACGAGACGATGAAGCACTCTTAAGAGCCGTGCGACGTCATCGAAGTGCAGGCCAGTGGTGGGTTCATCAAAGATAAGCAAAGCGCCCGCTCCACGCGGTTCCGCAAGGTGTCCTGCGAGCTTGAGGCGCTGAGATTCTCCACCGCTCAGGGCGTTGACCGGTTGACCAAGTCGAAGATAGTCGAGGCCCACATCGGCGAGCAGGCTGAGAGGCAGCGAGATGCGTTCATTGTCTTTGAAAAAGCCGAGTGCCTCATGGGCTGTCATCTCCAACACGTCGAAAATGGAGCGATCCCCAACGCGGATCTTCAAGACGTGCGGTTGAAAGCGGCGTCCTTCGCATTCGGGACAACGCAAGTAGAGATCGCTCAGGAACTGCATCTCGATCTTTTCAAAACCCAAACCCGAGCAGCGCTCGCAGCGGCCGTCACCTGTATTAAAGGAGAACGAGGATGGAGACAGACCAGCAGAAAGGGCATCCGGGTGAGTGCCAAAGACCTCGCGAATAACGTCGTACGCGCCGATGTAGACGGCGGGCGTGGAACGTGGAGTTCGCGCGAGCGGAGATTGATCAACCATGATGATCTCGCTAATCTCCTCTCCTCCGGTGATCGACCGGCAGGCGCCAGATGCCTCGCGCTCCTCGAATCTAGGCAGACCGTATGGTCCGCCGTTGCCCGCAAGCTCTCGATGGAGCACATCGTGCACAAGCGAGCTCTTTCCGGAGCCAGAGACGCCGGTCACGCAGCAGAGGACGCCCAGCGGAATGTCGACATCAAGGTCCTGAAGATTGTGATGTCGAATCCCCCGCAGCTTCAGGATTTGCCTGGCCTTGCGGCGGCGCGCGGGCACCGGGATGACCTTCCTCCCCGAAAGATACTCCGCGGTAAGCGAAGGCATTCCGGGGTCCAAATTTTCGAATTCGGCCGCCGGACCGCTAAACATGAGCTTTCCGCCTTCGCCGCCGCGACCGGGTCCGATGTCAACGATATGATCCGCGCGACGAATGACGGCTTCCTCATGTTCGACAACGACCAAGGTATTTCCCTTCGCACGCAGTGCATGCATGATATCCACGAGTCTTCCGGTGTCGCGCGCATGCAGCCCGACAGTGGGCTCGTCCATGACAAACAGCGTATTGACGAGTGAAGCTCCCAGGCACGTCGTGAGGTTGACCCGCTCAATCTCGCCCCCGGAAAGGGTCCGCGTCGGACGATCGAGGGTGAGATATCCAAGGCCGACCTCGTTCATATAACGAAGACGCGAGAGGATTTGGTCACGCAAGAGCACTGAGGTCGCATCCGCAGGCGGCAACTGTGCCGCCTCGATCTCGTCGAGAAGGTCACGCACGGGTGTGGCAGCGACCTCAGGCAAGGTCTTATGCGCCGGTTGAAGTCGGAAATTTAATGCCTCCGGCTGCAGGCGCGCTCCTCCGCACGTTGGACACGGCTGATAACTGCGATACCTGCTCAGGAGCACGCGGATGTGCATTTTGTAAGTCTTCGATTCGAGCCAATCGAAAAATCCCTTCACCCCATACCACTGGCCTTGTTCCCACGCCTCCTCCGGATTTCCGCCATCGCCTTGGAGGACCCAATTTTGATCGGATTGTGGCAGTTGCTCGAAGGGGCAGTTCACATCGATTTCGTTTCGAGCTGCCGCCCGCATCAGATCGCGCTGGCATTCCTTGGAATGGCCGCTTTGGAACGGCTTCACGACGCCGGAGGCAATCGAAAGGGACCTGTCAGGCAGAACGCGGCTCCAATCAATACCGATGGTTCGCCCGAAACCGCGGCATTCCGGGCAGGCTCCCAGAGGATTGTTAAAACTAAAAAGTCCCGGCGAGGGCGCTCGAATGGCAATATCGCAGTGCGGACAATGCCATCCGGTGGAAAACGGATGCCCGGAACCTTCGTGAACGACCTGAATTTTTCCCGAGCCAAACCGCAAGGCGGCCTCGATCGCCTCGTTTAAACGGGAATGATTCTCCGCCGAAACCGTCAGGCGGTCCTGGATGACTGGCACAATCGCGGGAAGGCCTCGTATCTCCGGAGGTTCATCGGTGCGAGTCATCCGACTATCTAGCCACACCCGCAAGTATCCCTGCTGTCGAAGGAAAGCAAAAAAGTCGGCGGGCAGGGTGCCGATCGGAACCGTGATGCCAAATGTCACCACTATCTGGCACCCGCGGTATTCGCGCATGATTTCCTCGAGCACTGAGGTGGCGGTCTCTGTCCGAATCTCCCGCCGACAGGATGGACAGAAGGCATGGCAAAGCCGCGGGAACAAGAGCTTCAGATAGTCATTGATTTCAGTGATCGTCCCAACCGTCGAACGAGTCGTCTTGACATGATTGGCCTGTTCGATCGCAATGGCTGGAGGAATTCCCTCGATGAGGTCCGCCTTTGGCTTGTCCATCCGCTCGAGGAATTGGCGGGTATAGGGGCTGAAAGTCTCCACATAACGCCGTTGCCCCTCCGCATAAAGAGTATCGAAGGCCAGACTCGACTTGCCGCTGCCGCTGGGTCCCGTGACCACAATGAGCTGCCCAAGCGGCAGGTCGAGGTCTAGACCGCGCAGATTATTTTGACGCGCGCCACGGACGCGTATGATCGAAGACACCGTCCAGTCTACGACGGAAAATTACGCAGTCGCGCCGTCTTTCTCGGTATTTTTCAGCTCTTCAGTGCGGAGGAGGACACGCTGGCGCATAATTTTGCCGGACTTAAACTTCACCGTTGCGCGCGCTGGAATCACGACGTCGTGCTCAGGCTTATGGGGATTGCGACCGACACGCGACTTCGTCAAGCGTACTTCGAAAACACCGAAATTACGCAACTCGACGTCCTGTCCTTTAGAGAGTGCTTCGGTGATATAATCCAGGGTCTTCTGGATGACATCGAAGACGTCCTGCTGGACAAGCCCCGTTTCCTTGCTGATCCGCATTACCAGATCCCGTTTTGTAAGATTAGCCATTCCAAATATCTGTTGCTATGAAGTTTAGTAAGCAGATATCGGGCCGTTCGCAACCTTGCTTTTGGTTATTTTCTCGATCTGCCGGTTTGAGAGAGGGATTGACGGACGAGTTTTAGGGGTGAGCTGTATGCGGTGTCCCATTCCTGGACAGGCAAGGGCATTCGCTGTGTCCAATTAGCCTCACAGGCAGACCCAGGCACGTTGAACCGTTCCTCGGTGCCAAAAAGGTCGGGAATCATGTGAATAGCGATCCAAGAATTGCTCGCGAAGAGTCCCCCGAGCAGGATCTCATGGATTTCCAAGCTGAAGGCTTGGGGAAGAACGGTATCGGGCTTACCGCAGAAATCCATCAGCTCCCACATACCGTGAATGGCGGCGTCGCGGAGTGTCTGGTCTTCGCTCTGGGCGACAAGGAACAGTTCATCCCAATGTGACTTGACCGGGGGGTGGTCATGGGTAGCGAAAGTGGCCAAACTGAGCCGTTGGTAGTCCGGGCCAGGGATAAGGCGGTCCCAACCGCGCTCCCATTGCGGGATTTTGAATCCCGGGATTTGCAATTGCTCCAATGTGGGTCGCACGTAGGGCGCCACGTCTCCGAGGTCTTCCGCGATCAGCCGAGGTGGGCCGATCTCTTCGAGGAGCATTTTGAAGAGTTTTTCGCCGTGCTGGCGGTTGTATTCCCGATTTTCATCGGTGGTGTCGTCGCGATCCATGAAGCGCGGAAGCTCTCCGCCGGTGATTTCCATGACCTTTTTGGGGGGCAGATCTGTAAATCTGGCATTCTCGGAGGGGGGCCACGGGAATCCATATATTCTGAAAAACCCGAGCGCATGGTCGACGCGCAGGAGGTGAAAGATGCTCATGAGGAGCCGCGAGCGCCTTCGCCACCACGCATAGTTGTCCTGGCCCATTCGCTCCCAATGGTAGAGCGGGAAGCCCCAATTCTGCCCCCATTTGGCAGTGAACGGGTCGGCCCTGAAGGCCTTTTCGGGCGGGGCGCCGCTGGAATGCTTCAGGTCAAAGATGTCCGGATCGCGCCAGACATCCGCGCTATGCCTGCTGACGCCAACCGGGATGTCTCCCATGAGCGCCACTCCTGCTTGCTCTGCGTGTGCGCGGACCGCCAGCCACTGGGAATAGGCGATCCATTGCACGTACGCATGGAAGCGCATAAGGTCGCGGAGTTGCCGCTTAATGGCGGGAGTAAGAGACTCTATCCAGACTCGCACGGCTGTGGGAGAACGATGTTCGCGAGGCCATTGCTCACAATCTTCGCACTCGTCATGCCAGCTCACGAGCGCGCGATGAGTTGCATAAGCCGGCAGCCAGTCGGCATGGGCACGCTCGAAGTCGGCGAACGCCTTGGATCTCGATTTGTCAGCCGAGCGGGAGCGAAATGTCTTAAAAGCGGCGTAGAGGAGTTGGAGCTTCAGCTTTTTCACCTCGCGGTATTGCACGATTCCTTGGCGAAGCGCGTTCAGATCGTAGCGAGCGGCGATCCGATCGAAATCCTCCTGGCTCAGATCCGGCAGAACGCCGGGCTGTGTGGCAATGGTGGTGGGTTCAAGGGCCATCGCGCTCAGCAGGTTATAAGGACTGCTGTCGCCCCCCGTCTCGTTTATCGGCAGAATTTGGACGACTGAGAGCCCCTGCCGAGCAATCCAGGAAATAAGTTCTTTGAGTGCTTCGGTATCGCCAATCCCCAAATCTCCTTTGCCACGTAGAGCGAAGACGGGAGCCAGGACACCCGCGATCTTGTTCTCGGGATTGAGCTCAAGCACATGCGCGTCTTACAGCGCCGATCGCCGCCTGACAATCGCGAACTGGGCGGGGAAACAACGGTGTGCCCAAGGGGGCGAAAAACACGCTTGCCTTGTCGCGGCGATGCCCCCATCGCCGAAGAGGCTAACCCCCGCGGCCGCGACCACAAATTTTCGGCAATGCCTGCTTCCGCGATCTCTCTACAGCGCGAATTTTATGGTCACGATCTCGAAGGGCCGCAGATCGAGACGAACGACACCGTTGTTGATCGGGAGCGCTTTTCCCTCTGTTTCGAGCAGATTGGTGAGCCAGGCCTTCCGCACCGGCAGAGTTGTTGTAATCTCCAGCGGACCCCTCCCTCCCTCGGCTTCGTAAAGTCGCACGACAATGGCACTGCCCGTCTCGGCGACTTTAATAGTTTCCAAGACCGCTGCCGAGCGGCTGCTAAGAAAAAATGAATGGGAGGGCGGGAGCGTTCCGGCGGCAGGCCTAAGCTCACGAACAATGAGGGGGGCGTTTAGGCTGTAAGCCTCCTCAATGACGCGGCCATCGCGCAGATCTCCTGGGTGCGGGAGCAGGGAGTAGGTAAATCCATGCCGGCCGCGGTCGGCCAAGGGATCCGGGGAAATCGGCGCGCGGAGCAGGCTCAGGCGCATAACATTTCCCTGAACGTCGTGCCCATACTTGCAATCATTGAGGAGGGCAACACCGTATCTCGCCTCGGAGAGATCGGCCCACTTCTGAGCGCAAACCTCAAATTTGCCCATATCCCAGCTGGTGTTGCCATGCGTGGGACGCTCGAGATGTCCAAATTGAATCTCGTATGTCGCTTTTTGCGCATAGACATCTGCTGGAAACGCCACCTTGAGAAGCTTTTGGCTCTCCTTCCATTCCACTTCGGTTGGAAAATCAATCCGAGGCGACCCGGCGTTCATGATGATCTGCTGTTCGATTCGGGATTTTCCAAAGTGGCGAACGATCTTCACGGCGCCACGCAAAGGGCCGGATTCGACCAGTTCGAGCTTTTCCAAACCCTCGACGATGTCACAGCGTTCTTTGTAAAAGATGTCCACGTCCCAGGCATCCCAGCGATCGGGGATGTCGCGATGCAGGTGGAACACGTTTCCTTGCTCGCTGAGGACCTCGCGTCGAGCGCGCAGATCGAAGACGCTTGCCAGGTGTCCCTTGGCATTGATTTTCACGCGCAACAGACCGTTCTCGAGGGTGATTCCCTGGCGTGATTGGGCGGCTTTGACCGGCTGATCCGTTGTGCGAAGAAATGGGTCGCTCTTTTCCACAACGATATAGCCGCAGGGCGGGACGTCGACGCTGGCGAGCTCTCCGCCGGGCAACTCAACGATTTCGCGACGGCGGAAGCCAAGGCTGTTCGCCACGAGAACCGGGTTCTTGAACGACGCGCTATCGACCAGCGTCTCCAAGGTAACTAGCGCAGAATCGCGAACCGATTCTCCAAGCTGGCGAATTGTCTCATAGTCGCGCTGGCTATCCTGGTAAACCCAGTTGATCGAAGATCCCGGGATGATGTCGTGAAATTGATTTAACAAAACGAGCTTCCACGCACGTTCCAGCGCCGTGCGATGAGTTCTCGGCGCTTCTTCGAGCCCCGTGACGTCGTAAATGGCGCGTTCCGGATCCGCGACGGATTCCTTGCGTGCGGGTGCCAGGGCCAAAGTGACTGCATCGAGAAACTCAGCGTCTCGAAGCAGAAGTTCGGACTTGCGGTTGGCGCGTTTGTTTTTGGCCTGGCTGGTGTAGGTGCCGCGATGAAGCTCAAGATAGAGCTCACCCACCCAAACTGGCGGATCCTTGGCATCGGTCTTGGCCTTCTCGAAAAACTTGATCGCTTTTTCCTGCTGGACTTGGGGCAGACCGTCGAAGTTTCGCGCCCGCCGCGCTTTCTCCAGCATCTCGATGCTGGGGCCACCCCCTCCATCACCCCAGCCGAATACCAAGAGCGACCTTGTGGCGCGGTCGAGCTCTTTGAAGTTTTGGACACTTCGCACGAGCTGGTCCGGACCCGTATCCGCATTATAGGTGTCCGCGGGCGGGAAGTGCGCAAAGATGCGGGTGCCGTCAATTCCCTCCCAGAAGAAGGTATGGTGCGGGAACTTGTTGAATTGATTCCATGAGATTTTTTGAGTCAGGAAGTACTCCACGCCGGTCTGGCGCATGATCTGCGGCAGAGAAGCGGCATACCCAAATACGTCGGGAATCCAAACATCCTTGGTCTCATAGCCGAGCTCGTGTTCGAAAAAGCTTTTCCCAAACAGGATCTGGCGGACGAGCGATTCGCCGGAGACGAGGTTGCAGTCAGTCTCGACCCACATGGAGCCAACCGGCTCCCATTGTCCGCGGCGAACGGCCTTTTTTATGCCCTCCCAGATGTCAGGATAGTACGTCTTCATCCACGCGTATTGCTGTGCCTGCGAACAGACGAAGACGTAGCCGGGATATTTCTCCATGTAGTTGAGAGCGGTGGAAAACGTCCGCGCGCACTTGCGGATGGTCTCCCGAAGAGGCCAGAGCCAGGCCGTATCAATGTGCGCGTGGCCGACCGCAGAAAGGGTATGCACCGTGTCGCCATTTCGGCGGCGCATCACTCCGCGCAAGGCGGCCGCCGCCCGCTTGACGCTGGAGGGATCGTCCGGGTCGAATTCGTTGACCGATTCATTCAAGGCATAGCGCAGTTCAGCGCGCCGTTGCGAGTTCTCCGGCAGCGCGTCCATGGCCTCCGCGGCAAACTTGAAATCGAAATAAAAGTCGAAAGCCGCGGAGTTTCTGCATGCCAGTTCGGCTTGTTCGAGCCGAAAGAGCGGCTTGCCGTCGTAGTCGGGAAGGTTGAGTCCGAGGGCATCTCCGCTGGAGTTCGTCCCGCCATTGGCAGCGGCCTCAACAAAGAACTCAAATCGCTCGCCACCCTTGGCCTTTGCGGTGATCTCGACCTCGCGTCGGTTCAGATTTAAGGCGCGAACGAGGCGGCCATTTTGGTAGATCGCCCCCTCTGCCGCGAAACCCTCGGGCCCGAGACTCGTCAGGCGCACCAAAGCAACCACTTCACGCCCCCTCCAATCCGCGGGGATCTGACCTTGAACGCGAAACCAGACCGTATCCCACAAAGAGCCCCACATTTCCCCGACCGAAAACGGGCGGTACTTCGCCTTAAAGGCGCGCTCCGGGGGCACGGGTTCCCCATGCACGGCCCACGCGGCAATCTCGAGCGGAGCCGTGGGCCAATTGACCAGCTTTTCTATTCGTTCAAGAGTTTGCCTGATTCGGCTTTCGGTGAGGAGCGGATGTTTCAGCATGCGAAATTCGCAAAAACTAGTCGGCAGGTAAACGCTGTCCAGCAGCTTCGTTCAGGCTTTTCGAGCTAACTGCTGGCGCGTGATGCCGACGCACACACTTCACATCGATGGTCGGCGGCAAGGCTCGAGATCTCTCGATGAAGTTGCTCGCGGATTTCCTCTTCGTCTCTAGGGAGTTGTGCTGTTGGCGCGCACTGAGGTCCCTACAATTGCGGTGGACTTTTGAGAACTTCGGCTATTGATTTGGGTTCGATTGTTTTCATGTTCAATTGGATTCTCAAGACCATCGTCGGCTCGAAAAATCAACGCGAGCTGCGCCGCATCCAGCCTCTTATCGACCAGATCAATGAGATCGAACAGACGCTGGGTGAGCTTTCGGACGACGATCTGCGGGCCAAAACCGCTGCCTGGAAACAGGAGCTCTCCGCGATCACCGACTCGAGCGCGCTGGCAGCCCGCCTGCAGGAGCTTTTGCCCGATGCGTTTGCTGTCGTAAAGCAGGGCGCGCGCCGCCTCACCGAGCGCAAGCACACCTTCACGGTCTGTGACCAACCCACAACTTGGGCGATGGTCCATTTCGACGTTCAACTCGTTGGCGGCATCGTGCTTCACCGCGGCCGCATCGCCGAGATGGCCACTGGCGAAGGCAAGACGCTGGTAGCCACGGCGCCAGTCTACCTGAACGCCCTGAGCGGGCGCGGCGTCCACGTGGTGACCGTGAACGACTACTTGGCACGGCGCGATGCGGAGTGGATGGGTCAGCTCTACGCGTTTTTGGGACTCACTATCGGAATTATCCAGCACGATCAGCCACCAGATCTCCGCCGTGCGCAATACCAGTGCGACATTGCCTATGGGACCAACAGCGAGTTCGGATTCGACTATCTGCGAGACAACGGGATGGCGACCAGTCGCGACCAGCAGGTGCAACGGGGACACTACTACGCGATCGTGGACGAAGTGGACTCGATCCTGATTGATGAAGCGCGCACGCCGCTGATCATCAGCGGGCCCGCGACTGTCTCGACCCATCAATACGATCGGTTCAAACCTCTCGTCGAACAGCTCGTTCGCAAGCAAACGATGCTTTGCAATCGGCTCTCGACTGAGGCCAAGGAGCTCTATGATGCCGGGAAAAGGGACGAAGCCGGGCGCGTGTTGTTCAAACTCAAGTTCGGTCAGCCGCGAAACAAGGGTCTCTCACGCATGATGGAGGATCCAGAGCTGCGCAAGTTGATCGATAAAGCGGAACTCGAGTTCTACAAGGACACGGACGGCAAGGCGGCGCTTGTCGAACTCAAGGAAGAGTTATTTTTCACGATCGAAGAGCGTCAGCACGATGCGGATCTTACCCAGAGAGGACGCGACTTTCTTAATCCTGATGATCCCGATGCCTTCGTCCTTCCCGACTTGCTCACCGAATTCGCGGACATCGATAACAAGCCTGGCCTGAGCGATGCTGAAAAGGCGCAGCAGAAGGCTGCGCGACAGCAATACTGCGACGCGCAAGCGGAGAGGATCCATAACATTTCCCAGCTCCTCAAAGCCTACTGTCTCTATGAGAAGGATGTTGAATATGTCGTCGAAGACAACAAGGTCATCATCGTAGACACGTTCACGGGGCGCAAAATGCCTGGCCGCCGCTGGAGTGATGGTCTTCATCAGGCTGTCGAGGCCAAGGAAGGTGTGCAAATCGACCGTGAGACGCAGACGCTCGCAACCATCACGATCCAAAACTATTTCCGCCTCTACGAGAAGCTCGCAGGAATGACCGGCACCGCCGAAACCGAAGCGAACGAGTTTCACGACATCTACCGCCTCGATGTAAATGTCATCCCAACCAATCGTCCGGTCCGCCGGCTCGATGAAAACGATCGCATCTACAAGACCAGACGCGAGAAGTATACCGCCGTCATCGATGCGATTAGGGAAGCGCACGGCAAGGGTCAGCCCGTGCTGGTGGGCACCGCCAGTGTGGAATCAAGCGAGTTGCTGAGCCGAATGCTCAAGCTGCAGAAGATTCCCCATACCGTCCTCAACGCCAAATTCCACATGCAAGAGGCGGAGATCGTCGCTCGCGCCGGCTTCAGCGGCTCGGTGACCATCTCCACGAACATGGCGGGCCGCGGCACCGATATTAAGCTTGGTGAGAGAGTCGCCGACTTGGGAGGCCTCTACGTCTTGGGGACTGAGCGGCACGAATCCCGGCGTATTGACCGTCAGCTCCGCGGACGCTGTGCACGGCAGGGCGACCAAGGCCTCTCCCGCTTCTACGTAAGTTTCGAAGATGATCTTATGCGCAATTTCGGCGCGAGTGATCGGATGACCAAGATCATGGAAACTTTCGGTCTCAAGGAAGGTGAAGAGCTGGAGCATCCCTGGCTGAACAAGAGCGTTGAGACCGCGCAGAAACGCGTGGAACAGCGCAATTACATGATTCGTCGGCGCACGCTTGAGTTTGACGACGTCATGAACCAACAGCGTGAGGTGATCTATGGATATCGGCAGGAAGTTATGGATTCCGAAAATCCGAGAGAGCTCGTCTTTGAGGTCATCGACGAAATGGTGCCAAAGAAAGTGGCGGAATACCTCGAGCAAACCGACAGCGAGGAGCCTGACCGTCAGGGATTACTGAATTGGTTGAACACCACGTTCCCACTCGGGCTCACTGCCAAGAAAGCGGATCTGCAGTCGCGTTCCGTTGAGGAGAACAGCAATTGGCTGATTCAGGTGATCAAGGACGCCTACAATCGGAAGGCCGCCATGGAGCACGCCGAAGCCCTGCGTGGGCTCGAGCGGTTCGTCATCCTCAATGCCGTTGATCGGCTTTGGCAGGAGCATCTTTATGCCATGGATGGCCTGCGTGAAGCTGTCTACCTGCGCGCGTTCGCTCAAAAAGATCCTCTCGTCGAATACAAGAACGAGGCTTTTGCGATGTTCGGTGAGTTGATGGACAACATCAAGCTCGAGGTTCTCAACAATTTGTTCCGCAGCACCACCAACTTGCAGGCCTTCGAAAACCTACTTCGTAGCCTGCCGCAGAACCTCATTCAGGCTGACGTTCCCGGACTCTCCCGCCCGGAGTCAGTTGCTCCACCCGTGGAGAGAAATGAGGAGCCGCCCGCATCGAAAATTGAGCTGCCTATCAGACGGGAGCTTCCCAAGGTGGGCCGCAATGATCCGTGTCCTTGCGGCAGCGGGAAAAAATTTAAAAATTGCTGCGGTCGAACGGCCTGACGTCAGCCCCTGGGTCGCTGTAGCGGCCGAAGGGGCGGTGTCTTCACTGCCGGGGGCGCTCGGCGATGGGGACATCGCCGCTACAGAAATGTGTGACGTTCTCTGTGCCTCCGGGTTCGGGAGTCTCCACCTGGTCGATCATCAATTCCAATTCTCCTCTCCGCCGTAAACTCTCCGGAGGAGGGCCTTCAGCAGGAGAGGGTCTCGAATCGGATAAACCGAGAGCAGCCGTGCAACGATTCCGGTCATGAGGGCTGCGGCGAAGCTGCTTCCGGTCATCGAACGATGGCTCCCGTCTTTCCACGCGACGTCGCTATCGGCGGCGGCTGAGAATGCCACCATGCGGTTCGCTGAATAAGAGATCTGGCCTTCGTCCATTCCGGACTCGGCGCAGTCGACTGCCAGCACACTGGCAAAGTGCGCGGGCCATTCGGGCTCGTCGCCGTGCGAAGCGGCCACCACGTGCACTCCTTTGAGGAGAGCCCGATCAGTCCACTCCTTGTAGAGAGAGAGATGGCCGGAAATTCCGCACGAGAAACTGCAGTTGACAATGTCAAATCCTCTCGCGATGGCTTCATTGGCCGCGAGCCAAACTTGAGTTGTGCGGCCGGCGAGCTTTGGTCCCAGCACGCGGAAGCTGGTGATGCCTACCTCTGGGGCGACTTTCCAAATGATCCCAGCGATCGCGGTGCCATGTCCATAGATGTCCTCACCTTCGCCCTCAGCAAATTCTCCGACGTCTGTATCATCCATCACAAGATCGTCATCGAGTTGCCGACCGTGGAAATCGGGATGTCCGATCTCGATGCCGGAATCTAAGACCGCGATGCGTACGCCAGACCCGTCGCCTTCTCGGATTGCCGCCGCGGCTTGTTCCGGTGTAATCCAGCTGCCGACACTCCGGCTTTCGCTCGATCCCGGCAAAATGTCTTCGAAGGACATGTTGCGCAGCGTCTGAGAAAACGTGGGGTGAGGAGCGCGCTGTCCAGGGAAAGTCCGCCCACGGTTCGACTCTCTGGCAAACGTTGAGAAAATCTTTCTGCGTCTATTCATAGCTTTGTCTCGCTAAGGATTCGCAGCTGAGTCGCAGAGCTTGCACTCGGCGAAAATTCTCTTATTCCAATCCGGCGAAGTTCTCTCCGAAGTTGGCATCCGGGGCGCCCCGAAGGGGGTGACTCCCGGTTCTCTTAGCTCTGCCGTTCCTGAAGCGAGAGCCGGACGCGGTTAATGGCTGTGCGCCCGAGCAGCAAAGGTTCCTTGCGACCGGTGAGATGCAATTGGCCCGCGTCCCGATCGATGATCTTGACCTCCAACAAGTGAGTCAGGTTAACCAGAATCGAACGATCCAGCCGAACGAACAGACTTTTGGGCAGGCGCTTTTCCCACTGATTCAAGGTTCGATAAATAAGAAACTCCTTGCCGTCGCTTAGGACTACGGTGGAGTAATTTCCTTCGGCCATAATGCAGATGATTTGGCGCAGGGGGACCATGCGCAGCGTTCGGGCGCTCTGCAGGAAAATGGCGTCGCCAGCTTCCAAGGGATCATCGGCAGCGGGATCTAAGCCTGAGCCCGAGAGGACGCGCTTGAGCGCCAGAGCGAGCCGGTCCGCGAACACCGGCTTCATGAGATAGTCGACGGCATTTACCTCGAAGGCGCGGAGCGCGAATTCCTCATGCGCAGTCACAAAGACGATCTTCGGAACGGGGTTCAGCTTAGGCAAAAGATCGAAACCGGTCGCGCGCGGCATTTGCACATCGAGAAACAACAGACCCGGCTGAAATCTATCGCACATCTCAGCCGCCTCTACGACGCCCGACGCTTCGCCGACGACCTCAATTTGGGGATGCTCGGCCAACAATCGCCTGAGGTGTTTGCGAGCCGGCGGCTCGTCATCGATAATCAGAGTCGACCAGGTCATCCTTGACGAGAGTATCTAAGGCTTGCTTGGGCGTCGTTAGCCGCTTTCACTGGGTCGTCGATCAGAATCTCTGCAACCACGCGTCCATCTTGCGGACCGATGCGGAACTTCGATCGTCCAGGATAGAGGAGCTCGAGCTGACGTCTCAGAATGGCGAGTCCGGCACCGGACGGTCGATCGGTAGAACGAGTTGTTGGTGCAACCCACGACCCGGAATTGGACACTTTGATGTGAAGGGTGCGGCGTTCCATTTCCGCCTGGACGAGGATGCGCAACGTTTCTTCGCACGATTCGCGGCCATGCTTGATGGCGTTTTCGACCAGTGGCTGCATGAAAACCCCCGGCACGGGCAGCTCTCGAGTATTCGCATCAACGGCGATTTCGATGGAAAGACCACCGTCGAATCTTGCCTGCTCCACGTCCGCATAACGGGCGAGTGCTTCCGCCTCTTGGCCCAGGGGAACGAAGAGGTTTTGACGGTTCGCCAGAGCGTAACGCATATAGTCCGAGAGCCCCCTGACCACCAGAGTCAGCCGTTGATTTCCGTCGGATTCGCTCAGGACGGTATTGAGAGCGTTGAAGAGGAAATGCGGATTGATTTGCGAGCGGAGCATGAGGAGCTCAGCCTCGCGACGCCGATTTTCCGCCGTCCGCAGCGACGCGTCGGCCCGGCGTGCATCCTGAAAGGCTCTGATGAGGAAGTATAACAAGCTCCACGTTGAGAAGAACCAGAAGCGTGGCCAGATGGACGATGCAATGTAGAGGTGTGGACTTGCGTGGTGTCGCAGTCGCTCGACCAGGCTGAAAACAGGAAAGGTCAGGCCGATGTCAACGAGCGCGAGCGCGGCCGAAATGAAGACAATGTTTACTGCCAGGGTGACCCTGCTGATGCGGTGGAAATACTCGAGCCGATAGAGGTAGCGCAAACCAATGGCCAGGAGGAAGCAGGTGATGTCACAGAGCAACAGGTAGTAAGCATGCTGCTTTAGCGAGCCCAGCAGCATTGTCTCGTAAGGAATCAGAAAAAGACGCAGCGGAAACAGGCTAAAAAAAAGCAGAAGACATCCCGCAATGTGAAACTTCCAAAAAAGCGGAAGTCGACCCAGCGAGAATTTCGACTCGTTACCTTTCCAGCTCACAACGATACGGGGATACCTCCAGCATCAAGTCCAGATTGGCAAGGTCTCTTCCAGAAAGCACGGAAAAACGCCGATTCATCACGTCCTCCGACCGCAGACCGCATTTCGTGTCGAGCAGCTGCACTGGAGAAACAGGTGCCGAAAGGGCCTTGACTCCGATATTCGCTGGCAGCCCTCGTTGTGGTAATCTTTTCTCTGTGTTGCATATCGTCTTGGTTGAGCCAGAGATTCCTCCGAACACCGGGAACATCGCGCGGCTCTGCGTCGCCGCCGGCGCCTGCCTCCATCTCGTCGAGCCTCTCGGGTTCTCTCTGGAGGACAAGTTTCTGCGGCGCGCGGGAATGGACTATTGGAACCAATGCGACGTTCGCATCTGGCGATCGTTTCAAGAGCTGCGGACAGCCTCTGGCGGCGTCCGGTTCCTGTTTTTCACAAAGAAAACCGGTCGCGCCTATTGGGATCAGCGCTTCGAACTGAATGATCACCTCGTCTTTGGACGCGAGACAAAAGGTCTCCCCGAAAGCCTTCTTGCCACGAACGCCAGCCATTGCCTGACGATTCCGATGCGGGAGGGAGCGCGCAGCTTAAATCTGGCGACCGCAGCCGGTATCGTGCTGTATGAGGCCATCAGGCAGCTTCGCATCCTCTCGCATGGGCAAGAATCATGACCGCCATTGAGCTTCGTGGACTCACCAAAACGTTTCGCACGTATCGGAAGGAGCGGGGCGTTTTCGGTGCACTCAAGGGACTTTTTCATCGTAGGCACGTCGACACGCGAGCCGTGGACGATGTCTCGTTTCAGATTAAGGAAGGCGAATTCGTGGGATTTCTTGGCCCCAACGGCGCCGGGAAAACGACAACCCTGAAAATGCTTTCCGGCCTGCTCTACCCGACGTCGGGGAGTGCCAGTGTGTTGGGTTACATCCCGTGGGAGCGCAAGGATGCCATGAAACGCCAGATCAGCCTCTTGATGGGACAAAAAAATGCGCTCTGGTGGGACCTTCCCGCACGCGAGTCGCTCGAACTCAACCGGGTGATCTATGGAATCGCGAAGAAAGATTTCGAAAAAATAATGGGGGAGCTGACCGAGTTGCTCGATGCGCGCGATCAGCTCGACGTAATGGTCCGCGAACTTAGTCTCGGTCAGCGCATGAAAATGGAACTCATCGCCGCGCTGCTCCACGGTCCGCGCGTGCTCTTTCTTGATGAACCCACCATCGGCCTGGATGTCGTCAGCCAAAAGACCGTGCGCGAATTTCTTAAGCACCACAATGCGACCAGTCGCACCACGATCTTGTTGACCAGTCACTACATGCAAGACATCGAGGAGCTTTGCGAACGGGTCATCCTCATCGATCACGGGCGCGTCATGTTCGACGGAGCTCTCGAAGGCATTGTCGAACAGTTCTCCGGCAGCAAAATTGTTGACGTGAAATTTTCCCGGCCAACGGCGGCAGACTTTGGGTCTTTGGGCTCGATTCTGGAGAGAACGCCAGAGTCCGTGAAGATCGAAGTTCCCCGCACGAGTGTCGCGGACGTTTGCCGGTTCGTGCTTGATCGGGCGCCGGTGGCGGATCTCACCGTGGCGGAATTGCCGATCGAGGAGGTCATTCGCAATGTCTTCGGCAAAAAACAATCCTGATTTCTAGCGAAAAGTGTAATCGTTCATGGATGACAGTTGATGAAATTCGCCGAAGCCGCACGGAACCGGTTGGCTTGAGCGTTCCGCTGCGCGCCATGTGGCAGGATGCGCAAGGGAACTGGGAGTCAGCGCATCGGACTGCTCAAGATGACGAGTCGCGGGATGCGGCCTGGGTGCATGCCTATTTGCATCGACGCGAAGGCGACATCGGAAATGCAGGTTATTGGTATGCGCGGGCTGGAAGGCCCGCATTTGAGGGCTCTCTCGAAGCGGAGTGGGAGGAGATCGTGGGCGTTCTTTTGCGCTCAAGCGAGCTAGGTAAACAATAAGCGCAGGCTGTTGAGCACGACGACTACTGTGCTGCCTTCGTGCACACCCACGCCGAGCGCGAGAGGGATTGGAAAGAGGGAAGCCGCGCACATCATGAAAACGACGGCGCCAAGGGCGACGACGATGTTTTGATAGATGATACGGCGTGAACGAACGCTCAACCTTCGCGCCAAAATGAAGTTTTCGAGTCGATCGTTCATAAGAACGACCTCTGCCTGTTCCAGCGCGGCGTCTGAACCGCGCGCACCCATGGCTACTCCCACGTCAGCAGCGGCAATGCAGGGAGCATCGTTCACCCCGTCGCCTACCATCGCAACCTTGGTCTTTCCGTGCTCCTTGAGCTCCTGAATAGCCTCCACCTTCTGTTCAGGCAGCAATCCGGCGCGAATCTCTCCGATGTCAATGCCATGAGCGATTTGCTCCGCCACCTCGCGGCGGTCTCCCGTTAGCATGACGGTTCGCAAGCCCATGCCTTTTAGTTTTTGCAAGGTCTTCGCAGCCCCGGCGCGCACCTCATCGTAGAAGACCATTCGTCCGAGAAGATCGGGACCCGCAACCCAGACCTCCGCACCGAGTGAGCGCGATTCATCGGTCGGGAGGGAATTCCTCCCAAGCAAAGCACGGCTTCCGAGAGCGTAGTTCTTGCCCTCGATGCGGGCGCGCAAGCCCTTTCCGGGGATGGTTTCAAATTCGGCCACATCGCTAGTGGTCTCCACTCTCCACTGGTACGCCATTTTGCGGATCGCGCGGGAAAGGGGATGCTGCGAGAGACGGGCGAGGGTGCAGGCAATCTGCTTCAGACGGTTTTCGTCTCCACGAAGGCACTCGAGAGATTGGAGGGCAAGCTCACCGGTAGTCAAAGTTCCCGTCTTGTCCAGGGCAACGACGTTGACATTGGCAAGCGTCTCGACCGCAGCTCCTCCGCGGAACAACACGCCCCGCCGCGCGGCCGAGGCAATTGCAGCTAGGATTGAAGAAGGTACCGACAGCACTAAGGCGCAAGGCGAGGCGACGACCAGGAGCGTCATGGCGCGATAGAAGGCACTTACTTGCCCGCCTTCTTGCAGAAAGGGTGGGAGATCAAAGGCGATCCACCAAACGAAAAACATCAGCGTGCAAAGCGTCAAAATTGCCCAAGTGTATCCTGTCCCAAACTTATCGGTGAACTTTTGGGAGGGCGCCTTCATCTCCTGAGCTTCTTGAATGAGGTTGATTATTCTTTGCAGAGCGCTCTCGCTAGCCTTTCGCAGCACGCGACCCTCGATGACTCCCCATAAATTCATGGTGCCGGAAAGGACAACGTCTCCCGGTTCCTTGCGAACTGGCACCGATTCACCAGTGATGCTTGACTCGTCGCATGCAGTTTCGCCCTTAAGGATTTCAAGATCCGCGGGAACCTGCTCGCCTGAGGTAACGATCACCCTCATTCCGCTTTCGAGGGACTCGACCGCGATTTGTTGCTCGGAATTGCCCCGAAGGACGCGGGCAGTTCTAGGTGCACCGCGGAAGAGCGCACTGATCTCTCGCCGTGTCCGCCCCATTGCGTAGTGCTCCATCGCTCCGGAGGCCGAAAACAGGAAGAGAAGCAGCGCTCCCTCACGCCACGCTCCGATCAGGGCAGCGCCGCCAGCCACGGCAAGCATCAGAAAATGCACATCCAGATGCGCCTGGCGAACGCGCTTCCAAGCATCGAAAGCGGCGTCCCATCCACCGCAAAGATAGGCGCCGACATAAAGCATCAGCGCGATCTCATGATTCAAGCTATCCATCACCGCGCCGAGAATGCCTAGAACAAGGCAGCCTGCGGCCAGCAGAGCCAAGCGTTTCCATTCATCGTCTTCGTGTGCGAACGGCTTGTGTTCCCTGGGTGCGTACTTGGGCCACTTGAGGACGATCCACTTCCAAAACGAAATCGCGGTGGAACACGTCTGCTTTTCAATGAGTGTAGTGCCAAGCACGTCTTTGACGACCACGCGAGAACTGCCGACCTGCATTCCCGGTCTTTCGCCGCAGACTGCACAAGCACCCTCTCCCGTCAAATGACCGCAATCCGGCAGAGCTGCGGAGACTGCCTGCGAGACACGATCTGCCAGCCGATGATCGTTGTCCGGTCCAAGCGTCGCAATCGAGAGCTTCTGCCGGTCTTCACTGAGCGCAACGGCCTCAAGGCGAGGTTCCTCCTCAAGGATCTTCGAAACCTTACGAACTACACATCCGTTTATGTCATCTTTCACAAGCGATCGTTGTATAAACTTACCTTACCCTGGATGCAGCCGTGCACCACAGGCTTTCGCAAGGCGACCAAACGACCGACGGGCGGCAATTGCTAGCATGTTTTCAGGGACGCCAACAAGGCCTTACCTTGTCTGAAAGTCGCGACTGAAGATGTGCTTTCCTTTTGGGAGTTCGCCCCGCGTGATGTTTGTGATACGATCCCGGAGGCGTCATGGTGTCTCCGCAGATCGATGGCGCGGTCTTCCTCGCAGCGCCTAGCCGCGCCGGATCCCTGAAGCGCGCACTTGTTGCTCGAGGTCGCGAAAGCGCTGAGCCAGGGCGTGCACCAAGGAACCCGCCCATCCACCTTCGCCAAGTCCTTCCGCCATGGTCTTCTTGTCGAGAACGAGCACGGTCACCTGATCCACGGCTTCCACATTCGCGGCCCGTGGCTCATCGAGAATCAAGGCCATTTCGCCGAACACGTCCCCCGCTTTCATCATCGCCAAGGTTTCTTGCCCGGAACCTCCTCGGGCAGCATCATCGATCGTTCGGAAAGCTCGACACTGACCGCTCACGATCATGTACGCGCTGTCGCCTCGATCGCCCTCACGAATGATTAGGCTTCCCGGCGCGAAGGTCTTGTGAGGCAAATGCAAGCCGCCACGCAGAAACTCACGCAGGTCTTGCTGCAAATCCAGCACGCTTTGATAACGCTCGGCAGGCAGCGGCGCGATGGCCTTGTTCACGATCTCTCGCAGGCGCTTGGGGATCCCATATCGCTCAGCAAATCTGTCAATCGGGATCACTTCGCCGCGGCGCGCTTTTTCCACGACCAGATCGGAATTGTAAACGTTCCCGTAGGGCAGCTGACCAGAAACGATTTCATAGAGGATTGCGCCCAGGCCGAAAACGTCGCTTCTTTCGTCCATATCGGCTGGGTTTCCCCGAGCCTGTTCCGGCGACATGTAGGCGGGCGCACCGACCTCTCCCTGAGCTTCCATTTGGGAAAAATCGCCCGATGCGGGCCGTGTTTTCGTCAACCGGGCGAGACCCCAATCAATGACGTAGACCTGACCAAAAGACGCCAGCATGATGTTTTCCGGCTTCAGGTCACGATGCACCACGCCGCGATGGTGCGCATAGGCCACCGCGTCGCAGACCCTCAGGAAAATGTCGAGGCCATCCGGCAAGCGTTCTCGAGATCCCGGTCGGCGAGTCGGCTCTCGAAGCCATTTGTCGAGTCCGATACCCTCCACGAGCTTCATGGTGAAGTAAGGAATACCCGTGCTAGAAATGGCCAGCTCGTGCACCGGGAGGATATTGGGATGCTCGAGCTGTCCGGTGATTTGAGCTTCCGCGATGAAGCCATCGCGATACATCGGCTCGCGGGCAAGCTCCTTGTCGAGCCACTTGAGGGCGACCCGGCGCAGCAAGTTGCGATCTGTCGCAGGATGCACACGACCCATGCCGCCATGGCCAAGCTCGCGGTCGACACGCAAGTGCCCAGGCGTAGGAATGCTCTCGGATTCGATCTCACGTTGCCCAACTTCGTGATCACCGGCCACCGGAATGGCTTCGATCACATGTACTGGCTGGGTCTCAGATTCGCTTTCGCTTTTATCACTCATGGATGCTTCGAGATGTAAACCTTGAACCTACGCGTGCTGTCAAAAGAACAGTATAACTCATTGGCCGCGATTGCCGAAGCGTTCCGAACGTATAGCCGATCAGGCTTGACCCTGATTTCCTTGAAATCGCGGTTTGTGATAGACGCTACCGCTTCACGAGAAAAACAGGTAGGCGTCCCACTTCGCCCTGGGTCATCGTGGACGCTGTCGGAGTGTGCGAACGCGTGCAGACCGCTGCGTATCACCCAAGCTGCGAACGCTATCGCCGCTCGTTTACCTGCTGCTGGTTTTGGCAACAATCGGCACTGAAAGATTATTCGTCCTTCTAGAGATCAAATAGAACCACATCCTGATGATCGACCACTCTTGTCCAAAACAGCGATTTGAGAAGTTGAACGGGGAACCCGACTTGAGAGAAGATGGAGGTGATGAAAACCCAAAATCTTTCGCAGGAGACCTAAAGAAATGAATACAAACATCAAGGACAAGGTCATCGCGATTACGGGGGCCAGCAGTGGCATCGGCGAAGCAATCGCCCGGCGTCTCGCAGCGCAGGGCGCAAAGGTCGCGCTCGGTGCACGTCGCCAAGGCCATTTGGACAAGATTGTCGGTGAGATCGTAGCCGCCGGAGGCCAAGCGTTCGCGCAGGCCGTGGACGTGACGAAGCGCGACGAGGTCGAAGCGTTTGCGGAAGCAACCGCCAAGAATTACGGCCGGCTCGATGTGTTTATCAATAATGCCGGGCTGATGCCACTATCGCCGCTGGCAGCCAACAAAGTCGACGAATGGGAACGAATGGTCGATGTGAATATCAAGGGCGTGCTTTATGGAATCGCCGCAGCGCTGCCGCGCTTCCAGGCTCAGAAGAGCGGCCATTTGGTTACCGTCTCATCGGTCGCCGGGCATGTCGTATTTCCTGGTGGCGCGGTGTATTGCGGTACGAAATTCGCCGTGCGGGCCATCGCAGAGGGCTTTCGGCAGGAGTCTGGGCCGACTATTCGCAGCACCATCATCACCCCCGGCGCGGTGAAGAGCGAACTAATCAATCATGTCACCGATGCCGGCACCGCGGAGGGGATCAAACCGCTCGCGGAGAACGCGATTGAAGCCGATGCCATTGCCAGAGCCGTCGCCTTTGCCATCGAGCAGCCGGCCGATGTCGATGTCAACGAGATCATCGTGCGGCCGACAGTGCAAACGCTCTGATACGCAATCGGAATCGCTAATCCAGAATGTGCTCAGAGCTCCGGGGATCGTCGCGCAACTCGGGCAGGAGCTGCCCCGATTGCGAGGCGGTGTGATAACGCAGTTCTGTTTTCTCGGGGGGCGAATTTGGCACTCGCGCATTTGGCGAATGGATTCGAATACGCATAGGTGTCGCGCAAAACTACGCCCGAACGTCCGTCGAAACCGTCAGATCATTTAGAGAAGAGCGAGCCAGCACCCGGTTTCGAACCGGTATCTACTGATTAGAAATCAGGGCGCTGTAATGTCAATAACAATCTTAGTAACAGGTTATTATGGTGATATCAGCTGGCTGAATGCGTAACACCCTTGCGACGCAAGCGCTCGCTCTCGTGACCAGAAGCGAGGAACTTGGGGGCGCAAATGGTCGGTTGGGTCCTCTCTCATGTGTTCGATCATTGACCGGTGTTATTGGCTTCAGTGCACATTAGTTGCAACACGGAACGAGGGTTCTCTCCTCGGAAGCGCCCATCCGAATCGAATGGTCCCCAGACGGATGGACGCTACGCTAGCCTAATGGCGCAACTCCCTGGATAAATAAGATCGAAGTAGCCATCCTCAAAAGGGAGGTGTGGTGCCGTTGTTTTGTGGCGACTCAGAAACAGGACATTGGTCCAATGGCACGCGATGGATTTGCAATCGAGTGCGATGTCGCCCACAGTTCGCGCGTTCTCTTCGTGCTGAGGTAACGCGAAGATCGGCGAGCGGCCGTCGAAATGAGTACTCTGGCGAACTCCTGCGGAGAAGCTCCGGCCTTCGACAAGATCGCCAGCATACTGCTGACCGGTTGCGCGCCTTTGAGGTACCCTTCCGGCGTCGAAGCAGAGCCCTCCATAGGCGCTCGGCGGTACCGATAGCACTCACCGAGTCCAGCGGCTTGTGCGCCCATGTTCGGCGGAACGTCTCCGGTTGACTGCCCTGCAAGAGGATAGAGCCTGCTGGACACGTAGGAGTTGGCATGGGTCGCCGAGGGGTCCACAAGTCGCCGACGAGCGGTCGCATCACTCGGCGCTTATAAAATTTATTAATTTTTTAATTAATAATATAAATTCATCTAACGGATGTTCCACTCGATGGCATATGATAGCAAGCGGCAACGCGTTCTTCTCTTTGGGGGCGCCACGATTCTTCGCAGGAAGCGGCATGGAATTATACCTCGATGACACTTGGAGTTGGAACGGCTTAGAATGGATACAGGAAGAGGATTCGGGGCCGGAGGGCCGAAACGGCCATAAGATTGTTTACGATTCTGTGCGTGACCGTGTAGTTCTTTTTGGTGGCAAGAGGTTATTTGGCCCAGGCCAGTTGTTTCGCGATACCTGGACATGGGACGGAGAATACTGGACCCAGCGGCAGAACATAGGGCCCGCTCCCCGCTTTGGCCACGGTATGGCTTACGACAGTGCTCGCCAACGGACGGTGCTCTTCGGCGGTATGGGCGCGAATGGCTTGTTAGGTGATACGTGGGAGCAGTTCGAGCGTTCGATGCCTACCTGATTAGCAATGATCAATTCGATGCCAGCCGCAGCCAAAAAAATAAAAAAATAATAATAAAATAAAAAGCGATTAAATTGTGGAACATAACGCCGATCCATTCGCATAAACGTCCACCGAAATATCAAATTACGGCTCCTCTTAATGCTCGAACTATAAAATGAGAGGTTAGTCAAAAAATAAATCTTTCCGCTTGGATCTTAGAATCCCTGGAATGGTCTTCTATCTTCTCAAATAGGCGAGCAATGTGACGTGATTCCGTTTTCACAAATAAGTTTTTGACGGACTAAGCAGAGGGCTGCCGTTCAAGTTCTTTGTTCACAAGGTGTCGTACCTGTGCTTGCTTTAACCTCAGTTACCACGCTTCTTTCGAGAACTTACTAAGCCATAGGCAACATAAAAATTTATTAAAATTAATTTTTAGATTTCAATTTGACGCTGTTTTCTGTAATCCAGGCGGGGAATGATATCAAGCTTCAACGCGTTTCTACTTATTTGATGTATTGTACGATTTCTCAATGACGAGTTACTCGAAAATACACTTTGATCGTTATTTTAGAACTTTTTATAAATATAAATTATTATTTAAACATATTATAAACAAAATTATTTATATTAATTTTAAAAATAAATAATTAATAATTTCTAAATCACGATCACGGAAAGGATCAGGCGAATGAAGTATTGTTACAATAATTCTAAGTAGCGTACGTTAAGCTTATCGTCAATCTGTGGATTGACCGCGCTCGGAGCGACGACGTGTGTGATCTACCTCACGCTATACGATGTCCGCCAGTGGACCTACGCCGGCCGTTGCGCTGGTTCTGCGCCGGGCAAGCGAAATTCGTGGGAAAAAGGAACAAGGCGGCAGGCCCTGGTTTCGCCTACATTTGCCGAAATTTGAGGCTTCGCTACGTTGGGGCTAAATAGAGGGACTGCTGGGAACACCCTACAACTCAACCTGACGCGCTACCAGACCGTCTCGGCGGAAGTGCAGGGTGCTTCCCGGGACGACCCCAAGTGCCGCAAGCGTGAGGTCTAGGTTTTCACTCAGCAGGCGGATCGGTGGCTCATCGAGGCTTGCTGGGGGCGTAAGTTCGAACGTCCAGTGCTCCGGCGAAAGCTGCACATCACGCATGATGTCGCCTAGTGACCTGTCGGGCAGGCTTTGGAAGAGCCTTCGCTCGACCTCGCCTCGGTCCGTTGCAACTTCGACGAAGAAGCGTATGTCCTGGCAGCTCAACAGCTCGAGCATATCGATGCGGCCGCTCGCTATGTCTTGATAGACGGCTTCCTGCACGAGGTAGAGCGCAAGTCGGCAGTTAGGGTTGCCATCGTCTCTACGCCACTTCGCCCAAGCGCGCACAATCTGGATAAGCGAGAAGCGCTCCGGGTACCAGCGCACCTGCCATTTGGCCTGAGGGACGTCGATCTTGTCGCGTCCGCCCGTAGCCAGAAGCTGCATGCGGATGCAGCGATACCGATCCTGCACGTGACCGAAAAGCGCGAGGGCGGCTTGAAAGATGTCCTCCAAACTGCGCTCGTCTGCTCCCGGACGCCGCGCGCGCACCGCGTAGACGCGCTTATCCTCATACATCCCGAGGTATTTGGAGACGAAGTCGGGCTGCGCTCCATTCGGCACGCCCCAGCTTGCCATTGCCGCGCGGATTCCGGCGGAGAAGAAGAACGCCCTTCCGTTGCCGCCCGCACTCACCGCAAGGCACTCTTCAACGCTTGCTGCGGGGCTCGACGGTCCGGGCAGGGGACCGCGGACGATCTCGAGGTCCGGAATGCTATCCCAGCGCTGCCCACTTCGTGCGATACGCCCCCAGCTCCATGCCACCGGTGCGCGCGGCGACTCGCTAACCGCGTCAGCAAGCGCGTCCAACCGGAGGCGAACCTCTTCGTGGGCTTCTTTCGCGTACTGGACGACCACAATTTGGAAGCGCGCGAGCATGAAGTCCGGATCGACCTCGCCTTCCGGCAGAAAGGCATAGTGCGGCCGGGTGGTCGGCCCATACTGCTCAAGCACTTCGCCGAATAACTCCTGCAGATAGGTCTCCTGGATTCCGGAACCCAGGAACAAGAGCGAGCGATGGCGGAAGACCTCGGCGAAAGCCCGCCGAAAGTGCAGGTCACGATACGTCACGCGCCGATACTCCTCATGACCCACCACCAACTCCTTGCGGAGATCGGCATCACCCAGGCGTGTCGGCCGCCCTCGATGAGGTACGTCCAGATAGCCTTGCAGCGCCCAAAGCAACGGCCGCCCAGGCATGGACAAAGAGTTCAGAATGCGCTGGCAGTCTTCGCTAGATCTACCAACGATGGCTAGCTGGGCGTCCGGAAAGCGATGCTGGAAAGCCGTGGCGTAACAGTTGTCGTAGTTGGTCGACAGCACCAACGGCCACCACAACCGGACCAACGTCGTCGTCTGCGGCGGCACGGCCGGCTGCGCATCGGGCGCGGTGATGAGTGCCGCCGCGAGCTCTCGTTCGAAGGTGCCCGGTTCGCGCGCGCGGAGCGCGCGGACGGCACTATTAGCTCTACGGATGAGAGCGTCGCGCGCTTCATCGTCCTGCCGCGTCATCTGCGCTGCGAGCTCGAGTCGATGCACAAGGAGGGACCAGTCCGTGCAGACGCCCGCACTCATTCCGGACCCAATGAAGGGTACGAGGCGGCCTGCCTCATAAGTCGCGAGGATGCGAGGGAGGATAGTCTTTTCGAACTCCGTTTGAGCTGTCACTGATTCGCCGATTCAAATCAACCATCCTTAGGAGTGTTGTTTTTTATCTAGTTGCAAGAATGAAGTAGTTATGAGCGGAGCGACAATACATACCCTCAGGTGGCTAAAATAGACCAAGTTCAAGAACTATGCGTCTAGACCAGCAACATGTAGCCCCGCTTAGGAACGAGCGGTCTTGCTTGGCGTTGGCGGCCTTCTTTGGCGAAGACGATGGTGTGTGGCCTTTCCAATGCGCGAGGAAATCGTTCTCTGCGCTGGGCTTCACGCTGATTACGCCGCAGATCGCGTTCTGGTCGTCAAGGACGTTGAACTTGGCCAGCGCGCGGGTGCTGGCGGTTGATTTCTCAAGTCTAAAAGTGGTCATAGTTCTTCACCTTCTGGGGTGACCGCCGGTTGGCGCCAGACAATCTCATCATCAGCGCGCACGATGTGTGAGGCCTTCGCCGGGGCGCCATTGAGCAGCACGCCACTGGAACGAATCACCGCCTGGATCCGCGCGCGGGAAACGGCCGGCAAACACTCTGCCAACCAGCGATCAAGGCGATTGCCGGCGGTTCCAGGAGAAACGCTGAAGATCCGCTGCCCGGGCTCGGAAGCGGGCGAATTTCTTTGCGAAAAAATCACCAGCACTGGATAGTAGCCCGCATTACTCATCCATCTCTTGACCAATGTTAAAAGAGGAAAGTTCCGGTGAGCGCCGGGGCCGGACCGAGGAAAGCCAGGGAGAGGAGATGCATGGCTCGGGGACATTGGATCCGGGCGATCTCATGGAAACTTCTCCGGTCTCTGAGGAAGCCGCGATTCACGCCGGCATCGACCCAGGTCGAGTGATCGAGGCTTGCTCGGTCTGCGAGGCATTGATGGATGTGACCGATCAACCTCCTTTGTCGCAATTTCGTTGCCCGAATTGTAGGCAAAGATTGCGTGTCCACCGGCAGTTCAACAACTATCGGCTGCTGGAACTCCTTGGCGAAGGAGGGATGGGCTCAGTCTACAAGGCCGTGGACCGTAATCTGAATCGCGAGGTAGCTCTCAAGATCCTGAAGAAGGAATGCAGCGCCAACGCCGAGGAGTGCGCCACACTCGAGCGGGAAGCGCGCATCACCGCCTCGATCAATCATCCACATGTCGTCAAAGTCTTCTCATTTGGTGAAGACCAAGGTCAGTTTTACCTGGCCATGGAGCTCGCGGAGAAAGGCTCTTTGGTTGATCTCATGAGCGTTCAACCGCGGCTCGCAGAAGCTCAGGTGCTGCAAATTGGCATTCAGATCGCGGAAGGCCTCGATGCTGCTCTCGAACACAATCTCATCCATCGAGATATCAAACCGGCAAATATTCTCTTCTCGGACCCTGATACGGCCAAACTTGTCGATTTCGGCCTCGCGATCGTCATGGACGAGGTCGCGCATGCCGAGATCTGGGGCACGGCCTACTACATTGCCCCGGAGAAACTGGACGATCGGCCAGAGGATTTCCGCAGCGACATCTACAGTCTTGGCGGAACTCTCTTTCACGCACTGGCTGGTCGACCGCTCCACGTCGGTGGCGGCGCAATCACGGTCGCCCTAAAGCAGCTCATGAGCCGGCCGATAGGCCTGCGGGCTTTTGCACCGCACGTCTCAAGTGAAACGGCTAATGTGATCAACCGCATGCTCGCCAAGGATCCCGCCGAGCGGTACGCTTCCTATCCCGAGCTCATTGAGCATCTCTCTTACGCTCGAACCAAGCTGCTCGAGCGCAGCAAGCGGCCCTACAAAGCGAAGGAGCGGCTGCTGATTGAAACACAAGCCACGGAGAATGCTTCAGCAATCCTTAGCCTCGGCTTCCTGAGCATCTTTATCGCAGCGGGCATATACGTGTTCTACGGCGAGATCTTTGGTGACCCGTTCAAGAACCCGGCATCGGCCCGCTATTGGGCGAGCGTAGCATCGGCCCGCCATTCTGAAGCGCAGTTGTGGCAGGAATTTCAAAGTGCCGTGCGATTGCTCGGTCAGCGCCAAGCCGCAAAAGCACTTACCGAATTCGACCGCCTTGCGAGCCTCTCCGGCGATCAACAGCCGATTAAGAACTGGATCCGCATGAATGGGGCCCTTGCCGCGCTCGTCGCGGGCGAACCGAAGGAGGCTGCCAGCCGTTTCGACGCGCTCGCCAAAGATGGGCCCTACTCCATAGCGGAAAAAGATCTTCTCCTCGCGAGCTTCTTTGTTGAAGCAAGTAAGTGGCTCGCCAAACCGGATAAACCGATCCTCGCTTCGATCACCAGATTGTATTCAAACGAAAACTACGAAGCCTTCGGTCTCCTTTGCTTCGCCGTGCACGATTGGGCGATGGGGGATGTCAAAAACGCCAGCGCAATTTTCAGTTCGTTCCTCAGTGCCAAACTTCCCGACTCCGAGAGCTGGATCAATGAACTCAAACCCATGGCGGCGGACTATGCTTCCGACTGCGATCTGGTCGCGGAAATCGAAAAGGATCTCCCCGCCATTTCCGACGCGAAAACTGCTCGCGCGTTAGCCGAGAAGGTGCGCACGGCACAGAACGCACTCAAGGTCGGCGGGAAGTTGTCGGCGCGTTTGAAATCGATCGAAACCGAATTGATCGCCAAGGACGCTACTCGATGAGAAGCTCGACCTCGAAATCGCTGCAAAAGACGGCGCGCTGACCGGTTTCGATTTCAATACTGGTGCGGCGCGAGACTCATTTTGAGCTCTGGCGGGAATATCGCCAACATCGAGCGTCGAATGCCTTCGTGGAATAAAGCCGGTGGTCGAGTGAACCAAGGCTTCGTCAATCGTCGCGTTCAGGAGATGGAGATTTTAGATCGCTGGGTGGATCGCCCGGTGGACCAGTCGGATCGTCTCTCAAGCACCTGATCAAAGGGAATGAACATGCAGCAGAGGATGAGCGGAACGACTGGTGAAACGAATGTAGCCATGAGTCCGATCACGATAAATGCGACCACCCTCGGAACCAGAAGCGATTGCTCGGAGAGTGCGAGATTCCACGCGAGAATTCCTCGCGATTGCTAAGCGAGCCCGGAGCGACGAAGCGCGTCTTGGCTACGTCTGAGGATCCGTTCGTTGTATGGCGGCTTGCGAAAACTCTAAGTGAGCTTTCACCGCATCTAGGTAGCCACTTTTCTTAAACGGCTCAAGCGCCTCGTTGTCCTCATCGATACCATAGCTTTTCTGCATATAGTCGAAAATGACGGCTTCGAAGGTCAGCTTAACGGTCGCTGCTTGATCGATCAGCTGCTTCAGGAACGTAAAGGCATCCGCAAACTGCTCTTGATTCTTTGCTGCCTTCCACCATGGTTGTTCAAAGGCCCGGTGAATCAAATCGTTCCGGTTGTCCACAAACGCTTTCAACGTGGATTGAAAACCACCATCGAGAGAAGTTTTCTGTTTGAGCTTTTCTACGAGCTGTCCGAGGGAGCGCTTATCGCTCCGGAAGACGTCAGTCGAGATTTGAGCGCCTTGCGGGTTGAATACTATTGATTCGCAGAAGCGGATGGCCTGCTCTACGTCCTGAAGGATAAACACCAGTCGACCGACCAGCGTCTCAAATTCAACCTCATCCTTAGTGGGACTCTCCATTTGAGCGTAAATGGAATGAGGCAATTCCGGAGGGTTCGGCTTCTGGTTTTCCATGAGTCGTCAGGACGGGAAGTGTTGGGAAGGCGCTATTTGACGCTGTGAACGCCCGTGACGATCGCACCGGCAAACATCTCCATGACGACGCGACGAGCTTCGCTCGATGACTCCGCTTGGACGGTGATATCGCGGCCAGAACCACGAATCGAGTAGTGGACACGGTAAGAATCGGCCCACGAAGTCCCTGCGAGCAAGAGCAAAGCCGCGAGAGAGAAGAGCGATTTTCTCATACCAAGAATTGTATAAGCGGTCAGTGAGGCCAGCAAGCTACCTCGCGCGGTTGAACGTGTGTGGCCGCAAAAAACGGCACGAAAACGGCACGCCTGTTTTTGAGGATGATCTGGAGAGATGTCGCAACTAATTCAAAATCCAACAAGCCAGCACCCGGATTCGAACCGGGGACCTACTGATTACAAATCAGTTGCACTACCGCTGTGCTATGCTGGCGACAGGGGAGCAGAACGATGGCACGGTTGGGGGTCGTGGGCAAGGCGTTCTGCATCGTCAGCGGAGGACAGGCGGGAGTCGATCGTGTTTGTCTTGCCTGGGCTCTTCGGCGCGGGTTTGAGCACGCGGGTTGGTGTCCTCGGGGGCGGCTTGCGGAGGACGGAAAGATTCCAAAACGCTACAAGTTGCGCGAGACGCCTCTGGCGCGCCCTGCCCAGCGAACTGAATGGAATGTTCGGGATAGCGACGCGACCGTGATCTTCTCGCAATCCCCCAAACTTTTCGGCGGCTCTTCGAAGACGTGGGAAGCCTGCAAGAAGTTCCACAAACCCGTGCTGCACCTCGCCGCAGAGACCTTGACGGTTTCCGAGGGCGCCACTCTCCTGCGGAAATTTCTGCGCCACCATTCAGTTCGGGCACTCAATGTGGCCGGTCCACGCAAGTCGCATGAACCCACAGCGGGGCGGTTTGCCCGAGCTGTCCTGGACGCGACTTTCGGGTTTACCTCGGGCGCCAAGCAAGGTAGAGGCGGCCTGTGAATTTCAAAGGCTCGGTTGCTCGCGTGTTTTTGCGCGGTGATGCTTGGCGGATGCATTACGCCTCCGCCGGCCCCACGCATCGTGAGGAAAGACGAATCGAAGCCGCCCAACACGGGGCCATTCTGGTGGGGAATTTCATCGAGCGCATTTCAGACCGAGGATCGCGGCGAGCGACCTGACTCGCCGAATTATTTCAAAACGGATTGGGATCTTTTCGCCGAGGCAAAACGAGTGCCGCCGAAAGGCGACAACGCCGAGTTCAGTTGGAGCCATTTTGACAAAGACCTGGAAGCCTTGAGGCAGATTGGAGTGAACCATTATCGATTCAGCATCGAGTGGGCCCGCGTCGAGCCGCAGCCGGGTCGATACAACGAGGCTGCCATTCGCCGCTATGTCGAGATGGCCAGGAAGCTGAAGGCAGCCGGCATCGAGCCGGTCGTGACGCTTTGGCATTTTACGTTTCCAAGCTGGATGGTCACGGAAGGGAAAGCGGGCCGGTCGCGCTGGTTGCACCCGCTCTATCGAGAACGCTGGCCGCTCTATGTCGGGAAGATCACCAAGGCGATGGCGCCTTACGTGAGGGTGTTTGCGCCGCAGAACGAGGCCAATGGAGACCTCGCGCTCGGCTACGTCAGCGCCACATGGCCACCGGGACTTTTGCTCGATTTCCGGAAGCTGGGCGCGGCAATGCAGCACAGCGTCTGGGGATTTCGAAAAGCGGCGGAGATCATCCGAGAGAACCGCAAGGATGCATTGGTCCTGAGCGTAACCGCGCAACCTTATTGGTATTGGGGACTGTGGGATCCGACCCGCGCTTACTTTAATTTCATGCAACGCCTCAATCTTACTTACCTCGATCGCACCTACGATGTCTGTGACTTGATTGGCTTCAACTACTACTACAGCGAGTATGCCGACTTCACCGCCCTGCTCGCCCTGAAGGCACGCCGCGGGCGCAACTACAGCCTGCTCGGCTGGGTCATTCAGCCGCGGTCACTTTACAGACAGATCCAGACCCTCGGCCAACGCTATGGAAAGCCGATCGTGATCACGGAAAATGGCATCGCGACTTCGAAGGACGTCAAACGTGTTCGTTACCTTTTCAATCACATGCTCGAGGTCAAAGAGGCGATTGACGACGGCTACGATGTGCGCGGGTACTTCGTTTGGACCTTAGTCGACAATTACGAGTGGCACCATGGATATAAGGCGCCGTTCGGCTTGTCGCGGATGGAGCCCTTAACGAAGCGTCGCCTTCTTCGGCCATCCGCACTCTTTTACAAGGGCATCATCGGAACTTCCAAGGAAGCCTCGATGCTCGATGAAGTCTCCACGCAACCCGAGCTTCCGCCAGGCTTCATCGAACGTTAAGCGGATCCGTCTCTCGAGAAACCTTCCAAAAAGCCTCGCTGTCTTGTTGTCGCGGCGGTGTCCCCCACCGCCGGAATCGCACCCACGACCGTGGGGACACGGTCGCGACAGCTCCGCGATGGCTCCGCGTTTGGATTGGTGGGATGTGGTCCCCCCTTTTTAAAATCGCTTTGTTCAAACCGACACCCTCATCGGCATGAGGACGTAGAGAAATGGCGTATTAATCTTGATGACGCCGGGGCTCATTTCATCGATGAGCTCGAGGTGGACCTCATCGTTGGAGAGGTTTCGCAGCGGATCCATCAGAAACTCAGGGTTGAAGGCGATTGATAGATCGCGGCCCCGATAGACGACAGCCAATGCCTCCCGCGCCTCTCCCACTTCCGGGGTGTTGGCGGTGATATCCAGGTTGTTTCGAGAGAAATTCAGCCGGACCGAGCTGGTCTTGTCATTGCTTAATAGAGACACCCGCCGCACGCAGTTGAGCAGGGATTCACGCTCGAGGGTAATGCGTTCCTTCGCTTCGCCAGGGATGACCTGCCGGTAGTTTGGATAGTTTCCCTCGACGAGCTTGGACACAAGCTGCGAGCCGTTCTGCTCGAAGGAGACGAGGTTCTCGCCGACAGATATCTGGATGTCGCCGTCTTCGCCCAGCATCCGCTGAAGCTCGGTAACAGCTTTCGTAGGAACGATGAAATCGCGTTCGTGGCTGCGCGGAAATTCCAGGTCACTGTCAAACAGCGCCAGTCGCCGCCCGTCCGTCGCCACCAGCGTGAGCTTGTTTTCCTTGAACGAGAAAAGAATTCCGTTGAGGACGTAACGGGTCTCGTCTACCGAAATAGCGTAGGATGTTCTGCGCAGCCCGTCCTTGAGTTCGGATTGCCTGATCGTGTAAGTCTTGGCATCCTTAAAAGAGGGAAAGGCGGGGAACTCCTCTTTAGCTAAGCCATAAATCTTAAAGAAGCTGGCACCGCAGCGCAGTGTCGAAATGTTCTTGGCGTCGGTCTCGAGGCTGATCTCGGAGGCAGGAAGTTCGCGGACGATGGCGGAGAGCCGGCGAGCCGGCAACGTGGTCGCGCCGGCTTTTTCGATCTGGGCGACGATCTCGCAGCGAATGGCAACTTCCAGGTCCGTCGTGGTCAGGCGCAGGCCGGTCTTGGTGGTTTCCAACAGTGCGTTGGTAAGAACGGGCAGTGTCGAACGGGTGCTGACGACGTTTTGAATGCGTTGCAGGCCTTCCAGCAGAGCTTCTTTGGTGACTGCGAACTTCATGTCATTGTTGAAAAGGTCTCATTTATTGAGGCGCCCTGGCGAAGTCAAACATTAGTCCCGCGCGAGCGCAACCGTGGGGAGACCACTGGAGGTTGCGTTTCTCGACGAGGTCGTGTTCCAACTGGACCTTACGCTGGTTTAGCGTTGCAGCTGGCTGTCGAGCAGGCGGATGATGTGGCGCGTCTGCTCATTCTCCTCAATACGACGCTTCACCAACTTGCAGGCATGAATGACCGTTCCGTGGTCTTTGCCCCCGAAGGCATCTCCAATGTCACTGAGCGAGCTATTGGTCAGCTCGCGCGAAAGAAACATGGCCACCTGGCGCGGGAAAGCAATGTTGGCAGGACGTCGCTTGCTGGTCATGTCGGCCAGACGCACATCGAAATGCTCGGCCACTTTGCGCTGGATCTGCTCGATCGTGACGGCACGACGTGCTTGCTCCTGGAAAATATCACGCAGCAGATTTTCGATGACCTCCCGGGTGATTTCGCGATCGCTGAGCGACTTGTAGGAGGCCACGCGCATGAGCGCTCCCTCCAGGCGCCGCACGTTGTTGCGGATGCGGTCGGCCAGAAATTCAATCACCCAAGGCTCGAGGGCAATATTCAAACTCTCCGCCTTTTTCTTGAGAATGGCGATGCGTGTCTCGATGTCGGGAGGCTGCAACTCTGCGGTCATGCCCCATTCGAATCGGGACACCAGCCTTTGTTCGAGCTTCTCGATCTCGCTGGCCGGACGATCGCTCGAAAGAACGATTTGCTTGTGACCGTCATGCAGGGTGTTGAACGTATGAAAGAACTCCTCCTGCGACCGTTCCTTGCCCGCGAGAAACTGGATATCATCGATCATCAAAATGTCCGCATAGCGGTACTTCTTGCGGAACTTGACCAAAGTCCCGTGCTGAATCGCATCGATGAACTCGTTGGTGAATTGCTCGCTGGAAAGGTAAACGACCCGAGAGGACTTCTGGTTGTTGATGACGTAATGGCCGATAGCCTGCAGCAAGTGCGTCTTGCCCAATCCGCTCCCTCCGTAGACGAAAAGAGGGTTGTAGCTCTTGGCCGGAGATTTTGCCACGGCAATGGCCGCACCGTGCGCAAATTGGCTATTCGATCCGACGACGAAGGTCTCAAAAGTGTTTCGCGGGTTCATCCCCGAACTGCCCTGGGGATGGGATCGATCGGGAACCATGCCGCGCGACGGCGGGTGGTCAACGCCTGCCGAGGAAAACGTCGACCCATCGCTTTCGGTAGCTCCTGGAGCGACAAATTGGATCTTGCGCGGACTGCGCAGAACTTCCTGGGCAGCATCCTGCACGAGGCGCAAGTAGTTGCTCTCAATAAAGAACTGATGGATCGGATTCGGCACCCGAAAGACGAGCTTGAGCCCGTCGTCGGAAACAACATCTACCCCCTGAAACCAACGTTCATATCCGTCGGAACTGATCCGCTGGCGGATCACCTCGGAAACCGACGCCCATATGGTTCCGCAATTCAATGTCATAGAAAGTTATGCACGAGATTTCCAGCCAGCCCCCGTAGCCAAACCCGTCAGTTTGAGTTTTCTTAGAACAGCTGAAAACGACGCATGCGCCAAGTTCTTTTCAGGGATTCTGTCGAAAGAGTTCAATATAATTCGTTCACTGGTAGCAGCTTGTAAGAATTTGTACAGAACGGTTGTCTGGGCCCTGCTCCGCACCTCGCCATACCTTGTCGGTCCGGCCTGACACGCACGCTCCTTTACATTGAATCGGGGGATTCAACATCTTCACAAGTTGTTCACAACACGCTTGTCTTCTTCTGCCGCAAGCGGCGCGAGAGTAGAAATCCTCCCGCGGCCACTCAAGAAAAAAGGGTCGAACGGTCCAGAGAAAATTTCACGATTTTCGGCCAAAACGCTTGACGAGCGGCCCAGTCAAGAGTCCATGCGGGTGGAGCGGGCGAGGTATTCTTCCGCTGAACGAACCTGTGGCTCGGGAGTTTTGAAGCAAACGGCCACAGCGAAGGTCACGACAGCCCCAAACGCGATCCGCCAAGGAAACTCGATGCGTGGCAGCCAAGGCGGCGCCCAGAGTGCTTGGTGCCCACTTCCGGCGATATTCGGATGGAGAAGAATCCAAAGATCATTGTGAAGCCCGCTGAGAACTGCGACCACCAGGAAGCCGCACATCATGGCGAAAAGATTTCCCGCTTCGCTGCCTCGCCGCTTGGTAAGCAGACCTACCAGGAACACCCCCAGCAGGGAGCCGTAGGTATATCCAAAAATCCCGAGCACGATGGGAATGATCCGAGCATTCAAAACGATTTTCGCGTAGGCGGTCGCTGATCCAATGAGAATCAGCAAAACCGAGAAGACGACCGTGCTCACCCTGGCGGCGCGGACAATCTGGGCTTGGGAGGCGTCTTTTTTGATATACGGGCGATACCAATCTTCGGTGAAGCTTGTCGCGAGAGCGTTGAGCGCCGTGCTCAATGATCCCATCGCTGTAGCGAAAATGCCGGCGACAAGCACTCCACGCACTCCGGGGGGAAGTTGGTGAACGATGTAATAGGCGAAGGGAGCGTTCTTGCCAGGCTCCTGGTAAAGGGCCCAAAGAAGCATTCCGACAAAGAGAAACGCCATGACCAGCGGGAGATCAGCCAATCCCGACAGGATGAGCGAGAGCCTGCTGCGGTGGTGGTCCTTTGCTGTGAGCATGCGCTGAACCATGTCCTGATCGGTTCCGTGCGTGGCCAAGGTGGTGAAGGTGGATCCGATAAGCGCGGCCCAGATCGTGTACTCACTTTCGAGGATGCTACGCACGTTCTCGCCAAAGCTTCTGCCGGCCTCTACCCCGCTTGAGAAGAACTGCCAATCATCAGGTTGGTTCAGCGAGGCGGTAACCCCTTGCCAGCCTCCCGGAATCGCATGGAGGAGAGACCAGATGGCAAACCCAAGCGATCCAAACATAATGCAAGCCTGAATGACGTCCGTCCAGACGACTGCCTTGATCCCGCCCAGGGCGGTGTAGAGAGCAGTCAGAGCGGTGATGGCTGACAGCGCGAAGATGTAAATCCAAACCTGTTGCCAGATGTTGAGAGTCTCGCCGGTGACCATTTCGTAGCCCATCACGAAAACGATCGCCGCGACGTAGAGCCGTGTGCCACTCGCCAGAGCGCGTGTGATCAGGAAAACCGCTGACGCCGTGTCCTTCGTCCTGGTTCCGAAACGGAGCAATAAATACTCGTAGATGGAGACGACGCGAAAGTCGTAGTACGGCTTAATGAAAATGTAGGCAATGATGACGCGGGCGACAATGGTGCCAAGGGCAAGCTGCGCATAGGTGAAGTTGCGCTTCTCATAGCCCTCGCCTGGCGCGCCCAAGAATGTCGCCGCACTGATTTCAGCCGCCAGGATCGAGGCCAACACCGCCCACCAGGGAATATTTCGGTTGCCGACAGCAAAGCTCTCCAGATCTTGGCTGCCGCGGCCTTTGTAGAGGCCGATGGCAATGATGACGGCGAAGTAAAGAAAAACGATGAAACCATCAACCAACAGACCACTTGTGGAATCTGGTGCCATCCCGCTTGGCCCTTAACTGGCCGTCGTAACTGGCTTGGTAAGAATCTTCGAAAACCGTCCGCTGGCCTCATACTTGAGGCGACGCTCGGGGGGGAGAGACTCGGGGGCGGCTTCGACATAACCGCCCTTTTGCTGCAGATAGCTGAAGGCCTGGGTCGAGAGCGCAAAAATTCGCTTGAGACCTTTCTCGCGAGCAAGGTTCTCGGCGAAGGCCATTAGCTTTTGGCCATAGCCCTGGTTCTCGTGCGCCTTGCTGACGTGCAGGCAGGCGAGTTCCCCCGTGGCGTCCTGAGGGTAGACGTGCAAGGCGACGCAGGCTACCGGGGTCCGGTCGACCTCCAGGAGCCAATAGTCCTCGAGCCGCTCGAGGATTTCCGCCCGCGTGCGGCGAACCAGTTCCTCGCCTTGCACAGATTGGCGGATCAGCGCCATGACTGGACGAACATCCTTCTTAAAGATGCGGCGGATCTGTTGGTATTCGTTCGAATAGACCATCGTGCCAAAGCCGTCGTAGCTGAAGATCTCAGTGAGAAGAGCTTCGTTGACTCCACCGTCAAGGAGATGCACGCGTGGGACGCCTTGGACACAGGCGCGCGCCGCGCATTCGAGCTTCGAGGCCACGCTCTGAGAAAAGTCCTCGCGCTGCCGCTTGAGCAACTCCAGGGTGTCGGGAACCGACAGTTGACGTGGAAGAACAGGGTGTCCCGAGAAGGCCGAGCTCGGCGCAAGGTAAATGATTTTCGACGCCGAGAGTTCCTCGCCGACTTCGACGGCGGCGGCGTCGGAGTTTACCCGATAGGTCCGACCCTCGCCGTCGAACCCTAATGGAGGGACGACCGGCACGATTCCCTCGTCGAGCAATAGACGGAGCGCCTTGACATCGACACGTTCAACCCGGCCCGTGAATTGGTAATCCGTCCCTCCCAGAATTCCGGCGGGATGAGCGATCATCGCGTTGACATAGGCCGCCCGCAAATCGACGGCGGAAAGACCTTCCATGATTTGGTTGGTCAGGCGGATGGCTGCATCGATGCTCACCTGCAGCGTGATTTCATCCGTAATACCCATCCCATCCGAATTGGTCAGCTTGACCCCACGCTCCCGGGCGGTCTTGACGATTTGGAAACCCGCCCCGTGTACCAGGATGACCTTAACGCTGAGCGAACGCAAGACGGCCACATCGAGGAGAATGTTGGGGAAATTGTCCGAAGCGGCCACCTCTCCGTCGAGGGCAATAACAAACACGCGCTCCCTGAAACGGGGAACGTATTGAAGGATTTCGCGCAGGTCGGATACGTTCACTTCGATGCCGGAAAGCTGCCGGGATTGCAAGTCACGCTACTCCCTCAAGACGAAAGTCGCCGTCGAGCTCCGCAGCAATGATTGACGTCAATACGGCTGGCGCTTCCAGCGCCGCCAAGATCCCGCAGTCCGGCACCGGAATGATTCTGGAGCGCTCGAGCTTCCGTGAGATGTCCTCTCCGGCGGCGAGGGGGAAGCCGGTGGCCCGCTCGGGCCAGAGAATGCTCACCGGATGCGGGACGCGGTCCAGGCGCGACTCGATGTCGAAGGCGAGCCGTCCTCGGAGAAATCCAAAGATGGCATGCTCGGCGCCGACCTGCTGAGCGCAAGTGGTCAACGCCCGCACCATCTCTTCATTCAGGCGAGAGGGATCGCCCAGCGCGAACTTCGTGAGCCAGCCTCTGACGAACGGCGCGCGCGAAAGATAGTTTCGATAGACGAAGCGGTTTAGCCCGGGCAACCCGACGAGAGCCACCATGCCGGAAGCGCTCCATTTCCCCGATTCCTTCAGTCCCGTCGGCAGAAGAAGGATCAGTCTGCTGACGCGCTCGGGATGGCGCGATGCCATCAACAGGGCAATGCCTGCGGTGAGACCACTAGCCACAATGATCGGCGGGCGATCTCCGCAGGTATTTCTAAGGAATTCGACCAAGCTTTCCGCGTAGTCCGTCGCATCCATGGTTGCTCCTGGCCGCTCGGACTCGCCAAAGCCGATCAAATCGGGAACAATGACTTCGTGGCCAAAGGTAAAGTGCGGGTAGACTTTTGACCATTCGTAGGAAGAGGCTCCCAGGTAGATTCCATGCAGGAACACGACGGGATCTCCACTCCCGGAGATGTGGTAAATCATCTCGCCGAAAATCGTCTCGGTGACTCTCGTCGCAAAGATGGCAGGAGAAATGTCATCGGGGATTCGTTCCCGAGGAGCGCGGCGAAAGCCGTAGCGGGTCGCCAGAGCTACCGCGCCAACCAGACTGACGCCGATGCCAATGCCTAGCGCCGGCTTGCGTTTCCAAAGATTGAACACGTTCCCCTCATAACATGAAAACGGCGCCCGCAATAGAGCACTCTTAAATTTCGCCAATGAATTTCGTCGAGGCGGCGCGCGACGGTTTTATACCAGGGCGACGGCTTGGGGACCTTCGACGATTTCCCCGATAATCCGGCCACCAGCCTTACGCGCGACCTCCGCCTCGTGCTTCTTCGGCACGATCAGGACCATGCCGATACCCATGTTAAAAACCTGATACATTTCCGCGGGGCTGACGTCCCCACCACGCTGAATGATCTGGAAGATGGGCGGAACGCGCCAGGAACCGCGGCGGATATTCGCCTGACAGCCTGGTGGCAGCACCCGAGGCAAATTGTCGACGAGGCCTCCACCGGTGATGTGGGCCGCGGCGCGCACGGTCCCGGGCTTAAGGGAGGCGATCGCCGGTTGATAGTTTTTGTGCACACGGAGCAACTCGTCGCCGAGGGTCCGGCGAAGTTCAGGCAGCCGCGAAGAAGTTCTTAGCCCCATACTATCGAAGAGAACTCTTCGCGCGAGGGAATACCCATTGGTATGCAGTCCATCCGAGAGAAGGCCAATTAGAGTGTCGCCAGCTCGAACCCGCAAACCGTCGAGCATTTTAGGGCGGTCCACGACTCCGACGATCGTGCCGGCGATGTCATACTCGCCTTCACGGTACATTCCCGGCATCTGGGCAGTCTCCCCGCCAATGAGCGCACACCGCCCCGCCTTGCAGGCCTTCGCCAGGCCGCTCAGGAGCTGCCGAAAGACGGGAGTTTCAAGTTTGCCGGCGGCGACGTAGTCGAGAAAAAACAGCGGACGCGCTCCAAGCACCGCAATATCATTGATGCAGTGATTGACAAGATCCTGCCCGATGGTGTCGTGTCGGCCCACCGCGAAGGCAACCTTCAACTTGGTGCCAACGCCATCGACGCTGGACACGAGAACCGGCTCTTTCATTCCCTTGAAATCCGCTCGGAAGAGTCCCCCAAATCCGCCAATTTTTCCGAGCACTTCCGGGCCGTGCGTGGAGCGAACAACCGACTGGATCCCGCGCTTGAGTGTATTGCCAAAGTCGACGTCGACGCCAGCCCGAGCGTACGCCTTGACCGGGCTCGTTCTCATAGCAGACGCGCCTGTTCCTTCTCGAGAAGCCGGATACGGCCGAGCCGTTTCTCCATGATGAACTTGTCGAAGGCCGCGTCATAGGGCACCGGATAATCGCCGCTGAAACAGGCGGTGCAAAAAGTATTCGCGGGTTGGCCAGTCGCCGCAATCATTCCCTTCAACTCGAGATAGCCGATGGAATCAGCACCCAGATATTTTCGAATCTCGTCAAGAGTGCACTGATTCGCCAGCAACTTGTCGGGATCGGGAAAGTCGATGCCATAATAACAGGCAAACTTGTGCGGCGGGCAGCTAATGCGCATATGGACCTCTTTCGCGCCGGCCTCGCGGAGGGTCACTACGCGGGAGCGCGCCGTCGTGCCGCGCACGATCGAGTCGTCCACAACCACCACCCGTTTGTCCTTCACCGCGTCCAGGATCAGATTCAGCTTTACTCGCACGTTGAAGTCTCGAATTCGCTGGGTCGGTTGGATAAAGGTGCGGCCGATATAGTGATTTCGGACGAAGGCGGGGAAGTAGGGGATGCCGAGTTCCTCGGAATAGCCAAGCGCCGCGTAGGTGCCGGAGTCGGGGACCGGAATCACGAGATCCGCGTCGACAGGATGCTGGCGTGCGAGTTGGCGACCCATCTCTACGCGTGTCTTGCTGACGTTGACCCCGGCAATCGTGCTGTCGGGACGTGCAAAATAGACGTACTCGAAAATGCAGAACGCTCTTGGGGTGGATGGGAATGGCCATTCCGAACGGATTCCGGAATTGTCGATGATCACGACCTCGCCGGGTTCGACTTCGCGGATATATTCAGCCTGAATGAGGTCGAGCGCGCAGCTCTCCGAAGAAAGGACGTAGGCGCCATCCTTTCTGCCGATGCAGAGAGGCCGAAAGCCATGAGGATCGCGAAAGCCGAGAATTTCGCGCTCGCCCATCAACACGATTGAAAATGCGCCCTCGATGCGCCGCAGCGCGGAAAGGACGCCTCCGGAACCGCGCGGTTGCGCCAGCAAGTGGAGGATAATCTCGCTGTCGACGGTGGTCTGAAATATCGAACCCTTGGCTTCGAGTTCCTCGCGAAGCTGTGCCGCATTAACGAGGTTGCCATTGTGACCGAGGGCTATCTGACCACGCCCGGTATCCACCACGAAAGGTTGGGCGTTCTTGATTGTGCTTGAGCCGGTCGTGGAATAGCGCACATGCCCGATGGCGCGAGTCCCAGAGAGTCGTTCCAACGTCTCGGGAGCAAAGACCTGCGAAACCAAACCCATTCCCTTATGAACGGTGAAGGGACTTTCCGAGCCTTTGGCGGAAACGATCCCGGCACTCTCCTGACCACGGTGCTGCAACGCGAAAAGACCGTAATAAGTAATACTCGCAGCCTCCGGATGGCCGAAGATGGCGAAGACGCCGCACTCGTGCGTGGGTTTAAATTTCTGTCGCAAGGGCGTGGTCGGTGGACGAGTCCGGAAAAATGGAGAGTTTACGCCATGTTTCAAGGCTGGAATGATCCGGCCTCTGCCTTCGGGCGCCCCCGCCTCGTGCCGCCGAGATTGTTGTCGTTCCGGCGCGATCTTCCCGCTGCCGGCGGGTCGGACAACGCGTGTCGGATGGAGATTGCAGCTAATCGCGAAGCGCTCATATCACGGCGAAGGATTGGCGATCATCGCGGTCCCACGGTTCCCAGTTTTCTAGCTGGCGTCGAGACGAGAAGTCGAGCAGGAGCGTCTCAGAAGCATCGAAAAAGGTTCGCACTTTCAAGGACGACGTCCTGCCTCGAAGAGAGGACGCACGAGGTCACGAGCAGCTTGCCACGGCTTCAACAATCCGCAAAACTGCGCTCGCCCAGCGCATGATTTCTGCTGCATAAAACCAATATGCCCGCATACCGTCCGAATGCCGCAATTATTTTGCGAAATTGCCGGGGCGAGATCCTTCTTTGCGAGCGCAGCGATGTCTTAGGCTGTTGGCAGTTTCCGCAAGGGGGGGTCAAGAAGGGCGAAACATTGCTGGATGCATTGCATCGTGAGATCGAGGAAGAGCTCGGCCTCGAGCCCAAACATTACCGCGTCGTTTCAAGCAAAGGTCCCTACCGCTACCTTTTTTTGAATGGTCGGAAGAAGGATGGGTATGACGGCCAGGAACAGCACTATTTTCTCGCCGAGCTCACGAGTCTGGACACCACCATACGCCTCGAAGGTTCTGACGAGTTTCGTGACGCCCGCTGGCTCCTCCCATCTTCGTTTGACCTGGATTGGATTGGGCCGATGAAACGTGAAGTTTACACGAGTGTGTTCCGCGATTTTTTCGGGATTGAGCCGCATGATCTGCAGGCAAGGAAATTCTGTTGACTTGCCGCGCGAATCGAACATTCTCCCGCGGTTCTCATGTTCACTCTTACCGCCTTCGTCGTATTGTGCGGCGCTCTCATCGGCGGGATCTGGTGGGCCTGCCGAAACGACTCTGACGCTCCGTAGCCAATCATCCTCCCGATGACCACGCTCGGCTGGCTGAGATTCGAATGGGATTTGGGGAAGATTTCGGCTGAAGAGACCAACGTTCCTCCGCCATTCATGCTGCGCACGGCCGGAAGAGACGAGCGCGAGGCTGTGGAAACGGTCATCTCGAATGCCTTCAGCATGGATACTGGCTGGAGTGATATTCAAAGGACGTTCGGTGCGGTCATCGTTAAAAACGTCCAGGCAGGCTTTGAGTCGGATCCTCCGCATTGCGTCATTATTCAGCACGGGAGCCGAATCATCGCCGCCTCGGTCGTGAACTCGCGTGACGGCGTCGAGAATCACCTGTCGACCGGTCCTTGTGTCCTTCAGGAATATCGCGGCCGTGGACTCGGCACGGTTCTTTTCAGGGCTTCGCTGGCGGCTCTGCGGGAGGCAGGGTTCTCGCAAGCCTACGGAGTCGCTCGCGATAAATCCGCTGCGGCGCGGTTTCTGTATCCGAAATTCGGAGGAACTGGGGCGCGGTGGATGCCGGATTTTGAGGTTGCGCAACGGATAGCTGCGTGATGCTATTGCCCTTCGGCAGGAAGAAGCTGCGCAGCTATTGGCCAGGGAAATGCGATGAACAGGTTGTTCAAGGAATACGAGATCGGCGATTGTTTTGATGAGATGTTTTCGGCGCCCGGAGTTGTGCGCCCCCATTATCAGCGTCTCGCCCGTCGCTTCTCGGAGATGGCGGACGGCGAGTTCGATCGCAAGAGGCTGCTGGCCGAGAAGTCTTACCTCAATCAAGGGATCACCTTCACGGTCTACAGTGGTGATGAAGGGACCGAGCGCATCTTTCCCTTCGACCTCATTCCACGAATTATTCCGGCCCACGAGTGGGAGCACATCGAGCGCGGACTGATTCAGCGGCTCACCGCCCTAAACCTCTTCCTGCACGACATCTATCACGGCCAGCGGATCCTTAAGGAAAAGGTTATTCCCGAGGAGATCGTGCGAAGCGCCAAGCACTTTCGGCCGGAGTTCATGGGCTTCGATGTTCCGAAGAACATCTACATTCATATCTGCGGAACCGACCTGATCCGCGATCGGAATGGCGTCTACACGGTCCTCGAAGACAACGGTCGGTGCCCCTCGGGCGTTTCTTACGTGCTTGAGAACCGCCAGGCGATGAAGCGCGTCTTTCCAAAGCTGTTTGCTCGCTATCAAGTGCGCCCGGTCGATCGCTATGCCCAGGATCTGCTTGGCGTCTTGCGCTACGTGGCTCCCCGCGCAGACCCGGAGCCGACCGTGGTTGTGCTCACTCCGGGCATCTACAATTCCGCCTATTTTGAGCACTCGTTTCTCGCGCGCTCCATGGGGATCGAAATCGTCACCGGAAGCGACTTGGCCGTGAAAGATTCACGAGTTTTCATGAAGACGACCAAGGGGCTTCGGCAGGTTGACGTTATCTATCGCCGAATCGACGATGATTTCATCGATCCCACAGTCTTTCGAAAGGACTCTGTCCTCGGCGTCCCCGGCATCATCGAGGCGTACCGAAAGGGTAACGTAAACCTGGCAAATGCCATCGGCACCGGCGTTGCGGACGACAAGGTCACCTTCTATTACGTTCCCAAGATGATCAAGTTTTACCTGGGGGAGGAGCCGATTCTTCCGAATGTCGAGACCTATCTCTCCTCAGACGAGACCGATCGAAAGTTCATCCTGGACAATTTGGAAAAGCTGGTGGTGAAGGCGGCCAACGAAAGCGGCGGCTACGGGATGCTCATTTGCCCCCACGCGACCAAGGAGGAGATCGAAAAATTCCGGGCGGCGATCTTGGCGGATCCACGCGGATATATCGCCCAGCCGGTGGTGTTCCTGTCCCGCTCTCCTTCGTACTGCGAGGGCACCGCGGAGGGTCGCCACATCGACCTGCGTCCGTATATTCTCTGTGGCGAAAAGACGAGCATCATTCCGGGCGGCCTGACCCGCGTGGCCATGCGCAAGGGCTCGCTCGTTGTCAACTCCAGTCAAGGCGGTGGCAGCAAGGATACGTGGGTGATTGACGAAAACGGCGAGCCACAGCGCGAACCGCAGTCGCAGAGTCAGTCGCAGTCGTCGGGTCAATCACAGCCACAGGCTCAGTCGCAGTCGCAGTCCCAAGGCCAATAGGATGCTTTCGAGGGTTGCCGACTCCTGCTTTTGGCTGAGCCGCTACATTGAACGCGCGGAGACCAACGCGCGAATTCTCGATGTGAACATGCAGCTGATGCTCGACTTCGAGGATCAAAATCCGAACATGCTCCACCAGCATTGGCAGCCTATTCTGGCCACTCTTGAGGATCAGGAGCTGTTCAACAAGCATCATGCCAAGATCACGCCGGATTCCGTGATGGAATTTGTCACCTTCGAGAAAAAGAATCCGAGCGGCATCATTTCATGCATCGCGGCGGCGCGGGAAAATGCCCGCACGGTGCGCGAACAAATTTCGAGCGAGATGTGGGAGCAACTCAACCGCACCTTCCTCTATTGGCGCGATGGGATGGCCCGGGCGGACTTTCAGGACAGTCCCATCGACTTTTATCGTGGCCTGGTCGACAAGCTGCATGCCTTCCAAGGAACCTCCGACGCGACGATGATTCACGGCGAGGGTTGGGATTTCCTCCAGCTCGGCAAATATGTGGAGCGCGCCGACTCGACCTCTCGTGTGCTCGACATCAAATATCACATCCTGCTCCCGAGTGGAGAACAGGTCGGCGGCCATGTGGACATCACTCAGTGGATGGCCGTTTTGCGATCGTGCAGCGCGCTGGAAGCTTATCTCAAGACGAATGTCGGAGAGGTCTCCGGCTGGCAGGTCGCGGAGTTCCTTATCCTGCATGGAGAATTTCCGCGCTCGATACGCTTTTGCGCCAACCAACTCAACAATGCTCTGCATAGCATCTCCGGTTGCGAGCCAGGCTATTTCAGCAACGAAGCCGAGCGCCTTTGCGGCCTGCTGCGCTCCAACCTGAATTATACGACGATAGGTGCCATCTTCGAAACCGGCTTGCATCAGTTCCTCGACCAGACGCAGCTCCGCCTCATCGATATTGCGGCGGCTATTACCGAAACGTACTGCAATTGGATCGACGAATGATCGCCTCAGGCGGGTAGGTCTGCCTGAGGCGCTACGAGCGGCGCTTCGATTGACACGCGGTCTGCGCGCTCGCATTCTCTAAACTCAGTGCATTCCTTCTCGTACCGCAACGGGGTTCTCCACTGCGAGGACGTGAACCTCGAGGAGCTGGCAGACCGGATCGGCACGCCAGCGTACGTCTATTCCGCCGAAACCATACGGGACAACTTCCGCCGGCTCGACGCTGCACTGGAACCCATCGATCACATGATCTGCTATGCGGTGAAGGCTTGCTCGAACCTGGCAATCCTGAGCCTGCTCGCCCGCGAGGGCGCTGCTTTCGACATCGTTTCCGGCGGAGAACTCTTCCGCGTCTTGAAAGCTGGCGGCCGCGCAGACGCCTGCACCTTTGCAGGGGTTGGGAAGACCGAGGAGGAGATTCGTGAGGCGTTACGCGCGGGGATTCATTGTTTCAACGTGGAAAGTGAACCCGAGCTCGAACGAATCAACGCGATCGCCGGCCGGCTCGACAAGAAGGCGCCTGTCGCGATCCGAGTAAATCCGGATGTCGATGCGAAGACCCACAAATATATTTCTACCGGCAAGAGCCGGAACAAATTCGGCATCGGGCTTGATCGAGCGGCGGAGGTTTACGCTCGCGCAGCGCAGCTGTCCCATTTGCAACTGCGTGGTCTGCAGACCCACATTGGCTCGCAGATTCTCGACGCCTCTCCATTCGCCGAGGCTGCGGCTAAGCTCGTTCCACTGGCCGGGTCCTTGCGCGATCAATATGGGATCGAGTTCTTCAGTATCGGCGGTGGTGTCGGCATCGTCTATGATCCGGCCTTTGCCAGCGGCCAGCTGGAATGGTGGAAGTCAACCGATCACCCCAAACGGATCACCCCGGAAGACTATGCGGCCGCGATCCTGCCGATCCTGAAACCACTCGGAATGCGAATCCTCTTCGAACCGGGCCGTTTTCTCGTCGGCAACGCCGGGGTGCTTCTTAGCACCGTGCAGTATGTCAAACGAACACCGGCGAAGACCTTTGCAATCGTGGACGCCGCGATGAACGATCTCATCCGCCCCGCCCTCTACGAAGGCTACCATGAAATTATCCCTCTTCGTGAAGGCTCCGCGGGCGAACATGTCGTCATGGACGTGGTCGGACCCGTCTGTGAAAGTGGCGACTTCTTTGCGCAGGATCGCGAAGTCCCATCGCTGGCACAGGGAGACCGCCTCGCCTTGATGAGCGCGGGCGCCTACGGTTTTGTTATGTCCTCAACCTACAACTCGCGGCCGCTCCTGCCGGAGATTCTTGTCGAAGGAGCCAGCGCACATGTTGTCCGAAGGCGACAGACCTATGCGGAGCTTATCGAAGCAGAAAGTATCCCGTAGAACATTCTTGTTCCGGAACCTGCTGCCTGCAGCAAGGCTTGACCAAGCAATCCGCGGTTTTGGTGTTTAGCTGGTGGCCGCGGCGGCGACTGCCGCCATCCGCTTCTTGCGGCGCCGCTGAGCTTCGGCAACAAACTCCGCCTGCGCGTCGAAGGGCGGCTCGCTTCCGTTGCGCAGCTTGTAAACCCCGTCCGGTTGCATCACCTTGGCCTTCACGTTGTCGCGCCAGAACCAATCAAGAATTTCGTCCATGTGCTCTTTCATTCCGGGTGTTACGACCGGAAAGACGGTCTCGACGCGACGAAAAAGATTTCGCGGCATCCAGTCGGCGCTGCCAAGATAGATCTTGGGATCGCCTCCATTCTCGAAGCGGAAAATGCGGCTATGCTCCAGAAATCTTCCCACGATACTGCGCACTTCGATATTTTCGCTCACCTTGGGAATGCCCGCCCGCAGGGCGCACATTCCGCGTACCATCAACCGAACGCCGACCCCGGCTATCGACGCTCGGTAGAGCGCCTCGATCATGCCTTCCTCCACGAGGGCATTCACTTTCACGTAAACTCCGCTCGGCCGGCCCGCGTTGGAGTGCTCGATTTCCGTTTCGATGAGTTCCTGCAAGGAGTCGTAAAGATTGAAAGGAGCCACGAGTAATTCGTGCATCTCCGGAAACTTCGATACGCCGGTCAAACAATTGAAAGTCTCGGCGAGCTCCTCGGTCACTTCGTTCCGGCATGTGAAAAGGCCCAAGTCGGTGTAAATTTTTGCCGTGGATGGATGATAGTTACCGGTTCCGAGATGGGCATACCTGCGAATTCCATCACCCTCGCTTCGCACCACAAGGGTTGCTTTGGCGTGTGTCTTTAGCCCGGTAACTCCGTAGACGACATCAACGCCTGCCTCGCGCATCAGCCGAGCCCACTTGATGTTCGCGGCCTCGTCGAAGCGCGCTTTCAGCTCAATAACCACCGTGACCTGCTTACCATTGCGCGCAGCTTCAATCAGCTCCTGGACAAACGGAGAATCGGAGCTGGTCCGATAGAGCGTTTGTTTGATTGCCAGGACGTGGGGGTCTTCCGCCGCCTGAGCAAGAAAGTCCACGACCGTCTGAAAATTGTCGTACGGATGGTGCAGGAGAATGTCTCCGCGACGGATGTGAAAGAAGATATCCGACTCGGTCTCGAGGGATACCACCGTATTGGGCGAAAAGCGCTTGTAGCGAAGATCCGGCCGGTCAATTTGAAGCGCCAGGGGCATGAGGCGAACGAAGTTCAGCGGACCATCGATTCGGAAGACGTCTTCCTCCTCGAGGTTGAAGATGTCCAACAGGCGATCGACGGTGTGCTGAGGGCAATCTTCTTCGACTTCCAGACGCACGGCGGCTCCTCGCTTGACCTTGCGCAGTTCCGCTTCAATGGCATGGAGGAGGTTGCGCGCTTCTTCCTCATCGACGTAGAGGTTGCTGTTACGCGTCACCCGGAAGAGGTGCGCTCCCTTGATGCGCATTCCGTGAAACAAGCTCCCGACATGATCCTGAATGATGTGTCCGAGAAAGACGTAGTCGTCGCCATTTTCCTGCTTTGCGAAGGGGACGACCCTTGGCAGGATCCGCGGCACCTGCACGACTGCGATGTCCGTGCTTAAATCTTCGTCGCCTTCCAGCTCGACGACAACGTTGAGGCTTTTGTTGAGAAGCTGTGGAAATGGGTGGGCTGGATCGATCGCCAAGGGCGTCAGCACCGGGTAGATGCTCTTGGTAAAGAAATTCGCAAAGTGCTCCTGTTCGCTTGAGGGAACATCAGGATAAGTATGAAAGCGGAGACGCTGTTCCTCGAGTTGAGGTTGGAGCTGAGCGCGCCAGCACGTGTATTGATCGTCGACCATCCGCCGCACTCTCTTGCTGATTGCCCCCAGCGCCTCACTGGCGGTGAGACCATCTGGGCCTGCTTCCGATGAGTGCATCTGTTGCTGTTGCTTCAGGCCGGCAACGCGCACCTCGAAAAACTCGTCCAGATTGGAGCTGACAATGCAGAGAAACTTCAGCCGCTCGAGAAGCGGGTTCGATTCATCAATCGCCTGATCGAGGACGCGTTGGTTGAACTCCAACCAACTCAGCTCGCGATTGATAAAGTAGGAACCATCCGTAAAATCCATGTTCGCATCGTCCGCCTATGGCCGGCAAGGTCAAGGTGAGATTTTCGAGATTCTGGTGATGTTTCGAAGAGTCTCTTCTAGGTGCGCTCGCGCCACGCCCTGGTCGCGTACTTCCCGGCGGCGAGCGCGTTCGCTCGTGCCCATGTCGCCGTCGGCAAGCAAAAGGCGCACGTTTCCCGGGCGACCGACTCGAGGAAGCGAACCGGAAAATCCGGGTGCGGCTCCAGGTTCTGAATACTCCCTTGGTGCAGGAAGCCTCTCCGGGTCCTTCGCTGCGCGCCGCCGCCCACCTTGCGATGATCGGGGCCGATCACGTCGTATAATGCTGGCGAAGTGAAGCAGGCGAGCCCATCCGCGCAATCGCGTGGCCCGGCGAGGCGCGCCGCGCAACCAACCTTCCTCAGCGCCGCGATCACGCTGGAATGAATCAATCGATAGGCCTCGAGGGGCCGAACTTTTGCGAGCGGCTCGTCCGAGGGCACGATCAATGCGAAGGTCCAGTCGTCGAGATGTCCCACGATTCCGCCGCCGGTCCATCTGCGCACGGATGGCAGGGAGGGGAATCGGTCTCTCACTTGCCCAAGAGGCTGCGAGTAACCGAAGGAAATGGACGGTTCCGCCCATCGATAGGCTCGCAGCAGGGGTCGCTGGGCGATTTCGAGCAGCGCTTCGTCGAGGGCCATTTGTTCGGGGCCACCCCGGGCGGTTTCGTCAGCAAAGAGATCGATTACATCAAAGAGCGGCATTGCAAAATCAACAGCGTCCTGCGTTCAATTAGTCAACTCTGGCTATCTGGCCGCGACCTGAAAATCTACCATGGCAAAACCCGCACTCGGCAAAGGACTCGGCGCCTTAATAAACGCTCGCGTCGCCGCGCCCTCGCCCGTGGAAGAGCTTGGTGAGCGCATCCAACCATTGCCGCTCAATCAGATTTCGCCGAGCCCGCTCCAGCCACGGCAGGAATTTCGCAGCGAGCATCTGCAGGAGCTTGTGGAGAGTATCCGGGAACGCGGCATCATCCAGCCACTCATCGTTCGCCAGGTGGGCGACAAATACGAGCTGATCGCCGGGGAACGCCGCTGGCGTGCCGCGCGCGAACTTCAGCTGACCGAGGCTCCGGCGATCATCCGCACGGCCAGTGACCGCGAAGTGCTTGAGCTTGCCCTGATCGAAAACCTCCAGCGTGAAGATCTTAATCCAATTGAGGAGGCCGGCGCCTACGAACGCCTTCATCGAGATTTCGGCCTCACCCAGGATGAGATCTCCAAACGCGTGGGCAAGAGCCGAGCGTCGATCGCAAACGCCATGCGGCTTCTCGATTTGGACTCGGGTGCGCAAGCGCTTCTCAAACAGGGACGCATCTCTGTGGGCCACGCCAAGGTTTTGCTTTCCCTCAAGTCTCACGATGAACAGCGGCTGCTGATGGATGTGATTGTTCGGCAGGGGGCTTCGGTCCGGGTCGCGGAGAAATTGGCGGCGCAGCAACTCCTCCGATTGGGCAGGCCCTTCTCGAAACGCACCTCATCTAACGAACCGACACTCTCTCCAGCCATCCAAAGCCTGCAGAACCTTCTCACGCGTCGCCTCGCTACGCGCGTGGTCATTCACCATGCGGAAAAACGAGGCAGTATTTCGATCGAATATTACGGCAACGATGACCTCCACCGAATCATGAGCGAACTCGGTGTCGATCCCGAGCAGCCGTGAAATCCTATCGGAAGGAACTTTGGTTTGATCTCCCAGCGCGCCGTGCGCTCATCAACATCACCGAAGACGTCGCCAAGTGCCTGGCTGAGAGCGGCGTTCGCGAGGGTCTTTGCCTCGTCAATGCGATGCACATTACGGCAAGCGTGTTTATCAATGACGACGAAAGCGGGCTGCACGCCGACTACGAAAAATGGCTCGAGAAAATGGCGCCCGAAAAGCCGCACGGGCAATATCGTCATAACAACACTGGCGAAGACAATGCCGACGCCCACCTTAAACGCACCATCATGGGCAGAGAGGCCGTTGTGGCGATTACCAGTGGACAGCTCGACTTTGGGCCGTGGGAGCAAATATTCTACGGCGAGTTCGACGGCGGTCGCCGAAAAAGAGTCCTCGTAAAGATTCTTGGAGAGTGAGTGACGCTCAACTACGCGAATCGGCTTCTCAAGCTTTTCGTGAGAACGGTTTGAAATGCAGATCGTGCAAGAGACCATCGGAGAGTCGATAGACCCAGCTGTGTAGTTCTAACTGCTGACCCATTTTCCAGGCCTTTTGGACGAAGCTCGTCTCCTCCACGTGCCGGGTCTGGTCGAGGACGTTGAGTTCGCAAAGGAGATCCTCTCTGTCCGCCTCGGCTAACCCCTCGAAACGCTCCGGTTGTCGCCGGTAAATGCTTCGAACATGGCGAAGCCAGTTGTCGATTAGTCCAAGCTCCTGATCCAGCAGCGCTGCACGCACACCTCCACACCCGTAATGCCCCACCACCATAATATGCTCAACTTGGAGCACGTTTACGGCGTATTGAATCACAGACAAACAATTGAAGTCCGTATGGTTGACAACGTTCGCTACATTTCGGTGGACGAAGACTTCGCCCGGCCGCAGCCCGAGGATTTCGTTCGCCGGAACCCGGCTGTCGGAGCAGCCAATCCACAAATATTTCGGGGTCTGAACATCGACCAGCTTCTCGAAAAAATCTGGTTCGAGCTGAGTCATTCGCCGCGCCCACCTTCGATTGGATTCGAATAGGGCGTCCAAGCTCATGCCGCTAATTAGCAACTTGGGTGCCGAATTGCGCGGAAATTCATGCAGCTTCGATCATTTACGAAGCTACACCAGTGGTAATCCCTGCCCAGCCTGGACTCGGCCGCAGCAGGCAGGTCGATCGCCTAGTTGTTTTCCGCTACTAAAACTCGATGCTGGCGACGATCAATCCTGTGGAATGATACGGCGTGCCAGGGCCAAAGTCTTGGGAGACCATTCGCTGACCGCTGCCATACGAGGCGGGTGCGGCAGGGTTGACTGCTTGCCAAGGCCGCTCCGTAAAGATTTTCGTAACGATACCCTCAATGCTCGGCCTTTGCTGAACAGGTTCCGCGGGAACAACCTCACGACGCTCCGCCTCCGGGGCGACAAACTCTTGTGCCGCGACTGTTCCGATGGAGAGAAGCCCAATAACCAGAGTTCTCAAGGCTGTGTTCATAGTCATAATTTATCATTTGGCGACCCGTGATGCAACCGGCCGCCCATCGGGCCGTTCCCTGTTGCCTCGGTAGACTCTTCGCCTGACGCCAGAGTCACCTCCGGCGCTTGCCTCTATCAGGGCGTTCTTCAGCGAGCAATCAAACCTTCTGCTGTTGCCACCACTGCTGGCACGTCGCCCCCCACAGAGGTGGTATTCCGATGCAGGATCAGTATTGAATAGCCGTCGTCGCGCTCTAAGAATGCGTCATGGATTACCTTTCGCGGGCACGGAAAGTCGTGGAGATCGAACTGGCTGAAGTTCGGGCGGTGGCTGCGCGTCTGGACGCCGGATTCGAGAAGGCTGTTGATCTCATCAAGTCGGCGGTGGAAAGCCGCGGGAAGGTTGTGGTTATGGGAGTGGGCAAGAGCGGCCATGTCGGCGAGAAGATTGCGGCAACGCTCACCAGCACCGGCTCGCCCGCCGTGGTGCTCAATTCGCTAAACGCTCTTCACGGCGACCTGGGAGTGGTGAGCGATGGCGATGTTGTCCTGGCTTTGAGCTACAGCGGAGAAACGGACGAACTCATCAACATCCTGCCTGCGCTGGCACGCTTCGACGTCAGAAAGATCGCCATTACGGGCGCGGTGCACTCGACTCTGGCCAACGCTTCGGATGTCGTCCTTGACGTTCACGTTACCCAAGAGGCGTGCCCACTAAATCTCGCACCGACTTCGAGCACGACCGCGATGCTGGTCGTTGGAGACGCGCTCGCGATGGTGCTCTTGGAGTCTCGCGGATTCAACAAGGAGGATTTCGCGCGCTACCATCCCGCCGGCCGGCTCGGACGCGCACTTCTGCTGAAGGTCCATCAGATTATGCGGGGGGAGGATCAATTGGCCAAAGTCTCGCCGGACACGCCGGTTGTTGACGTCATCAAACGGATGACGGCTTTGCGTGCCGGGGCGGCGGTAGTGGTGGATGCGGCGGGTACTCTGGAGGGCATTTTTACCCACGGCGACTTCGCCAGGCATTTTCCGCAGACGCCGGACATTGGCAAATTTTCGGTAGGTGATTTTATGACGCGAAAGCCGATCACGATCTCCGGCGACAAACTTGCCGCCGAGGTCCTCCATGTTTTACAAATGCATCGCATCGATGAGATTGTGGTTGTCGATTCGGGGGCACGTCCTATCGGAGTCGTCGACTCACAGGATCTCTCGCGCCTCAAAATCCTCTAGCTATAAAGCCACTTTCACATCACCATCTCTCCAATGGCTCTCGCAAATGATCTCCGCAAAGGCATGGCCATCCGTTACAACGGAAATCCGGCCATCGTCCTCGAAGTCCAGCACCGTACTCCAGGCAATTTGCGCGCCTTTGTCCAAGCGATCATCCGCTATATCAACACGGGGAAGTCGGCCGATGTGCGATTTTCCTCGACCGAGAAGGTGGACCTCGTCGAAGTCAACCGCCAACAGTTGGAATTCAGCTACAGCGATCCTCAAGGTTATCATTTCATCGACCCGGACACCTACGACACCATTACCCTTCAAGGGGAACTCGTTGCCGATGCCAAAGATTATCTAGTCGAAAACTTGAAAGTTGAGGTTCTCAGCATTGAAGGGCGTCCGGCTCAGGTCGAGCTTCCCTCCGCGGTGACTCTCAAGGTGAAGGAATCCGCCGCAGGGATTCGAGGGGATAGTGCCAACAACGTGCAGAAGCCTGCCACCCTCGAAACGGGCAAGGTTGTGCAAGTCCCTCTCTTCATTAAGGAAGGGGAGTCGGTCAAGATCGATACGCGCAGCGGCGCATACCTTGGGCGCGCCTAGGAGTGTAACGACACGAGTGAAAAGCGGGACTCGTCAGCGCGCTCGTCGAGTAAGCTCAAAGGGGAAGGCGCTTCGAAAACGGCTGCCCCTATCAATCACCGGAGTAATTCCTCGGCGTGTCCCGAAGCGCTGGGTCAAGCTGATTATCGGATTGTTCCTCATTCCGCCCGCGCTTGTCCTGACGCAGACTTTTTTTACCGCCTTTGCGCGCACGACCGTGCATGATCGCTTCTGGATTACCGAAGAATTTTGGTTTTTCGCCCTTGGGGTGATTCTGTGGATGGTCGCTTTCTTCGGGCTGCCGCGTCCGCAGTGGCTCTATGTATTCGGACACGAACTCACGCACGCGATTTGGGTAACCCTCCTCGGGGGGAAAGTGCATCGCTTCCAAGTCGGCAGTAAGGGAGGACATGTTCTCTCGGATCGCACGAATACGTGGATCGCGCTGGCGCCTTATTTTTTCCCGATCTACAGCGTCCTGGCGATCGTGATTTACGGAATTTGCGGATTGTTTCTCGACGTTGCTCCTTATCGTTCCCTCTTGTATGCGGCTATTGGGGCAACCTGGGCAATGCACATGTCGTTTACCTGCTGGATGATTCCAAAGGGCCAGCCGGATTTGCACTATGGCGGCACGTTCTTTTCAGTGATGGTAATCTACCTGCTCAATCTTGCGCTGCTGGCAGCGTTTTTGATCATCGCGTCGCCCCAGATAACTTGGCGGGGATTTGCGCAGGAGCTGGTGCAAGCTGCCGTGGACTCGACGCATTGGATTACCCTGAAAGTTACTCAGCTTTGGTGAGCGCCACGGCGGAAAAGCTGCAGTTCCTGCTCGATCTCCAAGAAGACCTCGGCGGCTGCATTCGCTTCGATCGTTGGATGCGCGAAGCTCTCTATCACGAGGCATTCGGCTACTATACTGCCAACATTCGCGAGTTCGGAAGGCGGGGCGATTTCACCACATGGCCGGCGCTCAGCGAGAGCTTGGGCGTGGCGATAGGACGATGGATCCTGAAGAGCAAGCCTTCCGGACGCCTCAACGTGATCGAAATCGGTGCAGGTAACGGCGAGCTGGCCGCCTCAATTATCAAGGCGATTGGCTGGTGGCAGAGACCGCGATACCACATTGTGGAGATCTCGTCGCGTCTTCGACAGGTGCAGCAAAAGCGTATCGGCTCGAAAGCCCTTTGGCATGGCAGTGTTTCCGAAGCGTTGAAAGTCTCCGGCGGTGCGGCGATGATCATCTCCAACGAGCTCGTGGACGCCTTTCCCTGCCGGGTGTTTAAGAACGGCGACGGCTGGCGTGAGTTGGCGCTGCGTGTGGAAGAGAACGCCGTCGTCGAAGAGTGGATCTTCGGTCCACTTCCCGCTTCGACCGCCTTTCACGAACCTTGGCCAATGGGACAGCGGGTCGAAGTTCACGAGAGTTTCCGCGTCTGGCTCGGCGAGTGGCTGCCGAGCTGGGAATCTGGCAGCATGCTTACGATCGACTATGGGGACGCGTGTCCTGCGCTTTACTGGCGCCGTCCGAATGGCACGCTCCGTGCCTACGCTCATCATCAGCGACTCCAAGGGCGTGAAGCCTATGCGGGCTTTGGCTTGCGTGATCTTACCGCGGACGTGAACTTTTCTGACCTCCAACAAGAGTCTTCGCTTTCCACCACGGCATTCGGCACGCTAAGCGCGTTCGTCTCCAGCGTCGGTGGCTTCGCCGCAGACGATCGCACGTCGCAAATGCTTCATTCCCTTGGCGGCGCCGGAGACGCTTTTAAGTTTCTCATTCAGACGCGCTGCCCCTTCGATTCTCCCTGAATCTGACTCGCTCTGTTCGCGGTCGCGAAGCATGTCCTTAGAGCCGGCGAGCTCACGCCCGGTCAGATAGTTTCGTCAGGCAGATCCGGCTTGTCCCGTCGTATCCGATTCGAGCAAGATCTTGCGATGCCTCAGGAACGAGAGCCATTGCAGCCGTCGCTCGGAGGCACCTCTGGGGATCGAGATTCGCCCCTAAAGGTTGTGGGAAGAGAGTTCCGGCTCTCCAAGGCGTTTCATCTTAATTATCTCCTGTATGTTCCCGAGCGGGCGCAGCGCAGCCCCGATGAGAAATGCCCGACCATCCTGTTCCTGCACGGGGTTGGTGAGTCGGGCGAGGATCCTTCCACTGTCCTGCGGGAAGGACTCCCGCCCTATGTGGTCCAACATCCCGATTTTCCCTTCGTAGTCATTGCGCCGCAGTGTCCTTGGAACACCTGGTGGCCGGAGCTGGCGGATTGGCTCGACCAGCTCCTTCTTCATTGTGGAGCGACTCTTCCCATCGATTATGAGCGACTCTACCTGACAGGCTTGAGTATGGGCGGATTCGGCTCCTGGTATTTGGGCGCGCTTTGGCCGACCCGCTTTGCCGCCGTCGCGCCCATCTGCGGTGGCGGAATAGTCTTTCATGGTTTCCCTAAAAGAGTAGAACGGCTGAAGGGGACGCCGGTTTGGGCTTTTCATGGCGCGCTCGACGAGGTTGTGCCGCCCAGCTATTCCCAGACGCTCGTCGACGCCCTCCGCGAATGTGGAGGGAACGTGAAACTCACCGTCTATCCGGACGCGGCGCATGACTCGTGGACGCAAACATATAACAATGCGGAATTGTATTCTTGGTTTCTAAGCCATAGAATCGCCGGATCGACTTTGTAGTTGTGTAGCGACGATGTCCCCATCGTCGAGGGGCTCCCGGCGGTGGAGACACCGCTGCTACATCCCTAACGGCATCGTCGCGAGGGTTAGCTAAGCACTCTGGTCGTGCGCCCTAATTATCCAGCTCCATGGAATGGCACCATGGCTAAGAATCCAATCGTTGAACTGTTGGAGCGGCCAGCCCTCACGGTCGACAAAGCGGTGGTGGAGTTTTTGAACTTCGATCCTGCCAAGCAGGTAGCTCATGGGGACAGTCGGAGAACTCGTGTACCAATTGACGTCGCCGGCCGCGCGCGCCTTGGTAAACCCCACGCCTTTGACCAGAATCTTGCAGGCCGCTTCATAGCTAAGTGAGCCGCCGTGCAGACCGCAATCTATGACGATGCGGTGAGCCCGCCAGAGCGCGTCGTGGATTTGCTGCAGGCGAGCATAACGGCCCTGGACCAAGCCACGCTCAACAACGAGCTGTTCGCACCACATGGTCCATCCTTCATAAAAGATCGAGTGTCCGGAGAGCCGCCGCAATTTGCTTGGATGCCGGTTCTGAATTGCAAATTGAAGATGGTGGCCGGGGTATGCTTCGTGAGCACTGGTGAGCTCGAGACCGAAGTGCTGCCGAATTTCGGCGAGCTTCTTTTTCGGCTCGGCAATGCCGAGGCTTAAATCGTTAACCCAGAAGATCCCCTCTTGCTTTTCCGAGAAGGGTGGCGGTGCGTTGTAGGCGGCCGTTGGAAAATGGTGTCGTAGAAAGGGCGGTGCGGGGAGGACTTTCAGGGATTCGCCCCGCGGGAGGGTGGCGATGCCAAGCTCGGCGAGCCGGCTCTTAATCGCGAAGGTGGTGCTCCGATACTCCTCGATCAGCGGCCCTCGGGGCGTCCATCGTGCCGCGGCTTCCTCAAGCATGCGTCTGGCATCTTTAGATCCGTGACGGGCTGCTTCACGCTGGAGAAGATACTGCATCTGGTCGACAAGGCGTCGACCATTGGCCAATGCCTCGGGCAATGTCCAATCGAAGCCGAGTCGCTCCCGCATCAGGAACTCGAAGTTGGCCCGCCCCACGGTGTAGCCACGGACTTCTCCCGGCGGCTTGCGCGAGATCACTCCCGCATAGTCGGCGAACGCTGCAGCTCCCGCATTCAAGAGGCGCTTCGTGCGCCCAGGAGAACGCGAGTGCCGGAGGAGTTCGTTTTCAATCTCATTAAGAAATTTCGTCGCGCCCTCGCAGGAGCGGCGCGCCAGCCTTGTCCAAAGAGGAATTGGGTTCTTCAGACAAGCTGCGCCGGCCGCCAAGTAGTCTGAAAGCCTGGCGAGCCGTGACTCGATGGCTGGCAAGACGGGTTCCAGATTATCCGCATAGCGGATGACAAGGTCAAAAATGGCCTCCACCGCGGCGTCGCAATGAATCTGCGGGTTGTTACGCCATCGCTGAAGGTCACGCGCATTCAGCAACTCCGTGCGCAGCATGGCGAGAAATGCACGCCGGTCGAGCCAGTCGTCGCCACTAAAGGAGGCTTCCGGCATCTTTTCGATGGTGGTGAGCGTGCGCTCGAGCAGGCGAATCTGCGCGCGATACGACCGTTCGTCGTTACGACCCAAGCGTGAATTGAACTCGTCGAGACCCAGTCGACTCGCCGACTCAGGAAATCGGTCGTGCGTCTCATTAAGAAAACGATCAACGATCCCGCGGAACGTTCGCACATTGGCATCGTCCACCGCGGCGAGGAATCGGCGAGGGGAGGGAATGCTCACCGTGCCGAGGAAGAAAGAATCTTGCCGTCGCTATCTACCGGACCGAGCGCGACCGATTCAATGGCGTTCGCCAGGTCGCGCATCTTCTTCACCTCAGCCTCCGTGGGGGGTCGACCTTGCGCCTCCGCCGCCTGATCGCGGAGGTCTTTGATTCTGGAGGTGATCGTCGAAACGAACTCGGTCTTCTTCAGTCTCGGGTGCAGGGTGTCAAGCCGGTCGATGTAATAGTCCATGATTTCGAGTCGGCCGAGGACGAGGGCGCGATCGGGACTATAGTTTTGTGAGCAACTATTGGCGGCCAGCTGGAATCCCCGAAGCCAGCCGCCCAGGCTGATCATATGAGACATCTGCTCGTCATGAAGATCGAGCATAGACTTCTCAACGTCAGCTTGCGTGCGAACAAGTTCCTCGCGCATTCCCTGCCAGTCTCCCTTCTCGCTGGCCTCAAACAGGCTCTTGCTGCGTTTCGTGAGCCGGTCTCCTACCCCAAGCGCCCGCGACTGCCTGATGAGCGCGCGTCCAATGTCTTGAATGTCCTGGGAGCGTTCAGCAATCGTCAGCATGAATCCATCTGCGACCAGCGCGCCGATATGCAGCGAGGTTTGCAGTCTGTTGTCATAAACGGCATCCCGAGGGTTTGCGGCAATCACCTCGAGAGGCACCGGGACGAAGTGACTGAAGTCCTGCAAAATCTGCTTTATCGAAGGCGCCGTGATGTCATTGACACCAGATTCGTCGCGCATGAAATCCTCAGAGGCGGCCTCTAATTCTTGATCGACCGCCTCTTGGGCGAACGAGGCCGCGGCGCAGCCGAGGGCAAAGCAGACCAAAACTCGAGCCGAGATCATTCGTCGGGACTCATTACTCCATTTCCATATGAAGGCAAAGAACTTGTCGCAACGGAGCCGGCTGAAGATATTGGCGACATGATCGTGGGTATACCCAGGGAGATTAAGGAACAAGAATTTCGCGTTGCCTTGTTGCCCGCGGCTGTCCGCCAGCTCGGCAAACGCGGGCATCGAGTCGTTGTGGAAAGCAATGCGGCGGCCGAACTTGGGTTTCACGACAGTGACTATGAGGCAGCGGGTGCGGAAATAACTGCGTCGCACGAGGAAGTCTTCGCCACCGCTGATTTGGTCGTGAAGGTCAAGGAACCGCTGGCATCGGAATGCGCGCTGCTCCGCAAGGGTCAGATTCTCTTCACTTATCTCCATCTGGCCGCGAACCGGCCGCTCACCGAGTGCCTCCTCGCGACCGGTGCGACGTGCATTGCCTACGAAACAGTGGAGGTCGACCGTCGCCTGCCGCTCCTTGAGCCGATGAGCGAAATTGCTGGCCGGATGTCCGTGCTCGTTGGAGGCTATTTCCTTGCCAAACACAATGGAGGCAAGGGCGTGCTGCTCGGCGGTGTTCCCGGAGTGCTCCCTGGACGCGTCGTCGTCTTGGGCGGCGGAACGAGCGGTATTAATGCCGCGCGGATGGCGACAGGGCTTGGAGCGGACGTGACGATTCTTGAGGTGGACCTCGAACGCATGCGTTTCCTTGATATCACCATGCAAACAGCCCACACACTGTATTCCAGCGAAGCGAGCCTCACTGAGATTTTGCCGAATGTGGATTTGCTCATCGGTGCCGTTCTCGTCCCTGGCGCGCGGGCGCCGAAGCTCATTTCGCGGGAAATGCTTCGAACCATGAAGCCCGGCAGCGTGCTGGTTGATATTGCGATCGATCAAGGAGGTTGCGCCGAGACCTCGCGCCCTACCACTCACGATCATCCGACCTTCGTTGAAGAAGGAATTATTCACTATTGTGTGACCAATATGCCCGGCGCTTATGCCCGAACAGCCACGCAGGCACTGGCCAATGTCACCTATCCTTATATCGAGGTGCTCGCGGATTTTGGCCTGGCCGAAGCCCTCAAACGCAAACCGGCGCTGATCAGCGGCTTGAATGTCCACGAAGGGCGGCTTACGTGCAAAGCCGTGGCAGAAGCGCACGGGCTGCCGTATTCTCCTCCCCTCTGACGATGACTCTGGAGCAGCAGATTCATAATATCGGTGCAAACGCGCGTGTCGCTGCGCGCGCTCTGGCCGCGCTTTCGACGGAGAATCGAAATGCAATCCTCGAAGCGATGGCGGACGAGCTGCTGCGTCGGACTTCGCAATTGCTTGAAGCCAATGAGAGGGATCTTGCCGGGGCATCAGAGCACGGCCTCAACAAAGCGGCCATCGACCGGCTTCGCCTCACGGAGACCCGCATCAACGACATGGCCACTGATATTCGGCAGGTTGCTGGTCTTGAGGATCCGGTCGGGCAATCCATTAGCGAGTGGACACGCCCAAACGGGCTGCGCATCGCAAAAGTGAGGATTCCCATCGGAGTGATTGGGATCATATACGAATCCCGACCCAACGTGACCAGCGATGCCGCCGTGCTCTGCATTAAGACGGGAAATGCCGTTGTCCTGCGAGGAGGATCCGAAGCGCTCAATTCAAATCTGGCGATCGCGGAGGCGTTGCAGGCCGGGGGGGCAGCGAAAGGCCTGTCGGCAAACGCAATCCAGCTCATTCCCACCAAGGCGCGGGAGGCAGTGGCCATTATGGCGGGTATGGATCAATACATCGATCTCATCATCCCGCGTGGCGGTCATTCGCTCATCGAAACCGTTGTTAGTCACGCTCGAATGCCGGTGATCAAGCACTATCATGGCGTTTGCCACGTCTATGTGGACAAGCAGGCAGATCTGGAAATGGCAAAACGAATTGCCATCAATGCCAAATGCCAACGCCCGGGAGTCTGCAATGCGATGGAGACGCTCCTCGTCCATCGAGGCGTTTCCCAAAAATTCCTCGAGGAGGCGGCACCAGCCTTTCAGCAGCGAGGTGTGGAGATTCGTGCGGACGAAACTGCCTACGCTCAACTGGCGACGCTGAATTATCAGCCTTTGGTTCGGGCGGAGGAAAAGGACTGGTCCACCGAGTATCTGGATTCCATAATGTCGCTCCGCATCGTCGACGATCTCAACCAAGCTATCGACCACATGGAACGGTACGGCTCTCACCATAGTGATGCGATTGTCACCGGCGACGCTGAGACGGCGGAAAAGTTCCTCAATGGTGTGGACTCGGCCACCGTCTATTGGAATGCCTCGACCCGATTCACTGATGGCGGCGAGTTCGGATTTGGCGCGGAGATCGGCATCAGCACGGATAAACTTCATGCCCGCGGCCCGATGGGCCTGGCAGAATTGACCAGTTACAAGTACGTCATTCGCGGGGATGGCCAAATCCGAGAATGAAAGCGACCCGCGTTCTCTACGAGGGCTACGTACAAGGTGTGGGGTTTCGCTGGACTACCAAAAGGATTGCTCATGGTTACGACGTTTCCGGATGGGTGCGCAATCGAGCCGACGGGCGCGTCGAGTTGCAGGTGAGCGGCGAAGATGACGAGATATCGGCGTTTCTTCGGGCGATTCGCGAAAGCACGTTGGGCGGACACATCACGGCCGAGCAGGTGACGGAAATCGAGCTCGCGAGTCCCTTCAAAGGTTTTCGCATCATCTAGTGAACGCAGCGGCCGTCTCCATCTCGCGACTGAGCAAGCATTATCCTCTGCCGCTACGCCGACAAAAGGTGGTTGCGGTAAACGATCTCAGCCTTGAGATCCCGGCGGGCGAGATTTATGGCCTTCTCGGTCCCAACGGATCCGGCAAAAGTACCACGCTAAAGGTCCTTTTGGGTCTCGCCACTCCCACCCACGGAAAGACGACGATATTTGGTGTCGACAGCCGTGACTATCGCAGCCATCGCAGCGTCGGCTTTCTGCCCGAGAATCCGTATTTTTACAAGTTTCTCACCGCGGAGGAGACGTTGCGATTCTACGGCAGAATTTGTGGCCTTAAGGCCCCGAAGCTCGGCGCGCGGATTGCAGAACTCCTCTCCTTGGTCGGACTTGAAGAAGCCAGATATCGACGGGTTGGCGAGTATTCGAAGGGAATGCTCCAGCGGATCGGTCTCGCCCAAGCGCTGATTCAGGATCCGCAACTGATCGTCCTTGATGAACCAACGGCCGGCGTAGATCCCGCCGGTTCACATCACATTCGCGACCTCATTCTCGAGCTGAAGAAGCGCGGCAAGACCATTTTGCTCACGTCGCATCTGCTCGAGCAAGCGCAGGAAGTCTGCGATCGCGTGGGCATCATGTCCCGAGGATCGATGGTTAGCGAAGGGCGTCTCGCCGACCTCGTCACCATCGAAGACCGGATGGAATTCATCGTCCAGGATGCCCCTTCTGATTTGGCCGAAAAGATCGCTGCCTTGGCGAGCGCGTCGGGCGCGAAGTTGTTGGAGTCGCGAAAGGCGCGGCTCACACTCGAGCGTGTCTTCCTCGACGCAACGCGACAGACTAAACAATGAACGTAAGGTGCCTTCAGCTTCACGAGATTCTTGAAGGTGCGTTTGGCCTGCAGTGAATTACTTCGTCACGGGCACAGACACAGCGGTAGGGAAAACCTACGTCGTTGCGCTGCTCACGCGCGCTTTGCGGCGCGCTGGTCTCGACACGGTGGCGCTGAAACCGATCTGCTGTGGTTCGCGTGACGACGTCGAGGCTCTCTGCGACGCGTCTGACAATGAACTCTCTGCTGACGCAACGAATCCCATCTGGCTTGGCGCTCCCGTGGCCCCCCTGGTCGCTGCGCGCCTCGAGAATCGAGAGCTGGACATCGAGGAACTCGAGAGCTGGTTCCGGCATCATCGCGGCAGGCGACGCTCCCTTCTTGTCGAGGGCGTTGGTGGATGGCTCACGCCGGTCACAGCGAAGTTGACGGCGGCCGATGTGGCGGGAGTTTTGAAACTTCCCGTGCTTCTCGTAGTGGCGAACCGTCTCGGATGTCTAAATCACACCTTGTTGACGCTCGCGAGCATCCGTGCACACGGCCAGGAATGTCGCGGGTTGATCCTCAACTCACTACCTGGTGTGGCCGGCGTCGCCACCGAGACAAACAAGCGCGCCTTGGAGGAGATCTGCGATATACCCATCCTTTTCGAAATTGCCACCGACCAACGAAGCATCGAGCTGGCGGTTGCCTAGGGCAAAAAATTCTATCCGTTGACCAGCTTTTCGAGCAGGTTCTTGCGCCGCTGATGTTCCTCGTCACTAATCACGGAAACCAATACGCTGCCTTCCATTTCCGGCAGATCGACCCACGAACGGCAGCCGCCGTATTTCTTTTCGTTCTTGAGTCGCAGCGGCGGCTCGAGCCGGTAAACACGCACAAAGGCAACATGGACCCCTTGAGTTTCGCTGTATCGATAACGTTCTTCGATGACGCTGTCGCGAAGCACATGGAGCTCACGCAAGCGCGCCACGTGTTGCCGATCCGTGATAAGTCCACTCCACTCGACGTGCGCCGTGTAGCGCAATTCCAGTTGTTCACCTGGCTCTTCCGGTATGGGAGTGTTCGGAGGCAGTATGGTCCTTTCCAATTGTTCGTGAAACCAGGTCGGAAACAGGAGAAAATCTTCGTGACGAAAGGCAAAACCAGCTTTGCCTTCTGCGATTCCGCCCTTTCGAATGATCACGCTTTGGAGGCCTTTACCCAGCGCCTCACAAATTACGGCCCATTCTTTGAAAGCGGCGTGCATACAAACTATAATTCACTCTCTAGACGGCATGTTCGTCAAAAGGAAACAGGCCCGTGTCATGCTTCATCGATTTGATCTTCACGTCCATTCCTTCTTTTCCACAGATGCGGCCAGCAGTCCCGAGGAGTTAATCGATGCGGCGCGTGCGCGGGGGTTGAGCGGTATCGCCATCACCGATCATGATACGTGCGATGCCCATAAGTATCTTATTGAAAATGGACTTGAGCGATCTGATGGCCTGCCAGCGCAGGGGTTCCTCGTCGTTCCTGGCGTTGAAGTTTCGACGGCCGAGGGACACCTGCTTTGTATCGGGACCGTGCTGCCAGAGATGCGGGGAAAGCCGGTCGCAGAAGTGTTCCGGGCGATCGAAGACAGAGGGGGCGTGGCGATTCCTTCCCATCCGTACGATCACTGGCGGGCCGGCATTCCTGAGGATGTTCTCGACAGCCTTGACCTGAAAGCAATTGAAGTCTTCAACGCGGCCGCGAGGAAGGATTTTAACGAACAAGCATTGGCTTACGCGACCGGCCGGGATCTCTCGATGACGGCCTCCAGCGATGCTCATCACGCCTCGGCGGTGGCGGTGAGCTTCACGCATTTTGAACTGGAAGACTTGAACCTCGCTGATTTGCTTCGCGCAATTCGCAAGGGCGGCACACCCGAGGGACACTATCTCTCAATGCGCGAAGCGATGAAGAAGCAATTCGGGGTCCTGCTTCGGCCAGGAAACCGCAAGTCAACCTGAAAGTGAGGTTGCAAAGAGGTCCACGGCTGCTATCGGAAAGAAATGCGTTTTTTCCCCGCGTTCGTTGCCGTCGGTCTTCTCTTTCCAGCCGCTTTTTTGAGCTGCAAAAAGAAGCCCCAGGCCGCCGCGGCGGTCGCTGAAGCAAGCGCAACCCCAGCACCACCGCCCACCCCTGTGCCAGTCGATCTCAGCTCGGAAGTGATCGTGTTGTGTTACCATCGATTCGAGGACAAGCCGAAGGACAGTCTCGCCATCAAACCATCGGAATTCGAGACCCACTTGCAGGTCCTCAAGGATAATGGGATCACCGTCATTCCGATGGCTGACTTTCTCGCCTGGAGACGTGGTGAGAAGAGCATACCGCCGAAATCAGCGATCATAAGCATCGATGACGGTTACATTTCGGGATATTCGGTGGCCTGGCCGATTCTGAAAAAGTTCGGCTATCCCTTCACGATGTTCATCTACACCGACTACGTAAAGGGTGCCGTGAAGTCGGGCGGCCAGTCAATCAGTTGGCAGCAGCTAGCAGAGATGCGTGATGCCGGCGTGGATATTCAAAGTCATACGGTGTCGCATAGCTCTTTGAATGCGCGGAAGGGGAAGACCGACGAGCAATATGCGGCGTGGCTGAAGAATGAGCTGGCGGGCTCCAAGCAGATTCTCGAGCAGAACCTCGGCATTCAGATCAAAGCCATTGCGTATCCCTATGGACTCCACAATGAGGCCGTGCGAGAGGCTGTTAAGCAGGCTGGCTATGAGGTCGCCTTTACCGTCTATGGGCAACGCATCGGAAATGCGGCCGAGGCGACGATCATCGGCCGCTACGCCATCGAGTCGAACAAGCCGAAGGTCTTCGAACAGGCCGCCACCTTCACCGGCTCCGTGGAAGGCGGTGGCCAGGGGAGCGCGATGCCTGCTGCCGTCACCATGGTTACCCAACCGATGGAGGGAGAGACGGTTTCCGACCAAAATCCTGAGATCAAGGCCAACATTGCTACCTTTGGGAACGTCGATCCGAAAAGTGTGACCATGCGCATTAGCGGAGTTGGATTGGTGCCAGCGAATTACGACCCGGCAACCAAGCTCGTCTCCTACAAGGTCACTCAGAAGCTCTTCGCCGGCCAGGTGACGGTGATTGTGGGTGCCACAGTGAACGGAAGAAAGGCAGAGGCCCGCTGGTCGTTCCACGTTGCGCCGAAAGAAACCTCCCAAGCCGGCACTTAGGTTCGGTTAGCCTCACCCGCGCGCTGGCGACCATCGGTAGCTCGCAAATCATCAGGATGCGCCCGAGAGTTCTCTTCGCATGCACGGTCAAAGTATCGGGCTCCCTGGGGCGGGGCATTAAAAATCGAAGCCGCACGCGCGTTCACTCCGCACCATCGTCCCGCGGGCGAGCTGCTCGATGAGCTGGCGTTCAAGTCTGTTATCGGGCTCCTCAGGTAAAGAGGCCTTTGATCTTTTGGTCAGAGACCGCTTTTGTCCTCGCTCGACCGAATAGGTCAATGCTGAGCGGCAAGCGTTTCCGCCTTTTGGAACAAAAAGACAGGCCGCCGCGGCGAATGCCGACGGCGGCCTGCTGTTCCCCCCAGAACGCTACCCAGAGTTGACGAAGCCTAGCTCGTCAAGTGGGTTCTAGTTATTAAAAAGGCAATCGCATCGCCGAGTTTCAGCCTTTTTTCCAAAATGTGGTCTCAGATCCGACTTGATGCAGGCGCGAGAGGCGTAAAATCTATTTTTCGAGTCGGGAGGTGTCTGATAGTTTAGAGTAACGAAAGGGGTCAGACTGAAGCCGGAGCATCCATCGCCTGCCGACGCCGCCGGACGATTTCGCACCACCTGTTGGAGCGCCGTCCTCCTCTCTGCGCAAAGCCAGGCGCCGGGTTCCCGAGATGCGCTTGCGGAGGTTTGCCGGATCTATTGGCACCCTATCTATCTGTTTGTGCGACGGCGGGGCTACGATGCGGACGAAGCACAAGATCTTACGCAGGGCTTTTTCCTGCATCTTTTGAATCACAAGACGCTGCGGCACGTCAATCCCATCAAAGGCAAATTTCGCTCGTTTTTGGCCGCTTCCCTCCAGAATTATATCTTGGATCAGGTCGACCACGCGCACCGACTCAAGAGAGGTGGCGAGATCGATTTTGTTCCCTTCGATACAAAGGAGGCGGAGCATCGTCCGCAATTGGCGGCGCTCGATCCTTTGACTGCAGAGAAGATTTTCGACGCGAGGTGGGCCCTAGCTTTGCTCGATGAAGCGATGATGCGGCTCGGGGCCGAGTACGCCGCCCAGGGAAAGACCCCCATATTCGAGGCGCTCAAACCTTTTCTGGATCCCATCAACAACAAGGTCTCCCTCTCTTATGAGCAAGTGGCGAGTGATCTGCAGGTGAGCGTCGGGGCAGTGAAGACGCTCATCCATCGTCTTCGCAAGCGATACACAGCTTTGTTGCGCGAGGAAATCGGGCGCACCGTCAGCGATCCGGGTGAAATCAACGGGGAAATCCATGCTCTCTGTGAAGCCTTGGTCGCCACGGAGGGACGGTTGAACCCATAGGGATGGAAGAGGAACGCCGATGCCCGGTTTGCGGGACGCAGTTTCCCGCGACACGAGAATTTTGCCCCGTCTGCGTTTTGCGTGCCGCTCTAACAGCACAGGGAGAGAGCGGTTCTCCCTTCAAGAAAGTTGCGACGAATTCGGCAAAGACGGAATACCGGTTCGAACATTACGAACTCGCGAAGGGTGAAGATGGTCTGCCCATCGAGTTGGGCCGTGGCGCGATGGGCGTCACCTACAAGGCCTTCGATGTCGATCTGCGTTGCCCGGTGACACTGAAGGTTATCAACGAAAAGTATATCGGTGACCAGTCGGCACGATCTCGTTTCATGCGAGAGGCACGGGTGGCCGCAAGCCTCCGCCATCCTCATGTCGCCTCGGTCTTCCACCTGGGTAAAACGGGCAACAGCTTCTTCTACGCGATGGAGTTCGTCGAAGGCCAAACGCTGGAAAGCCTCATCAAGCATTCAGGGCGGCTCGAGCCAAGGCGCGCGCTCGAGATCACTTATCAAGTCGCCGCGGGCCTGTCTGCAGTGCACAAGCAGAAGCTTGTCCACCGCGATATCAAGCCGAGCAATATCATGGTGAGCCTTAGCGATGGAGGCACTGTCGGCGTGAAAATTATCGATCTCGGCTTGGCCAAGACAATCCAGGAGGAAGCTTCAGAACCTGCCATCTCGATTTTGGGAGGATTTGTCGGCACTCCTGAATTCGCGAGCCCTGAGCAGGCGGCCGGTGCTGACGTCGATATCCGCTCGGACCTCTATTCCCTGGGTGTGACCCTATGGGAAATGGTGACGGGACATGGCCTCTTCAAGGGCACTCCCGCTGAAGTGAGACACCAGCATCAACACGCGCCCTTACCGCGCGAACAGTTGGAAGGCGTTCCACAACCCGTCGTTGTTCTCCTCGAGATACTTCTGGAGAAAGATCCGGCGCGCCGATTGCAGACCCCAGCCGAGCTCTTGAACGTGATCCCGACAATCATCGCCTCGATCGAGGAGGGCCGGACTGTTACTTACCAAAGCCTGGGACAAATTTCCGGCGGGACCCGCGATCTCTTCACGCGTCGGCGTCCGGGGAGATTCGCACCGGAGAAGGTTTCGATAGCCAGATTGCCGGTCACTGGGAGCGACATGTTTGGCCGCGATGAAGATCTCGATTTTCTGGACAAAGCATGGACGAATGCCGATGTCAACGTGGCTTCGGTGGTGGCCTGGGCGGGCGTAGGGAAGTCGACGTTGATCAATCACTGGCTCAGGCAGATGGCTGCCGAACATTATCGTTCTGCCGAGCTGGTCTTCGGGTGGTCATTTTACAGGCAGGGCAGCGGCGGCGAGATTTCATCGGCCGATGAGTTCATCCACACGGCCTTAGATTGGTATGGCGATCCCGATCCGCGGCTGGGAACCGCTTGGCAGAAAGGAGAGCGGTTGGCGGACTTGATCGCACATCGTCGAAGTTTGCTGGTCTTGGATGGGCTCGAGCCGCTCCAATTTCCCCCCGGTCCACAAGAAGGGCGAATCCGCGACCCTTCTCTCCAGTCGCTCCTGCGCGAGCTGGCTGCCTTCAATAGTGGTCTTTGTGTGATTACCACACGACTGCCAGTTGCCGATATCGCCGACCACGAACGCACGTCAGCGCCTCGTCGGGACCTGGAGCATTTGTCGAGCGATGCAGGCGCCAAGTTGCTCCAGGCGCTGGGTGTGAAGGGCGATGACCATGAATTGCACAGCGCGAGTAATGAATTCGATGGGCATGGCCTCGCTCTGACGCTCTTGGGCAGTTACCTCACGGATGCGTATGGTGGAGACGTTCGGTGCCGGAGTGAATTGTCAGAACATCTTACTCACGACGTTCGCCAGGGAGCTCATGCGCGCACGGTAATGGAATCTTACCAGAAGTGGTTCGACGAAGGCCCGGAGCTCTCCGTCCTGAGAATGTTAGGGCTCTTTGATCGCCCTGCTGATGCCAAAGTTGTAGAAATTCTTCTGGAGCCGCCGGCGATCCCCGGATTGACGGAATCTCTGCTCGATTTAAGCCAGACTGATTGGCGAACAGTTCTTGCCCGATTGAGACGGGCTCGCCTTCTGGCTGGCGAAGATCCCGATAACCCTGGGCATATCGACGCCCACCCTCTGATTCGTGAATATTTCGGTGAGCAGCTCCTCACTCACCGAATTGAAGCTTGGAAAGAAGGGAATAGGCGCCTCTATCACTACTATCGGACGCATGCGCCTCAGTTGCCGGAGAGTTTTCGGGCGATGGAGCCGCTTTTTCAGGCTGTGGTCCGAGGCTGCAACGCCGATTTGTTTCGGGAAGCGCTTCATGACATTTATATCCCGCGAATCCAGCGAGGAAATATTTGCTATGCGGCTCACGTGCTCGGCGCCAGAGGCGCGTTGTTGGCCACTTTGGCCCGCTTTTTTGAGCGTGGCCGCTGGGGTTCCTTTGCGACAAGCAGCCTCGAGGGGCAAACGCTCCACGCCGAAGACAAACTTCTTGTTCTCTTGGAGTCGGCTTTGAATCTAAGTGTTACGCGGGGGACCCAGGCTCCGGAAGTGCGAACCTGTTATGAGCGCGCGGAACGCCTGTCTCGTTCTCTCAACCATCCTCTGCTTCGGGGCCTCGCGCTCATTGGCCAATGGCGCTACTCCCTCGTGACTGACAAGCTGAGCGCAACGCTGGGAATAGCCAAAGAACTTCAGGCGGTCGCCCAAGAGCAGAACGACTCTTCGCTTTTGATGAAGGCTTACATGGCCTTGGCAGCGACACTCTACTATTTAGGCAAGTTCGAATCAGCGCACGATCACGCCACCAAGGGAGTTGCCATCTGGCGTTCCGGAGAAGGCAAGTCCCAGTTCGAGGAGATTGATGCGCCCGAGATTGCAATCCTGTGCCATAAGGCGCTTTGCGAATGGCATTTCGGAGAGGTCATCTCGTTTCGTGCGACGATTGCCGAAGCGATCTCGGTGGCCAAGGCGTTCCAAGATGGCCACGGAATCGCGGTAGCGCTCTTTCATGCCACCGTGCTTGCTTATCGTGAGCGCGATTTGGACGAGGTTGAGCGCCTTGCCTCGGAGCTGGTTGAACTTTCCACAAAGCAAAATTTCGCCCACTTTGTTGCGGTTGGCACTGTCTTGCTTGGTTGGGCGCGGAGCGCCGCCGGCAATACCACCCAAGGGATCTCCTGGATCCAGGATGGAATGGAACGGCTGCGCGCAAGTGGCTCTCTGCTCGGCATGCTTTCGATGTTGCCCTTGAAGGCTGAGGGCTTGCACCTCGCTGGCCGGACCCCTGAAGCTCTCGAGGCAATCAAGGAGGCCGAGACGCTCGTCGAAGCATCCGAAGGGACGTGGTGGTGCGCTGAACTGTATCGCCTTCGAGCTATTTTTTTGATCGAGCTTGGGGCAGAGGAGACCAAGATTGAGGAAGCCTTCTCGAAAGCGCTCCGAATTGCCCAGGAACAGAAGTCAGCTGCACTCGCCGCGCGGGTCGAGGCAACATATGCTAAGTATTAGCAAGAAAGAAAAGCGCTCGTAGAGGGCGCTCCCAAGGACGGGCACGCTTTATTCACGAAGTCGCGATCGCTAGCCTAAATTCGTGGCGGCGTCCTGCCACGCCTGCGAAACCGCCAGCCTTTCGCCGCTCGATTTGTTCAAGCAAGTCGCCGGACTTGAAACAGAGTTTCCTAGCAGTGCATCAGAGGACGCGGCCTTCGGCGGCGTCAACTTACCGGCGGTGGCGAGCGCCGAGTTTTGGCCACTGCGGCGTTGCTCGAATCAAGTCAGAGCGCCACTACAGGAGGAACCGGATCCAGCGGTACAGCCAAAGCAGTGCTTCCCAACGGCGACGGGCCTATTTTCCAATTGCGTATGATCCACGTCCCACAAGAAAAGCGCCTTTTGATACCCCGCCCCGATGCCGAGTTGCTGATTGAAATCACAATCGTAGACCTCGCCGCGCCAGCCAATGCTTAGTGTATTGCGGCACATGAGACCAGCCACCGAAGCAGGATTGAAGCCTTCGATCAATAGCTGCATGTAGGCTTCCAACTTGCTATTGTGCCTAAGCCAGGAGGCAAACCGCGCAATAGGCATGTTAGTAATGGTGTAGAGGTGGTGGAAGTCGATGTCGAAATGTTCTTTCAGTTCGCGCTTATAATCAGCTTCAAGCTCAGCCTGGTCCGGAGGCAAAAAGGCGCCATTAGGATTGTAAACAAGGTCGAGGATGAGGTCGTCTCGTCGCCCGCAGCCAAGGCGATTCAAAAGTTGCAGCGCGCGGATACTGGCATCGAAGACCCCGTCGCCCCGTTGGGCATTAACGTTCTCGGGGGCATAGCAGGGCATGGAGGCGACGATCTTCAAGCGATGAGCGATCAAGAAGTCGGCGAGCCATTCGTATCCGGGTTCCAGAAGAATAGTGAGATTGCAGCGATCAATGATGGTCTTGACGTGGGGCACTTCACGCAATCGTTCGACCAAATACCGGAAGTCGGGAACCATCTCAGGAGCCCCTCCCGTAAGGTCGACCGTCTCAATGTCCGTGTGAGCCAGCCAGGTGAGGATCCGATCGATGGTCTCACGCGTAATGATCTCTTTCCGCTTCGGACCGGCGTTAACATGACAATGGATACAAGTGAGATTACAGAGTTTGCCAAGGTTAAGCTGAAGAATCTCGGTGCGGTTCCGCCGGAGCGTTAGATCATGATCATTTAAGGCCCCGGAGAAACTATGCTTGGCGCTTTGGTCCAATTCTGTTGCTCGTGCTGTCGGACCCTTCACTCTGCCGAAATTCTTTGAGCCCTCCATCGGCCTTTCGTTGAGTTCCACGGTTTTCACGGTCTACGCAAAAGTGACTACGATCCACTGGCCATGCTGCATCGCAGGCCGACCTGCGGCAGCCAGCGCCACGGCTGACATCTTAATACGAAGTTCTCTCCGAGAGGGATGTTTGCAACCATTTTCCTTCACCCATCTCTCCCGATCTCCGGGACCACGCCACATCCTCCCGAATTCCGGGCTGGAAAGACCTATCCCGTGGCTTTGACTTCTCGGAGAACCAGCGCGCGGCTTTGTTCGAGCAAACGGCTCTTCGCCTCCAAGGAGAGGGCAATCGGGAGTTGGGCCACTCCGACAATTCGGCGCAGGATCTCCACGCCAGCGTATTGAAAAACGAGAGACTCGGAGTGGAGCTCACTTTTTAGGGCGGTTTGCAGCCAAGCGGATAGGGCATCCTTTGCATGTCCCGACAGCAGCAGATGGGCGTAGAAGACACCAATGTCAAACTCAGGGTCCCCGCAAAAAGAGAACTCAGGATCGATGATGCGCAGCTGTCCTGAAGTCGTTTGGAGCAGACTGCCAGGGAACAAATCGCCGTGAATTAGACTCGCCCCCTCCTGGTGCAGATAGCGGTGTCCGAGCTTCTCCACGACGTCACGAAAGCTGCCGTCTCGGCGGAAATCATCGGCCACGCGATCCAGGCCGGGAGTGATTCGTTCCAACATATCGGACAACCCTCCTTCGCGTCGCAGCGGAAGGTCGAAAATATGCTCATGATTTAACCGTCGCATCGCTTCATTGCGGAAAGCCGCGCGCTCCTTCGGTGGAACTACCAGGCGGTGGAGAGCGGATGCGTAATGTGCCAGTGCATGCAACTGCGGTCGGTCGAACGCATGCAAGCCTTGGTAGCAGTCTAGCAAGCTCGTGGCCGGGGCGAGATCCTCCATGATGAGGAGTGCCGCGCCCTCATCAAAGTGCAGAAGACGTGGCATCATGGCAGCAACCACGGGATCGCGCGTGGCGAACCGGTAAAAGCGCGCCTCTGACGTGGCCCGCTCAACCGGGGCCTCGATCGACGGGTACTTTTCTACCCAGGGGCGGGCCTGCTTCAGGATCAAGCTTCGTTTGGGAAGTTGCGCGCGGACGACGCAGTTCATGTTGCCCTCTCCGGCACGCTCGGCCGTGATGGCTTCACCGGCGTGGGCGAACCCATGGTCGACGAGATAGGTCTGCAATCCAGCAACGTCTTCCAGATTCAGGCGAAAAAGCCCTCTGGCGCTGTTCGATATTGTGCTCATTTCAATGAACTCCCAACGGGCTGCTGCTCGGCAGCCCCTCGATGATCATATCGTCCGCGGTAATACCACTGATGCAGCGTCTCAGGACTGACGCCGAGATAGAAAAGAGCGATGAGGGATGCATTGACCAGCAAGGTGCGCGCGTTGCCCAGGCGCCGGAAGCGCCTCGGCGATGACCAGAGCGGAGGATCGAGTAACGTGATCCGACCGAGGCGACGCAAACGCCGCGAGAATTCGATGTCCTCCATCAGCGGGATGTCCGCGAAGCCGCCTAATCGTCGAAAAACATCGGTTTTGACGAAGAGCGACTGATCGCCGAAAAGTGGCCCCGCGACTCTGCTGATGTGCCGCAGCCATCGCTCCCACCACCTCATCCAGAAACGCCGATCGTCGAAGCGCCGATGAAACGCTCCGCCGATGATTTCATGCGTTCTGGCCGCGGCCAGGAGCGAGGCAAGATGCTCTGGATCGAGCGAGGAGTCCGCGTGATGGAAGCAGAGGAGGGAGGCGCGCGCTATCTTCGCTCCCGCATTCATCTGTGCTCCCCTCGAAGGCTTTTCACAAACAATGAGCCGGACCTTACCGCCTCGCTCCAAGTTCCTCAAGCTTTCCGATGGTTTCACCGCCGCGACAATCCACTCAACAGTGTCACTTTCGACGGAGAGTCCCTTGATCAGATCAACAAGAAGAGTGTCATCGCGCCAGACAGGGACGATCAACGCGATTAGCGGGTTTTTCACTGCGTTCGTCCTTCAGATATTTCCCGGACGAAGCCGATTGTTTGTAACCTTGGCTGCATCTCCTTGCTGTTTCTCACGCTGATCTTTTCGGAGGATTTCTTCGCTTGACCCCAGCATACGCAACATCGGCGGCATATTCTAGAAAAGGGCGGCGGAGGGGAATTCGGAGGACCAATTTCGCAAAATCTTGATCTTCAAAGCAGGGCTGCGGCTCGCTATCATACGCCAATGGAGGACGCGGAGGAGCTCAAGAATTAAGCAAGGTGACCAATGTGGCTCTGATGTTAAAGGTGCCTCGCGCGGATCAGGTCAAGACGCGTCTTGCGAGCTCCGTGGGTGCTCACCGAGCAACACGAATCTACCGCGCCTTGGTCGAGCATCAGTTGGCGCAAATCCCGGCGAATTGGCGTGTGACAATTCACTTTGCCCCAGCAGACGCTGAGGCCGAGATGCGCGCGTGGCTGGAGCGATTCTCGCCCCGAGGGTCGGATTTCATCGCTCAACCGAATGGCGACTTGGGGCCCCGACTGATCTCGGCAATGGAACACGGATTCGCGGCCGGTGCAGATTCCGTCTTTTTTCTTGGGGGAGACTGTCCGGGACTTACGCGCAGCTACCTTGAGGGAGCAGAGGCAGCACTCGCCAAGATCGACATGGTTATTGCTGGTGCGCTCGACGGCGGCTATGTCCTCCTTGGCTTGCGAAGACCGATGGCTTCAGTTTTCGAAGAAATCCCGTGGAGTTCGGACGCCGTCTTCGCGGCCACACTTTGCAAGGCCGGTGCCGCGGGACTTTCCTACGGGTGTCTACCGCCGTTGGAGGATATCGATGATCTGGAGAGCTACGAGCGTCAGCGCCTCATTCTTCCCGAGCTTGGGGAATGTTAATGGGCCTTGGAAATGGTATTAGCGACCGTATCTCTCGGTCGAGATGTCTCTGTAGCGACCGTGTCCCCACGGTCGAGGGCTGGCCTTCCCGGCGGTGGGGACACCGCCGCTACACCAACAAAGGGCGAAGCGTCTCGGAAGTTTTCCAGGAGAATTCTCGCAAGCACACCAGAGCGGGACATTCGAGCGTCAGGGATTTTCGAAAAGCCACCGGTAGTCCCAGTGCCGAGGGTTCGCTGTAGCGACCGTGTCCCCACGGTCGAGGGTGGGTTTCCCGGCGGTGGGGAAACCGCTGCTACAGTAACAAAGGCGGAAGCCTGGAAAGTTTTCTACGAGATCCCGAACATTTGGGAAGGGGTCTAAAAGAGCATAGGGTAGGAGATGAGCCAGCTGGAATTCTTCAAGAGCGAAACCGTTCTTCCTGAGGGCCTGATCTACTCTTCCGAGTTCATCTCACGCGATGAAGAGGAGCGGCTCGTCACGTCGATTGAAAATCTGCCCTTTGGAGAGATCAAGATGCATGGAGTTGTGGCCAAGCGACGTGCAGCGCACTTCGGTAGAAGCTATCAATACGAGAGCGGCAAGGTTGGCGCGGCGCAGCCTCCTCCGAAATTCCTCTTGCCCGTACGAGAGCGCATTGCCGACTTCACCGGATGCACTCCCGAGGAGTTCGCGGAGGTCCTCGTAACCGAATATCGTGCCGGTGCCGGGATCGGTTGGCATCGGGATGCTCCGGCCTTTGACTTCATTGCGGGCATCTCGCTGTTAAGCGAGTGCACCATGAAGTTCCGCCCGTGGCCGCCCGAGGGAGCTTCCAAGCTCACGAAACCAGTATCGCTGTTGCTTGAGCCTCGTTCGCTCTACATTCTTCGGGGGCCTGCGCGGACGCACTGGCAACACCACATCCCTGGCGCAAAACGCCTGAGATATTCCATCACGTTCCGAACGTTGCGAGGCGAGCGAGCCTGATTGTCCGCCGAGTCCTCTTCCTGATCAGCACGGTTGGACACGAGCGAGCGTAGGGTGGAGAGGTTGGAAATCGTATTCTTAACCTCGTGAAAGGCGCGAACCGCACGCGGCGTGCGATCCTCGCCAACCAGAGCTATGCAGCACGAAGGTTTGGGCGGGACCTTCGGGCTAGCTCGAGCCGAGATATCGTATGATCTGCGAAGAACGTTGAGGTGTTCAGGATTTCTCGGGCGAGAACACGCTAATTCCTCGAGAGACCCAAAGACTTTCCTATGATTCGGTCCCACACCCGATCGGGCAACATTCTCGGCAGAATCCAATCCGACAACCACCTCCGAACCACCGTATATCGCGTCTTGGGTTTCTTCGTCTCAAAGATCTCCACCAATCGCCGTCCGAGGACCTCCGCCGGCAGCCCGTTCGCTTCCGCAGGCTCCACAAATAACTTTTTCAACTTCATCATCATAGGCGCGTAGTCACTCCCCGCGAATATTCCCAGCTCCCTGGCAGAAGGCTTGTCCCAAATCGCCGTCCTCACCGCTCCCGGTCCGACCACGATCACATCGATTCCGTAGAGTTGCAGCTCCTGCCGCAGCGAGTGCGACATCCCCTCCAAGGCGTGTTTGCTGCCGACATAAGCGCCGATAAAAGGCACCGCAACCTTGCCACCTACAGAACTGATGTTGATGATCCGCCCCGGCGGATGGCCTGCGTTCCGTTTGGCACCCAAGAGTGGTAGAAAAGCCTGGGTGACTGCAAACAAACCGATCACATTGACCTCAAATTGACGGCGGATATCGGCTATGGGCTGCAGCATCAAGGGGCCGGAAGTGGAAAGACCCGCGTTATTGATCAGGCAGGCCAGCCCTTCCCTTCCAATCTCCGTCTCCACCTTTCTGGCTGCCTCTGCGATCGCCGCTGGGTCAGTGACGTCAAACAGCAGCGGCGAGAATTGTGTCCCGAGCTCCCGTTGCAGTGTGTCAGCATCTACCTGCCTGCGCACACTGCCATAAACATGATAGCCTTTGGCAACCAAGGCTTGCGCGGCCGCATGCCCAATGCCGGTGGATACGCCTGTAATGAGGATGTGTTTCATAAGGGCAATTCCTTTTTAGCTATTAACGTTCGACGTTTCCTTGGCCCCAAGAATCTTGAGGGATTCGACCGCCTCTGACATTCGAATGGCCCCGATAACCGACGGCTTCAGGCCATCGCGACCAACAGGGTGGCGACAGCGGTCGCCAGAACCAGCAAGGGCACCGCCCAGGACAAGAACAAGAAGACCTGCTCCTGCACGTAACGTCCAAACCAGCGCATCGGCAAGTTGAAGCGGAACAACGCCAGATTGACGATCAGGCTCAGCGCCAACGCCAGGTAGTTCAACGCAAGTAACCGACGCACGGTGTTGTCACTGGCGCCCAGCATGCCGTATTCCGCGTTCAGCGTGAAATTCAGGGCGATGACTGCAAACAGACCGCCGACGATCACATTGGCCTGCTCAAAGGCCTCGATCTGAAACTCGCCCTCCTCAATCCGGTTCATCCAGATGGCCACCAGCGGGATCAACAGCGAAGCCAGCAGTGGGATAAAAATCAGAGCCGCCGAGCTGCCGGCCCGTCGCTGCACAGCCAGGGAAACGGTTACGCGGGATAGGTCCTCGCCGTACCAGCCGGTCACGACATCCCGCTTGAGGCTGACGACCCCTAGCACCCAGTCCTTGAGCTCACTGGAATCCGGGGCCCGGCTGAAGTCCAGGTCGCCCTGCTCGAATTCCAGCGACAGCCGCTGCACATCCTCGCGCCTCGAGACCACTTCGACCTGCAAGCGTTGCCGATCAAAAGGAAACCGCTCTACCTCGAAGGGGGTCTCGAACGTGGCCGTCGTACGCAGCATCATCTCGACCCGTCCATCCGGAAAGATCCGGAGGCCGTGCATTTGTTGCGAGGGCTCCCCGGAGAGATTCGACAAAGAGACCGCCGGCGTCCAGATCTCGGCCATCTTCGCCGCAGCGGCCTCGTCCCGAAACTCCAAGAAGCCCTGAGGCGCAGACTCCGGGGGGTATTCGAGCCGCAAGTCCTGCCAGCGCAGACGCAGATCCACGGTTGCCGTGTAGTCGGCTTCCGTCTCGTCGATCGAGGTCACCTCCACGTAGCGCAGGCCTATTCGGACGACGACAGGCAGGCCCTTGTCCATGGGCAACGAGCTGAGAGCGCTCGGCGGCGCCGCTGTCGCCGTCTCCTGCAGCTCGGCCCGGCCAGGGAGGGCAAAGGCCAAGGAGAGCAGGAGACCAGGGAGACGGCGCCATCTCATGGAGAGCTCTCTTTCTCCCGATCGGCGGCGAAGAGCTCCGGCTTGGTCCTGAGCTGCTCATGAGCCTGCGCTAGCGCCTTCATCTCGTCGCAGAGGGTCTCGGCCTCTGGTATAGGCTGGTCGCGCCGGCCCTCTGCCAGCTTGACAAATTGTCGGCTCAACATTTCCAAAGGTCGGAGCAGCAGGCCCCGCACCACGATTAGGATGACACCCGCCAGGAGCACGATGCCTGACAGCGCCAGAAGCCCCTGCCAGACCAACGAGCGGCCCGCTGCCGCCCTCGAGCTGCTGAAGTCCCGCGCCATGGCGACCTTGCCGATCGGATTGCCCGCGTTGTTGTTCAGCGTCAAGAGCACCACGCCGTACGGCACATCCTGCGCCGAGCGGACGTACTGGGCCTCCGCAGGCCCACTGAGGTCGCCCTCGCTGACGAGCTCTTTCATCAGAGCCCAGTTCGTCGAGTGGAACTTGATGTACTTGCCCTTGCGGTTTTGCTCAGTCAGGACGTCGGGGTCGAGGCCCTCTGCAAACATTAACTGCCGCAGCGGCTGCTCTTCGACGAACAGTGCCATCTCCAGGCGATAAGCCGCTTTCAACGCGTGGAGCAGAGGGCCAAAGTTCATTCCGAGCTCGAAGCTGCCGATGTGTTGGCCGGCGGCGTCGGTTATGGGCGTGACCCCGAAGATGGCCGGCCCCGTCCCGGCAATGGCCGACTCTTTGCGCGAGAACAGATCGCGGTTGACCGCGACGACCATGGGCCGGAACTGATCCTGGTGGTCGCCATGCTGCTCGGGCGCGTGCAGCCGCAAGAACGAGACCGCCGGAGGGAAGTGGAACTGGGCCTGATCGACGCCGTAGCGCTCCTTCTGGCGCCTGAACATCTCGGCGGTCTGGGCCAGCAGGCCTTCCCGGTCCCGGGCGGCGAAAGCCTCGCGCACCGCGGGCAGGACCGCTATCATCTCGGCCCGTTCCAGGGCGCGGTTTTGGGCCGCCGTAAGGTTGTAGCTCCAGAGGGCACGTATCAGCTCGAACTGATCTCGCTCGACCGCCGAGGTCAGCCCGCTAAACAGCCGGTTGGACAGCACGGCCATCCCGATGACGACCACCACGACCGACAAGATAAGCACGCCAGGCGCAGACCTCTGGAACTTCATGGAAGCTCTCTCCTTATTGCTTAGCGTTGTAGGCGGGGCGAGTGCTCTCCCAGGCCTCTTCCCAAGCAGATCGGGGCGTTGCGTCACGCATAGGGGGAAAGCCGCAGTATCTGAGTGGCTAGCCTCTTGCGCAAGGACATTGTTCGACGCAAGCCGCAAACTATCCCGATTGGCCGACTCGGAAAGTTTGTCAGGAGCTGCCGGATGCTCACCAACAGAGGCCAATCCGCTTAAAGAGCCCTCACCTGGGCGCGCCAAGGCGGCGGCTCTGGCCCAGCATGTAACAACCCTCCGCCAAGCTCTGGTCAGAGATCAAGCTTCGCGGCTTACACCGTGGACTTTATCCAACCCATGATGTAGTACAGGCTGAAGGCTGTGGGGTGAAGAGAATGTAAAACGCATGAGTTCGGAAACGGCGACGGACAAGATCGCTTCGATCACTGGCTCCGCATTGTTCCGAAGGATCGTCATCACCCTTATTGTCATCAACGCGTTTATTGTCGGCCTCGATACGTATCCGAAGATACATGCTAGCTATGGCAAGGCCCTGATTCTGGCGGACCGAATCATTCTTTACCTATTCTCGCTGGAGTTAATTCTGCGTTTCCTGGGGTCCAGACCCCCTTTGGCGTTTTTCCGCAGCGGCTGGAACCTCTTTGATTTGATTATTGTCGGGGTCTCGTATCTGCCTGCATCGCAATTTTTCACCGTGGTGCGGCTGTTCCGCATTCTGCGCGCCCTACGCACCGTCAGCGTCCTGCCTGATCTGCAGAAACTCGTTACCGCCTTGCTCCGGAGCCTGCCAGCTTTGGGCCACATTCTGATGCTGCTGGCCCTGCTCATGTATGTCTATGCGGCGATCGGCACGTCGTTGTTTGGCGAAATTACGCCCAAATATTTTGGCAGCCTCCATCTAAGCGTGCTTACCCTGTTCAGCGTCATTACCCTCGAGGGTTGGATAACGGTCATGGACGAGGTGCTTCCGCAGATGCCGGCAGCCTGGATCTACTTTGTGACTTTCATCTTATTCGCCACCTTTGTGGCCATGAACTTCTTTGTCGGGGTCATCGTTAACAACCTTCAAGCTGTGGAGATCGAGGAGCGCGACGATCTACCCGAGATTCGGAAGGCGCTCGCGCGAATAGAAGCGCAACTCCAATCCAACCAGAACGTGATCGCGTCCGACAAAAGCTCGCAAACCCAGCAGCAAAGTCTCGAACGCGCTTCGTAGGGGTTCGTTGCACGTTTTGACGGTATGCAGTCCTCACCGAGATGCGGCGTGCGAATCGCTGCGCAAATGCGTCGCAAGAACGCCTCACTCTGGATTTAACCCAGGTAGCGCCTGTTGGAATGCCAACCGCACACCTTCTCTTCAACATGGCTGCTGGTCAGTGCGAGCGAGGTGCTATCGTAGTTCTGTGATGAAAAGGAATGCAGCGAAGGAGAAGGCAGCACTGGTTACCGGGGCGTTTGGACGTGGCTCCGATGCGGCCATGGCAGCTGTTTAGCGAATGTGGAGGATTTACCTATGGAGGCTCCGGAACTGGACGGTATCCTGACCTTTCTTCGGTCGGCCGAACGGCTGAAGGACACGTTCCGCAGTTCACATACTTCGTCGGGGCGGCGGGAAAGTGTCGCGGAACACACATGGCGGCTGTGCTTGATGGCCATATTGCTGCGGCCCGAATTTCCGGAGGTCGACTTTTCCAGGCTGATCCGCATCTGCGTCATCCACGATCTCGGTGAGGCCGTCTCCGGCGACATCCCTGCTGTCGATCAAGATGCGGCCGCTCCCAAGGCCATCCAAGAGCGTCTCGATCTGATCGATATTCTCGCCCCGCTGCCGAATGAGCTCCAGGCGGAGTTGGTGACATTGTGGGATGAGTATGAGTCCGCTACCTCGCCCGAGGCGCGACTGGCAAAGGCTCTCGACAAGCTGGAGACGATCATGCAGCACAACCAGGGCCAGAATCCGGAAAACTTCGACTATCGGTTCAATCTCGGCTATGGCCGGGAATACACCGCGGGGCACCCGCTAATTGTTGCATTTCGGGCCGCCCTCGACCGCGAGACGCGCCGGCTCGCTGACGAATCGCAGGCCGACCGCAGGCAGACGCCTAACGGCCTTCTGGGCAGCTGAGCCGCTTGGGGAAGGGATTGCTCCGCACGGCCCACATATTCTTACGGTTTTTGCGGCCGGGTTGGGTTCTCAAGAGCTGCGAGATTAAGCTTTCGAGAGCGAGCAACTAGCTCGTTATGAATGCCAGAAGATCAGCGTTGAGACGATCCTTCTCGGTGATGAACAGCCCGTGCGCTGCTCCTTCATACACCTTGAGTTGGCTGTCCGGTATTGCCTGAGCCGTCTTTCGTCCAGTCAAGTTGATCGGTGCACCTTGGTCCGCATCACCGTGTATAACCAGGGTCGGTATCGTAAAGGCGTGCATATCGCCTCGCAGGTCCGTTTCGGACATTGTTCGGATCATATCGACCATACCTTTCGGCGAAGCTTGAAGAAACAGTCCGACTGCCCATTGGATCAACTCCGGTGAAACAGAGACGTTCGGTAGCCCCATGCCAAAGAATGCCGGAGCTCCAGCGGCTAGAAAGCCCGGACGGTCTTTGGCAAGCTCAGCGACGATGTCATCGAAAACTCCCTTGTCCACGCCTTCTGGATTATCTGGCGCCTTGAGGATGAAAGGCGTTGTCGGGGCAACGAGCGCGGCGCGAGCGACACGGCTCGCGCCGTAACGCGACAAATAGCGGGTGATGTCGCCGCAGCCCATCGAGTGGCCAACAAGGGTGACCTCACGCAGGTCGAGCTGCTCGATTACCGTTGCGAGATCGTCTGCGAATGTGTTGAAGTCGTATCCAGTCCACGGCTGGCCTGAGCGACCGCAGCCGCGCTTATCGTAAGCAATGCAGCGCAGGCCTTGGCGGGCCAGATAAGGCATCTGATACTCCCACATGTCGGCGCCGAGGGCCCAACCATGGATGAAGACGACAGGCATACCCGTCCCCCAGTCCTTATAAAACAAGCTCGTGTGGTCAGGCATTTCAATGTAGGGAATCATTTTATCCGGTGAGTTGAGTTCGCTCTGAAAGGCGTCGCCTGACGCGACCGATGTCGCCAGGCACAATCAGTGGGTGCGCAGGCTCACGTGTCTCCGTCGTTGCGAGCAGGGCATTAGTGATTTTCGGGTTCGTCAGTTATCCATACATCGATCTGAGCATTGCTTGCAAATTTTCGCCGATTTCTAAGCAATCGCCTTGCGACATCCCGACTCAGCTTGACGGCTCGTGCGAAAGCGTGGGCCACAGCGCCACCAACCGCTCCACCCGCCCGTAGATCACCGCATTTTTGCCTTTCAGCAACATGCTCGCGTTTAATTACACGACGAACGATCCGGTCCGCTAAGGACACTTAGTGCGATATTTAAGGCCGACGCAGCTCTCTCCTTCTCGACCGCGACCGCAGCTACTTTCGAAGTTGCTGTGACGGATACAACTTTTCAGAGTTCTCGAGCATGCGTATGAACTGCCCGATGCGCCTGGTGCGTGTTTCCGGCTTTTTGGCGGTTTGAATTCTGAACAAGATCGCGAACCGGTTCCGGCTGTCGAGCGTGCGAAAAAACGCGCTCGCCTGCGGACTGCGATCCAAGGCCGCTTGAAAATCAGCGGGCACCGTTGCGGCACGCGGCGAGTCGTAGGCGGCGTCCCAGCGTCCGTCGTGCTTGGCAAGGTTGACCGCCGCCAGACCGGACGGCTGCATGCGGCCTTGGTTAATCAGCGTCTCGGCTCTTTCTCGATTGATTTTAGACCAGATGCTGCGTCTGCCGCGGGGCGTGAATTTCTGGAGCCAACTCTTCTCGTCGTAGCTCTTGCTCTGCCCATCAATCCACCCGTAGCACAGCGCCACCTCCACCGCTTCGGCATAGGACACCGAACGTCTCCCAGATGCTTTCCTGGCCAGCTGAATCCACAGACCCGGTGACGTTGCGTGGTTCGCATGCAACCAGCCTGCCCAGGCTTGTTGATCCTGGAACGGCATCATCGGTAAGGGCTGGCGTGCTTTTCCTGAGTCCTTCAGAGGATTTCCCTCCTGTTAGCGATGCACATGCGGCGCCGCGTCTCGGTCTGGCCTCTCGCATCATTACGCGAACGTCTTCTCAATGTCATCCATTCGATGGGGACGTCGTCGCTGCATAGACTTTCACGCTCATGCAGGTAAGTCCCCTTGCTGCGGTCGATTTCGGTTTTTCAAGCGTGCGCGGTGGCAGCCCGACAAAGCGCCAGGAATGAGGCAGGCGCGTATAGAGGGGCTGGGAGCACGATTCATTTTCTCGAGAGAACGCAAGGTTCGTTAAGTCGCGCTGACAGCGTTGGTTCTAAGTGATCACTCTTGCTGGGCGTTGCTTCAGTCTGAAATGAAGCGCGCCGTTGGCGCTCATCCTTTCTCAGGCAGTCCATCTCGCTCGCGTGATTGGTTTCGGACAATGGCTCTTCGGAAGGACCTTTCGAGAACTGTCTAGACGCGGAAAGCGCTGGTCTTATTCGTCAGCATGCGTGCGCGATCGCTGCTTGGCGACCAACTCAAAGGATTGTTCAAGCAACGCAATGGCGCGCTCGATATCGTCCCGTTCCTTGAGGTAGAAGCTAATCCAACCGCTTTTCGGCAAGACATGATGCGGCTCCGCCCGGCCAGCGGCAACAATCTCATCCCGCACCTTTCGTGGAAACGGAATGTCGACGAGGTGGTCGCCATGAATGTGGCCCAACTCACGTCTGCCCAGACGAAACTCCGTTCCGCCAAAACGATGCGGGTGCGCTGTCACACCCGGCCAACTCAGAACGGTCTCATGAATCTTTCGGCCCGCGCCATTGACTGCCACAAGTTTGTGCCTTTCCGTTTTGCTTACCGCATGAACTTATTGAGGAGCGAAGTCATCCTGACCCTGTCCGTCCTTAATGGTGCCCAGCGCTTCGAAGACTGCATTCGCAATACAAAGTGTATCCAATAAAGCCGGATGATAGCGCCCCATCTGTTCGAATACCGCAAAAACGTCTTTGTGAAGTTCTTCGGCGACTGTCCTCTGGAATAGGGAAAAGAGCTCGTCCTCGTCAGGTTGGACATTTGGAGGTAGCCATAGCGCCGCTCCGGTGTAGCCCTCAAGGTAGTGGGCACTCCCATGTGCAAACGCCTTACCGCCGATCGCGTTGACGAAGTTGGGGAAATGGCTGAGGTACTGGTGCGGGTCGGGCCACGTCCAACGTGCAGCGGGGTCAGAGGCAAACGCGAGGACGATCACATCGATGGCTGCAGCATCGGCTTCTGTACCGGTTCGAACTATCGGCATTGTCCGGCCTTTCCTGCGAAGGAGAGTCTCAAATCTCACTCATCGAGCATTCTCTTTTATCGAAGTTCTCTCCAGGCAAGTTCGGCTAGTTGACGCTCGAGAAACCGTGGCTCCGGTTCCTGGCGGTGAGGGCTAGAGCCCGGCCGTACGACAAACGCGCATCGGCGGTTCTTCCAAGTCGCCGGCAGAGATCCGCCCGCGCCGCGTGGGTAAAGTGGTAATCACCACGGCTTGTCACCGCCACGCCCATTCGCTCTCCTCTAAGAAGCAGTCACTTCGCGGTCTCGCTCATTTCCCAGAGAGCGAACGTGTTGTTTTCGGGATCCTGGCAGATCGAGAAATAGCCCATTTGAGGGACGGCCGTCTTGGGCGTGCAAACCTTCCCACCGAGTTTCTCGACTCTGGCCATGGATTCGGTCACCGACTCCACGCTGATATAGTTTGTAATCGGTTGACCGGGCTGGGCACGCGCCAGCAGCCCACCATCGGGCGTGTCGTCTGCGCCACCTGTGTCAATGTGCCAGTAGTCGTCCACCCCCGGAAATTTCTCGATCTTCCAACCGAATAGTTCCACGTAGAATTTTCTCGCACGCTCGATATTGTCCGCTGGGATCTCAAACCAGACGATGCTGGACGCGGTTTTGCTTTCTTCTTGAGGATTTCTTGCCTGTGTTTGTGCACTCATAGACTGCCTTTCGTTTGAAAAAACTCGCTTTGTATAGGTTTATCTTTTAGACGAACGAGTCGTCTCATTCAGGACATCGTGCGATCGTTCCGGAGCGGTTCTCCGAAAAAGGCAGCGAACCGACTCGACCGGATCTTCGCGGTTGAATTCAGCGACAGCGGGAAATTCCCGCGCCTCAAGTCTCATGACGGCTAGCGTTCCTCGCCGCCGAGATTCTCAAGCGGCTTTTTCCCATTTTTGAAGGAATTCATTCGCGTTGCAGGAGCTATGCAAATAGGCAGAGCGCGGCACCTGCTGCCCCGCGTCCTTGACGCACTCGCTCAACTCCGGGTCTTTCAGATTCCCGGCGTCATCAAATTCGCGCCACGCCTGTGGAATGGAGGCAGGCCTGCGGCGGGACCACCCATGTGCGAAGCGCGCGGCCTCTCGCGGACTATTCATCGCACCAAAGGTCCTATCGCCCCTCCGGAGACGGCGACCATTTTTCCTTCAAACTCCTCGAACCCAGCCAGAGTTGTGAATCAGCCCAATCCGAGGTTTCCTGAGATGCCAACGATCTTGTAGGGATGAGATTCTCTAGTTGTTTCATTCATGTTACGGATGGTTCAGAAAGGCGTTCGTCAACATTTCAAAAAAGGCGCTGAGAATTTTCCCATCCGTGTCGAACTTTGGATTGAAGATCGTGATTTCCATGCCGATTGCTCTCGGATGAGCAAGTGCGGCAGAGAGAATGTGTTCGATCTCAACCCAGGTGAGGCCGCCAGGGAGACGGTAGTCCACCGCCGGCATGACGGCGTCATCGATTACGTCTGCGTCGAAGTGAATCCAGAATTCGCGCGTGGCTTCTCCCGAGACAAATGCGAGCGCTTCTCGCGCGGCTGCCGCAATACCCACACGCCGCACCCCCTTGAGGCCAATGGCCTTCATTTTCTCGGGGAGCGGCGGACTGCCGTATAACTTGGCCTCTTGTTCGTCTCGGAATCCGAACGCCACGACGTCTTCGTCTCTCACCAAAGGGCATCTTCCATCGTACGCCGTTAAAAGCACCGGACCCCGGCCCGTGACCAGTGCCAACTCGGAAGATGCGACCTCCCCGTTGATGTTTGTTTCCCTATCGTAGAAATCCATGTGCCCGTCCAGGAAGAGCAGCCCATGGCGGCCGCGCCGGTTGAGGGCCAGCATGGGCCCAAGCAAAATGCTACAGTCCCCTCCCAGCACTAGAGGGAAATCGCCTTGGTCAAGCACCTCATCGACGCGCTCTGCCAGTCGGCGTGAATAATACGCAATGCCCTGCGGATTCAGGAATCCTGTCTCTTGGTCACGAGCATGACTGTACTCTGGCGCGGCGACACGTCCTGCATGACGGGCCTGCAATCGTGCGAGCAGGCCGGCATTGACTAGGGCGTCGGGCAGGTGCTCTACGCCGGTGGGCCGGAGCCCAAGAATCGAAGGCGCTTCGATGATGGCGATCGATTTCAGCATGTCAGTGGCCTGGCGCTCGAGCGTCAGGTCATCCAAGATTGCGTGCTGTAGATCGGGCTGACCTTAACCGACTTTAACGGTTTCGCCTGGACGAGTTTCAACGCACGCGCCTCCTTCACTTTTTGACGAGCGCCTTTCCCCGCCCAGAATCAAGCGAATTGACTAGTAGTTGGAGCTCATCGATCAAGCCAGCAACGCCCTCGATGAGCTCCGCTTGCAAGCATTCCACCTCTCTCAATCGGCGCAAGAATTTCTTGCCGCATGCTGTCAGATGGTGCTCCACTTATGATTCGGGCACGACGTTGATGGCGATCGTCGCGAACGGGCCCAGGCCCATGCCCAGGATCTGGAAACGGATGAAATCTGCCACAGCCTCTACGAGTTGGGCGCGTTCGAGTTCTCCGCTATCCACAGCCACGAATCCCAATTCCTCGGCCAAACGGCTCACCGCTGACTTTGCTTCCGGATCGTTAGAACAGAGAAAGACCGAGATGCGATGAGGAGCGAGTCTTTCGCGGTCGAGCTCGATAATTTTTGAGGGAATGGTGTTAAAGGCTTTGACGACACGCGCGCCTTTTGCGTCCGCGGCGAGACGCTCGGCGAGCGAGGGGATCGGCGTGGTGAAATGAATGAGGGGACGGTGATCGGGATCGGGAATATCGAGTCCCAATATCGCGCTGTTGTTGCAGTCAATCACAATCTTGCCAGAAAGCGCCTGCGCCCTTCGCAGCAGTCTCGAGGGAAATACATCGCGCACGGTGTACAGCACCACGTCGCCGAAAGCGGCGGCGGCGTCAAGGTCGCCCGCCTTTGCCGAATCGGGGCCACTGGCCGCGATGGCTTCGGCCTTGCTCAGATCTCGCGAACCGAAAAACACCTCATGGCCTCCGCACGCCCAACGCAATCCCAGTGCGCGCCCCATATTACCCGTACCGATGATGCCAATCCTCATATCCAGTTTCCTCCACTAAGTGTACTTTATACTATCGTAGCCGCGGGTCACGTGAGCTGACGTCCTCCGTCGATCGCGATCTCCTCGCCGACGATAAAGCTGGAATCATCGGTCAGAAGAAAGCGCGCCAGGCGAGCAACTTCTTCGGCACGGCCCCACCGCTTGAGAAGCGTGCGATCGACGAACCGCTTTTGCTCCGCTTCGCTCATGCCGATCTTCTCGATGGCCGGTAATCGTCATGATCACTCCTGACCTTCTTTTGATGCAATTCGTTCCCGTTCTCGCATGAACTTACTGAGGACAGCGAAGTCATCCTGACCGTGTCCGGCCTTGATGGCTGCCTGAAAGAGTTCGTCGAAAGCCTGGGGCACCGGACGTTTGATCCCGCGGTCTTCGCAAAGCTCGAGCAAGTGCCGCAGCGCACCGGAGTGTGAATCGACTGTCGCGAGTGTCGCCTCATCGCCCGCGAAACGACGATCTTCGATCCGTTTCACGGTATCCATGACCCATCCGTCCACTTGCGGCAGGATGGGCTTGAGATAACTCATGTAGGCCTCAAGCCGGAGCTCCTCTGCTTCGCAGATGGCCACTCCCTGGAGCATTCCGAACAACGCTCCCCACATGACGACCAGCAAGGCGCTATCAAGAGCAGAGGCGTGACCCACATCGCTTCCCACGTGGACAGCATTTCCCCCGAGGGCGAGGAGAACAGGTTTGTATTGCTCAAACAGATCTCGTGGTCCGGAATACAGAATGGTGCATTCCGGCCCGCCGATCAGATTTGGGGTCGCCATGATAGCTCCGTCTAGATAGCGGATGCCGTGGCTGCTGGCCCACGCGGCCATCTCCCTCGCCTGTCGCGGTGATCCAGATGTCACTTGTCCGACCAGCTTTCCAGCCAATGCTTTCGTCACGTGCTCCGGCCGTAACAGGCGGTCGCTCGTGTTGTAGTCGTTCACGTTCACGACGACTACGTCAGCATCGCTGACCGCATCCAGGACCGATGGCGCAACCTTTGCGCCGAGCTCAGCCAACGCTTCTGACTTGGATTTCGTGCGATTCCAAACATTCGTCACGTAACCATGTTCGAGGAATGCCTTTGCGAGCGCAGAGCCCATGCGTCCCGTCCCGAGGATTGTGATTCGTGGTTTCATGGTTGGTCTCTCTGTTGATTTTGGTGGGCGGGGTGGTATGAATCGAGCAAGGCAGCGTGCTCCGATCGACGGTGCGCCTCCATCCAATGCGGGTAAGTCACATAGACGACCTCGGTTTCATCTTCTGCAGCTTCATAGGCGACCTTCGTGCCCTTGGTGAGAAAGATGACCTCGCCCGTTTTCGCGGTCTTCGCCCCCTCCGCGGAACGAATGGTCAAGGCGCCGCGCGTCACGATGAGAGCTTCATCGTAGGTGACGATCCATTCGTTTTTCTCTCCTTTCCTGCGGTTCCGATAGAACCCCACACTCATCGTCTGACTATTTGACGAATCGACCACGTCGCCGACAAATATCTGCCGATCGAGATATTGGTACCATTCCGCATCCTTCGTCGTAAAATGTCTAACACTCATTAATTGACTCCTTAGCTTAGCTTTTGTTTCGTGATGGTTTAGGCGCCTTCCGGTGGCCATACTCGTCCAGGCGGGTATCGATCCGCCCGTCAGAATACATGCGTGAAAAGATTTCGCGTCCGAGGTGCTCTGCCGCAAAGACCGGGTCGCTCGGATCACGACCGACTTCGCCGTGGCGGTTGCCAATGACACGGACAACACCGACGAGCCGCGCTGCAACAGCTTTGGCGAGTGTGGTTGAGTTACCGGCGCGTCGCGGGCTCCCGACCAGGATGAGAAGCTGGCGCGGCTCACTCATTGCGTGTCATCGCCTTTGGTCCGCAGGTTTTTCTAGAGCGCGGCACCGATCTGTTGGAGACCGCCATCAACTGCTAACTCGATTCCTGTGGTGAAGGTCGCGTCAAAGGCGAGGAACAACGCCGCTCGAGCAACCTCATCCGGCGAGCCATGGCGTTTCATCGGCGTGATCTCGTCTCCCAGTTTCTTGAGGGCCGCTCGCTCCGCGTTGGATAGTCCGGAGATGCCCATCGTTGGGGTGTCGATGAAGCCGGGCCCCACCGCATTTACCCGAATTTCCCTCGACACCAGCTCGGCGGCAAACACCTGAGCGAACGCCCGCAGGGCGGCCTTCGATCCGGAGTAGACGCTCAAATTGGGACTGGCCGGGCCGTTGGCAACCGTCGTGAATACGATCGCTCCGCCGTCTCGAATGAGCGGAGCCAGGCGTTGCGCCGTGAAGAATGCGCCCTTGGTGTTGACATCGAACTGTCTGTCGTACGAGGCTTCGGTGACTTGATCGAAAGGCCCCAGCTCGGAGACGCCGGCGTTGATGAAAACCGCGTCGATCTGACCGAACTTCTCTTCAACGAGCGCACCCAGAGCTCCGATGTCCGAAAGCCTTGCCGTGTCTGATCGCACCGTGTGTGCCCTTTGGGCGTCCAGGGTACGTCGCGCCACTTCAAGGTTCTTCGCGTTTCGGCCAGTAAGCAGAACCTCAGCGCCGCCCTCGAGCAGCGCCGTGACTATCGCGAGCCCCATGCCGTGCGTCCCACCCGTGACCACCACCTTCTTACCCGCGTACCTCCCGATGGAATTCTCCCTCTTCATGGTTGGCTGGCGAGTTCAGGAAAGAGCCGGGGAAGGGACTCAACTTTTTCCCAACCTTTCCCCTCTTGCACTGGCGCTACTTGCAGTTCATCGAAGAACTCATCCAAGACTGCAGCTCTTTCCTGGGCCAGGGGTGGTGAACAGTAATCTTCCTCTTCCCAGGTGGCATAGCCATCTTCACGGAGCCGGGCATTCTCCAACGAGTAGGTCAGGCTCGTTCCGAACGGGCGCATCGACGCATAGGCATTTTTGCGCAGGTTAGCTAATAGTTCCCTTGAATAATCGGACTTCGGCTTAGCTGTTACTAAATAGTGGGCCATAGCGGATCCCCTCCTTCGATTGGTGTTTCAACTAATGAATTGGCTTCAAGCGAGACTCAATTCCGGTGCGGCGGGAGTCCTCGGTCGTTGCGGCGGTCGTGTTTCGGGTTCGATTTCCTCGTCTGCTTCCATCGGTTGGTGGTGTGCGGCGATGAGCGAGTAGAAGACGGGCACGACAAATAGGGTGAACAGTGTTCCGACTGTCATGCCAGTGACGAGCACGGTGCCAATGCTGTTGCGGGCTTCGGCTCCCGGTCCGGTCACCAAGACAAGCGGCAAGTGGCCGAAGACAGTGGCCACGGAGGTCATAAGCACGGGGCGCAGGCGCGTCAACGCGGCTTCGCGCAAAGCAGCCATTTTCGCGAGGCCCCGGGCTTGCAATTCGTTGGCGAATTGCACGATGAGGATGCCGTTTTTCGAGATCAACCCGACAAGCGTGATCAAGCCCACCTGCGAGTAGATGTTGATCGTTGTAAGGTCGAGGAAACTGAAGATCAGCGCACCGGAGATCGCCAGCGGCACCGAGCCAAGCAACACGATCAGCGGATCGCGGAAACTTTGAAATTGCGCCGCGAGCACCAGGTAGATGAGGACGACCGCGAACCCGAGGGTGACGGTCAGTGCCGAACCCTCACGACGAATCTGCCGCGACTCGCCTACGTAATCGACGCCAACAACCGGACCCCTCGCCGCGGCGGCGGCACTCTCGAGGACCCTCAGCCCCTCTTCCTTCGTGACACCCGGCTGCACACCTCCGAAAATGCGCACGGCATTGCGTTGCTGGAAGCGATTTAACGTCCGCGGGGAGGTCGTTGTCTCGATGTCCGTGAATGTCGACACAGGAACGAGCTGACCGTCCGGCGTCTTGATCTTCAGGTCGAGCAGCGGCCCGAGAGTTGCCCGTCCCTCATCACCGATTTGGGGGATCACCTTGTAGCTGCGATCAAAGAAGCTAAACCGGTTCACGTAATCGCCGCCGAGCAGGGTGCCGAGCTCCCGTCCGACGCCCGCCAGGTCCAGTCCGAGATCGGCAATCCTCTCGCGGTCCAGGACGACGCGTGCCTCCGGCAGGTCGACCTTCAAGTCCGTATCGACGTAAAGAAGTTTGCCGCTCTTCCAGCCGGCGTTCAACACCGTCGCGGCGGTTTCGAGCATGCGCTCAACCGGCGCGTCGCTGAGCAACACCAGCTCGACATCGTACTGACCAGGAGTCGGCAGAGGCGGATCGAGGCGGGGGAAAACACGTAGGCCGGGGATCTGCGAGATGGCGCCGAACACCTCGCCATACATCTGCTCGGTCGAGCGGGTGCGCTCCTTCCAGTTCTTCGCGACCAGGCCCCCGAATCCGCCCCACGCTGACGTGAGCGACCACGTAAAATCAGTCTCGGGAAAGGAGGTGAGAACATCCACCACCGCCAGGTGATCGCGGTTGGACGCTGCCAGCGTGGAATCGGGCGACGCCTGGAAGAACAGGCTGATGTGGCTCTGGTCCTCCGCAGGCGCGAGCTCCTTCCGTGAAAAGGTGTATAGCGGCCAGGCTGCGGCCGTGACCAGCAGCGCGGCGACAACGATCGCGCCGCGCATCTGAAGGGCACCGTCGAGAAGCCAGGCATACCCACGCCGCAGGCGCTCGAAGCCGTGGTTTACCAGCTTCGTCAGCCGACCTTCCTGGTCCCGCGGATGCACGAAGCGCGAACTCATCACCGGTGAGAGCGTCACGGCGACGATGCCCGATACCACTACCGCGGCGGCCAAAGTAATCGCAAACTCGAGGAAGAGCGAGCCCGTCAGACCACCCTGCAGGCCAATCGGCGTGTAAACTGCGGCCAGGGTGATCGTCATCGCGATGATCGGGCCAACGAGCTCGCGCGCACCGACCAGGGCCGCCTGGATCCGGGATTTGCCCATGCGCACGTGCCGCTCCACGTTCTCGACCACGACAATCGCATCATCGACGACCAGACCGACCGAGAGGACGATCGCCAGGATGGTCAACAGATTGAGGCTGAAGCCGAACGCGAACATCACCAAGGCCGCGCCGATTAACGAAACTGGCATGGCGACGAGTGGCACCAGCGCGGTGCGGATTGAACCCATAAAGAGGAACACCACCAAGCCGACGATGGCGATAGTCTCGGAGAGTGTTTTGGTGATTTCCTTCAGCGCGTCGCGCATGAACATCGTTCCATCCCACACGAGACGCATCTCGATGTCCTTGGGAAGCGTTGGCCGGATTCGCTCCATCTCGTCCCGCAACCGGCGGGCGACCTCGATCTCATTCGCGCCGACGACAGGCCATACCCCAAGGTAGACGCCTTCGGCCCGGTTGTACTTGGCGATCAGATCGGCCTCTTCCGCTCCCAGCTCCACCCGGGCCACGTCGCTGAGTCGAACGATCGCGCCGCCGCGGTCGGTGACGATCAAGTTCTCAAATTCGTGCACCGAGCGCAAGTCCGTGTTTGCCAGCAGGTTAATTTGCACCTGATTTCCTTTGGTCTGGCCAACGGCGGCAAGGTAGTTGTTTCGTTGGAGCGCTGCATGCACGTCGCCGGGCGAGAGGTTGAGTGCGGCCAGACGATCGGGGTCGATCCAGACGCGCATGGCGATTTGGCGTCCGCCCTCATTGTTGGTCACGCGCTGGACACCCTCGATGGTCGCGAGCTGCGGCTGCACGGTGCGCAGCAGGTAATCGGTGATCGCCGGGACGCTGCGCTCGGTCGAGTTAAAACTAAGGTAGAATGTGGCATACGGCCGATCGGCTCGCTGCACCTCGACCACCGGCGGCTCGGCTTCCTCCGGCAATTCGGAGCGGACCTGTTGGAGTCGCGCGGTAACCTCGGCCAGTGCTCTCGTGCTGTCGTAGTTCAGCTTCAATCGGATTGTGACGGTGCTGAGTCCTGCGCGGCTGGTCGATTCGACGTAGTCGACCCCGCCGATCGCGGAGACGGCGCGCTCGATCGGCGTCGTCACGAAGCCGCGAATGGTTTCGGCGCCACCGCCGTAGTAGACTGTCGAAATTACCACCGAGGAGCTTTCGATCTGCGGGTACTGTTGCACCGGCAAAGACGTCAGCACTCGCAAGCCCGCGAGAACGATCACCAGGTTGATGACCACCGCGAGCACCGGGTGCCTGATAAAGATGTCGGTGAACGAGCGCATATCCTCTTCGGTCTGTTATTTGGCGTTCGAGTCTGGCGCGCTCACTTCTCCTTGCCTCTCGCCTGCAATGGCGACCAGCGCCGTTTCGCGCAGCTTGAACGATCCCGAAGCGGCCACCTGCTCGCCGGGGGAGAGCCCCGCGAGGATCAGCACGTCATCCCCGATCATCGTGCCGCTTTCCACGGTCCGCATCTGCGCGCGGGCCTTGCCGTCCTTGTCCGGCGCAATGATGAACACGTGGTCGCCTTCGGGCCCCTTGCGCAGGGCGCTCACGGGAACCGTCACGGCCCTCTGCGACGGACCCACGGGAACGCGAACACGCACCGACGCGCCCGGCGCGGGAGCCAGAGCGGCGTCCGCGATTCTTGCGCGCACCGACGCGTTTCGCGTCGTGGGATCGACACGCGCATCGAGGGCAACGATGCCGGCGCGAATCGGGGTCGAGTCGCTGCTGGCGAAAACGTCAACGTTATCGCCGTGGCGTAAGCCGGCGGCGACGTGTTGGGCAACCGTGAAGTCGACGTGCACGGCGTCATCCACACCCTGTAGCGTGGTGAGCTCGGCGCCTTCGTCGAGATATTGGCCGGGGTGCAAGTCGGCCAAACCCACGCGCGCACGAAACGGCGCGCGGAGGGTTTTGCGAGCCATGATCGCTTTGGTGCGCGCCACCTGCGCCAGGGCAACGTCGCGCTCCGCGCGCGCCCTATCCAATTCCGTCTCCGCCGTGACACGACCCCGGTCTAAGCGCTCCGTGCGGCGGAGCACCGTCTCGGCCAGGACAGCCTGCGCTTCCTGCGCCTTCAGTTCGGCTTCCTCGACAGAGACATCGAGCGCGACGAGCACGGTCCCCGCCTCGACGATCTGTCCTGGCTTGAGCATGACCTCACGGACAGTGCCAGGCAGCTCATTGCGCAGCGTGACCGACCGAAGAGCGAGGACCGTTCCGATCGAGGTTGTCGTGTGGCGGTGCTCGCGTTCGCTCGCCAGGGCCACGGTCACCGACTCCATTGGTTCGGGCTGATTTGCGGAGGCCGAGTTCTCTTCCTGAATCGAAGAGTATTTCCACAGAGCGAGACTAGCGCCGATCGCGATCACCGTCGCGAGCAACACCGAAGATCCTATCCAACCTCGATGATTCATGATTTTTTTCCCCTCCTGCTCTTGGTCGCCGCGGCAACCCTCTTTACATTGAACGAAGACCGCGCCGCTGCAGGGACATTTTTTTTGGGCGAGGAACGCACTGGTTGCGAGCGGGCAAGCATCTCTTCCAGCGCGACGCGCAAGCGACTCATCAAGTCCTGATCAACCGGGACCAGCCCCAAAACCCAGTAAAGCCAGAGCCCGTCAATTGCGGTGACGACCGCCTCGCCGACTCCCGGCGGCAACCCATCGTCTGCGATCCTTTGATGGAGCTCGCTGTAGGCGGCGCGCATCGGCTCAATCAACGACGGGTTTTGCGCCAGCGCCGCGAAGACCGCGGCTGAACTGCGTCGGAGCTGCTCCGTCCAAGAATGCGTCTCCGAAAGACAGTGGTTCAACAGCCCTCTGGTCATCCGCCCAGGCCCTTCGGGCGCCTTCTCGTACGATCCCATCCAGCACATTCGCCAATTCTCCGCCGCGCGAGTCACCAGGGCCTCGATCAGGCGGTCCTTCGTCCGAAAGTGATGCAAGAGCCCGCCCTTGCTCATCCCCGCTTCCGCCGCCACCGCATCCAGCGTGAGATTCGCAAAACCCTGCCTCGCCACCACTACCTCCGCCGCGTCCAGCAGCGTGTCCTGCCATGAAGTGCCGCTTCGCTTCATTTGTCCAGACCATACCGACCAGACGGTTTTTGTCAAGCCGTCCGGACGGTTTTTTCAAGAGGAAAGCGGCCGCTCAATGTCTTTGTGAATACCCAGCGCGGAAACGTGATCGCGCGCGCACCACCGGAGTTCGCGGAGGGCGCAGACCGGGCGATCTGCTCAGCATGTTTCCCCAGCTGCAAATAGCTGTTCTGAGAGGCTCTCGGTGCGTGGTGCCGGGACGGTCGGCGATTTTGGTCCGGTGGGGCGACCGCCATGCACTTAGGGATAAAGTCGAGATTAAACGCTCTTCGTTGGGCGTCCGTCTTGAGAGTTCCAGACTCGCAACGATTGATGGCCATGCACCGGCAACAAAGGACCGCGCTGGTGGTCCGCCGCTATCCACTTCAGTTGCGGCTCCCGTGGCCCGACGTCATGCCGAGGCTCATATTGAGAGCTGCGATTTTGAGGCGTGATCTATCCTCACCGTGTGAGTCCTCGATCCCAGCGGGAACAAGTCAGCCAATCTCGCGAACTAACTCGTCCGGCGTTCGCTGTCACAGGGGAAATCATGAAAGTTTGACGGCCGAGGTGGTCGTATACATGAAAGCGCTTAACGGGGATCTTCAGAGACTGACGCAAGCCGCTTGAAGTTCATCGCTTGCTGATTTGCTCCGAATTATTCACGCTTCGAGCAAACCCTTCTCGAGTGTTATTGCCGCCGCCTCTCTTTGTTCGCTACGAACGGGTCGGGCGTCTGAACCTCTCTCATCGTTGTCTCCCTTAAAGTCGATCGAGAACCCGCGGGCCAAAAACAGGCTTGTGAGTAATAGAGCCGCCGCGCCGAGCAGGGCATAACTTGTTCCGGCGCTTGCTGCCGTCGAACCCCAGATCACACCTCCAAGTGCCATCGCTCCCTGGGAGATCATGATTACCGTGGCGTTCAAACGGCCTCGCGCCCAGCTTGGCATGGCACGCTGAGCCGCAACCCAGAGTTCGGAAGCCGCCGTCGTCCAACCCAGGCCGGCAAGCGCCGCGACGGCAAAGAATGCTTCTGTCTGGCGAACCAGCGCCATGGAGACGTAAACCAAGACCAGCAGCAAATTCGCACCGAGGGTAAGACAGTTGGCTGACAAACGAGCTCTCAGCCAGGGAAGGATGAACGCCGCTCCAACAACAGATCCAGCTCCCATGCTGGCAAACAGCAAACCCAACTGAGACGAATTGAGCCGCAGCATTTGTAAGCCCACAACCGGTAGCAACGCGGGAATCGCTGAAATGAAAAAAGCAAACAGGAAGCTTCGAGCTAACACGACGTGAAATCTGGGGGCGTCACGAACGTAGCGAATAATTGCCCCAAAAGATTTGCAAAGGCTCTCGGACGAAGGCTTTGCCGGTCCGGATGGTTGTTTCCATTGCCGGACTGCCGCGACGACCAGGAGGAAGCAGGAGGCATTCAAAGCAAAAACAAGATTCGCTCCGGCGAGGAAGGCCAAGAAGCCGCCTAGCACTGGGCCGATAATTCCCGCGATGCTGAACTGTAAACTGCCTAAGGTCGCTGCCGAGGGCAGTTCCCCGTCGGAAACGACCTGGCGCATGATCGATGCCCAGGCCGGTGCATTGATGGCAAACCCGACTCCGATGAAGAACACGCTACCCAGAATGACGTGAGGACTAAGAAGATGCATCCAACCAAGCACTGCCAGGATCAGGGCGGTGACGGCCATGCAAACATTAATTGTGCAGACCAGTTTCTGACGATCGACCCTGTCGGCGAGGGCACCGGCGGGTAGTGTGAACAGAAAAAAGGGTAGCGATGCCACTGTTGACATGAGCGAAATAACAAGCGGCGAGGCTGTAAAAATGCTCATCATCCAGATCGCAGCGTTGTCGTGGGCGACCATACAGGTTGCGGAAATTACCGCGGCACCCCAGAGTTTTCTGAAGGACGGGTTTCGCAGTGCCGCCCAAGTTGAGTTCGTAGTCATGATCCGAGATGAGGTCTTCCTCCCATTACAAAGGAGGCCGCGGCGCGGAGTTTCAGGAATTTTGTTCCTAAGCATGGTTTTACCCGCTATTGTTTGTAAAAAGACCCACCTCCTCGTGAAACGAGACCATGGTCCGCCAATGGAGGGCGCGGCGAGCTTTCACACCACGCGCTGGACGATCGTCATGGGCGCGGCTCAGAGTCAGGCACCAGGGGCGCGGGCCGCCCTGGCCGAGTTGTGTCGGCTCTATTGGTATCCTCTCTACATTTTCGCCCGGCGCCGTGGGCATTCGCCGGATGATGCCCAGGATCTGACGCAAAGTTTTTTCCTGCACCTGGTAGAACATCGGGCGCTCAGCGGCGTTGATCGGCTCAAAGGTAAATTTCGGTCGTTCTTGTTAGCCTCTTTCCAGAACCACCTCTCGGATGCTTTCGATCGTGCCCACAGCCTGAAAAGAGGAGGAGACAAGAAATTCGTCCAACTTGATGCGGAAGGCGCCGAAGAACGCTATCGACGCGAACCGATCGACTTCTTAACGGCAGAAAAAATTTTCGATGCCCGGTGGGCGATGACGGTCCTAGGAGAAGCGATGAGAAAGCTTAGTGACGAGTATGCCGCTGCAGGGAAAGCGCCCACATTCGAAGCGCTAAGAATTTACCTTGATCCCAATAACATCGTTGCTCCGCCCTCTTACGACGAACTGGCGAATCGGCTTAAGGTGAGTCCTGGAGGGGTCAAGACACTTATCCACCGACTGCGAAAGCGGTATACCGCACTCTTGCGAGAGGAGGTCGGCTGCACGGTGTCAGATCCGTCGGAGATCAACGAGGAAATCCACGCGCTTTGCGAGGCCTTAGTGGCATCCGAAGGGCGGTTGGGCCCATGAAAACGGAGCCCAAAAGCGACTGTCCGAGTTGCGGCGGCCATCAGTTTTCTGCCGTGGGCGGAATTTTGCCCAGTGTGCCTGGATCCCGCTGATGCCAGTCCGAAGGGGGCAGGGTCTCCGTCAGTCAACGTGGAAGCCCGCGGCGAAGGTGGAATAAGCTTGCCCCCTCTAATCGTCCTCGTCCTCCTGCCCGTCCTCGTCCCTCGATTCGGGCAGTGCACTTCGAGCGCGGAGGACGAGGAGGAAGCTGAGACTGTGCGCCGTCGATTTCATCCAACAAATTACTCGTCGGGACAGGGAGTAGGACCTTCGCTTCGATGAAAGCCATTCTATTTGCTCGCATGAGCTGTAGGCGGATCCTTCAGCTCGACAGTTACTGCGACAACGGGAATGATCCTTCACGCCATTCCCTGGCGCGACCAACCATCAGCAAGTTACAAAGGACGCAGCCATGAAAAATGTTACCCTAGCCATCCTTGTGCTGACAACGGCTATATCTCACGCGGACTTGATCGACAGTGAAGCTCAACTTGAAGTGAGATATGGCAAACCTGCCCAAATCACCGGTGACTCAAGGCTTTATCGTTGGGGAGGAATTTATGTGGTCGTTCAGCTTAAGGATATCGGTCGGGGATATAAGGTGTCGGTCTCCGAGACATATAAACGAGAAGACTCGGGCCACTTGACGGCTGCCGATATCGAGAAGTGTTTGCCCTCCGCAACCACGGGCGGGAAATGGATTAAGCGGAGCGATACGGAGTGGCAACTGGGTAAAAAGCCAATAGTCGCCAGGCTTGTCGAGCAGGACACTATGATCGTTGTGCGACGCGTCAAATAGCACCACATCCGTCCAATGCGATTTTGGATATCGTTTACAAATGAGCCAACGAGCAAACCGGAAGCCTCCGAGATCGAGGAATATTGGAAACTGGCGCCCGAACTTTCAGCCAAGGTGGTTCGTATGAACGCGGCGGCTTGAAGCGCCACAGCTGACCCCTTCAAAAAGTCATTGGTAAATTTCTGATCTCTGCTCCGCCAGATCCGAAACTCGCTTCGAGGGCATACATACACCCTCCCGGAGGCTGCGTGGCTGCTCGGGCTACAATTCGACGTGAGGAACTCAGGTCTTCGAATACGGGAATGAGCGTCGCTCGAATCTCCGGTCCTTCTTTCGGAGAAACCGGGCAAGCGGAATGGCATTAACCTCTTCTCCACGCGTCTATGCCTCGGAGATGAGGCATCGACAAATCGTCGGCTGACGGGAGGAGCCGCCTTCGGTAAAAATGTTTGTCAGGGCTTTGGACCCGATGGCCAAAGCGGACAGCTAGGCTTAGAGGATGGGGTCGGCCAATAACGTGAGGGCCGCCTGTTCAAGGCTCTACTTAGACTGTCCGCACGTGTGATAGCTACTCCGCGCCGAAGAGAGCGAGAGCTTCTTCATGCGTTATTGCCTGAAGGGTTGTGGCACGGACATAACCTTGCTTTTCAGCTTGGACTAAAGCGTAGCGCACATCCTTATCATTAGCCTCTACGAGGGACACTGCGTCATAAAGTTCAAAGGAGTAATACGTGCCGTGAAATCGATGCCCCATTCTTTCCGTATAGCCTTTAAAGATTTCAAGACTTTGCAAAGCATCCTTTCGATTCTTGATTCCCTGATCAGTGAAATTCCACAGAATTATATACATACGGAGTATACCAATTGGATGAACGTGTTCTTGTCAAAAACGATTTTACCATCCGAAGCGCGTTGTTCAAATCGAGGCGACTCACGGCTGATGGCTTTGACTCTGCCAGCCTCATAACTACCAGTTTCCCGCGAGATCGCTCAAAGGTCACTACTTTCGGAAAGGTCAATTGCTTGTCGGTTTTTTGGCGACCCCTGCCAACAGTCATCCGAATTTTTGGAAGCGCGGAACCGAGGCGAGAACATCGCGTGAGAGCGCGCTAGAGCGATAGGCATTCGCCAAACTGGCACGCGCTATTCTCGAAAAACGTACATCCGAAACAGATCGGACGGAGCCGTGAAGACCTCCCTTACATTGCTGAAGCCTGCGTCATGGCCAAGCTCGTGCCATCGCGAGGCCGTTTCCGGGATGTCAGACGCATGGACGTGTGCCGTGATAGCGTCCCACTCGTCCTCCGTGTAGGCGGTCCAGTGCGGCTTTTGCAAATCCCACCGGCGGTGCCAGTGCTCTCGATCCTCTCCGTCCGGACTCGTGTTCTCATAGATCGCGAATACTCCTTGTCCGCCGACGATCCCGCGGACGTCGCGCATCACCTTCAACTTTTCCGGCGTGTCCAAGTGGTGGAGCGAAAGACCGATCCATACGACGCCGACCGGATCGCGCCAATCCTTGAGCGCCTCGACAAAGTCGCTCTCGTACAAATTGACCGGACAGCTCAGCACACGCAGCGTCTGTTCGGCGATATCTAGCGCGGAACGCGAAACATCAAACTTTCAGCCAAGGTGATTCATATGAACGCTGCGGCTTGAGGCGCCACAGCTTGCCCCTTCAGAAAATCACAGGTAATCTCTGCTCGTGATCTCTATTCCACCGCATTCGAAACTGGCCTCGGGGGCATACACCCTTCCGGATGCTGCGCGGCTGCTCGGGTTGCCATTGGCCAAGCTGCGCGCCTGGGTGCTGGGTCGGGGCGTGGCGGAAGCCTTGGGGCACCGCGGCACGGGAAAGGACCGAACCTTAGATTTCTACACCTTAATTGAGTTATTCACGATGGGGCAGTTGCGGGCGCACGGCGTCTCCTGGCCGACGCTCCGGAAAGCACGAGCCGAACTCATAGAGAGGTTCCAGACTCCGCATCCTTTCGCGCTGGAAGGACTCCTAGTGGACGGTCACCGCTTGCTCAAGGAACTTGGCGATGAGACTCTACTGGAACTCGGTTCAGGTGGGCAAACCGCCTTCGAAAAGGTGATCGCGCCTTTCTGCCGACGGCTGGACTTTGACGCAACGACCAGACTTGCTTCGCGATTTTATCCGGAGGGGCCGGAAGGTGGCGTCGTGATCGACCCCCAGCATGCCTTCGGGAGGCCGATCATCAGCGGTACCAATATCACGACCGAGGCGTTGGCCTGCCTAATTCGCGGGGGCGAGAAAATCGAGGATGTGGCGCAGGACTTTCGACTCGAACCAGAGGAGGTCGAAAATGCCTGGAAGTTTGAGCGGCGGCTGGCCGCATGAGAATCTACTTCGACGAGAATTTTTCTCCTCATCTCGTCGCGGGTATTCGAGCCATCCAAGGCGGATTACGGAGCGAGGATGTTGTGGTCGCATCCGTGCAGGATGAATTTGGCCGCGGCGCCGTCGACGAAGTGTGGATTCCCGGCGTGGCTAGCCGACACGGTGTCGCGCTGACGCAGGATCTGAACATCCACCGAGTCCGTGCTCAATGGGAGCTATGCAAAGCCAATAAGATCGGAATTTTCTTTTTCAAGCCTTCGAGAAAGTCGAAGGCATGGAGCTACTGGGAAATCGCCCAATTGGTGATACGGCACTGGCCGGAAATCAAGAGACTTGCAGCCAGTCGCTCGCGACCCTTCGGCTTTGTAGTCGAGCTTAACAAGTCGAAATTCTCCGAGCTCTAAGCGAACGACGCCGGCCACGGGCAGTTGAAGACTAAGCCGACTCCTGGGACAATTTGGGTCGCTCATCTCGCCACTCCCTGTGTCCGCGGTGTCCTCTGTGGTCAAAACGTCTGCTCGTTCTATCGCCGGAACCATAGAAAGTCTGAACGTGGCACTAGCCGGCACTGTCCGCTTCGGGATAGAAGGTACCGGCCAAATCTTCTTCAATCTTTGTGCAAGGTCTGCTAAGTATAACGCCTACGAATGCCAATCAGGAGGCGAATTCGCCGAATCAAAATGGGCCCTTTATCATTGCTTCGATACGTGGTGTTGCTGTTTCTCATAGCGGGCTGTGCGACACCCAACCGGCACTATCAGCCTGCCGGCAGGCCGAGGTAAGACCTTCCAAGCTTTACCGAGATAATACCTCTTACGAAAAGCTCTGCGTGATTGAGTTCGATGAGCAGGGCGACATTTGGAAGCCCGCGCAGGTCAGCGCAGTTAGGTCATTGATTCGCGAATCCGCCCGAAAGCCCCTGCTGGTCGTCTCTATTCACGGATGGCACAACAACGCTCATCCAGGGAATGGAAATCTCCAGTCGTTCAACCAGCTTCTTAAGCAGCTGGCGAAGCGGGCTAATACCTGGCTCGATAGTGATGAGCAGCTCCGGAAGCTCGGTTATTGCTACAGTAGCGCGCCTCTACCGTCCGTGGCAGATCGAAGCCAAACCCATGAAGGCACCATGAGCTTCGAGATTGTCGGTGATCCGGTCGAGAAGCTGAAGGGCATCTATTGGACAACGAGAAAGACCACCGGCGAAGTTGTTCTGAAACTTCGATCGCGCGAAAGACTCGATGAATTCTCAGGCGATCTAGGCGAACACCCTATGAAGGGGAAGTAGCGGCTGAAGACAACTGTCTTTTGACCTGTTCAACCGCGCGCGCGTGGTCGCGAGGAAACGAGGAAATGTTGAGGAATTAAATTGTGCGGTTCGAATGAAGTGCGGCAGCTTATGTGCAGCGCTCGCAACAACCTCGGACAGTCTAGTTTTTTGCTGGCGTTGTTTATGTCGATGCCGATCAAATTGCCATCCTCGTCGTAGTCTAGCACAACTCCCTCAGAAACTTCGCGGCTTCGGCGCTCGCTCTCGCAGAGAGGTCTGACCGTCAACACGAATACTCCGGTGCTTCGTCGGCATGCCCGGCATCCTAACCTTCTTTCTTACTTGTGTCGCGAAGTCCGCTGTAAAACTTAGTTCAGTTCTGAGGGAGCGTGGGTGGCACAAGAAACAAGACTAATGAAGGACTCTTAGCTAGCCAAACAGATTGAAAGGCAGTCATTCTGTTCCTTCGCCTGGAGAGAAAATCACTGCCTGAGGCTGACTGCGCAGAAAAGAATCGCCGGATAAGTCGCGACGAAAGCCCAGACGAAAGTATTGAGACCCATAATCACGGCATTGCTTATGTGGAAGAAGATGCCGAGAACAGCAAATACGGCGAAACCAGTTTTTCCAAAGGCCAGTGCGAGCGGGAAGGAACACTCGAACAGCATCAACAACCACGAGAGAGCAACGCAAACGCCGTAGCGGCCACTCACGAGAGATGCAGACCTACTCGACCCGTAGGTTCTAGTGCCTAGAACCCTACGCACCGCTTCGCCGCTCCGCCAAACTGGGGAAATAACTTTCGCGATCCCGGCCACAAAATATGAAAGGCAGCCTTGGATCGCGATGAACCACAGTGACGCTTGTGCGACGTGGACGTCCCCAGGAAAGAGTTTGTAAATGGCGACGGCGACAAAAATTATGAGTGACATCTGGTCGGAACCATCCAGGCCGAGTGGCGCGCGCCAAGACATCACGATGCTTGCCGCTATAATTGCGAAGACGCACGCTGTGCTCAGCACATAGTTGTTGCTGAAAAAGATAAGGATCAGAGCTGCCAACGCTCTCGCACCTGTTACCGCGGGCACAAAGAACGGGTGTGAGATCAATTGCCTGGGTCTGCCGGTCCCAACGCTAAGCGTCGCTCTGGAAACGGTTCGAAGGACGTCCCAGCTGAAGAGTCCACCATCCTCGAATTCCTCCTGAAGCGTGAGAAGTTCCACGGAAGCGATGAAGACCCCGATTGAGGCCAAAATCACAATCAACGCATACGTTATCTCCGGGTCCATAGCGATTAGTGAAGCCTATGAATACCGGACATCAGGAGTACTCGGCTGCGTTCCGGCTCGTCGGCGAAACCACTGTGTTCCAAAACCATGAACTGGGTGCCGTTCGTTCCGAGCGAGTGCGGAAGCGAAGTGATGAAGTTCAGAATAAGAATATACGGCACAGTAACAATCAGCCCTTCACTCCCCCGATGGTTGGCAAGTTTCATAAGCGAACTGACTATGTCGCTTAAAGCTTTGTGTTTCCTTTTCGTCGGGTTCCACAGTGCGAGTCGAAAACCGTTCTCCGACTCTTTGAGTTCAACCTTCCTCCAGTTGTCAAACGAACCGTCGGGCAAGCGGTCCCGATAAAGCAGATAGTAATCGGTCATGCCGGGATTGGGCGCGAAGAATGTCCAGATGGGGATAAGTCCAAACAGGTCCACGGCCCTTAGCCACATGGGGCACCAGGAATGAAATTGATTCGCAATGGTGGCCGCGCCCCAGACCACGTAGATGATGACGACTACAATGGCGGCGTAAGACATTAGCTATTGCCGGCGGCGAAACGTCGAAGTCCGAAATTATTTGGGCGGCTTCTGAAGGAGGATATCTGTGCGAAGGCGAAGCAGTTCAGCGGCAGTTACCTCAGGCGGTAACGACTTGAGCTTATTTTGGAAGTCTTCACCTTTAAGCACCTCGTCTGGAATCGAGGCGAGAGCTATTGTGCCGTGGAGAAAGGCAACAAATAAGTTAACAAATTCGTTATAAAGCCACTGGGCTGCCACGGGGGTCGCAATTGCGACAAACGCCAGTAATGCTGGCGTAAAAGGTTCAATCGGCGACGGAGCGATATTATTTGCTGAGGAGCCGCTGGGAACCAATCTTAGAGCTTCCCTCTCTATTTGGCTGAGTTTGGGCTGGCGAATGAGCAAAACGCAAGTCAGAGGCGTGTCATAGCCGGCCCGGTAGTACTCGATCATGGAAAATTTCTTTTTATCCAGATACCCGCCGTTGTATGGGAACGCATGCACTTGGACCCGCAAGATGTCGTCAACGTAAACATGGCCAATCAAGGTTTTGTTGGCGTAGCTGATCTCAGCGAACGATGGGAAAGCTCGCGGTTGTGATTTGGTAGAGATTCCAGCTCCGGCTATCTTGCGAGAAGCCTCTGCCCCCATCTGTTTGATTTGATCAATTGCCAAGTTGAATTCTTTGCTATTCTTGGCCTCGATGGTCTTGGTTAGTTTACGTAGAAGAGGCTCGCCCGCTCGTGCGACAAAGGCCGTGACGGTCCCCGGGGTAATGTGCGCAAAGTCGTCACTGTGGGCCATCTCCGGTATCTCGACCACCACACAGCGGCAGGGTCTGACCGGGCGGGTCGCCTTCTCTTGGGAGACTTGCACAAACGCACGGCGAAAATCCGGGGAATCCAGGGACTTCGTAAGTAGCTTGTTGAGGTTTTTGCGTGACATCGGGGACCTCCTATTGGTGAGAATTCGTTATAAGAGTTACCGGCTTGCAGTTGCCATTTTAGCGACTGATAGGGAATCACTTTTGGTCTTCCAGGCGTTGGCCCGGAGTCTGAATCCGAAAGCGTGCGCTTCCATGGGCGCAGAGTGACAAAAGGGGGCCTGGAAGTCAAACACGGGCTGGGCGCCGATGAGCAAGCGGCGCACTCGGGCGCTGCCGGACGTTTCAGGTGGCGGAGAATGCTACGACCGGTTCGGTGTTGTATTCGGGGAAGGGGTCGTAGAGCACGGATCGAGGGTCGGTCGGATTTTGCAATCGCTTGGGGTCCACAGCCGACACCACTTTAGCTGGCCTAATGGCTGGTTTGTGCGGCGCGATCCCAGATGACCGCCGCCATTCCGAAGTCACGGGCTACAGCGAGGGAAATGGTGTGGATATCGTCGGCCCGGCGCGACGACAAGAACCCTTGCATCTCAAGTCAGGATGGGTTCGTCTGGCGCACAATCGTCAGTCGTTCTGTCTGACCACCAATCTCCGGGTGTCTGGGTCGCGTAATCACATTTCGTTCCGTTAATTCGGAAATCATCAGACGCAACGTTGAGCCGCGCCATGAACTCACGGCTGCGTATCTGCATCGGAAGCATCTGCTCAGGGGTCGGGCTCACCTTGTCGCCCTCGTAAGGTCGGTCAATTACGAAAGGCTGCTCGCTTTCCTTGGGCAGCGGAGGACGAACTTGTTCGGCTGCTCCGGGTCGAACGGATCGACCAGGGCCACCACCTTGCCGTTGCCGTCCAAGACAACAAGAAAGGCATCGGTCCCTAGCTTACCCAGGTTGCCAACTCCCGCCATGAATTCG
>CAWGQS010000007.1:0-129407 GCA_963824895.1 uncultured Verrucomicrobiae bacterium | reverse complement strand
CGACACCGACAAGAAAAAGCACCCTCATTTCGACCGGTTATGGTGGTAATTAAGGATGCTGCAGACGTTCATACTGCCGGACTCGACTTTTGGAAGCGTGCTTCGCCTGGCTAGACAGTGTCCTTGAAGACGGTCATTGGATAGTCAATGGATTCCAGAATCCCCCAAAAGGCCTTGACACATCCTCTGGATATGATGCTTGCCCGACCTTTCCGGCTGGGGAGTGTCAGCGACTATGGTTTAGAGGACGAGGTGCTACTCTACTCCAGCAGGAATGAGAGGGTGTTCTCGCTCAATAGCTCTGCAAAAGCCATCTGGGAACTATGTGATGGCAGTCACACCATCATCGAAATTGGTCAGGAACTTGGGCAACGCGTCGGCTGCTCTGGCGACGAGCTGCTTTATGACATTATAGACGCTATAAGTAAATTCCGTGAGCACGGTCTTCTGGAGTTGGAGAAAGCGTCTCGTGCGGAGGTCCCTTGAAGATAGCGCAGAGACGGTAGCAATGAACCGGCAGACCTTACACGTTGGGTTCGGCGGCAGCAAGGTGGCTGTCTACTCTGATGCCCCCGAGGTGCTTGCGGGATTGAAACGTATTTTTCGTGAGATGCTCGAGTCCGAGCCCACGAGAACGGTGGAGCGTTTGGAGGTGCAGCGGAGAGACGGCAAGTACAATGTCTCGGGGATTACGGAAGCTTGCATCGAGTATGGTTCGCTGGCCAATACAGTAGAACGCCTGCGGTACGAAGTGGTCTTGCGCCTGATCCAGGCACGCTCCGACCTCATCTGGCTCCACGCGGGGGCTGCGGCCTACCGATGTAGTTCTGTCATAATTCTGGGCCCTTGGGGGCGGGGCAAGAGCACCCTCGTCACAAGCCTCTACGCAAACGGCTGGACCTACCTGTCCGACGACGTCGTCCCCTTGGACCCGAATTCGGGTAGAGCATTTCCCTTTCCTCTGACTCCAATGGTACGCGAGGACCCAGGAGAGGAATTGCCTTTGGAGCGTCTTTCAGAACTGCGAAAGACGGTGATGCTCCTCCTACCGGAAAGAGTATCCCGAGATCCCGTACCAATTAGGACGGTGGTATTTCCAGTTTACCGTCGTGGGTGTCGCACCGAACTTCTGCCCTGCTCCCCCGCGACTGCCGCGCTGGAGCTGCTTCAAAATTGTCTAAATTTCCCGAGTCACCGGGAGGCCGCGGTGCGATACATTTGCGATCTGGTAAGGAAAGTGCCCGCTTTCCGCCTCTGTTACAGCGACGGCAGACTCGCCGCCGAGCTCATAGCACAAGCGCATGAAAGCTGCCAGCAAGTTAAAAGCTCCCAACAGCATCATGACGCAGCCAACGCGGTGCTCACTTCCCGATCGGGCGCCGGCCTTCCCCAAGCAACAAAGGCTCGGAGGACACCTTCGGCATTCATTTCGATTAGGGTCTAAGCGCTCGCTGGTCGGGCTTGCCCGGAGGTATGCCACCCGGAAGAAATCGGAGCGCTTCGAACTGGCAACGCTCCTACACGGAGCAGACGCTTGCAAAAAAAATTAATTAAACAAGCGTCGGCTTTTATTAGGCGTTCTCAGTTCCGAGTATATGTTCAAGACCTCCAGTAAAGGCGGCGCGGGACAATTTTGCGCTGAGATCGAGCTGCTCCTGTGCTGCGCTAGAACGTGCGTGGATTCGAAAACGGCCGCGCGGGTCAAAGTCCTGCTTAGACAAGGCGTCGACCTGGCCTACCTAATGCGGGTAGCGCGACGCCATGGGGTGTTGCCTTTGGTTTATTGGAACCTGCATCAAGTCTGCCCAGTTCCCAAAGCTGTTCTCGATCAGTTACGGGGTTATTTCAGGACTAATGCTGGTCCGTAACATAATCCTAGCTGAAGAGTTGATCGAAATTTTGAAGTTACTCAAGACACAAAATATTCTCGCGATTCCATTCAAAGGCCCGCTTTTGGCCGCCCTGGCTTATCGAAACCTCGCCCTCAGGGAATTCTTCGATCTGGATCTTTGGGTTCACCAACGTGATTTCGCGGCGGCCCAGACCGTGCTCGAGTCGCGTGGATACCGACTGGAGGTCCAAGCTCCGTGGGAATCTTGCTTTGTACGCAACGATGGCAAAATGGCGATGGAGGTGGATCTTCACAGGGGCATTACGCCGCCGGATTTTCCTTTCGCGCTCGACTTTGAGCATTTGTGCGAGCGACTTCGTCACGTCGAACTTTCGACCCGGATAGTCCCGAGTTTTTCGCCGGAGGACGTCCTCATAATTCTGTGCGTTCAAGTGGCCAAGGATGCATGGGAGTGTCGTAATCGGCTGCTGCAGCTCTGTGATATTAGAGCAGTGATCGACAGTCAGCAAACAATCGATTGGCGAAACCTGATGAGGCAGGCTCGAACCATGGGCTGCCAGCGCATGGCCCTTCTCGGCTTCCGCTTGGTTAATGAGCTTCTGGAAGCATCCGTGCCTATCGAAATCCTCCAAGAAGCCGCAGCGCATCGCGGGATCGAAACCCTTTGTCAGCGAGTGCGTGCGGTGCTTTTTGGAGCCGCCGCCACTGGCTTTCCCAGCAGTTTTCGTTTCGCGACATCACTCAATCGATCGTGCGCGTGATCGGGTCCGTCACGCTTTGTGGTACTTTTACTTCAGGAAAGACCGGGCCCTTGTGGCGTTGCGACGATCTTTTTCTGGCCATGGATAAGGCAGCGGTGCAGATGTTCGCCGCTCCAATCGAAGGCACTCTGAAGAACTTCGTGGAGTTCGGCGATACTGGTGTCGCTTGCCACGAGCAAACGCCGCCGAGAGTGTAAAATTCCCGCGTCAAAATGCGATACGCGTGGTTGGATGAACGCTCGGCCAAGCCTAGCTGTTTCCGCTGTAACGTCTTGAGATAAGACACAGCCTGCTCACATGATGGGGGTTTATATTGGGCCTTCTTCCGCACTAAGCTGAAACTTTGGTAGGAGCGCCGTCCAAATTACGGCATCGATTCCACGATCTTCGGCCCAAGATGGCAAGTCCGCGATGTGCTTTGGCGAGTCCGCGCCCGATTCCCAAGCCTTAATCGAGTCAGAGTTCTCAACGCCTTCTCGCTCCTGCAATTGATCTTTGGCCGTGGCTAGGTTGTGGGTCTTCATCATCGCCCAAAGGCTCCTCACAGGTGTTCCTAACTCGTGCAATACCAAGGTAAGCCGACGATCCTTAGATTGCCGCATAAACTCTACACCCATAGGCAATCCAGGAAGAACGAGAAATTGACGGAATGGAATATTGCGGGCCGTAGCAACAAACGCGCCACAATTGAGCTACAAGAGGGCCGATCTGGAGAATACTGGATTCACGGTGGCTCGTTTATCGGGGGCGGCGGTTGCGGGCATCGCTCTACAGCCGAAGAAGCCGCCGATTCTATGAGCCAAAGCCCGCACTGGTCGGTCTTGATGAGACTCACGAAAGAGCTCGGATGGGAGGATGTGCACCGCTACCTCGGAATGACAAAATATGGGTTTGTTCCGATGAGCTTGCCGATACCGCAAAGCTAAGCGATCAATTGTCTCTCGGATTTCTTGGGGTTTGTTGACGGCTGGTCTTGACAATCTTGTTGAGTTCATCGCCTCCACCCTCATAGAACTTTCATGACTCTAAAGGAAATAACTCAATTGGCCGATCCGATAGCTTTTCGGCCATTTACGATCGCGATGAATGATGGGCTACGATTTCGGATTCTGAATCCGGACTTCATCGACATCCCGCCAACGAACGCGAAGATCGAGCGGGCCATCCTACGTGACGGTATACAATGCCAGCGGGGTGGCGCGATTCGTCACGATCGACAGTATCGAATTCGAGCGAGGTCGTCACATATAATTAGGAGTTGTGTGCGTCAAGTTCAGCAAAAGGAGATTAGGGTAAGAGTTGGAAAAGGGGTAAGGCTTATTCACAAACGCTCCGGTAGGGGCGAGGTTGCGGCAGCCGGAGCCCCGCAGAGAGTCTGAGGTGGTTTGCAAGTGGAAAAGCGGGGATTTATTCACAGGCATTAGGCGATTGGAGCGAGGCGGTTTTTGAGGGATTGGAGATAGCGAGATTCGTTGTATGGGGTTCGTGATTCACAGGGCTGTAGAAGCTGGCCGCCACGCATCCGTAGGAAGCCGACCCGCCCAGCATTTCTTTGTGCTCCTCGAGAGGAGTTTTGATATCATCCAAGGCAATCGAGCCAACAACCAACACGGACATGGGCGGGCAGATTGCCGATGGGCCGCCAGTTGCGCGAGCAAAAAACGGGAGGCCATCCCTTCTTCCCGCGCACTTCCACAATTGCTGAAACTGCTTTCAGACATTAGCCAGATGCTAGCCCGATGATATCGATCACGATCGAAAACCTGGTGAAGAAGTTCGGCGAGCACACGGCGCTCGATGGCATCACCCTCCGCATCGAGGCGGGCGAAATGTTTTTTTTGCTCGGTCCAAGCGGCTGCGGGAAGACCACACTGCTCCGCACCGTGGCCGGCTTCTACTCGCCCGACTCGGGACGCATCCTCTTCAACGATGAGGACATCACGACCTTGCCCCCGCATCGGCGCAATACCGCCATGATGTTCCAGAGCTATGCACTCTGGCCCCATATGACCGTCGCCGGAAATGTCGCCTTCGGCTTGGAAGAGCGCCGAGTCCCTACTCGAGAGAGAGAGCAGCGGGTCAGAGAGGCGCTTTCCTCGGTGAAGATGGAAGCGTATGCCGAGCGCCGCATTGCGCAGCTTTCGGGCGGTCAACAACAACGTGTCGCTTTGGCGCGCGCGCTCGTCATCCGCCCCCGCGCTCTTCTCCTAGATGAACCCCTCTCAAACTTGGACGCAAAGTTGCGCCTCGAAATGCGCGCAGAAATTCGGCGCGTCTGCAAAGAATCGAGACTGACTGCAATCTATGTGACGCACGATCAAAAAGAGGCCCTCTCGATTTCGGATCGGATGGCCATCCTCGAAAGCGGAAAAATCGCGCAGATCGGGAAGCCTGAGGAAGTCTATCGTCGTCCCCAAACGCGGGTCATCGCCGACTTCATCGGAGAAACCAATTTCATCCCCGGAACGATCGCCTCGACAAATGGTCAAACCACGATCGTGGACACCCCGATTGGTAAATTTGAGGGAGTCGTCAGCGATCCCGCCTGGATTCCTCGACCAGGCGATCCCGCCACGCTTTCCATTCGACCAGAAAGCTGGACCATCGAGACTGAAGCTCGCCAAGTGAACAGCACGCCAGGAACCATCGGCGAATCCGTCTATCTCGGCGAGGTCGCTCAATATTATTTCCTCGCGGGTCCGCTCAAACTTAAGATTTTCGAGATGAATCCCCAGGGGTCGAACCGATATAGTGAACGCCAGATCTTCGCGAGGACCCGTTCAGAAGATGTCGTCGTCCTGCGAGGTTGATTCCGATGCGCATCGCGGCGGTTTTCACGGCACTAGCGCTGATCGTTGCCCTGCCGTTTGCGCTTAAACCAAAAGAGGACCTGCTTGCCGAGGCGGACGATCATGTCGTCATCGTTACTCCGCACAACGAACAGATTCGCTACGAATTCAGCCGGGCGTTTGCAGAATACTACCGGTCGAAGACAGGCCGCACGGTTCGTCTCGACTGGAGAATGCCCGGCGGAACCAGCGAAATCGCGCGCTTCCTTAGGAGCGAATACTATGCGGCTTTCGAACGCTTTTGGAAATCGTCCGGAAAAAAGTGGACTGCGGAAGTTGCCGGAACTTTTGACGACCCTAGGGCACAAAGTGAAGCTCGACGGGAATTCATTGCCTCAAGTGTCGGCATCGGAATTGACATCTTCTTCGGTGGAGGCGCTTTCGACTTTCAACAACAGGCTGATGCCGGGCGACTCGTCGATTGCGAGATCATAAGAGACCATCCGGAGTGGTTCCGGGATGGTTCCATTCCCTACACTGTCTCCGGCGAGATCTTCTACGATCAGGCGGGGCGGTGGATCGGGGCGGCTCTTTCTTCCTTTGGGATCTGTTACAACTCGGACTCCCTGCAGCGATTGCGCGTGAGCGAAATCCCTTCCGCCTGGTCTGACCTCGGGGATCCACGTTTTTTCAAGCAAGTAGCCCTTGCCGATCCCACCAAAAGCGGATCAGCAGCCAAGGCGTTCGAGATGATCATCCAGCAGCAAATGCAGGATGCGCTCCGATCGGCAGACCAGCCGGCGGACGAACAAGCGTGCCTGGAAGTCGGCTGGGAACACGGTCTGCAAGTGATTCAACGTGCTTCCGCGAATACACGCTATTTCACTGACTCTGCGTCACAAGTGCCAGTGGACGTTTCGCTCGGAGACGCAGCTATTGGAATGTGCATCGACTTTTATGGGCGATTCCAAAGTGAAGCCATACGCATTGGTGACCAGTCGTCCCGCCTGCAATATTTCACTCCGACGGGCGGCTCTTCCGTGGGCGTGGACCCGATCGGGTTATTTCGTGGCGCCCCCAATGCCAGCGCAGCCAAAATGTTCATCGAGTTTGTTCTCTCGTTGGAAGGGCAAAAGCTGTGGGATTTTAAAGTGGGCGCACCCGGAGGACCTGCGAAATACGCCCTCAGACGTCAACCAGTCCGAAAAGAACTTTACGGTGCAGAGTTTGCGCCGTATCGCTCCGATCCCGACGTCGACCCTTATCGGGAGGCCGAATCCTTCGTCTATCGTTCCAACTGGACAGGTCCGCTCTTCAAGGTCATCAGCTTTGTAATTCGAATCATGTGTTTGGACAGCCATGACGAGCAGGTGTCAGCATGGAAAGCTCTCGTGCGCGCGGGATTTCCCCCGAAGGCGACCGCGGTTTTTAGCGACATGAACAGCGTCGGTTATAAGATCGCCATGGACAAAATTCGTCCCACTCTCGGCGCTCCCAATCGCATCGATGAAGTGCAGCTCGCCCGGGAACTTGGAGATCATTTTCGGGCGCAGTACCGAGTCGCAGAGCAACTGGCCAAAGCGGGACAGTGAACCGCGCGATGACCTGAAGGAATGTCCCGGAACTTCTCCATTCTTGTCCTGGCTCTGACGGGCATATATTTCGCGCTGTTCTTTGCATGGCCGATTGCCGAAACCTTGGGAGGTGCGTTCTTCACAAGCGACGGGAGCTTTACTCTCTCATACCTGGCAGAGGTATTTAGAAATCCCATCTACCTTGAGGGGCTGACAAACGCCTTCTTGCTCGCCATTGCCAGTACTGCCTTGGCCATTGTTTTGGCGCTTCCGCTCGCTTTTCTCAGCGATCGTTACACTTTTCCGGGCAAGACGATCCTCTCTGGTCTCGTGCTTGTGCCGATGATTTTGCCACCCTTTGTGGGAGCTATCGGCGTCAAACAAATTCTCGGCCAGGCCGGCGCACTCAACGCTCTCTTGCAAACAATAGGCCTCATGAGCTCGGATGCTCCTATCGACTGGCTCGGGCAGGGACGTTTCTGGGGCGTCGTGGTGATGAATGCGCTGCACCTTTATCCCATTCTTTATCTCAACATTGTTGCTGCCCTGGCGAACCTTGATCCCGCGATGGAGGAAGCCGCAGAAAATCTCGGGTGTACCGGCGTGCGCAAGTTCAGGCGGATCACCCTTCCTCTGATCATGCCGGGACTTTTTGCCGGCGGAACGATCGTCTTTATCTGGGCCTTCACGGAACTGGGCGTGCCGTTGATGTTTGAATACACGCGGGTGACTTCGGTTCAGATCTTTTCGGGAATCAAGGACATCGGAGGCAATCCGTTTCCGTTCGCGCTGGTGGCCGTGATGCTTGGCGCCTCGGCGATTCTCTACGCCGCAAGCAAGTGGCTCTTCGGCCAGGATCCGCAGGCCATGATGGCGAAGGCGACAACCCAGGGGGGACCTCGTAAGGCGGGACCGATCACCGCTACCTTTTGCATCGCCTATTTTGGGGTGATTACCTCCATGGCTATCCTTCCCCACCTCGGGGTTGTTCTCGTCGCCTTCTCCAGCGATTGGTACGGCACAATCCTGCCGAGCGGCTGGACGATCGAGCACTTCAGGGATGCACTTGGACATAGCCTGACCTTGCCCTCAATCCGGAATAGCCTCCAGTATGCCGGCCTTGCCACACTCATTGATCTCGTCCTCGGTATTTCTATCGCTTACGTTATCGTCCGCACGAAACTACCCGGACGCGATGTTCTCGATGCGATCGCCATGCTCCCCCTGGCAGTTCCGGGCATTGTCCTCGCCTTCGGATACCTGGCGATGACGCAAGAAGGGAAGCTTCTCAGCGCACTCAACCCTCTCGAGGACCCGCTCCCGATCCTCGTTATCGCGTACAGTGTTCGCCGGCTTCCCTATGTGGTGCGTTCGGCGGTGGCGGGATTTCAACAGACGAGCGTGACCCTGGAAGAAGCTGCGGAGAATTTGGGATGCCCCCCGCTGAGAACGCTAGCCAAGATCACCATTCCTTTGATTATGGCAAATCTCGTCGCGGGCGCATTGCTTGCATTCTCGTTTGCCATGCTGGAAGTCAGCGACTCGCTCATCCTCGCACAAAAGCAGGAAGATTATCCGATCACCAAAGCGATCTATGAGCTTTACCAACTGCTCGGCGAGGGACGGTTCATCGCCAGCGCGCTGGGTGTCTGGGCAATGTGCTTTTTGGGAACGACAATCATTGGAGCAAGTATCCTGCTGGGCAAAAAGCTTGGGGCTCTCTTTCGCGTGTAGCCAAGTCTGGCCGTGCCCGCCGTCGCCTTCAAAATACGCAATGACCTGGATGAACTCCAGGGGATTGCCGCCGCGACCACTGAATTTCTCGAAAACAACAACGCCTCGCCCGAAGTTATTTTTGCAGCCAACCTCGCCATCGAGGAGTTGGTCAGCAACACGATCAAATACGCATACAGCGACGATCTTCGCCACGAGATTGATATCCAACTCTCACTTGGGCAGAGCGCGCTTGAAATTGAGATCCGCGATGACGGTGGAGCTTTCAACCCTTTTGCTTACCCCGAACCGCTTTCTTCCCCGCCAAGCAATCAGCACAAGATTGGCGGACTCGGTATTCACTTTGTCCGCAACTTCCTGGACGCTTTCGACTACGTTCGCAGCGAAAGAGAAAACATCGTCAAGCTGACGAAAAGGCTTTGAAGAACTCGGAGACGAGGGTCCGCAACTCTATCGGTTGTTCAAATTCGAAGTCAGAATCCGGCGCAGAGCGGCGATGGTATTCGGATGGAGGTGTGCATCGTGGCCGGTCGGTACGACAACTTCAGCCTGCGCCCCTTCCATGTGAGAACTCCAATAGCCGACGATCCCATCCGTGCTATTGATTCCACCTCCCTTGCCGCGATCTCCGATGATTGAGTAAAATTTCAGCCCGGGCGCAAACGGAGCGCCATCGAGGGCCCGGTAAATCGGAGCGGAGGGCGAAAGTGAGCTGATTCCGGTCATCACTCCCATCGTCGCGAAATCGCCCTGCAGGATATCGCCCAAGCTATTCAACGTGCGGACCTGAAAATCCAAGAAATCCGCCGGCAACCGCACAAGACGGCGACCAATCCCTGCCAACCTCGAGTCGGCAAATCGAGTGCCGCGGTGCGGAGTGGCAATAAAAACGGTCCGATCAAGGCCAGGAACGGGCCTCCAAAAGAGCAACCTTTGCAGTTTCGCACGATCTTCGGGATCGATGGGCGCCTGAGCAAAGGGCACCTTGGCAATCGCATCCCAAAGCCGGGGACCGCTGGTCGTTGAAAGGATCTGCGCGATAACACCGCCCATGCTGTAACCAATGAGCACGAGATGGCGGGAAGCGACCGACGTCCCGCGCGGATCATATGTCCCCCGGATTGCAGCGATCTCATCGCGTATTTCTGCTGCTGACTCCGGAATGGGCATGCCTGTCGGATAGTAGACATACCAAAATTGGTAGTTTCTTCGAATCAATGGATCGGCCATGAGACCCGTCGCGATGGTTCGCCAGACCAACGGCGACGAGCTCAGTCCATGGATCATAACCACCGGGATGCGATCAGGATCAAAGGGCTCAGTCAGATAGAGACCGGCGTCCTTCTCCCGCTTCTCTACATTTATCAGGCCGCTGATCCCCATTAGCAGATCGTTGATGCCGCGAAACGAAAGGGCAAACGGGGCGGTGAAGTCACCGCTCAAGACGACCTCTTCGCCCGCGATCGCGATTTTGCTTTCGCGATTTAGATCGATCAACCGGATGCGGGCCTGCGTTGGTGGGTGCAAATCGAATTCGGCAACAGCCGCGAAAGGCGCGAAGACACCTTGTCCCGCCGGCTGATAGAACATCTCGTTCTCGCGCTCGGGTGTCCGCTTGCGCGAACCCACCAACGCCACTCCGAGGCCAATCGTCCGAATGCGTCTGCCCATTCCTCGGACGCTCACGTGATCGGCCAAAATGAAGGTGTCAAAATAGCCTGCGCGATAGGGCAGATTGGCGACGAACTCTGTCGAGACCTCAATCACACCGAGCGGAGTCCAAAACTCGCGGCTCTTCTCCACGGGCTAGGTCGATTCGATGGAGTGATACAAAACGATCGAGTGCGGCATTATAGATCGCCACCGTCCGCCGCGTGGCTGGTTTCTCCGGCCATTTCGATGGAGGCACGCCGGATGCCCGCAAACTTCGCCAAGCCATCTCCATCGCGATGAGAGAATATCCAGAAACCTCTTCAGGACCCGTGACGCGCGCCTGCAGCAGCGCTTCAGCCGCAAGCGCCAGCCGTTCAGAGTCTACACCGGCCCACCGCACGAGAGCCTGGACAGACGCTTCCCGCTCCGCCGGCTTTGCTCCAACAATTTTGAACTGCTTTTCTAGCCGTCGCGCCTGCTTCTCGCTCCTCGGAATTGGGAAGCCGAAAACTACATCGCGAGAATGAATGCGGGTGACAATTGTGCTGCCGCAACCGCCCACGCTCACCACGCAGAACGCAATCGCCAGCAGACGTAGTGTCATGTGGACTAGCGAAGGGGAAGATCTCGATCGAGTCATGTGAACCAAGCACGTTATAAGGCAATCGAAGTGCAAATCTCACTCAATAAAGCCGGCCGATCGCTCTGAATTGCTTCGTGGCCACGATCCGTGAACAAGCGATTTTTTGACCTCGCAAGCGTCTCGGTGCATGCTCCTGGCTACCTTGGCCAATGAGCATTTCCGAATACCTTAGAATGCACCCGCTTCCCAGAATTGGATTAATTCTTTTCGTGCTAACTGGACGTTTGCACGCCCTTGATCCTTCGATCACCCAGTTGGCCGTCTCTGTTGCTCCCGAATGGGACGCGACTTCCGGCAAACTTCAGCTCTTCGAACGAGAAGACCGCGATTGGCGTGCGACGTCCCCGCCTTTTCGAGTGCTGTATGGCAAGAGCGGCCTGGCGTGGGGACGAGGTGTTCTCGGCGCAAACGAGCCCGGACCGCAGAAGACCGAACGAGACAAACGTGCGCCTGCGGGCGTTTTCAAGATCGGACAAATTTACACCTACGATCCTACGCTCCCGGAGGGGGCGAAATATCCCTTTCACACAATTACCGAAGCTGATGCCTGGATTGATGACCCCACTCTGCCGCATTACAACCAGCATGTAGTTATAGATCCAAACAATCGGCCACCTTGGTTCGAGAAGCAGAAGATGCGCTTGAACGATCCGCCGCATCGCTGGCTAATCGAGATTCGCCACAATGCCGACCCGCCCGTGCCCGGCGCCGGCAGCGCCATTTTCTTTCATATTCAGAGGGGTCCGAATCGTTCATCGGCGGGATGTACGGTCATGCCGGAAGGCTCGATTCGCCGCGTCATTAACTGGCTGCGGAGGGAGAAGAATCCCTACTATGTGCTGCTTCCCCGCGACGAATATATCAGACGCTGGCAAGCGTGGGGGCTTCCGTCTCCGGATGCCGCCGCGGGGCTCCTTGGTCCCTAAAGGAAGTTCCTGCGCCCGACTGCCGATGACGATCACCAGCAAGATGGCGGTCAGCGCGCCGAAGCACGGGCGGATTTTCTTCCGTCACCGAATCGTACGGGGCTGACGATCCGTTCGGCCAAGAAAATGCTTCTGGCGCGGAACACTCACTTGTCGAACTGCAGGGGAAGGGATTCAATCCGACGAACGAATCTCTCTCATGAAACTCACTTACTATGGCCATTCCTGCTTCTCCGTCCAATTCAGAGGCAAAAACCTCCTCTTTGATCCGTTCATTACGCCCAACCCCCTGGCAAAAAATATCAAGATCGACACTGTCGAAGCGGATTACATCCTGATCTCACACGGCCACGTCGACCACATCAACGATGCCGTCGAAATTGGCAAACGCACTGGAGCTACCGTGATTTCCAATTTCGAAATTATTGGTTGGCTCAACAAGCAAGGTCTTGAGAAGACACACCCTCTCAATCACGGAGGGGGAAGGAACTTCGATTTCGGGCGGGTGAAGTTCGTGAACGCTGTTCACTCCAGCCAGCTTCCCGACGGCAGCTATGGAGGCAATCCGGGCGGCTTTGTCGTCCACGGTGGCGATGAGGCGTTCTACTACGCTGGCGATACGGCGCTTACGCACGACATGGATTTCATCTCGGAGGAATTCAATTTGCGTTTCGCGGTGCTCCCCGTTGGCGACAATTTCACGATGGGGCCCCGAGATGCTGCCAGGGCCGCCGGACTTCTTAAGTGCGACCGGGTGATTGGCGTTCACTACGATACATTCCCCCTCATCGAAATCGATCATGGCGAAGCGAGTGGGATCTTTGCGCGGTCGGGAGTAAAGCTGGAACTCGTGCCGATCGGAGGGTCTCTCGAGCTGTGAGATTTCTTTGCAAGGAGGCAAATGCGTTGTAGTGTCTGCTAAATGAATCTACCAATCGCCTTTGGTATGCCCGGTTGGCCAGAAACTCTCTTCATTCTCGTTGTCGTAATCCTGCTTTTCGGTGCGAAGAAGCTGCCGGAGCTTGCGCGGGGGATTGGTCAGAGTTTGGGAGAGTTCAAGAAGGCCCGCGACGAATTTGATCGCGAAGTGCGCAAGAGCACGGCCGACTTGGAAGTGAAAGAGCCCGCTGAGAAACAGCCACATCAGCCTTCCTAAGCCGTTCGCAGGGAATCCTGCCGATGCGCAAGGCCGCCTGCTGGCTCTTCAGCCTCCTTCTTTGCGCTTCGGTTTCCGGCGAGGAGATCGTTGTTGCTTCGTATAACGTCGCAAATTACTGGCTCGCCCATCCGGGCGACGAGATCTCTCCCCTCACCGAACCTGCGAAACCGGAGCGGGAGATTGCGGCCGTCATCAAGGTCCTCAATCGAATAAAGCCAGACATCGTCGGGCTTATGGAGATCGGAGATGAGTCGATGCTCGAAGATCTTCAAAAGCGCTTGAGACTGGCGGGCCTGGATTACCCCTATCGCGAATGGGTGGAGGGAGCTGATGAGGTGCGCCATGTTTGCCTGCTGAGCAAGTTCCCAATCGTGGAGCGGAACTCGCGCGATCAGGTTCACTTGGAGCTTGATGGCCAAACACTGCGGATGAATCGGGGTATTCTCGATGTGACTATCGAAGTGAATCCGCAATATCATTTGCGTGTGATCGGAGCGCACCTGAAGTCGCGCCGGGAAGTTCCGGAGTACGATCAGGCGCGGATGCGCGCAAAAGAAGCCTGGCAACTGCGCGCGCACATCGATCGAATCCTGGAGACATCGCCCGACGCGAATCTCATGCTTTTTGGCGATCTAAACGACACCAAGAATCATTATGCAATCCGTCAGATCATTGGAGCAAAAGGCACCCCTAACCATATGATGGACCTTTGGCTCCGAGATAGCCGCGACGAACGTTGGACGTATTATTGGAAAACCGCTGACGAATACTCGCGCATTGACTATCTGCTGGTCAGTCCAGGTCTAGCCCGCGAAGTGGTCACCGAAAAGTGTGGCATCGACGATTCGCCCTTTTGGAACGAAGCGAGCGATCATCGCGCCATCTATGCCGCCATTCGCCCAGTCGACGAGACATGAGGGCGTTTGCGTTCTGCCTGCTGGCCGTTCTCCTGAGCCCACTTTGGCTGAACGCCGGCGTGGACGAGGACTGGAGCTACATTCTGTCCCTCGACGCAGGACCAAAAAAAAAGCCGACCACGCGAGATGAGGTCGAACTGGTCGCGCGCAATCACCTTTTCTTCCAGCGCAAGGCCCTCGAACGATTTCTTCTGAACCATCCAGACGACGCGCGTGTCTTCGAGGCCAAACTCAGGCTGGCACGAGTCGTGGCCGCCGAGGGCAAGATGTCGAACAATCAAGCCAAGGTCGAGGAGGCGCTTGAACTTTTCGCCGAGCTCGAAAAGTCCGCCGGCGTTCCGCGCGAGAAGCTGGCGGATGCAGGCTTCTCGCGGGCATCGCTCTCGATGCAAAACCAAAAGGGCAATCCCGAGCAAGCGAGGGAAGCGATCATCCGGTCAGCGCAAAATTTTACCGCGAAATATCCCGGCGACCGTCGGGGCCCACGGCTGCTGGTTGAAGCGGCCGGCGTCAGCGACGATGTTCCGAACCAGAAGCGAGACCTTCTCGAGGAGGCGCTACGGCTCACGGACGAGGAGCCGCTCAAACGTAGGATCGTTGATGATTTGCGCCGGCTTGATTTACTGGGAAAAGCCTTTGCCTTGAAGATGTCCTCGTCCACCGGCGGCCAGATCGATCTGCGCGCGCTTCGCGGGAACGTCGTCGTGCTCATTTTCTGGTCCGCCGACTCTCCGCACAGTCTGCTTTGGTTGAGAGACTTTCGATCATCTTGGGAGACGCTTCCCAAGGATCACCTTCGTGTCGTCACGGTGAGCCTGGATGAAAGCCGCGTGGCCTTCAACAGCCGCTTTCGAGAACTGCACGCCGATTGGCCGACCCACTTCGACGGGTTGGGTTGGCGCGGAAGCCGTCCCGCGCTCGCTCGGCATCAACGCGCTGCCCACGGTTTGGATGATCGACAAAAAAGGGATCTTGCGCTCAATCAATGCACGCGCCAATTACGAGACCTGGATCCGCCAGCTTCTCCAGGAGAATTCTCCCTCTTGAAGAAAGCATCCCGAATGTGCCGCGATTGATCCTTGCCATCATCCTTTACTTAACTTGGGCTTTAATCCCTGCATCTACTTGCTCTACAACCGTCAGCTTTCCAAGGAGTCACCATGCTTGATCAAACAGCTTTCGCAGCATTCAAACTAAGTCTCGCTGGCGAGCTCATCCAGCCAGGCGAAACGGGTTACGATGAAGCGCGACAAGTGCACAATGGCATGATTGACCGCCGACCGCGTCTGATCGTGCGCTGTGCCGACGTCGCGGACGTCATCGCCGCAGTCAATTTCGGCCGCGAAAACCGAATGCTCATTGCAGTGCGGGGCGGCGGCCACAACGCGGGCGGCTTGGGCGTTTGTGATGATGGCCTCGTAATTGACCTTTCGCTGATCAATTATACCCGCGTCGACCCCACTGACCGGACAGTGCGGGTGGGGGGCGGCTGCACGTGGTATGCCGTTGACCACGCGACGCATGCTTTCGGTCTAGCGGTGCCGACAGGCTTTATTTCGACCACCGGTGTTGGTGGATTGACGCTCGGAGGTGGGCTGGGTTACCTCACGCGCAAGCATGGCCTGACGATCGACAACCTCCTTGCCGCGGATGTGGTTTTGGCCGACGGACGTTTCGTGACAGCCAATGCCAATGAAAACACGGATCTCTATTGGGCCATACGTGGTGGCGGAGGGAACTTTGGCGTGGTCACTTCATTCCTCTTCCAGGCGCACCCCATTCATACTGTGTATGCCGGACCGATGCTTTGGCCGCTCGAGCGGGCAGCCGAAATCATGCGATGGTACCGCCAATTCATCACCACCGCTCCCGAGGAAATCAATGGCTTCTTCGCCTTCCTGAATGTGCCACCTGGGCCGCCCTTTCCCGAGCACCTCCATCTGAAGAACATGTGTGGGATCGTTTGGTGCTACGCAGGAGCGCTAGATAAGGCGGAGGAAACCTTTCGACCAATTCGCGATGCTTTGCGGCCGGAACTCGATTTGGTCGGTCCAATGCCGCATCCCGTTCTTCAGACGATGTTCGACGGCCTTTTCCGGCCAGGCCTTCAATGGTACTGGAAGGCCGATTTTGTAAATGAACTTAGCGATGACGCCATCGCGCTGCACATTGAACATGGTTCAAGGATCCCCACGCTGTTATCGACGATGCATCTTTATCCAATTAACGGGAAAGCACATCAGGTCGCCAAGACCGAGACGCCGTGGAGCTATCGTGATGCCGTCTGGGCTGAGGTTATCGTCGGAGTGGATCCGGAGCCTGCGAATCGCGAACGCATCACTGCTTGGGCAAAAGAGTATTGGGGCGCATTGCATCCGTATTCAGCAGGCGGAGCATACCTCAACTTCATCATGGATGAGGGTGAAGATCGCGTGAGGGCAAGCTATCGTGAAAACTACGACCGGCTCGTCTCGATTAAGAACAAATACGATCCCACGAACCTGTTTCGCTTCAATCAGAACATCAAACCCACCGTGTGACCAAATCCTCGTGTCAGGAGCAATCAGGCATGCTATGGCGAAGCGTGCCAGAACGCTTCAAATGCTTCTGACCAGTCACGCGTCTCCACGCGGCCTCGAGCGAGCAATCCCATTCGCTCCCGCAACTTCGGATCTACGGTGAGACGACGGATAGCTTCGGCCAATTCGCCACTATCAAGTGCCTTGGTGATAAAGCCATCTCTGCCATGCTGCACGAGATCCCTAGGGCCACCCACGTCTGAGACAATCGCCGGCAGCCCGCTGGCCTGTGCCTCCAGCACGACATTTCCAAAAGTATCCGTCGTGCTTGGAAAGACGAAGAAATCCGCCGAGGCATATGCATCCGCCAGTTCCTCGCCGCGCAGATAACCGGTAAAAAGCGCGTCGGGCAGAAGGCGCTTCATCTCCGCCAAGTACGGGCCATCGCCCACAAAGAGTGGACGCACCGGCAACTTCCACTCGGCTAGTCGACGCGTTGAAGCCACTAGGGTATCAAGGTTCTTCTCTTTGGAAATTCGTCCCACGAACAACATCCCTACTTCACCTTCCCGCAATCCTTTGACTCGCCAGAACTGCGCATCGCGCCTGGAGGGGTGGAACACCCGCGTGTCCAGCCCCCGCGGCAAAATCTTCAACTTCTCCGCGGGTATTCCCCGCTCCATCCAGGACCGCCGATAGTCGTGCGAGTTAACGTAGACGACATCAAGCTGGCTGTAGAACCAGTGCATGTAGTTCCAGGTGAGCGTCTCAAGAAATGAATCATCGGTCAAAATCCGGACATACTGGGGGAAATCGGTGTGATAAATCCCGACCGCACGCAGACCCAGTGTCTTCGCCGCGCACAAAGCGCACAATCCCACCGGTCCCGGGGTGCTAATTATCAACTCTGAGTAGTTCTCTCGCTCCAGGTGCTCCATGATAAGAAGCAGAGGGGGGAAACTCAGACGCTGAAGCTCATATTCGGGAAGCGCGAACTCGCCTACGGGTGGGAAATTCTTCAATGGAATGCCACGATTGAGTTCACCAGATTGACAGGTCACCACGGTGATATCATGCCCCGCCGCGACACCAGCTGCCGCCATCTTTTGAATGGTGGTCGCCACGCCATTCACATCGTCGAGGGTGTCGGTAAACCACGCCCGCTTTTGGTTACCGAGGAATGCAGGAGCCGCCCCTCCAACCACGCGGGTCATTTCCCTGAGCCACTCACGTCGCGGTTGGCGAAAGGCGTGAATATATGGACTTAGCATTGCGGCAATGGGAACCAGGGGACTTATCGTCTGAATGCTTTCGATAAACCGCGCGCTCGCGAGCTGGGCAATAAACTGGGTGACAAAGCGATAACCGAGCTGGCCGGCAATGAGGTTCGCCATGAGAAACGCACGACGCTCGGGCTCGGGCACGCCGGCTGTCTCGCGGGCCAGCGCCGCTTTCACTTCGGGCTTCGAAAAGTAAGTGGAGAGTTCTTTCCAGAGCGTCGTGTTGCCCACCATGGCCATCTCGAAGATTTTTCCGGTGGCGATACCCTGCGCGAGAAAACCAAGCTTTTCCGCGAGGCTGAACTCCGTCGGATTGCGGCCCTCCATAAATCGCGAGAATGCCTTCTCAATTAAGCCGGCCCCCGCCTCGTTGGGGCGCATCGAAAGCTTGGCCCTCAGGTAATGAAAAGCCGTGCTGTAGGTTCCATGGGCCAGCGCCAAGGGCGTGCCTCCCTCACCCGAAGCCTCACCGTGACCTTCGCGGACGTTTGCCAAGAATTCCGCGGCGGTTTGTGCCCATGGCGCCTCGGTCCAAGCCCGCGCCGGATAGACGCCGCCATGATCGTCGGAGCCGCCGATAAATATCTTTCTCCACGGTTCGTCGTGGGTCGGCACGATGCCAGTCCGCGCCACAAACGCTTCAATGCTTGAGGGAGTCAGCGATTGCAGAGCGTATTGCACGGCGTCGCTGAGACGGGCATGGTAGCGTCCATTGATGCCCTCGAAGTGGCGAAAGATTAGGGCGAGTTTCTGGAAATGGAGCGGTGTCAGCTTTTCGTCAGGACTGTGCAGAGGATGGGCCACAGCGTGGGCGAGTAACTGCTCGGCGAGATAGCGCTGCAATTCGAAGACATTGTCCCGACACATCTGAATTTCTCGGTGCTGGGTTTCCGTAAGACCCCATACCAGAATGTGCACTTTGCATTCATCGTCGGGAAAATTTGCAGTCACCTCTTCGCCGAAAATCACACCGGGCAAGTGCGCAATCTCGAGACAGCCGGCGATGGTATTGTGATCGGTAATGGTCACAAATTGCATGCCGATTTCACGAAGCCGCTTATACAATTGGAGCGGATCCGAATAGCTGGCGGGGAATTCGAGACGGCGAAGCACCCAGTCGGCAGCGCGCGTGCTGTGACGGGAATGAATATGTAGATCGGCTGTCGACTTCGAAGGGTTCATTTCTCGGAACGCAGGCGCGCGAGCCACCCGTCATAGGTAATCGCTTCGCGAGCGGCAAGCGCCGTGCGCACCAAATGCAGCGCCTGCCTTCGAACCGTTCCGTGCTGCCAATCCACCGGATGCAACCCGATGCGCAAGAGCGGTGCACGAAAAAGTCTGCGCGCCAGCAGTCCATTCCAACAAATGCTGGCAACCCTGCGCCACCCGCTCCGGACGCTCCAGACGAGACTCTGTGAAATGGTCTCCCGACGTGTCACAAGATCCTTGAAGGTGCGGAGTCTGGTCGTGTAGTCGAATCCCAATCTGCTGACCGCCCGCTCGGCATCACGCCCAAGAAGCCAAGCAGGGGCCACGAACCCTCGCGCTGCTAAGCCAAGTTCCGCAAACTCGTTCCTCCCCCGCTCGAGCCGCAGCGCCGCCTCATGCTCGGTCAGGTCGTAGAACTCCCCTTCTCGAGCAGTATAGTGCTCTGTCATAAAGGTGTCCCGCCATCCGCCTCCGCTTCGCGGGCGACTGTGAAAGTATCCGTGGAGGACAATCTCATGCATCTGCGCCGCTCCTCTTAGCCAATCGCAGAACTTTGGACTCTCCAGAATCGGTGCCTTGCTGTGATGATTGGGAATGACCAGGAACGCGGCATGGTGCACTCCCGCCTCAGCTAGGTCGGTCGCCATTGTCAGGACGAGCTTCCACGTGAGCGGGCTTACGTCGTGAATGGAGACGACCAAGGCCCGGCGCGGCGTTTGCATTTGCAGAAAGCGTGTGTTAACGGGATTGTATTAGTCAATGTCGGAAGAAAATCCCAAGCCACAGAAAGAAAATCGTCCGCCGGGGGGAGGAGATCCCCAACTCAACTGGCGTGGTCTGGTGCTCTTTGCGGTCGCGCTGGCGCTGATCGGCGGAGCATTTCTTTTTCGCGGAGGCAACTTCACTCAAACAGAGGAAGTTTCCAACAAGCAATTCTTGGAATTGCTGAAGGCCGGAAAAATCGTCGCCACCGAACAGAAGCCGGTCGAAATCATCGTCGAAGAGGGCCGGAATACCCAGGCGATCTCCGGTTTCTACAAGCGTAAATCGCTGACCACGAACGAAGAGATCGAGGTTCCCTTTCGGACCCCCATCTATATGCCTTTCAATGGCACGCAGATGGAGCAAGCGCTCGCCGCCGCGAATATCATCCCGTCAGTAAAGCCGGAGTCTAACGTGCTCGCCTCCGCAATCGTGAGTTTTCTCCCGATCGCGCTCTTCCTTGTCATCCTCTATTTCTTCTTCAGGTCACAGATCAAAATGGCCGGCCGAAGCGCGTTGAATTTCGGCAAGAGCAAAGCGCGCATGCTTTCGAAGGAGAAGAATCGCATCACCTTCAAGGAGGTCGCCGGCGTCGAAGAAGCCAAGGAAGAGGTCTCCGAACTCGTCGATTTTCTTAAGGATCCGAAGAAATTTCAAAAGCTGGGTGGCCGCATCCCCAAAGGGGTGCTTATGGTTGGACCTCCCGGAACCGGCAAGACGTTACTGGCACGCGCGATTGCGGGCGAGGCCGACGTGCCTTTCTTTTCGATAAGCGGATCGGACTTCGTAGAGATGTTTGTCGGCGTGGGCGCATCCCGGGTCCGCGACATGTTCGAACAAGGAAAGAAGAACGCACCATGCCTCATCTTCATTGATGAGATCGACGCCGTCGGGCGGCATCGTGGCCACGGGCTCGGAGGGGGTCATGACGAACGAGAGCAAACACTCAACCAGCTCCTGGTTGAGATGGATGGGTTTGATACCCAGGATGGCGTCATCATCATCGCCGCCACCAACCGGCCGGACGTGCTAGATCCAGCGTTGCTGCGTCCAGGACGTTTCGACCGCCAAGTAACCGTGAGTCTGCCGGACGTCAACGGTCGCGAAGAGATTCTCAAGGTCCACTCCAAGAAGGTGAAACTCTCTGCGCACGTCGAGCTGGCCGTGATTGCGCGCGGAACTCCGGGATTCTCCGGCGCGGAGCTGGCCAATGTCATCAATGAAGCGGCCCTGATCGCGGCACGGCGTGGTTTGAAAGCTATCACGTTAGCCGAGCTCGAAGAGGCGCGTGACAAAGTCCGCTGGGGACGTGAGCGCCGCAGCCTGGCGATGAGCGATAAAGAGAAGATCTCCACGGCATGGCACGAGGCAGGTCACGCTATCGTGAATGTGCTTCTCGAGAATACCCATCCTTTGCACAAGGTCACCATCATCCCGCGGGCGAACTTTCTCGGTGCCACGATGTATCTCCCGGAGGGTGACAAGTATTCTACCCAACGCAAAGAGGCTCTTGATTTGCTGGCCGTCACCGCCGCCGGACGCGTGGCCGAAGAACTCTACAGCCAGGACATCTCAAACGGTGCCGCGGGCGACATCAAGCAGATGACCCGCCTGGCTCGGAAGATGGTCTGCGAGTGGGGGATGAGCGATACGCTGGGAATGGTCGAATATGGCGAGCACGAGGACTATGTCTTCTTGGGAAGGGACATTACGCGTTCCCGTGATTATAGTGAGTCCACCGCTCAAGAGATCGATCGCGAAGTCCGCAGGCTCGTGGACGATGCGTACAACCGCGCGAAGAAAATTATTCTGGAGAACCGTGCCAAGCTCCAGGTCATCGCCAAGGCGCTGCTGGAATTCGAAACGCTCGATGCCGCCCACATCAACGAGATTATCGGAACCGGTGAGTTGAAGAATCCGCCACGGAAGGAAAAGGCTCCGCCGCCCCTTCCGCCGCCTCCCGCGGATGCCGTGCCGGAGCCACCTGAGCCGATCAAACCGGAATTGCCTCCCGGGGGACTCGCCGCGCCGGCGCCGGCCTAAGAGGGACGGTCGTTCCCTTGCCGGCTTGTTGCCGGCTGTTGGCAAATTTCTTGTCGGTCCGAGTAGCCGCCTATTTTGGCGACTGCGACAATCCCTTCGAAAGCACTTTGAGTGCTCGATTCGGGTCCTGGACACGTAGGATCAAGAGACCTTTCTTCGCCGTCGGCATCGAGGCGAGATAGGCATATTCGATGTTGATCTTGTGCGTGGAGAGAATGCTGGCAATGTGGGAAAGGCTGCCAGGCTTGTTGTCGTTCTCGATCATGATGACGTCCGTTTCGACGACCAACGTTCCTCGCGACTCGAAGATGGCGAGCGCCCTTCGGGTGTCACTTACGACCATGCGAACGACGGCATGGTCGACGGTATCCGAAATCGTGAGCCCGTAGATGTTCACCCGATCCGCGGCCAGCGCATCGCAAACTTCGGCGAGTGTTCCCGGTTTATTGGCGAGAAAGACTGCCAACTGCTCAACTATTCTCACAGACACAGGACGCTAGCGCGAAGCGGTGACATTCTCGTTGATGACCTGGCCTGCTTCCTCCTTGGTCTTGTCCGTTTCGGGGACGACAGGTTTAGCAGCTGGGACCGTCGGACTGACCTTCCAGAATTTCTGCGAATAAGTCTGCCAATCGGCCAGAATCTCGCGGGCAATCTGGCTTTCCGTTCTTTCCAAGTGTTTGTAGATAAGGCCCTTCAGTTCTGTGATGTCTTCCTCTTTTTCGAGGCGCGAAGGGGTAATAAGTTGAGGGTTGTAGCGGCTCAGGAATTCCTCTTCAAGATCCAGCACGTAGGCTGCGCCACCGGTCATTCCCGCCCCGAAATTCTTCCCGGTTGCTCCCAATACAACCACCGTGCCGTTCGTCATATATTCGCAACAATGATCTCCGGCTCCCTCGACAACGGCTGTTCCACCCGAGTTTCGAACACATAGGCGCTCTCCACCTCGACCGTTCGCGAACAGCGCGCCACCCGTCGCACCGTACATCACAGTGTTACCTAGGATGATGCATTCATGCGGGTTATATTTCCGTTCAGGTGTCGCCTTGATCACAATTTCGCCACCGCTCATTCCCTTTCCGACATAGTCGTTAGCTTCGCCGGTCAGAATCAGCCGTGCTCCCGGGGCCAGGAAGGTTCCAAAGCTCTGTCCTGCGCTGCCGGTGAAGCGAAGCTCGATCGTCCCCTCAGGAAGACCCTCCTCGCCGTACTGATAACCGATTTCGCCGGACACCTGAGTTCCCACCGATCGATTGGTGTTACCGATCTTGTAGGCAAGGGATATCGGCTTACCATCGCTGATAGCGTCCTTCGCGTCCTGCAAGATAATGTCGTCAAGCGTGCGATCCTCAGGGCCATCATTGCGGAAGCGCGTGGCATGCCGGACCATGGTCGAATCGTCCTTGGCCACGTCCACCAGCAATGGCGACAGATTCAGCGTGTTGGCCTTCGGGTGATCAGGAATTTGTCTCTGCCGCAGACATTCGGTGTGACCCACCATTTCATTGATGGAGCGAAATCCAAGTCGCGCCATGATTTCCCTCACCTCGGCGGCCACGCCATTGAAAAACATTACGACGTTCTCGGGCTTGCCTTTGAATTTTCCCCGCAGTTTTTCGTCGAGCGTGGCTACCCCTACCGGACAAGTGTTCAGGTGGCATTGACGGACATACACGCATCCCATCGCGATGAGTGCCGCGGTTCCGAAATTGTACTCCTCTGCGCCGAGGAGCGTCGCGTAGACAATATCCTCGCCCGTCCGCATTCCCCCGTCGGTTCGCAGAGTGACTCGATTTCGCAATCCATTAAGAAGGAGCACTTGGTGGGTTTCGGCTACGCCCATCTCCCAAGCTCCGCCAGCGTTCTTGACCGAACTCAGGGGCGAGGCGCCGGTCCCGCCTTCATGTCCGCTGACCAGGATGATGTCTGCATGTGCTTTGGCGACGCCGGCAGCGATCGTCCCAACCCCAGCCTCAGCGACGAGCTTGACACAGACGCGGGCGCGGCGATTAACCTGCTTCAGATCATAAATCAGCTGCGCGAGATCCTCGATCGAATAGATATCGTGATGTGGAGGCGGAGAAATAAGCGTTACTCCCGCCACCGCATGCCGCAAACGCGCAATATAGGCGCTGACCTTGTGACCGGGCAATTGACCGCCTTCGCCCGGTTTCGCTCCTTGCGCCATCTTGATCTCGATCTCCTTGGCGCTGGCAAGGTAGGCGGCGGTGACGCCGAACCGTCCACTGGCGATTTGCTTGATCGCGCTGTTTGCCCAGTCACCATCCTCTCGGCGCTTGAATCGCACAGGATCCTCACCTCCCTCACCGCTGTTCGATTTGCCCCCGATTCGATTCATCGCGATGGCGAGTGTCTCATGCGCCTCCGGGCTCAGTGCCCCTAACGACATTCCGGCGGTTGTGAAGCGACGGCGGATCTCCTCGATCGGTTCGACTTCGTCGACCGATATGGGACCGGACGACAGCGGGACAAGGTCCAGCAAATTGCGAAGCGAGTGTGGACGATTCGCCAGAACGGCATCGACGTACTTTTTGTAGTCCTCGGCCTTTCCTGCCTTGTCCGCCCCCTTGATCCCCACAAACGTGTGAAAATTCTGGATCACGGGCGGGGTGACCGCGTGCAGTTCACCGCCACGCCGGAACCGAAAATATCCCGGGTCGTCAAGCTTGCCTGCCTCAACCGGCACCGCATTTCCGAAAGCCAGCCCATGGCGGGTAAGGCTCTCATTGGCAATTTCCTCGAAACCAACGCCCTCTATTTGCGTGGAAGTCCCCGTGAAGCATTCCTCGACGAGCTTCGAAGAAATGCCAATGGCCTCGAAGACTTGTGCGCCGCGGTAACTGCTCACCAGCGAGATTCCCATCTTGGACATGATCTTGAGCAGACCGTTCTCGAGCGCTTTCTTGTAGCTGATCGCGGCCTTCCCGAAGTCGGGCTCGACAGATCCCTTCTCGATAACCTCGCGGAGCGTTTCCAGAGCGAGGTACGGATTGACGCAACTGGCTCCGAAGCTAATCAGGCACGCTACCTGGTGAACGTCGCGGGCCTCGGCCGTCTCGCAAATCATGCTCGCCTTCATACGCTTTCCCACGCGACGCAGGTGATGATGCACCGCTCCCATGGCGAGAAGCATCGGAACCGCGAGGTTCTCAAAATCGACACCGCGGTCTGACAAGATGATCAAACGAATTCCTTCATCGACGGAATTCTCGACCTCCCTGCAGATTCGATGAATGGCATTCTCCAATCCCGCCGCGCCCTCGGAGACCGGCCAGAGGCACGGAATGGTTCGCGCAGGAAACTCACCGCCAATCGCCGCAAGCTTTTCGACTTCCGCATCAAGCAGTATCGGCGACTCAAGGATGATCTGTCGGCAATGCTCGGGCGTCTCCGAAAGGAGATTGCGGCGCCATCCAAGCACCGTATGCAGAGACATGACCAGCTTCTCCCGAATCGGATCAATCGGCGGATTGGTTACCTGAGCGAAGAGCTGCTTGAAGTATGTGTAGAGCAGCCGCGGCCTCAGCGAAAGCACAGCCAACGGCGTGTCGTCACCCATGGAGCCTACCGCCTCGGCACCGTCCTTGAACATCGGCTTTAAGACGATATCCAGCTCCTCGCTCGAATACCCAAAGGCGATTTGGCGCTGAGTTAGCGTCAAAATGTCAAGCTCGCCGGTTTTGACAGAAACCTGCGGACCCTCGAGGTGCTCGAAGCGCACGAGATTTTTTTTCAGCCACTCTCCATACGGTTTGCGAGATGCAAGCATCGCCTTGACCTCGCTGTCGAAAAGCAGACGTCCGCCCGAAGTATCCACGGCGATCATCTCTCCCGGAGCGAGCCGTCCCATCTGGACAAAGTTTCCCAGCGGCATGCCCGAGATGCCAACTTCCGAACCGAGGCAGAGAATGCCGTCGTCGCTCAGCATGTAGCGGGCAGGTCGCAGGCCATTCCTATCGAGACACGCAGCCACGGTGATCCCGTCTGTGAAACAAAGGGCCGCTGGACCGTCCCACGGTTCACAAATACAGCGATGGTACTCGTAAAAGTCAGCCACGCTCTGGGGGATTTTTTTGTCGGAACGCCAGGCCGGCGGCACGAGCATCGACATGGCGTGAAGCACGCTGCGTCCACTCATGGTGAGCACCTCGAGCACGTTGTCGAGGCTCGCAGAGTCTGATCCCCCGGGCTGAATGATCGGCTTGAGCAAATTGATGTCGTCTCCCCAAAAATCCGCTCTCAACTCGGCCTCGCGCGAGACCGTCCAGTTGCGATTGCCTCGAATCGTGTTGATTTCCCCATTATGGGCGAGCATGCGAAACGGCTGCGCCAGGGGCCACTTGGGGAAAGTGTTCGTGCTATACCTCTGATGGTAGACGCAGATTGCCGATTCGTAATCGGGATTGGAAAGGTCAGGATAGAATTTCTCCAGCGATGCAGATACCAGCAGCCCCTTGTAGACGATCACCCGATGAGAAAATGAGGGTATGTAAAAGTTGGTGATCTTGTCGGCGGCCGCGGTGTCCTCGATCTCATTGCGAGCAAGGAAGAGACGGCGCTCGTAGTCATCGTCCGCCATGCCCCAAGGTTTGCCGATGAGAACATGCTCGATCCGTGGCATGGTTGTCTGCGCCTTTTCGCCAAGGACCCGAATGTTGATCGGAACCTCGCGCCAGCCGAAAAGAAACAGGCCCCGCTTTTCGAGGACCTCCTGCGTAATCGCCTTGGCCCGCGCCTGGGCATACGCATTGTCGTGTGGGAGAAATAACACCCCCACGGCAAGATCTCCTTCCTTGTAAAGGGTGTGGCCCAACCGGGTAACCTCGGGAACAAATAGCTTGTAGGGAATTTGCGTGACGACACCTGCACCGTCTCCCGTCTTAGCATCAGCATCCAGAGCCCCTCGATGCATTAGGCCGCAAATGGACCGAAGCCCGATGCGCAGAATGCGATTGGACCGCCGTCCGCTGACCTGCGCAATAAAGCCCACCCCGCACGAGTCGTGCTCATGCTCGGGATTGTATAAGCTTTGACTGGCAATGTTGCGGCGTTGGCTGGCAGTGTTCATTCGGTTTATTTCTTCCCAGTTTCGATTCCAGTTGCTGTCGAGCCCTGGCTCTCCTAGGGCTATGGAGCAACTTTCATTCCACTCAGGGACTGTGTCATCAGTTTTTTTCAGGCCCAACGGCAAGATCACGGGTGCGTCATCTCTTCGGCACGCACCCAGCGGTCGAAATCTTCCTCGGTCAAATGACCAAGAGCAAGAGCGGCTTCCTTGAGGCTGGTCCCCTCTTTGTGGGCCTTCTTGGCGATCTGCGCTGATTTGTCGTAGCCGATGTGCGGGTTTAGAGCCGTGACCAGCATGAGCGAATTCTTCACATACTCCGAAATTTTCTCCTCGTCCGCTTCGATGCCCACCGCACAGTGCTCGTCGAACGAATTGATACCATCAGCCAGCAAACGAACTGAATTGAGAAAGTTGAAGACGATTACGGGCTTGAAAACATTGAGCTCAAAGTTTCCCTGCGATGCTGCTATTCCAATGGTGACGTCGTTCCCCATCACTTGAACCGCTACCATCGTCAGAGACTCGCTCTGCGTCGGATTTACCTTCCCGGGCATAATCGACGACCCGGGCTCATTTTCCGGGATGCGAAGTTCGCCCAGTCCGCAACGTGGACCGGAGGCAAGCCAGCGCACGTCGTTGGCAATTTTCATGCAGGAAGCGGCCAGGCTCTTGAGAGCACCGCTCGCGAAGACGAACTCGTTGTGAGCGGAGAGTGCGGCGAACTTGTTCGGGGCAGAGAAGAAGGGCAGGCCGGTCGACTCGGCAATATGCGCGGCAGCGCGATCCCCAAATTCGGGATGCGAATTGAGTCCCGTTCCCACGGCGGTTCCGCCGATGGCAAGCGAATACAGACCCTTCAGCGAATCCTCAATGCGGCTGATATCGCTGTCGAGTAGGCTCACAAATCCTGAGAACTCCTGGCCCAGCGTGAGCGGGGTGGCATCCTGTAAGTGGGTTCTTCCTATCTTCACTATGGATGCAAAGCTCTTCGCCTTGGCGTCGAGGGTATCGCGGAGTTTACGAACGGCGGGTAGCAGGCGCTCGACTACCTGTGTGGCTGCCGCGATGTTCATCGCTGTCGGGAACGTGTCATTGGAGGATTGGGACATGTTGACGTCGTCATTTGGATGAATCGGCTTCTTTGAACCCAGGGTCCCGCCGGCAATTTCAATCGCGCGATTGGAGATCACTTCGTTCGCGTTCATGTTGCTCTGGGTTCCGCTGCCAGTCTGCCAAATCCGGAGAGGAAAATGGTCATCCAATTTCCCCGCAATGACTTCATCAGCTGCTTGGGCGATCAATTTCGCCTTGTCCTCGGCTAACTTGCCAAGGTCGCGGTTGGCCAGCGCACACGCTTTCTTGAGAATGCCGAGCGCACGAATCAATTCCGGCGGCTTGACGTCGTTGCCGATATCGAAATGAATGAGCGAGCGGGCGGTCTGCGCACCCCAATAGCGGTCATGAGGAACGTGGATCGGACCCATCGTGTCGGTTTCGACTCGATGACTTTCGGTGGAAGAGAGGGAAGTTGCTTGCGTACTCACGATGAAAACCTATGCAGTCTCAAAGGAATTGAAAAGTTCCCTTCTGGCTGGCCCTTGGGAGATGGCGGACAACGCGGACACGATGAGCCCTGACCCTCGCAGCCACATCCATGCGAAGGGCGACGCGCCTCTGCGAACGCCAGAAAAACCCTGCCAGAGGGGACTAGGATAACCCCGCCGGTGTTGGCTCAGAGATCGAGGATTGGCTTATAAACGCCAGTTTTTCACCATCCCGCTTCACGTAGATGTTCTCGTGGGTCTTGATATTTCCGCGAAGCAATTCTTCGGCCAGAGGATCTTCCAGGTATCGCTCGACCGCACGCCGCATCGGACGGGCGCCATACAGCGGATCGTATCCCTTCTCGATAAGGAATTCCTTCGCGGATTCCTCAAGGATCAAATGGATGTCCTTCGACTTGATGCGTTGAATCACCTTGGCCACCTCCAGATCGACGATCTGAATGAGATCCGGCTTGGTCAACGTATGGAACACGATGGTATCATCAAGCCGGTTAAGAAACTCCGGTTTGAAGAGGCGCCTGGTTTCTTCCATGATCTTGTCCCGCATGACATCATAATTGTCGTCGAGTTTCGGGGCGCCAAAGCCGAGCGTCGTCTGCCTCCGAATCAAATCGGCGCCAACGTTCGAAGTCATGATAATGATCGTATTTCGGAAATCGATCTTTCGGCCGAGCGAATCAGTGATTTTGCCTTCTTCGAGGATTTGGAGAAGCAAATGCATGACATCCGGATGCGCTTTTTCGATCTCGTCAAAAAGGACAACCGAGTAGGGGCGTCTGCGCACCGCTTCCGAGAGTTGGCCTCCCTCTTCGTAGCCGACGTATCCGGGGGGCGATCCGATGAGGCGCGAAGCGGTAAACTTCTCCATGTATTCCGACATGTCGATTTGAATCAACGCGTCCGCGTCGCCGAACATGAACTCGGCCAGCGTGCGCGCCAGAAACGTCTTTCCCACCCCCGTTGGACCTAGGAAGACAAACGAGCCAATGGGCCGACGAGGATCCTTGAGGTCGGCACGCGAGCGGCGGAGCGCCTTGCTGATGGCGACCACGGCTTCATCCTGACCGATCACCTTGCCCTTGAGTTCGCTTTCCATCGCGAGGAGCTTCTGCGTCTCCTGCTGCTCCATGCGCGAGAGCGGCACTCCCGTCCACTTGGAGACGACATGCATGATATCATCTTCGGTGACGAGGACCTCCTTTTCTTCCTTGTTGATCCGCCACTCGGAAAGGATGGCGTCGAGGCGATCTTTGGCTTGCTTCTCGCTATCACGCAGCGCAGCCGCCTTCTCGAAATCTTGCGCCTTGATGGCAGCCTCTTTGTCGACGCGAATCTGCTCGATCTGCGCCTCAATATCCTTGACGTTGGGAGGGCGCGTCATGGCGGCGATCCGCGCACGCGATCCCGCTTCATCCATCACATCGATGGCCTTGTCTGGCAGAAAGCGTCCCGTCAGATAGCGATCGGAAAGTCGGGCGGCCGCCTCAAGCGCGTCGTCGGCAATCCTGGCTTTGTGATGGGCTTCATACTTGTGCCTGATCCCTTTGAGGATGAGAATGGTCTGATCGACGCTTGGCGCCTCCACTTTCACCGTCTGAAAGCGACGCTCGAGCGCGGCGTCTTTCTCGATGTACTTGCGATACTCGTTGAGGGTGGTTGCGCCGATGCACTGCAACTCACCGCGAGAAAGCGCAGGCTTGATGATATTGGATGCGTCCATCGCACCCTCCGCCGATCCCGCGCCGACAATGGTGTGGAGCTCGTCGATGAACAGGATCACGTTCTTGGTGCGCCGGATTTCATCCATCACCGCCTTAATGCGTTCTTCAAATTGTCCGCGGTATTTTGTGCCCGCGACCATCAAGGCAAGATCGAGGGTGATGACCTTCTTATCGCGCAAAATTTCCGGCACATCGCCGGCGACAATTTCCTGGGCCAAGCCTTCGGCGATGGCCGTCTTGCCGACGCCCGCCTCGCCGATGAGCACAGGATTGTTCTTGGTGCGACGGCAGAGAATCTGAATCACACGCTCAATCTCGTCGGCCCGTCCGATGACAGGATCTAATTCATTCTTCTTGGCGAGTTCGGTGAGGTCACGCCCGAACGCGCGTAAAGCCGGCGTCTTTGAGTCCTTCTTCCCACCGGTTTCGGCAGGAACACCCTCGCTTTCTTCCTGCGGAGCAAAGTTGGGATCGAGCTCCTTAAGAATTTCATTCCGCGTCCGCTCGATGTCGATTTCGAGACTCTTGAGGACACGAGCGGCGACTCCCTCGCCTTCGCGAAGCAAGCCCAGGAGAATGTGCTCGGTGCCGACATAAGAATGTTGCAGTGCTTTCGCTTCCTTGCCCGCCAAAGCGAGGACCTTCTTAACCCGCGGAGTGTATGGAATGTTTCCAACCATCTTGGTCTCCGGACCGGAACCGACTTGTTTCTCGACCTCCATACGGACTGTCTCAAGGTCGAGTCCCATTTTTTGAAGCACGTTAACAGCGACGCCCTGCCCGAGCTTTATCAAGCCGAGAAGCAAGTGCTCGGTTCCAACATAGTTATGATTGAACCGATCGGCTTCCTTGCGGGCAAGCGCGAGAACCTGCTGTGCGCGAGGTGTGAAGTTATTCATCATTTTCCTGAGGTCCCGAGGGTTTTATAGTAATCTTGCTTGTGTCCGGCTCGGGAACCCCTTTCAGTTTGGCGCGAATCAACGTGGCGCGCAAGGCATCCCTTTCCTCCGCCGACATTTTTTGAGTCTCGGCGCCCTTCTGCAGGTGTGCCGGCTGAGTCTCGATGAATAGTTCATCGACCGGGAGACGATGCGCCTCCGGGAAAAGCCCAAGATCGATGCCAAGCTTAATAACCGAGAGCTGATTCAAGGCTTCCTTTGAACTGATCGAGTGAGCGTGCAAGAGCACGCCGTAGCCACGCCCGATTTGATCCAGCAGAGCGATTGGCTTGCGCTGCAGCAGCAGCAACCGCGCGTTTTGCTCATGTTCAATGATCGTCTCGATCACTTTCTTGAGTCGCTCGATGATCTCCTCCTCCGCCTCTCCGAGTGTGACCTGGTTGGAAACCTGAAACAAATTTCCGATTGCCTCAGTCCCCTCGCCATGCAACCCGCGAACGGCGAGTCCGATCTTGTTCACGGAATTGATTATCTTGTTCATCTGATCGCTCATGACGAGGCCGGGAAGGTGGAGCATCGCTGAGGCGCGCATTCCCGTGCCGACGTTTGTCGGACAAGCCGTCAAGTAGCCGAGCTTAGAATGGAAAGCAAATTCGAGCAGGGGCTCGAGCTCGCTGTCCGCCTGATTGATCATGGTGAAAACCCTGCCGAGCTGCAGACCTCCACAGATTGCCTGCATCCGGAGGTGATCCTCCTCGTTGATCATGAAACTGAGACTTTGCGCGGTATTCATTACCACCGCGCTACCCACTCCCTTGGCGGCGTGCTCCCGACTTATCAAATGCCTTTCGACAAGAACCTGCTTTTCCAATGGAGAGAGCGCTTCGAGGTTCTCCGAAAAAGCGTCTTGCATCATCGAAAGCTGCATGACCGCTGCTTTGGTGACCTTGAGCACCTCAATGCGTTCCGCTTTTTTAGCCCATCCGGGAAAGGCCTTCCCTTTGAGGTTGCGGGCCAATCGGACACGACTGGTGACCACAATTTGTCGGTGAGGACCATCGCCACCGAGCCACTCACCGGACTTGGCGATAATCTTGGAGAACTTCATACTCGTTGCCCGCCCTCTATCCGTCGGATCTGATCGCGCAGATCGGCGGCTTTCTCGTACTCCTCATCGGCGACTGCTCTTTCGAGACTCGTCTGCAGGCTCTTGATGCGGGCATCCAACTGCCGGTTTCGCAAGAGCGAGGCTGGGGTCTTCCCGACATGCTCGGGTCCTTTGTGCATATTCTTGAGCATGGAGTCGAGGCTGTCGCCAAAGACATCGTAGCATGCGCTGCAACCCAGACGACCCGTCTTCTTGAAGTCGGCTTGGGTGAATCCGCAAACCGGGCACGTCACGCCATTGGGAGAACGCTCGATATCCTGAGCGGCACCCATTCCCAGCAAAAGATCGGCGAGCGCGAAGCCAGTCGGATCGTTCACGCCCTTTTCCTTCGAGCAGCCTTCGCAGAGATTTACCTTCTGCATCTTGCCGCCAACGATCTGCGTGAGAAAGACGGTTGCTTCCTTTTGCTGGCAAACATCACATTGCATACCTCTCAATAAATCGCTGTCCCTGTGGTCTCTGTCAACTGGTGGAACCGCTCCATCAAATCACATGTAATCGGCCCGGGAACGCCGTCTCCGATTGTGCGATTGTCAAGGACAACAACGGGGATAACTTCGGCAGCCGTTCCGGTGAGAAAACACTCGTCGGCGGTGAAAATGTCGTAGCGAGTCATTTCCGGCTCGCTGATGCGAAAGCCGAGTTCGACGGCAATTTCAAAGACAACCTGGCGAGTGATACCGGCAAGAGCTCCGGAAGAGATTGGCGGTGTGAAGATCTCGCCTCGCTTGACGGTAAAAATGTTGTCGCCCGTACACTCGGCCACAAACCCCTGCTCGTTGAGCATGAGGCCTTCTCCCGCGCCCGCCTGCTGGGCCTCGATCTTCGCCAGAATGTTATTAAGATAGTTGAGCGACTTGACCATCGGGCTGAGCGCACCATGCGGAATCCGCCGCGTCGAGCAGGTGACGACGCTGAGCCCGTTGCGATACATTTCTTCGGGATACAGCGTGATCCGCGAAGCAATTATGAAGACCGTCGCGCGCGGACACAACGCCGGGTTCAAACCGAGATCGCCGCTTCCCCGCGTCACGACCAGGCGCACATATCCATCGTGAAGCTCGTTCTTGCGAATCGTCTCGAGGACCGCCTCAATCAACGCGGCTTTTTGCAGCGGAACGTTGAGGCAGATGGCCTTTGCGGAATCGTAGAGACGATCGATATGCTCCGCCAGCCGAAAGACGCGATCGTGATAAAAGCGGATCCCCTCAAAGACCCCGTCGCCATAGAGCAAACCATGATCGAAGACCGAAATCTTGGCTTCTTCCTTCCCGTAATATTGACCGTCAAGATAGATCTTCATTGTTCGCCTCCGCAGTTCATGCGGAAAAACGCGTCCGATGCAACTCAAACGTTGTCTCCGAGCACCTTCGAAGAAACAAGCGAACCTCCGCGGTTGCTCCGCGAAGTGTGGGGGATCAGCCGCCTCGGTCCGAGAGAGGCACCGAAGCCAAAACCAGGAATCCTCAGCTGGCGATCTTTTGGCCTCCGAGCGCCAACACTGCGCTGCGCTGCTCAGGAGTGAGAAGACGAAGCATTTCGGTACCTTGTGCCATTCGGCGACTCCGCAGAAGCTGCAGGCGTTGCTGCTGGCTTATTTTGCCCTCCTCGAACCTGCGATTCACCTTTCCCACGTAAGTGACTCCCTTCTGACGAATCGCTTCAATCCGCTGCTTCTGCTCGTCTGTCAGCTTAAGCCTTGCCTGCACCCGAGGTGAATGCAGCAGTGTGGCGCCAAGAAACTTGGCTTCGATGGCCGACAGTTTGGCGCGCTGTGCGGGATTCAAGACTGAAAGCGTCCGCCTGTTGAAATGCTTGTTGAGCTGAGCAAGCTTCCCCTGTGCGGTCGCGCGCTCCTGCGGGGTCTTCGGCATCGGATTCGTTAACTTCCGTGCCGCGGTCTTGTATTCATCGCGCAGCGAGTCCAGCAGCGCACGCTGCAAAGAATCGAGCTTCAGTTCAGTGCGAACCCTTTCAACTCCAAGCAGGAGCGGTAAAGAACCAGGCTGATCGACCGCCGCAGTCGTTGCCTGCACTGTCGGAGCGAGGAAAGAAATGCCCAGGAGGGCAGCTAGAAACTTGAACACGCTCAGAACGCCTTGGCGATCATGGCTTCGAGGCGCACAATGTCCGCGGCGAAATTGCGGATGCCCTCGGCGAGCTTGTCCGTCGCCATGGCCTCTTCATTCAGCATCCAGCGAAATACCTTTTCCGTCACCTCGATGCGCTCGACGTTTTCCGACTTCGCCGCCTCAGGACTCAGTTTACGCGCCACCGGGCCTTCGGTTTCCTGCAACTTCGCAAGCAAATCGGGACTGATGGTCAGTAGATCGCAACCAGCAAGCTCGAGAATTTCCCCGACATTCCGGAAACTGGCGCCCATTACCTGCGTTTTGTACCCGTATTTCTTGTAATAGGTGTAGATCTTCTGGACCGACTGAACTCCGGGATCTTCGGCCCCAACGTATTCCTTGCCAGTGGTCTTCTTGTAGTAGTCGTAAATTCGCCCCACAAAGGGTGAAATCAGGGTGACTCCCGCCTCGGTACACGCGATGGCCTGTGCCAGCGAAAACATGAGAGTCAGATTGCAGTGGATGCCTTCCTTTTCACAGACTTCCGCAGCGCGGGCACCTTCCCAAGTCGAGGCAATCTTGATGAGAACCCGTTTACGGTCGATGCCAACCTTTTCGTAGAGTCCGATGAGGTATCTTGCCTTCTGCACAGTGGCCTCTGCATCGAAAGAAAGCCGAGCGTCCACCTCAGTCGAGACGCGGCCAGGGACGATATCAAGAATCTCAACTCCGAAGGCGATCAGCAGATCGTCAATGATTTTCTTATGAAGCGCGGGACCGCTTAACGAAGATCCACGATTATCTGCGATGGCCTTGTCAAGCAGGGGTTTGTATTCGGGAAGCTGCACCGCCTTGAAGATCAAGGTGGGGTTGGTTGTAGCGTCCTGCGGCGCATACTTTCTAATAGACTCAAAATCCCCCGTATCCGCGACGACGGTGGTAAATTGCTTAAGCTGATCAAGTTGGCTTGTGGCGGTAAGTGTAGCGCTCATGGTTTGTTTCCTATAACGAAGTATTGCTTCTGGCCCAGCCAAAAGCAACACTGAATTCGCGACGCTCGACCTCCTCGCGTCTGAGTTATAGTTCGCAACTCGCGGCAAGGTGAACCCTCGTTGTGCGCAGTGATGCCCAAATCTCCAAGGTGATAAGCGAAGCTCTATTTCAACCCGTAGGACGCGTCGTAGCTTCACTGCTCCTGATTTGCTTCAGTGTTCGGGCCTTTGGGACTCTTGAAGAAGCCGCACGCTATTCCGCACAACGCGGCGAGCGTGCTTTGCTCGTCTGGCAGAATGGCCGGCTCAGCCTCGAGCGTTATAGCGTCGCTGAACCAAGCAATCGTGAGCACATTTTCAGCATCACCAAAAGCCTTTGCGCCTTGGGCGCATTTGCCGCCATAGGTAGAAAGCTGCTGCAGCTGGACGAACCCGCAAGTCTTACCCTTACCGAGTGGCAGAACGACCCTCAAAAGCGTAGAATCACGCTCCGCGATCTGCTCAACCAGACATCTGGGCTGAGTCCTGGATTCGAAGACCTCTACGCGGCGAATGTCCGCAACAAGAATCAAAGGGCTCTCAATCTTCCTATGACGGCGCCGGCCGGGGAGAAGTTCGCCTACGGACCTTCGCATTACGAGGTCCTGGAGGCCCTGATGGCTCGGAAGTTGGGAGAGCCTCCGCTTGCCTGGATTGAGCGTGCCGTCCTCGGTCCGCTTGGAATTCGGCCCGGCGGCTGGAGACGTGACCGGCTTGGCAATCCTTACTTCTCGGCTGGAGCGCAAGTCTCCGCTCGCAACCTCCTTGCTGCCGGACATCTTGTGCGACGCAAGGGTTGGCGTTGGATCTTTCCGTTGGTTCCATCGTCGTTAGTGCGCGAGGCATCGCTTGGCTCACGAGCCAATCCCATCTATGGCCTTGGCTTTTGGCTCAATCGACTGGCAACCGAGAACAACGCCGTGGAAATCGACGTCGAGGAAGCTATCTCCGCCCGAACTGACTGGAACCACCTATGTCTGTCCCGAAGCGCGCCCGTCGACATGGTCGCTATGGTCGGTTCTCGTGGTCAGCGGGTCTATGTGTCATCCTCAAGGAGGCTTGTGATTGTCCGCCTGGGCAGTCAAGCCGGCTTTCGCGACCCCGATTTCCTGCGCCGGTTTTTCCGCTAACGGTGGCGAAACTTCCTATCGCTGTAAGGGCACGCTTGCCGGCGCTTGCGCCTGCTGTTTTATCGCGAGCATCAAGTTCGATTCGCCAAGACGCCACTTGTATCCTGTTCCGAAAGGCAGCGGTGCGGCTGCCCCGGGGGTCGCAAAGGCTGATTGCAAGTCACTTTGATAGTATTTCCTGAAGAGGTCCAATGTTCCTGAGTAGGTGCCGAAGAACCAAAGTTGCCATCGGCCATCTCGAAAGAACCGCAGAGGGATTCCCGAATCGTCCTGCAACACTGAAATTGCGTAGTTGAGCAAGAACGAACGGATACGCGAAAAATATGGTTCGTGCAGCAAGTACGAAGCTGCCTTGAGGTAGACGTTTCCTGGGCCAAAGCTGCCCGCCCATTTAAGAACTGCACCGTTGGATGTAAGGGCATCGTCGGCGACGTTCGCCTGCACATATAACAGTGTCTGCACGTCGCTCCGCCCTCGGCGACGAAATTCTATTCGCACTCCCGGCAGCTGCCCTTTCGAGTGAAAAACCTCACTTCCCAATTCCTGCATGCCCCCTCCCCCGACCACAGCGATATACCGAGTGGAAACAATCTCGCCGCCAGTCAACGCGATAAACATGTATATCAAAGGAAGCACTCCGCGAAAGGCGGTGCGATCCAACTCCACCTTCATGTCCTTGGTGATGAAATGCCCGAAGGACAGAATCACCTCCGCGGACCTTCTCAGATTCTCCAATCCCAGCGCCACCTCCCCCTCGGTCAGCGCGGTAGGTGGCGTAATCGAACCGACTGATTCCAATCCACCGAGAATGTAGATCGGCGCGTCAGGATAAAGCGCGAGAACGCTGACCGCATCGGGTCCGCTAAAGAAATAATACACGGGAACCCTCATCGGCATGTGTGGCGCGAGCTCGGCCGCGCTCCAGGCACGCATCTTCGAAAAATAGTTCCGATCGAACCGTTGCGAGAGCCGAGCAAGCGCGGTGACGTGCGCCTGATAGGAGGACGTCCTTTGCAAGGAAGAGAGCGGTGACTCATGCGGCAAGGGCACACCGGCGAGGAAGTTGGCCACGTCCGAGCCAGCGACCCATTGCGCAGGCACACCACGGCGGACGTCCTGTCCCTGCAGACCAACGGAGATCGCAAAAAAGGCCGCTGCGGCAACTGAGCAAAATCTCATCCGGGTATTCTGCCCGCGCGGGCGAGAAAATACAGCCCGATCCCAAGGAGCAAAGTCGCCAAGCCGGCAAATGCCTCGCCCGGAAGGTAAAATGCAGTGTAGACCATGGCGAAAAGATTAAGGGTAAGGAAGACAAGCGGAGTCAGCGGATATCCAACGCAACGGAACGGCCTGGGAAGTGCCGGTTTGCGCCGGCGCAAGATGATCACCCCGAGAACGGTCAGAAAACTACATGCCAAAATGGAAAATTGCGTATACACGAGCACCGCCTCGAATGTGGAAGTCGCCAGCAGCACCAGCACGAGCAGAGTTTGCACGCCAATGGCAACTCGAGGAACTCCGCCACGTGAGGTCCAGGCAAGAATTCTCAGAGCCGAGAAGTCCTGACCCACGGTCTGCGACACGCGCGGCCCAGCCCACGTCATGGCACTGATTGCCGAGATCAATCCTCCTCCAATCAAGGCAGCCATAGTACGCCCTCCTTGCTCCCCCAGCAGGTTGCGGGCGGCAATTTCCCCAACCGCGATCTTCCCGGCAAACTCGCCCATAGGTCCGCTCGCCAAAAAGACGGCGTTCAGGGACACGTAGAGAATCATGACGATGACCGTGGCAAGAATAAGCGCGCAAGGCACGGTCCGCTGGGCGTCCCGCACTTCACCAATGATGTACGCAGCGGCATTCCATCCAGAATATGAGTAGAGGACGAACATCAAAGAAATTGCGAACGGGCCGCTCAAGATCAAGCCAGCATCGCCCTCGCGCGGTGAAAACGTCCATGCCTCTCCGCGTGCGAACCCAATCGCGATAAAAGCGACGATCAGCGCAATCTTTAAAGAGGTGATCAAGACTTGAAAATTGCCGCTGGCTCGCACCGTCACAGAATGCACCGCGGCGAGGAGCAGGACCGCCGCGACAGAGACCGGGCCCGCATGCAAACCAGGGAAAGCAGCGGCCAGATACTTTCCCAGGGCAATGGCGGACAGAGCAATCGGAGCGGAGAAACCGACGGCCACCGAAATGAAAGCTGCCATAAAGCCCAGCGCGGGGTGGTAGATTTGCGAGAGAAAATTGTACTCGCCTCCAGAGCGCGGCAGCGCGGCCGCCAGCTCCGCGTAGCTCAGCGCCCCGCAAAGCGCAATTACTCCGCCAAGCACCCAAACAAGCAGGATCAGGAACGGAGATGGGATCGCCTCAACCTGAAAGCCCAGGCTCGTAAAGACGCCCGTGCCGATCATGTTTGCCAGCGCTAGCGCCGTACACGTTATTAAGCCGACCTTCCGGAAGCTCTCCATAGCCGCAGATTGTCCGAAAGGAACGCCCGGCCACAAGCCGCCAATCAGTCGAGATATTTTTTGAGTCGAGCCTTCAACTCCGCACGGGCTCGAAAGAGAATGCTCTTAACGGCCGGCACGCTGGTCTTCAGCACTCCCGCGATCTCCTCATACGGCATGCCCTCGTATCGGCGAAGCACGATGGCCAATCTCTGAGTTTCGGGGAGGCTCGCAATGGCGGCATCGATCGCCTCCTGTAACTCAGCATCGAGCATTTCTTCGCTTGGCGCGGCCGCCTGTTCGTCCACGAACTGGTGCCGCATCGTGTCCCCTTCATCCGCATCCATGGAGACCTGTTGGGTTCGCCGTCTGCGGCGCAACTCGTTAAACACCAGATTGCGCGTAATCGTCATCAGCCAGGTCGTAAACTTCGCCGACGGCTCGTAGCGCGCAGCATGCTTCCACACCCGCACAAATACTTGCTGAGCGATATCTTCAGCGTCGGCCGCCCCTCCGAGTATCTTTGCAGCAGTGCCGACGACGCTGTGCTGATGCCGAGTTACAAGCGTTTCAAATGCCTCAAGGTCGCCACTCTTCGCCCGAAGCATGAGAGCAACGTCACTTGCCTCGTCGCTCTCCGCGAGGCTGGACTCTGGCTCTGGCTCATCCTGCGGTGAGGATGCTGCGCCTCCGGAAGCGAAGTTCACCCACCATTAAACCACGAAACTAAGGGGAAGGCTCAGAAAATCCACTTGCGAAAACTTCGAGCGACGATTTGCTGGGGCTCCTGATGCATCCGCCCGTCGTCGCCAGTTACTGCAATACTTTCCTCAAGCGCGAGATGCAGCACATCTACAGGCAGGTCACAGGACTGCGCGAATTCCAAACCTTCATAATGACCAAGTTTCGGGAGAATGCGGACGCATTCCCGTTTCCAAACGTTGAAGTTCTGCCGCGCCCGCGGATCAACTTTCTGCTGCGCTTTCAGAGAAAATACCTCCAACGCCTGGAGCCTGTCTTCTATCGCGGAGAGTATGACCAACTTGAAGCCGTCCTGACCCGCCGAAACGCCCAGCTCCTGCACGTCTACTTCGGCCATACGGGCGTTCACCTGCTTCCGTTCATGCGAAACTGGTCTCGGCCCTCCCTGGTCTCCTTTCATGGGATGGATATCATGCTGCGAAACCAAGAGCCGGGCTACAATCATCGCCTGCGTACTCTTCTCGCGACGCTCCCGCTCGTCCTGGCGCGCAGTCAATCTCTTGCCTCCCGGCTGGTGGACCTTGGCTGCGATGCTTCAAAAATCCGCATCAATCGCACGGGGGTGCCGATGGACGGATTCCCATACCTCGTCCATTCTCCGCCAGCCGACGGTGCGTGGTGCATCATCCAGGCCTCGCGGTTCATCGAAAAGAAAGGCATTGACGTAACCCTGAAGGCCTTCGCCGAATTTCGGGAAAAATACTCCAACGCGGAATTGATTCTTGCCGGCGAGGGCCCTCTCGAAAGCAAACTCAAGGATCTGACAAGAACTTTGGGCTTGGGAGGTTCGGTGCGGTATCCGGGCTTTCTGAACCAGGAGGAGCTCGCCGCTGCCTACGCTTCCGCGCACCTCTTTCTGCACCCCAGCCAGACAACAACGGGCGGGGATCAGGAAGGTGTTCCCAATTCGATGCTTGAGGCTATGGCCAGCGGCCTCCCTGTTGTCGCGACACAACATGGGGGAATACCGGAGGCCGTCCACTCTGGCCATGACGGCCTGCTCGTCCCAGAGCGCGACAGCGCCGCCCTGGCCAGCGCTCTCCTTGAAATCGCCGAAGATTCTGCCACTTATGAAACCTTCTCGCGGAACGCCGCTCAGTCCGTTCGGGAAAACTTCGAACAGGGCCGTTCCATTGCCCGCCTGGAAGGTTTCTACCGCGAACTGGTCAACTGAGTCGCTCGAAAAGCAATCCAAAGATCGGACGTGAGGCAGCCAGGAATTTGAGCTGAAATTCCGTCAGCGGATAGTCGCGTGGTTCACTTTCCATCCGCCGATACTTGGAGATTTCAGTCGCGTGGGATTCCATCGCACGCGCGTAATCGGGATCGTCCGTCACGAGGCGCAGAACCCCCCCTACCTTGAGGAGCCGCGAGACTTCGACCAAGAAATCCTGGCCGACCAAACGGCGATTTTTGTGACGCCTCTTCGGCCAGGGGTCGGGAAAGAGGACGTGCACGCCATCGGCGCATCCCTCTGGCAAAGAGCTCAGGACTTCGCGGGCGTCGCCATGGAATAGTTCGACATTGTCAAGCCCCTCCAGCGCGATCTTTCTTTTTGCCTTCAGGACGCGCCCGCGCTGCCGTTCCACGCCGAGAAAATTCGCGAAGGGAAATTTCCGCGCCATTTCCACGAGAAATCTGCCTTTGTGACATCCGACATCGATCTCGAGCGGTGGAGACCCGTCTCCGTGCCAGCCAAATGGAAGTGAATTAGGCGGCGCTTCTGCGGAAAAACGCGTGAATGATATCCGTTCGGCGAGTGGAAAAAACCCCATACTCGGTCAGAATCTTACACAATGAGGCTGACGTCTTGTCCACATTGAAGAGCTCGCGGCAGCGTAAGCGGCCCTTTCGCCCCATCGTGCGGGCGAGGTCCGGGTTCTCCAGCAGGCAAGCCATTTTTTGCGCCAGCGCCACGGAATCCCTTTCGGGAACAATAAATCCGGTTTCTCCGTCTACGACCATCTCGGAAACTGCTGCCACATCCGTTGAGATTACCGGCAACCCCGCGGCCATGGCCTCCATAATCACCGTGGGAAGATTGTCCATGGCACCATCCTCGGCGCGTGCACAGGCCAGGACAAACATTCGCGAGCGTTCGAGCAGTCGCTTGATTTCGCCCTCAGGCTTCGGCCCCGTAATCTGCACTCGGTCTTGGATGCCAAGCAATGCGGCCTGCTCCTTTAGACTCACCTCAAGGGGACCATTCCCAACGATCTGGCATTCGAAGTCTCGTAGTTCAAGTCGTGAGCAAGCGTCAACCAACGTGCAGAATCCCTTCTTGGGAATGTAGCGTCCGACGCTAACAATTAGCGGCCGTCCATCGGGATGTGAGCTCACGGGAAAGCGCTCTGCCTCGATGCCGTTAAATACCCGATGGAACTTCTCGCGCTCCAAGGGAAATTTCTGGCGCAGATAAGCAAGGCTGAACTCGCTCACGGTAACCACTGCGGTCGCCAAGCGGAATATTTGGTCCAGCCGCTCGCGCGGATCGTCACGAAAAATGTCGTTCGCGTGCGCGGTGACACTATACTCGACTCCGAAGAGCTTTTTCAGCCAGAAAGCTGTTCGGGCCGCGCTTCCGGCGAAGTGGACGTGCACATGACGAATGCCGGCGTCGCGGAGGATCGGACCCAACCAGAGCGCTTCATAAATTCGGCGCTTCTGGTCCTCACATCCCCAAATCGCCCTTAGATTCTCCAGCGCTTTGCGAGCCGAGCGTCGAAAGCTCGTGTCTGTCGCCAGGATAATATCAAACTTCTCCGGAAGGAAATAGATCGGACCGATATCTACGAAACAATCCTGAACCGGTTCCCCGGCCGGCTTGTGAATGGAAAACACCGGGAATTCAATCCCCCTTCCATGCATCGCTTCAACTTCACGAACGCAGAACGTCTGGCTAAAGGAGGGGAACCGCTCGAAAAGATACGCGAAACCGAGCGGAGCGGAAATTCTTGACGGCATAGATTATTACGCCGCGTCCTTATCCTGTCGTTTACGTACCAGCGGGGTCCGTTTTCCTTCAACCACCGCGCGATTGATCGTGATCTCGGCAATATCGTCACGACCTGGCGAATCGAACATCACATCAAGCATGATGCGCTCGAGCAATGCGCGCAGCGCGCGCGCACCCGTCCCTTTGCGAACGGCTTCCACCGCAAGTGCACGCAAAGCATCCTTGGTAAAGGTCAGCCCCACGCCGTCCATCGCCATGAGCTTGGCATATTGCTTAACCATTGCGTTTTTAGGATCCGTCAGGATCATGAGCAACTCGTCCTCGGACAACGCGTCTAAGGTGCTGACCACAGGCAGTCGTCCGATAAATTCCGGGATCAACCCAAAAGCAAGCAGATCCTCAGGCTCCACCGCGTGAATCGCCTCGCGCGTGACGACTTCGGGATCACGCACATCGCGGGTATGAAAGCCCATCGTGGTGCCGCCCAGGCGGCGCTGCACAATCTTCTCGAGGCCGACAAAAGCTCCTCCGCAGATGAAAAGGATCTTTTCCGTATTCACCTGGATGTACTCTTGGTGCGGATGTTTGCGGCCGCCTTGCGGAGGGACGTTGCACACGGTCCCCTCCAAGATTTTCAAGAGCGCTTGCTGCACACCCTCACCCGAAACGTCGCGCGTGATGCTCACGTTTTCCGTCTTGCGTCCGATCTTGTCGATTTCGTCAATGTAAACGATACCCATCTCGGTGCGCTTGACGTCATAGTCGGCATTCTGAAGAAGCCGTAGAACGATGTTTTCAACATCCTCGCCGACGTAGCCGGCTTCCGTGATCGTGGTCGCATCGGCAATGCAAAACGGCACGTCCAGGATTCGCGCAAGGGTTCGCGCCAGGAGCGTCTTGCCCGAACCAGTCGGACCGATCATCAAGATGTTACTCTTCTCAATTTCGATGTCCGCGAGAGGGCCCAGTTGGTGGACGGCCCCGTCGAACGTCGCGCCATCCTGCAGAATGCGCTTGTAATGGTTGTGAACGGCTACCGCGAGGACCTTCTTCGCCTTGTGCTGCCCGATGACATGCTGATCGAGCTCCCGCATGATTTCAGCGGGCTTGGGAACGCGAATGGTCGTCTTTTGCTTTCTGGCTTCATCATTGAGTTCCTTGTCGAGGATCCCCTTGCAAACGGTGATGCAGCTGTCACAGATGTAGACGCCTGGCCCGGCGATGAGCTTGCGCACCTCCGCGTGGCTTTTGCCACAGAAGGAGCACATTGTCAGATTGCTCGCGCGAGCCATGAAACTAAATTACTCTGAAGGCTTCTCCACGGGAAGCTCTTTAATCTCCTTGCGCGATTTCACCACCTCATCGACCAGCCCATACTCCCTGGCTTCCTCCGCGCTCATGTAGTAGTCGCGATCGGCATCCTTGGTCACTTGCTCAACGGCCTTGCCGGTGTGCAAGGAGAGAATCTGGTTGAGCCGCTTCTTGAGCTTGAACATAAACTCGACCTGCCGCTCGACGTCACTGGCCTGGCCTTGGGCGCCTCCGGACACCTGGTGAATCATGATGTCTGAATTGGGAAGAGCGTAGCGCTTCCCTTTCGTTCCCGCGCAAAGCAAAACCGCCGCCATGCTCGCCGCGATGCCCATGCAGTAGGTATTCACATCGCAGGTCACGAACTGGATGGTATCATAAACCGCCAAACCGGCGGTGACAGAACCGCCCGGCGAGTTGATGTAAATGTTAATGTCTTTCTTGCCGTCCTCCATCTGCAGAAACAGCATCTGCGCGACCACAAGGTTGGCGACATGGTCATCGATCGGCGTCCCGATAAAGATAATGCGATCCTTCAACAGCCGGGAATAGATGTCGAAAGCACGCTCTCCACGGTTTGTCTGCTCGACAACAGTCGGAACTAAATACGAATTCTTCATAAGACTTATGCTGTGGCTGGCTCGCTGGAAGATTGGCGCACCCTAACATTGGCGGCGAGCAAATCAAGGGCCTTGCCGATGAGGATCTGTTCGCGCAAGGGACCGAATCCTTTGCGACGCTCAAGATCTTTGACAAGCTTGCCGACCGGGATTTCGTAACGTGCCGCCATTTCCAATACGTGCCGTGTCACATCCTCCTCTGTTACCTCCAGCTTCTCCTTCTCTGCGACCCGGAGCAACAGAAAGTTCCCGCGCACCCGATCCCTGGCCCCCTGCTGAGCGGCGCCGATCAGCTCATCTTGATGCTTGCGAATCTCATCATCGGTGATTCCGCGGACCTGATTGTCACGCACGATCTCCCGCAAGATGCTTTCCATTTCCTTCTCGACCACCGGCGCGGGCAGTTCACAATCGACTCGGTCCAAAAGGTATCTCACGGCAGTCTGCCTCTTCGCGTTGTGAAAATGCCCCTCGGCGAGGTTCTCCAACCGTTCACGAACCTTCTTTTGGAGCTGATCGACCGTGGCGCCTGGCTCGATCTTGCCGGCGAGGGCATCGTCGAATTCAGGGAGGACCTTCGTATTGATGGCGTGGAGAGTCACCGCGTACTCGAGTTTCTTTCCCGCAAGGTTTGCGAGGGTGAAGTCCGTAGGCAATTCGACTGAAATGGTCCGTTCCTCATTGACGTCCATCCCAACGATCGCCCGACAAAAACCTGGCAGAAGAGAATTCTCGTCCATCAGAATCCAAGCGTTCCGTCGACCCTGCAACTGTGCCGGGGCATCGGTGACCACCTCGCCCAGCGGCTTTCCTTCAAGGCTTGCGGCGTAACTGACTACGGCATAGTCACCCATCGCCAACGGACGTCCTTCAACCGGCACATAGGTCGCATGGGGTTCACGCAACTGCTCCATCCACCGTCGAACACTCTCCTCGGTGACCTCTTCTTTCGAAATATCCGCCGGAATGGAAGAATAGTCAGGCAACTCGAATTCGGGGGCCGTGAGGACTGTTGCCCGATATCGCATCGTCCGATCTTCGCCAATCTCGACGTCATCGACCTGCGACACTGAAAGCACACGAAGATTCTTCTCGCGAATCGCCTCGTTCAGGCTTTCCCGCAGGAGCTTGGAGGTCAGCTCTTCCTTGATATCCTTCGCGAAACGGCTCTCGACCAGCGCCCGGGGTGCTTTCCCCGGCCGGTAGCCGGGAATGCGCGCTTGCCGCTGAAAGTCGCGCGTGACGTTCGTCCACTCCCTGGAAACCTGCTCGGACGGCAGTTCGACTTGCAAGGTGACGAGGCAATTCGGTTGGGCTTCAACAAAGACGTTCATGAGCAAACGAAGCAGATAAGCACACCTAATATCGATACACAACCGGCGAAATGTTTATTGGCTGGCAGCCATCGCCACATCGGGGCCGAGAAATCTCGCGCCCATCAGCCAAAGACAGCCCGCCACAACCATCATAAACGAGACCACCAGAAAACCGATATCTAGGTTCCAGCGATCCGCCACAGCTCCAATGAGCGGAGGGGAGATCGCGTCTCCGAAGGCATGCATGATAAAGATCGCCACCGCAAATGCGGTGGCCCGAACCTCTGGCTTGGTCACGTTCGCAATCGCGGTGTTGGCTGGGCCAATATTGAAGAAAAGGAAAAAAACGGCAAGGAAGCAAAACACCCATGCCAGAGGAAACGGCGTGTAAAGCATTGCCAGCGTGCACGGGAACGCCAGAAGCATACCGCCGCCCGACACATGGAAGTAGGCGCCGGTGTAACGCTTTGCCAACCAGTCTCCCATCCACCCACCAAGCACGGTTGCGATGAGCCCGGCGACCGCTGTGATGCCGCCAAAGATCAGGTTCACACGCTCCAGATCTGCTTGCCCTCTCTGATCGTAAAAATAGGCTGGCGCCCAGAACGACATCCCGCCGATCGCAAAGGTCATCGCAGTTTGCGCGCCAACGTTGTACCTATAGGACGGAATGCGGAGCAGGCCGCGATAATCTTCGAGACTCGCCCGATGCCTTTTCTGTCCGGCAGATCCCTTATCTTTTATCAGGAGGCAGAGGGCCGCTAAGACGAGCCCGGGGATGGCCGCAAAATGGAATGGCGCTCGCCAGCCAAATGCGCCCGCCATCGCCCCTCCAAAAAGGTAGCCAATCGCGCTACCGACCGGAATCGCTGCAAAGAACCAGGCAAGAACCAATCCGCGGCGAGCCGGTGGAAATAGATCCGAAAGCAACGTCGGGGCCGCCGGCCCATAGGCTGCCTCGCCGGCCCCCACAAGAATGCGCGCCATCAGGAGAATGCCAAACGTAGGAGCCCAGCCCGAGCCGGCCGTTGCCAAGCTCCAGATTGCGGTTCCGGCCGCAATGATCGCCCACCGCGAATGCTTGTCGGCCAGCCAGCCGAACAAAGGCGACAGCACCATATAACTCAGCAGGAAGGCGGTCGCCAACGCTCCCGTCTTTGCCATCGCATCTGGGTCTTCCGGTGCAAAAAACGCCTGGCGAATTTCCGGCTCAACGGCCGCAAGGATGTAGCGGTCGATGTAACAAAGGATGTTCAGTGCGAGCAAGAGGGCCAGCGCACGCTTGGCGCCTGGCTGCTGCAGTTCCTTCATTGCCCGCACTACAGCAGCAATCATTACGTTGCGTCAAATGATCGCCTCGGTATCCTGCGCCACGGTGATTCGCTTTTTCGTCTATGGACTTCCCGCTCTGCTGTTGGCGCTAATCGCGACGGCATTCGTGAATGTCTCGCTTTTGTCCGCGAAAAAGAAAAACGAGATGTCCATCGGGACCTTGGGCGAACCTTCAACATTAAACCCGATCCAGCAGGCTGACGCTGCTGCCGGGGAAGTCCAGGCCGTCATCTTTAATGGACTGCTCAAGTACGATCAAAATCTCGAAATCACAACCGACCTGGCGAGGTCGTTTTCGCTCACCCAGACAACGACCATCTTCTTTCCCGACGCCAACACGGCGCTTTCAGGTCTGCTCAGCCTTGAGACTGAGCGTTCCCGTTGGAAAGACTGGAAGCTGAACTCCGTCCGCATTGAGGAAAACAGGCTCGTTCTCGAACTCGCAGAGCCAGGAATGGAAAACTCGCAAGAGATCGTTTCCCTATTGCAGCCCCTGCAGACGGTTCCCTTGCAGGTCATTCGGGTGGACCTGCAAGATAAGGCAAAGGAAACGCTCGAAGCGCTTGGCGCGACGGCGGAGGGTTCTCAGATTGTGCGCCAATGGATGGAATCCTCGTCCGCATTCGAGGTCACGATCGCGGGCAATCCCGAAGAGTTCCTTCAGAAGTTGGAAGCCTTCCTCGCTACGAAACCAGAGCTGAGCGCTCGCGCCCAGAGCATTGAAACTTTGCCGTTCCTGGCCGAGCCAACGGTCGTCTTCTCGCTCCGCGACGACGTCCGATGGCACGACGGCGAGCCCTTCACCTCGAGAGATGTCGTTTTCACATATCGAGCCATCATGGACGATGCGACGGCGTCTCCGCGCAAACCGGACTTCCTTTACATTCTGCGTATTGAAACTCCTGACCCTCACACGGTGCGAGTCGTCTATCGACGGCCCTACTCGCCTGCCCTCAGCAGCTGGATGATCGGAATGCTGCCCGCGCATATTCTCGAGGGCAAGCCGCCCGAATGGTGGGCCAACAACTTCAATCGCAATCCCGTCGGCACCGGTCCATTCCGTTTCGATGAGTGGAAGACAAATGAATACCTTCGCGTCGTTCGAAATCCGGACTATTTCGACGCTCCGGGGCCATGGCTGGACTCCATCGTTTTTCGAGTCCTTCCCGACCAACTCTCGCTTCGCCTTGCGTTTGAGACCAGACAGGTCGACTTCTGGGCTGTCGATCCCTGGGCGGTGGGGCACTTTCAAGAGGACAAACGCTTCAACCTGTTTTCGGCTCCCAGCAGTTCCTACACCTACGTTGGGTGGAACCTACGGCGGCCAATTTTTCAGGATGAACGGGTCCGCCAGGCTCTCGCGCACGCGGTCAATGTCCCCGAAATGGTCAAATATATTCTCTACGGCCACGGCGAGCAGAGCACCGGGATTTTCACACCGAAGATGTGGTTCTTTGATCCGAATATCAATCCCTTCGCTTACGATCCAGAAAAGGCGCGCCGGCTTCTCGCCGAGGCTGGCTGGAAACCCGGTAGAGATGGAATTCTCGAGAAGGATGGTCAGCGCTTTGCGTTTACTCTCATTACCAACAACGGAAATGAAATCCGACGCGACATCGCGACGCTGGTTCAGGACGATCTGAAGAAGCTTGGCATTGAAGTGAAGATCGAGCTCTATGAATGGGCGGTCTTTCTGAAGAACTTTATCAACAAGGGAAGCTTCGATGCCATGGTGCTCGGATGGGCCCTCGGGCCAGACTACGATCAGTACCAGATCTGGCACTCTTCACAAAGCAATCCCGAGCAGCTCAACGTCGTCAATTACAGAAATCCCACCGTCGACAAGCTGCTCGAGGAGATCCGCCAGGAGTACAACCGAGACAAAATCATCGCGCTCGCGGGAAAGTTGCAAGGCACGATCTATCGCGATCAACCGTACCTTTTCCTCTATGTCCCCCAGGGGACATCAGTCATGTGGAAGGACAGCTACCGGATCCGGCGGCCTGACGGTCTCGGGGGCTGGATAAATACGCCGGTGGAAATGACCAAGGCCGGCTGGGGTTACTACATGGACTGGTTTTACCGGCCCGAGTTCGCCTCTTCGCTGCCAAAATGAGCGGGGCTCGCTTGCTATCATGCTGACCTTCATTCTCCGGCGTCTTCTCATCAGCGTCGTGCTGTTGTTCCTCATAAGCCTAATCTCTTTCTTCATTATTACGCTCACACCGGGCAGCCCTTATCCGTGGGGAGAGCTCAACCCGCGCATCACTCCGCAGGTCAAGGAAGCGTTCAAAAAGAAGTTTCATCTCGATCGTCCGCTGCCTGAACAATACTTGCTCAACATGCGTGACCTCTTCAGCGGTCGGCTCAAGAGCATCAAAGACGACCGGCCCGTCCTTCATCGGATCGCCGAACGCCTGCCCGCAACCGTATCGCTCAATGTTCTGGCGATTGTTCTTTCGCTGACCTTCGGATTGCTTCTCGGCGTTTATGCCGCCAAGCACGCCGGTAAGCTTCCCGACGTTCTCACTTCCATTCTGGCCTTTGTCTTCATCGCGCTGCCGGGCTTCTGGATTTCGGACCTGATCGTCATTGGCCTCGTCAAATTTACAAGCGCTCCGATTCTCGGCACGCAAACATATGGAATCGATTTTCCAAACGTCGTCTCCCTGTGGCTCGACCGATTCTGGCACCTCGCACTTCCCGCGATGGTGCTTTCCATCGGAGGCATTGCAGCCCAGTCGCGCTACATCCGCGCCAGCATGATCGAGACTTTGCGCGAAGACTACATCCGCACAGCGTTGGCCAAAGGTCTTGCGCACGACTCAGTTTTTTACAAGCACGCGCTTCGGAATTCCATTCGCCCGCTGATCACTGGCATCGGAGGTTTGCTGCCGGGGCTGATTGGAGGTTCGATCATCATCGAGACGATCTTCGCCTACCCAGGGCTGGGGAGACTCGGTTACGAGGCGGTCCTTGAGAGGGACTATCCGACCCTGGTAGCCCTCAACTTTATTGTCGCCGCGCTCGTCTTGCTTGGAAATTTGCTTTCCGACGTCCTCTATGCGGTGGTCGATCCGCGCGTCCGGCTCGAGTAAATGATTACTGATTCGCAGCTTTCCGCCGCAGAAGCCACGCGCGCAGAGTTCGCGGGCCCAACCCGCCGCGTCTGGATGCGATTTTGCGGAAACACCGTCGGCATGGCGGCCGCAGGCGTCGTTGCTTTGTTTTTCGTCGTGGCCGTCGTTACCGGGATTTGTGCCTGGACTGGATTTTATTTTCCACACGATCCAAATACCACCAACCTCGCCCTCAAACTCAAGCCGCCAAGCCTGGAACATTGGCTGGGCACTGACAACCTTGGACGCGACGTCTTCTCCCGCATGCTCAACGGTTCGTACATCTCGTTGACTGTGGGTTTCATCGCCGTTGCGGTTTCCCTCTTTATTGGCGTCACGGTCGGAGCGATTTCTGGATACCTCGGCGGGTGGGTGGACAACGTGATCATGCGCGTCGTCGATGCCATCCTTTGCTTCCCGACTTTCTTTCTCATCCTCACGGCGGTCGCCCTCCTTGGCCCAAATATTCTCAATATCATCGCCGTGATCGGGCTGGTCAGCTGGACCGGAACGGCTCGGCTGGTCCGAGCGGAATTCCTCACTCTCCGCGAAAGCGAATACGTGCGCGCTGCCCGGACACTTGGCCAGCGCGCTCTGCTGATCATATTCCGACACATTCTTCCCAACGCTGCAGCTCCCATTATCGTGACAGCCGTCCTGGGCATTCCCGAAGCGATCCTCACCGAGGCGAGTCTGAGTTTCTTAGGTTTCGGCGTGCAGCCGCCGCAGGCCACCTGGGGCAATATCATCAGCGACGGTAAGACCTACCTCCTCGACGCCTGGTGGTTGATTGTCTTTCCGGGACTCGCGATCTTCGTCGCCGCACTGTCGTTCTATCTTGCGGGCGACGCGCTTCGCCAAGCATCTGAAACTCGCTCCGAGAAGAAATGACCGCTCCCAATCTGCTTGAAGTCCGCCAGCTTTCCATCCGATTCCATACCGACGACGGTCCGGTCGAGGCCGTCAGTAATGTCTCCTTTTCGTTGAAAGAAGGCGCCTCTCTGGCGATTGTCGGCGAAAGCGGAAGTGGCAAGAGCGTCACGGCCCTCTCGCTGACTCGCTTGCTCCCGGAGCCGCCTGCGGAAATTTTCCACGGAGACATCGTTTTTCGTGGTGAACATGTTCTCGAAATGGACGTGAAACATCTCCGCGCAGTGCGCGGCGGAGGTATCGCCTACATATTTCAGGAACCGTCCACTTCGCTCAACCCCGTCTACACGATCCGTAGCCAGATCGCTGAGGCGATCCAGCTCCACCGTCCGGAAGTCAAGGATGTGGACGCCGAGATCGTTCGCTGCCTGACTGCGGTCGGCATCGTCAACCCGCAGCAGCGGATGCTCGACTACCCGCATCAACTTAGCGGAGGAATGCAGCAACGGGCCATGATCGCGATGGCCTTAAGCTGTCGGCCTGACCTTCTCGTGGCTGACGAGCCGACCACCGCTCTCGACGTGACCATCCAGGCGCAAATCCTCAACGAGCTCAAACGCCTGCGCGTTGAGTTTGGCATGGGACTCATCCTGATCACGCACAACATTGCCATCATCCGGGACCTTTGCGATCGTGTCGCCGTGATGTTCCGCGGCCAAATCGTGGAATACGGCGATAGCGACAGCGTTCTGAGAAATCCACAACATCCCTACACAAAAGCCCTGATTGCCTGTGTTCCCCGGCTGGGATCCAAAGAGAAACGTCTCAAGACTATCGCATACGACTGGTTGTCCCAAGCGTGATTTTTTCAGGTTTCTTTGTTGTCAGACGGTCGAGTTTTGCCAAAGTCCCCCGGTGAGCAACTTGCTACGAAAGGAGGGGAGATTCTCGTGAAATTCATCAAAGTCCTTGCTGCACTCGCCATCGCGGCCGCTAGTCTGAGCCTCGGAGCCTGTGCACAAAAATCCCAAGCGGCGCCGCCGCCACCGCCCATGGTGGGAATGTCGAAGTAGTCACTTTATAGCCGGGCGGGTTCCACTCCCGCCCGGCCTGGCCTGGGACTGGTCCGGCTCACGTGCCGATTGCCCGCGGCATAAAACCGCCACGGCAGCTCCACCGCCCGCGAGATTCCAATGCGCAAGGAGCTTTTGATCAGCTGATCCCCTCGGCCGTGCGAGAAGGAGAAGTCGGCCTCAGAGCACATGTCTCTGCCGTGGTGCGCACCGCTTATTCCCAAGGCCTTGGTCAACTTTCCAGGCCCGGAACATAATTGTCTCACGTCCTGCACTCCCCTCGCTTTCTTCATCTCTTCGATTCCCTCGAGTGGCTCCAGGGCGCGGATGAGGACAAATCCCGCACGCTGGGGCGATTTGACCAGAACGTTCAGCATCCAATGGACTCCGTAGCTGAAATAGACGTAGGCGGCGCCCGCGGAGTGCGCCTGGACGAATGCTCGCGCGCTGGGACGAAACGCCGTATGGCAGGCCTCGTCTCCTTCGGCATCATAAGCCTCCGTCTCGACCACAACCGCGCAGAGCGTGCCGCAAGTCAGTTTGCACCCAACGAGCGCGCGGGCGCAGGTCACCGGATCGCGCTTAAAAAAGTACCGTTCTAGCATGAGTGCGGCTTATTGATAATTGCTCGACAAGTTCAGGACTTTCGCCGACCGGCAAATTAGTGGCAACGACAAGTTGCGGCCGCCGGAGGGAGACAACTCCATCACTGCTGGTCGTCTTCTCGAGGTTAAAGGGAAACCTCCTCTCAGGTTGATGATCAAATCCGCAAAGTGTTGAAATTCTCGCAGCATCTGCGCGAAATTGAAGCATGGACGGCACCAAGCAACCTGAGATCGAGCCAGGCAAAGGCGACGCGCTGATCATCGTTGATGTGCAATATGATTTTCTACCTGGAGGCGCCCTAGCGGTTCCCGAAAGCGATCAAATTCTTCCCGTCCTGAATCGATACATTGGCATCTTCGGACAACGCAGCTTGCCGATTTATATGACGCGTGACTGGCATCCTCCAAATCACTGCTCATTCAAGGAATTCGGCGGACCGTGGCCGGCGCACTGCGTCGTCGACACTCACGGTGCCGCCTTTTCGGAAGATCTGAAACTCGATTCTCCGACCACGATTGTTTCCAAGGCGACCACTCCTGAGCGGGAGTGCTATTCAGACTTTGGCACGACAAACTTCGAAGCTGACCTTCGCTCGAAAGGTATCGCCCGCCTCTTTGTTGGCGGACTCGCGACGGACTATTGCGTATTCAATACCGTGAAGGATGCCCTCGCGCTAGGCTTCACAACGTTCCTGCTTCGCGACGCCATTCGGGGTGTCAACGTGAAGCCCGACGATAGCGATAAGGCCGAACAGGAAATGATTCGACTGGGCGCGGTCCCGATAGAGTTTAAAGATCTCGCGGCGTGAAGATCGACTATGGACCGCTGCTGACCGACCGATATCAACTCACCATGCTGCAGGCGTATTGGCGGCATGAGATGCACGGGATAGCGGTATTTGAATTCTTCGTCCGCAAGTTGCCGCCGCAGCGCAATTTTCTCGTCGCCGCGGGTCTCGAGCCGGCGCTCGAATTTCTCGAAGAATTCGCCTTCTCGCAGGACGACATCGAGTGGCTCTCTCGGGCACAGCACTTCCAGGCCGATTTCCTCCAGTGGCTCAAAAGCGTGCGCTTCACTGGCGATGTGAATGCGATGCCTGAAGGCACCGTGTTCTTCCCAAACGAACCAATCCTGCAAATTATCGCGCCGCTGCCGGAAGCACAGCTCGTCGAAACGCGGTTGATCAATCTGCTGCACTTTCAGACAGCCGTGGCGTCCAAGGCGGCGCGCTCGATCTTGACCGCTCCTGGCAAACTGCTGGTGGAATTTGGACTGCGCCGAGCCCACGGCGCTGACGCGGGACTGATGGCCGCGCGTGCATCCTATCTGGCCGGTTTCCAAGGCACCTCAAATGTTCTTGCGGGGAAGTTGTTCGATATTCCGCTCTATGGCACGATGGCGCATTCGTTCATCCAGGCGCATGATGACGAAATCAAGGCGTTTGAGAACTTCGCCGATGCGAATTCCGGGGATATCGTCCTGCTAATTGACACCTACGACACCGAAGCTGCGGCCAAAAAGGTCACTGATATGGCCGCCGCCTTGAAGGAGCACGGTATCAAAATCAAAGGCGTGCGCATCGACAGCGGAAATCTCGGCCGCCAAGCCCAGAATGTAAGGAAGATTCTCGATGAGGCACAGCTCCGGGAAATAACCATCTTCGCAAGTGGAAACCTGGACGAGTATGAGCTGCGTGATCTCCTCGCGTGCCACGCCCCCATTGACGGCTTGGGGATCGGAACGAAGCTGGACACTTCTTCCGACGCCCCCTACCTGAACTGTGCGTACAAACTGCAGGAATATGCCGGGAGGCCGCGCCGCAAGCACTCTGAAGGCAAAGCTACCTGGCCGGGCCGCAAACAGGTTCACCGCACCCTCGATGATTTCGACAAGATGAAAAGCGACGCGTTGACCTTGCATGATGAAAGGCCGGGCGCAGGTTTGCTCATTCCTGTCATGCGCAATGGCAAGCGCTTGGCCAAGCCACTGCCGCTCGCGGATGTGCGCCGATTCGCTGCGACCCAGCTTGCGCAGCTTCCCGACGGTCTGCGAGCCCTCGATCAATCCGAACCCTATCCAGTCGCAGTCTCTTCCTCGCTGCAAGAATGTGCCCGCGCCCTTGATGCGCAAAACGTTCGCAGCAGATCATGAAGAATGGTCATTTGGGCGACCCAACGCGTGCCTCTGCCCACACTCGGGCTTTGGATAGCGGGACTAAGTGGGCACAGCGACCAAAGGACCTGTCCTCAATGGCTGAGACTATGGCGCCAGCCGCTGGATTGTCCACGAGCCATTCGACTGGCGACGATATTCGAAGCGATCGTGAAGTCGATTTTGCCCTCCTTGCCAGAATTCCATCGTTTCGGGCGCGACTCTGTATCCGCCCCAGAATGGTGGTAGAGGAACTTTTCTCTTGGCGAACTTGCGCTTCATTTTCTCCCACTCGCTCTCAAGGATTGTGCGCGAGGAGATTTCGCGGCTCTGCGGCGAAGCCCATGCCGAGATCTGGCTATCCCGCGGGCGAATCGCAAAGTACTTAGTCACCTCACTGGTGGAGACGCGCGAAACCGAGCCGGTGACGATGACTTGACGTTCCAGGGCAAGCCACGGAAAAAGTAGCGAGGCATTCGGATTTTCCGCGAGCTGGCGCGCCTTCCGGCTCTCGAGGTTCGTATAGAAGACGAATCCACGCGAATCCAGACTCTTCAACAAGACCGTTCGAACGCTGGGTCTTCCGTCTTTCCAAGCCGTGGCGAGACTCATGGCGTGAGGCTCGATCATGCCGGCGCGAAATGCCTCGTTCAGCCAGAGTGAAAATTGCTCGATGGCATCGGTATGAAGATCCGAACGCCGCAACCGCCGCGTCCCATAGGTCCTTCTGATCCCTGCAATTTCTGGAGAAGCTTCGTCCACCGCGATTTCACTCATATCACAATGTCGCCGGGTGCACGGCTATTTTGCAGCCGGGTGCGCTCGTGCACCTTAGCTCGGCCTTCCAGCACTTCGGCCGAATTGTGCGCACCGATCGGCCAAAGCTTTCAAGACCTCGGCAGTCGTCGCTTCTGGCGCTGCTTTCGAGGTATTTATGGCAGCGAACTCGCGCGCGGGAAGTTCTTTTGGCGGTTCATACAACGCACTTAGGGCCTGGAAATCCTCAATGCGCGCATCAGAAACTAAGTCGGCCTTTTCCGTCCGCTTCTTCAGCCGTTGCCGGATAATTTTGCCCGAAGCTTTCGCCTCGACAAAATAAAACCCAATCCCGGCTTTTCTAAGTTTGTCTCGAAGTTCATCGCGATGGCGCCGACGTCCGTAGGTCGCATCGAGAATCACGCTATGTCCTTTCCGGATGTGCCGGATAGCATTTTGGAATAGGACCTCGTAAGTCCTCTTGGTCATGTCTTCAGCGTATAGTTGCTGTCTTTGCGCCGCGTCGGCAACGCGCTGGTGAAGCGGAACTCGGGCCAGCGCTTTTCTCAGAACATCCGATGAGAACACTTCCCAGCCCAGTTCGTGTCCCAAAATTTTCGCGAGCGTGCTCTTTCCGGAGGCGATGCGACCCATCATGACAACGACCAGCCGTTCTGAGCCTGCGATGGCATACTGAAGAGCCAACTTAAAGTAGCTCTTTGCATTGTTGAGGCTTCGTTTGTTGGCGGTAGCCTGCCGCGCGTCGAGACTTTGAATCGTCTCCACCTTTCCGCGAACGTATGCCCGATAACATTTGTAGAAATCGACGATTCGCAGCAAATCGTCGTCAGCCAAAGCCAGCGCCATCTGATCGACAAAATAGCCGGCCAAATCGGGCCGACCTTGAGAATCAAAATCCATCGCCAAAAAAGCGAGATCGTTGGCCCAATCGATGTAGCGGAGTCGATCGTTGAATTCGATACAGTCGTAGATCGCCAGTCGCCTCGGACCAAGATGAACATGCTCGAGGCGCAGATCGCCGTGGCCATCGCGAATCCGCCGTTGACGCATCCTCCTCGCAAACAGACTGGCATTGCAGCGGTAAAACTTCGTTGTGAAGCGGCGTATCGCCTCAAAGGCAGGGCGCGAGATTGTGCTTCCAATAAACCTTTCTGTTTGGCGGAAATTTTCGTTGGTGCTGATCTTCAATTTTTCCACGCTTCCCCAGCGGGTAATCGCCGCCGTGGGTATCTGTGCTTCGTAGAACTTCTTGAGCGTAGCGACAATCCGCCTCACCTGGGCGCGTCCCACTTTTTTGAGTCTTAGCAGCCGGGGAAGGAAGTAGCGTGCCTCGAGCTTCCTCATCTGAACGGCGTATTCAACGACGCGCCCGCCATCGGCGAAGGCCAGTTTTCCTTTCCTCGAGAAAATTGGCAAGACTCCCAGATGAACGTGTAAGCTTAGCCTCCTGTTGAGCAGGACTTCTCGTTCACAAAAGTGACGGCGTTTCTCCAAGGTGGAGAAGTCCAGAAAGCCAAGGTTGACAGGCTTCTTCACCTTGTAAACATGCCGGTCCGTAATGAATACGTAGGAAGCATGCGTCTGCACAAACCGAACGCGCTTGGGACGCTCCGGAAAAGAACGGCGATTCAAAAGAAAGGCAATAAGCCTCTCCTTGCTGACGGTTTCTTCCTTGGCGGAGTCTTTCGAAGATGCGCTTCTCAGGAGACGACCTTTCACTTGCGGCTAGAGGTGCTGGGAACGTTCGTAGAGATCCCTCACTTGCGCATCCGTGGTCTGATCGAAAATCTTGTACCACTGACCAACAGCGTAAAAGGGTTCCGGCGTCGCGACGCTAATTACTTCATCGGCCTCGGATCGCAAGATTGTGCAGGTCGAGGGAGGCGCCACCGGAATCGCGACAACGATCCGTCTAGGATGTTGTTGCCGAAGGGCCGCCACCGCGGCGCGCATCGTCGACCCTGTCGCCACTCCGTCGTCTACGAGCACAATCGTCTTGTCGCTGACGATTGGGAACGGCGCATCACCACGGTAGACGCGTTCACGACGTTCCGACTCAATCCGCTCTTTTTCGGCGACTGCCTCGATGACGCTGTCGGTGATGCCAAACGAACTGACGACTTCGTCATTCAGGACACGGACGTTGCCGCGCGCGAGTGCGCCCATCGCCAGCTCCTCGTTTGACGGGAGTCCCAGTTTCCGAACCACAAAGACGTCCAGCGGAGCGTCCAGTGCTTGTGCGACCTCGAAGGCCACCGGAACTCCTCCCCTCGGCAAAGCCAAAATTAACACGTCTGGGCGGTGGGCGTAGACACCGAGCAGTCCGGCGAGTGCACGTCCTGCTTCCATTCGATCATGAAAAAGTCTGCTCATCACTTCATCGAGCACGGTTGGTCTGAGGCCGCGCGGGCGGACCTCTTGTCTCAAGGTGATCGCGACACGACACTCATCTGGATTTCCTTACTTGTCCCAGCGAGACTCTCTAATCCCCAACCCGCCCCGGCGCCAGCGATCTCTTTGCCAGCTTCGTTTTAAGACTAGCTTCTTGAGATGAGTATGCCTATTCTCCCGGAGCTGCTTAACCGTGAACCTTTCGTTTTTTTCGCGACTCGCGCTTGCTGTGGCGCTGCTGTGCACGTTCTCATCCTGGCTGCGCGCCGGCAGCGTGCCTTCGTCTCTTGAACTCGTAATCAGCGTCGCCGAGCAGCGACTCGCATTGGTCGAGGACGGCCTGATCGTAAGAAAATTCCCCATATCAACTTCCAAATTTGGCTTGGGAGATGGGCTGAACAGCTACAAAACGCCGCTTGGTCGTCTCCGCGTGTGCGTGAAGCTGGGCGCACAGCTTCCGGAAGGCGCCGTCTTCAGGAGAAGAAACTTCAGTGGCGAAGTTATTCCAAAGAACGCTCGCGGTCGCGATCCCATCGTCACACGCATACTCTGGTTGGAAGGCATCGAAGCTGGCAACAAGAACGCTCGGACCCGCTGCATTTACATTCACGGCACTCCACAGGAACGTAGCATCGGGACAGCAAGCAGCTTCGGCTGTGTCCGCATGCGATCGCATGACGTCATCGAAGTCTTCGATGCCGTCCCCATCGGGACGACGGTGACCATTATCGCCGGCAAGCTTCCCCGAATCCGAAGTTCTGCACCCTTCAAATTCCTGGTCTTCGGGGCGGGAAGCCGGGTTGAAGAAAGGTCTTGAGCGCTCGGCTTGGCCAGTGTGCCGCACGCCACCAGCTTTAGCAGGCTATTCTTCCCGGTCGTAATACTCTAATGGCTCACCTCGAATGAGGCGGCGCTCGGGCGAACGCACGCCCCATTTGTCGCTGTCCGGATAATAGACCGATTCACCGATCGGGTTGTCAGCCACGACGCAGAGCACCAAATCGCTCTCGCTATCGTTTATCAGTTGATGCGCTTCACCGGGCTTGAAGAGGAACGCGTCGCCGGCCTCGATGAGGGTTTTTCCACCCGCGTGGCGCACTTGGCCGCGCCCTGAAATGACCTGGTAAAACTCCCACTGCGCACTATGAGAATGATAGGGATATGGGACCTTGCCCGCAGAAATCCGCAAGATCTCCACATCAAAAGGGTGACGTTCGCTTAGGTCAAGCGACTGCGGCTTTCGTCCTAAGGCCTCAGAGATGCCCCGGCTTGAGCCGGTAAATTTCCCTTTGGGTGAAGACCACGTTTCTTCCGACAGCTCGTTTATATTTACTTTGTGCACGATCCAAACCATTGCTTTAGAAAGCTGGTTCCGCAACCTGAGCGTTCAAATACCAAATTGTCTTAGCGTCAATGTATGCATCGCTGCCATGAATCTCAGCTGCAGCTAGCAAGTGGGTCGTTGAGACGGATGGCAGCGCATTTGCCTGCCATCCCTTGAGTCATTTGTCGCCTAGCGCAACGAGTCGCTCGCGCGTTGCCCATAGCCCCGTCGACGGTGTTCCGATAAAGAAGATCTCCTCGCCGTCCGGCAATGTGTTGAAACCTTCCTTCATCTTTTTCGATGCGTAGCGATTAAGAGCCTCGCGAAGATCTGCGAACTGATAATGAACGCCCTCAATCTCCGACCGGGTAAGTCCACCCGGAGCGTAGGTTATGGTGAAACGTCCCTCGGAGGATCCATGGATAAGATGCGCCGCTCCATGGGCAAGATCCTGCAAATCGGAGCTCTGGCGATAAAGCTCTAATACCCTGTTCGTTCCGCAGTACCCATACTTTCGGATGAGAGCGTCTACTTCAACCTGCTCGCCAAAACGTTCAACTCCCGGCGCAATCACCAGGAGTTCGCCGTTATCAGCCATGGCCATGCGAGTGCGATAGATCGCTTTGTTCGCCACCCAAGTCGTCCGGAACTCATCCTTCTGCATTACGGCAACGGCCTTCTCTACTGGCCTTTCCAAGGCGGTAATATTTTGCAACCGACTTTTGCGAGCAGCCATGAGGTACGTTTCGAGATCATCTCCCACGTAGACACCCGAATGGACCAATTGACCCCCTTCGTCGCGCCGCATAACCACTTGCAGGTAAACGTCAGGCAATCGGCTGAGAAATTTTTCCTCGGCCCAATTAAAGCACGCGCGCAACGGGGTGATCAGATTGCCGAGATTCCGCTCGATGCCGTAAACGGCCGCAGCAATGTGGGAGGCGCAGATAGACTCTTTGCCGCCAAGGCCGATGAAGTAATTCTTGTTGTGATTGGCAAACCCAAGAACCTCATGCGGCACAACGTGGCCGATGTTGATGATCAGGTCCCAAGGCTCGTTCATTAGCATGGTATTTAGGTCGACAGGGATCTCCCAATCCGCCTGGCCACCCGTGGTCTCGGCTACCAGCTCGGCGGGGATGACCCCTACACGAGTCACGCCTCGACGCCAATCGTGAGCGTGGATCCGTTCATTCGGGATACTCCCAAACATCCAGCGATTCTCAGCCTGCGTATGGGCGGTGTGCTGACCAAGCGTGGGTATGACGTGAACGTCACAAGATCCAGGCAGAAGCCGGTAGAGAGTTTCCGCAATCCATCCGGAACCGCTGTGAGCGCGGGTCAGATCGGGTGGAAGAAGGAGGACCCGCCTGAAGTCACAGCCCAGACGCGCGCGCGCTTCGTCCAGCAGCTGGGCACACATCGATTGAACTTCCGACCGAGAAATCGACGCAGCTTCGTAATGAAACCAAGGCATGCTTATGAACAGGAGCCGCGAAGGCCCAGCGAACTCACCTGCGGTCGAGTCGGGTCACGCTTAGTCAAGGTATTTAACGTTGGACGTGACGCTTCGCACATAGTGTCCAACAGAGCTAGGACAGACCGCATTTCCCAACTCAACTGCGACTCACAGCAGCCGCAAACGCCATCTCACCGAAATGGTAAACACGTTTGTCTGCATGGAATGTTGCGCATGCGCAGCCAACAAACTTAAAACCAGCCGGATGTTCGGATAGCAAGACCCCATTATGCCTCGCCCGGCGCGCAATGATTCGTCGCAAAAAGACTGGCAGCGTCACTCCGTAGAAATGTTCCTGTAGGTCTCCGTGCCAATCAGAACACCAAACTGCGCGATACTCTTCTGGATCCGCTCGATATTCTGATCGAAATCGTAGCCATGATCCGTGACCAGATTCACCGTCACAATCCACACATACTGCCGGAGATCAGATTTCATCGCCAGAAGTGCATGCGTAAAGCCACTGGTAATGCGTGTCAGCTGCAAAACGTTAAAGACATTCTTCGTCATGTGGTCAACGAAGAGCCGTTCGTCCGCGTCCGGAAGGAGGGCAAAGCGATAAATACCGGTCATCTTCATGGCGCTTTTCTTAGAATTGAAATTGGTGGTTTAACTTATACGGATCGAGTTTCCTCTGCCGCATGTCCAAGTCATAACCTCACATTTAGCAAAGCCAAGCTTGATCTTTGGTGAGTTCCTACGGTTTGGCATTTGCTATTGTGGTTCCCCCACCGCGCGCGGTATGTCGACCCGGTCCGGCATCACGATTTGTGCCCTACGTCTTATGGCGATTCAGTGCAGACAGTTTCGCCTATCGTATCCCTCAGCCCTAACATTGGCTTTGCTCCGGTGCTTCTGAGAGAGGCCTGTTCAAGATCTTCCTGTAAACGGACGCGACTGCGTCGGCGATCTTGCACCAACATCGCTCTCGCACCGTTAAAGACTGCTCGATTTGGATCCCCTTTCCATTAGCCAAGCGATTCACCACGTTTTCCGGACTATCCCCATTGAAATTGTCGGCGTCTTGAGCAATGCGAATAGTCGCTTTGCAGTCGCTACCTTCCGTATTGATCGCCTTATCTATGGCTTCTTTGATCTCGTTCTTGAGCGCGTCAGACGCGCCTCCACCGATGAGGATGTCATCGTCCGAAAAACCATGGAAGGCGACGGCATGAGCAAAGCCACGATTGATTATGGTGTTCAGGAGTGGAAATGATGCCTCATGTATGTCGGTGGACGTGATATGCCAGCGGTCGAAGGCTCCTCCATCCTTCTTCCAGCCTTTGCAGCGCCAGCACAAAATTCCCGGGAGCTCTGCGGCGACGCGCTCTGCCTGGTTGTCCGTATACGGCTCGATGAAGCCACCATGGGGAGCAATGACCACCATCTCGGTTTGGATACCGTCATCAATACTCAAGCGCTCAACAAATTCGCCCAAGTCCTCAGCGGCCTGATCGTCATGGATCAAATCCGTGACTTGTGAGTCGACCACGGCCTCGAATTCTTCGCTCGCTCCGAGTCGCTCTTGAGCCGCCGCGGTCATCCGCACAATCGTGGGCGGCTGTTCCCGGCGTGTTTCTCCAATCGTATAGAGCGCAAATTGATCGTCGCTTCTCTTGACGCGGATCTGATGACCCAATGCGCGGCCAATATTTTCTAAGCTTTTGGGGTCCGCGGAGCAATGCTCTCTCTTGCTCGCTCTGTTCTTTACTTGGGCGTTAAAAGTTGCCATGGGGTGGTTGCTTTGGTTGTATTAGGCGATGCGGCACGCGAGATGATGGAAAGTAGGCGTCTGCCGCGACTGGCACGATTGCTGATGGACGCGTGGCTCTGAACTCTCATGTCAGGAGCGAGCAGACCTCCTCTGTATCCACGAGGTTTTGCACTTTAAGCAGCATCATGTTGCATTCGGGCCTTATTTCGGCGTCTCTGCGGTTGATTGGCCCCCAATGTGTTCTAAACAAGCGCAAGCCTAGCGCGGCGAATTCGGCAGCGAAGGCCGGGCACTCCTTCGAGAGCCGCTGAAATTCCCTGCCTTTGCCCGAGCCAAAATTCTGCAGGTCAGACGCTCGGCAGCGAACACCTTCCTTAAAGACCTCAACAAAGCCGGAGGGATTCGACAAATATTGCTGAAAGAGTTCTCCCAAGAGAGGATGCGCACTTGTTGCATCGAAGCTTGTCTGAAACATGCCGGTCTCGGCGGATTCGGCTCTCGTGTTGCCGGCTGCCCTGTCTCGACCCTCGCAATATTTTCCTGAGCTCTCCCGCATCCCAAGCCCGATAAGCAGCACGAAAAGATGGCGCAGTGTAGAAGGTCCGGCACTTTCATTGTCCATCCCCGCATCGCGGAACTGTTGGGCATACCACGCCAGAGCATCCTTTCGGCGATTGCCAGTATTGGCTTTAGACATCTCCAAGGCGGCCGCATCCCCTTTCTTCAACCGGCAGTAGACCCTGGCAAAAACCATGGCCATCCCTTTGATGTAGCCGCGCGGAGCGATACCTCGGTTCTTCCAGCGGTAACTTGCAATCGCTGAGGTTGAAGCAATCTGAAGAATCTCGTCCAGAGCGCTTCCCGTTGCTTGGGGAGCGTAAGGAACCAAGTACCTGCGCGCCGACCATCCTACCAACTCGCCGCTGCGAATCTGCTGCCAAACTCCGTCGGGCGACATCTCACCTCCCTGGATAATGTCTTCCTTTTGGAGTTGTCCGATGATGCTGCCGCCGAGGGAAGGGGTTTTACGAACGTTAACGGCTTCAGCGCCCACCTTCAGCCGCCCTTGCGACGCCTTGGAATCTTCGGGTGGCGTCACGACACGTCCCCTTGGCGAAAGCGCCTTTGTCCCGCCGACGCTTCTAAAACCCCTCTGACAACCACGCAGTTCGCCATTTTCCTCATACCAATGGTTCTATCGAAAATACGTCCAATTTCGAAACCATGAAGTTTCTGCTGCGCTTATATACCCCTATTCCATTCGCGGACCCGTCTTCGTTGGTGTTGCCCTCAATGGTTTCAAAAACGCTATCACGAACGGCGGTAACCAGGCCTGTATGGAACCAGTCATTCGGTGTTTTCTGAACCAGAAATACATCGCCAGGTTTAACCAGGGAGGGGTTTTTCCTGACCTGTGCAAATCGGCTCAGGAGCCCCTTCTGGAGCCCGGTTGTGCCCACAGTGTCGCAGCTGTAAGTAAGAGGCATTAGCGTGCGAAAATCCTTGCCCTGCTCTGAGGCTGCCTGGTCGATAATTGTTTGCACGAAACCCATGCACCAAAACCACTCGGTACCTTCCTTTCCGCCCATATAGCTCCGAACCCAAGGGCCACAGTTTGATTCTCCGTTGACGGTAAGTTCATATGCCTCCGCACGTAGGTGAGCAGTGGCAGCATTTACTATTTTTTCTCTTAACGACTGTCCCTTGGGTGAGTTCTCAAACGCATCCTTTAGTGGGGCGCAGAGTTTGCCAAAGACGGTAAGATCCACCTTGCCGGTCTGCGATAAATTATTTGCCTTCTGAAAGTTCTTTACTGCTATCTCAGTGGAGGCACCGAAATCCCCATCAATCGCCGTGGACGTCCCAGATCCCGGGGCGGTGCGCGCGTAAAGATTCAGCCACGATTGTATCTTCCGGACATCCGGCTTCTTATTGTTTGCCCCACCCTTGGCTTGGGGAGCCGTAATGTTCAGTTCCGTTTGGTATTGCTTCTTGATCATAGATGAGAATTTTTGCTGATAAATCGGCTTCTGCGTAAAAAACGAAATCCCGTAGCGAAGACCTCCACTTCATGTCATTAATCGGGAAGAACATCTAAGCATATGAATGTGCCATGGAGTCATTCTTCACGCGCCGGTTGACTTCTCGAGTTGAGTCCGGTCTCGCAGCACTCGTGCGCTAGAGTGGCAAGATCGAAGGCGCTTGCCAAGTGCTATCTGTGAGACCGAGAACCGGCAGTAAGGGGCCTTGAGCAGTGACTACTAAACCTTTTAGAATGATTCGTTTCAGGCGCGAGAGTTCGCACAGCAGGTAAGACTTCGCGCAAACCGGCGACCAACTAAATTCCAGGTTGGCAATTGAAATCGCAAAACCATCCGCAACGCCAGCAACGGCGTCAACAGCGATTCCGGTCGCCAGGTTGCGAGGTAGCGCACCCACGTTTCCAGCCCGCTGTATCAAGAGCATCGAATCGCTCGACGAAAAGCACAGCTGGAGGTATGATTTCAATCTTCGTTAGAATAGTTGTCCCGTGAGCAACAAATCCGAGGTTGCAAAAGGTGTAATCAACCTTCCGAAGGGAGGCGGTGCCATTAAGGGTATCGGTGAAACGTTCCAACCGAATCTATTTACCGGAACTGGCAGCTATTCCGTCCCGATTGCGACTTCTCCTGGGCGTAACAGCTTCGGGCCCACGCTCTCGCTTCAATATAGTGTTGGCAACGGGAACGGTCCATTCGGGTTCGGCTGGCAACTGTCGATTCCGCGAATCACGCGAAAAACAGAAAAGGGCCTGCCCCGATACGACGACCGCGACACATTCCTGCTCTCAGGAGCGGAGGATCTTGTCCCTTGCCTAAAAAAGGTCGCCGATTCTAACGGCGGGGAAGACGCTTGGGTGCCGGAGGAGCCGGTCACACATCCGCAGCATACCGCTTACCGTTATCGCCCTCGTATCGAGGGGCTCTTTGCGAAAATTGAGCGGTGGGTAAATGACACCACCGGTGAGGTGCACTGGCGCGCCGTTACGAAGGACAACATAACAAATATCTATGGTGGTGCGCCGTCGTCACGCATTGCTGATCCTGAAGACGACCAACGCGTTTTTGAGTGGCTCCTGCAAGAAACTTACGATGCGTTCGGTAATCACATTCTGTATGAATATGCGAGGGACAACCCTCAGCTTTATACGCATGAGATGGCGGACTTGGCTCTTGATGCGCCTTTCGAGGGCAACCGGAGAGCCACTCAATTGTACATCCGGCGCATCTACTACGGAAAACTTCCCGATCCTCTTGTCAATGAAGATGGTCTTCCCATCACCTACCCAGATGGAAGCGAGGTCGGGCACGAACGCGGAGGTCGCCGGTATGCGTTCGAAGTGGTTTTCGATTATGGCGACTGGGATTTTCCCACCAAGCTGCCTCACCCCGATCCGTTGATTACAGGCCAACAAGAGCTCTTCGGCTCGGACCCTTCAATATCGACGGGCCACAATCCAGTTCCGATCCGAGAAGATTGCTTTTCCAATTTTCGCGCGCGATTTGAAGTTCGGACACTCCGTCGTTGTCGTCGGGTGTTGATGTTCCATCATTTCGCTGAATTGGGGGGCCCAACCCTCGTTCGATCCACCGATCTCGAGTATCGTAACGATCCAGATACTCTGTTGTCGTTCCTTACGGCTATAAAAGTCACGGGATACCGAAGGGATTCCATGCTCAGCTACCAGGTAGCCGCGATGCCGCCCGTGACTTTCAGGTATTCAGAGTTCAAACCGCAGGAGCAGCGTTACCAGACCGTAACGGCTCGAGGCGACGACATGCCACCCGTGGCTCTGAACGATGCCAACATTGCCCTCGTAGATCTCTTTGGCGATGGCCTCCCAGGCGTGCTTCAGGGAGATCCGGCTGGCTTTCGTTACTGGAAGAATCTTGGCGGGGGTTTGCTTGATCAGCCGCGCTCTATGCCTCAGATCCCCGCTGGCATCTCCCTTGGTCAAGCTGGTATCGGCTTCGGCGATATGGGCGGCGATGGGCAAGCCGATCTCTTGATCCATTCCGGTCCTCTGCCAGGATTTTTTGAGACAACTTCCGCGGGAACTTGGCAAGTCTTTAGGCCTTACGCGGTATTCCCCACATTCGATTTGGCTGATCCGAACGTGCGTATGGTTGATCTCACAGGCGACGGCTTGGCGGATGCCTTAGTGACCGAGGAGGAAGATTTTGTCTGGTTTGAGTGTCTCGGAGAAGCGGGCTTTTCCGTTCCTCACCGCATCGCGCGCAACCACAATCTGGCTGCCTTTCCGAATGTCTTTTTCAACGATCCCGCAACCAGGGTCCGTCTAGCAGATATGACCGGCGATGGGCTCAATGACATCGTGCTGGTTCATAACGGACGCATCGATTATTGGCCGAACTTAGGCTATGGACACTTCGGTAAGCGCATAACAATGCAAAATGCGCCCCTTCTCGACGTCGACTTTGATCCCAGACGCCTCTTTCTGGCCGACCTCAATGGCACTGGCTGCACTGACCTTGTCTATGTGGACTTTGATCGCGTCCACTTCTGGTTTAACCAGTGCGGCAACGGCTGGAGTAACCCGCAAACGATTTCGGGAACTCCTGCCGTCAGCAACGTGGACTCCGTCCAGTTTGCCGACGTCTTTGGAACCGGCACTGCCGCCCTGGTGTGGAGTTACGATTTTGCGGCTCAACCCGAAGGAAATTACAAGGCGCTCGATTTTTGCGGCGGCGTAAAGCCCTATGTTCTCACCGAAATGAGTAACAACATGGGGGCAACTACCAGGGTAAGGTATGCGCCCTCGAGCCGCTACTTTCTTGAGGACGAAGCTGAGGGAACTCCTTGGATCACGAATCTCCCCTTTCCCGTCCAAGTCATCGACAAAGTAGAGGTGATCGATCACGTCAGCAGGACGAAATTGGTCACCACCTATAAGTATCATCACGGCTACTTTGACGGCCGCGAACGCGAATTTCGTGGCTTCGGACGCGTGGATCAGTTCGATACCGAAATCTTTGAGGATTTCACTAAACCCGGTCTTCACGACGCCACGCGTTCCTTCAGCAACAAGCTTTCCGGCTATTATGTTACGCCCGTCGAGACCAGATCCTGGTTTCATACGGGGATCTATTTTGACGAAGCGGCCACGGTCGTTCCAAATGCGTTTTTTGACTACCGCGAGCTGACGACCCGATTTCGAGAGGAATTCTACAAGGGGGATGAAGAGGCATTTACGCTCGACGAGCACGAAGCCGCAGCCAGCGAAACTCCCCATAAAGCATATCGTGCGCTGCGCGGGGCACTCTTACGGACCGAAGTCTACGCCCGGGACGGGGGCGACAAGGCCGGGCATCCCTACCAAGTAACCGAACACCGCTACCGCGTCGCACAGCTGCAACCAGCGAATGGCCACGACGCCGTCTATTTCACTCAGGCAATCGAAAATCTAAGCTGGCATTACGAACGCAATCCAAGCGATCCCCGGATCAATCATACGTTCATACTAGAGATAGACTCCCTTGGGAACCCGCTCAAGTCTGTCGCCATCGGCTATGGACGTCGGCGACCGGATCAAGCTCTGCCCGCCGAAGCGGACCAAGACAAACAAATTCAGACGCTGAGCACCTACACCGAAAACCGCTATACGAACTCGATTGATGATGCCGAGAACTATCGCGCGTCGTTGCTTAGTGAGACGCGCACTTATGAATTGACCGGCTTTGCACCCATAGGCGATAGAAATTCGTTCAGTTTCGCAGAATGGACCGCCAATGATTTCGCCCGCCTTAAAGCGGCCCCTGAAATCGGCTACGAGGAAATCGCTGATCGTGGCCGGGAACAAAAGCGCTTGATCGAACATATCCGAACGCGCTATCGCCAGAACGATCTTAACGACCTTCTTCCTCTGGGAGTTCTCGAATCGCGGGCGCTTCCCGGGGAGAGATGTAAACTCGCCTTTACACCGGAACTGCTCATGCAGGTCTATGGCGCCCGGGCCACTGATTCGATGTTGGTCAATGATGGCGGCTACGTCCATAGCGAAGGCGACGCCAACTGGTGGTCGCCTTCAGGACGGATCTTTTTCTCGCCGCAGCTCGCCGATACAGCCGCCGAGGAGCTCGCGTTTGCCCAGCGACATTTTTTCCTACCAAATCGCTCTCGCGATCCGTTCGGGAACACCTCCCGAAGCACCTACGACGGCTACGATCTACTTCTTCAAGAAACCATTGATGCGCTCGAGAACCGCGTAACTGTCGAACACGACTATAGGCTTTTGCAGCCCTTTCGGATAACCGATCCAAATGGAAATCGGGCGGAGGTCGCGTTTGATACCTTAGGAATGGTGGTCGCGACCGCTGTCATGGGAAAGGCAACAGAGTCGCAAGGCGATTCTTTAGTAGACTTTGTTTCCGACCTGACTTCGGAACAACGGCAGCAATTTCTGGCCAATCCTTTAGATCGCGCCCCTCATCTGCTAGGCAGCGCGAGCACGCGCATCGTGTATGACATAGATAATTATCGCGCCACCGGCCAGCCCGTCTACGCGGCGATACTCGGCCGTGAAACCCACTCGAGTGATCCGCTTCCACCTGGCGGACTCAAAATACAGGTAAGTCTTGGCTATTCTGATGGCTTTGGGCGCGAAATTCAAAGGAAAATTCAGGCAGAGCCCGGCCCGGTGCCTCAGCGTGATACCAACGGACAGATCATCCTGGGTGCGAACGATCAGCCGGAAATGACATCAATCGACGTGGGTCCGCGTTGGGTGGGAACTGGTTGGACGCTGTTCAACAATAAGGGAAGCCCGGTTCGTCAGTATGAATCATTCTTCACCGACACACATGGCTTTGAATTCGACGCGCGCATCGGCGTCAGCCCGACCCTCTTTTATGATCCGATTCAGCGTCTCGTCGCCACTCTGCATCCTAATCACACGTGGGAGAAAGTGGTCATCGAGCCGTGGCGACAAGAAACGCACGACGTCAATGACACCGTCCTCATAGCCGATCCAAGGACGGACTCCGACGTGGGCGATTTCTTCCGCCGCTTACCGGATGCCGATTATCTTCCCACCTGGCATACGCACCGGCAGAACGGCGGATTAGGGGCGCAGGAACAAGATGCCGCCACGAAAGCTGCTGTCCACGCCCTCACCCCGACAGTTGCCTCCTTCGACACTCTGGCTCGGGTATTCCTGACCGTCGCCGACAATGGTGCCGCCGGCAAATACGAGACGCGTGTCTCCCTAGACATCGAAGGGAATCAACGCGCGGTAATCGACGCTTTCGGCCGCGTCACTCTGCGGTACGACTACGACATACTGAGCAATGGAATCCATCAAGCCAGTATGGAAGCGGGTGAGCGCTGGACGCTTAACGATGTCGCCGGACAGCCGATTTATGCTTGGGATAGTCGAGATCACCAATTCCGCACGACCTACGACCCACTTCGTCGGCCAATCGAATCATTCCTGCGCGAGGGTGCCGGCCTTGAAATGATGATCGGGCGGACCCTCTATGGCGAGACCCAAGCCAACCCGGAGCTCAATAACTTGCGGGGCAAGGTTGCGGCCGTCTTTGATCAGGCGGGTGTCGTTACTAACGACGCATACGACTTCAAAGGCAACCTGCGTCAAAGCACACGTCGAGTAGCAACAGAATACAAGCGCACCGTCGATTGGTCGACGAATCCCCAGCTCGAGCCCGAGATTTTTACGGGTCGAAGCGTCTACGACGCGCTCAACCGGCCATTCGAATCAACCGCGCCGGACGGCAGTGTCTTTCGTTCGACATTCAACAAGACGAACCTTCTTGAGAAGGTCGAGGTGAACCTGCGCGGGGCGACGGGACTCACGCCGTTCGTGACCAACATCAACTATGATGCCAAAGGCCAGCGACTGCTCGTTGAATACGGCAATGGTACGAGGACCGCTTACGAATATGACCCCCTGACGATTCGACTCGCTCACCTGGAGACCGTGCGCGGTGGCGTTTCTCTCCAAAGCCTGCGCTACACTTATGATCCGGTCGGTAACATCACCCACATCCGGGACGAGGTTCAACAGACGCTATACTTCGACAATCAGGTGATTGAACCTCACAATAGCTACACCTACGATGCGATCTATCGCCTGATTACAGCCGCAGGCCGAGAGCATATCGGCCAGGCCGCTCAACCGCAGACCACCTGGGATGATCAATTTCGGATTCATCTCCCCCACCCCGGTGATGGTCACGCGATGCGTCGGTATTCCGAACATTTCCACTACGACGCCGTCGGCAATTTTCTCGAGGTGATTCATCAGGCGACCAACGGCAACTGGACGAGAAGCTATTCATACAGCGAGCCGAGCTTGATCGAACCATCGAAGCCGAACAATCGCCTGACTTCTACGCAGGTCGGTACCGGCACACCTGAGTTGTATCCACACGACATCCACGGGAACCTGACCAGCATGGCGCATCTGTCACAGTTGGTATGGGACTTTAAAGACCAGCTACAACGAGTGGACCTCGGCGGCGGAGGCACCGCTAATTATGTGTATGACGCAGCGGGTAACCGGATACGTAAGGTAATCGAAAGGCAGAACGGCACGCGCCAGTCGGAGCGTATTTACCTCGGGGGATTTGAGAGGTATCGCGAGTATAGCGGTGGAAGCACCAGCGTGACATTGGAGCGTGAAACACTGCATGTGATGGACGATACACAGCGTATCGCCTTGGTCGAAACCAGGACGGTTGATGGCCAATCTCCGGTCCTCAGTCCACAACCTCTGCTTCGCTATCAATTCGGCGATCACCTCGGCTCAGCCTCCTTAGAGTTGGATGGCGATGGACAGATCATTTCCTACGAAGAGTATTACCCATACGGAAGCACCTCATATCAGGCAGGACGGGGCGCCGCGGAGGTCAGCCTAAAACGCTATCGATACACGGCGATGGAGCGGGATGAGGAGACTGGTCTTAGCTGCCACGGGGCTCGCTATTACGCTCCGTGGTTGGGCCGTTGGATAGGAATTGATCCGGATCTCGCGAGCTATCCGCAATGGAGCCCATTTGTCTACACCTTCGCCAATCCAGTACACTTCGTGGATCATACGGGTCGCGGCCCCGATGACCCGAAAGGGTTGGACAAGTTGCTTAGTAGACTCGACACATTTGCGAAAGCGGCTTCGAAATTCGAGAACCAGGTTGAGGACTTTTACATCGACGCGGTCAGGGACCGCTTTGATCCTACAGATATCAGGCGCTGGGAGTCGGGACAAAGACAGTTTGGCACGGCTCTCAGTGGTCAAATCGACGATCTCACTCGCGAGCTCGAAGCTGTGGAAAACGCGCTCGAACCGGCTCAACGAGGCAAAGTTACCGATGCTGTCCGACGAGCGCGAGCAGTTGGCAGCAATTTGAACCAGGTTCAGAGTAGTCTCGGTCGTAATCTCCTTCCGGTAACTAATTTGCCGCGACCTGCCGGACCCACGCCACGACCCGAGAATTTTCCTAACACTCATGCGGAAGCCATCGCTCGGAATCAGTCGAATTTGCCGACAGCGACGGCTCGTTACACCGGCCAGCCGCCAGGGCAACCACAGCTCACAGGCGGGTCCCAGAGGCTACTTCCTCCCGGATCGGGCGGTGGAAACGGCGGAGGTCGAGCCGGCGGCGGCGGAAGCGAACCACGCAGTCGTTGGGCGGGCAGAGGCGGCACGACAGTCAAGGCAGGACAGGCTGTGGCGAGCGAAAGCAAATTCCTGAAGTACGGGGGAAAATTTTATAAGGGAGTCAAGATCGTTGCCAAACCCCTCGTAGTAGTCGGAGCTGTCGTGGCGGGCGTGAGCGTGGTCTACCATCTTGCCACAGGGGACTTCGAGGCCGCAGCTCTGGCTGGGGCCGATTTTTTTACTTTCGGCGGCGCTTCCTATGCCAAAGGAAAAATCGAAGAAGGCGCGAAGGACGTAAACGAGGGATTGAAAGCCTATTCAGAGATGCGAGACTGGTTCGACGAGGGTGGGGTTCCACCTCCTTTTAGAGAGCCAAAGAGTGCCCAACAAAGGCAAGAGGAGCGTTGGGACAAACAGGATAAGTTTATTAAGTCGTTCGGATTTTAGCCTTGGGGGAAGCCAGAAAACACGAACCACCTCGACGCTTAGAAAGCATGCGACTACTTGTCGTCGGCATCGACCGAGCGCAGTTTCGGGCAGCGCCCGCAAACCTACCGCCGAGCCGCTTCTTCGGCGCTTGCGCCGACGGCACAACCGCGCTTTTACAAACTACCTCTTTCCGGAGCCTAACTCTTATTGGGAGATGGCCAATCAGGAGAGTGCCACAAGCTGGAAGGGGTGCAGAAAATCGCCATCCTCTGCCATCATCGCTTTGATCGCTTTAGAAGTCCTGTTACTCTCTTTTTCCGGGTCATGGTTCGATACTCAGTTTGGTTGTTCATCACTCCCAACTGCTTACCACACCTCTTTTTTTCTGAATCTTCAGGACACTACCCCCCGCTTTTTTGAAACCAACGTCACGGCTGCTGGTAATAAAGTTCCATTACCTTAGTTCTCCCTAACAGCAGTCTTTGCAACCGCCCTCCTTTTCTCGTAAGTGAAAGGCACCCGTGAAGACTTACTGATGTTCGCGGCTCTCGCTGTATTACTCCTGGTGCTTTCGGCCGAAAGCCTCACGGCATCTGAGATGGGCTTCGAGCGTCTAGACCCCGCTTTTGATGCCCTCGTCCCAGCGGACGCGAAGGTAGAGAAACTCGCCGAGGGCTTCGTCTGGAGCGAAGGTCCCACGTGGTTCCAGGACTCGGTCGTTTTCTCCGACGTGCCGGACAACATCATCTACCAGTGGAAACCAGGCGAGACCACTGCGACAGTTTTCATGAGCTGAGCGGTCTGCTCAACCCCGCGCCCGCGCCCGGATTCCGCGAGCCCGGCTCAAACGGTCTCGCCGTGGATGCCGACGGCCGTCTGCTGATTTGCCAGCAAGGTGAGCGTCGCGTGGCGCGCTTGGAGAAGAACGGCATGCAGACCGTCATTGCCGCGAGGTTCGATGGTAACCGCTTCAACTCGCCCAACGATCTAGCAATCCGGCAAGAACGGCGACGTATACTTCACCGATCCCCCGTATGGCCTCGCCAATCTCAACGATTCGCCCCTTAAGGAGCTGCCATACAACGGCGTCTTTCGCGTTGATTCGAGAGGTGAAGTGACCTTGCTCATTGCCGATCTCACTTTCCCTAATGGCATCGCCTTCTCGCATGACGAGAAGACGCTCTACGTTGCCGTGAGCGACCCCGGAAACCCGCGAATTATGGCCTATGACGTCCAGGCCAACGGCACAGTGGCCAACGGCCGCACCTTCTTCGATGCGAGACGGCAGGGTCGCGGAGGCACTTGCGACGGGCTGAAAGTGGACACGCAAGGTAACGTCTGGACTAGTGGTCCCGGTGGTATCCTCGTGATCAGTCCTGCCGGCAAACACCTCGGTTCTATTCTTATAGACGAAGCTACTAGCAACTGCTGTTGGGGCGATGACGGCGGCACCCTCTACATCACTGCCCACAGGTTCCTTCTTCGCGTAAAGACTGCTACTAAGGGTGCTGGCTGGCAATGACGACCACGGCGTCGGACATGGGGATGTGATCGCTCCGGTGTCGACTTGTTTGCCGAACTAGCGCATCCAAATTTGGGAAATTATGAGAATCGGGCGGACAATTGGCGGACAATTTCTGACTACTTCCAGTCATTTCCATCCGTTTCCTGAGAAAACATCCCTGAAAAGCGAAAAACCAGCAGAACTTGTGTTCATGCGGGTTTCAAGGCAATGGGCAGGAGTGGATTATCCCGACAAGGTCGGGCTCTACATCTTGGCTCCGCCCGAAACCGGCGCTCCCGCGCGGGTAGTCGAACAAGTTCTCATCCACCACAAGGTCACGACTTTCGCTCCGCGAAAATATGGGCAGGAGTGGATTCGAACCACTGAAGGCGTAAGCCAGCGGATTTACAGTCCGCCCCGTTTGGCCACTTCGGTACCTACCCGTCGTCCGTCTTCGCCGAGTGCCCTTGAGTTATTGGCTCGGCGCTTCGGCGAAACGCGGCTGAATGGTGATAGATTTTATCACAATTCTTGCCAATGGAAAATCGTTGCTGTCCGTAGGCTGGTTGCTGATGGAATCAAGCACGTTCAATCCTTCGAGGACCTCGCCGAAGACCGTGTATTTGCCGTTGAGTTTCGGCAGGGGCGTGAGGCAGACATAGAACTGGCTACCGTTAGAAACTTTGGACGGATTGATGGTATCAGGCAGACGGGCCATGGCGACTGCCCCGCGAACATGGCTGCGTCCTAGCTCAGCGGGTACTGTGTAGCCTGGTCCACCGGTGCCGGAACGATCTGCCGCTCCACGCCGGCTCTTGGGATCGCCCGTCTGCACGAGCGTGCTGGGAAAGGCGCGGTGGAAACGCATGCCGTTGTAGAATCTCTTCCGGCAAAGCTCCTTGAAGTTTGCGACGGTTGCTGGAGCCACGTCGTCGTAAAGACCGATGACGACTTGCTGGAAATCCCGTTCCTTGCCGATCTTGATTTGCATGACAGCGACCTCCGGTCCGACGGTAGCAGCGACACCGCAGGCCAAAGTGACGAACAAAAGTACGATTGCGGGAAAAAGGATTTTCATCAGGAAACAAGAGGAAATTCAGAACGTTCCGCCTTGCCAAGGCAAGCACCACTTTCATCTTCCACGGAGAATGAGTTCTCAGCTGTCTGGCCTTGAAGAAAGCCGAGCGCAACGACCTTTCGCAGCTCCGGGTGGAGCACGGCGCTGGTGAGGCGTCCGGATTTCCGGCCACCAGCGTCCACCAGGGTGACCCCTCGTGCGACGGCGGGGTCGAAGTCTCCGACAAACCCGCAGAGGTGCCGGTTTACGCGTCCAACGCTGTGGATGCGCGAGACAACCTCCTGGCCGACGTAGCAACCTTTCTTGAAATCCACCGCCGTTTGGTCGAGTCCGACTTCCTGAGGTAGCGTGTCCTCGGAGAGTTCGCTTCCCCAACGCGGGACGCCGCGTTCGATTCGCAGGAGTTCAATTTCCTCACGTCGTGCTTCGAGCAAATCGTCTGGTGGAAATGGAACGTCCACTCCCTCGAGACCAAGGCGGGAAATTCGTAGGCCATTTCTCCCAACGGAGGCCGGGCCAAACACATGGCACCGCTCAGCGGTCGGCGGCAGGACCTCGAAGGCGACATCATCGGACACGGCGTAGCGCTCGAGACGGGCGAGAAGCGCCTCTTGGAGCGAGGCGTCAGCCTCGACGATGAGCGATTCTTCATCGATCCACACGAAAACGTCCGCACAGAGTTTTCCCTTCGCGCTGAGGAGCAAGGCGGGCATTGCTTCGCCTGGGACCAGGCGCCGAAGGTCGTTGCTCAGCTGGCCGTTGAGATAGCGAAGCCGGTCTGCACCGGTGACACGCACACACGTGCGTGGACCCAACACGAAAAATCCCCCGTCGCGACGGAGTCGACGCAAATCGTCTGTCTCAGGAGGCACAGCTCTTTTCTCGTCGAATGCTAGATTCACGATCGGCGCCCAAAGAAGAGAAATCCTTTCTTCTTTTCCTTTTGAGGAGCACCCATGCCATTCTCACCAGACTTTGCTCTTGCGGAGGCGAAAACCGTTTCGGGAAGCGCGTTGTCCTCACTGGGATAACCATAGTGACGGGCGATGCTGGAGAAATCCAGATCGGCCCAGCCTTTTTGAATGCCGGCCATGGCCGCGCCCGCGAAGGCAGCGGTTTCGGGAAGTTCGACACCAAACTCCTCGGCCATCGAGAGCGCGATTTGGACGTCTTTGAACATATGTCTAAGCGAAAAGCGCGGCTCGAAATCCCCGGTGATCATTGCCGGCATTTTCAGGTCGACGAGGGGAGAGTGAAGAGCGTGGTGCTCAAGGGCCTCTCCGAGCTTGTAGAGCGGGATGCCGCTCTTTTCGAGCAGGCACATGGCTTCCGCAAACGAACCGACCGCCACGGCGGCCATCAGATTCGTCGCGATCTTAATCGCAGCTGCCTGGCCGACTTCGCCTATCTGGAGGATGGCCCTTGCATTCACCTCGAGCTGAGATCGAACTCTGTCCAACACGCCGATTTCACCCCCGATGTAAAAGACGATCTGTCCGGCTTCGGCGGCATCCCTGCTGCCAGTAAATGGTGCATCCAGATAATTTGCATTCCGGCCGCCCACCAAGCGCGCTGCCTCGAGTGTCTCTTTCGGAGCGACGGTCGCATGGTTAAGGATGATATGCTCGGGACCCAGCGCCGGAGCCATCGCTTCTACGGTTTCGATCAGTGCCGGACCATCGGACACAAAGATTTGAACGACTCTGGCCGTCTCGGCAACCTCCGCGGCGGACGAAAGAAAATTTGGCTCCGGACGCGGCGTTCGATTCCAAACCCAAGTCTGATAGCCTGCCTTGCGCAAATTCGCGGCCACCCGGCTGCCGATAATTCCCAGGCCGATGACCCCTGCATTCTGTCTTGCAGGACGGGCCATCAGTCTCCGGCAGGGACGCTTGGGGCAGGAGACGACGCGGGGGCAGGAGGAAGCGTGTTCTCAATCTTGGCAGAGTCACGAAGTGACTTCAGAACCTCCTGCGCAGCCTCCTCCTGTTTCTTCGCCTTAAGATAGGTCATCAACTGCGATTTGACTTCCTCGTACGGGAGCGTGCCTGCGGGTTTCTTTTCCGTCACTTTGATCACATGCCAGCCGAACTGCGTGCGAACCGGATTGCTAATATCGCCGACCTTCTCGCTAAATGCCACTTCGGCAAACTCGGGAACCATTCGATCTTTGGCGAAGAACCCGAGATCGCCACCTGATTCCTTGGCGCCCGGCTCTTCGGAAAGTTCCTTCGCGAGAGCAGTGAAGTCCTCCCCTTTCTTGGCGCGTGCCCCGGCGCCCTCAGCTGCTTTTCGCTTTTGATTAACCACGTCTTCGGAATCGTCCTTACTGAGGCGAAAGAGGATGTGGCTGGCCTTGACTGTCTCGGGTTGCGTGAACTCCGTCTTATTCTCCTCGTAGAACTTCTTCGCCTCTTCCTCGGTCACCTCAGTCTTGCCGGAGAGTTGACTTTCCAGCCAGCGCTGCTGCTGTAACATTTTCTTAATCGTCTCGTTTAGTTGCTCGGGAGTCTGGCCAACCTGCGACAATTGCTTACTGAAGTCCTCGTCGGAAGGAAACTGGGCCTTAATCTTGGCAATCTGTGCGTCGACCTCGGACTGTGGCACCGTGATGCCCGCCGCCGCCTTGTTGACGAGCTTTTCCGTGATCAACTCATCGAGGATCTGGCGATAGCCTTCCAGCTTTTGCTCAGGCGTAAGGTCTGCAGCTTTAACCCCGGTCATTTGGACGGCCTTGTCAAAGGCTTCGTCCAGCTGTGCTTTCGAAATTTGATCGCCATCGACGACCGCGACAGGATCTTTTAAATTGACGCTTGCAGAACCATTGGCCCCCGCCGGTGTTGCCGTTGCCGCCGGCGTTGGCTCGGCAGGCGTTGAGGCAGCCGGTGGTGGCGGCGTGGAAGGGGGTGTCTCCGCGGGAGTCGCCGTGGGCGTTGCTGTCGGCGCCGGCGTTGGCGTGGGTGTTGCCGCTGGAGTGGGCGTTGCCGCCGGAGCGGAGGCGGGTGTGGGCGTCCCTGACGGCTCAGCAGGCGCGGGAGGCGGTGCTGGCTTACACGAAAGAAGAGCCACCGCAGCGGCCAGAGTGAGCGCAAGAGAGGATGCTTTATTCATTAGTAAGGAGGCCTTTCTTCGCACGGGCCTTAAGTCAAAGCCAGTGGAAATTTGCATTTTCCAATTTACAGCCTGAGACACCAGGGTGAAGGTGTCCGTTCAATCTGCTCACGTGGCGGAACTGGCAGACGCGTGCGCCTCAGGAGCGCATGGGGAGACCCTTGGAGGTTCGAATCCTCTCGTGAGCACGGCTCAGATTTCGCGCTTCGTCATCCCCGAATTCTCACGTAATTCGTCATGGAAACGACCCTTCCACAACAAAACCCGAGCTTCGTTCGCCGCACGTTCGCAGCGATCGCGACGCGCTATGATCTCGCGAATCATCTTCTCAGCGGCGGATTCGATTTCTTGTGGCGCTCGCGGGCCGCGCACATCATCGCGGCGGAGAATCCGCACCACATCCTCGATCTTGCTACAGGAAGCGGAGACCTTGCCCTCGCACTCCGGAAGGCTTCTCCTCGTTCGCTGGTCGTCGCGGCGGATTTCTGTCTGCCCATGCTTGAAATCGCGCGAAACAAAAGAGTGCCGGCGCTGATCCAGGCGGACGGCCTTCAATTGCCGTTTCAGGATGGAAAGTTCGATGCGCTGACGGTCGCCTTTGGGCTTCGCAACATGGCGGCCTGGGATGTGGCCTTGCGAGAAATGGGGCGCGTGCTACGTCCTGGCGGAGTCCTCCTCGTCATGGACTTTTCCCTCCCTAAATTTCGTGCATTGAGGACGGTCTACCGCGTCTATCTGCACAGGGTGCTCCCGCGCCTGGCGGCAGTCATCACCGGCAATAGAGAGGCGTATGAATATCTGGGAAGCTCGATCGAATCTTTCCCGCGGGGGCGCAAGATGGAGGAGCTGATGGAATCCAGCGGCTTCGCCGAGTTCCGTGCGAAGCCGCTCTGCTTGGGAGTTGCGAGTATCTATACGGCTCGAAAAGCTTACATATAGACATCCTGCCCGTTCGAGCGTCCCGCCCACTTACGGACTCGGAAAATATGGGCCGGGCGCGTATGCGGGTTCAACGAGACAAAGTTGCGGGCGCCCGTCCAAAGGAAGCGTTCTCCCGTCAAGAGATCCTCCACCTGAAAGGTTTCGTGATGGCCCAAGCCAAAATCTTCCAAGGGCACATGAACGAAGGCATTTTGCGAGTGGTTGGGATCGACGGTGACGGCGCAAAGGATGAGGTTATCCCGCGCGGCAGTCGTTTTGCTATAAAAGAGAACGTTGTCGTTCTCAGCATGGTGAAAGCGAAGGTTCGCGTATTCGTGGAAGGCGCGATTTTCGTTCCGGATCGCATTTAGCTTGGTGATATACTCCTTGATGTTGCCGGGGGCGTCCCAGTTGCGTCCCTTGAACTGGTACTTCTCGGAATCGTAATATTCCTCTTTTCCCGGCATGGGCACATGCTCGCAGAGCTCGAATCCGCTGTAGATCCCATAGACCGGAGAAAGCGTGGCCGCGAGAACCGCTCGGATGAGGAAGGGCGGACGCCCGCCTTGCTGAAGAAAAGACGGCAGGATATCGGGCGTATTCGCGAAGAAATTCGTCCGGAAGAAATCCTTCATTTCCGTTTGCGTGAGCTGTGTCAGATACGTCTCCAGTTCCCACTTCGTATTCCGCCACGTGAAGTACGTGTAGCTTTGGGTGAAACCCGCTTTCGCGAGAACCGCCATCATCTTTGGCCGAGTAAAGGCCTCGCTAAGGAACTGCGCGTCTGGATACTTCTCATGAATCTCCGCAATGAGCCATTCCCAGAATGAGACTGGCTTGGTGTGAGGATTGTCGACCCGGAAAATAAGCACGCCAAGATTGCACCAAAAGGCAATCACATCGTGCAACTCCCTCCATAACTCCTGCCAGTTCGGGTTGTGAAAATTGAGCGGATAGACGTCCTGGTATTTCTTCGGTGGATTCTCGGCGTATTTGATGGTCCCGTCGGGCCGTTTGAAGAACCATTCTGGATGGTCTTTCACGTAAGGGTGATCGGGCGAGCAATTGATCGCAAAGTCGAGCGCAATCTCCATCCCTCGCTTTTTAATCTCGCCGACGAGCCACGCGAAGTCCTCAAGCGTGCCAAGCTCCGGTGCGACGTCTTTATGGCCGCCCCCATTGACGCCTTGCCGATAGTTTCCGATGGCATAGGGAACGCCCGGCTCACCCGGCTGGCAGGTCACGGAATTGTTGCGCCCTTTTCGATTGCTTTCACCGATCGGATGAATTGGCGGAAAATAGATGACGTCGAAGCCCATCGCCTTGGCGTCGTCGATTCTCGGAAGACAATCGCGAAACGTGGATCCGCTGTCAGGTTTCCCCTCAGCTGAACGAGGGAAAAACTCATACCATGCTGCGAATACGGCGCGCTCTCCATCCACCCAGAGAGGCAACAAAGGATGATAGTCTGTGGAAAGCGAGCGGTCTGCCCACACCGTCATCAGCCCGGAGAGCTCGGCCGAAGCCGCAATCTCGTTCGTCTCTTCGGGACTCGCAGATTTTAATCGCGTCGCGAACGCCAAGAGCAACTCCACGTCGGGCGTTCCCGCTGCCCGGGTCGCAGCTCCTTGGATGAACGCCGCGCCTTCGAGCGATTCGCTCTGAAGGTCACGGATGCCTCCGTCGAACTTCTTGTGGATCTCTTCCTGCCACGACTTGAACGTATCACCCCACGCCTCGATGGTCAGTTCCCATGGCCCGAGTGCGGTGACGGTGAGCACACCGCGCCACCGGTCATTTACGAGAGGTTCCATCGGGGTTTCGAGCCAGGTGGATTCGCCAACCTGGCGCCATTTCAGGAGCGCGGAGATGACATCGTGTCCCTCCTTGAAAATGTCCGCCTCGACAACGAGGTCCTGGCCGACGGCACGTTTGATGGGATATCGGCCACCGTCGAGTTGCGGGGTGATGTTTTCGACTATGACTGTTCCGGGGTCACTAATTTTCATGGGAGCGAATCGAGCACGGCTACGAACTCGTCCAGTCCGTCGACGCGTGCCGCCACTTCTCGAAGCGAGCGGCGGGCGGCGGGGATATGGGCGAGAAAATCTGGACGGCCCTTTTGAAGACCAAGAAAGCCGTAGGCGCCAAGGGCCTGCATAAGGCGTTGGAGGGCGCAAAAGTTAAATATTTCTTCGAAATCGTCAGGGAGCTGCATGCCGGATTGGCGAGCCGCGCGCTTGTAAAATCCCAGGAGCTGACTGCGCTCGCTACCCGTGAGGTCGACATAGGGGTCGTAGAGAAGAGAGGCGACATCATACTGCGCCAGGCCCGGGCGCATCCCTTGGAAGTCGATGAGCCATGCTTGATCGTCTCGGATGATAATGTTCTGCGACTGAAAGTCGCGGTGAACGAGGACGCGCGGCATCGCGGCAAGTCGCGCGGCGATCTCGTGCATCCTGGAAAGCTGCGAGTACCGACGCACCGTAGTTTCCTCGAGTCCGAAATGGGCGTGCAGACAGTTGTCAAAGAAATACTGCTGCTCCCAGAGATAGAGCTGCTCGCTAAACTCGCGTTCGAGTCGGAGGCCGGAGGTGGGCAGGTCGCGAGTGGCCGTGATATGCAGCTTGCTGGCCTCGAAGAGCGCTGACTCATAGAGAGAGCGCCGTTGCTCCCAGGGGGCACCGCGCCAAGACCATAAGTCCTCGTCGCCGAGATCCTGCATCCAAATCAACCCCTCGGAGGCATCATGAAAATAGATTGCCGGCACATTCACGCCGGAAGCTCCGAGAAAGCGCGCGATCTCGACATAATGCCGGTTTTCCTCCTTCTGGCTGGAATACTTGACCAGGATCACCGGGCTCTCGTCCCCTGCGCAGATGCGATAAAATTTGCGCTCGGAGCCTCCCTTCTCCAAAGGCACAATTTCAACCCGCGAGCGATACCGCGGAAATTTTTCCTGCGTCTGAAGGACTAATCGTTCCAAACTCATAGGGGCGCGGTGAGATCTGCGTTTTCGTGCCGCCCAGATATGACCAAACTTCCGGCAACGACGCAACCCCGGAGAATAGACCCTTCTCGGACGGTTGCTTTTTCCCAGAGAATCGAATCCTCGACGAGCGTCGAGCCTTCGACCAGGCAACCACTTCCCACGGCATAAAATCCTGCCAGGCGAGCGCCAGGGGCCACCTCAGCATCCGCCGCCACGCTGGTCGGCCATCCTTCCGTCTTGAGATATTGCGGTTTCCAACCACGAGCGCCGATCGTTCGGTGAACATTAAGGTATTCCGCGCGGGATCCGATATTGAACCACTCACGCGTATTGAGCACGACACCGCCGATCTTTCCGCCACTTCGAAGCCAATCTCTCAGCACAGGAACAAACGAGATCTTTTCCCCCACCGGAATTCTTTGGAAAATGTCGGAACTCCAGACCGAAACGTTGGCGAAGTCGAAGGCTCCTGAGCGGCTCCGCCCGGGCTCTATGGCAGTGACACGACCGTCGTCATTGAGAGTGAGTCCGGCCGCCAGCCCGGTGGTGCGCAGGGCAAGAGTAACATCGTTCCCCTTGCGAAAGTGCTGCTCAACCAATTCTTCCAACTCGATGTCGGTAAGAATATCTCCACTGTAGACAATAAACGGCGCCCGTCCGATCCATCTCTGGGCATTCTTGATGCCGCCGCCGGTTTCAAGAAGATCCGGCTCGTGAACAAGCTTTACTCGACAACCGGCGTAGATCTCGTTCGGAAATAACGCGCCCATCTGGCTGGCCAGGTGGTGCGTGTTGATGACGAAGGATTCCACCCCAAGCGCGCAGAGATGATCGAGTGCAAAGGTGATCAGCGGTTTGCCAAAAATTGGGAGCAAAGGTTTGGGCCGCACGAGTGTCAACGGCCGTAATCTCGTTCCTAATCCTGCGCCGAGGACAAAGGCGGTCCCAATCCTTCCGCTCACGTCGCGGGTCTCTCGATGATGCTGACTTCATCGATGTAGGCCTCGCCCCCTGGCGGAATGGAAAAACTGATCTCCAGAATCGCATGCGTCATCTCCTTTAGGTCTTGCAAATTTTTGTCCTTGAGGGCGACTCGAAACTCCTTGCGCACCTCACTCCATATCGGCGTCGGCGTGAACTTAATCGTCTCAAAGACGGTTTCGATCGCCTCATTTTTTTTCACTTCGGCTGAGCCGCGCTCTCCTTGGATAACCTTATCGTCGCTTAGTTTCCTCGAGCCGTTCCACCCGATGATGACCTGGCCGTCACCGATCCGACCCTTCACTTTAAAACTAAGGATGTAACTTGTATTTGCCTTTAGGCGGAAGCGATCCGACTGCCGGACCATAAAATAACGCGCCGGGCCATACATGAGAATCTGCTCTGGAGACTGATCAAACCTCGGCTCCTTCAGACTAAACCCGGGAAATGCCGGCGTGTAGACCGAGGGCGCGGGCATAAGCTTATTTTGAGCAGGGACATAGCCTACCTTCAAACACGACTTTCCCTCGGTCGGCTGGGCAACTTTGTCTTCCTCCCCTTTGACAATGCTCATAAAGCCGAGAAAATTTCCGCGCCGGAGCCCAAAGTCGATGTCCCAGCCCGAGGGGACTTGGAAGGGGGCGGTGCCTGAAGTTGCCTTCAGTTCAACGGGAGGAGAGAATTTTGGCTCGGTCTTGGTGCCGACGTTCAGCGCCATGGCAATGCGTCCGTTGCTCTTGCCGACGAGGAGGTCGAAGAGCCCATCCCCATTGAGATCTCCAGTCGATACGGTGCAGATTCCTCCGAAGGTCAATGGGCTACCCGCGGCGCCAGCAATAAACGAAGCAAATGGTATTTCTGGCGGCGCGGAATCGACCTTGGTCGCCCCGCCTTTGTTCAGATAGACTGCTATTTTCCCAGACCGTTCGGCCACAAGAAGGTCCGGTGCGCCATCGCCGTTATAGTCCACGACGGTGGGCGTCAACTGCTCGAGCCCATCTCCAAAGGCCAGGACAAAACGCTTGCCCTCGTCAAAGGAAGGCCTGGCACCGCCTTGATTGACCAATAAGTGGACGTTGTTCGCCGAATAAGACCCCTCCCCTAATAACAGGTCCTCTTTGCCATCCGCATTCCAGTCCCAAGTACATGGAGCGAACACGTTGCCCCAGCGTTTCTTGGGATCTTTCATCGTGGGAATGGCGACTCGGGAGAGATCGGGTGGCTGCTTGAAATCTGGAACTTGGGCCGACCCGCCGTTCGGAACGAAGAGGACCTCGCCAAGGTAATTGCCAGCAATCAAATCCTTTTTCCCGGACTTCATCAGTTCGGTGGGAAAGATCCTTGGGGCCAGGCGTGCACCGGACGCCTCTCGTCCAATAGTGGGATCGTTTGGACCGGTCCGAGTAAGAAAAATCCCCCCAAGATCCCCCGACGTGAACTTCGGTTGCTGCTTGTCTCCGCCGTTGAAAAAGATGCGCAGATAGCCAAGCACGTCCATGGTGACGAGATCGAGCAGGCCATCAGCGTTCATGTCGGCTGCCCCCACGGAAATTGGCATCACCGTATCGGCGATTTCTCCGCGCAAGGTTAGGACCGGCACCTGACCACGTTCACCGGTGAGAAAGCCGGCGCTGTCCACTCCCTGCCAAAGATTTTGCCGCTGGGACGAATTCTCGAACCCTCCATTGACGACCAGGTTTTTTGGCGCAGCTGCAGGGGTCTGCTGCGCTCGCAGTTCCGAACTCGAGAGATGAGCAACGATGGCAACCAGCAGGACCGCAGAAAAGCGCATATATTGTTTCAGCTACGCACCGTAGCGGCAAGAGGGAGGGAAATTCAAAGGGAAACGTGACGGAAACTCATTCCGCCACGGCGACCGGTTCCCTGGGGCGAACGACGAAATAGAGGACCGCGATTGTGGCGATGAGTATCGCCGCAATGAGCGGCGCGCGCGTTCCCGCAGCTGCAGTCGTTACGCGCGAGACAACCAAGACGGCACAGATCAAACACCCGAGAAAAGGCACGAAAAAAGGAACTTCGAACCTTCCAGCGGCTTCGCCTTTCCGCAGCTTAAGGATAATAAGTGCGGTGTTCATAAGTGCGAAGACAAGGAGCAGCAAGAGGCTGGTGGCGGAGGCAAGCTCGGAAATGTCACCTGAGAAGGCAAGAATCGAGACTACCGCCGCGAGCGTCAGGATCGCCACGTGCGGTGTTCGCCGAGTGCTGTGAACCAGACCGAGCACCGCTGGCAGCAATCCCTGTCGGGACATTCCATAGATGAGACGCGAGCCCATGATGAAGTTCATCAGCGCGGTATTTGCCACTGCAAACAGCGTGATGCCCGTATACAGGTGGTGGGGCAACCACGGCGCGGCCACCTTGGTAATTTGCGCAAGTGGAGCGCCCTTCTTCGCGTCCGCCAAGTCTGCGTAGGCGACCACAGAAATGGCCGCGATACTTACGAGGACGTAGACGATAGTGACCACCCCGACAGCCAGCACAATTCCCCACGGCATGTTACGCTGCGGATTCTTCACTTCTTCAGCGAGATTGAGCAGATCCTCAAAGCCGACGAACGCGTAGAATGTCAGCACGGCTCCGGACATGATAAGCGGAACGGTAAGGGCTCCGCTGGCTGGCGGGGTTTCAAGATAATTGACCTTCCCAAAGTACGGTAGGCTCACAGCGATGACAAAAAGCAGACCACCGAGCTCAATGGTTGTGCAAACCATGTTCACCCAAACGCATTCCCGAATTCCCCGGAGATTTATGGCGGTGAGGACGGCGATGAAGGCAAGGAAAATGCACCAAAGCGGCGGGAAGCCGACAATCGGCTGTAAGGTCGCCGCAAAGACCCGGCTGCCGGCCGCCATGGAGGTCAATCCGGAGCAGGCGACCGCCAATCCGACAACATAGGAGAGAAACTGCCACCCGAAAGCACGTTGGGTAACAAAGGCTGCACCCGCGGCTCTCGGGTAGCGAGAAGCTAGCGATGCATAGGAAAGACCGGTAAGCAAAGCCGCAACCATCGAAACCACAAAGGCCAGCCAGATAGCATTTCCCATCTTTCCCGCGGCCACGCCAATTGTGCCATAGATCCCCGCTCCGATCATGTCTCCCACCCCGTAAACAATAAGTGCAAACAATCCGATGGATCGTGCGAGGTGCCCGTTTTCCTTCCCTTCGTTCATGGGAACGATACTTTTTCAGCCACCTCAATGGAACGCACGGAAAAAAAGCGCCACGGGCGAAGCGTTGTGATCGGCATTCTCCTCTTAGGTGCAATTGGCGCTGGCTTGACGTGGCTGCGATATACGGTGCAAGCACCATCCACCGTGAATGCGCACCTTATCTCGGAGAGGCTTATTCTCGCGACGTTCCCTTCAAACAGCGCCCGAGAGATCCGAGAAGGATCCAAGGCCATCGTCACCTTGGAAGGTTCGCCGGGAAAAAAGCTCGCCGGCGTGGTCCAATCGCAGGAAACAGAAGAAGATGAGACGAGAGTGTTGATCGCTCTCAAGGAAGTTCCCAATGAAGCACGACCGCAGACACGCTGCAGCGTCACGGTAGATACGTCGGTCGCTCTCGATGCCTTGAAATCGGATTGAAGCTTGGCGCTCGGCAGCCGGGCATGTTTGCTCTCCGCCTCGATGAGACGTTATTGGCCGTGGCTATGCGCAATCCTGAGTGGTGTGCTGCTCACGCTGTGCTTTCCGCCGGCGAATCTTGGCGGTCTTTGCTGGCTCGCGCTCACTCCAGTTACGGCAGCACTGTGGTTCTCCGCCCCATGGAAAAAGCGCGACGGCTTGAGGCTGCTCTTGCTTGGTTACGTCACCGGCCTGGTCTACATGCTTGGCAGCCTCCATTGGCTTGTTACTGTTACCGTTCCGGGTTGGATCGCGCTCTGTCTTTTTCTGGGCAGCTACACCGCGCTCTGGGCGCTCTTTGCCGGCACTGTGGCACGACCACGCCAGTCTCCTCCGGAGACGCAGACCATCTGGATCAAGTCGTGGAACAACCTCCGTATCGCCGCACTCGCATCAGCGGCGTGGACCGCGCTCGAGTGGTTACGCGGCGTGGTGTTCAGCGGCTTCGGCTGGAATGCACTTGGCATCGCCCTGAACAAGAACCTTGCGCTCATCCAGATTTGCGACCTCACAGGAGTGGGCGGCCTTTCCTTTCTCGTGGTGATGGTAAATATCATGCTCGTCATCACAGCCAGGCGATTTAAGGCCGAGTTTGGCCGCGAAAGACTCAGGCCGCACTACGACTTCAATCTTACCATTGCCCTGGTCGCGCTCGTCTTCGTTTATGGCGTCCGGCAGTTATCCCACCCTCCGCCCCCATCGGAAGCGCTGAGCGTCGCCGCCGTCCAGGCGAACGTACCTGTCACCGAAAAGCGCGATCCGGAGCACGAAGCACGCATTCTCGACCTTCATGTCCGTTTGACGGAAACCGCGCGCGCCATCAACCCTGACCTCCTCATCTGGCCTGAGGCCGCCACGCCACGTCCACTCTTTTCGGATCAAAGAAACTGGGATGTGGTTCGCGGTATTGCGGAAAAGCACGCTGGTGACTTTCTGCTGGGAACGGTGCACTTCGACGAATCGGGTGACTACAATTCGGCTGTTTTGCTCACGGAGAATGCCCGTAACGCCCAGCTCTATAACAAAATTCATCTGGTTCCCTTCGGAGAGTATGTGCCGCTGCGAGGTTCCTTCCCACTTTTCGCCTGGCTGGTGGGTGATCTGGTTCCGGAGGATTTTGATTTCGGCAGAGAACCTGTCGTCCTAAAAATGGCCCGGAAACCGATACGAATCGGCCCGCTGATTTGCTTCGAAGACACCTTGGGAGACCTGGCCCGCCAGTTTGCCCAGCGCGGGGCACAGATTCTCGTGACGATGACCAATGACGCCTGGTTTCTGAGGAGCGCCGGCTCGGAGCAGCATGTTATCCATGCACTCTTTCGCTGCGCCGAAACGAAACTGCCGATGGTTCGGGCGGCCAACACCGGCGTAACCTGCGTGATCGATCGATTTGGCCGCATCGTGAACCAATTGCAAAACGACCAGGGGGATACCTTCATTGAAGGGGTGCTGTTCGCGCATTTGGACGTTCCGATAAATCCCGAGAAGACCTTTTACACGCGCTATGGAGAAGCGTTTTCGCTCAGTTGCCTCGCCATCGCCGCAATCGCGTGCGGTCTGCACATCGTGCGCAGAAAATCATAATCGACTTGTGCGCCACGTCAGGACACGAAATGGTTCCACCGTGAAAGCCATCGTCACCGTCATGCCAAAGCGTTCCGTGCTCGATCCGCAAGGCGCCGCCACCGCTGAAGCGATGAAACATCTCGGGCTCGCCACAGTCGGGCGCGTCCGCGTCGGAAAGAGCATCGAAATCGAGCTCCAGGGCGATGTCGATGAAGCTAAACTTCACGAGATCGCACGCGACCTCCTGTCGAATCCGATTATCGAAGACTACCGGCTCGAATTAGCGTCGTGAGGAGCGATCCGTGAACTTCTGGCAATCACCGTGAAATTTGCCGTCCTTCAATTTCCGGGGTCTAACTGCGACCAAGACTGTATTCACGCCCTCAACTCAATTTCCGGCGCCAGTGCCGATTATGTGTGGCACAAGGAAACGTCGCTGACAGGTTTCGATGCGGTGGTGCTGCCGGGAGGATTTTCATATGGCGACTACCTGCGCTGTGGCGCGATTGCCCGCTTCTCGCCGATCATGCGCGCGGTGAAAAGCTTTGCTGCGGATGGCGGAATGGTCATTGGCATTTGCAACGGCTTCCAAATTTTATGTGAATCGGGTCTGCTGCCCGGTGCGCTTATCCGGAATCGCGGGCTGCACTTCATTTGCGAGCACGTTCATGTCCGTGTAGAGCGCCACAATAGTCCTTTCACCAACGCCACTTGGAACGGAGCCGTTCTGCGTCTTCCGATTGCCCACGGTGAGGGCTGCTATTTTGCTGAAGATGACGTTCTCCATCGCCTTGAGCTCGAAGGACGCGTGCTGTTCCGGGTACTGTGATGAGCGGGGACGCACGACCGAGGCAGCCAACCCAAACGGCTCAAAGGACAATATCGCCGGAATTTGCAACGAGACGCGCAATGTCTGCGGCCTTATGCCTCACCCGGAACGCGCTTGCGATCCCCTCTTAGGTAGCACGGATGGTCTCATCATCTTTCAAAGCATTCTCGAATGGCCCGCGTCGCCGCTCCGGCAGGCCGCGTAATCGGATGTTCTCGATCAAGAACACTAAGTATTCAAGACGACGGCTCCTGAGCCGAGTTCGTCATGACTGGTTTCGGTATGCCTAAGATCCTCGCGAGCTAAGATTGTGAGCCCATCCATCACCCCTGAACTCATCGCCAAGCATGGCCTTTCCCCGGAGGAGTACGAACGTATCCGCGGCATTCTCGGTCGGGAGCCTAACTTTACCGAGCTTGGGGTGTTCTCAGTAATGTGGAGCGAGCATTGTTCCTATAAGAATTCGAAGCCGGAGTTGCGGAAGTTTCCCACAAATGGCGATCGGGTATTGGTAGCGGCTGGAGAAGAGAATGCCGGCGTGATCGATATCGGTGATGATTGGGCGGTGGCGTTCAAAATGGAAAGTCACAATCACCCCAGTGCCATTGAACCTTTTCAGGGCGCCGCCACCGGCGTGGGTGGGATTATTCGCGATATATTTACGATGGGAGCGAGGCCTGTCTTCAGTTTGAACTCGCTGCGTTTCGGTCCGCTCGGAGAACCAGCAAATCGCCGACTCTTCGCGGGCGTCGTCTCAGGCATTGCGCACTACGGAAACTGCATTGGAATTCCGACGATCGGCGGGGAAGTTTACTTCGACGAATCCTACGCTGGTAACCCGCTGGTAAATGTCTTTTGTCTGGGAATATTGCGACACAGCGAAATTGCCCGCGGCGCGGCGACGGGAATTGGGAATCCCGTCTTTTATGTTGGAGCGGAGACTGGACGCGACGGCTTGGCCGGAGCTGCTTTTGCCTCTCGCGACCTCACCGAAGAATCGAAAGATGATCGTCCCGCAGTCCAAGTCGGTGATCCTTTTCGCGAAAAGCTGCTTCTTGAAGCGTGTCTTGAATTGCTCGCTAGCGGATGCGTGGCCGGCATTCAGGATATGGGAGCTGCCGGCCTTACATGTTCGACGTGTGAAACTGCCAGCCGGGGCGGGACCGGGGTAGAAATCGACCTTGCGCTCGTCCCGAAGCGCGAGAGCGGTATGACACCCTACGAGATCCTCCTGAGCGAATCCCAGGAACGTATGCTGGTTATCGTGAAAAAGGGTCAGGAAGTCAGAGTCCAAGAGATCTTTGAGAAATGGGACCTACCCTATGCGCAGATCGGCGTCGTGAATGGTGATGGTTTCATGCGAGTCAAAGAATCGGGAAAAACGGTTGTTGAGATTCCCGCCCGCGCGCTCGCCGAAGAAGCGCCCATTTACTACCGAGAGGCGGCTGAGTTGCGTCCACCTGCGCCACTTGATCTCGCCTCCGTTCCGGAGGGGGATATTCGAGATTCGCTGATTCAGCTCTTGTCTGATCCGAGCATCGCTTCAAAACGGTGGGTCTGGCGTCAGTATGACCACATGGTGCGTCTCGGCAGCGCAGTCCGACCCGGCTCCGATGCCGCCGTCTTCCTCGTCCGCGAAGCCGACAAGATCCTGGCCGCAACGTCGGACTGCAATGCCCTCTATTGCCGCCAGGATCCAAGGGAAGGAGCCAAGATCGCCGTCGCTGAAGCCGCGCGCAATTTGGCCTGCTCAGGAGCTGTTCCGCTTGCCATTACCGACAACTTGAATTTTGGAAACCCACACAAACCGGAAAATTTTCTTCAGCTCCGTGAGGCCGTTGAGGGAATGGCAGAAGCTTGCCGAGAGTTCAATGTCCCTGTGACTGGGGGAAACGTAAGCCTCTACAACGAGAGTCCCGCTGGCGCAATTGATCCGACGCCGACGGTTGGCATGGTGGGACTAATCGAGCATCCGAAACACATCACCACTCAATTTTTCAAGCGAGCCGGGGATGTGATTCTGCTCATTGGTCAGGCGGGGAGTGAACTCGGCGCCACGCACTATCTCAAAATTGTGCATGGCCGAAAGGAGGGTCCTCCGCCGCGACTGGACTTTTCCCGGGAGAAGGCCGTGCAGGCGGCGATACGGGCTCTGATAAGGATCGGTCTGATCGAGAGCGCACACGACTGTTCTGAAGGTGGACTTGCCGTCGCCCTGGTGGAAGCTTGCCTGAGCGGACCCGAACCGCATGGAGCCGAGGTCGATTTTGGCGAGACTGGATTACGTGCGGACGTGCTGATGTTCAACGAAACGCAGTCGCGAATCATTATCTCCGCGAAGAAGCACAATGCTTCGGCAGCGCTGGCGTTGCTCGAGTGGCGTGGTGTTCCAGCGCGTCGTCTCGGAACGATCGTCAAATCCGATTCCCTAAGGATTTCCGCCGACGGCAAAGTATTCGGATGGTCCGTGGCAGACCTCGACACCGCATGGGCGCAGACAATAGAGAAGCTTGTGCGCGAGGAGATCTAATATGAACAAGAGCATTCTGGCGGCTCTATTGCTGACGACCTCCTACTTGTCCGCGGCCGATCGGACGGAGACTGCCGCTCTGGCCATCAATAATCTGGCCCTCGATCTCCTTGTCCATGCGACCAAACTGCAGGAGAACACGGCTTTCTCTCCCTACTCCATTCAAATGGCCCTGGTGATGACCTACGCAGGCGCGGAGGGCGACACCCGCCAGCAAATGGCCAGGGTGCTTCACTATCCATCCAGCGAGCGAGACGTTTTGGAAGACTTCGCTCACCTCCAGGACAACCTTGCCAAAATGACAAAGCGGACTGAAAAGATCGCCGCCGAGTCGAAGAAGGCGGGGGGTCCAAGCGAGCCAATCACCTTGAACATGGCGAACAGGCTTTTCGGACAACGTGGATACGAATTTCGTCCTGCCTACCTTGACCTGCTTAAAAAGACCTTAGGGTCCCCGCTCGAAGCTCTCGATTTCATTAGCGATCCTGGCGGCGCAACGAAGGACATTAACCATTGGATTGCCAAGCAAACCAAAGAACGAATCCGCGATTTGATTCCCCCAAACGCGCTCAATAAGGACACACGTCTGGTGCTTGCCAATGCCGTCTATCTAAAAGCTCCCTGGTCGAAGGAATTCAAAGAGAGCGAAACTCGGCCAGCGCCTTTCCATTTTGCCGATGGTCGAAGTGCGGATGTGCCGATGATGATGCGCCAGGATGCCTTTGGTTACGCGCAACATGACGGATTCGTCACCCTCGCCCTCCCCTATGCGGGCGACGATCTCCAGTTCCTCGTCCTATTGCCCGACACCGCCGTCGGACTGCCAAATCTCGAAAGCAAATTGACGCCGGATCTGCTCGCGAAATGCGCCCGTCTCAAAACTGAAGACCTCGTGCTGTATTTGCCCAAGTTTAGACTCGAGCCGCCTCTGTTCGCATTGAGAAAGACATTTGAGGCTCTTGGTATGGAAAGCGCTTTCGATGTTCCTCAAGGAAGCGCCAATTTCAACGGGATCGCACCGCGGCGACCGAATGATTATCTCTACATTTCCAACGTCTTTCACAAAACGTTCGTCGAGATAGATGAGAAGGGAACCGAAGCAGCCGCCGCCACCGCCGTCGTCATGATGCGGGCCACTGCCGCCCTTGAGGAAAAGGCAAAGCCGCTTGAGGTTCGCGCTGACCGGCCATTTCTCTTCGCCATTCAGCATCGTCCTAGCGGAGCTTGCCTCTTTCTGGGACGCCTGACGGATCCTCGATAACAGCGCAAAAAGTCGCTCCTTTGCTTTCCCGCCCGAGCGGCTCAGCTCGGTCAGAGCCGCGGGTTTTTCGTTTGCCATGCCAGCAGACGCACCTAACGTGGCTACATGGATACCTTTTGGCCGGTCCTGTCCCACCCCTTCACGTGGGGACTTGCCCTCGGATTGCTGATCGCCGCCTTTGTTCTGAAGAGCGCCCTATCGACCAAATCCCACTTGAACCGGGAAATCAAGCGCTTGAAAGACGAACTCGACCAGCTCCAAAAGCACCTTAATACGCATCTGAAGATCACTGCTTCAGGCAACGATCGTCTCGAGAAAGATCTCTCGTCTCTAAAGGAACAGAACGAAAACCTTAGGGTGAATATCGCGGCTCTCCAGCAACGGCCTGGCCGCGCGGAAGCGCGCCAACTCCAGATTTTGGAAACGGCGGTCGCGAGAATGCGCGAGCAAGCCCCCGGTTTCGCTCAAGCGTGGGAACAGGCGGTGCGCCAGGCTACGGCCGATCAAGATGCCGCCGAAAGTGGTCTTACTAAGCTTATTCGTAAAGTTCTCCCCGGTGCGCCTTCTGCTGGAGAGAACCTGGCCCTTCCGCCGTCGCCAGAAAAGGCGACGGGGCCTTAAATGAAGTGAACTTGGAAGCGAAAGAGGAGCGAACCGGTTAACTCCTGTTTAAGTGAGTGATTCCGCTCCGTCCGGACGCGTGGTCTTTGGTGCACTTCTGCCGCACGCGCCCATTCTGATTCCCGGAGTCGGTGGCCTTCGCCAGAACGATGCGGTTTCGAGCATCTCCGCGATGCGTGAAGCGGCGCGACGCACCGTCGCGGCAAGCGCTGATACATTGGTCGTAATTTCTCCACACTCACCCCGCCCATCCCAGTCGCTGGGTGTTTGGCGCGGTGAACGGCTGCGTGGATCGCTAAGGGCATTCGGCTTTCCTAACAGAGTGGTCGATTTGCCCGCAGATTCCGTGCTGCCAGAGAAAATCGCCACCCTCTTGACACGCCGGGGCTTGGACACCGTTTCAATTACAGAATCCTCGCTCGACCACGGTGCGACCGTACCTCTCTGGTTTGTCGCGGAAGCGGGCTGGACCGGTCCAACTGTCGTCGTGAGTTTAAACTCTTCTGACCAAAAAGCCGTCCTGGCGATTGGCGAGGCAATCGCAGAAGCGGCAGGGTCCGCCGACAGACGTGTCAGTCTGATCGCCAGCGGAGACATGAGCCATCGGCTGACTACCCATGCCCCGCTCGGCTACGACCCGCGTGGACTGGAATTTGACGCTTGGCTGGTGGAGACTTTGCGACGCGGCGCCTACCGCAACGTCTTGCAGCTGGATCCCGAACTAGAGCAGGCGGCGGCGCAAGATGCGATCGCCCCCTTGCTCGTCGTCCTGGCCGCGGTCGAATTCTCCGCAGCCGGCGCCGAGTTCCTCAATTATGAAGGGCCGTTTGGCGTCGGCTACGGCGTGGCTATATTGTATTGCGACGAAACGATAGGGTTCAAAAACTAGACGAACATGGCGGCGCTCGTGACTGAATCCAACTATCCGGGCCGATGGTGGCGGCTCCTCCCTGATGGCCGTTTGGAATGCCGGCTATGTCCGCGGTTTTGCAAACTGAATGAAGGCCAGCGCGGTTTCTGTTTTGTTCGCAAACGCTTGGAAAACAGAATCGTGTTGACGACCTATGGTCGCAGCAGCGGATTCTGCGTCGACCCTATCGAGAAAAAACCGCTGAACCACTTCCTGCCGGGAACTAGTGTGCTCTCCTTTGGAACCGCCGGCTGCAATCTCGGCTGCCGTTTTTGCCAAAATTGGGACATCAGCAAGGCACGCGCGTGGGACAAGCTCGCCGACACGGCGTCCCCGGAAGACATTGCCGATGAGGCTCGGAGACTTGGCTGCCGATCGGTCGCCTTTACTTACAACGATCCCGTCATCTTTGCAGAATACGCGATTGATGTCGCGCAAGCGTGCCACGAGCAGGGCATCAGAACCGTAGCCGTCACTGCGGGGTACATCACCCCCGAAGCTCGAGCCGACTTCTACCAGCACATGGATGCCGCGAATGTCGATCTGAAAGCCTTCTCCGATGATTTCTACCATCGCCTCTGCTTCGCCAGCCTTACACCTGTGCTCGAGACTTTGAAATTCCTAAAGGAAACCAACGTTTGGTTTGAAGTGACGACGCTGCTCATTCCGGATGAAAATGACAGCGACGCCGAAATTCACCGCGCCGCGGATTGGTTCGCGGAAAACCTTGGACCCGACGTGCCCTGGCACTTCACGGCATTCCATCCCGACTTCAAAATGCTCGAGAAACCGCGCACGCCCGCAAAGACCCTGACGCGCGCCAGAGAAATCGCCAAGTCCAAAGGGCTCCACTACGTATACACTGGCAACGTGCACGACTCTCCCGGCGGCAGCACCTGGTGCCCATGCTGCGGCAATCTCCTGGTCGAGCGGGACTGGTACGAACTCGGCGAGTGGAACCTCGCCGGCAATCAGTGCGCTTTCTGCGGCCATAAGATTGCGGGACGATTCGAAGAACGGCCGGGAAGCTGGGGTGCACAACGCCTCCCGGTGCAACTCTCCACGAGGCGACGGCTTCTCTCCCCTTGAGTTAAGGTAGTTTGTTTCGCAATGCTACCTTGTCGACGGCTCTCTTGTTGCATCTTCTTCCGCCCCATTTGTTGGCCTTTGGATGCAGCTAAAACGACTCACCGGGTTTCGACAGCATGCCGTTCTGCTTTCGTTTCGATTTCGTTCTTAGGGAGGTTGAACTCTGCGGATTTCGTAACGACCGACGAAAGTACAAGTCTTCGAATCGTCCAAAGCAGCTGGTCTTTCAAGAAGCGGGAGTTGTGTTGGCGCGCCGTATAGCCCAGGTCGATGACAGTCGGACTGCCCAAAGATCATTGTCTCTTGAGCTGCCAACGCAGCCTATTTCCACAGGGCGATCCGCCGAAACGAGTTGCTAAGGTTGTCAGCGCTCGATCGGCCCGCTATCCATATTCCCTTGAAAAACAGCCTGGCAGAATGCAATCTCTTTCGGTCGAATTTCAGCATATGGTCTCTACTCTGCCCGCCGAAATAGCTATTGATGCCGCGAAGAACTTTGGTCCTCTGGGAATTCGGAGCGACTTTCCACTGACCGAGGAGCAGGTCGAAGCTCTTTTTCGAATTGACGATTACGATCTCTCGTTCCTTTGCGATTATCTCATGAAGCATCCAGAGATTGTCGCGCCTGTTCTCGTCGAAACGGCCGTCTATGAAATGCGGCGATGGATTGCCCTAAAGTTATTGGGATTCTCCGGACTGCGGATGATTAGCGAGGATTTGGACCATGTGTGGCATAGCTTCATCCTCTTCACGGAGGAGTATCAGCGGTTTTGCGCGAACGCGGCTGGGCGTTTTATTCATCATTATCCCAAACACGCCGAGCCTGAGCTTCAGGCCGCCTTCATTTCCGAATTCTGCGAAGCCTATTCGTCCGTTTTCGGATCGGTGCCAACAGTGTGGCTACGGCGAGCCAACAAGGATTGTTGTTAGGAATTCTTAATCAAGGCCGTCGCATCCTGCACGACCGGAGACGAACAGTTCGGGTCTATTAGGCCGACGAGACTTAGAGTGCGATCGCAAACCCCGCGGGCCCGGGAAAGGGACAGCGCAACTTGGAGATGGCTCCGCGGACTCGCTGAGAGCCGCCGCTCGCCATTCATTAGCGCCAACCCGACACTCGCTACCGCGGCAATATGCCTGGCACGATAGTATTCGTTCCAGTTCGCCTCCTGGCAATGTTCCAAAGTGCGTTCGTAGGTGACGACCGCCGTCGTCCTGTCGCCGATGCGATGGGATGCGATCGCGGAAAGCAGGCAGATGTAAAAATTGTTCCAGATAACATCATTGTTTTTTAGCGCTGCATTGGCGATTTCCCGTGCCTCGGAAAAGCGATCATTGTGGAGTGCCAGTTGGGCGATAATTGTCTCCATGAATTGGATGCCGGGCGGGTGGCACAACTCTCTAAACATGTCCCGCGAATCCATCGCCGGCTGGACCGCCTCCGCGAATTTGCCCGCCGCCATGCTATTATTTGCCAAACTGCCGAGGGCGAACGCTTCTGGCCACTGGTTCCGCCCCAGCTTGCGAGCCTGATCCAAGACTTGTTTCAGCTCTTCCGCGGCTCTGTCGTAATCGCCCTGATAGCTCAAGGCCAAGGCGTAGTAGGCTCCGGCCTCCGCGGCTGCAAAAACGTTCCCGGTCTCACGAGCCAGTTTGTAGGCCTCCTCGCAGGTAGCTTCCATGTTGTTGAAATCCCCGCGGTCAAGATGGATATAGCCCTGCCCAAGTAATGCTGTTTGACGAAAACGGGGGCCAGCCTCGAGATTCTGAGCTTCTTTAAATCGTGCCCAGGCTTCACCATATCGGCAGAGCTTGTAGAGAGACTTGCCTAGAAAAAAAATTGTGTCGGTCTGTTCGCGCTCACAGTGCAAGTGCTTCCAGTGCTCCCAACCCGCGCTTAGCTCACGCGCGGCTTCTGCATTCCGCCCCAGGAAGTGCATGGCCTGACCCTTTGCGGTGAGGACGAATGCTCGGGTCCGCTCGTCAGCTTCAGGAATCCGGATGCCAACCGCGTCCAGCTCCCGCAAAGCTTGGTCATATCGGCCATCCCGGACCAGGGCGATCGCCAGCAGCGCAGCGTTGAGGGTGATATTGCCGGCGCCTGTGAGCCGAGCTGCGAGTCGCGTCCGGATCGCGATGGAAGTCTTGTGATGGCCCCACGTCGACAAAGGAACGGGATCAATAGCATTGAGTGCAGCCGCCGCGGCTTCATAGTCCTGCGCGGCAATCAAATGCTCGACTTCGCTCAGGCGAGGCTGGATGTCCTCGAAGGATTGCGCCTCGTTGGAGGCGGGAGAGGTCTTGCGGAACCACTCGGCGGCGCGTCGGTGAAGTGCGGCGATGGTCGGTGAATCGCCTTCGGCCAACTTTCGGAGGTAGTAAACTCGATTCAGAGAATGCGCTGTAACCATTTGAGTCGAACGATCAACGCTCAAGAATCGGCCAATCGCCAACTGGTTGATCGTCGCTCTGATGTCCAACTCGCCAGGGACGCCTGCCAGCAGGAATTCGACTACTTCCAGTCGAATTGGTTGATCGAAGATCGCCACCGCTTCCATCACACGTTGCCCGGCCGCCTTGAGCCGCTGATTCGCCGCGGCCACAAGCTTCGCCTGGACTTCGCCTTCTAAAAGGTCCTTGTCCGACGCAAGTTTCTCCAAGGTTAGCAACCGATCTTTCGTTAGCAGTCCCACGATGTATTCCAGTGCCTTCGGAAAACCGTGAGTCTTCCGGACGACTTCGCGGACAACGGCATTGTCGCTAGCCAGGGCGGCAATTCCCAGCATCCGATCAGAGTCCATCTCCTGCAGGAATTCGGCAGCATCGCTCTCGGGCAGCCCCGCTTCGAACGGAATCGATTCATACATGCGACGCAAGTCCGCCGAGATCTCCAACAAGCCTTGGGAGGTGGCGAGGAACTTCACGCCATGCTGTCGGCGGATGAGGCTTTCGAGCAAGGATTGCAAGGCGCGATCTCGGAGCAAACCGTTGGGATCAGTTTCCGTCTCCAGATTATCCAAGAGGACAACTGCCGAGAGATTTACCATTTGCGAGATTGCGACCTGAATTTTTGAAGATTCGGAAATGCCTGGGTTGCGGAGTGTCTCATGCAACCTCTCAGCGGCTTCGCTCGGCAGGGCGGCTGCGAGGGACTCGAGGAGATTGTCAAAGGTGACTTCAGACTTTGACAAGAAGATGCATGTTGTGGGCTTGCCGGGACGGTCGCCAATATTCTGCATCACATGGCAGGCAAGCGCGGTCTTTCCTACCCCGGGTGGACCAATAATGCTCACCAGTCGCACATCGCTCCCGGCAGTCAGAAGGCTAAGGATTTGGGAGGCCTCATGCTGGCGATCTTTGAATCCCTCACGCATAACGATCGGCGGAACGCTTCCGACGACCGCTGCGAAACGTCGCGGAACTGGATCCTTCGCACTGCGGTCGGTGCCATCTGTCTCGGGGAACTTGAGTGGCGGGACGGTCTTGCGAGTGCGGAGCGGTGGCGGCCCCAGTTTCCCCGGTTGAATGCCCGCCACGTTGGCGAGGTAGTCGGTCAGATCCGTGTAATCCCTGCCGTTGGTAAGGAGGTAGTGAGTAAATCCGCGGAGTGGTTCCGGAATGTAAGCCCTATCCTTGCTATCGAAAAGGATCGGGACAAAACGGCGCGAGATCGATTTCTGATCATAGAGTTCGTTTGTGATAATTGCACCCTCCCAATCGACGCCCTTGCCAACACCCGGAGCTTCCTGCCCACGAAAGCGCAAGTAATAGGTCTGGGTGCAAACGATGAGGATATAATCGGCCCGTTCGATCTGATCGAGCATCCAGCGAGGCCAACCGTCGGCAGGAGTGCCTTCGACATAACGATCGATCATCGTATCGAAGCCGTCGGCACGAAGTCGTTGCGCCAGACCGAGCGCGCGCTCACGATGCTCCTCGCTATCGTGGCTGTAGGAGACAAAGACCTTAGTGTGCGAACAAAGCGAAGCCGACGACATTCCCTGCATAGGGTAAAGATTGCGCGGCCGGAAGCAAGATGGGCGCGAAGCTGAAGCGGCGGCTAAGGGGTGCGGTCATGAAACTCGCTTGGCCAAGGGTGGATTGACCGACCGTATTTCCCAGTGACAAAACTCCGCGTCACGCAAAGTCGGTCAGCTAAGAACCATCGCTTTCCTGCGGCCGCGCCTCCACGACGGCAGCACATGGTGCCCGCGATGCGGTAATCTTCTCATCGAGGGGGGATCGGTACGAACTGGGCGCGTGGGACCTGCTCGATAGTCGATGTCGCTGCTTCCATCCTGACATGACGCCTCGAGCACGCTCCGGAAGCTAGGGCGCAACCCGCCGGGCGGTACGCCTCTCTTGCTGAGAGAGCGACCGATGCCCGCCAACTTGGCATCCCGGCTTTCTACGCTCTCAGGACGCGCGGTGGCTTTTCTTGCGCTGATTCGACTGTTTCGGCCCCGCCTGCTGGCCCTTCGAGGCCGCTGAAACTGCACGACGAGTTTCTTCGGCGTGTAACTCAGCCTCAGTTTCAACTTCGCTTTTCGGTAGCTTGAACTTGGTTGCCTTCATACTCCACTTTTTACCCTACGAACCTCGATCCAAGCGTCAAGTAGGAGCGACCTGGAGGACGCGCCAAGCAGCAACTGACCACATTTGGCAGAGAGCAAAACTAGCGCAGCGAATCGAGCAGTTGCTGATATTTCAACCGGTCGGGATGATTTGGAGCAAGAGTTCGGCGAGCGCCCGTCATGAGCTTGAAGGCCAGGCGACGCGCTTCAATTTCCTGAGGCTGGTTTTTTCGAAGAACAGTATACTCGTAGAGCACGCGCAAGGTTTCCGGATGAACCGGTCCCAAGGAGCTCTCAAGACCGTCCAGCGCTTTTTGATAGAGGGATTCTGCAGCGGCCAGGTTTCCAATATCCCGCATAACGTCGGCAAGTGTTGCCATGTTGCCGAAGGTATCGGGGTGTTGTGGTCCGAGAACGCGTTCACGCGCGCCAATTCCAGTTCGGGCCAATACCTCCGCTTCTTGGAGCCTGCCCTGCTTGCGCAAGGTTCGAGCGAGATTTTCCATCGCGGCGAGGGTATCTGGGTGGTCCTCCCCCAATGCTTTGCGACGGGCCTCCACACAGCGGCGGAAGAGGTATTCGGCCTCTCCATAACTGCCCGTTTCCAATTGGAATGCTGCATAGTTGTTGAGCGCAAGGAGGGTTTCCGGATGGGCAGCGCCTTGGACGCGCTCACGAATCTCGAGGCAACGCTGGTAAATGGATCCTGCAGCCCATGGCTCCCCCTTGCGCAGAAGCAAGTTCGCGAGGTTTCCTTGTCCGGCGAGCGTCGCAGGATCTTCAGGGCCAAGCTTGGTCTCAAGGGCGCCAACTAGCTGTCGGTAGAGGGGCTCGGCCGCGACGTAGTCGCCATGGTCAGAGAGCAAGTTGGCAAGATTGTTTAGACACCTCAGCGTGTCGGGACTTTCCGGTCCAGCCGTTCGGCGCATTGTTTCCCAGGCACGACGGGCATACGGTTCCGCTTCGGCAAAGTTGCCCTTGGCCTTGAGGACAAGCGCCAGGTTGTTCAGGCTCGCCAGAGTATGCGGATGATCAGGCCCCAGGGTCCTTTCGCGAGTTTGCAACGCTTGCTGATGGAGAGTCTCCGCCTCACTATTGTTTCCGCGCTCGTGCAGCAAGTTGGCCAAATTATTCATCGCCGCAAGGCTATCGATATGGTCTGGGCCAAGCGCTCTTTGGCGTTCCGCCAGACATCTGCGGAAAAGTTCTTCAGCAGCCGCGTACTCTCCCTTGTTCTGAAGCGCCAGTGCGTCTTCCTCCATCGATTCGGCGCTCGGAGAGATCGGAGGGGCCGCCGGTTTCCTGTCGGAACCAAGAGCGAAAATGAGCGCGCCGATAACGAGCCCGAAAATCAGCAGAGAAAGAGCCCCCAGGCGCCCTGCCGATTGACCGGTCCCCCTGGAGGGATTGGAAGTCTTTTGCAAGAGATCGATCTGCCAGCCTATCAGAGCACCGCGTGGTCCAGCGAGGGCCAATCTATAAGGGCGCCATGAAGTGCATGCCGCTTTCAAGCCCGATGGCTTCGATCCGTTTCAGATCCGGACCTTCTGGTCTGGCAAATTCCTCGGCACAACGCGCAAGGAATTTCTCAAAGCCCGCTGGCATCGTCCCAATTAGCATGCGACTGGGCGTGTCGCCGATATTCTTAAAGGTGTGGAGCGATTTCTTGGACATGAACACGACCCCTCCACGATCCACGTCATGCCAAGTGCCGTCACGCAAGAACGACATCTTTCCCTCGAGAACAAAGAAGACCTCGTCTTCGTTTGCGTGGGAGTGCGGCGGCGGCCCGCCGCCCGGCGAAGTCACTTTGGTTCAGAGAGTCAACTTTCCTCCCGTTTGCGCGCCGCCTAGATGGACGATAACGTCTTCACCAAACGCATGCAATCTATCGCCTTGCCCTGGAGAGACGTCAGCTGTGTGTTTCATCTCTGCGAGATAAACATTCGCGGCAACGTCGGGCAAGCGAGGTCAAGGCAGAAATCGAACCCGTAAAGTCCCAAAAGACTCGTGGAGCAGGTGATTCAATTTCGGAGCGAGCAGAACCTGGCTTTCCCCCCCGAGCTTGTCTGGCCCGTGCTCGGCAATACGGACTGGTTCAATCGTGCGCTCGGGCTGCCGGCGGTCCGATACGAGTTTCGACCGCGAGCTGAAGGCGGCAGTTCGACGATCGCTCGCGCCCGAATCGCCGGGATCGAGATTACCTGGCAGGAACTGCCCTTCGAATGGCTGGAGCCCGAATTTTACCGCGTCAGGCGCATCCTCCAGAGCGGCCCGCTTCGCGAAGCCTCGGTAACTCTGGAACTCCATGCCCAACCGAGCGGAACACATGCCATCATCACTGCGGAGATTCTTCCCCGCAACCTGCTCGGGAAATGGATGACCGAAAAGCTCGTTTTCCCGAAGACGAGGCACGATGTCCGCGCGATAATGCGCCACGTAGAAGAATTCCTCCGCGGGCAAAAGTCAGTCGCCCTGCCACGCTTGACGGTGCATTCTGTCAATGAATCTGCCCTCAGGACCGGCCTCGACAAGCTGCGCCGGATCGGCTTGTCGGCCGATCGCGTCGAACTTCTGGAGGCACTGCTACGAGAGTCTCCGGACGTCGAACTTACCCACATTCGTCCGTTCGCAATGGCCAAGAAGTGGCATCGTGATGGCTGGGACGTCCTCACCTTGTTTTTGCACGCGACCCGATGTGGTCTTCTCGATTTTCGCTGGGAGATCCTGTGCCCAAACTGCCGTTCGACCCGAGACAAGCTGGTTCATTCGTTGAGCGGGATCTCGCGAACTTCTCACTGCGATGTGTGCCAGATCGAATTCGACGCCGAATTTGACAAATCGATCGAGCTCAAGTTTGCCATTAACGAAGCGGTCCGTCCTCGTGAAGAGCAGACCTTTTGTCTAGCCGGTCCAGGCGGAAAGCCTCATGTGATTAGCCAAATATGGCTGGAGGCTGGCCAAGAACGCATCTGGAAGCTGCCGCCCCTCCATCGGCCGTTTCGCTTGCGTTCCCCGCAGGTAAAAGGATCGATTACGCTTGATCCCGAAGAGCTCCACGAGACGAAGCCCACCTTCATCCGCACAAATGCATCAGGCTTTGAGATTCAATATGGGCATCCGGATTCGGCAAATAGCGTGGCTCGTGTGCACAATCCCAATTCATTTGGCGTTCTGCTAAGCCTCGATCAGATCGGATGGAGTGAGGACATTCTGACAGCTGCGCGGGTGACGAACTGGCAGGAATTTCGCGACCTCTTCGCGCACGAGGTAATCTCTCCCAATGAGGACATCACCGTGGGATCGCAGGTTGTGTTATTTACTGATCTCCATGGCTCCACCGCGATGTACCGCCGCATCGGCGACGCTCCGGCTTACGCCCTAGTTCGGGATCATTTCGCCATTTTAACAGAGGCTGTTCGCGACCATCATGGGACCGTCGTGAAAACTATAGGCGACGCGGTGATGGCTTGCTTTAGCCGCGTAGATGAAGCCTTGGAGGCGGTCCGCGACATGCATCGCAAACTCGCGGAAGATGTTCGGGACGCCCCCTTGATGCTCAAAGCCAGCCTCCATGCAGGACCATGTCTGGCCGTAAACGCCAATGATCGACTAGACTTCTTCGGCACCACCATCAACCTTGCTTCACGGATGGTCTCGTGCTGCCAAGGAGGCGACCTCGTCGTCTCGGACGAAATTTACCAGCGCCAGGAAACGAGCGAATTCCTAAAGCAATGCGAACTTGTGCCGCGGCCGGAGGATGTGCAATTTCGCGGGTTCAGCACTCCGCGCCGAATCTGGCGCGTCGAAATGAGGCCTCTCAAGATCTCTACCGATAGGTGATAGGGCCCTGCCGGGACAAAAAGCAGCAAGGTCGGCTCACACTGTTTCTTCTCTTATTTTTCGAGAACCAATTTCGCTTATGCAGCGAAACCAGTGGAGATAACCTTGCTAGTTTTAGGTCGCATAGTTTCTGGATATTTCAAGTCGCTTTCATGCCTATCGCTTCTTTCGTCTCTTCATCGGGCATGATGCCTTTCCCATTGTTGCCAACGTGTGGTATAAGTTGTTATGGGTTTGAAGTTCAGCTCGTTTTCGCGGCGAGGTCCCGATAATGTCACCGAAGAATTGGTAGCCGTCTTGCTCGACGCACGGGCGTATGAATTCAAGGCGCTCTTTGTCATCGTCCACGCAGGACTTCGAGCTCGGAACGCCGCCAGCGGTGGCGAGGAAATGCTCCGACTCCGTGCCTACGAGAAGCTCCAGGATCTTGTCCAGCAGGGGCGGGTAAAGAAAGCCGGAAAGCAATATAAGGGAGTCCCGAAAGCTCTCCGGGCTTTTTCGGAAGACTTGAAAGCTCTTCGAAAGCAAGGGAGATCGCTCCCTGGGAAGGGGAGAGCTGATGTGCGCAAGCCAGGCTCGCCGCGATAAACCAGCGCGAACTTGCAAATTGCCGCGCTTCCACTCAGTAGCTGACCGTTCTCCTGAGATGAACGGACGGACCAGACGAAAGCTCTGGTGAAAGCTGTTGCTTCCTCGCTTTATTATTCTCCGACTCTTAAGCGCAGTTTGGGCCGTGGCTTTTTTGTGGCCGCGCAGCAACTCGTTCCGCTGAGCGTGGACTAACGCCTCTAACGCCTGCGAAATCTTCCTTGAGCCGACGACCCGCGGCTGCCGTTTTTCAAAGCAGGCTGGCCGCGAACGGTAGCCCGGGAAGAGAGTTCCGGCTGGCGTAAACGTGGTCGTCCCGCGCTTGGATTGACCTCGCGTCCATGATGCGTTCTATTTGGTTCACTATGTCAAAATTCGTTCCCCTCCTCAGCTCTGGCATCGCCGGGCCTCTCGGTGTTCTGCATTTACCGCGTCTTTGGCTCAAAGTGTCTCTAGACGCTCGCGGCAAACTTGCAGACGGCTATCCCGCCGTCGGCGATGGATTCGATCAAATGGTCATCGATGGTCTCAACCTCAAGCGCGATGCGGTCATTTCTTTCATCTCCGAGAAACGTCCTTCCTATCCGCAATTTGAAGCGTGGGTTCGTGAGCAGTCCGGAGCGACACTCGACAAAGCTTCAATCGATAAACTCAACGGTGCCATCGCCGGCTTCAATCATGATGATGAAACGAGAATCTCGGTGCTGAAAGCGGCGAATATCCCCGACGACGACAAGGCTCGGCGCGACGCCGTCAACCTTAACAATCTCGACGACTGGACCGAGTTTCACCAAGCAGAACTGAAATAGTTCTGCTGAGGGGCATTAGGCCGCGCAGAGCGTGCAGCCAGATTAGCAGATCACGGAAAAGACCTTTACCGCTCCTTGGACGCCGCGAATCCTCTGGGGCGGATAATCCATAAAGGCAATTCCTGCGTTTAGCCGATTTCTCGTGGATTCGGTAACGAGGAGTTGGGTGCCGAGTTCCTTTGTCAACCCCTCGACTCGCGAGGCAAAGTTCACGGTACTTCCGATCGCGGTATACTCGAGCCGGTTGGGCGAGCCGATGCTGCCGACGATAGCAGGACCGGTATGAATACCGATTCCGATGACGAGGGCCGCCTCTCCGCGGAGAGCCAGCTCGCGATTCAATTGCGGCAATGAACGAAGCATGTCGAGGGCGGCGGCCACAGCCGCGTCGGCGTGAGCCCTCAAGCTTCCACCAACGCCGAAGAGGGCCAAAAAACCATCGCCGAGGAACTTGTTGACCATCCCGCCATGTCGCTCCTCGACCACTTGGACCATCACGCGGAGGAACTTGTTCAAGATCTCGACAACGCGGCGGGGGGTTGCGGCAGCGCTCATGGCGGTGAAGGAGCGAATGTCCACAAACATGACCGTAATGATCTCCTCCACCCCGCCGAGACCGGGGTCGCGCGCCAGGATTGTCTCGGCAGCCTTTTGCCCAACGTGCAGGCCGAACGTCCGGCGAAGCCGTTCCTTCTCACGAAGCTCTACGAGCATGTGATTAAACTCGCCGATGAGCAGCCCAAACTCGTCCGCCCTGACCAGTGGCACCTCTACGTCGAGGCGGCCTCGCGCCACGGCTTGGGCCGCCGAGCGCAGGTAGTCGATCGGCTCCAGAAACAGTCGACTGATCATCATGGCGGTGCAGAGTCCGAAGGCTATTCCTATGCTCCCAACAAAGACCGCCAGCCATTGCTGATCATTTTCGGCCGAAGCGGGCGCAAAGTTCAGTAAGAGTAAGGATCCGATCGGACAAATGCCCGCAGAGATCACCCAGATTAACCCTCGGCCTCGCAACGAAAGAGTTTTCGCTCCCGGCGTCAGATCGGCGCGGGCACGCTGAAAAAGTACCGGAAAGAGTCCCCAGTTGCTCGCCAGTTCGACCAGAAAGAAGCTATGCGTCAGCGAAATGAAGCCGGACACTCCAAAAGAAACCGGCAAGTGCCAAAGCAGTCGCGAGTCCAAACCGTGGTTCACCTGCGCAAGTGAAAAAATAAAGATCGGTATGCAGAGCAGCCAGGCTAAGCCGAAGATGATCGCGCCAAGAAATGGCAAATGAATGACACGTCGCCGCGCCGCCTGCAGCATGGGCTCCGAGATCGGCTCGCCACGTTCGATTTTGGTAAGCGCCGGTCGAAGAGAATAGACCAAGCGTAGCCAGAGATACGCCACAACCGGATAACAGATGCTGTTGTAAACAATAACGGTACTCAGGAAGCGCTGTTGGAGCGCGGCCGTAGTCAACAACGGATCAACAATGATGACGTTATACCAAATGTTGAACGCGCTTCCGAGGATCTGCGGTAGCAGCGGAGACAATGCCGTGATCAGCAGCGCATACGTAATCTTCTTTGTTTGTGAGCGAACATTCGCGGGGGCATCCATCGCCCAAAATATTCAATCAGAATCCAAGAAAGAAAAGCCGCGAGCAAGTGTTATGCCGCGGCTCCAATCAGCTCACCTCGACCAGAGAGCCCACGGTTGCCGATCAGTACTTTTGAGGCTGACCCGCGGTCGCTAGATTAACGGGAGCACAATCCCTGGCGACGCCCCCAGCTCATATGGACCGTGCCGTTTGACGCCCAAGCAGCGGCGCAGCTCCAAACCAGCGTAGGCGAGACCCCGGGAATCAAGCGCTGGCAGCGCGACTCACATCGCCGGCTGGCCAAGAGTGGCTTGGTCGGCCATCAACTTCTCGCCAAAGAAACGGAGGAGCAGGCTCATGCAGACGTGCGCCAGCGCCGGATTATACCGCGGTCCCTCATCACGAAGAAACGCATGAGCGGCGTTAAACTCGTGCCACTCGAATTCCGCTCCCGTTTCGTTTAGTCGCTGGGCGATCTTTACTCTTCCCTCAAGCGGAACGTGCGGGTCCTGCCGGCCCCACACGAAAAGAAAAGGAGCCTTGACTCCTCCAAACCGCTCCAAAGTGTCATCGTGTTTACCAGCGCCGAGCGAGCTCGAGTGAAGATCCGTCGGATAGAAGGCAGCTACTGCGCTCACCTCGGGATGAAAGCCCGCCCTGACGGCAAGATGTCCCCCCAGACAAACACCGTAGCTTCCGACGCGACCGGTGCAGCTTTCATGCTCACGAAGAAACTTCACCGTCACGTCGGTATCCTCATCGTAGGAAGCAAGCTCTTTTGTGTACTTCAGCTCGTTGCCCCGAGTGGAACCGGCTTGGTCGTATGCGAGCACCGTTCCAAGCCGCTCAAATTCATGATAAACCTCCGGAACCGCGACGACATATCCGTGGCCGCTTAAGGCAGAAGCCATTCGACGGATCGGGTTGGTGACTTGAAAGATCTCCGAATAGAAGACAACACCAGGGTGGCAGCCAGACGCTTGCGGCACGAAGAGATGCACGCGCATGGTTCCACGCGAGGTTGAAAGATCGACAAACGTTTCCGTGAGAGTGCTCATAAGAGTTCGTTCTTATAGGCCACCTTCACGTTCGTGCGAGCATAACTAAACCGGCGCTTTCTCTGGTCGGAAGATCGCGCATTTGACAAGGACCAAACGGAGGGCTTATTAGAAGAGTGTGAGGATCCTCCCCCGAGCAGATCTACTCTTCTCCCCCGCTCTGGTCGAATCTTTCGCTGTCCAACTATCCCCCGCGGCGACGCCGAACAAACTCCCTTTTTTTCCTCTACTGAAATCCGCGCGGATGTTACTAGGAGGAAGGCCCTACTATTTTCATCCGCAACGCTATTATAGGCACAGCGCTTAATCCTATTATTCCCAAAGTCGCACCTAACCTTAGAAACTATGAACCTCTTCGACACTGTCCTTGCCTCCCTAAATGATCCTTCCCGCTCGACTCAGATGAGCGATCTTGAAGGCCTTTCATCTGCCTTCGGAAGCGGCGGATCATCCACAAATCAAATCGCAAGCCTCATCGGTGGCTTTTTGAAGCCCATGCTGCGGGAGCAACAAGCTGTCGCTGGCCCCGAAGGCGTCGATTCTCTCCTGCAAGAGCTTAAGCAAAGCGCTAATTCCCCCGATCAATTGAGGCAAGTCCTGGGCGCAAATCGAATGGATCAAATGGTCGGACACGCTGAGCAAAAGACCGGACTTGATGCAAATGTTATCCTACGCCTTCTGCCAGTCGTTCTTCCAGCGATCATCGGACTCCTCCAGTCCGGCCGTCCAGCAGCCGCTTCGGCACCTTCGGGCGCCGCCGCCGGAGTCCGGCCTCCGACTGGCGAGGGTGCTCCAGTCGCACAGACCGGGTCCCAAACGAATCCCATCCTTTCCCAGTTTCTTGACTCCGATGGGGACGGAGACGTGGATATGCAGGACGTCGTGCGTCTGACGTCCGTATTCTTGCGCAAGTAGGCCCCCCTGCAATTTACTGCTGCGAGCTCCGAGCGATTCAACGGAGTTCGTGATGCGCTGCTCGACCGACGACCGCATGTTACGGAAGTGTCATGATGTCGATGGAGGCGCGGTGGTGCGCCCTGGCGGTTTGCATTGTCTCTCCGCGAAACTTTTCTATTTTTCCAGGGATGGCAGATCAGCGTCTTCCGGAAGAGCCCCCTGACAATCTGGTGAATCGCGCTGACCTGGAAAACAGGCATCCCAGAGATATTGCCGAAGAGCTGCGGGACGTTCCTCTCGCCGAAATCGAAGACGTTCTGCGCTCTCTCCCGCAGCCCAAGGCTGCGCAGGTCCTCTCAGAGTTGCCCGAAGACGTTCAGGTGCGCCTTTTCGAATCCATACCGATCTCGCAGCTTTGCGGAATCGTGCGGGAAATGTTCAGCGATGACGCTGCGGACGTTCTCGGTCATCTCCCGGCGGCGAAGCTGCGGGAGATCATGCGCGGCATGTCCGCGCAGGAAGCCAAGCAGATCACTGATCTCCTCCAGTATCCCGAAGACACCGCGGGCGGTATCATGCAGACGGAGGTCATTGCGGTCCCGGACGATCTCACGATCGCGGAGGCCATCGAAATGCTGCGACGCGAGGAGGAGAATCTGCCTAATGGCATCTTCTACATCTACGTGGTGGATTCAGAGTATAGGCTGCGTGGTGTCCTTCGCGTTCGCGACCTTCTTTTCAGTGCACCCAATCGGAAGATCCGCGACATTATGGTCCCCGGGGTGCGGGCGGTTTCCGTGCACGCCGACCAGGAAGAGATAGCGCGTCTTTTTCGCGCCTACGGATTTAGCGCCATGCCTGTGGTTGATGATTTCCAAAGGCTCCGCGGCGTCGTCACCGCCGACGACGTTTTCGATATTGTGGAAGAAGAGGCCACCGAGGACATGCAGCGCATGGTGGGCCTTTCCGGTGAGGAGTCGGCCGAGACTCCTTGGAGGCATTCGGTGCGCAATCGTCTGCCGTGGCTCTTCTTTAATCTGGCCACCGCTTTTCTCGCCGGATGGGTGGTTTCCCTTTTCGAAAGCACCATTGCCAAATATGCCGTCCTCGCCGTGTTTCTCCCGATCATCGCCGGCCAGGGTGGAAATGCGGGAACTCAAACGCTGACGATTATCGTTCGCTCTATCGCCCTCGGAGAGGTGCCCGAGAAGCACCATCGGGCCATCCTCATCAAGGAAATCCTTGTCGGACTTCTCAACGGTCTCGCGATTGGTGTCGTCGTCGGTGGAGTTTCCTGGTTGTGGAAAAACGACGTCGTCCTCGGCGCGATCACTTTTGCCGCGATGGTCTTGAACATGATCGCCGCGGGCGTAGCTGGAGTGGTCATTCCCTTCGGTCTGAAAGCGCTGCGGATCGACCCTGCGCTCGCCTCCGCGATCATGCTGACAACCGTCACTGACGTGGTGGGCTTCTTTCTCTTTCTTGGCCTCGCGGCCCTCGTCCTCACCTATTTCCCTGACGCATTGTAGGACTTCAGGTTTACAAAGGACACGGCCGAGCTTACCGTTACTTGTGAAATGGTTTGCCGGGTGGATTTGCCTTATGGCCGCGCTTGGCTGCTCGGCTTTGGCTGGGCCGGCTTTCATCACTATGCCCCCCGCCATCACGCCAGTTGTACGCCCCGTGCAGGCGCCAGGACCGTTGAGAGCATCGGCCGACCTAAATCAAGCAGCCATGAGCCAAATTATCAATCAGCTTAATCAGCGCCAGTTCCAACTCAGTGTGGCGGCGGCGCAAAGCTCCGTTCAGCGTCCTATCTTCGTGCCGCAAACGATCTCCGTTAAGCGTGCGAAGTGATTGGGAGAAGGGGCAAGGCTCGGCTGCCGATCAGCCGCCAAACTGCGCGTGTCCGACAGGCCAGTAAATGTTGGACGCTAATCACCAAAGGATTTCTCAAGTAGCCCGAGCAAGAATTTGCCAACATCTTTCTCATGCAAAATGCCGTCCGCATCGCCTTGGTTAGTGGGAGTCTGAATCCCGAAAGCCTCAGCCGCCAGATGGCCCAGCATGCGGTAAAAACCTTGCAGGGCCTCGGCGCTGACGTCGACTTCATCGACTTGCAGGCAATTCAATTGCCGATGTGCGACGGCGATTCTGCTTATTCCCATCCGGATGTTGAAAGGACGCGCGCGCGCATTGAGGCGGCCAAAGGAATTCTGATCGCCGCGCCCGTCTACAACTTCTACCTGAACGCAGCGGTCAAAAACCTCATCGAATTGACCGGAAGCGCGTGGGAGGATAAGGTGGTCGGCTTTCTGAACGCCGCCGGGGGATACTCTAGCTACATGTCTGTGATGAGCATCGCCAACAGCTTGATGCTCGATTTCCGATGTGTGGTCGTTCCGCGCTTCGTCTACGCGGTCGGATCAGCGTTCCGCAATGGAGCTGTCACCGACGGCAAAGTCGCCAAACGAATTGACGAATTGGCAGGCGAATTGGTCCGTTTTGCCAGTCGACTCGCCGCTTGAACCATCATGGAAAAAGATGCGGATGGTGGGCTGGCCGTGCAATCTTTTGCCTTTGAGGACGGGCGCTGCAGATGCTTCTCAAAGCAAAGTCGGAGAGTCGATTGGAAAAAATTCGCATGACAACTTTCCAAAGGTGTGATACGCTGATCGCTCATGCTTATGCAAAGAAAAAGTGCGTTCTCTCGTCGTCTTCCCGATTTGGTGACTGAAGAGTTGGTTGCTGCCTTGTCGAAGAAAGGATCTTCGTTCGAGTTCAAGCAGTTGTTCGACGTCGTGCACGAACGCCTGCGGGCCCGCAATGCGGCTAGCGGAGGCGAAGAAATGCTTCGTCTGCGCGCTTACGAAAAACTTCAGAATCTCGTCTCTCGCGGAATGGTCAAGAAGAGCGGTAAAAAATACCGCGGCTTGGCATCGCTTTCCAAAGCGCTGACACCACCTGCGGAGCTGGCAGCGGTAGGGAAGTAGCATCTGTCGCGCTCGGCTGAGCGTTGGAGCTCCGACATCAGAGTCGTCCGGTTACACTCTTCGGCGTGGTGATGTGTGCTGCCTTGAGGTAGAGGGGCTGCGGGTTGTTGGGCGCCCAGTCGGCAGCCAACGCTCCAAGCTTGGCGGCACTGGGTGTGCACAGAATCACACCCGGGAGGAATTCGATCGGCAGCGAAGCGAAGATCGGCAAATGCGGTATTTTTTGCAGCTCCGCTTCGAGCTGCTCTTGGAGGAGGAGTCTGGGTTCGGTCACAAAATCTCCGCACCGGACCTGCGCAAGAAAGTATTGTTGGCGCCGCGCGTCACCGACGGCCCAATATTCCCCATCGTCGAATCCGAGCAGCGAAGAAATTCCAACCAAAGGGATTTCCCGCGCGGTGGCGATGCCCCACGCGGCAGCGATCGCTGAGCGAACTCCATTGTAGCTGCCAGGCCCAATTCCAACGACGACACGTCGGATACACGGTGCCTCGCGGAGAAGCTCCTCGAGAGCGCAAAAAAGGTCTCCTCCACGTCCCCGAGGAGTTTCAGGAAAGAGTTCTCGGACGACTTGTCGATCGTTCAGCAACGCCACCGATCCTTGTTGCGTAGAGGCGTCGAGGGAGAGAATCACAGCTCTCGCGCGCCGCGGACGCGACGTCTTCCCTCCGGTAGTATTTCGATACACAGCCGAATGGCACCTGCGGGTAATGCCTCAGGAAATTTGTCTCCCCATTCCACGAGGATCGCCCCATTGCCAAGGGAATCGTCGTAGCCGGTCTCCCTCAGTTCTTGCGAGCTTTTGAGTCGATAAAAATCGAAGTGATGTAGCGGCAGGCGACCGCCCGCATATTCGTGCACGAGAGTGAAGCTGGGACTGGAGGCTTCATCGTTGCATCCGAGAGCCGCCGCCACGCCTTTGCTGAGCTGGGTTTTCCCCGCCCCGAGCGGTCCTTCGAGACTGATGACGGTGCCTTTCTGGAGGAGGACGGAAACCTCCCTGCCGAGCGCCTCCATTTCTTCGGGCGTCTCACACACAACCCCATCCTTCGAGAAGAGTTGCTCGAGCAGCGGTTTTCGTTGCGCCATCGAAGTGTGAATCTAGTTCGCTGGTGGCCGTGAGCTCAACCTCGCATTGGAGTGGTATCTGGAAAATGCCTCTGCTAAAACTCTCTCTATGAAACGCGTCCTCGCCGCTCTTTTCTTGGGCACAGTGTTGCTCGCCGGATGCGACAGCCCGAAGAGAACCGTCGCGTCGCTTCACAAAGAAATCACGGAATTCAAGTCGGCCCCTGACGAAAAAAGACAAGCAAAAATTGACGAGGAGTTTGCCAAGTTGGAACGCCAAGTCGGCGAGCTTCAGCAACGCGGTGATCCCAGCGCGGGCGAGTTTAGGAACCAGTTGATTTCGCTTCGGAGTGAGTACCAGACGGCAAAAATGTCGAAGGCAGTCCAGGACGCCAAGAATGCCATCCAAGGCTTTGGACAGGCTTTGAAAGAGACTGCGAGAAGCGTTGAGGAGGCTTTCAAAGACGCTGACAAGGATGGCGAATAATCGGTAAGACGCGCGTCCCTGGGCGAGAGGCTTCAGACGAACGCTCGGGATTCTGCCTCCTGCCACTTCACGAGCCGCGATTGGGTAGCCTTAGGCGAAGAGACTCTGCAGCTCTTCGATGCTGATCTCAGCGAGGGTTTGCACCGCACGATCGGCATGGCCCAGGAGTTCGAGCGAATTGGTCGTGGCCACTGCGACCACTTTCATTCCCGCGCGTCGCGCCGCCTCGATACCAAAAAGAGCGTCTTCGAAAACGACGCACCTCTCCGATGGGATACCAAGAAGTTGAGCGGCCATTAAGAAAACGTCGGGCGCCGGCTTGCCATTGATAACGTCATCTCCAGAAACGACCACGTCGAAGAACTCACCAAGTCCCGTTGAAGCAAAAATCGCCTCAAGGTTGGTGCGCGATGTGGATGAACCGACAGCGCGGGGGATTGAAGCATCCTTTAAAGCAGCCAGCAATTCTCGCGATCCGGGCAAGACGGCCATCTCGCCCTCTCCAACCAACTGGCGATAGAGTTCCTCCTTGCGATTTCCCAGCCGTTCGATTTCCTCGGGATTGTCGCTCCAGGCGAGGATCTCCGGAATAATCAGCTGATTCTTTTTTCCGAAGCCCCTTTTGAAATGACCAAGCGGAAGCGTCCTGCCAGTTTCAGCTGCGAGAAGTTCCCAGGATTTCTCATGATGCGCCGAGGAGTCGATCACTACTCCATCCCAATCAAAGATCGCGCCGAACGTGCTCAACCTTGGAGGATTTCCGCGATTGCCTCTTCGTCCGGCGCAGGCCCCACGATTGCGGCGGTCGCCTGGCGCGGATTTAAAAACTCGATCGCGGCCGACTGCACTTCTTCCTCGGTGACCGCTCGCAATCGTGAATGGACCTCGTCAGGATCGATGATTTTTCCATAGACCAGCACCGAACCGCCCAAACGCATATTCTGCGCGGAGGTGCGCTCAAGGGACATTCGACTGGTTCCGACCGCATACTCCTTTGCGCGCCTGAGTTCAGCGGCGCGAGCCGGCCGTCTCTTGAGATCCGCAAAGGTGGAGAGGATCAACCGGAGTGACTTGTCCACATTGCGCTGCTCGAGACCAAGCGAGAGATTGAGCATGCCGGTATCATTGAAACTCGACGGATGGGTGCTCACCGAATAGCATAAACCTCTCTTTTCCCGGAGCTCTTGAAACAACCGCGAGCTTGCATTCCCACCGAGGATGATGTGCAGGATCTGCATCGCGTAGCGTCTTGGGTCGTGGTGACTCGGTCCCGGAAAACCAAGCGCCAGTTGGGTCTGTTGAACGTCACGCCTCTCGGAAGCGATCCGCGGCTTGCGGCAATGATCCGGCGCCCTTTCATAACGAATTGGCTTTCGGGAGGGAATTCGTTCGAGCAACCTCGCAGCCATCCCAACGACCTCCTCGTGGCGTATTTTTCCCGCGGCGGAGATGACCGTACTTCCGGCATGATAATGGGTAGCCCGATAAGAGAGGAAATCGTCGCGTTGCATGCTCTCGACAGTGTCTGGTGTGCCGGTAAGTGGACGACCCAACGGGTGCTCGGGCCAAAAGTGCCGATTGAGAAGCTCCTGGACGTGCGCCGAGGGCTCATCGCGATACATCAGGATCTCCTCGCAGATAACTCCACGCTCCCGCTCAATGTCAGAGGGGGCCATTTTTGGATTCATGTAGAGATCGCAGAGCACGTCACCAAGTCGGGAAAAGAACTCGGCGGCTGCGACCGCGTAATAGCAGGTGCGCTCCTCGGCCGTGTAAGCATTCATGTCCCCTCCGACGCCCTCGACTTCTTCCATGATCCGACGAGCCGACCGGCGCGAGGTGCCTTTGAAGAGCATATGCTCAATAAAATGCGATATCCCGCTGAGCCTGGCCGACTCGTGACGGCCCCCCACGCCGGCCCAGATCCCCATCGCCGCCGTTTCCGCATGGGGGATTTCGCAGGTGGCTATGCGAAGGCCATTTGGAAGGCTCGTCAAGCGACTCTTGATCAGCCCGGATGTCTTTGTCATCTTGCAGATTTTCCGCGCCGCCTCTCGAGGATAAGTTCTGCGAGTTCGAGGTCGCGCGGATAGGTGACCTTGATGTTCCAGTCCGGATTTTCCACGACTTTCGCCTTCCCGCCAGATCGAATAAGCAGAGAGATCTCGTCCGTAATGGTCCCCCCCGCCTCATGCACGTCCTGGAGAAGCGATTCCAAGGCGGCGAGCTCCAAGATCTGGGGAGTTTGCATTCGCCAAAGATTCTTCCGCGAAACAGTTTCTACGGTGAGCGACTGATTGTTGACGCGATGGAGCGTGTCTGTAACGGGTTCGGCGCTCACCGAGGCTCCAAATTCACGAGCGGCTTGGTAACACGCGGAAACGACCTCTGCGGTTATCAAAGGGCGCGCGCCGTCATGAACCGCTACGAAAATAGGCCGCGGATCGGTGAACGCGGACATGCCGGCCAAAACGGATTCGACGCGCTCTTTCCCGCCGGCGACCACGCTGCGAAGCTTGGGAAATTCACCATGGAAGGATTCGAATTCGCTCACTCGATCGGCCGCGCACACCAGAACGATATGATCCACATCGGCACAATCGTTGAAGGCGGAAAGGCTATGCGCAATGAGCGGACGTCCGCCGAGCGGGGCGGAAATTTTATCAAAACCCATCCGACGGCTTGCGCCTGCAGCGACAACGATCGCGGCGAGATCTGAAGTTGTGTCGTTCAAGGGAGGAGTTTTTGCACCGCTTGGCTGAGAGTTTTCCCATCGACGCGGCCAGCCGCTTTGGCAGTCGCGATCTTCATCACCGCTCCCATTTGCTGTTTGGAGATTGCGCCCGCTTCCACGACTGCCTCTTTGACCAATTTGATGACTTCATCGGATGACAAGGCTGCGGGGAGATAGGCTGTAAGGATCTCTATTTCGGCCCGCTCAGCGGCCGCGAGCTCAGGACGACTGCCCTTCTCGAACCCCGCAATCGAGTCTTGCCTTTGCTTGATTTGTTTCCGAATCACGACGCTGGCCTCCGCATCGTCAAGCATAGCCTCCGCGCCGCCTTTTTCGATGGCTGCGTTCTTCATGGCCGATTTCAACATCCGCAATGCATTTAGCCGCACGGTTTCCCTGGCGCGCATGGCGTTTTTGATATCATTGTCAACTTGGGATTGGAGAGTCATCAAGAAAATCAATAGACAGGATTCTCAGGATTTACAGGATTAAGAAATGGCAGTTCGCACTCGCTTCGCCCCATCGCCGACCGGATATCTTCACGTCGGCGGCGCCCGCACCGCGCTCTTCAACTGGCTGTTCGCGCGCAAGAAGGGAGGCAAAATTGTCCTTCGCATCGAAGACACTGACGAAAAGCGGAATACAGCGCAGGCCATTCAGGCCATTTACGACGGGTTGAAATGGTTGGATTTGGACTGGGACGAAGGTCCGGACAAGGGTGGAGAGATGGGCCCCTATCTGCAGAGCCAACGGGAGCAAGTCTATCAACGGTATCTGGCGCAGCTCGAGGCCAAGGGCCACCTGTATGTGGATGAGGGGGCCATCCGCTTTCGCTCACCACGGAAAATCGTCGTGGTTCAAGACATCGTCTGCGGTCGCATCGAATTCGACCTGACGAACCCAGGGACGCATCCGGACATGACGATCCGGCGTCCAGATGGCTCATGGATCTTTCACTTCGTGAACGTGGTGGATGACTTGGAGATGAAAATAACGCATGTCATCCGCGGCGAAGATCACCTTTCGAACACTCCCAAGCACATCGAACTGTATCACGCACTTGGCGCCGAACCGCCTGCATTTGCTCACATTCCACTCATCCTGAATCATGAAGGTAAAAAGCTCAGCAAGCGGGATGGCGGATCGAGTGTTGCCTACTTCATGGAAGCGGGTTACGCGCCAGAAGCCCTGCGCAACTATCTCTGTCTGCTCGGCTGGTCGCCCAAGGATAACCGCGAGATGCTCGCGCTTGAGGAGATTCTCGAGCTCTTCGAGCTCGAATCCATCAATAGACGGAACGCTATTTTCGACCTGGACAAATGCTTTTGGCTAAACGGCCAATACCTTGCGCAGATGAGCTTGGAGCGGTTTTGTGAGCTTTCCATTCCTTTTGTGGAAAGGGCAGGCATCGCTTATTCCTCACGCGAGGCGTTGCGGGATGCGCTTGCCATCGTCAAACCGAAGGTCAAGCATCTCAGCGACATTCCTGATTGGATCAGTTTCCTGTTCACTGAAAACTATCCCTTTGAGGAGAGCGCGCTCGAGAACTGCGCTGCTAAAACCCGAGGCGGTGGAACGCCTGCGATCACTGGGTGAAGCCCTCAAGAATCTTCCCGAATGGTCCCATGCATCCATCGAGGCAAAGCTGAAAGAAACCGCGGCTGCTTTGGGCGTCAAAGCCGGCGCACTTGTTCATCCGGCTCGCGTGGCCGTAACGGGTAAATCCGTTGGCCCTGGTCTTTACGAAACCCTTGAAATTCTTGGTCGCGAGCGCGTTCTCCAGCGGTTCGACCGCGCTGCGGAGCTCGCCACGCAGAAAATTCATGCCAACCGGCTCAACCTGATCTCAGATCCCGCAGCCCAATAGCGGATGCCGACAATATTCTCCTCGCGATGAACGAGACGATTTACGAAGCCAGTCAGCTCATCTCCGGAGGAGATTTGTTCAAATCGCTTGCGCCGCCCGCCCGGCTCTCGGTCTTTGGCGATCCGGTGGCCCACTCCAGATCGCCTATTTTCCAAAATGCTGCTCTGCGTTCGTGTGGCCTTGAGATGCAGTATGTCAAAATCCACGCCCGCCCCGAGGAGTTGTCTGCGGCTGTGAAAGCGTTGCCGGCGGCAGGATTTCTCGGGAGCAACGTCACCATCCCGCACAAGGCCGAGGCGCTGGCTATCGTGAACGAAGCCGACGACTACGCGCGCAAAGCCGGAGCGGTGAATACGATCGTCGTCGATGGCGACAGATTGATCGGCTTTAACACGGATGGACCGGGACTTCTGCGGGCTCTTCGCGAGGAATTCTATGTTGATTTGCGCGACCTGCGCGTCCTGCTGCTCGGTGCCGGAGGAGGCGCGGGACGTGCCATTGCCGTGCAGTGCGCCTTTGAAAGTTGCGAGCGGCTCGTGCTCGTAAATCGCACCTTCGAAAAGGCCAAAGCGCTGGCGCAAGAGCTCTCCTCTTATTTCCGGAGCGACCGACTCGTGGGTCCCGCCGAACGCCTCGAGGCAATTCCCTTTGAAGAGCGCGCCCTCCGCGAACAGCTCTCCAAAAGCGACCTCGTCATTAATGCCACCTCCGTCGGCATGAAACGCACCGATCCACCTCTCATCCCCGCCGGACTGCTCACGGCGAACCTCATGGTCTACGACACTGTTTATGCCACCGGAAAGTCGCGCCTGATCGAGGAAGCGGAGGCCGCCGGAGCCCGGGCTACCAACGGCCTCTCGATGCTCCTACATCAAGGCGCCTTGTCCTTCGAAACTTGGTTCGGCAGGGCGGCGCCGTTGGACGTCATGCGCGCGGCACTGAAGACTGCGAGCTGAGAATCTCACGTGCGATTTCAGCGTCACGCGCGATCTGTGCGCGCAGTTCCTCGATGGAAGAAAACTTTTTTTCCGGACGCAGAAAACGCTCGAACTTGACTTCCAAATCGTGGCCGTAACGGTCCTCAGAAAAATCGAAAATGTGGACCTCAAGGACGCGATCCAGAGCGTTTCCCACCGTCGGGCGCACACCCACATTTGCGACCCCATCAAGCCACTGCGAATCGATCAGCACACGCACCGCATAGACTCCGTCAGGCGGGAAACGTTCATTGTGCGCGGAAAGGTTGGCCGTGGGAAATCCGATCCCGCGTCCCCGACCTGCGCCGGGCTGGATCGTGCCGAGAATTGTGTAGTCTCTGCCCAGAAAACGGCGTGCCGTCTCAAAATCGCCGGTCTCGACGGCTTTTCGAATGCGCGTACTGCTGACCAGCTCGCCGTCGATCTCTACCGGTTCGATTTCTACAGTCTCAAACCCGAACGTTTCGCCCAGCGCCGAGAGCAGCGCAACGTTTCCCGCGCGCCCCTTCCCGAATGCCCAATTGTGTCCCACGCAGATCATCCGCAGGGCGGTTGTGGATCGCACCAAGGTCTCGATGAAGATCTCCGGTGGCTGGGCCGCAAAGGCCTCGTCAAACCTCAGCTGCAATAGATATCGACAACCGAGTTCTGCGATGAGGCGAATCTTGTGCGGCGTCGATGTGAGAAGGTGGGGTGCCGAAGCTGGTCGGAGCACGCGCGCGGGATGGGGATGAAAGGTGAGAACCACCGCGGAGCCTTGCATTTTTTCCGCCTCCGTCATGGCCCGGCGGATCAGAGACTGATGACCCAGATGGACCCCGTCGAAAACTCCTATGGCCACACACAACGGCGTAGGAACTTGCGCCAGTTCGGAGAGGGAATGAAAAACCTTCATTCGGCGGCCGAGAGAAGAGCATCCAAGTTCATTCAAATCTCTGCCTGGCTCTCAAGCACCGCGCAGACGCGAGACGGTCGGCAAACTTAAGATTCGGTTCACGAGCTCCTCGCGAGGAAGCGTTTTTAGTTCGTCGACGCTCACGGCATCCTCGACCCCGAACCGACCCGACTTGGTGCGTCGCAGCACACTCAAGTGCGCGCCGCAGCCGAGCTCGCGCCCGATGTCGTCCGCGTAAGTCCTCACGTAGAACCCTTTGCTGCACACCACCAGAAAGTCGACGTCCGGGAGGCGAAGGCCCCTGATTTCCTGAGCGTAGACGCGAACGAAGCGGGGATCACGCTCGATCTGCTTGCCTTGGCGTGCCAGCTTGTAAAGAGGCACGCCATTTTTCTTGATCGCGCTGATCATCGGCGGCGTCTGGTAGAAATCCCCTTTGAATTTCGCGAAGGCCCGCTCGATCTGTTCCCGCGTGAAGTGGGGCACCGGCTTTGTCGCAACGATCTGCCCGTCGGCGTCCTGGCTATCGGTAACTTCGCCCAGCCGCATTGTGCCGACATACTCCTTGTCTTCGCTCATGAGCAAATCCTGAATCTTGGTCCCACGTCCGATGGTAATCAAGAGAAGCCCTGTGGCCAGCGGATCAAGCGTTCCGCAGTGACCTACCTTTTTTGTCCCCAAACTCCGGCGCGCAATCGCCACAACGTCGTGCGAAGTCATGCGAGGCGCCTTGTCGACGAGCAAGACGCCGTCAATTTCGATTGCGGATCTCATGACATACAGCTTCCAGAAACTTTTCCTCAACTTCTGTGATGGAGCCTCGCACTCGTGCCCCCGCCGCCAGCGGGTGCCCGCCCCCACCGAAGCTTTGGCAGATCTCGCAAACATCCACACGCGGATCCTTTGATCGTGCGCTCACCCGAACCCTGCCTTCGGGCAGTTCTTCAAAAAAAACCGCGGCCACCACGCCCTCGACCGAACGCAAGTGATCAATAATGCCCTCGTTGTCTTCTGGCAAGACACCTAATTGATCGACAGCAGCGAGGGAAAGCGAGTAGCTGGCGAGGTGTCCATCGCAGGAGAAGCGAGCCTCGTTGAGCGCATGCCGGAGCAAATCGAGGCGGCGGCGGGGCTGATTGTCATACATCTTTCGCGAGAGCGTTCCCACGTCCACTCCTGCTGCCACGAGGGCGGCCGCGGCCGCAAACGTCCGAGCGTCCGTTCCGGGATATTGAAACGAACCGGTATCGGTCGAGATGGCGGCAAAAAGGTTTGCCGCCATATCGGACGATAGCCGCGCTCCGATTTCCTTGAAAAACTCGTAGATTATTTGTCCCGTCGCCGGTGCCGCTGGATCGACATAGTTTAGATCACCGTAACCTTCGTTGCTGACGTGATGATCGATGTTGATGAGCGTTCCCAGCGAAGCGACACTATCAAGCACAGTTCCGAGCCGACTCTTCACTGAGTTGTCCAGGGCTACGACCACATCAAATGGCCGCGGAACTGGGTCTGGAACCGAAATGAGCTCATGCCTGGGCAGATAACTGTATCTCTGTGTAACCCCGTGCTCATTCCAAGCTGTAACCGTCTTCCCGAGTTCTTGGACCCACAACGCAAAGGCGATGGTAGACCCAAGCGCATCGCCGTCGGGCCGAATGTGGCTGGCCACCAAAATCCTCTCCGCGTTCTCGATCGATTCCGCAATCTGGGAAAAACGAGCGTTCATTTCTTCTCGTCCAACCCCAAATCATCCAGGATATTCAACACGCGGGAGCCACGCTCGATCGAATCATCAAGCTTGAAGTTCAGATGCGGGGTATGCTTGAGCACCACGCGCTTCGAAACTTCCGCCTGCAGCATTCCGCGGTTCTGCTCGAGCACGGAAAGGACGGCTTCGCGCTGCACATCAGTGCCCAGCGCGCTCACATAGACGTGTGCTTGCTTAAGATCGGGGGTGATGTCCACGCCGCTGATGGTGACCAGCGGAGTCGGAAAAGTCAGGTCTCTCAGGATGATCTGCCCCAGCTCGCGCTTGAGAACCTCACACACCCGTTCGATTCGGTGTTTCATGGCAAATTTGGAGTCGGCGAGCCTAACGCTTTCCGACCGTTGGTCTAGAGCAATTTTGCTCGCCTCAATTTCGACGCTTTCGGCTGCATGAATCAAGGATGGGTTCGGAAAAAGGCATAATTTTCGTTTGGTAATTCCCTTGCGGGGCGGATACTACCCGGCCCGATATGAGTCAACCCATTGGCATAGGCCTGGCAGGCTTTGGCACCGTTGGCGCTGGGGTTTATAAGAACCTCGTCGCAAATGGCAACCTGCTCTCGCAGCGCCTGGGTGCGCGCTTTGAAGTCATCCGCATCGCGGTTCGCGACCTCAAAAAGGAGCGCGTGGTCGCCGCTCCGACCGAACTCTTCACCACCAATGCAGACGATTTGATCTCAGATCCCAATATTCGCATCGTTGTTGAATTGATGGGGGGAATTGAGACGCCGCTCGCATTCGTCAAGAAGGCGATCAATGCCGGTAAGGCTGTGGTGACAGGTAATAAGGCTCTCCTGGCGGAGCACGGTCAGGAAATCTTCCATCTTGCGAGAGAGAGAAAGGTTCCTGTCTTTTACGAGGCTGCGGTGGCGGGAGGCATTCCGATCATCAAGGTGGTGCGCGAGTCGTTCGCCAGCAACCGCTTTGAGAGCATCCATGGCATCCTCAATGGAACCAGCAACTACATTCTCACCAGGATGACGGAGACGGGAATGGACTTCGCCCCTGCGCTCGCCGAGGCCCAGCAGTTTGGTTACGCCGAGTCGGACCCATCCCTGGATATCAATGGTTGGGACGCTGCTCATAAGGCGATCATTCTGGCCTCACTCGCGTATGGATTCTGGCTCGATCCTTCGAAAATTTTCGTATCCGGCATCGACAGGTTGACGGCCTCGGATATCCGATTCGCCGATGAATTGGGATATAGAATCAAGTTGCTGGCGACTATCAAGGCCGGCGTCGGAAACGCGATCGAAGTGCGAGTTTGTCCGACGCTGATCCCGAAGAGTCACGTACTGGCTTCGGTCAACGGCGTCTACAATGCCATCGCCGTGCGTGGCGATATTGTGGGAGAGACGCTTTTCTATGGACGCGGCGCCGGGCAGGATCCCACATCGAGCTCGGTTCTGAGTGACCTGGCGGAGGCTTGCATTGGCCTGAAAAGTTCGCGGTTTTGTTACGGCTTCACCTCGCATGATTTGTACGGAAAATGTCAGCCCATCGAAGATTCAATCTCCAAATACTATCTGCGGCTTACCGTCGACGACCGACCTGGAGTCCTTGCACAGATTGCCGGTGCGCTCGGTGAAGCGGAAATCGGCATTCTGTCCGTCATTCAACCGGAGAGTCACTCCGACGGGGCTGCCGCGCTCGTCTTGATGATTCATGATGCGCTTTTTGGCGCGATGGCGGCCGCGGTTGCCAGGATTTCTGCGCTTCCTTGCGTGAAGGACTCCCCAGCACTCCTTCACGTGGAATCCTTTTCCTGAGCCTACTCAATGAGAACATGAAAACCGCGATTTCGGTGGTCTCGTCGCCCAACTCGGCTTTCCTTCAGCCCTGAAGACACCATGGCTCATGAATCCATAGTTGCGCGAAACCGCTGCGAGAAGCTGACGCCACTCCACCATGATCGCGGCGTTATCAGCCGATTTCGCCAGTACCTTCCGGTCTCGGAGGCAACACCGATCATTTCCTTGAATGAAGGCTCCACGCCGCTCATCCATTCTCCGCGGCTAAGTGAACGCGCCGAAGCCGAGGTGTTTGTAAAATACGAGGGGCTGAACCCAACCGGCTCCTTTAAGGACCGCGGCATGACCGTCGCTGTTTCCAAAGCGCTGGAACGCGGTGCGCGCACCGCCATTTGCGCCTCCACAGGTAACACCTCTGCGGCCGCGGCAGCTTATGCCGCCCGCGCAGGAATTCTCTGCGCGGTGTTGCTGCCAGCGGGCAAAATCGCCAGTGGCAAACTCGTGCAAGCCTACCTCTACGGAGCAAAAGTGATCGCGCTGCGCGGTAACTTTGACGACGCCTTGCGGCTCGTGCGCGAACTTGGCGGACTCGATGGAATTGCCATCGTCAACTCTATCAATCCTGACCGCATCGAAGGTCAAAAAACGGCCGCCTTTGAGATTATCGAGGAACTCGGAGACGCGCCGGATCTCCATATCCTTCCCGTCGGCAACGCCGGCAACATCACGGCCTATTGGAAAGGTTATCGCGAGTTTTTTGCTCAAGGAAGGGCAACGACGCTGCCACGAATGATGGGCTTCCAAGCTGCGGGATCGGCCCCCATTTTTCATAACCGCATCATCGAGTCGCCCAACACGGTCGCCACCGCGATTCGCATCGGCAATCCCGCCAGCTGGCCAAGCGCAAATTCGGCACTCCAAGAAAGTCACGGAGCGATCAATATCGTCACCGACCCAGACATTCTGGCAGCCCAAAGCTGGCTTGCCAGGAATGAAGGGATTTTCGTAGAGCCAGCGAGTGCCGCTTCCGTGGCCGGTCTCTTCCAGCTAGGAAAAACAGGTGCGCGCCAGATCGTGCTGACCGTCACTGGCCATGGTTTGAAGGATCCCGACGCGGCGTTGACCGCCGGCGACTACCGGCCCGTCGAGGCTGAGCCGGATCTTGTCTCAATCCGCAAACTCCTGGAAAACGCCTGACGGGGAACCGTAGTCAGCACAGAAATTAAACCATGCCCCTTGTCGTTCAGAAATACGGTGGAACCTCATTGGGGACCACTGAGCGTATCCAGAACGTCGCTCGACGCGTGCTCGAAACTCAGCAAGCCGGAAACTCTGTCGTCGTCGTCGTGTCAGCCATGTCAGGTGTTACCGACAATTTGATAAAGCTCGCCCGACAATTGGCACCCCACCCCACCGAACGCGAGTTGGACGTCCTTCTCGCCACGGGAGAACAAACAACCATTGCCCTCACCGCAATGACTCTCAATGCCATGGGCGGGAAGGCGGTCTCGCTGACGGGCGCACAGGCCGGAATTCTGACAGATGGACTCCATACCAAGGCAAAAATCGCCAATATTTCTCCCCGTCAAATTCGTAGACATCTTGCAGATGGCTTCATCTGCATCGTCGCAGGCTTTCAGGGCCAGACGCTTCAGGGACAGATCACCACGCTCGGCCGCGGTGGCAGCGATCTCACTGCCATCGCCATTGCGGCCGCCCTCCGAGCTGACCACTGCGAGATCTATACTGATGTGGACGGCGTCTACTCCTGCGATCCCAGGATCGTTCCCGCCGCCAGAAAAATCGACGTGATCACCTACGATGAGCTCCTGGAGATGGCCGCTTCCGGCTCCAAAGTCATGCAGTCGCGCTCCGTCGAATTTGCGAAAAAATTCAAAGTCCCCTTTGAAGTCCGCAGCAGCTTTAACACGAACAGAGGAACCCTAGTGAAAGAAGAGACACCCGGATTGGAAAACGTCGTCGTGCGCGGCGTCTCGGTTGAACGGAACCAAGCCAAAGTCACCCTTACGAACGTGCCGGACCGGCCAGGTGTTGCTTCGCGCATATTTACCGCGCTCGCGGAAGCCAATGTCATCATCGACGTCATCGTGCAAAACGTTTCCGTCAGCGGGGCGACGGACATATCGTTTACGTTAAGCCGCGACGAACTCGAAAAAGTCGGTCACGTGCTTGATCCCATAGTTAAGGACATCGAAGCGGGTCTCATTGTTAAGCCCGACGGCATCGCTAAGCTAAGCGTTGTCGGCATCGGCATGCGCTCACACTCAGGCGTCGCGGCCCGCCTCTTCGAGGCCCTCGGAAACGCCGGCGTCAATATCCAGATGATTTCCACTTCAGAAATCAAGATCGCCGTGATCATCGAAGAGGCTCGAGTCGTCGAAGCCGCCAACCTCGCCCACGAGGCCTTCGGTCTCGCCGGCGAGAGCAATTTATAACATCCCTCTAAGCTTCCGAATCATCGCTCGGGAACTGTAGCGGCGGTGTCCCCACCGCCGTGTTTCCGCTTTCGACCGTGGGGACACGGTCGCTACAACGAATGCGCAGCGTTCTTCGGAATTTCCGGGGTATCCTTCGCTTTCTTACCTTTGAAAGACGTGCCAGAGCTCGTAGCGGGTCGGATCTCCCGGCAGGAGCACGTTAAAGCCTTGCACTAAAAAGGTCGCGACAGCGACGGTAATCCCGGTCGCCACAACCAAACCGCAGAGAAGATGGGCGGGAATTTTGGTAGAGAGATCGATTTGTCATGCACACCAAAGAGGCCAATCGAACTCGTGCTTGTCGGACCAACAACCATGAGTTGCCAACCGCGGCAGGAGAGACTAGAGAAACTGTGCAGCTCCTTCGCAATTGGATGGGTGGCAGAGTGGTCGATTGCGCACGCTTGGAAAGCGTGTGTTCCTTAACCGGAACCCAGGGTTCGAATCCCTGCCCATCCGCCATGCTTCGTGATAACTACAGGATCTTCGGGCAATGATCCTAGTTTTGGCATGCGACAGGAATTGTCAGGAAATCACCGGAAAGGGTGAAAACTTGCCCCAAATTTGCCCCGAGGATTATGGCTGTTTAAGATGCTTTGGACATTCCTAGGGTGTCATTCGTTCCAGCCCGCTGTTGCTGCGGTCGTTGCTCGATTTCGAGGATTCGGACTACTGCTCGTAAGGTTTCCAACAAGCAATTGACCTCCCCGGAAGTAATGGCCCGGAGCGATTCGTCCGATTGGAGCTCATCGGACAAGGAGATAAGAGCTCTCTTGTCGGGTCCTGATGTGCAGGCCGTGTCTTGGAAGAAGGCCGAACCCGCACAAAGGCTCCACTGCGCTTTCGTGTTCAACTCATGCGTCAAGGCCACATCCATCGCTCGGCCCACTCGTGCATTTCAATGCTTCTCGGCCTGTTCTGCGCGGGCAGCAACTACGCCAGGCGGCATGGCGGTCCGATGATCTGCCATTCAATAAGATCGTTTTTATGCTTCGACCAATCGTGTTTTTCGTCCGTTCGCTTGTTGGTCAATTTGCCGCGCGTATCATAGGCAACCTGCGCGACTGCGCACTGGCCTTTGGCCCGGCTGATCGGGCGAATGGAGAGATGGAAAATCGCCATGTCAGCAACCGAGATTTCGGACTTGTAGGAAAGAAAGACCGGTGTCCGGCTCGCGGTAGCGAGCCTCTCCTGCCACGGGCGGGGCGCAATGGCATCGCGGGGGACTTCCCGCAATGCGCAAGTGCGAACAGCCTGCATATCGGGTTCGAGTCCCGTTAGGGTCGCTGCTCACTTTGAGGGCCAAATTGCGTTATAAATCAAGTAGATAAAGGCTTTACCGGCGGTTTGCCAGTTCAATTTGAAAGTGCAGTTTAGTGCTGTTCTGGCAGAAAAATTGTTACCTTTTGTTACCCTGTTTGGAGCCTGTTACTCCCAAGCTCTCGCAGCCATTCCATCGAACAAGCACTGCCGACGCTCAGGCCAGAGTAAGTAAGTGCCCGTAAAATGCGAAGGGCAGCGTAAAGACTAATAGTCCAGCGCTGACCGGATTATCCAGTCCGACTAACAAGAACATTGCCAGCGAATCTCGCTTTAAAATCATGCCAGCAAGTTGGCGGGCGCTTACAATAATAATGTATTACTTCCGCGCGAAAACGTAACGATCTTGAGTGCAAGCTATTGTGCAAGTCTTCGCAGGAATTGGACTCACTTTAGACTCACTTTTAAGATTTGACCGACCGCCGTCGCCTACGACTTTGATGCGGCTTTCTAGCGCCGAACTCGTTAAGGAGCCAGTCGAGCCGTATCACACACCGTTGCACTCGGTTCGAAGTCGGCCGCAGCGAGGAGTCCGAGAGCGCCAGTCTTGAACGCAGCCATGTCGGCTCGCTTGTGTTCGTCTTTGATGGTCTTCTTGAGGCTGGCGTGGGAATTCACTTCTTTTTCGAGAAACTTCGCGAGCCGATCCATGAATCCATTCATGCTATCTTTGCCTTTAACCCGCGATGCTGTCAGTAGGCGGTGAAGCAGATCGAACGCGACTGCCAGTTGAAGCTCCCGCCAACGGCGGTGAAGGGCGGTGACCAGCGGGCTCACACCCTTGGCTCTCTCTCGCGGCTTGAAGTCTCTGTGGTAATCATACGGCTCGCCTGCCGAGTTAATCATCGGCGCATCTGAGTCGTTACTCATCAGCCACGTCGCCTCGACTCCAGTCGAATTGCTGATTCGCAGGGCAATTTCGGTGGAAAGCCGACGGCGACCTGTCTCGATGCTTTGAATCAAGCCCGGAGAGCAGCCAGCCCAATCGGCCATTTCCTTTTGGCGCTTTCCGATACATTTCCGGAGTTGTCTTAGCTTTGTTATGGTTGTCACAAAAGCAAATTCGTACATCTAGTGTACGACTTTTTCCAGCAAAAATCTGTGGAAAACTGCCCGGCTGTCTAAGAAGATCATTCTCATTATGCCGCTGATGAAAAAGAAAATGAATCCGAAGACTAAGATGCTCCCACCGCGAGCCATTAGCATCGAGCAATTGCCTTACATCGTCCCCAGGCCAGTCGCAGCCGACTTTGTCCCGTGCCACCGGCGTACACTTGCCCGCGCCGAAATGCTCGGTCAGTTGGCTCCGGTGCGTCGCGGAACACAGAATGTCGGCTATCTCAAAACGGAATTCCTAAGTTGGCTCGGACTGAAGTCACCAGAGCCGGTGTCGGTGGCTCCGGTCCGCGTAACGAGAAAGGACCGGAAGAGCGGTCGGTTTACAGCTTCCCAAAAAACGGTCAGCTACCCCGCTAAGCGAATTTCTCAAGTTTTACGGCATTGAAGAATGAGCAGCTTCCAGCACGTGTCTGAGAAACAAGGAGACCGCGCGGACTGAAAAGCCTCAACGCGGTCCCCTTACTTGGTGATGCAATCTCTAACGTCTTCGAGCAACAGCGTCAAGCCGCGCGTCTTCACCATCGGCAAGGATCGGCTTCCAAAGAACATCGTTTGGGTCGTCGGATCGAAAAGTCGCTGGGATTGCCCTTACCGAGTCCCGCGAGATGGCTCGCGTGATGAGGTCCCTTCGAGAAATACCGTCGG
>CAWGQS010000006.1:0-82485 GCA_963824895.1 uncultured Verrucomicrobiae bacterium | reverse complement strand
AGTCACTCCATTATTCTTTGCGCACGCCGGAGCCCTTTGGATCCAAGAGATGCAGAGCTTCGCTCCGTCTGGCAAGGGTCATCAGGTCCTTTGATCTCCCGGAGGGCGCCTACACCTCCACGCAAGGAGTAAGCACAAAATGCGTTCGTTTCGAACGCGATGTCGTCGGCAAGATTCGTCGCGTTGCGCAGAACAATCTTTACGATCGAGCGCCTTGCCTCGCGCAGCGGAGTTCATGTCGACAATGGCCGTAATCTTGCGAAATTCAATTTCGCGGCTCCCAAGGCTTGCGACGGGGTCACCGTAGGCATAAGCAAGGAAATTCTCATGAAATCAGCACTCTTCGTGGTGGGAGGTTGGGAAGGTCACGAGCCGATGCCTTCGGCCAGAATTTTTGCCACCTGCCTGGAATCAGAAGGATATCACACAGAGATTTTGGATACTCTCGAGATTTGTTGCGACTCCCAGAAACTTCAGCGGTTTGACCTCATTGTTCCGGTCTGGACAATGGGAACGATTACCAGCGAACAAGAGAAGGGATTATTGGAAGCGGTGCGAAGCGGCATCGGAGTTGCCGGGTGGCACGGCTGCATGGCAGACGCCTTTCGCAACAACACCGAGTATCAGTTCATGGTCGGTGGGCAATGGGTGGCGCACCCTGGCAACATTATAAATTACCGCGTCAGCATCACTAATCACGATGATCCGATCACCGCTAACATTCCGGATTTCGCGATGCATTCGGAGCAGTACGACATGCACGTTGATCCGTCGAATGAGGTTCTCGCCACGACTACCTTTAGCGGGGACATCCTTCCCTGGATCGAGGGGACGGTCATGCCCGTGGTATGGAAGCGCAGGTGGGGGGAGGGCAAAGTCTTCTATTGCTCACTCGGGCATATAGCCAAGGATTTTGATGTGCCGGAGGCCCGCGAAATCGTCCGGCGCGGCCTGCTCTGGGCCGCGCGGAGGGAGGTCGAGTCATGAGCCTAAAGCTAGGAGTCGTCGGCTGCGGAAACATTAGCGAAATCTACCTGCAGAATCTTTGCAGCTTTGCCGATATCGAAGTGGCAGCTGTGTCCGACATGGACCTGGAACGCGCCCGCGCGCGCGCGAACGAGTTTCACATTCCTCGGGCGCTCCCAGTGGAGACGCTGCTTGCGGAACCAGACATTGAAGTGATCCTGAATCTGACAATTCCTAAGGCGCACTTTGAAGTTGCAATGGCCGCGTTGGCAGCGGGCAAGAACGTCTACAACGAGAAGCCGCTGGCCGTGAAACAAGAAGACGCCCGAAAAATCCTTGATCTTGCTGCCGAAAGGGGACTTCGAGTCGGATGTGCGCCGGACACCTTTCTCGGTGCGGCTTTGCAAACGTCCCGCCAATTGATCGACGCCGGGGCGATTGGCACTCCCGTCGGCGCGACCGCGTTCATGATTTCCCATGGCCATGAAGACTGGCATCCTGACCCCGCCTTTTATTATCAACATGGCGGCGGGCCAATGTTCGACATGGGGCCTTACTACTTGACCGCTCTCGTGATCTTGATTGGTCCGGTCAGCCGCGTTACGGGTTCGGCGCAGATCAGTTTTCCCGAACGCACGGTAACCAGCCGTCCCAAATTTGGCAGCACTATCCGCGTGGAAGTTCCCACAAATATCGCCACCGTTGTTGACTTCGCGAATGGAGCTGTGGGCACAATGCTCATGACCTTTGACGTCTGGCTAGCCGGCTTGCCGCGAATGGAAATTTATGGATCGGAGGGAACGCTGCGCATTCCCGATCCCAATAACTTTGGAGGCTCGGTGGAGTTGTGGCGCCACGACGCGCGCGAATGGCGGACGATGCCGCTCATCAACACCTTGACGGCGAATTACCGCGGACTTGGGGTCGCCGACATGGCCCGGGCGATCCGGGAGGGTCGGCCCCATCGCGCCAACGGTCAACTCGCTTACCATGTGCTCGAAATCATGCACGCCGCCCATGACGCTTCTCGCGAAGAACGCCATATTAAATTAGCCAGCAATTGCGAACGCCCCTCACCGATAGGTGCCGATGAGTTCGAATTTGGAGGAACGCTGGAGCGCCAGGCGGGAGACGCTCTCCAGAGCTGAGAACTTCCCTCCAGAGTGAGCTTGGGCGGCACTTGACTCGCGGATTCCGCGGATTCCAGATGGACGCCGTCAGCACGGGGGCAGGACGAGCACGGGAGCTAGTGACGGACGGGGCGACGTTAGGGAAGAAAAGTCGTCAGCAAAGCTAAGGGGTCTGGCGAAATCTTTATTGGAGGACTCATTCCCAAAATTCTGGCGTCTCCTGGACGCTGTAGACTTGATGGCTTGGAGGACTTTGTTTATGGGCCAAAATCTTAGCGCGAGAGAGTCGCCAAGCTTCTAAGGATGAGTCTTTCCGATCGAATTTCGATTTCCCTCTCCACCGCGCGGCCTAGTCGTTTTCGCGGTTGCTACGCAACGGACAGCTACATATTCCGTGTTCGGAAGGACAAATTTGCGCACTTCCACCTCCGCGCGGCTGGCGCGAAACTCTTGCACGAGCATTTCGGCCAACTCACTGGCAAGCGTCTCAATCAGATGCCGGGGACGTGAACCTGCCAGCCTGATGATCTGCTGAGCTGCCGCCTGGTAGTCCACCGTGCGATCAATCTGGTCCCCCACTGCCGCGAACGTCTCTAAGGGAGTAATGGCAGCATCGACTTCGAGGCGTTGAGAGTTATGGCGCTCGGCATCCGTGACGCCGACGACCGCATCGATTTGCAGCCCCTTGATAATGATCACGTGCATATCCGGGGAGCGATTCACCACCAAACTTTCCTTAGCCACGGAAGCGCACTTCACGCACTATCTTGGCGCCAAAGCGTGCTTGCAGTTTACGCAAGATGTCTCGTTTCCACGAGCGGTCGAGTTCGTAGCGCACGGCGGGCTGGATGACCTGCACTGTCAAAATACCGTCCCGAACAGAGACCGGCAGCGAATGTGCCGCCAGGAAGTCGCCTACGATTTCGCGCCACGCAGAACGGATCTCTTGTTCATTTAGCCGCTCGGAGAGTCCCAGCTTGCGGAGGAGCTTCTTTAACGCGTCGGAGACAGTGACGCTACGCTCCCGAGCGACTGGATTTTCCGGGAGGCCTCGCCATTCCTCGAGCACTCGTCTGCGAATTTCCTCGCCGCGCATCAAAGAAAAGGCCTCCGCGGTCGCGAAGGCCTGGACAAAGGGACGTGGTAAGCAGGCCGGCTATTCGCCGTCGTCTCCAATAGCTTCGACGGGGCAGCCCTCTTGCGCCTCTTTACAGAGATTCTCCTCTTCGGGAGATTCTGGTTGCTTGTAGACGTAGCTGTGGCCGCCATCATCGTCGCGCTTGAAGTTTGCAGGCGCGGTTTCACGGCAAAGATCGCAGTCGATGCACTGATCGTCCACGAAGTATTTGCCGGTGACATTTTGCGCATATTTGTTTGCTAGATCTGCCATAGGTATTTGCTCCTCCGTCGCCGCAAACTACGGTCCCATGTGCGGATTGCAATCGTTTTTTGCCTTTGCCGGCGCCAAGGTGCCGCTGCCCGCCGACCGCACACACCGCCGCCCTAAACTGTTGCAGCTCTTGTCGCGCCTACGGAAGTCAGCGGCCCGGTTATGGGCTTGATCTAATCGCTCAGAACCAGAAGTTTTGCCTTTGTCCGGCAAAATGCAATGCTTCGCCGGAGGTCGACGGAGGAGATTTGTCTTGCGAACCCAGAGCGATCATACTCGAGACCAGATTGACTGCACATGGAAATACCCTCACTCGATCCCGTTTTTCCGGTCGAAGGCCGCCACGTTTTGCACCTCTTTTTCCGCATCGACTACTCCGCGTGGGACTTGTTGGAGAGCAACCAGCGGATCGCTGCCAAGACGGCGCTCGCGTCGCTAGTCCAGGAGATTCGCGCCACTCCCGCGACGCAGCTGCTAACCTTTAGCATCGTCTCCCCCAAGGCTGACCTGGGATTCATGCTGCTAACCGCCGACCTGCAGACCGCAGACGGCTATGCCAAACAGCTGGGACTCGCTCTTGGGCCCGGCATTCTCATGCCTGAATTTTCATGGTTTTCGATGACAGAACGCAGCGAATATACGACCAGCGAGAGCGAATACGCGCAGCAGCTCGAAAGGGAGGAAAAAATTGCCCCGGAGTCGCCCGAAGCAAAGGAAAAGATGGAGGCCTTCCGGACGCGAATGGCGAAATATCTCAAGGATCGGCTCGAGCCAAATCTTCCCGATTGGCCGGTGGTGTGTTTCTATCCCATGTCCAAGCGCCGTGGCGGAGCAGGACAAAACTGGTACGCTTTGGATTTTGGCTCACGCAAGAAGCTCATGGGAGGTCATGCCCGCGTCGGACGGAAGTATTCCGGTCGCGTGCTCCAGTTGATCACGGGATCAACCGGCCTCGATGATATGGAATGGGGGGTTACGCTGTTTGCCAGGACGACTTCCGAAATCAAAGAAATCGTTTACGACATGCGGTTCGACGAAGTCAGTGCGCAGTATGCCGAGTTTGGCGAGTTTTTCATCGGCCTGCAGTTGCCACTTGATTCACTCTTTGCACGGTTGAACTTGTAACGCGAAGACTGCGGCGCAAAATGACCGAGAAACTGTATCGCTTGCAATCCTTGCTTCGCGCTCACGCCCCTCTGCTGGTGGCGTATTCCGGCGGAGTGGATAGCACCTGCCTCCTGGCGGTGGCGCATGGTCCTCTTGGCGACCAGGTTTTGGGAGTGATTGCCGATAGTCCGAGCCTTCCGCGAAAAGCCTTAGCTTCCGCGCTGACGGTGGCGCGGTGGCTCAAGGTGCGTGTTGAAGTCATCGCAACGCGTGAGCTGGAGAACCAGCTCTATGTCAACAACCCTCCGAATCGTTGCTACTTTTGCAAGGCGGAGCTCTTCGCAAGGATGAATGCGTTGGCGGCCGAACGTGGATTTGCTGCCATAGCTTATGGGGAAAATGCTGATGACCCTGCGGATCTGCGACCAGGGTCGCGCGCGGCCGCCGAATTCTCTGTGCTGGCGCCTTTGAAGGAGGCTGGTTGGACGAAGGATAATGTTCGGGATCTCTCAAGGATCTATGGTCTGCCGACCGCCGATTCGCCGGCACAGCCGTGTCTGTCATCGCGCATTCCGCACGGCACTCCGGTGACAACTGAGGCCCTCTTCCTGATCGAACGCGGAGAGGAGGCGATGCGTTCGCTCGGTTTTCGAATATTCCGCGTTCGTTATTTGCCGCCAGCTGGTGCGCGGGTCCAAGTGGCGCCCGATGAGATGTCCTCCCTGGCACGCCAGCACGACCGCCTGTGCGAGGTTTTGCGGCAAGTGGGCTTTGTTTCGATTGAAATTGACCCGCGGGGATATTGTGCACCCTCATTCTGAGCGCCGGGGAAGCATTTCGAAGCCGTGGGAACGACGTCCGACGCCCTCTTCAAACAATCGCAGAGCACAATCGTAGCTGGTGAATTGGGGGGCGCTCACTCTCTGGATCGTCACTCTTGCTGGGACGACTGCCGGATCTTGGATGCGAGTGTCGTGCTACTCTTTCAAGCCCTTCACACCGCCGAGGACTTCGAGTCTCCGCGCTGGGCCAGCCTCTCTGGGTGCTCGCTACGATCAGTCGGCGACGAGATCGCTTCAACAGATCGGCCGATCATCGGTGCCATTGTTAGCCGATATGCTCCTGCTGCCAGCGCGCGCTACAGTTTTGGCTGAGCGTCTCGAGTCGAGAAGCGTGCTTCCGCGCGTGAGCGTCACAAAGTGTGGACGCTGTGACAAACGCTTAGGAGAATGAAGCGAGCAACAGCTCATGCTGAGACAACATTTCCCGGATTCGGTCAGGCTTTGAAGATGCTCGTTGCTCTCCAATTGGTCGGCTGAATAGATTTCGGCCCCTGCGAAGAAGAATTTTGTTACCGCGTGCTAAGCGTTTGAAGCAGACGGTCCGCGTGTGCGAAAGCCTGCAAACTTCTAAGAGACCAGTTGGGGCTTAGAAACAGTCGCAGTCGTGCGAGAACGGTGTGCAGTTTGTATCCGTCGGAGTGCGGCCAGCGATACAAAGGCGATCTCCGTCGCCACGAAAAGCAGCGCCCAGCCGAAACCGCCCGTTCCAAAGCCGTAGCTGTGCAAGCCGACGCCGAGAACGAAGTTCACACCGTACCAAGCCATAAGCACGCCTTGAAAGGCCAGCACCGAGCCCACTGCCATACCAAAGCCAGCCCATTTGCCGGCAATACGTCCGTGGAGGACAATCAGATAGCCCAGCAATGTAATCAGAGCCCAGGTTTCCTTGGGATCCCAATCCCAGAACCTTCCCCAGGAATAGTTGGCCCACACTCCACCTAAGATGGTGCCGGTCGCCAGCAGGAGCACGCCGACCTGCAAGGTTCGATAAAGATAATTGTACAAAGAGGACACAGGCGTGACTCCCCGGATGACCTTGCCCAAGGCGATATGCCCGATTCCCAGTGCGAGCGCAAATGCTGCATAGCTTAGTGTGATGCTGAGCACATGAGTCGTCAGCCAGAAATTATCACGCAGGACAGGAACGAGGGGATTAATCGAACGATCGAGGGCCAGCGTCTGCGTGTCGGCGAGAATTAGTGAGATCACCGCGACGGGCACCGCCCCAAGCAGGAAATAGCGGCTCCGATAGATGGCTTCAAAGACTAACGCGAAAAGAATCGTGCCGAACGCCACCCAGACCACAGACTCATACATGTTCGTAACGGGTGGGCGTCCGGCGATGGCGATGCGGGCCGCGAACCCCGCTATCTGCAGCAGAAATCCGCTCCCGGCCAAGACCCACGCCACGGCATATCCGGCCGTGCCAAGCTTGGAAAGGAGCAAGACCATACCTGCGGCCGCATAACAGATCCAGGCCCAGCGAAACGGGTGGATCTTCTGATAGAGCGTCTCGAGCTTTATCTTCCAAGCAGGAGGCTGAAATTTTGGTTCGACGCCGGACCATTTCAGTCGCAACACCTTTGCCTCGTGGGCGAAGGCGGCATCATCGCCAGCGGTAAACGCCTGCCGCAGAGCCCGGACGTCGTCGTTCGTTCCCACAACCGGCAGCCACTGCGCATCGGCCGCACGCGAGTTTGCTATGAAACGAAAAGCGGAGCCTCCGACGAGCGATTCAAACTCGGCGAGCCGAAATCCAACATCAGCCGCCTCCTTCGGCAGTCCGCTAAGCCTGGGATTACCGGGACGTGCTCGCAATGCCTGGACCTCATTGAGCAGCTTCACCAATTTTTCGTTGGCAGAGAGTTCGCGATACGAAAATAGCTTTCGCGACGTGTCGAGGTCCGTTGCTGCCTTGAGCGATTTATGATTTACGAGGATAATCGCCTCGCTATCCCAACCCTGCGGAGACAGCCAAAGGGCTGCAACGACCTGTCTCGCGTCCATTCTTGTTCCTCGGATTGTCAAGGAAGTCTTGCCCGAGAGCCCTAGAAGCGATTCCTGCGCAAACACCAAAAATGGTTTCTTGCGGCCGGCTTCCTGGATCGGGATCTGGTCGAGGCACCTAAGGTCCAGCGCGCACGCGGTGTGCAGTGCGACGATGAGGAAAAAGAATGAGCGCATTATTCGGGCGTAACGTTGCTTTTCCTCCGCAACTCTGCAAGCGGGAAGCACCTCGCAAGCGATTATCTCCAGCAAAATAAATCGACCAGCGCCCATGCTCGATCGCAAAATAGCCTGTCGCCACTAACCCGCCGCCGCGGCACAAGCTCTCGAAGGCCGAAAAAAGGCGGGAATAAACATGTCTCTAAACCTCAGCCTTGGCGTTGCGCGGGAAAATGGGCACAGCGGCTGGCCCATTATTTGCTTGTTGAGGCAACAATCATAAAAATCAAAGCACCGACCGAATTATAGGTAACACCGCAGTAGCATTGTTTATATCAGCAGATGCAACTGGACGCCAAAGAGATGCAAACTCCGGAGCGGGGATGGACCTATCCGGGCGTCGAGGAGAGTTCTGATAATCTCGAATCTTATAAAATGCCTTTTGGTGAACCCCTTACATAAGTTGATTTTGTCCTGCGGAGGAGCTTTTCTGTTGCACTAGGGCGAAAAAATTGGCTAGATACACCGATGCGGTCGACAATCGCCCAGGCAGCTCGGCGCCGGAAACGTTTAAAGGGCCGGAATCGCCTAAGGTCTGGACGTCACGACGTGAAGGGAACGAGGCCACTGATCGGGCGTCTCGTTTTGCTGCTTGGAGCCTGGACGATTGTTCTGGTAGCTGCCGTAGGGCAGCCTGAGGTCGCCCCTGATAGCAGTCGCGCGCCGACAGCTTTTGATCTTGTGCGCGACGATGATCTCTTCGCCGCGGATCGCAGCACGGCCCCCTCTCCTGCTCCGAGCGAAGAAACGCGACCGATTTCACCCACACGAACCCTGGACAACGAAATCGATACTGATGAGCGGCCGCTGGTTCCGATGACACCCCAGCAGGAGCGAGAAACGACCGTCCAGCCTGAGGAGCCCCCAGTTGAAACGGAGACTGTCGGCACCGAGGAAGCGATCGACACCTATGAGCTGGGCCGTAGGCGTTGGCGGATCATCCCGCTTTTCTCTATTGGCTTCGAATACAATGACAATATCTTCCTCTCTGAGACCGATCGCGTTTCCGATTTCCTCTGGGTAGCTACCGGCGGTTTCGTCTTCGAGCTTGGTGATTTCCGCAATCACGATGAAAACTACTTAGGCGTACAGTGGCTTGGCCAACCGGTCATTTACACCGAAAACTCCGAGCAGAATGCCTTTAACCAATTTGTCTCCATCACCTTGCAATATCGCTTCACCAGGATGGTCGTACGCTGGGATAGCAACTACAGCTTTGTCAAAGGCCCAAATCGGGAGGTCAACACAATCACTACCACGCAGCAGTTCTGGAACTCGCTAGCCTTCGCTTACGATTACAGTGAGAAGACGCAGCTCACCCTCACGCTTTATCAGAGCACCATGCTGACAGAGGATTTCGAAGATAACAACCAATATGAAGTCAGAGCGGGCATTAATTACCAGATCTTCCCGAAAATGAGGGTGGGCGGAGAAGGTTCAATAGGCGTCCTCGATTCAACGGATACTCCACTGCAGTATTTTCAACAGCTTCGCCTGCAGATCGCGTATCTCCCGACGGAAAAGTTAACTTTCTCGTTTAACGGGGGCTTGCAGTTCATAGAATTCACAGGAACCGATGTGGTGAAAGTCGAGCCGGTTTTCAGCTTGGGTGTGTCGTATCAGCCGTTCCCCGCGACATCTATCGGTCTCATGGGCTTCAGGAATGTCAGGGGCTCGAGTCTGGAACCTGGACAGGACTATGTCGCCACCGGCTTCGAGCTCTCAGTGCAGCAACGATTGCTTCAAAAACTTGTTGCGGCGCTCAGCTTGGGCTACGAAAATGATTCATATTTTGGAACTACGCCGGAGACGCCCACCGAGCGTGTCGATGACTATGTCTATGTGCGTCCACGACTCACTTATGCGTTCGTCGATTGGTTTTCCGCGAGCATTTTTTACGAGTATCGACAAACCGCCAGCAACCAGCCGGGAGTCAGCTTTTACAACAATAGAGCTGGCTTGGAATTCATTACGAGATTCTAAGCCTGTTCGGACTTTACAATGAAATTCGCGATATGTTCTATGGGCGCCTGGAGCGAAATCATGCGAACTTCTGATGCGTTAAATCGAGGAGGATTACACCACTTTTGGCGCGTCTTGACTAGCGCCCTGGACAAAGTTGGCAAAAGCGGTTTTCTCCCAGCCGCCGCCGGCCTGGCTCTCCTCCTTTCCGGGTGCTCGACACCGGAGCGACTGCCCCCGCCACCAATGCAGTCGGACCGTCCGGAGGACTACCATTTGTCGGTTAACGATCTGCTTGATTTTCGCATCTATCAGGAGCCGGATTTCGACGCCGTCATCCGGATTGCGGGCGATGGCACGGCCATCTTCCCTATGATTGGCCGCGTGCATGTTGAGGGCAAAACCGTCGGGGAGGCGACGGAGTACCTGCGCGCGCGCTACATGGAGGGGTTCCTGACCAACCCTCAGGTCAATCTCACGGTCCGAACCTACGCCCGCAAGTTATTCACCATTTTGGGGCAGGTTCAAAAGCCGGGAACATACCCGATCGAGGGTGGCGAGTCGGTCAGCCTTCTTCAGGCCATTGGCTTGGCGGGAGGTTATACCCGAATTGCGAATCCGAGCAAAGTGATCCTCAAGCGGAGAGAAGGTGGCACGGAAAATGTGTACGAGTTTAACGCGAAAAAAATGGCGCGGTCGGGTGCTGATTCGAGTTTTCGGATCATTCCAGGGGATGTCATCACAGTGTCTGAATCTATCTTTTAGTCATGGCCAAAATTCCTTCTGAACAAGAGCTCTCCGACCTCTTGGGGGAGGGGGAAGCGAGACTGGAGGCGGTCTAGACTTTGGATATTACCTGCACCTGCTGATCCGCTACCTTTGGCTTTTTCTAGCGATCGTCATTTTGGCGGCCGGTATTGCGGCGTATTTCGCACTCCGGCAACCGAGGATGTTTGTTTCCAGCGGCGTCTTGCAGGTTGAGGCGGAAGAGAAAAAGGTGCTCGCTTCAGACGACGTGCAGCCGGCGAACCCTCTACAGACTGATTATATCCCGACTATCGTCGCCAACCTCACTAACGATTCGCTTCTTGTCCGTGCGGCGAAAGCCGCGGGACTCTTGGATGATCCCACGTTCTTCAAACCGAAGGAAAACGGCGAGCCTTATACGGATATCGAGATCGCCGGGCGCATGCGCGGGCTTATCACCGTGATTAGTCGCAAACTTACTCGTCTGATTGACATTTCCGCCAAGGATACGGAGCCAGAACGTGCTCGGCTCATCGCCACGACATTGATCAAGGAATTCCTGGCGCAGAATATTGAGCAACGAGCGCAAGTTGGACGCGCAGCCAGCGATTTCCTTCGCGATGAATCGGACAAGCTTAAGGCCAAGCTGCAACAGTCCGACGAGAGACTGCAGCGTTATAAGGAAGAGCATAATGCTGTTTCATTAGAAAATGATCAGAATATCATCGTCGAAAAGCTTAAGGAGTTGAACAGTCAGGTCACCGAAGCGAATAACCAGCGCATTCGTCTCGAGGCCGACATGGCGCTTTTGCGCAACATCCCTCCCGATGATGTGGAACGCATGTTGCAGATTCCGAGCGTCGGCGCAATTGCGCAGGTGCAGGATCTTCGCAGGCAAATTGTCGAGGCAGAGGCGGGGCTTGCGGCGGCTCAGAAGCGATATGGCCCGATGAATCCGGCCTTCGTTCAGGCAACCACGAAAGTTAACCAATTGAAGGATGCGCTTAAGGAGATGCTAAAAAATGCTGGGACGATTCTCTCGACTCAGTATGAGGCGGCGACGGACACTGAAAAACGATTGAACGAATCGCTTGCCGAGCAAGAACAGAGAGCGCTCGAACTCAATAAAATCGGCGTTCCCTATAATGTCCTGGCACGTGAAGTGGAATCAGATCGCCTCATGTACGATACGGTGAATACTCGCTTAAGGCAAACCACTGCGGCTGTGGGAATAGAGCAGAGTCCGGTGCGCGTTGTCGAAGAACCGATGGCCGCTGTGCCGGCTTCTAGGGGTACGCTGAAGATTGTCGGCATAGGTCTTTTTCTTGGCCTTGCGTTGGGCGCCGGCGCGATCTTCGGTTTGGATATGCTCGATAGCAGCCTGCGCTATGTGGATCAGGCGGAGAGCTTCCTGAAACTTCCGGTTCTCGCCGTCGTCTCTGACCTTGCGGGGCGGCAGGGCGACCGAATTCCAAGTGTCTTTGCCGATGGCAGCCACAGCCAGCAAGCGGAAGCCTTCCGCAGCATGCGCACGACGCTCTCCCTGCTCGGAGATGAGGCTCATCGTCGCACGTTTTTGATAACGAGCGCCATTCCCGGAGAGGGGAAAACGTTTTGTGCGTATAATGCGGCGATCGCATTTGCTGCCGAAGGCCAGAAGACGATTCTGGTCGACGCTGACCTGCGCATGCCCGCCGTGCACAAGATTTTCTCTGATCCCGAAGGCGCCCGCCGCCATCTTGGGTTATCGGACTACCTGGCGGGAAATGCAGAAATTGATCGCATTATCATGGCCGGCCCACAGGAAAACCTTTCGGTCGTCTGCGCCGGGGGCAAGAGCAGCAATCCGGGCGAGCTTCTTGGCGCTGATGCCTTTGTCACCCTGATAAAAACCTTGGTCGAGAGATTCGACCGCATCATCATTGACTCGGCTCCGGTCAACGCAGTCAGCGACGCATTGCGCATCACCCCGCTGGCCAACTACGTTTGTCTTGTCGTCCGAGCAGCTAAGACTCCCAAGAAAGCGCTGGCCCGGGCCAAGAAGCTGATCGAGAATGCGCGGGGGAAACTCGCGGGATTTATCTTGAACAGAGTCCATCTCGGGCGAGACTCCGCCTACCATTTTTACAATTACGCCTATGGAGAACCCGACGCCAAGGGTGGTTCTCGGAGTTCTAAGAAAGACCATGCATAAGCGGTCTCTAGGAAAAGCCAGGCGAAGATTGTCGTAGATCATTCCGGTTCATTTGAACGCGGAAAGTCTCCACCTAACGAATACTAACCAGGGAATGAAAGTGGTCTCGAAACGCAATGTGGAGAATGACCAAAGGCGGTAGCTTGGCAGAACTAACTCATCGCTTGGCTAAGAATAGAATCGAATCCGCAAGTAAAGATGGGGCTTTCCGCGCAGCCCTCTCGGCGATCGGCGGCCACAAAACCTAGCTGGGTTATTTTTGGCTTGCGACAGTCAACTCCGTATGAGCATGCTTAATCCAAACCTATGCGCATCTTAGTCACTGGCGGCGCGGGCTTTCTCGGCTCGCATTTGTGTGATCGACTCCTTAACGAAGGGCACGAGATCTTGTGTCTGGACAATTTCTTCACCGGTCGGAAGCAAAATATTGCTCACCTCCTCCAGAATCCGAATTTTGAGCTGATCCGGCACGATGTGATCGATCCCTTCAAGGTGGAAGTCGATCAGATTTATAATCTGGCCTGTCCGGCTTCGCCTCCGCATTATCAATATAATCCGATTAAGACCACCAAGACGTCGGTGATGGGCGCGATCAATTCGCTGGGGCTGGCCAAGCGCGTTCGAGCGAGAGTTTTTCTCGCTTCCACGTCTGAAGTCTACGGAGATCCGAATGTTCACCCGCAGAGTGAATCCTATTGGGGCAATGTGAATCCGATTGGCCGCCGGTCGTGCTATGACGAGGGCAAGCGCTGTGCGGAAACCTTATTCTTCGATTATCATCGCGAAAACGGAGTTGATATCCGCGTCGTGAGAATCTTCAACACTTATGGTCCGCGCATGCTCGCCGATGACGGTCGCGTGGTGTCCAACTTCATTGTCCAGGCCCTCAAGGGAGAGGATCTCACCGTCTATGGCGACGGCTCGCAAACGCGTTCGTTTTGCTACGTGGACGATCTCATCGATGGATTTGTCCGCTTGATGGCGCAGGAGAAGACGGTCGGTCCCGTCAACATAGGAAACCCTGGGGAATTTACCATGCTGGAGCTGGGCGAGCTGGTTCTCAAGAAAGTGGGTGGGAAATCAAAGATAACCAATCTCCCTCTGCCAGCGGATGATCCAAAGCAACGGCGGCCGGACATCACCTTAGCAAAGGAGGCGCTTGGCTGGGAACCGAAGGTTCCGCTGGAGGAGGGCCTGGACCGAACCATTGCCTATTTTCGTCAAGCGATCTGAGAACTCTCAAACACAACGCGCTCTAACTACTCTTTATGTCTCAACAAACATCACCCACAGCCGGCTTTGCTTTGAAGATTTGCTGTGTGGGCGCCGGCTATGTCGGCGGCCCCACCATGGCGATGATCGCCTCAAAATGCCCCGATATTCGGGTGGAAGTGGTCGATCTCAATCAGCAACGAATTGACGCATGGAATTCCGAAAACCTTCCGGTGTATGAACCCGGCTTGGACGATGTCGTCCGATCTGCTCGTGGCCGAAATTTGTTCTTTACGACCGGGGTGCATGATGCGGTGCGTGGCGCGGACATTGTTTTTGTTAGCGTCAATACACCGACAAAAACCTTCGGTGTGGGCGCCGGGCGTGCGGCCGACGTGCGGTTCATCGAGGCAGTCGCCCGGATGATTGCGGAGGTGGCCGACGCGCCAAAGATCATCGTGGAGAAGAGCACAATTCCGGTGAAGACCGCGGAGACGATTCTCACCATCCTTAGCGCCAGCGGAAAGAAGCTCAATCACCAAGTCCTTTCGAACCCAGAGTTCCTGGCAGAAGGGACGGCGGTTCCCGACCTCGAAGCGCCGGATCGCATCTTGATTGGCGGCGAGCAGACGCCCGAGGGCCTCGCGGCCATCGAGAAGCTCGTCTCTGTGTATGCACGATGGGTTCCGCGCGAGCGAATTCTCACGACCAATCTTTGGTCCTCCGAGCTCGCCAAACTCGTTGCAAACGCATTTCTCGCTCAGCGCATTTCCTCGATCAACTCGATTTCAGCGCTTTGTGAGAACACGGGCGCCAATGTGGAGGAGGTCGCGCGCGCGATTGGCACCGACTCAAGAATAGGACCAAAGTTTCTCAAGGCCTCGGTTGGCTTCGGAGGATCCTGTTTCCAGAAGGACATTCTGAATCTTGTCTATCTTTGCGGCTACTTCGGCATTCCGGAGGTTGCGGACTACTGGGACCACGTCGTGCGCATCAACGACTGGCAGAAGAGCCGGTATGTCACACGGGTCATCCGAACCCTTTTCAATACCGTGTCCGGCAAGCGCCTGGCCGTATTGGGATTCGCCTTTAAGAAGGATACCAACGACACGCGCGAATCGCCGGCAATCTCGATTTGCAAGGCGTTGCTCGAAGAGCAGGCACGGCTCGCGATCTACGATCCGAAGGTCGAGGCCTCTCAGATCTTTGCCGATCTCGAAGTCAAGGCTGACGATCCTCTGATCGAGATTTGCTCGAGTGCCGCTCAGGCGGCTCACGGCTCTCATGGAGTGTTGGTGTTGACAGAATGGGATGAGTTTCGCGATCTCGATTTTGCGAAGGTCTACGAGGAGATGCACAAGCCAGCCTGGGTCTTTGACGGACGCAACGTCCTCGACATGGTCAAGCTGAAGAGCTTGGGCTTCTACGTTTACAGCATTGGAAAGCCGGAATCAATCTGAAGCGATTTGGGAATCATCCCTGCGGCCGCCTCTCCGTTCTTGGCTTGCTCCTAATCTCAAGCTCGGCGATGCTTGCGAAAGCCGATCGTCAGGTGACTGTACGGAGGCCTTCTTCGAGGAATGGAAACCTGCTGCAACTCGTTGCTGCAAATACAAGAGAAGGAGTCCTCGGCAGTCCAAAATTATTGCTCAGGCAGAACTACATTTTTCCCTGAGTGTTCGGGTCGGCCAGGAACGCTTCCAAGCGATGCGCTGCAGCCTCGCCTGCTCAAGCCGGCGAATCATAGAGTAATTTTCATCAATGGCGTCAATCGTATCCAGAAGCGCGGCGTTCCTGAGGAGAATGTTGGACATTGCTATTCCCTTCGGCAAGGGCAAGCTGGTCATACTCATCGCAAGCATGGTCATTCAGGCCGTCCTGCAACTGGGTGGAGTCGCGTCCGTCTTGCCCTTCTTGTCCGTGGCAGCCAATCCGGAAAACTTTGCTACTTCACCGTTCGGGCAGTTCCTGACGAATATCTTTCGCCTGACCGATCCCAGGCAATTAGTGTACGTGACGGGGATATTCGCGATCGCGTTTCTTATAATTGCAAGTGCGTCTGCGATTGCAAACCAGGTCATCGCAGCGAAGTATACGCATCGTCTCGGCCATTGGCTGCGCCAGCAGCTTCTTTTCAAATACTACAGCCAGCCTTACTCTTACTTTGTTTCGCGCAACTCCGCTGTCCTAACTAAGAAGGCGAATCTGGACGTCCACATGTTCACCGCCTACGTATTTTCGCCGCTCTGTGACTTTTTCGCGAGGCTTTTTACTACGATCGTCGTTATTGTTGGGCTCCTGGTGATTGCACCGGTAGTCACACTCGTTGCCGGCGGCATTATTGGTGGCTTTTATCTGCTCTTTATGAGCCTCACTCGGGGTCATGTGAGAACGATCAATGAGGTGTTAAAGGAAACACATCACAGTCTTAGCCGGCTAGTCCAGCAATTCATTGCGGGCATGAGAGATATCAAATTGAGGAACGCTGGTTCGCACTTTATTGACAAGATCAACACGATTTCCGGCCACGGTGTCACTGTTGGAGTCACCAGCGCGTGGCTCTCCGGACTCCCGCGTAACCTGATTGAGCCCATCGCGTTTGCAGGCACTATTATCTGGGCGATGGTGGCCCTCAGGTACTGGCCACTTGGGGGAGGTGCTTCCGACACTTGGTGTCATGGCGATGGCGGGATATCGTCTCCTCCCAAATGTTCAAACCCTCTACAACTCTCTCCACCTTGTCGCGACGAACCGCTTTTCCCTCGACGAACTCGCCGAGGAGTTGGAATTTTCCACGCCTCGTTTTCCCGTCCGGCTACCAGAGAAGGGAGCGAAGGCCTTGCCCAATAAGGGTTCGCTATTCTCAGAATCGATCGAACTTCGAGACGTCAGTTTCAAGTATGAGGGCGCCGAGCGTCCTACGCTTCAGGGCATAAACATCCGAATCGGAAAGGGCGAGTCCATCGGCTTCGTTGGTCAGACGGGATCTGGAAAATCAACTCTCATTAACCTCCTGCTTGGCCTCTACGTGCCGACAGGAGGGGAAATACTTGCGGACGGCAAGCCTTTGGGAAAGCCTGTCCCTCCCTCCTGGTACACACGGATAGGATATGTCCCGCAAGAAATTCTCCTGATGGATGACACGCTGCTCAAGAACATCGCCCTTGGTGTCTCTGAGAAGGACATTGATCACGATCAGATGACGAAGGCCATCGCTTCGGCGCAACTTCAGGAAGTGATCGACAAGATGCCGCAGGGGCTTGAAACGCAAGTGGGAGAGCGCGGAATTATGCTCAGTGGAGGACAGCGGCAACGCGTGGGGCTGGCAAGGGCGCTCTACTTTGATCCCGAAATGCTGGTTCTAGACGAAGGCACCAGCGCGCTGGACAACGAGACCGAGGCGAAATTCATGCGGGCGGTTGAGTCGCTCCAGGGTGAGATAACCGTAATCTCAATTGCGCATAGACTAACTACGGTTCGGGCTTGTAACACAATTTACGTGCTGATAAATGGGAAGGTTGGCGAAGCCGGAACGTACGATGAGCTCATGGAATCGAAGTCGGAGTTCTTCCGTCTGGCAAGTGCTGCTAGTGTCACCGCGTGATCCAGGCCTGTGATGGCGAGACGAAGTGTCTTCAGGCCTGGCAGAGTACGCCGTTTCTCAAGGACGGACTAAGTGCGGCCAACCCGCGACCGTTTCAACGATTTGATCGACGCGTTTGGTCACGACGAAAGGGGAGTTGATGTGCTCCATAGAGCGTGCCAGCTTTGCTGGATCGGCAACGCTCTCAAAGAATCCGTGTCGAGACCTTTTCGGGTGATTTCGGCAGACGTTGAGATCGTGACGGAAATGTTCATGGCTCATGGTCGCGCCACCGTCCCCACTTTGCGAGGAGAGCCTAATTGAGTGCGGTTCGGAGCTTGGATCTGCGGTTTGTCGGCGACGCGAGAGACAAGAGTTTATCGGCGGTTGAGATAAAGCCCGATGGAAGCGTTTCAACCGAGATGGCTTGTCGCCAAAGTGCTCAAGAGCCCCTCTTCGGGCCCTGGAGCCGGCCGCGGCACCTTGTCGACTATTGTTGCTTTGCCCTTAAGGGTGAGAACATGCTTTTCGGACGCTATGGAATCTCACAGAATGGCCGGCACGGCCGCCTTGAGAAGTGATCTGATGCGCGCTCAATAGCTGATGAAGACCGCGATCATCACTTCATACGAGGGGCATTATCATCATGGGGTGGCAGCACTAATTAATTCGGCTATCACGATAGGTTTTGATGAGCTCTTTATCGTGGCTTACCGCGATACCTTACCGCCATGGGTGCACACGTTGACTGCGGTCGGCAGCGAAGAATACGCAGTAGCCAAGACCCGCATTAGCTTCTATCGGGAGGAGGTGTCCAGACACCTTGGTTATAATAAGCCATTTTTTGCGCTTAACATTTTTGATCGCTTTCCCGAGATCGAGATGGTCTTTTACGCGGATCCGGATATCGTCTTTGTCGCGCCCTGGAAGTTCTTTCAAGAATGGGCAAACTTAGGAATTGCATTAGTGGAGGATTCAAATTTTCGGAGCGTTCAGCCGAACCACCCATGGCGGGCAGTTTGGAAGAAGCTTTTGAGTCAAGCCGGAATTGAATTTCGTGGCGTCCAGAGTGATTCCTATGCCAATAGCGGCTTCTTCGGCATCAGCCGTCGGGACCAAGACTTCCTAAAACTCTGGGCTGAGGTGACATTGGCTTATGAAGCAAGCGGGAGATCGACCAAAGGTTTTCAGATGGCTCATCGGTGGGAGGGAGTTGTCAGCGATCAAGATTTACAGGCTGCGGCCATGATGGCTTGGACGGGACCATTAAGTATTATGGGTCCGGAGGCGATGGGTTTTACAGGCCATTACTTCATTCTCTCGCACGCAATTGAATCGCCCAAGCCTTGGGCCAAGAGCTACTTTCTCAATTCCCTGAGGGGCGTCCCCCCGACGGTCGCAGGGAACAACTTTCTGCGATCTGCTCCGGGGGCAATCAGGTCATTTTCCAAGACTGACTTGTTCCTCCGCAGACTGGATTTTCGCGCTGCACAACTGGTATCGCGAGTCTGGAAGAGAGCGTGACTGGGAACCGAAATCCCCTCTCAGCGTGGCGATCCAGTGCATGGCCGATGCGCTTCGTAGTGGCAAGGAAAATTTGAATTTGTCCTCGTCCTGAGCTCGCCACGGTCGGAATTGTGAGACTGGCAGTCAGCGGATTCGTATCGGAACAAGCCGGGAGCGTGGCTTCCGCCAACGCACTTCTGCTGCGCGAGTTGTTGCTCCTCGGGCATAAGATCCATTTTTTTTCAAAATCCTCGTTTGTTGACCCACGGCCTGCCGTTGGAGATCTCGAGGGATTTCAATTTTTCGATGTGACAAACACCGGAGCGGATCGGCTGAGACAGCGGCTTAGTCGGGTTCCGGTAGCCGGATTTCTTGCAGGCTTGGTCGATTCCTCGACTTACAGTCGCTTGCTTGTAAGCGAGATGACGCGAAAGCATGCCGTGGAAAAATACGACCTTTGTCTTTGGTTGGGTGAGTTTTCTCGTGGGAGGACGAGCGCTATGCCCGTGGTGAGCTTTCTCCAAGGCCCGCCGGGCACGGATGCGAGATCGATTTTTGACCGCTTTGATGAAATCAAGGCGCTGGCCGGTTTTGGTAACGCTATCAAATGGCGGACCTTAGCTTTGTTGCGGCTATCGCGGATCGGCCTGCCTCCTCTCGCCTTGACCGATTGTTTCATTGTCGGAAGCCAGATATCGAAGCAGACCCTTAACACGCTTTACGGCGTGAGGAACGAGCGCATTTTCACCCTGCCGTATCCGATTGACTTGAACCTGTTTCACCTGAATGTCCTCAAACCCGATAGCTCCGGCGGAGGGGCGGAATCCATACGCGCCTGCTGGCTCGGTCGCATTATTCCCCGCAAGCGTCTAGATCTTTTCCTTAATGGCGCAGAGCTTGCGATTCGGCAGGGGGTAGACGTCCGGTTGACACTTGTGGGAGGGATCGGGTTCGTTCCTGGCTACGAGAAGCTCATTGAGGGCTTTCCGTTCCCAGATCGTCTCCGCTGGGAGAAGGGAATTCCGAGAGATAAGGTCCCCGCCTTGCTTGGTGAGCACGACGTCTTGATCCAGCCAAGCGATGAGGAGAATTTTGGATCCTCGGTGGCAGAAGCCCAGGCGTGCGGACTCCCGGTGATCGTCGGCCGGACGAATGGCAATTCGGACTATTTATGCTCGCGCGACATTCACTTACGGGATGATCGCCCCGAGACACTGGCTTCGGCGCTGCGCGAGTTGAGCCTGCGGAAGGCTGAGCGCCGATGGGGAGATCCGGCAGAGTCGCGCCGTTGTGCGGAAGAGCACTTTTCGTTGGACAAAGTAACCAAGAGCCTAGTCGGGATTCTGCAGAGCGTAATCGCCGATCGTCCCTGATAGCTCGCCGTTTACCATTCGAGTGTACTTGCGAATCGGACTACTCAGTCCAGCGTTTCCGCCGGACTTTGATGGCATCGGGGACTACACGTTTTGGCTCGCCAAGGCGCTTGCCAAAACGGGAAACGCGGTAAGTGTCTGGACTTCGATTGGCCCCAAGCGTGCGGCTTGCGAAGGGGTCCAGGTAAACACATTCTTTGATGCGGATAAACCCCAGACGATCAGAGAGCTTCCTACGTTACTTCGGCAAGAGCGCTCGCTTGATTGGCTCGTCGTCGAATACAACCCTTTTGGCTTTGGTCGGTGGGGATACTGTCCCTGGCTGGTGAGTGCCCTGTGGCGGTTGAAGAAATTGCGTCAGTGCCGAGTCGCCATCATGTTCCATGAGACTCAAGTTCCGAGCAGACCCTTCAAGTTGTGGATCATGCGGCAGTGGCAGAATCGTCAGCTTCGCAGCTTGGCAACCTTGGCGGACGTGATCTTCGTCTCAACGACCAGGTGGGAGGCTGAAATCAAAGAGGTTATTGCCAATGCCATCTGTCACCATCTTCCAGTCGGATCAAACCTGCCCCGCTCTGAGCTTTCCGTGCCAACCGCTCGGGAAAGGCTCCAAATTCCTTCTGATACTCTGGTTATAGGAATGTTTGGCTCCACCCATCCCAGTCGTATGACCGATTGGATGACTTCCGCGGTTCGTGCAGCCGCGAGTGTTCAGGGCAAACTCGTGGTTCTCTACGTGGGCAAGGACGGGAAGGAGTTTCGCGAGGTCTGTGCTGGCTTTCCTTTTTTGGACGAGGGGCCCTTACCCGCTGAGGCTGCCGCGGATCGAATGCGTGCCATGGACCTTCTGATATCTCCTTTTATCGACGGTATTTCGACCAGAAGGGGTTCCGCAATCGCTGGCTTTCAACACGGCGTTGCTGTCGCCTCTACGCATTCAAATCACACGGATGCACTTTTCCGCGAAGACGCGCCGACGGGTTTGCTTCTTGCACCGCGGGATGATCGAGTGGCATTCACGGAAAAAATTAATCAATGGATCGTTTCGAAATGGAAGCGAAGCGAAAGGGGACGCGAAGAGATGGAGGCGTTTTTTCAACGTCATTTTGATTGGACCGTCATCACCGACAGGACGTTGGAGTGCCTCAAGTAAATTGTCGTCGATCTCCGCGCGATCTCGTCGATTTGGTTGAGCCAGACTTCCTCAATCACTCAACCACGCAGTGACAGTAGAGTTGCAAAACTACGCTCCGATGTCAGCCAAGGACTGACGTGCCGTTCTTGATCGCATAATTATCCAGGAAACAATGAGGGTTGTAATTGTTATGCCGTCGGCCCATCTGCATGGTGGAGCCGAGGAGGCCCTGATCCACCTTCTTCGAAATCGCGAGGCAGCCGGATTCTCCTCTACTCTCGTGGTGCTGCTTGAAAAGGGCGAGCTCGAGAAGGTTTTTGAGAGCAGCGGGGCGCGCGTTGAAGTTGTCGATAGCGGACGCCTGCGCGAACCATGGAAGATTGCTTCGGCCATCTTCAAGATACGGAACTTGATCACCGAGCATCACGCCGATCTGGTGCTCGGATGGATGACCAAGGCTCATATCTACGCCGGCCCGGCGGCGCGCATGGTTGGCGTGCCGGCGATCTACTTCCAGATGGGACTGCCTGACAACGGCCCCGTCGACCGTCTTTCGCGCTTATTCCCCGCCGCAGGCGCACTTACTTGCTCGAATTTTGCGGCGACGCTGCAGCAGGCACTCGTCCGCCATCGCGTCATCGGCGTTCCGCTGGCGGCTGATTTCGAGCGGTTCTCAGCAGCGGAGAAAGAATCCCCGGGGGACATTCGGCGTCGTTTGGGCCTGGACGTGGAGCGACCGATTGTCGGGATGGTGGGAAGGATGCAACGCTGGAAGGGAATGCACGTCTTCGTCGACGCGATGGCCCAGGTGTTCAAGAAGATTCCTGACTGTGAGGGCGTTATCGTCGGAGGCATGTTCAAACTCGAACCCGAATACGAATCCTGGCTTCGCCATCGCGTCAAAGAACTCGGCTTGGAAGACAAGATCCGGATGGTGGGAATGCAGCGCAACGTGCCAGAATGGATGCAAGCCATGGACGTCTTTGTTCATGCTGCGGAACGCGAGCCGTTCGGAATCGTAGTCATTGAGGCCATGTCGCTCGGCAAGCCGGTGATTGCCACCAAACCCGGCGGACCTGAGGAGATCATCACTGATGGAGTCGACGGGCAGCTCATCACCTGGGACCAACCCGATGAATTGGCCAAAGCGATCCTGAAATATCTTCAGGATCTCCAGTGGGCCCGCTCCGTCGGGGAGCGCGCCAAACAGCGGAGTCAGGAATATACGATGGAAAAGTACGCCCAGCGAGTCGGTGATGCCTTGCGCAAGCTTATGAGGAGGAAGAAGACCTGATGTTTCTGCGTGACGAAAACGCGTTGCGAGACAGGTAAAAAGTGCCTATCCTAACCAACGGTCATGGATTGGATCATAACCGGAATCATCGCTGCGGTAGGGGTGGCTTTGGCAGCTCAGCGTTCAACCTACTTGGTCGACTATGCGTTGATCGTTTACGTGTTTAACCGGGGACTTCGCCGGGTGCTGGATTACCATGCGGGTTCCTTTAACCCCCTTTCTCCGGTGAGTTTGACCCCTCTCCTCGTCACTGCCCTGATGATCCTGCCTTTCCTTGGGAACTTCAACACGTTGACGAAACCGTTGAAGGTCATTTTCGGATGTTTCTTCGTCGCAATGGCATTCGCATTCATCGTCGGATTTGCACGCATTCAATTTGCGGCGGTTTATGCGGCAGCGGAGGCCGTGGCGCCAATCGCCATGTTTGGCTACATCGTGACGTCGTCTCCGAGTGCACAAACGAAAGATCGCTGGATGCGCACTTCGGGATGGTGCGTGGTGGTTGCATGCATTTACGGCTGGTACCAGTATATGACAATTCCGCCTTGGGATGCGTTTTGGGTCCGAGCGGTCGGATTTGAGGGATATCTCGGAATACTGGAGCCTACGAAAATGGCCGTTTTTTCCACAATGGCTGAGCGCGGTGCGTTTGGTGGTTACCTTGGTTTTGCAGTCGTCCCAATGATCATTGCTCCAAAGTGGCGGCCGCTAGGTTGGTTTGGGGTCATCCTCGTATTGTCCTGTATCCTTCTGGCTGGAACGCGAACCGGGGTCATCCTCGCGACTTTTGCGACGATGATCTATGTATTGATCAACGGGGGAAGGGGCGCTTGGCAGCTTGTCCTTGGGGTGGCGGTGATTTCCGTCGCGGCTTATTTTGGCCTTGGCGCAATGCCAGGTGGGGCAGCAATTCAGCAACGCTTTTCATCCCTTGGGGACATGCAAAACGACGGGTCCATGCAAGGCAGGGTGGAGATTTATCAGGGATCGGTCGGTATGATTCTGACAAATCCCCTCGGTTCGGGACTAGGCGCCGGTGGAATCTCTGGTCGAATCAATGAAGGTGGGACGGCAACTCAGTCTGTGATACTGGACGCCGGTTACGCGGAAATACCTCTCACGTTTGGCTGGATTGGAGCAGGCGCGATTATCTATGCGATGTGGCTTATGTGGAAAGAGATGGCGATTCGATTCCGTATCGGGTTGAAAACCACTGAGGTCATGCTCGGCAGGGCATTTCTACTTGCACTAATTCCTGCATGTTTCGTCGGTAATGTCATCACCACATTTTCGATCTTATGGATCGTTTTTGGGGCAGCACTTGACCCGCAAGCATTCCGCGTCCATCTCGCCAAGCTGCAATTAATGCGAGGCGCGCTTCGTTCGCGCGAAAAAGGTGTGGCCGCCTCGGTCTCTTCTGCCGTCCCCCAAACTTAGTAGGCGTTCCTGAGACGGATTTCCCATCGGTGGATATTCGTCCTGGCAGGATAATCAGTCAGGAATTTTAGGCTGGAGCAAGCCAGAGGTGCTGAAGGCAGATCATCGTTGCCCGATTTATTCTGTCCAAGACAATAGCAGCGAAGAAAAGGAGGCTAAGAAAAAGTGAGAGTGGCATTTTCAATGATTAACTGTAACCGCCGGGACGGGAGTGCGAGGGCGGTCAATGAGGTTGTCGAACGGCTTTCGGATCGCGGTCACGACGTCCATCTCTTTGCGCGGAAAGTCGAAGATTTAGATTTGAGCAAGGTCCGTTGGCACAGGATTTCTGGGCCTGGTTGGCCGGAGGTGGTGGATTTCGTGAGCTATCACGTGACTGTGAACCGGTCGATCCCGGATAAGTTCTTCGATATTATTCACAGCATCGGGTGCAACACATTGCGGGCGAACGTCGTTACCATTCAAAACATACAGCCCGCTAAGAAGAAGATTCTCGATCGATTGGGAAGCCTTGAGAAGGTTTCGCCGTTGCGAAGGATGACGCGCGCGGCGTATCTAAAGGTCACCAGCGATGCGGAGTTTAAGCTCTACACGCATCGTCCGGGAAAGCAGTCACCCCTTTTCCTCCCTGTATCACGGGGGGTGGAACGGGAGCTACGCGAGAACTACGATATCGGACCGGCCCCCGTGAAGATCGTTCCGAATGCCGCGGATCTGAAGATCTTCAAGCCAATCTCCGAGGAGCAGCGGCTCGCTTGGCGGCGTGAAAATGGACTGGATGCGGACGACATCGTCCTAATTTTCGCCGGAGGCGAATGGGTCCGCAAGGGCTTGGATCTAGCGATTCGAGCACTGGCTTCGGTCTCCGACGTCAAAGCCAAGCTGTTCATTGCGGGCGATGATCCGGCCAGGGATACTCTCCGGGCGCTTGCAGAGGAATGCCAGGTGGCTAATCGCGTGTTGTTCGGCGGCTTTCGCAAGGATGTGCCGCTGGCCCTGGCGAGCTCCGACATTTTCCTGTTCCCGAGCTGGTACGAGGCATTCAGCCTGGCGACGATCGAAGCGGCGGCCTGTGGTTTGCCGGTGGTGGCCACCTCCATCAATGGGACGGAGGATTTCATTCGACCCGGAATTAATGGAGAGTTTGTCGAGAATGATCCAAGGCATATAGCCAAAGTCATTGGGCCACTAATCCAGGATGCGGGCAAACGTCAGGAGATGGGCCGAAACGCGCGGCAGTTGGTGGAGGAGAACTACACCTGGGACCGGGTCACAGAACAAACGGAGAGTGCCTATGAGGAATATCTCGGTTTGCGGACTCACAACGGGAGCAGAGGATGAATCTCCTTGTCGTTAGTCATCCTTGCACGACCCCGATTAACCAGCAAATCTATGCGGAGCTGGAACAGCAGACCGGCTGGAAGATTTCAATCATCATTCCTAGTCAGTGGAAGGACGAGTTTGGCAATACGCTGGAAGGAGGGGTTTGGCCAGGCCTACAGGCGAACATTGAAAAGGTGCCGGTCTGGATGAACGGACACATTGTACTTCATGTTTACAAGCGAAACTGGACCAGCTTTTTCAAGAGAAATCTCTTCCACGCGATCTACGTCCAGAACGAGCCGTATGCCTTAGCGACTGCTCAAATCTGCTGGGCGAACGCGCGGACCTTGAGGGTGCCCTTTGGGTTTTCCTCCTGCCAGAATATCCTCAAGAAGTATCCGCCTCCGTTCAACTGGTTGGAGACCATGGTTTATCGGCAAAGTGTCTATGCCTTTCCGATCACCGAGGCCGTTGAAGAGGTGCTTCGAAGCAAGAAATTCCAGGGGCGTTCCACGGTTTGCCCCCTTCCGCTCGATCCCGAGATCTACCGCCCAAGAGGCGTCGGAGAGGACCGGAAGCTCATCCCGAGGGCGGATGATGAGGTGATAATCGGCTATGTGGGACGAATCGTCGAACCAAAGGGCTTGCGGACGCTAGCCGCTGCGCTGCCCTCCTTGAATGATCTGCGCTGGAAGCTGGTTGTGATTGGGAAGGGAGATTTCGAAGAAGCGTTTCGTCAACTCTTGAAGGATGGAGGGGTGATGGATCGCGTCACATTTTTGGGCTTTGTTCCGCATGTGGAAACGCCGCGCTACTTGAGCGCATTCGACGTGTTGGTAGTCCCTTCTGAAACCCAGCCAAACTGGAAGGAGCAATTTGGGCGGGTCATCACCGAGGCTATGGCATCCGGCACACCGGTGGTCGGCTCATCTTCCGGCGAAATTCCGAATCTCATCCACCAAGGCGATGGCGGTTTGGTCTTTCCAGAGAAGAATGTCGACGAGCTTGCAGGATGCCTCCGGTCTTTGATGACCCAAAGAGATTTGCGCGAAAAGTATGCCGAGAATGGACGGAACTGGGTCGAAAGGGAGGTTTCGCTGTCGGCCGTGGCGAAGAAAATGGCCGCCACGTTGGAAGAGGTTTCGAGCTCCGCGCCCAAAGACGTTTAGGATGTCTCAGGAAACTCCTGGAGTGCTGTCGAATCCTGCCGCCGTTTTCAAGATGACGTGGTTTCGGCCGCTGATTGAAAGGGGCTTACCCGTCAAGCGGTTACCATCGGCATCTCATCGTGATGCATTAGAGCGAGGTGACCGGCCTGCTCGTTTTTCTTTTACCGGGCTGCTGATCGCGCGGCTAAGCTCTGTCTTCGGTGAAGAGCGTTTATTAAGGGAAGCCGGTGGCCGAGTATCGTCGCATGAGGGCTTGTGCCAGGGTTCGGGTGAGGTCATGCTCTCATGCCTGAAGCGCGCTGATGTGACGAAGCCATGAGTTGCTTGTTCGGACAGGCTGACCGGCAGGACCAACGCCTACGGCGCGAAGCCCTATCGGAGCCAAGGAGAGCTCGTCCTTTGAGTCGCGCTTTCAGCGCTAGTCACATGTGGGGATGCGGTTTCCTGGGGCGTTGGCCCCAGGCTGAGGTTGAATCGCGCCGTTGGCGCTAAAGCGATACAACGGCGAAAGCATCCGAGATTCACCTTGCGACTAATTGGAAGACCCTTTCCGGGCCGCGCAGCTCTCCAGCGCCAACGGGCGCGACTCATATTAGCCTCGGGCACTGCCCGAGGGATCGCGATGCACTTCCGACGCGTAGCGCTGAAAGCGCGATTCAAAACCCGATCCGCAAGTAGCGTTCGCCGTGTGCGATGCGATGTGGGCTAAACCGATATACCTCCGATGCGAATTTTTGAGATTGGCATGCACTGGTTTCCGGAAGGGGGCGGCGGAGCGGATCGCTATTTCTATGGATTGGTGTCCGAGTTGGTGCGGGATGATCCCGCGGTGAGAGCCTTCGTTTTCGGTGAAGGAAAGTCTGGCGACGCTAGCCCACAAGTGCGTTTCTTGGGAAGTCGAACGCAATCATTGCCGCAGCGGTTTCTCAGGTTGCGCAAAGGCACAAAGGAAGAGATCGCTCGGGGATCTGGACCCGTCCTGGTGGCTTCGCACTTCGCCTTGTATGGTTTTCCATTGCTGGACGTTCTTTGGCGGCGCCCTCATGTTGTGCATTTCCATGGTCCATGGGCGTATGAGGCGGCGGCCGAGGGTGAGAGCAGTCGGGCGGTTTACTTCAAGCAAGGGATTGAGCGCGCGACGTATGCGACTGCGCGCCGCTTTATTGTTCTGTCAAAAGCATTTCGCGACGTGCTGGTCCAGCGTTATCGCATTCGGGAGGAGCGAATCGATACTGTGCCCGGCGGGGTGCAGGCGGACAATTTCAACACCGGCCTCTCGCGGGCCGCGGCAAGAGAGAGGCTCGGCTGGCCAAAGGATCGGGTGATCTTGCTGACGGTTCGGCGGCTGGCTCGTCGAATGGGTCTGGAGAATTTCATCGAGGCAGTCAACCAGCTTCGAAGCAAGGAACCCGCTATTCTGGCGGTTTTGGCAGGAACCGGTCCATTGTCCGGAGAACTGGCCGCCTTGGTGGAGCAAAAGAATTTACAGGAGCATATCAGGCTGGCGGGTTTTGTTCCCGATGGCGACTTGCCGCTTGCCTACCGGGCAGCCGATCTCAGTGTGGTTCCCTCGATTGCGCTTGAGGGATTCGGCTTGATCGTGCTCGAATCGCTGGCTGCCGGCACGCCAGTGATGGTGACGCCGGTGGGAGGACTTCCCGAGGTAGTCAGCGGTCTGTCCAGGGACCTGATCCTCGAGGGCTCCTCACCAGCGCAAATAGCCGACGGCCTGGCTGCACGCCTTGATGCGCGGGACAAGCTTCCGTCGGATGCGGCTTGTCAGTCGTACGCCAAGGACAACTTCGATTGGCCGGTGATCGCCAGGAAAGTCCTAGGAGTTTACGAAAAATGTCTTCAGAAGTAGGGGCTCGGATTAGCCATCGCTCTCGAAATGCCAGGCCGGTGGTCTTTGTGGACCAAAGCGGTCAGCTCGGGGGCGCCGAGCTTTTCCTCGCAGACCTAGCGGAAGCGTGCTCGGAATGGTCTCGCGTTGTGCTTCTCGAAGACGGTCCTTTTGTTGAGATGCTTCGTGAAAGAGGAGTCAGGGTTGAAACCGTATCGCTACCTCCAGAAGCCAAGTCCCTTAGCAAGAGCGCGGGGATCGGATCGTTGTTGAAGGTCGCTCCCCAGGTGCTGGCATTCTACCGGGAGGTTCGTCGCCGGCTTGAGGACGCGAATCTCGTCTACTGCAATACGCCCAAGGCGATCGTGCTGGGCGGTCTGGTCGCCTGGCTTTCCAGGCGCAATTTGGTCGTTCATCTTCACGACCTACTGACCGACGAACATTTCAGCCCGATGAACTTGAAGCTGCTCCAGTTCTTTGCGCGGAGGGCCGGTTTGGTGATCGCCAACTCAAACGCTACGGCTGAGACGTTCGTGGCCACGGGCGGGAGACGCGCGGTCGTTGAGGTGGTTTACAATGGCTTCGACCCTGCGCTTTTCGCGCGACCGAAGGATCTCGACCAGACCGCGTTGCGGGCAAAGCTCGGGCTCCCGAACGGTCGGCTGATCGGAATCTTCGGGCGTCTCACCCGTTGGAAGGGTCAACACGTCGCTCTCGAAGCGCTGCGCTCACTACCGGGAGTACATCTGGCGATCGTTGGGGAGGCACTTTTTACCGAGGACGATCGCGCTTATCGCGATGAATTGCACCGCACCGCCGAAGAGCCGGGCGTTGCTGGGTCGTGTGCATTTTCTCGGATTTCGCTCCGATGTGACTGAGTTGCTTCAAGCTATCGATGTGGTCGTTCACTGTTCGGTTGCGGCCGAGCCATTCGGCCGTGTGATCGTTGAGGCGATGCTGGCGGGCACCTCGGTCGTCGCTACTCGCGGCGGCGGAGTTGACGAAATCCTTACTGACGGACAGGATGGGTTTCTCGTTCCTCCAGCAGATCCGGTCGCGCTGGCTCTGGCGGTTGGCAAGATCATCCAGGATCCAGAGCTTGCCGCGAAACTCTCCTCAGCCGCGCTTGAAGGTGCACGCGAGAGATTCTCCATGGACAAGACGGTGGGCCGTATCTGTCAACTGCTCAAGGATGTCGTTTATATCCGATGACTGACTCATCCCCGACTCGCAAAGTTGCCATTGTGCACGATTGGCTGCCGCTTTATGGCGGCGCCGAACGCGTCCTGGAACAGATTCTTCTTATTTTTCCACGGGCGGATATTTTCAGCATGATCGACGCGATCCCGCCGGAGCAGCGTGGATTTCTGCAAAACAAACCTGTCACGACCTCCTTCGTTCAGAAGTTGCCAGGTGCGAAAACGCGCTACAGATCTTATTTCCCGATAATGCCGCTCGCGGTCGAGCAGTTTGATCTTTCTCCTTACGATCTCGTCATTTCGAGCAGCTATTCCTTTGCAAAAGGGGTGTTGACCGGTCCAGATCAGCGTCACCTTTGCTATTGTCACTCCCCCATCCGATACGCCTGGGACATGCAGCATCAGTATCTCGAGCAGTCCGGCCTCAGCAAGGGATTGAAGAGTATCATCGTGCGATGCCTGCTTCATTACATTCGTCTCTGGGACTATCGAACGCCTGCCGGTGTGGATGCCTTTGCGGCCAACTCCGCCTACATCGCGCGCAGGATCATGAAAGTTTATCGGCGTGAGGCGGAGGTGATTTTCCCCCCGGTGGCCGTCGAGAATTTCCAGCTCGAGGAGAGAAAGGAAGACTTTTACCTGACAGCCTCGCGAATGGTTCCCTATAAGAAGATAGATCTCATCGCCGAGGCCTTCAGCCGTCTGCCGGAAAAAAAGCTGATCATTATCGGTGACGGACCGGAAATGGACAGAGTGCGCGCCAAGGCGGGCCCGAATGTGGAGCTTCTTGGCTACAGGGACAACGCCACCTTGCGATCGCACCTCCAACGAGCGAAGGCTTTTGTCTTTGTGGCCGAGGAGGACTTCGGAATCATTCCCGTCGAAGCGCAAGCGTGTGGAACGCCCGTGATCGCGTTCGGTCGTGGCGGAGTCGCTGAGACGGTGATTCCGGGCAAGACTGGGATCTTGTTCTACGAGCAGTCCGCAGAATCCCTAGCGGGCGCGGTGCGCCTGTTCGAAACCGGAACGTTTTCACCTGCAGAGATCCGACAACAGGCCGAAAAATTCACAGCAGAGGTGTTTAGGGAAAAGTTTTCCGATTTTGTGCGCAGGAATTGCCAGGGTTGGGAGGCATCCCTTGGGCTATGACGTGGTTGAATATGGGTGTGAAGGGCGCTTTATTTCTAACGTCCGACTACTCTTCTCCGACATACGCTGACCATAGTTTCATGACGAAATTTCTTCGATCTCTCCTGTTTATAGCGTGTTTGGGAATGATCCTTTTCTTCGCCCTGAAACCGGATCCCGAAGTTCCCAAGGAGATGGCCCCAGAAAATGTGCGGATTTTTTTCAACACGTTCGACGCCTTTCGCAATCAGTTAGGGTTCGGGTTATTTGGGATGGCTGCGCTGCTTCTGCTCATGGGCCGGCGTATCCTGAATGGGAAGCAGATTGTGGCTGTTTCTTCAATCGCTGTGCTGATTCCGGTCTTGGAGTTTGCTCAAGTCTGGATGCCAGGACGCCAGGTCGACATTTACGATGTGCTGAATGGGTGGCTTGGGCTCGGATTGGCCTGCCTCTTGTATTTGGCCGCTCGTGGCTTCTGGAAAATTGTGACTCGGGAGGCCTCGAAAACTGGCCTTGCCACCCGGCGAGGGGAGCACTAAAAAGCGAAACTCAGGCAGTGGACCTTGATTTCGCCGTAGACAACGTATTTCGCAGAGGAACGACCCGAGCTTTTTAAGGAAGCTTTTGATGGCGATAAGCGTCCACGCTGCAATATCCGATCTCTTCCCCGGCGCAGATCGAATGCGCTGACAATTTATGATCGGATGATGCGTTTTACAACCTGCGACTGGTTAGCCTCGCGATAGCAAATGATTTGGAATCGCATCAGAGGTTTATGGAATGCCTACCACGGCATTCTCGCGGTTGTTCTGACGGTGCTCTATTGGTTTTTTCTGATCGCGATATCGCCCATGATTCAGGGCAGGTCTGTCGCTCATGACCCGCCCTTCATCCTCTACAATCTGGGTGCGGTGGTTGGGTTGATAGTCGCAGCGGTGCGGGGTCGCTCCACGGCAGCGACGTTGTTGGCCGGAGGCTTCGTCAACTACCATACGCTGGCTCTCAAGCAGACGGGGTATATCGGCGTTGTGCTGCTGCTTACATTGGCGTTGGGAATGGAGCCCGAGTTCCGGCATATGCCTGGCCCTGACGAAACTAAGGGCGTTTGGGTCTGGCGGATCGCCATATTGTTGGCGTTCTTAGGCAGCGTCTACGTGGTTTTTCTTATTTGCCATTTTCTTATTCCCGGCAGACTAGCCGATCACCTCTTTTCCGATGAACACGAGCAAAGAATGTTGCTGGTCGGTCCGGTCGAAAAGGCCAGGGCGGTTAACAATTGGATTCTCGAGACGGCGGCCTTTGGCTTCGGCTTGCGCGGTTCGCTCAGCGAAGGCGAGGGCGAGGGCGAGGAAGGTCGTGTGCTGCACGTGACCCGGGTTTCGGATGTGTCGATGCTTCAGCGCATCATCAGACATGAGGGGATACGTCAAATTCTTCTGCTCGAGCTGCCACTCGATCAAGCGGGGCTTAATCTGGTGGTCGATGCCGCAAACAAGGCAGGCGTCCGCCTATTGGTTCTCAACAACCTCCCCGAGATCTTCCGTCACGACATCTCGTTCTTCAATCTTCACGGCAAAGATTTTATCGGTCTAAGGGATGAGCCATTGGAAGACCCAGTCAATCGTATCATCAAGCGGACCGTCGATATCTTGATGAGTCTTCCGGTTGTTTTGTTTGTCTTGCCCCCGCTGTGCCTGGTGGTGAGAATTTTTCAGAGGATTCAATCTCCCGGTCCGCTCTTCTATCGACAAACTCGAGCCGGGCTCAACAACTTGCCGTTCCGCATATTCAAGTTTCGGACGATGCGCTCCGATAAAGGTGATGACGCTTCGAAGCAAGCTACCGCTGGGGATCCGCGCATTTATCCGATGGGTCGAATCCTTCGAAAGACGAGCTTGGATGAAATTCCGCAGTTCCTTAATGTATTCCTGGGGCATATGAGCGTCGTTGGACCTCGGCCGCATATGATCATTCACAACAGGAAATTTAGCGAAATCATGGAGGCGTACCACGTCCGAACGTTTGCCAAGCCAGGAATCACAGGCTTGGCACAGATGAGCGGCTTTCGCGGTGAGGCCAAGAACGATCAGGACGTTGTGGAACGCGCGAAGTTGGACATCAAGTATATCGAGAACTGGTCACTGCCTCTCGATTTCTGGATAATCTTTAACACCATGTATCAGGTGTTCAGGCCTCCGAAGACCGCGTATTAGGAAATGCGGGACGCCAGGGCACGGGAGCGAGTCGCTTGACCCTTGCGTTGTGCTCAAGAAAGTTGTGTCGCAAGGCGTGGCCTCTTAGGACCGCTGTTTGATCGCAGAATAACCTGAGAGGACCGACATGATCTCAAGGAACTGAAGATTATTCAGGGCGAGGTCGTTGGCACTAGCGCACGCACGTTTCGACTGCTTTATATGGAGCTGAAAGATCCTCGGCTGCAGAGGTGGCCTCTTCTGGGAGCTCTTTGGCTGTGTCTGACATTTTCGGGCTGTGCGACCGGCCGGGTGAAGGTCACCGCCGAGGTCGTCGATCCAGAACAGGCGAAAAGTCGATCGGTGATGGTCGTTCCTGACGCGTTCATGAATGATGCTGCCGAAGCCGACACAGTGGCCGCACTCCTTCGTGGACAACTTGCTTCTTTGGGATTCAGCGTCAAAGAGACCGAGGAAGACGCCGAGCTCGTGGTCGTTCCGACGATCGAGCGCTCAGCGGCTGCATCGGCGGGCGCCATCCCGGCCAGAATGCGTCGGCCTTTCGATGTTTCGCACGGGGTGGGACATACCGGTCTGATGGAATCGCAAAATGCACTGCGGAACCTTGGGTTCGAGTTGAAAACCCTGCCGGAACAGGAACAGCCGCGAATCGGCCTAATGGTGACTGCCATATCGAAGGAAGTGTGGTTGAACACGCTCCTCGCCTCGGAGAGCGAAATTCCGCGTGTCTGGCGAGTCGTGGCCTTAGCTTCCCTAAACAAAGAGGACATGACCACGAAACTGGTCGAGGCGGTCGGAGCGAAACTCAGCGAAATTACATCGGCACCGGTAACACCGACCCCACCGGTAACAACGCCGCCGCCGAGTCCAACGCCATCCGCTACCCCGGAAAAGAAACCATAGGCAGGCAAAACGGATCCAACATAGATGTGAGCAATTTTTGGTCTAAGTAAGCTTCGAGCTTTCTCCTGGATATCTTCGACCGCCCAGTGTGAGTCCGTTCTCCGCTGGGCGGTTTTTTTGCGTCCAGAGCGAGCACAGCTTGGTTGACTTTTCGCGCCGACCCTGCTACGCAACCGCCAAGTTCTATGGTCAGCGCCAAGCTAAACCCAAAATTGGCGCAAAACATCGGTGTGTTGTCGTAGAAGAAAGAGCCGCGGGACATTATCGGTTGAAGCTTGAATCCCTCCGGGGATCTCAAGCACAAACAATCAATAGGAACTAACCAAAATGAAGATGAGAATTGTGAGCAAGTCGTTCGTCGCAGGACTTGTCATGCTTGCCGTGGGGGAAGCTTGTAGTTATGCAGGCCCGGGATTTGTCGGGATCAACTACGGCCCCTATCACAAGCCCGGCCAGACTCCCGAGAGACCAGACGATCCGCCGATCACTGACGCCCAGTATCGCGAGGATCTAAGCAAGATCGTGCAGAAGTTCGGGTACATCCGAACTTACGGAACGGAAAAGCGCGTCTTAGGGTTGGTTCCTTTCATCGCGCAAAATTTCCAGCACTTGAACGTGTATTTGGGAATCTGGGAATCTTCCAAGTACCGTTCGGCGACTGAGGAGCAAATCACCAAAGCGATCGAACTGGCCAATAAGTATCCGAATATCGTCGAGTACGTCATCGTGGGTAATGAGTGTCTGGATCAAGACTTTGCCGAGGGCGCCGTCTCGGTTGGTCAGCTGATCGCGGACATAAATAAGGTTAAGCAAAGTGTGCCCGCGAACGTCAAGGTCACCACCTGCTTTGGCTTCCATGCGGGTCTCAATCCCGAAAAGATGGAGGATGGTAGTCCCAACCCCTATTACCGTCCGGGGAAGGACTACGGAAAGCGGGTCATGCGGGAATCGAAAGCCGACTCCCTGATGTTCACCGTCTACCCCTTCTATGGGAAGCTCCCTGTGGAAGAAGGCAAAAAGAATACCAAGTACTGGTATGACTACGCCATAGCTAACGTTGCCAATGGAAAACCAGTTTTCCTTGGGGGAGGTCGGCTGGCCGAGCGATGCGACGCTGTTCAAGCCGGACCAGACGCGCGACAACGGTAAGGCGGTTCCGAGCAAGGAAAATGAAAAGATCTACACGACCGATATGGTCAATGCCGTCAAAGACGGCCAGATCGGCTCAACTTTCCTCTTCGAGGCCTATAACGAGCCTTGGAAGAATGTCAAGTCAATGGGAGCCTCATTGGGGCCTTTGGGACCAGAACGGCAATCCTAAGTTTGCTATCCCTTCGGGCCTTTAATTAACCGGCCCGAACGGCATCGAGCTAATCGTGCCTTAGGCATCAGCGAAACATAACAAACGGCGCGGCGTGAGAATCGTAAGCGTCATTCTCCGCAGCCAGCAAAAGCAGATCGAGCTGGTGGCGTCCAGCTTCTCACTCGAGCGGCCAAAGGCACCCGCTTGCTTATAGTCGAGTTGTGAGACAAGTCCGCCCGGAGGACAGGAGCCTCGACGCCCGCTGGATGATGTGCCTGACCGAGAATACCGGGAGGGAGAGCGCGTAGCACCAAGCTGTCGCGCAGCGTGCCGGAACTACTATACCGTTGAGTCTCGCGAACTGATTGGAGACGAGATTTGTGATACGCGACTCGTGTCCATTCCGAAGTATTTGGGATTGTGTCCGGCGTGAACGGTTCGAACCGGGACCACGAAGGGCAAACCATCGGCCGCAGCCAGCTCACCGCCGCCCCAATGGTGAAGGTAACGACTGACGATTACGCGGTGTTTACGGATGCGCCGGTCGCGGGCTGCTCGCAGTTGGCGCCGAACGTGTGTGCCACCGACTGGTGAAACCACCCGCGTGGCGGAGCCGCACGGCATTCCCCCAGTTCTGGAGGCTCCCAGCCGGAAACGGCATGTTTACGGGTCCGGTGGGTTGGTTGGGGTTGTATGTCGCAGTCAAGTTCTCCTGAAGCCACTCGACGGTGCCAGCGCGGGCGGCGCGGATCTGTGTCCCCGCCGGCAGCGAGAAGTCGAACGCCCAGGCCTGGCTGTCGCTGTGCGAGCCCGACGGGTTGTTGTAACCCTGGCCGACGGTGTGCGCCACGCCGCCTTGCCACGGGTACCGGTAGGCGCCGATCGGGCCATCTTCGAGATCGAGGCACGCGATCCTGAGCCCCTGTTGGAAGTAGGTGCCGTCCTTGGTCTGGAAGTCGACCACGCCCCGCCTCCAACTCACCCACTGTGTGCCGGTGCCCGGCCGCCACACGGCCGCCAGCCTCCCAGTATCGGTCACGAACGAGGTGATGCGCAGCCCTTGGGAAAGTAGCTCTGGTCTTTGGCCGCGAAGTCGGCGGCCGACAGGCCCCAGTGCACCCATGAAGTGCCGGTGCCCGGATGCCAGACCGCGGCGATCTTTCCGTTTGTCGATCACGAGCGAGGTGATTGCGCAGGCCCTTGGGAAAGTAGGTCGCGTCCTGCGCCTTGAACTCGTCGCCCGACAGGCCACTGCGTGCCGGTGCTCGGGCGCCAGACCGCGGCGATCTTTCCAACCTCGATCACGAGCGAGGTGACGCTTAGGTTGGTGCTGAGATCGCCGAAGTGAGATTCTCGGACTCTAAGCGCAGAGGGCGGGACGGTGGTCACAAGCGTTCAAAGTAGCGCACAGGCAGTCAGCAAACTGAAATCGTCCTCCGACCGCCGCGACGACTTCGAAGATCAGACGAGAAAGACGCGTTCTCGGGATTGGGTTCTTAGCCCTTATCTTTCACGGGATCCGCCAAGCCACGGATTCTCTTAAACTTACCATGAAACTCTTGAGCAAGGGCTCGCAGGAAGGCTTCGCCCCCGCCGTCGGCACCGTACGCCACGGTGTAGATTCTTGGGTACTTCTTCCTTTCTTCGCCGTACAATTCGGCCGCCAGGTCTCGGATGTATTCGATAACTTGAACGGCAGTTAAATTCGGACGAGCGACGAAGAAGGCAAATCCGGCGGGTCCGCCTTCCTCGACAACCTTTGGCGGCAATCCGCGACGCGCACGCTTGGCATTTTCTGCATCCACGTCCTTCCAATATTTTTCATGCGTCTCCTTGTTGGCTTTATCGATTTTCTCCCGTTCCTTTGCCGTGATCTTGGCCGATTTCTCCTGCGCTTCTGCCTCCCTCTTCTGAAGTTCTTCGAGCTCTTTGCCGAAGAGGGCTCGTTCAAAAATCGGATATCCGTCGCTGATGATGAAGATGGTATCGGCCTGCATCTGAAAGGCCGCTACGAGCGGGGCATCGATTTGGCTGTTCTTGTTGCCTCCGTCGCTCACGTATTTTCTTCGCGATGCCAGCATCGGCATCGAGTAGTTGTGGAGACGCGTGGCCGCGGGCCAGGCGCGTTTGTCTTCGGAATAGTTTTGCACCAGTTCCTTGCCATATTCGGAGTAATAGGGAGAGATAAACGCATCCGCCTCCTTCTTCGTTCCCGCTTTGGCGATGACTAGTTGGGGTTTAAAGACATCGACGTGGTCGTCAAAAAAGATCAGATTGAAGAATGTCCCGTCGTTCAGCTTCTCGACCATGTCCTTTAACTCGGTCTTGAGCACGTTTATGCCGTTCAAGCCGCCTTTGTCGTCTTCGACCATGCTGCGCGAGAGGTCGACAATGAAGGCAATGCGTTCGCCTTTGGCAGTGAGTCCAAAGAAGCTCACGTTAGAGGTTCCAAGTCCGAGCCCTCCCGCGCCGGTTCCACTGCCGAATCCGGTGCCAAGACCATCCTTTGAAAAATTCTTGCCGAGGCTCTTCTGAATGTTTGTCTTCACCGGCTCTGCCATCGGATCGACCTCGATTTCCGGCAGCGAGATGCCGGCGACGCGGTTGGCCGTGAGACGCGGAGAGACGCGCGGTCGGCCACTATTTTGCTGCTGCTCGCGAATCTTGATCTTGTGCTGCAGTTTTCTCGGTTCGATTTTGGTTACTTTTGCGGGCGGGGGTGGCGGCTTGAATTGAGCAGGTGGCCGTTCAAACACCTTGAAAACGACGACGCCTCCGAGCAGGGCGATGACGGCAGCATGAATGAGAACGCTGATCGAGAACGTCCCCAGCAGCGGTTGTTTGCGCTTCGTGACGAAGTCCTGAGGATTTGCGGTTGTGTCGCTCATTGGGCTGCGAGCTTGTTTTCGTCTGGTCGTGTCATGAAGGTGACCGACTCGATCTTTGCGGCGGCGCATTCATTGAGCACGTCGATGATCCGCTGGTATCTCGTGTTCTTCGCAGTGAGGATGGTGATAACTGTCCCGGACTTCGCATCATCGGAGATGGCCTTATAGCGCTGGAGTGTTCCCGCGAGAGCCGAGGTGTCCATTTGCTGATCATTTAAGATGATCTGACCATTCTCTTCGATTTCGATGATCTGTTCATCGAGCATCCGCATGGGCTGATCCTGGGAGATGCGACCTGGCAACTTCAGACTCAGCTCGTTCTCGACCCTGGTAGCGCCCGCCGAGCACATGAAGAACAGGATGAGGATGAAAATCACATCGACCATGGGAGCGATCTGAAAATCCAGATTGCCTTCAGGTTCGGAGCGGATGCGCATAGAACTATTCGCGGTTCAACACCGAGAAGGCGATGTCTGTGATTCCGGCTTCAGCGCACGCCGCCATGACTTTCTCGACATACTGCGCGGGCGTCTTGCGGTCGGCCCGGATCACTACGCGATAACTTGGATCGGCTTTCGAACGCGGCCCCAGGATTTCGGTCACCGCGGGAAGCTCGGTGATAACCTTGCTCTCGATAGCGACCACTCCAGCGCTCTTTTCCGGAACCCATTTGACGTTGATGAGGGCCTCCGAGCGCGCGGTAGCCTTTTTTGTCGCATTGGGTCCCACCGGGAGTTCGATGGCCCGGTCAGACCGCAATGCACTGGTCGCCGTGATCGAAATGAAGAAAACGAGCAACACGAGAAGGACGTCGCACATCGGTGCGATTTGGAACCCGAGGTCCTCCGCGTGTGCCGATCTGATCTTCATAGCATCAAGCGCGAATTACGCTATTGCTGCTCGGCAAACTGCGCCGGCTGCTCGGTGGCAGCCATGTATTCCTTGGGAATGGCGGCATAGATCGGGTCGTCGCCGATGTTCATTCCCGCGAGATAAGCGTATGGCATGCCGCGGAAGAGGTTGTTAATGACCTCCTCAGTATGGCTGGAAACAGCCTGAATGCGATTGCGGAAGAAATAGTAACTGGCGAAACCGGGGATCGCCACAAAGAGACCAGTAGCGGTGGCCACGAGGACTTCACCGATGGCGCCGGCAAGCGCGGAAGGATCGCCAATGCCACTCGTGCCGAGCGTCTTGAATGCACTCATCATTCCCAGGACCGTTCCAGTGAGACCGATCATCGGAGTAACCACACCAATCAGATTCAGGTAATAGATGCGCGTATTCATCGAGGCAATCTCCTTGGCCATCACGTCTTCCATCGACTTCTCGGTGACTTCCTTTCCTTGTCCAAGCATGCTTAGTCCGGCCCTGACGACGTTGGTCAAAAAGCACGCTTTGGAGCGGCAGGTTTGAAAGGCGGCGTTGTAATCTCCGGCACTGAACTGCGAGCGAAGGAGATTGACGATATCTGGGGGACACACCACCTTGTTCTGAATCCGGCGCACGCTGTCGATGATGAGCGTAAGCATATATACGGACACCGCGGCCAGCGGGATCATGACGATCCCGCCTTCTTTCAAGACTTCAAAGAAAGTCTTGTCCTTATGCTTTGGGGCCACAGCCTGCTCGCCTTGCGGTTGAGACGAGGTCTGTTCCGTGGGGGCTGTGGACTCCTGGGCCGGCAAATCCGGCACGAACGGAAGTAATCCGAGCAGGACGACAATCGCGGTGACGCCGAGAACGCCGGCGGCGGATCTAGAGTTGACTATCAATTTCTTCATTATCTGGTTTGGCTTCCGGTTGTTTGAGAAAGTTCTCCCAAACGGGCTTTTCTTCTTGGGGTTTATCGGCAGCTTCAGGTTGTTCCTCGCTCGTCGTCCCAGAATTTGGTTTCTTAGCGGACTTAAGGTTTATCCCGGCCGCCGCCGCGAGGAGTTCCTCGACATTGACGGCTTCCTTCTTGGCCCAGTAGTTGTTCGAGAAGAGAAGCGCCAATTGCTGCCGCACCGAGTTGCTGACGGCGACATAGTCGACCGTCTCATCCATGATCTTCTCGCTCTCCGTTCGGCTGAGACCGGCCTTCTGTTTTGCCACGACTTCTCCCATCTGTTCGTAGCATGCCGCCGCGAGGTAGAGAGACTCGGGATAAACCGGTGCCTCGATGCGCGTGATGGCCACGGCTTCACCCGCCTCAAGGGCGGCCTCGTGAAATTTTCCATTCGCCAGAAAAATGCGGGTTCGCACAATGCGATCGAGGGGAAAGTTCAAATCCTCGGGGTTGGTGCGAGGAAAGTCCTTCATCAAGGCTTCTGCCTTCGCGGTCTCGTTCTTGTCGCAGTGAATAAAGGCGCGTATTAGCGTTGCCCGTAGCGGCGCTTCCTTGTTCTCACCAAAGTTGAGGGAACGCAACAAGGCCTCGGCTTCGGCATACTTGCGCGTCTGCCGATAGGCGTCGGCAAAGTTGAGAAACTCCTCGGCGACATTGCATTTTGGAAGCGCGACGAAGCTGCGCATCGGTTCGATCGCTGGATAAAAGGAGAGCGCTTTTTCCACGTCACCCGCCCGGTATGCTTCTGCAGCCTGCTTTACCGCCGCCGGAAATTCGAACTCGGCAGCGGAAATAGTGCTTGCCGGAATGGCAATCGTGCCGCCACTCGCCACCAGGTAGAGACTGACCTCCGGCGAGCCTGGAGGCATGGACGTTGCTGGTCTTTCCCGACTTGCTATCGGTGATCGTCACCGGATAGCCGGCGGGCGGCGAAGCGGCAGGTGTTTGAGCGTTAGAGGCTGCGACTACAGCAAACAGAAAAAAAGGAATAAGCGATAGCCTCATGGTTACTGCAGCTCCTTGAGTCTTTGTTCAGCCGAGACGTATTCGGAGGTTGAGCGCAGCGATTGATTGGCGAGCATTTCCCCGAGCGTACGCACCGCATCGTCTTTCAAGCCCAGCTTCTCGGAGATCTCGGCACAACGAAGGTAGGCTTTGGCGGTCCATTCCTTATAGTGGGGATAAAGGACGTAGATGCGCTGAAAATAAGCATAGGCTTCCTTTTCCTTGCCTTGCTCGCGGAGACTTTCGCCGATGAAGTAGAGGGCTTCTGGCCAGAGCTCGCCTTTCCATTCCTTTACCTGGAGCACTTCTTGGTAGCGTTTGATCGCTTCGTCGAAGTGCCCCTGCGTGCGCTTGACGTCGCCTAGTCGCATCGTTGCACGCGCGGCAACGGTCGTCATGGGAGACGATCTGATCGCTTTGTTGAATCCCGTATCCGCCTGCTTCCAGTCTCGGCGATCGAAGGCGAAGTTGCCGAGTTTCAGGAAAGCCTCGCCGATCCATTGGGTAGGCCCAAAGTTGTCGATGGCAGCGCGGGCAGCGCTTTCTGCAAGTGCCGGGTTGGTCTTTTCGAGGACTTCTGTCATCCAAAGCAAGACGGCTGGGCTAGCCAGCGCAAGGTCGTCGGCGCTCAGCACGGGTGCAGGCGCCTTGGGATCGAGTTGCGCCAGGGCGCGCTGAAAGCGCAGAGCACGGGTGCGCTCCTTTTGTTGCTCGGCAGTCAGGGCCGCCGAACGAATGATCTCCAGTGGTTGAACACCCGGAACGGAGCGGCCCTCCTCACAATAGGCGTCGATAATGATATCGATGCCCATCGCTTTGGGATCGTTGCCGTATTTCTCGATCGCCTGCCAGTAGGTATCGATGGCTTCCCTCGAGCGCCCCTGCGCCTGTTGCGCAAAGCCTTTGCGGTAGATCGCCTGGGTGTAATCGCCTTTCAGTCCGTACGTTTCCAGGTAACGGGTCAGCCAGTCCTCCATTTCTCTGAACTGCTCTAACTGCTCGTAAATGCGGCTAATTTGGAGCGCGGCGTAGTCGATCTGGCTTTGCTTCACCGCGCAATCTTCCACTTGCTTGTAGTGCTCGAGAGCCTTCTGGAGTTCTCCGACCGCCCCGTAACAGTCGCCTAGCAGCGTGTGCGCTTCCGGAGTGAGCGCGTCGGTCGGAAATTCTTTCAGGAAGCCTTCCAGGTTTTCGGCGGCGGAGCTATAGTTCTCGAGTCCATAGAGACATACGGCTTTTCGGAAGCTGGCGTCCTGATAGAGGTTCCCGTCGGCGCTTTTTTCCACGAAGCGCGTGAAGGTGTCGAGGGCGTCCTTATAGTTGTCCTGGAAGAGATACGTCATGCCGACCCAATAAAGACCGGGCGAACCCTTGTCGCTGTTCGGGAACTCCCTGCTCAGGGTTTGGAATGTCTGCCGTGCCTCGTCGAATTGAGAATCCTGAAACTGGGCGAATCCAAGCACATAAAGAATCTGATCTTTGTAGGCGTGCTCCGGCTTGGTCCTGAGGATCTCGTTGTAGTAGTCAATCGCTATTAGGTATTCTCTGTTGCGAATAAAAATCTGTCCTAATTGGAGACTCACATCTTCCCATTGCTTGCCATCGGGGAAAGAGGACAGGTACTTGAGACCGGCTTCTTTCGCTTTGGTGTCTTGTTCAAGTTGCCCTGCCAAGGCAAAGGCGCCGTAACAAGAGTCCTCGGCCAGCTTCCCCTCGGGATACTCCTGGTAGATTTTCCAGTAGGTCCAGAATGTCTCATACAACCTGCCCGCGGAGAAATACGCTTGGGCTATGCGCATGAGAAGATCTTCAGAGAAGTCTGGGATCGCTTCGAGTTGCGTCCGTTCGTTCTGAAGGTCGTGGATACGGCGGTTGATGTCGACGACCAGCTCGAGCTGCTGTCCCGACTTGCGCACCTGTTCTCTCCACCCGACGAGGTCCGCCTCGTATTTCTTATTGGCTTCGATGAGGCGCGCTGGAGGCAGCACTAGGTTGTAGAAAAGGAGCGCGAGAACATCCTGGTTAGCAGCGAACATTCTGTCGCCGCCGTTCAGCAGCGCCATATTGAAGTCAATGCTAAGCCTTGCCCTCGGAGCCTTAGTTAGCATGTCGGGTAAAAGTTCGACGACTTTGGCCCCCTGACCACATTCAATGTACGATTGTGCCAGCCAAACCACCGATTGCTCGCGCTGCTCCGGCGTCCAGCTCTTCTGTAGCATTGTCTGCAGCACAGGAATCGCATCGGTCCACTTCTGATCGCGCATGTAGCACGAGGCGAGCCTCTCCATGACTGGGAAGCTCTCTGCCTCCGTTAACTTCAATTCGAGAAGCTTTTTGTAGACGTCGGCGGCCTCCGTGTAGCGCTTCGACTGTGCGAGGGTTTGACCATGAAGCTCCAGCACCTTGCGATATCGGTTGCTCTTCGGGTGAGCTTTTAGGAAGCTCTCGAAGGCAAGCGCGGCCTCAGGCCACTGGTTGTTGAAGATATAGCCCAAGCCCAGAAAGTACCGGAAACTTTCGACTTTGGCTTGCACCTGTGGATCTCGCGATTCCCCGAGACGCTCGACCAGCTCGGCCAGCAGGGGCGTAGCCTTTGCATGCTCTTGCGCCGAAATCGCAAAAGCAGCCTGCTTCTCGAGTTCTCCTGTCGAAATCAGAGAGACGTCCGACGACCCTGATTCTTGAGCCGGAATCGGACCAAGCACCAATAAGTGGAAAAGACAGAAACAAGTCAACGGGCGAGCACTTCTGAGGTAACCCGTGTGCTGGCCCAATATCATGAAAAGCGTCCTGTGACTTTGTCGGTATACAAGGAAACTAGGATAAAATCCTGAGTCAATTTGATCTAGTACAGACAATTTTGGTATTTTTTCAACAAGAAAACGCTCGAAGATCATCCGCACCCAACGCTGCTGTATATCGTGACAGGCTAGGTTGGACAGGAAGTAGGCCCTCCTTGCGTTGAGAATAAGGGGAAATCGCAGTCGAGCGAGTCCGCTGTCGCGTGTGTTCAGCCGATCGCGGCTTCCTTTTTCGGCGGCCTCGGCGAGCTACCGCAAATGCTCGGCTAACAATGAATTGACAGCCACGAGCTGCCGACAAAAGTTTAACAGTGAATTGTTATTTTGAGGCAAGCATACTTCAAGTGCCGGATTTTACGGGCTGCCAGGTGTACGTCACTCGGCTCTTGGAGAATTTGTTCCCGTTGGCACCGGACACGACCTTTCACCTGCACTTTGCGATGGAAGGGTGGAATTCTGACATTGATCGGCTGCTGGAGGCCCCGAATGCTGTCGCCCACCGGCACTACGGAGCGGTCGGCCGGCATCTGGCTCCTGTAAAGAATATCCTTCAAACCAGGAGTAGCTCCTATTATCTGCTCAACGGCAATACCGGCTGGTTGCGGGTTTCGGTGCCATGCCCTTCGATTGCACTTTTGCATGACATGCGGTTTGTCTTGTGCCCTCAAATCTACGGCCAGAAATACTGCGCCGACTTCGCGCGAGCCGCAAAGAAATGGATGCCTCGACGCGATCGGATCGTCACCGTATCCGAGACTGTGAAGAGAGAAATCTTGGAGTTTTCGGGACTGCCAGAGGATCGCGTCGTGGTCGCGCCCAACGCAGCAAACATTGATGAGAATACCAAAGCCGTAAGCAAGCCGGCATCTCTGCCGGAGGGGGCCCGTTATTTTCTCATGGTCAATCCGAGCGATCTTCGAAAGAACTGGAAACAGGTTCTCGACGGGTTCGAACTTTACCTGGCCGACACCGGCGACGAAGCGACCGAACTCGTATTGGCGGGCAAGCTTGGTGCAAATGAAGAGTCCCTCACGGCGTATCTGGAGCGTAAACCCGCGTTGAAGAAGCGGGTGCGGCTTGTAGGCTTTGTTTCGGATGGCGAGCTTTGCTACCTGTATCGCAATGCGCGGCTGATGGTTTATCCGTCAGTTTACGAGGGATTTGGGATACCTGTTCTCGAAGCAATTGGGAACGGCGCACCTGTGATAGTCTCCGACATTCCTGTTTTCAGGGAAGTTACAAATGGTGCGGCCGTATTTGTTCCGCTCGACGACCCGGCGGCCCTGTGCGAGGCCTACTCGAGGCTGGAAAGCGACTCTGTCCTGAGATCAGAGTTTGTCGAGGCCGGCAAGATTCAAGCCAGGAAATATACATGGAAGGGGAGTGCGGCAGTCACCCTTGAAATGCTGCGCGGTTTTGACCAATGACCGCAGCTTGCCAAGCTAGGATCGGACGGATCCTACTGAATTGACCAGTTCAGTCAGCGCCTGATCACTCGATCCGGCGGAGGATCCCCACCGCCCAAGGTTCGAGATACACGTTGAGCCGGAGTTTATGGTGTTGAACGATCCGCCGGTGCGTATTCCAGGCGAAGTCTCGCTGCGCTCCTGGGCCACTGATAAAATCGCACGGTGGCTCTTGAGCTGATACATCGCACTAGCGAGTGCGAATTACTGCGCCGTAGGTGCTGATTTTCGTAGCACATTGACCACGTAATCAGCGAGAGCAGCAGGAGAGAGCCGGTCGTTCCACCATTTCAGTGTCTGCTCATGGAGGGTCTTAAGCCTCAAAGGGTCCTTCAGCAAGCGATCAAGAAGCTGATCTATCTTTCGCCAGTCCCTGACAAAAATAAAGGGGATGTCTCGATAGAACCACGTCGGAGGAAGTCTGTCGGAGACGACCACGCATCCCGCACTCGCTGCCTCATAGTGCCGGAAAGTTTCGAACGATGTCCCCCTCGGAGCGAGGCAAATTTTAGAGTTAGCCATTTCTTTCATGTAATCGTCAGGGCTCATGATTGAGTCTTTCGCCGCCAAGCCCCAAGCCACCGCCAGAGGGACAAACCCCGCGGCCAGAAGGAGCTTCAGATTCCATTTCTTCAGGGCTTCGAATCTTTTCAGAGACTCTGCGAGGTCGTCACGAACGACCTGCTTCGGATGGGGAATCTTGAAGAGGCTTTTTCGTTCCACCGCCTGCTGGCGAATGCTGCCCGCGAAAAAAACGTCATTGGCTCGAGACTCCCAAGGCGGAAGTTCGAGCGGCGGCAATGAATGATAACCCAAAGGGATGTGATGAACGATAGCGGACGCGAATGCCCGGCCTTGTCGGATTTGCTCGCGTCGCCAACGCCAGCGGGTGACCATTATCCGCTTAGCAACGACAGCATCCTTGGCCAGAGAAGACATAAGGAGTGAGGGATGATCCCAGAACAAATCCGTCGTGGAGACAAATTTGGCCCCATAGCACTTGAACACTGCTTCGACTGACCCCGTGTAGCGCGGGAGGAGTCCGTTTTCTTCGGACATCACGAAAACTATGCTCTTCGGACCGCTTAGCGGGATGGCGTTCGTATTCGCAGTAAAGTGGAAGTGGAAACCCTCTGCAGGGCATGCCGACTCGATTATTGAAGCTGCGGTGGAAAAGTAGTGTTCGATGCCCGCCGATTTTCCCTCAGGCGGGAACCAATCCTGGACGCCCGACTGCATCAGGTCGCTCGTCCACCTGTTCGGTTTCAATGGATGTGGCAGGCTCCGCACGAGAGGGCTCGCTCATAATCTTAAATGATCATTAAAGAGCACCACGAAGGTCAAGCGAATGCACGATCTGGAGCGATAACCGAAATTTCACCAGAAGGACAGGCTTGTGTATCGCGAGGTAGGGAGCTGGCGGCCAACGAGTCGAGGGTCGAGCTAAGCTCAGGATGCTGATGCCATTTCGGCCTCGAGAGGCCCAGTCTTCAGGACGACTGAACAATCCTGGTGCTTGACTTCTTCTGCTCCGTTCGCGAGCGTCGCGCAATGGAAAGCACAGCTGTGGCTGCAACTGGCGCGACCAAGGACTTCCAGCCGGCTCCGCTCCCGATAGTTTTGTGGGCGCGGGTCTCAAAACACGCTGCCACTTGATGACGCTGAGACGATGGGTAAATCCATCGGAGTGACCGCCTCGCCGGCGTCGTGAGAATTGGCCGGTGTTGCGCGAAGCAACATCTGAGTGGCACCGAGAATAGATTATAGGTAATGAACGAGTCAAAAATAGTCACGATCATCCGACGCGTCTCGCTCCTCGGAACAGCTTGCTTCGCCGTTGCCACGACGCTCTTTGCAGACGACATCATGCTTCAGGAGGATAATATGAAGGAGCTAAGGTGTTCGCTCCCGAATGATCGCTTCCGCCTGGTTGGCAGTAACGCGCCAGGCCAAGTGTTCGTAGGTGACGAGCGGGTGCATCTTAAGCTCAATTTCAAGAAGGGTGATTTTAACGGGAGAGTTCCTTTTTCCCTTGAGATTCAAGAAGTGGGGACGCGCACTCCCGGGAAGGTAGCCGGAGGGACGGTGGGCTGGACGGACACCTCGGGCAAGGCGCCACTGTTCGACCTGATTGGCTCGCCAGTGAAACACGATTTTGCCGTGGACTTCGGCGATCGCAATGAAGTAGCCCTCGAATTGCAGGATCTTCCGGTGTCTAAGCGATTCGGCACTTATGCTTTAATCCTCGTATACGGCAACGAACGCAGGTTGCTTGGGACGGTTGCGCGCGTCCCGGTCCCGCGAAGTGACGGAACGATCGAAACAGTCCCGATCCTGGGTGAGGGCGGTTTCGTAGAGAAACCGTGGAGGGCAAAGGTCTATGCGCGCATGGGCATCAAGGGATGGCGTTCGGACGGAAGCTGGAACGCCAACAAGGATGGCAGTCCCAATTGGGAGAAGTATGATGCGCTCTTTGCGGCCGCTAAGGAGGCAGGTTGTAAGATTATGTCCACCCCGGGAGCGACCCCTGAGTGGACCTGGCCGTTTGCTCCGCACCAGACGCCAGCGGCTGTTGCTCCCGATTGGGATGGAAGCCCGTACGGCGGCCGTAGCGACTGGGTCTGCGATCCCAAATACTATCCCGAGTACGAAAAGTGGATGGCGGAGTTTGCCAAGCGCTACTGGGACGATGGTAAGGGCGCGCTTTGGGGTGTAGAAAACTACAACGAACCGTGGGAGGGCGGCGGAATTTCGGGATGGGCGCGCGACTGTCTACAGTACCGCGAGATTCAGAAGCTCATCTCCCGCGCAGTTAAATCCGTTGACTTAAAGATCAAGGTCCTGGGCGCTTCATCAATCATGAACACCGAGGATAAACTATACTCGGATGGCGGCAATGAAATGGATCCCTATATCGACGTTTTCACCGACCACTACGTTGTGCCACGGGGCTGTTACGGACCGATGATCGCCCGTGCTCGGGGAAAGAAATCCATGGAGACAGAGACGTGGTTTGTCGGCACGGAGTATCAGCTTCCGCAGGGCGCTGCGCAGTTCCTGGCTTCCGGCCAGAATTCCGTGTCGCCTTGGCACCCGAGGGTTCTCTTCGAGCAGGTGCCTGGCGGGACCGACGAAGCGATCATTCCGAGCCCCGTTGTCGCCGCGACAGCTGCGTTCAACTTTTTCGCTACGGGTCGGCCTTTCGAAAGAATTGTTTTCAAGGACCATCTTCCGTGGGTCTTCCAGTTTGGCAATGATGATGATCCTAATGCTCTTCTGGTAGTCTTTGGCCAACTTGTCAGCATCGGATCGACCGATGTAAGAGATCGGCTGTGGCGTCAGGTTGACGGCTCGCCGGGGGGTGTAATGACCATCGACAACTCTGACCGACTGCTACGGTTCTACGACTTGAGCGGTAACCCCTGCTATGTGGGTGAAAAAACTGTGAAGCTGCCGATGAGTATCTTTCCGTCCTACATCATGTGCGCCAAGGGTCCTAAGGCTGCCGCCGAGAGGCTCGCACAAGCGCAGATCACGGGAAAACGTCCCGTCGAGATCCTGCCACGGGATTTCGATTCCTTGCTTACGGATAAGAACGCCGTGCTGTCGGTGGACATTCACAACTGTCTGAATCGCACGATCAAGGGCACACTTAGGGTGAAATCGCCTGCGGAAATTACGCTCGCCTCCGGCACCGCGGACGTTGTGCTCGCCGCTGGCGAGAGGAAAACTCTGGAATTTCCGGTTGCCTCGGCAAAGCCGCAAGACTCCAATGCTTATCCCTTCGAGTTTGTTTTTACGTCGGATGCTGGTGAGGCCGACTACAAGGAAGTCCTCAACTGCGCGGTGGTTCCCAACGCGAAGATCAGCGTCGATGGAAATTTGGATGAATGGAAAGGCATTCCGGGCATAACAGTTATTGGTAAAGACGATAGTGTTGACAGCATTGAGGTTCTGCGTCGGCCTTGGCTGGCACTCAAGGAATCGCACCCGCGCTTAGTGTCTGGCCTGGTGAAAATGGCTTGGGACGACGACAACCTCTACGTGTGCGCTGAGGTCAATGACCCGACCCATCAAGAGAACGCGCCTCCGATGGAGGGCCGTGACGAGAACAAGTATTTCCATAGCAGGGCTTCCGACGAACGCGAACCTTACAAGAGCTGGCTGGCCAAGAACGCTCCGGGGCGTAGCTTCGCGGAGGTGCCATACGTCTATGCCGATAACCCGGAAAATCCGCGTCAGTCAGATGTTCCGGCGTTGCCTTTTCGGCGTGATCGGCTGCAGGTAGGCTTTGATGTGACGGATGATTGGCACGGAATGGATAACGATGCCGATCGGGTGCCCTACGGATTTCATGCGGTGCCGGATACCGATTACGAGTTTAGTCTGTATGGATGTGAGGGGGGTAAGAGCGAGCTCTGGCGGCACCTCGCCCCGGGCGTCCCGCGCATGCACGACTTTCCGCGTCAGCCCCGCGGAAAGACCACGACCGGAATCGTGAAAGAAGCCCGCCACGTAGTGAAGCGCAACGGCAACGTCTATACTTACGAAGCCGCAATCCCGAAATCGACAGTGGCCGATCTGAAATTGGGGGCAGGAACAGATTTCGGATTCACGTTCAAGATCGGAAATAGCGAAGGAGCCAACGCGGAATACGGCAAAGACAAGGCGGTGACCAAGAATAATGGTCTCAGCCTCCATCCTTATTGGGAACCGCATTCCAGCTGCGGCGTTCGCTGGACCCTGATCTCAGAAAAATTCTGAGAAAGTAGTGTGCAGCCAGCGGTTGCTCAGGCCAGTTTCGCTAGCCATCACGCGCCAAACTCACAGATGCGTCCTCCAGCCGTCGCCGAAAGTTGCGGTTTACGTCCGGGCCCAGGGGCATCCTGGGCGTGTCATAAATCAGGGGCCTGTGGACAACCGGGGGATATTACTGCTGGCAACGAGGACTGATACCGTGATAAAAGTCATATGATGGACACCCGAACGAATGACAAAGATGAGTTGCATGTGGTGACATGCTCGGATCATCGCTTTGCCATTGGGGCCTGGATCACGATCTGGTCGGCTTTCAAGTACACGCCGGAAAGCAGAAACTTGCGTTTTCATTTGCTGACGACCGATCCCAGTGCGCCGGTGTTTGCGAAAATGTTGGAACTCGCAAAAAGGTGGGGCATGAAGCTTTCCATCAAGCACGCCACCACCGATTCCATTAAGCACCTCCCGGCATCGGAGCGGCTCCCGATTTATACTTATCTAAGATTGCTTGCGCCCGGGCTTTTGGAAGGGATCGGCCGCTTTCCTCTATCTCGATTCCGATTTGCTCGTTCGCACTTCGGTGAGCCCATTGTTCGAAGTATTGGGAGAGAATACGATCGCCGCCGCTGCGCGCGACTATTACTATGACGTGCTCGGGAACGGTCTGAAGGAGACGTACTCCGAGTTGAACGTGCCCAAAGATGATCCGTATTTCAATGCCGGGGTCATGATGCTAAACGCCGACGCCTGGCGTAATCGCCAGGTCTCCGAGCGGGCCATCGAGTATCTCGATCGCCATGCCGCCTTAGTCATGCATGGAGATCAGGATGCACTGAATGCAGTCCTTGCCGGAGAACTGAAGGAATTGGACCTATCTTGGAATGTCCAGCTTGGCGCTTTGGAATACTTCGACCGCGTTGGCTGGCCGGCCGAGCGGGAGCCTCTACGTGCAAGGAAGGCTGAATTGGTGAGCGATCCAAAGATTGTTCACTTCATTGGACCGTCAAAACCGTGGTCCGATGGATTTACGATTCCGTATGGCAAGCATTATCGGAAAATGATCGCCGCATCCGGTTGGATTCCGCGTGGTTTGGTGATTCCGTGGAAAGTCGGTTGGCTGGCATCGACGATCCGAGCCACCGTCAAGCGCCGTCGGAAGGGATGGATCGATGTGGTTCGTCGGCCAATCCGGTTTCCTCGTGCATAAACTTCGGCCTGACCTTTCCTTTCCGAGGATAAATTCGTCCAGGCATCACCCGCGGGATGACAGTTCTTGCGCTGCCGCAAGAGCGGCCTGGCTTGCTTTTGGTCGGCTTATGGGTATCTCGGGTAAGTCTTCTTGATACGCTGCCACGTTCTTAAGGTTGACAGCTTGAGTGGCGTTCTGCGGCGAACCAATTCCCGAAAATCGCTGCGAAATTCCGCTAATGCTTGGCGAAAGAGGGGTTGACGAGGGCTGCCCGGCCAAGAATTGGTCCATTTTAGGTAAGACCTGCCTCCCAAAATTCTGCGTGGCAATGAGAACCACAGATACCAAAGGGGCTCATGAAGCAATGCCACATACCATGCGTTGCGTGCATCGAATTTAGCTCGCTGCCATTTGTTCCTCTCGACTTTGCTGCCAACATGGAACACCGTGGGTGCGGGAAGGTAAACGACCGAGTAGCCTAGATTCCACTGCCGACGGCAATACTCGTTTTCTTCGCCGTAAATTTGCAGCAGTTCCTGAAAACCGCCCAGCTTCCGATAGACATCGGCGCGGACGAGCGCTCCGTATGAAGAGAATCCGCAAGTAAGGCAGGGGTAATCGACGGGTGCCGGTTGAGCATAATTCTTTATGATTGTTCCTTTTTCGTCACATTGGGGATATGCGATGGAACCAACTGAGTTGTCGCGCTGAAGGATCTCCAGTCCCTTTTGAATGCCTGCTAACTCCAATAGATAGGCGTCATCATCAAGAAAGAGAAAAGCATCACCTCTCGATCCCTCGGCCAAGCGATTGCGGGCCGCAGTCGGAAACAGGCGCTGCTCGCTCGATAAGATAATCAATTTCTCTCGGACGGCCGCAGGTAATCCCTCGAACCGCTCCTTGTTCCATTCCACTGATGGCGCGTTCTTTAGCACGCGAACCTCGAGTAACAAATCGCCGAGAAGTTCCAAACTTGCGAGGCCCCGAAGCAGTTCCTCAAACCGGTCGGAGCAGATAATCAAGACCGATATCAGCCCGCTTTTCGCAGCGGGTGCGCTGTGAACCCGAAGCATCTGGCGTTGTTGAGGCTTTATTCAAGACGCAAGCGTAGAATAAAAATGCGTTTCTGGAGCGAACCTACGTTAGGCTGGCGACCCAAAAAATCTAAGACTGACTCGGATAGCGAGATCAGCATCAGAAGGCAAGGGAATTTCGAACCCATATCGGCTCGTCGAACTAGGAGAAACGTGGAGGCAAGAGGCGATAAACTCAGGCCCAAGGTCGCTGCGCAGGTGCCCGGGCACTCCATAGCGGGCGATCGTCGCTTCCACTACCGTGATCACATCAACGGCCCGGACCCACCCCGGATGAATGGCCAGACAGTTGTCGGGTGTGTTGGTCGAGCAAGGGGAGGATGCGAAAACAGCTTCCATTTTCTGTGTCCCAGCTCCAGCCCTGACTTGGCCGCTCAGCGCGCTGCCGGTCTGCCGTCGAGATTCCTAGCGCTTCAGGCGGCGTTGTCTCTTCCTGACCTTGATGCCTTCTTCTCTGCGAATCCGCGCCACTCGTTTGGCATTGACCTCGAAGCCCTTGCGCCGCATCAGCGCCGTAGTACGCCGATAACCGTAGGAAGATGTTTACCGCTTAACTCCAGCACTTCCTTGCCCGGTGCGCCGGGTCCTCCGGGCTCGATTGGCCGCTGCGGTAGTAACTCGATTTCGAGAGTCCCAGCGCTGGATAGACCGCCGCCACTTTTCCAATGCCCACTTGCACACTCATCTTCACAGCCCGTCGTCTTGCAGATGGCCTCACCACTTTTTTGCGCGCCCCCCGCTTCTCGAAAGATCCCAATTGTCTGTTCTTCGCTGAATCGACTTCTCTTCATGTTCTGCTCCTTCAGTTGAGCAGAACTTCACTTATGTCACGTCCTCCGCTTAGAGGTCAGGCCAATGCATTCTGAAATAGATACACTGCTTGACGCTCCAAATGCTGTTACCCACCGCCACGCCGGTAAGAACCACGGCGGCAAGAAATCCAGAGAGCGGGCTTATGCAACCGGTTTCATTCCCGGCTTCGCCGAGCAAAATTCAGGACTAGGCCCTCCGTAAACGTGAGATGAGCTCACCTTTGAGCCCTCGCAGAAACAGGCGGCGCCAAGGTGGGCGGAGGAATATCTTGCATCGTTTGAGACATTGCAGGTTGTGGTGTTTCGGGCGTGCACTGACAAGAGCGACGCTTGCCTCTACGGTATGGTGAAACAATCCCGTTGGTCCGAATACGCGATCCCACTCTTCGCGCGCGCGTTCACCCATTGCTTGCGCATCGTCTCGATGCTTGCGTAAGAATTCTGGCACTTGGAGGACTTCAGCTTCGGGGATGCGAAAGCTGCACTGCTCCCATTGTACGAAGGGTGGGGGGGTCCAGGCGTCCGAGATGATCACTGGAGCTCGTCCCGCTCTCATAGCCTCAAATATCCGCATTGATGAAAGCCCTTTGCCTATGGGGCATAGGATGAAAGCAGATTGTTCCAACACGGTTATATACCTGTTAAGAAATTTCTCTTTATCTAGCGGTGTTGTTAAGTCCATCAGATTCGGCAAGGAACGCTCGCTGGTATCCTCGACAAATCCCTCAGGATCGCCAATCCTCATAACTTTGGCACGTAATGGGTGTGTAATTTGCGAGCCAATAAACGACCATAAATAGGCGGGCTTCTGCCATGGCTGCGAGTTTATCATTGGTTCAGCCGAAGTCGGGTGATGGTAGCACCATCCGACTGCAAGTCCCGGCGTTGTATCATGGTTCGGCCAAGATGCACAGAGCCCGCCCATAACTGGTGAAGGGGCATCTCCGCTATCAAACAAGACACTACGGGATGTGTTGCGCCTGAAAGCGCTCTCCGTAAGAATACCTAGGCCCACTGGCGCGAACGAGTAGTTTGTTGCAAACAGCACTACGTCGGCTTCATCCGGATTCGAAGCGATTCGATGGCGGCCAAAAACATCATTGGAGTGACTTTCCAAGATTCGATAGCGTGGATAGTCAAGGAATTCCCCAACATGTCTTGTTGAGCCAGTAACAAAAATTGACGCCATTTCGTTATTGGGGCTAACGCGCCAAGCTCAGCCGCGAGGCGGATACGTCGGCTGCAGCGCCTTGGTGGGCATTTGACGGCTCGTGAAGGCGGTTCTCCCTGCTTCTGTAGGCAACTTCGTGCAGTTGATCGCTTCACGAGTATGAAAGGAAACTACGGCCGTGTCTTCCTGCTGACTTGGGATCGGCAATCCCCTTTCGGCGAACATAATTGGCTTGCGTTTCAATGCATTTAGCACCCCGAGTTCGCACATCACCTTGGGTCGTGCTCCGGTACGATCGCGCTCACTACGCCCACATTTGCGAGATGATTGGCGATGTAACTCACGAAATTCCTACGAGGGTCGAGTGCACGAACACAACTGTGTCCGATACATCGGTTTTCGTCATCCCCTTTGCTATCCGAGGATTCCCAGTATCAGAGCAAGGCATGATCAGGAGGCTTTTTTTTGGCTATATTCGGTCTCTAGCTTGGCGACGCTGAAATGTTCGCTGGAGCCAGTGGCCTTGTCGATTCAAAAGCGCTGGAGGACGCGGCGGGCGGAACGAGCCGGGAGGCAATGCGAAGAAGTTGAGATGCCGAGCGCGTCGTGATTTGCTCAAGTCGGCGAGGAATTCAGAAAACGCGTATGTCAGGCTGCCGTTGTCATTTTCCCCTTGTCAACTGCTTGCGCGTTTGCCCGCGCTTCAGCAGCCTGAAGAGCCATTTCCTTCACGGTCTTTATCTTCAAGCGGGCCGCACCTTGGGTGGCGCTCAGTTTGACACGCGTGCCATTCTTGTGATGAAAGGCGAGGCGCTCCTTTGCATCTTGAATCGCGTGCTTGGACTGGGGAAGCCATTGCGACTGAGCAACGAGCATTTCATCAGTCATTTGCCATACTTCCTCCGGATTGCATACAGCACTCACAAGCGGGTCGTGGAGCATTGCTTGCTTGAGAAGTCCTACATCGCCGCGGACCGCCGCCTCCATCCCCATTTCCTGCACCCGCACACTTGCCGAGCATGTGGCTGCGCAAGCCAGAGGGAGGTTGCCGATCACCGGGCAGTTAATGCCGGTCCGGTCCACGTAGCCCGGAATTTCGATGATGCATCCGTCCTGAAGATTCGTGATGTGGTGCTGGTTCGGAATGTTAAAGTGACCCCGATAGGTGCGCCCTGTTTCCAACGCCTCAATGATATAGGAGCCATGCTCTTCGCTCCGCGTTTCGGGCGTGATCTTTGGGGCAGGCTCCTTGACCCAATTTGGGAAATCGGTTTCAAACCAATTCCGACCCTCTCTACAGATCCGGAGGTAGCCTCCGGTTTCGCCGTTTATCCATGAGGACAGATCGATCCATTCAGGAATTTCCTTCGTCCGCTTGCGATACCACGGAAGGTATTCGCTAAGATGCCCGTTCGATTCGGTGCTGTAATATCCAAATCGTCGAAGCACGTCGACGCGGACCTTTTCAGTCTTCGAGTATTCGGGGTGCGACTCGTATAGTTCAAGCAGCATTGGAACGAAATCAATTCCGCGCCACTCAACCTTGATAAACCAAGTCTGGTGATTGATGCCCGCGGCGATTACATCAACATCTCTCCGATGCAGGGTCTCGCCTTTGTCGAGGAGGCTTCTATTTTTCGCCCATCTCTCAATGCAGCGTGTTATTTGCCAGTGCGCGCCCTGTACGCCGTGGCAAAGACCGACCGTCCGGACGCCGCCGTAACGATTGCAGGGCCAGGTATTCATTGCCATCGGGTTCGCGTAATTCATGAACAGAACGTCGGGCTTCGCTAGCGAGCGGATTTCCCTGCAGAACTCGAGAAGCGCGGGGATCGTCCGTTGCGCATACATGATTCCGCCTGCGCAAAGCGTGTCACCCACGCATTGGTCGACTCCGTACTTTAGCGGTATATCTATGTCGGTCTGAAACGCTTCGAGCCCTCCTTGGCGGATCATGCAAAACACGTAATCAGCACCCTCAAGCATGGCTATGCGGTTGGTCGACGTGCGAACCTTTGCGGGCAGTTTGTTTTCCTTGATGTCGCGTTTGCACAGGGCCCCCACCATCTCGAGATTTGTTTTGGAGATGTCTGTGAAGGCGAACTCAGTGTCTACGAGTTCAGGGACGGCGAGAATGTCCTTCGTAAGTGTGCGTGTAAAGCCGACCGAGCCTGCTCCGATCATGGCAATTTTGATTGGCATAAGATCTTAATAATTAGAAGCGAGATTTCGAAATTTGATACGCTCTGGCGCATCTCGCTGCCGCCCCCTCCCTTGGCGCCCGCGCAAGCTTACTCGATTTCGCGCACAAGCGCGATGGCCCAGGGAGCGAGATTTAGTTTTAAGCGCAGCAGACCGTGTTTGCTTGCGTTGACAATTTGGCGCTGGGTGTCCCACGCGAAATCTCGGAGGAGCGAAATCTGGTCCGTAGTCGGCGAAGAAGGGCTTCCCATAGCCTGCCATTGACGTAAGGCGAATCCATGTTCTGCGTCGACGATCTCGATCAGATAGGACGAATTCGGAGGGAGGTGATTGATTTCGATCTCACGACAGCGGGGTGCGCCAAATGAGAGCGTTCTCTCGGCGGAATCGAGCGTATTGGCAAACGGCGGAGCATCGGTGTGCTCAGAGGGAAAGTTGCAGAGAACCGCGCGGAGGCGTCCGTCGGATAGAGTGCGTGTTGCGAGGAAGCCGTCGGCACGGTGGATCTCCTCCTCGCCCAGTTGATTGAGGAAGCGGTAGGCATGAAAAGCGGGTTTAACAATCCCCTGATAATTTATCAGCCCAAAACCTCCGTGGAAGGCGGTATCCCCCGCGCCATGCTCCTCAAAAACGTCGGTAAATGTCCAATATGCGAGCGAGTCCACTAGTCCTGAGGCCTCAATATTTATCTTGATGATGTAGGCGGCCGACTGAGGGAAGTCGTGGGTGAAATCCCGCGCCGAGGGACTGGTGCTCCATTCGGTAAGATGAATCTCAGCAGACGGAAAAGTACTTTGATTTACAATGCTGCGCAGCCACTGGAGGTCCCGGAGGGTAGAGTCTACTGGGCGGGTCAGCATGCCGTCTACGTCGTGCCCAAAGGGAATATCTGTCGGGTAAGGGTGCGTGGAGACAAAGTCGACCGGAAGATTTTCCTGTTCGCAAAATGCGAGGAATTCGCGAATCCAGACGCCTCGCCATTCGACCTCTCCGAGGCGTTTGTGGTGACCGGGCATCGACTTGTCGCCGGCTTCGGACTCGCCTTCGAACCGATTGTCAGCCACGAAGTTACTCGTTGCAGGGCCTCCCACTTTCAGGCCCGCATCGATAGACTTTACCGCCGCGACGGTTGCGCGGTACAGTTCGAAATACTTTGTTCGGGTCGAATTGAAGAAAAACCAAAGATTAGGTTCGTTCCAGACCTCAAAGTACCACTGACGAACCTCCTGGATTCCATAGCGGTGGATGAAGTGCCGCACGAGCTTGTCAACCAACGTCGACCAATCCCGAAAGTGCTCGGGGGGCGTCACATGAGCTTGCCACCAGAAACAGCGAAAGTCCGACTTGCCGGCGAGGTCCTTCGGGAAAAAACCGAACTCGACGAAAGGTCGAATCCCTTGGGCAAGCAAGGCATCGACAAGATCATCAACGTATTGCCAGTTAAAGATCAAGGTCCCAACCTCACGGCGGCAAACGAACATGTCGTCGTGCAACAGGCCGTGAAAGCGAAGATAGCGGATGCCACAGTGCTTCGAAACTGTCTGAAGATGCTCCCTCCATCCAGCCCGAAGACCCTCGTTCGCCCGCCCCGCCGCAGAGCAAAAGCTCCAGTGATGCCGCAGCGGAGTGCCGGTTCCCAGCAAGGAAAATTCAATTTTCTCACTGGAATCAATAACCGAAACGCGCTCTTCGCCGTTTTCGCCCGCGGCGGCGCCTATCGGGAAAGTTCCCAAAACTGATGTTATGGACATACCTCTAGATGACTAAACAATATTCAAACGTGTCAAACAAAAATCATCTCTGCTGGACAAAAAGCTCTAATCCTGCGCAATAGGTGCTGAAAGGCCAAGTTCGTGGGCGATTGCAGGTCTCTTGTGGAAAGATATTGCTTTTCTTATAATTTTAGAGCAAACGAAACCCTTGCTTTGCGTTCACCCGTGAACAACTTTGAGCGTAGAGAGTTTTTAATTGCGTTTGAAGATCCTTGAGTCAACCAAGGCTGAGAGCTTAGGCTGGCGACGTTTCCCCCCCAATTATGATGCAAGAGTCCGATTTGAGCAGGATTGCCATTAACCATTCGACTCCAACTATGTTACACCCGCTTTTCTGGGTTTGTAGCACAACGAACCGACGCTAGTATGGCGCTAGAGAAGACAGATACTCTGGGTATAATCAACAACAGTCCTCGAGCCAGAGCGATTCGGCACATCCAAGAGTGGATCACTGATGGCCGTCTGGCGGCCGGCTCGCGATTGCCCTCGGAAATGCGGTTGGCGACAAAGCTGAACGTGTCGCGCACCACCGTGCGTCTTGCGCTCGAAGATCTCGAGAAGCAGGGCATGATTTACTCACATAGCCGGCGTCGCATCGTCAATGGAACAATTAAGGCGCAGAAGACGTTTCTCTCTGATGCCATTGCCTTGATCATGGAGTCGCCCGCCCAGCACGAGTTCTCCGAAAAGATGCACAACATTTGGCATATCAATTTTATTCATGCCGGTGCGGTTCACGCCGTCCGCATGGCGGGATTTGATGCGCTGACGGTTCATCCCAAACGGATCGCCGGAGACCTGCTGCAACGCTTGATCATGGAGCGGCCTGGTGGAGCCATCGTCTTGTGCGGGGTGGTGCAGGATCAATCGGGCGAGCACATCGGCAGGGCCTTCCGCGAGGGCAACATTCCTTTCGTGATCTATGGCGACATGGGCCTGGCCCGGGACAACCCGAGTTTTGCCGCCGAGATAGACTCAGTCGCTTCCGACCATGAGGCCGGTGCCTACGCCCTGACGAAGTGGCTGCTCAACCAGGGTCGCAAGCGCATCCTGCGTTTTTGGCAGCTCCCCATCTCAGGCCCCGCCGAAGTCCAGCCTTGGCTTGGACACAGGAACGCAGGCTATGAGCGCGCCATGCGCGAAGCGGGTCTTGACCCGCTGCCCGCGGTTGAGGTCTTCGATCCAGGCTATCACAACTTCGACAACACCGAAGAGGAGTTCAAACTTCAGTCCCGCTTGATGGCCGGCTATTTGGTCGAGCATTTGCACGGACCGCGCGCGGTCGATGCTATCATGGCGCCCAGCGATGCGATCATTGGACACCTTTGCGCCGCTCTTCGTGTGCATCGAAAGCAGCCTAACCGCGACGTCCTTCTGGTGGGATACGACAACATGTGGGACGACATGGAGACGCGCCAGTGGGAACCCATGGGGCCTGTTGCCACGGTGGACAAAAAGAATCTCGCTATCGGCGCGGAATTGATGGCCCTGCTAAAACAACGGATGGACGGAGAGTTATTCGAAAAAGGCCAGCGTCGCTTGGTCTCCCCGGAGTTGATCATTCGGCCGTCAGCCTTCCCGGATGCCGGAGTCAAGGTGCCCATTGTCCAGCCGCTGAGTAGCGGGACTGCGTAGGTCCGCTTGCGTTTCGTCTTTCTGTAGCGGCGATGTCCCCATCGCCGACGACTTCTTCTGTCTCCGTCTCCGCACGGCGGGAAGGAGCGGATCCGTGAGCCCACTGAGGTTCTTAGGATGCTCTGGCGCTCGATCCTGGCGTGAACGTATGTATTTTCGTCTGCGCTGCGTCAAAACCAGCCGACTGACTTCGTGCCTGTGTTTCTCGGCTGGCATTCGTTGATCGAACGACGGAGCCGGCGATGGGGACATCGCCGCTAGTGCGCCCACGAGCGCACTCCAACAATTGGGTGAAAGTCCCGATCGGAGGGGAAGCTGACCCTTCGTAGCTGAAAGTAACTGCGTCGCTGAGAGGCGGGGTGGGGAGCAACTGGAAGCGAACAACCAGCCCGTAAACACTACCAAGTTGAACTCGATTCGGTTTCAGAGCACGGCGAGCCCACTAGCGAAGGGCGAAGCACGAGAACCTGAGCCCACCGGCAAAGGGGGGCAACTTCAGGCAGTCCGCCGCACAAGCAGCCAGAGAGCGGCAGGAGAGCTCTGAGATGGTTGGAGACAGGATGGTTGGAAGTTGGAGTGAGGTGAAGTGGGGAACGCGATCCGGGTGGGGAAGCGGAGTTCATCCCCGAGAGCGGGGCGAAGAGCCGCGCCCGGAAGGCGTCAGAGTCCTCGTAGTAGCGAAGAAGTCCCGTAACCGGGATCGAGCCAAGGAGGACAGGAAGGTGGAAGCGTGAAGGAGACAAGCAGGCAAGAGACACCGCCGCCAGTGGCCGGGGTAGAGCCCGAGCCTCCGCAAGGCGGAGAGATCCGAGCCCGATGGGGGTGGGTGGAAGCCAGCGTGTGGACGTCACGCATGTTGAAGGTCCTGGAAACAGGAATGGGAGAAGGAAGCGTTGGTCCAATGACTTCTTCCACGCCGAAGGCTTGATCTCCCTGAGTCAATGCCGACAGGCGATCGGTCAATCTCCGTGAGGAGCACCCACCAACTGGAGAGCCGGATGCGGGAAATCCGCCCGTCCGGTTCGGGAGAGGGGGCGGTTCTATCCCGTCCCTATCTCATCAGAAGAAAGCTAGCGGCGCTCGACTTTGGCCTGGCCAGTTTCTCGAAGGAGGACAATGTCGTAGTAGTTCAGCGGATCGCTTCCGTTATGCTGTCCGGTATAGATGAGGCCGGGCCCGGCGGTATCCTCGGCGCCCTCGACGAGACGAAGGCGGACCGGAGCCCCTTTAGTGAGCGTTCCGTCTGGTGCATAGGTCTGGTAGGCAACAGCGCCGCTTAACGCGACCGGGCCTCCGCGAAACTGAACTGTCCCTGAGAGCGCCGACGGACCCGAAGGCGGGCTGCTCATATCTAGAAAGTTTGCCGCTGGGCCGGGCGAGGTGCGCGGATCAAAGCGAATCCCATCGGGAAGCAGTCGCCACGGGGCGGTCATTGTCCACTCAGAAAAAGTGCCGTCTTCATTTCGGGTCCGTTCAAAGAGGCAGAACGCCGAGTAACGCGCGTCACCCGTCGCCTTGATAACCACGGCAGTAAATGCATGCCTCGAAAGAGAGTTTTGTCTGGCGAAGGTCAGAAGGTCGGCGATCTGGTTGCCGCCCGCGGTGAGGGCATTGGCCTTTACCGGTGAAAGTGAGCCTACCGTCAACCCGGCCAGCGCCGAGAGAATTGCCATAACGGCCAGGAGTTCGATAAGGGAGTATGCCCGACGCTGAGCCGTCAAGCGATGGTAGGGAGGCATTCGCATCTATCTAGCAAGGGGAGGTGCTACATCGTCGAGATTTTCTCGCGAAATGCAAGAAAAGTTTTGCGTGTATTGTTTATGTTTTCAAGACGCAATCGTCCCGAGATGTTGACTGATGATTCGGCCGCAGATGTAGATTTTGTCTTGTCAGGCGGGCTGGACGATTTCATCCGGTAGGCAGGGAGCGGCTAAGGGGCCTCGATTCGTCTGGACCGTAGGGCTTCAGGGCTTTCCAGGCGTTTGCTAATTGATCCTAAAGGGAGTTGAAGACATTAGAATCCTTTGCATCTGCAAGTAAGCACCTGGAACATAGCGACAGTAATCTAGTTGCCGGGACGACTGCGAATCGGTCCTAAGCTAATAGTTAGTAAGCTCCCGGCCGGCGGTTGCCCGCACTTTCACCGCAAATAAGCACCAAAAAGACAACTTGTCCCATTCTGGTATATTCTGGACTTTACAAGGGGGCGTGACCTTCTACAGTACGCTCTTTGAAATCGGTTGTGTCGAGCGGAACTACCCCCCACGTTGCTTCCGAAGCAGAGCGGTCTTGCCGAGAGACGAGATGCTACCTGATTCGGGCGCCCGCTGATTCTATGACTCAGCGGGGCGCCGAACGTCCCGTGGTGAGGCGTGCGGAGGCCGTTGCTTTTACGCTGGTCGAGGTGGTGATCGCGGTCGGCCTCGTGGCCTTTGTGCTCACAGCCATTCTCGGCCTGGTGGCGATTGCTGCCAATGAGACCAAGAATGCGGATCTTAAGGCGCGTCTCACCTGGATTACCGAACAAGTGACTTCCGAATATCAAAGCCAGCGGTTTTCCAATTCCCTGGCGAACGTTCCGGCTACCAAGTATTGGGACTATTCTGGCATATCTACCAACCTCGCGGACGCCTATTTCGTTTGCGACGTTTCGAATGTGACGCCGACAACCCCCCCAAGTGCAGATTATCCGGCGAACTACATGGCTTTGCTACAAGTGCGGATTCGGTGGCCGTACTCGCAGCCCCCGACAAATTTCGCTTCGACCAATGTTAGCGTCATCTCGCTCTTCAACTACCAATAAGGGGCTTGTTCACATGATCGGCGCGTTCTCGCTGTTGGAACTCCTGGTGGCTACAGCCGTCTTTGTCGCGCTGGGCCTTATTCTCGTGTCGATTGCCGGCTCGCTCTCCTCCTTTTGGCAGATGGGGATTTCTCACAACGAGCGGCGGACGTCGGTCCTGGCGGCGTTTTCGCGCATGGCGCGGGATTTGCGCTTCGCGGCGGCGCCGGTCAATCCCGCATCAACCAATTTCCAGTTTGTCATCAACCCGACGAATGTCGGCACGAACTATAGACTTCCGCAGGCCGCCTTTTGGCAGGCACCGGTAGCGAGCGACCGCACAAGCGGCGATATGGCGCTCGTGGGATATTTCGTGCAGTGGGTGGTCGAGTCCAATGGCTCGGTGCCAAAACTCTGCCGGCTCTTGATTGACTCGACGAACTATCAGTATCGAAAGCCATCAACCTGGGTCGACGATGCGTTGATCGCTAGCAACGCTCCCGCCAATAAGGCCTGGAGTTACGAGGGTCAACTGGCCGAGAATATCCTGGGAATTTGGATGCAGCCACTGGATCAGGCAAAGAGGCCGATCACTAACAACGCCAGCAATGTCGCTTACGCCAACGGCGAGTTTGACTCCGCAACCGGATATCGGACCGTCCTAACGAATGGAACCAATAGCGTTCCTTACACGTTCGCTTCCGCCCTCCCCGCCAGCGTCGAAGTAGCCGTGGTCGCGGTGGACGCTCGCACCGCCAGGCGCCTAACGGGAAGCGAGAGGCCGGGAGCGCGAACGGCGAACTTGACCAACGACGTGAACACCTTTTACACGAACCTGCCGCTGGGGATCAAACAGGGAGCTCGCATCTATAGCACAGTTATCGACCTCCAATGCGCTCCGCGCTAGATTAAGAATGAAACCTCCACGAAAGTCGTTGTCGAAGCGCCTCGGCTCAGCCTTGGTGATGACGCTCGTGATCATCGTCCTGATTACCGTGGTGACGGTCGGCTATCTAGCCAGCGTCATGCTCGAGACAAAGACGGCGGGGGCGAGTCTGGACCAAGAGAGGGCTTACGGCATCGCCATGGTTGGCGCTCACCAAGCCATGGCCAAGATTCGCGAGGCTCTCGGGCCGTGGGACGATCCCTACAAGAATTTTGCCACCAACCCGCCCGCATTCTACTGGTCGCTTTCCCCTGGTCGCATCACACGCTGGTCGTATTCGAACGCGAGCCCGTTGACCAATATCGGGCTCTTTTCGGAGTCCACGGGGACCAACCTCGTGAATCTGAACCGCCAACTCATCGACGGATCGTACCCAATCATCGGAGGGGCGACCCCGCCTGTAGTACCGGTCAAATGGGCGAACTTGCTGCGCGATCCCACTCAACCCGCGAGCACCAATAATGCAATTGTCGGCCGCTATGCTTTCTGGGTCGACGACGAGGGTGCAAAGATCAATGTCAATACCGCGGACGGAACGGGGAAATACACAACGAACTCGCTCGGCATTGGTTCTCCCACTGAAGTCAGCCTTCAGGTGCTTGCGGGAACAAACGGGCAGCTGTCGTTAGCGAGCGCGCAAAGCATCGTCCAAATCGCGCGCACGTCTAACTTTCAATCTCCGCGCGAAATCCTGCGCGCCCCCGGCGTAACGCCCGATCTCTATACCACCAATGTTTTCTCTCTCACTGCCTATAGCCGCAGTCCGGAGTTGAACGTCTTTGGTCAGCCCAAGATGGCTCTCCTACCCCTCCTGGGAACCGCTTACGTATTCTGTGATGACGATGGAGGACAACCAGGAACCATCCTTGCAACCAACATGGTGATAAACGGAATCACCTTGAGACCCGGCAACGAGATCTATCCCACGCCCGCTCAGTTGACGAACTATTTGGTAAGAAATCCGATTACGAGTAATTCAGTTTCCGTGCCATGGCCGCTTGCCTTTCGGGCTGAGTCTACGGCAAGCTTGGGACGAAGGCAGGAGTACTTTCAATTTACTCGGATCTCCACAGGCACCAACTACTGCTATATCAACGGTGCGCTCCTGGCGAACTATCTCGCGGGAACCAATGCGGCCGGCAATGCCATCCCTTCTTGGCCAGCCTTCCAAGGCTCTTCAGCTACCAATTTTCAGCAAAAATATAGTAAGCGCCAAATCGATAGCATCGTGGCTCAGATTGTAAGCCTCGGTTCAAAACTGATCTCTTCAGATTACCCTCATCCTCACTCCTCCGACTATCCGACCAGTATGGTTATGAACATATCGGACGCGAAGGGCGATGGGTGGTTTCAGGAGTATCTGGAGCAGGAGGGAGGCCGCTATAACAACGCACCGTTCCTCTTCCGTGGCTGGTTAAGTGGTCAATTCGTCAACGGGATGGGCCGGACCATCAAGCTGTCTGGCCTGCGCATGGCGGTCAGCGCCTTTGGGTCGAGCGGTACTTTGGGCGACACAAATGATATTTACATCCCTCCTAAGGCGAGCATGGATATCTGGCTAGAGTGGTGGCTCCCCTCCGGATTTAGCGATGCCGGCGCCGGGCCTGCACGGTCGGCTGGGATGATCATTGGGCACCGTAACCATCAAGGGGCCCTAAATAGCGCAGATATTTGCGCGAACTTGGAAAAGCTCCCTCCAGCCCCTCCAGGACGCAGAACGGAGTCGGCCGCCCCTTTGCCAAAACCGGGAGGGGCACCCTCTTACTGGGCAGATCAACTTCTCACTAATGATCAGGGAATCGACTTTGCCTGTAACCCAGATACTTGGGATGACCCATATACTTTTCAGAATATATCGAATTTGCGTGATCCAGAAGATCAAGGCCAAACAGAATTCCCTCACGATGATTACGCGCAATCCCCTCCATATCCAGCACCACGAGAGTACCGTCTTGCCCAGGGAAAGAAAATCGAACGAAGTACCGCAACGGGGTTTATCACACCACTTCGGGTTTCCAGCCCGATGTCAGGGGAGGACACTGAGTTCCTGCCAGGCGATGTACGCAGCGTAGGAAGCAGGTTCCATACCGTAACTGATGCTGGGATGCCGATGAAGACGAACGCAGTGGGCTCTTTGCTCCATATCGGGGGCGGCATTGCTGTCCGCAGTGAGCTTATTTCTGGACATTGGTCAGATCCTGATCCGGTACCCCTTGAGGCGATTCGAGGAGCGTATGGCTGGGACCTCGATACACAAGAGCCTATATCGAGCAGCCAGGGAAATTGGCAGATGCCCCTCCTTGCCGCCGAGATAGCAGCAGGAACTTCCACATTGTACGAGCGCGTAAAAAGATCGGTGATCCCTGTGACGAATCTACCCGCCGTCACTGTTCCTCCTCATGGAACCAGCACGGGCGCCGGTCCCGAGGTGGAAATCGTTGTCGCCCCAGATGATCCCCTGGTTAATAAATTTCCCAGAGACTGGGTGCCTCGCGCTTCAGGTACGATTATGGATCCCCCTGCTGGCGCGGACCGCCGAAACGGGACCAACGCTTATACTTCTTATGACCAATCAGCAACATCGTGGTCCCAAGGCCCGAATTTTGATCCTGACTCCTATTGGTTGCCGCAGATGGACGTCGGGGTTTCGCGCTTGGTTGATTTACCCACTCGAACGCGCATCCCTCGCAGCGCACGGATGCCGAGTATCGGCTATCTCCAATATGTTCGCACGGGGATTATTCCCGATGATGAGAGCGTGCCGTATCAAAATCAGAAAGGAACACCCTTTCGGCTCCTCAGTTATGCGCCGTCGACGGCTCAGGGGGCCTATCCCGATTGGGCGCTCCTCGACCTGTTGTATATCCCGTCCACTTTGATTCCCTATGGCAGCCCGTATAATCCTTCGACCGCCGTGCCCACCACCAACAACGCTTCGACAAACCTGGCTTTCTTTGGGACTTTCGGAGGGGCCACCGCTGGACGCATCAATCCCAACGGAGTGATTATTTACACGACGAATGTCGATGTCCCTCAAGCCAATGTCTCACGCACACTGCCCTTGAGAGCTGTCATGCGCGGGGTGACCGTAAATGGGACGAATTCGGTAGACGAAAACGCCATTGCCAATGCCATTGAGACGTACCTTCGCGATCCGAGCAAGGGCGGGGCGCTACGCATGCCCGCGGAAATTTGCAATGTTCCCGCGATTGATGCTTTGCGAGCCTCGGTCAATCCGACCCGCAATGACTTCGTCCGGCAGATTGTCGGCGCACTGACCACTCAGGACAATGTCTTCTCTGTCTGGACGGTCGGGCAGGCGATTCAAAAGAAACGCGCCAATACCCAATATGGGACCTTTGAATCGGGCGACAATGTTCTCGCCGAAGTGCGGCTTCATTTTATCGTTGAGCGATATCTCGATCCGGGCGCGGATGGAGTCTACGGAAATTCTTCCGATCGCGGAACGGACTCCGTCATCGGAACTTATGATGATCCAGCGGATCCCATTAATCATCCTTTCCAGCCGCGCTATCTTTATCGAGTCGTGACCTCGGAAGAAGTGCGCTGAAATCTACGCGGCTCTAATTCATTCACCAAATGACACCCTTTCAGAAAGTAAGAATTCTCCATCGTAAGTTGGCGATTTGCCTGGGGATCCTCTTTGTTTCTTCTTTGTGCGCGATCGCCCAGCAGCCTGGGAAAAAATCGAAATTAGAAGTGGAGAGTACCTGGCCGGGTATTCATTTCAAGTTTGTCAGAATTGAGCGAATCGTCGACGAGCGCTTACTGGTGGTGGTTCGGATTGTCGCGACGCCGCAGGCGCCAGTTGCCGGAACCCTTATTGGTGTCAAGCAACCTGCTCCTGCGGGTGCAACACCGGAGGAGCTCCGGTCGGGACGCTACGAGCCCCTTCCATTTTCCCTGGCATCCTCGGTAATGATTGACGATTTCACATTGCAGAGATTTCCCGCCCTTGCGCCGGTTTTTCCACCCGGGCAAAAATATGCTCCAGCCGCAATCCTCACCTACTTGTCACCCGGGCGTGCAGAAATCCTGACGCTCCAGTTTAAGGTTCCCCCGTCAGCGCTGATTGCAGATGGTGGAACACCAGAAAAGCAAACGGTATCCTTGCTATTGACAAATGCAAAGGCTCCAATGACAGGAATTCCGATACCCTCGGTGGATGCCAAGGAATTCACGGTCCAGCGTCAGTAAAGCTTAATCCCTTAGCGCGCCGCCTCCTTCCTTCGGCTGGCTACGGAACCGGGCCAGTCAACATCTATGTGTACCTTTTTTAATACCGATCAGCTATACGTCTCCCTAACAAAATCGCGCCTGCGTTGAGCTGCTTCATCCAAGAAAACTGCGTCATCCCTTAGTGATGATTCCATAAGCTTCGCGAGCTCGCCTTGAGTAAAATCGGCAAGAACACCTTCGTTTTTCAAGACCTCGCTGCCTACTGGAAAATCATGTGCTCAACTCGCAGCCCAGCTCTTAGACGCGAGCGCAAAGCCCTCCGTCAACCAGCACAAAACAGGGAGATCGGCAACTGCGTAATAGTCCTTGACTTGAGTGTCCTGAAGTGGACCCGATGACTGGTTGGCAACAGGCTCCGTGCGAGATTCCTGTATCCGCCTGCTTTCGGGACCAAACTGCCCCAAGATAAGCAGAGAATAGTCTTCTTTAGGTAAAAGATCATTGCGCGGATTAAGTAATCCATTCGCTTATGACTTGCTTGTCGTGATCCAACGGAAATTACCTGATTTCTTATCAACTGGAACACCAATCGCATCGTGTAAATGGTGGACCATTTGGCACTCCGTTGCAAAATACGAGTCTATAACTCATTTTTTAGCGGGCGCGCTCCGTAAACCGGAAATGTCCTCTTCATCAGCGAACGTGCGAGTTCCACCATGGCCGACAATTGTTGGAGTGTGCTTATTCTTGTTGACGCAGTATGACACCAACCTACGGTTTGCGGCATGATTCTCCGTGTTCCTTCTGCGGTGTCGTGGTGGCTCTTATCTCTTTTCGCCCTAGGGACCTTATTGCTGGCTGAGGTGCCTGCCGACGAGACACCGTCAGGCTTGCCCACACCGATTGTGCAGAGGTCTTACGAATTCTCGTGCACAATTGAAAAGCCAGGGCTGACCAGTGCAGGAATCTTTGGTTCCTCCGGAAAACTGGTGCGGGTGCTGTGGACGATGAAAGAAGCGGAGGCTGGCCCGTTGGAGGGTAAATGGAATGGCAAGGATGACGATGGGAAATTTGCGCCTCCGGGCGAGTATACCTGGAAGGTGGTGGTGAATCGCTCAAAGTATGAGAACGTCGGCACCATAGGCAACACTGGCCAACCACCGACGACAAGTGGCCATGTGCCGGTCTTTCTCGAAGGGGTTGCCGTCGATGCCAAGGGTGGCATTTATACGGTGCACGATTGGGATGAGCCGCATTTCTCCGTCATTAAATGGTCTCCAGAGGATGGACGTGCAGAATTTAACACCGACAATGCCGTGGGTGAGGCCTTGCTAAGGAGTATTGCGGTCGAGCCCGATGGTTCCTACGCATACGTTACAGGACGCCAGGATCTGTCCGATGGTGCGAAGACCAAGTTTTCCATCTGGCGAATAAAGTTGGTTCCTGGGAGGAAGACCTCAAAGGTTGAGGATTTTTCGAAAGCCGGGAGAAGCATCGCAGTGTGCGAGCGCAGTGCTGAATTCCTTGAGAACGCTTCTGCCAAAGATCGCGAGCTCCTAAGCATGCCGCTCCTATCGTTGGCTCTCCTCGGTGACGTCCTCTACGCCACCGATGCGCTCAGCGGGAAGGTGCTCCTCTATGACAAGCGAAGCGGAGAGCTCAAAAAAGAGATTCCCGTTGCGTTGGCTTGTGGCATTGCGGTGGAGCCAAACGGAAAAATCTGGGTTGGACATGAACACGGGAAAGTCAGCGTGTTGAGTCCAGAAGGTGAGGTGCTCGCGACACCGATCAGTGATCTTAAGGACGTGCGTGCGCTCAGCTTCGTGGACGGCAAGCTCTACGTGGCGGATAGGGGAGCCAGCCAGGTGCGAATGTATAGAGTAGAGGGCAATGATGTCGCGCTGGAGGAAACCTTTGGAGAGGCCGCTCGTCCAGGCGACCGGGCTCCCGAGCGATTGACCAGCATTGCAGCAATGGCAGTGGACTCCGATCGCAACATCGTTATTGCGGACCGCGTGGGGCGAGGATCCCGGCTGCAAAAGTTCACTGCGGAGTTCAAGCAGCTTTGGCAGCAGCTGGGACTCGAGTTTACGTCGCAGGGAACATATTCGAACGACGATCCGGACACCCTGTTCTCCTCGACCAAGAACGCCTACCGCCTTGACCGGAAGACAGGCGGCTGGGAATTTCTGGGCTCTGCCGGAACGGATATGACCAACGATTACTTTGGAAACTTCGAAACCACCCACCGGGGGCCGCCGCGTATTGTTCGTTTCGGCGAGAAGGATTTCTTCTATTTTCCGGCTGGAGATGGCGTTGCAGTTTATCGGGTTGATCCTCCGGAGGATGCGTTTCGCGGTCCTACGCTGAAGCTGGTCGCTGCGTTGGCTGGAGCTGAGCCCCTGCCGGACGGAACGCGGCCCAAAGTCGCATGGAAGCCGGAAAACCGTTTTCTTTGGTCCTGGCATGACGAGCAGGGCGACAATCAGGTGCAGAAGGAGGAAATTACGCTTTCTGCCACTCCCGATAATCCCAAGGAGTGGGAGTGGCCCATGGGCGGATTCACAGTCGATGAAAAGGGCTGGATCTGGATTGCTTCTTACGTGCGCAGGCCTCCGAATCCCAGACAGGACTCGGCCGTCTGGGCTATTCCGCCCAAAGGCCCGAACCGGCTTGGCTATCCTGTCTATGATTGGGATTCTGCGCTGCTTGTCGTGACCGATCAGGCAGGTCCAGACGCTCTCGAACTGCCGAAGGATGTTCAGTGGAAGCTCGTCGGGCGTTCCTGCAGCGATGGAATGATTTATGGTCTCGCGAGTGCTAGGAAAACAGGGGCGCCGCAGGAGGGTGGGTTGCACATGGGCGGCAACGTGTTGATGGGATTTCACGAGATGAGTTCCGAGAGTCCGGGGCCGATCGACAAGGCCAATTGGTCGGTTGTCCTGCCTAAGGTCTCGGTGGGCCTGGCTCCGATTCCGGGTGGGAGAGGGGGCGTGCTCATCGGCGGAGATCCCTGGCGTGGCGGCGTCCGCCATTACACCAAGGACGGCCTCCTTATTGGCGGCTTTCAGTCTGACAAGCGCTTTGGCACCCAGCCCCTCGATTGGCCCTCCGGACTGTTCGACTCTCAGCTTGCGGTAAACTGCAATCGCGATCCCCGCGACGGACTGCTCGATGTTTGGACGGAAGATAACGTCAATCTGCGACTGATCTGGTATCGAGTTGACGATAGCGATATCGAGACATTCGAGGGAAAGCTTGAAGTCAAGTGATTGCCTTTGAATCGTTATGAGGAATTGGCGAGTCAACGCATATTTGGAGGCGCGGCGCTGAAATCTTCTAATCGAAGGAACTGAACCTGGATGGGGATGGATATTGTGGTCTCTTTGCCATCCAGCTTGAGCTTCGACTGGGATCTTCCCATTGAGTTGCTCGGGCGAGGCCGTGTCTTTTTCGGGTTGGGGACAAATCTCGCATAGTGCGCCCCGCACACTATCAGGAAATCCCATGCGTCTCGCCCGCTCTGCCCGTGCCATCTCCATCCGCTTCGCCAACGGCGTCGAGGTGCAGGTCCTCAAGCGCGGGAAGACCTTCCTCGGTCTTGGCCAGGTGCGGGTGCAGGGCGTCGACTTGCGCGCCGAGGAACGTCCGATCCTGCCCGCAATCGCCTCACCCGACGGTTGGCAGGTGCTCAATTTCGAGCTGGCCAAGATCACCGAGCGCCGTGAGGCGGTTGAGCTGGTGCTCAAGCCGCGCCTGGTCCTCCAGCCGAAGATGGAATGGGCCTGCCACGCGATGCACCAGCGCGTGCCGCTGGATGACTACAGCGAAGCCGCCTGGACCGAGCCGGGCAGCGAGCTGCGCCTGACCATCCGCGCCGATGAGGGAAAGCTTGGCGACCTGGATGCGGTCGGCTTCTCGTATGCCTACTCGTGGCGCAGCCGCGAACGGCGCGTGTTCCAGATCCTCGACCGCGCCACCTGGGAGATCGGCGGCAAGGCGAGCGGCAACACCACCATCATGCGTGGCGCCTTCCAGCCGCCGGTGGTGACCTTCGCTAAGCGCAGCGACACCTACAGCACCCGCTGGTACGCCGACGACTGCACCCGCAATCCGTACATCTTCCAGTTCCTGCCGCTCTACACCCAGATGCAGGGCTTCTCTTTCCAGTACCACAAGGCCGGTCTGTTGGTGACCATGCGCGACACGCCCAGCCATGTGCGCAGTCTGTTCGAGAAGGAGGCCGGCAGCAATGTGTTCCTGCACTACCACCAGCTGTGCGGCGATCTCGCGGCGCGCTTCGATGCCCCGGCGCAGCGCGTGCTGTTCGTCGCCGGCAAGGCCGACGCCACCGCCCGTTACAACCAGTGGGACGCGCTCTATCGCCAGGTCGGCGCCTGGGCCCATGCGCACTATGGCGTGCGCCACGAACGCGCCGTCAGCCGCGGTGAGATGTTCTCGTGGGTCGCGGTCGATATAGACAAGTGCACGCGCTACGGCATGCCGATGCTGGCCGAGGCTGGAGTCAAGATGGTCTACGGCCCAACCGTCTGGCAGAGCGAGCAGAGTGAACACGATGGCAACGTCTGCCAGATCCTCGACTACGCCCCGGCCAAGCGTTTCGGAGGGGACGCCGGGCTGAAGGCTCTGTGCGATGCCGCCCACGGACACGGCATGGGCGTGTTCCTCTGGGTGGGCTCGTGCGTCGGCCACAACTCGCCGTTCATCCACAAGAACCCGGAGTGGTTCGCGCGCATGCAGAACGGCCAGATCGACAACGACCACTACCAGATCGACCTTGCGACGTGGAACGAGCGCAACCCCGGGCTGCGCAAGTACCTCGTCGACCGTATGGGCAAGGCCAAGGCCCTGGGGGTAGACGGCGTGTTCCGCGACTCCCATTTCAACATGAGCACCGACAAGTTCCATTTCCACTTTGGAAAGGGCGCGGCCGGCGGCGTGACCGCCGACCGCATCGAACAGGCAGGCGCGAGCACCGGGGACACCCCGGGGCAGATCGACAGCCTGCATGATGCGTCGATGGACCTGATGAAGGAGATGCAGCACGAGCTTGGCTTCCACTACGTGGTTGAGAGCACCGGTCTGTTCGGCGTGGCGTGGGGTGGCCCGCAGCATCGCGACTATCGCGGCTATGAATGGCTATTCGTCGACACCTACCGCGGCCTCGATATGGGCGCGATCGAGGCGGCTGGTGACGCTCCCGAGGACGTATGGTTCCGCAGTTACGCCAACCGCGTTTGCTGCCACGTCACCTACGAGTGCGAGGGCGAGAAGGGCCGCCTCAGCCGGTGGTTCACCCCGCGCATGAGCGCGGTGATGAAGGCCTACAACCAGGTCGAGGGCCACATGCGCGGCGAACGCACCATCTTCGCCGACGACGCCGGCATCCTGTGGCGCGATGGCGACGTACAGGTCCTTTGGGCTTACCGTGCGCAGCGCCTCGACCTCGGCGGCGACAGCGTGGTGCAAGATGTGATCGCCGGCACCGAGCAGGCCACCACCTGGCTTGCCGCTGTGGCCGGGGGCGTCTACCGCATCCGCTCCAGACCCGGGACGGCCAACTTGGCAGCAGCCGCGAATCCGCTCACTGATGCGAAGAACCGGGTGCCCTTACAACCCAAGGCGTGATCCTTGGTCAAGTACCTCACGGGACTAATCAGCACGTTGTTTAATTTGGCCTCTGGATCTGGACGCCTTAAACATTTTTAACATCTGGCCTGCACAAGAAAATCATACGGAACCAAAAGAAAATATTGACCTGTTTTTCGGTGTGAGCGAATTAGTGATCCCTCAGTTCCCTGAGACATTGTTTCGAATATACTCATGATGCTTTTAAGTTTTCCGATTTCCATTCCGCGGGCTTTGGTATTGATTTTTCTCCTGTTGGCGGGCAATTCGCGCGCCCAGTGGACGGCCACCGGTGCTGGCCCGTTCAACTATGATGACACTGCCAACTGGAATGCCGGGTCGATCAACGATCAAATAACGAACAACCCCGGCGCTGAGCAGGCGATCATTCTTACCGCAGATCGGGCCATGCCAAAGGGACTTTTGATCCGGCCGCCCACCGGTTCCGACGATTTGCATTATCCGTTTGTCTTCAAAGTGCAGCAGGCGGAGGGTTCGACAGACCTGCCCCTAACCCTTACTTTGGGCGGCCCGGTTGTCGTCGATTTCGGGAATACAAACGATGTGACCGCAGTCTTCGGTGACAATAGCCAGGTCAATTTTGATTTCAGCGGCGCCTCGGCGCTCTTTGAAGTACTCACCGGCAACAGCTCCCTGACGATTGGGTCGATTCAGAATGCTCGAGAATTGATAGTTAAAGGAGGGGGGCCTGTAAAAGGAGGGGGCCGGCTAACTCTCCTTCGTGGCGACTCGAATGTGGCGGGCCCGGTGATGCTCCAGGGGGCCAACTTGTATCTCGTGGGGTCAGCCTGCCTTCCTGGCGTTAAGGCGCTCTCTCTCTCGGGGTGGAGGTCAGCGTTCACTATCCAAAACGAAACGCCAGATTCTCTTGACCAGTTTCCAGAGTCTGCGCCTATTTCGTGCTCGGGTCGTGCGGAGATTCGCTTGCACGGGGGCACCGCCAGTCTTTCCGAAGAAACCCTCGGAAGCGTTTTCCTTAAGGAGAACTGCCTTGAACTGTGGGCATCAGCCAAGGAAGGCGACAGCGCGATGCTTACCGTGACCGAAGTTGTGCGAGAATCCGACGCGATTTTGATCATCGGTTACGACAAGCCGGAGGTAGCAAGCCGGGTTAAGGTAATCGATGACAAGAACATACTTGGCGCTCTTCACGGAGGGGACGGAGCCGAGGGCTCGACGACCATCAGCATAGTGCCGTGGGTGCGAGGCCATGGTGGAGGCAACCAATATGCCGCGGCAGGTTTCTTGACGTATAGGCATGACGAGGGTTTCCGCGAATTGTCGAAGGAACAGGAATATGTTAGTGACTTGAATGTCGCATCCAAGCCCGCGGACAACGTCCGTATCACCGCCGAATCGGTGACGCTTTCGGAGTCCAAGACGATCAATTCTCTTTATGTCGATACTGCCGATAAGGACTTTGATGACAAGGGCCTCCGTGAGGGCGGTCTGGATCTCGGCGGCAACACCCTCACAATTTCGAGTGGAGCTATTTCGCTGACTTCGGTAGGCCAGATCAGCAATGGAACGCTTGCCACAGAGAAAGACGTGCCCTTGATCATCACCGGGCCGGTCTTCATAAATGCGCAACTAACCGGCACCGGGGGGCTGATTTATTTTGGTGGACGTTTTCCTGAGCTCAGGCTGTTAGGCACGGAGAATACGTTGACTGGCGACTACGTGGTTGTTTATGGGTCGATTCGCCTGGGGGACGGCGAGAACCTTCCCGATTCCGTGACGGTCCGTCTGCATAAGGATTCGGAATTCTACGTCGCCGGATCCGAAAGCATTACGGGCCTGGCCGGAACCGGCAACGTAAGACTTGTCACGACGGGACGGAGCCTCCTCGTGCTGGGCCAGTGCCAGGGATCTGCCAATACCCTGGCCGTTGGAGACCAGGGGGAAATCCATCCAGGGGATGTTTCGAGAGCACAACGCTCAGCCGGCGATCTCTTCGTCTGGAAGCCCGACGACTCCAAGGAATACGGAAGCCTGAACTTTGAGGGTGGCACACTCTTTATTGACATCGCAGACAAGGCCCATGATGCCTTGGTCCTCGATTCGGAGAACAAGTGCGCCAACGTGACGGGCGGAAAATTACGCGTGGACTTGCTGGACGGCTATAAGCCGAGGGTCGGTGCCAAATGGAAAATCATCCGGGGAACCGTCCCGGCAACCGGCGAGGGCTTTGAGACCGTCGAAGATGGTACCGACAAGGGATACAAATATTCAGCTAAACCGGTGGGAAATGACTGGGTCTTGGAATTGGTTTCAGCGCCGAAATGATATCGCTTGGTCGACGTTTGATATACACTTTGCCAAAGTTTCGCGCCCGTTTGCAGGCTGGCGAATGGTTTGTATCCTGTCCAAGTCGGCTCGAAATCATCGGCAAGAATGATTTTCGAGCGAGGACGTCCCGGACTACGTTTGTCCTCGTGTAATTGTGCTGGATATCCCCGCAGGGCAAAGGGGATTCTTAGATTACTTCTTCTCTTGGAGAGAAAACAAGATGAGCGGACGCATTTCCGCTGCATCTTTAATCTCGGACCTTAGAGACAAAGGCTGTGAGGTCTCTTTGAAAGACGTTGGATGACGTGTGAATGAATTATTGAGGGGACATCGTTGGCGCGCTGTGGCTCGCACAGTGGGACTGCTGTTGCTCTTTCAGGCGTGCCAGCCCAAGCGGGCGATTTCTTCGCCCGAGGAGAAGATTCGCGAGGGTTGGAGGCTGTACAGGTTGAGCGAATTCAACTCTGCCGTGGAGACTTTCCAGTCCGTGCAAGCTGTCCAGCCGCGGGGCAGCGAATATCACCTTCAGGCGCTCTACGGCGAAGCATCCTGCTGGAATCATCGCAGGGATGGGCGGAATATTCCCAAGGCTGCCGCGGCATATCAGGCAGTCGTCGAGCAGGCACCGGAACATCCCTTGGCCGCCTGGTGCGCCCTGGACATCGTACGCACCAGGCATCTTGCCCCGGCGGATCAACCGGTTGACTATGAAAGGCTGGTCGACGACTACGCGGAGGTCTTCCAGCGCTATCCGCGCTCGCCGGCCGGTGAGGAAGCGTTCCTCTACCAAAGCACTCTCTCACTCCATTTCGCGGATCGGGAACAGGCCCGCAAGCTAGTGGAGCAGATTAATGCATTTCTTTCTTCGCATCCCGATACGCCCTACTTGTCGCCGTTTTATGAACTCGTCGCCGAGTGCTATCGGAAGATCGATGACCCAGACCAGCGCATCCAATATCTGATCAAGGCGCTTGAGACGCGGCCCACCGATTCTGCAAGTCCGATCGATGATCGTTCGACTGCGTATTGGAATATTGCCTACGCCGCCGAATTCGAGGCAGGGAACTTTGAGTTGGCTCGGCGATACTACCAGCGCTTGATCGATGAATATCCCCAGGATATCCGCATCCTTGGCGTCCGGAAAGCTCTCGAGCGAATGGGTGCAATCGAGGCGGCCCTGCGTGAAGGACGAGATCCGATCGAGGGTCTGGCGGGGAGCGCACCGGGCGCAGAGCCGGGGGAAGTTGCAAAATGAGGGACAAATTGGCTGGACTCAGCGATGAAACGGGCGACGCCTCCGGACAGGGCGAGAGGAGCTCCCTTTCGAACTGGAAGAAACGACTTCCCTGGCTCGCCATCATTGCGGTGTTCTTCTGGGCCGTGGCAACGATCGCAATGCGGCACAGCGAAGAAGCCCCCGGCGATGCGGTAACGATACGCATCGCGCACTGGCAGTTGGAGGGGGGTGTTCGCGATGGGCTTGCGGAGGCTGTGGCAGAATACACAAAGCGGCACCCGAATGTTCGCATCATTCAGGAGGCAATCCCGGAAGCTACTTACGGTCAATGGATGAGCACCCAGTTGATGGGTGGCACCGCGCCGGACATCGTTGAAGCGGGAATGGTCGAAGGTCATCTGATGACCGCTTTCTTTATCCGATACTTTGTCCCGCTGTCCTCTTACGTCAGCCGACCAAATCCCTACAATGCCGGAACCGATCTCGCGAATGTCCCGCTCAGGCGCACGTTCAAGGATGGGATGCGTCGTTCTTTCATCGATGAAACTCAGGAATTCATGACCATTCCGCTGGCTCTCACAGGGATTCGGCTTTTTTACAACAAGCCTCTGCTCAAGAAGCTAACCGGACTTGACGCGGCGCCTACCGACTACCGCACGTTTCTTCAGGTCTGCGAGAAGATCCGCGCCCAGAGGCAGCCCAACGGCCAACCCTATATCGCTATTGCCGGATCGCGCTTTCACTATGCGCGCTGGGACGAAAGCCTCATCAAACCGCTCACTTATTTGGCTGCCCGTGAAATCGATTTCAATCGGGACGGACGATTCAGCAAGGAAGAAATGTTGCTGGGCTTCGCCAGCAAGAAAATCGATTTTTCCAATCCCGCCTATGAAGCCAGTTTCAGGATGGTCCGCGAGATCACCGAACAATTTCAGAGCGGCTGGTCGGGACTGACTCGAGACGAAGCCCTCTTCAACTTTGCACAGGAGAAAGCGGTCTTTCTTGCCACCGGGACGTACGAAGCTGAAGGAATTAGGGAGCAAGCGGCGGGAAAGTTCAAACTTGGCCTGATGGACTTTCCCCTGCCGTCCCCGTCCGACCCCTATTATGGCAGGATCGTTCAGGGTCCGCGCTACGAGAATCCGGAAGGTTCCATGCCGATGGCAGTGACGCGAACTTCCAAGCACCCCGAGGTGGCCATTGACTTTCTGCTTTTTCTTGTCGGCAGAGAACAGAACGAGAAGTTCAACGAGCGCCTTAAATGGATTCCGATTGTGGTTGGCGCCGAGATGGATCCTTACATCAAGCCGTTCGAGCCGACATTGGAAGGTGTCTTCCTGGCATTCGACCCAACCATCGGCGGAGAGAGTTTCATCAAGTGGACCCAGCTCTTCTCTTTGTACCAGATTAATCAGATCAGTTACGAAGATTTGGCGGCGCAATTCGGCGACTTCTACACCACCCAAGGGCTCGAAGATTTTCGGGAGTTCCTTCGCAACCGACGTCGCGTCCAGATTCAGGATGAGCAGCTCGCCGTTGGTCTGAGATCAAGCGCTCAGCTCAAAGAAGGCAAAGAAGCAGAGGCCGATTGGAGAAAATATCGCAACGTCGTGGTGTCGCGGCAACTGAGCGGCGACAATATATTGCTAAACTTCGGTCGGATCTTTAAAGACCCAGAGGCTCTTAAGAAGGAAACTTTTTACCTCTATAGCGAAAAGGCGCTGGATAACGTCCGACGCTCGGTGCAGTCCCACGAAGCGGCGGCCGCAGGCAAGGAGTCGGATTGATGGCTGCCAAGAAAGTCCGGTGGAAACAAGTCAAGCACCATTGGGAGATCTATCTCTTCATCGTGCCCGCCCTGGTGCTTATTGCCCTTTTCCAGTACTACCCCGCAGCGAGTGGCATCTTCCACAGCTTCTATCGGTGGAATGGCGCTGACATTTCCGAATTCATCGGACTCAGGAACTATATCGAGCTACTCACTTCGCGGGACTTCTGGCAATCCTTTCGCGTCGCTCTGCTGCTTGGTCTCTGGAATGTTGTCAAAATGATCCCTGCGATCGCGGTAGCGGTATGGATCCATCGCTGCAGCAGCGAGCGCATCCAATACATGTATCGCCTTTTGTTTGTCGTTCCGATGGTCATCCCTGCGCTGGTGGTTGCCTTGATTTGGAGGTCATTTTTTTTTGAGGCCACCCAGGGATACTTGAATGAGTTTTTGGAAGCGTCTGGACTGTTCACACTTCTTTGCAAGCTGGACGCCTTCTTTGGTTGGGGCGGCATCTTCGTCGAAGGCACGCGCCCCGCCTGGCTCGGCGACCCCCGCTTAATCCTGGCCGCGTGTGTCATTTGGGGATTTCCGTGGGTCGGTTCCTTCGCCGTCCTCACGCACCTAGCGAAGCTCCAGAACATCCCGAAAGAGATCTACGAAGCGGCGAGCATCGATGGGGCGACCTGGTGGACGAAGTTCACGCGCATCGAAGTGCCGCTCATCATGAGCTCGATCTACTTGATGCTAGTATTCGTCATCATCGGCACGATCAAGGATGCCGGCATGATCATTGCCCTTACCGGCGGGATGGATGGAGGGCCCGGCGGCAAGGCGACCGTGCCCGCCCTCTTCATGCTTCGGAAGGCGTTTATCAATCAGGAGATGGGGGCCGCCTGTGCCGTTGGGATCATCCTCACTGCCGTGATTATGGCATTGCAAAAGCTCAGTTCTCTTGTTCTCGAAGAAAATCCGAGCGCAGTCCGAATCAGAAAATTACTACCCAATGCCGTGATGGCCGCAGGAATTTTCCTGCTGTTACAGCCCGGTTGGCGCGCGATTGGCCTCTTCCTCGTGGTGGCGGCGTTTCCCTACAATGCGATTCGCCAGTTTGCGGGCGACTTCCTCATGGGACTTCGTTCGCAGCGAATGCCGCAGACATCTCCACGAACCAGAACTTCCCTGACTACTCAGCAGGTGAGTGGATGGTTCTTAAGGGCGTTCAAGCATGCGGCGATCTGGGCGGTGCTCGCGTGTGCATTTCTCCCCGTCTATCTCATTCTGGTGGTCAGCCTGAAAACGAACCAGCAATTCTATGAGGCACCTGGGCGGCTTACCGAGCCTTTTCACTGGCACAATTGGGTTGCTGCCTGGAACATCATCTCGCCGAGCGTGGCAAACAGCATCTTCATCTCGACACTTGGGACGGCGCTCACCTTGGTCTTTGCACTTTCCGGCGCCTACTTCTTTGCCAGGTTGCGAATGCCCTTGTCCGGCTTTTTCTGGAATGCCTTGTTGGTCATGTTGATGATGCCTTCGGTGGCCAACCTTGTTCCCCTCTTTCGCCTGCTCGCTGACCTCAACCTGCTCAATACACTCGCCGCGCTGATTATCGTTGGAACTTCCGCAGGACAGATTTTCGCTATTTTCGTGCTGCGAAATTTTGTTGCGGATATCCCGCAAGATCTCTTCGAGGCTGCTGAGATCGACGGCGCCAACCATTTTCAACAAATGTCGATGGTGGTGCTCCCTCTTTGCGGACCGATTCTCGGAACCGTTGGCGTGATGCATTTCATTTCTGAATGGAACGAATTTGTCCTTCCGCTGATCGTAATTCGTGATGCCAACTCGCTGCCGGTAATGGTCCAGCTTCAGCGCCTCGCGGGAGAATACATCAAGTTCTTCGGTCCCCTCATGGCCGGTTACGCCATCGCGAGCATTCCGGTGATCGTTCTTTTCACTTTCTCGATGCGGCTCTTTGTTAAGGGAATGACCGAGGGCTCGATTAAGGGATGAGCTTTTGAGGAGACTCGCCACAGCACGCCGGAAGAAAATTGGAGCACAGCATTGGCGCCCGTCGCCCATCAAGGGAAGTCCGGCATCTTCTTGACGGCATTGTGGCAAGCGCGCAGGAAGGATTTCCACGCCATGCAACGGCTCGTTTTAGATTACCTGACCTTTAGCGATGTGGACCATCATGGCGCGCCACCTGTTGCCACAGCTCATTCACTGTGGACAGCAACAGCGGTCGGTACGGGAGCGATCTCTTCCTAGTGCACTGCCGTAGTGAGCTGGTTGAAGCCCTCACAAGCCGAAGCGTTGGGGCGCATTTCCTAATCTAGCCTGCTCTGTCCAAAACTCGCTACGTGGGACTTCGCGATGCTTGCGCAACCAGCCTGGAAGATACCAAAGCGTCAGGAGAAATTCCTGCAAAAACCTGAGCGATGCTTTTCGCGTGTCGCGGTCGAACTTACGACCTCTCAACCGACTGAGGATCACCATGGCGATGTGACGGGCAAATGCCAGAGGACCTGGCCAGTCGAGGCGCCAAATTCATAAGTGCTAACGACCCGCGATTCCCACCTTCGCGCGAGCTTGCCAGGCTCGGGCAAAGGCCGCAGCGGATGATCCACACTCGCTTCGCGAACGAAAATGACTTTGACACCCTTGATGCGAATGCGGAGATCAAATTCCGTATCTTCAAAATTCGCCGCCGGGTAGCGCTCGTCGAAACCTCCGCATTCGAGGAACAAACGCCGCGGAATGGCGAAATTGCACGAGATAAGGGCCCCACCGTCTGGGTTATGCGGCGCCTCCCAAAGCAAAGATGGCCTCGCTACCGGTCGGATGGTGGCTCCTTCAAGGGCTACGCGAGCCTCCGGCCCCACCAGCTCCATTTGTTTTAGATAGCCAGCTAAAAATCCCTCCCGTGGATTGCAGTCATCATCCAGGAAGATCAGCCAGTCCCCATCGGCTTGACGAGCTCCGAAATTGCGATTGGCGGCCGGGCCGCGCCGCGGGCCCTGGTTCCAGCGCACCATCGGAAACTTCTCACTGACCATCGATTTTGTCTTTGCGTCGCTGCCGTCGTCACACACCAAAACGGTCGTTGACGCGTCAGGAGGAAGCTGTGGAACCAGCCGCGAAAAGACAATCGTGCAGCTCGGTCGTCCGGTTACAGGTGGGAATGATAATGCTAACAGTCATTCGTCCTCCAAAATCTTACTTTCACCAGCTCCCGAGAACGATGGTCTGACGGACAACTAATCCCAAGAGAGCCCGACTTCAACCACCTGGGCTGATGCCTTGTGCCATGTGCAGAACGATCCCGCATGTCGAACTCTGAAATTCTCATTGGCGGCCCACTCGTCTGAGCGCAACGCTGCCATTATCAGATGGCAGTTGACCGTCAAAGTCGAAAACGTTTGTCGAACCACCTTCGGATAGGAAGGCCGCGAGGCCGAAGGAATCGACTTCATCGAGGAATTGCCGCCGACGTGCCGTCCGGGACGACAACTTCGCTGCTGACCGTGAAGATGGACACAGCCATTGACCCGACCGGGCCGCCCCGCTTCTTACCCTACGGACCGCTGTATCAAACGCCCGCGTCCAACGGGTCCGACGAACTTCCCGTCGCGCACAGCCACTTCGCCACGCACCGTGACGACGGACGGTCGGCCTTGGATGGGCCAACCTTCGAACGCATTGTAGTCGATGTTCATCAGGTGCGTCGCGGCGGAGAGCTGGCCGCGATAATCCGGATCGTAGATGACCAAGTCTGCGT
>CAWGQS010000005.1:0-231330 GCA_963824895.1 uncultured Verrucomicrobiae bacterium | reverse complement strand
ATATTGTGGCTTGACAAAGAATAGAAGAGTCATACGTTCGTTTCATGCATACGTATGACCTCCGCTGATCTTAGCACTATTTCGCCGGCTTTCCAGCTCGCCACCCGCGTCGCACTCCTCGACGCGGCGGAGAGGTTATTTTCCCAAAACGGAATTGAGGGGACTTCGGTGCGCGAGATCATCAAGGCGGCAGGGGCCAATCTCGGGGCGATCAATTATCATTTCGGGACGAAGGATCGCCTGGCACTCGAGGTGTTCGCACGGCGCATTGAGCCCGTGAATCGGGAACGCATTGCGCGGCTTGATGCGCTGGAGGCCGGAGTGGGTCGGCGGAAATTGAAGCTCGAGCAAATCCTCGACGCGTTGATTCGGCCGGCGTTGGAGAGCGAGGAGCAAAATTGCGACGACTTCATGCGGCTGATCAGCCGATCCTTTCAGGAGCCAAATGCGGAGGTGAAGAAATTTGTCGAGCAGCAGTTTGCCGAAGTCGCACGCCGGTTCGACTCAGCGATTTTGCGAGCGGTGCCGGGATTGCCGCCGGAGGATCTGTTCTGGCGTATGTGTTTCCTGTGCGGGGCGCTGCACCACGGGTTGCAGACGTGGCTGAGGTTCGACCAGATGCCTTATTCGACACTCCATCCGGCAGCGATGAAGCCGGACCGCGAGGGGCTGATCCAGCACCTCATTTCCTTCATGGCCGCCGGGATGTCCGCGCCGTGGTCGAAACCTCGCTAGCCAACACCACACCGGAGAGCGCTGACCTTCTGCGCGTCTCCCACACGACTCCTTTCTATGATTCAGTCACATTTATCAACGAAGCCCGCGTCCGCGCGCCGGTCCCTTTTCCACATCACTCGCGCCATGAGTCTCGGGGTGATCACAGTCGCGCTGATTGCGGGCTGTGGGAAGAAACAAGCCGGGCCGCCTGGAGGTCCCGAGGTCCTGGGGGGCCGATGGAAGTCAGTGTGCTCACCATTGCGCCGGCGCCGGTAACGCTGACGCAGGATCTGCCGGGGCGCATCTCGGCGTTTCGTGTCGCGGAGGTGCGGGCGCGCGTGAACGGCATCGTCTTGAGGCGGCTCTTCACGGAAGGCAGCGATGTCGCCGAGGGGCAGGTGCTTTATGAAATCGACTCGGCGCCTTACCAGGCAGCGCTCAACAGCGCGCTGGGCACACTCGCCCGCGCGGAGGCGAATGCGACGACGGCGCGGTTGAAAGAGGAACGCTTCAAGCAACTTCTGACGGCCAAGGCGATCAGCAAGCAGGACTATGACGACGCGCTCGCCAACGCGCGGACTTACGACGCGGACGTGCTTTCTGGGAAGGCGGCGGTGCAGGCGGCGCGGATCACTCTCGATTACACAAAAGTGACATCGCCAATCACGGGGCGCATTGGCATTTCGCAGGTGACCGAGGGCGCTTACGTGCAGGCGAGCGCGGCGAACTTGCTCGCCACGGTGCAGCAGCTCGACCGCGTTTACGTGGACGTGACGCAGGCCAGTAGTGAACTCCTGCGGTTGCGGCGCGACCTTGCGAGCGGACGGCTCAAGGCGGACGAGACGGGGAAACCTCGCGTGAAGCTCATCCACGAAGACGGCGAGATCTATCCGGAAGAGGGTTCGCTGGAGGTTTCCGACGTGACGGTGAATGCGACGACGAATTCCGTTACGGTGCGCGCGATTTTCCCGAACCCGCGCGGCGAGCTGCTTCCTGGCTTGTTTGTGCGCGCGCGGCTAGAGGAAGGCAGTTCGCCGGACGCCATCCTCGTGCCGCAACTCGCGGTGAGCCGCAACTCGAAGGGCGAGCCGACGACGCTGGTCGTAGGCGCGAACGGCACGGCCGAGCTGCGCGTGCTTCAGACTCCGCGAGCGGTCGGCAATCAATGGCTGGTCACCGCGGGATTGGAACCGGGCGATCAAGTCATCGTGGACAATCTCCAGCATGTCCGTCCCGGGGCGCCGGTCAAAGCAATCCCCGTCGCACCTTCGCAGGCGCCGGCGACGGCCTCTCTCGCGCGCTGAGCGCGGCTACTCAAAGGAAGCCAAGCCATGTCCAAATTCTTCATCGACCGGCCCGTCTTTGCGTGGGTTATCGCCATCATCATTATGCTCGCGGGCGCGCTCTCGATCACGAGCCTGCCCATCGCGCAATATCCGAGCATCGCGCCGCCGACCATCAGCGTGATCGCGAATTACCCCGGCGCTTCGGCCAAGACGCTCGAGGACACCGTCACACAAGTGATCGAGCAAAAGCTCAACGGCATCGACAACCTGCGCTACATCGAGTCAGCGAGCACTTCGGACGGCACGGTGACGATCACGGTCACCTTTGAAGGCGGCACCAATCCGGACATCGCGCAGGTGCAGGTGCAAAACAAAGTCGCCCTCGCCACGCCGCTCCTCCCGCAGGAGGTGCAGCAGCAGGGCGTGCAGGTGAACAAGTCGGTGCGCAATTTCCTCATCGTCGTCGGCCTGATCTCCGAGGACGGCAGTATGTCTGGCACGGACCTCGCGGACTACAACTCCAGCGTAATGAAGGATCCGATCAGCCGCCTGCCGGGCGTGGGCGAGATCCAGACCTTCGGCACGCAATACGCCATGCGCATCTGGCTCGATCCGGACAAGCTCACGAAATACCAGCTCGCCAGCTCGGATGTAGTTACGGCGGTCCGGGCCCAGAATGCGCAGATCTCCGCGGGCGCGCTGGGCGACCTGCCGGCGATGCCGGGTCAGTTGCTGAATGCCACGATCATCGCGCAGAGCCGGCTGCAAACGCCGGAGCAATTCGGCGCCATCCTGCTGCGCGTCAACACGGACGGCTCGCGCGTCTTCCTGCGCGACGTCGCGCGGCTCGAACTCGGCAGCGAAACCTACACCACGCTCGCGCGCTACAACGGCAAACCGGCGAGCGGCATGGCCATCCGGCCCGCGACGGGCGCCAATGCGCTCGAAACCGTGGCCGCCGTGAAGAAGAAGGTCGCGGAGCTCTCAGCGTTTTTCCCGCCGGGCGTGAAAGCGATCTACCCGTACGACACCACGCCCTTCGTGCGCATCTCGGTGAAGGAAGTCGTGAAGACGCTGCTCGAAGCCATCGTGCTCGTCTTCCTCGTGATCTATCTCTTCCTGCAAAACTGGCGGGCCACGCTAATCCCCACGATCGCCGTGCCGGTCGTGCTGCTCGGCACGTTCGGCGTCATGGCGGCCGCCGGATATTCCATCAATACGCTCACCCTCTTCGGTCTCGTGCTCGCCATCGGCCTGCTCGTCGATGACGCCATCGTGGTCGTGGAAAACGTCGAGCGCGTGATGCAGGAGGAAGGACTTTCGCCGAAGGAAGCGACGCGCAAGTCGATGGACCAAATCAGCGGCGCGCTCGTCGGCATTGGGCTCGTGCTCTGCGCGGCCTTTGTGCCCATGGCCTTCTTCACCGGTTCCAGCGGCGTGATCTACCGGCAGTTCTCGCTCACTATCGCGAGCGCCGTGGCCCTTTCCGTGATAATCGCGCTGATCCTCACCCCCGCGCTCTGCGCGGCGATGCTGAAGCCGATTCCGAAAGGCCACCACGTGAAAAAGCGCGGCTTCTTCGGCTGGTTCAATCGTGTCTTCGATCGCAACGCGGACCGCTATGCCAGCGGCGTCGGCGCGTTTCTCCGGCGCAGCGGACGCGCGCTCGTTTTCTACGCGCTCATCGGCGCCGTGGTCGTCGTGCTTTTTCTGCGCGCGCCCACCGGCTTTCTGCCCGATGAAGATACGGGCGTGCTTTTCGCCATGGCGCAACTTCCGCCCGGCTCGACCCGTGAGCAGGCCGACAAGGTCCTGAAAAAAATGGAGAACCATTTCTTCGAGGAGGAGAAAGACCTCGTCGAGGGAGGGTTTGGCGTGCTCGGCTTCAGCTTCAGCGGCAACGGGCAAAATCAAGTGCTCATGTTCGTGAAACTCAAAGACTGGGAGGAGCGTCGGCGGCCCGAACAGAAAGTGAAGGCGATTCAGGGCCGCGCGATGGGCAAGTTTATGAAGTTCAAGGATGCCTTCGCCTTCGCCTTCGCGCCCCCAGCCGTGCTGGAGCTGGGCACCGCGACCGGCTTCGACGTGCGCCTGGTGGACCGCGCCGGTCTCGGCCACGAGACGCTCATGGGCGCGCGCGATCAGCTCCTAGGCATGTCCATGCAAAATTCCGTGGTCACCAAAGTGCGTCCCAACGGTCTCGACGACATGCCCATGTATCAGATCGATATCGACCAGGAAAAAGCGAGCGCGCTGGGCCTTTCGCTGGCCGACATCAACGCCTCGATGAGCACCATCCTGGGCTCCACCTACGTCAACGACTTCATCGACAAAGGCCGCGTGAAAAAAGTCTTCGTTCAGGGCGACGCGCCCTTCCGCATGCTGCCCGAAGACGTGAACCGCTGGTATGTCCGCAACGCGCAAGGCGGCATGGTGCCGTTCTCCGCCTTCTCCACTACGCAGTGGACGCTCGGTTCACCAAAGCTCGAGCGTTTCAACGGCTCGCCATCCGTCTCCCTCCTCGGCGAACCCGCGGCTGACCACAGCTCCGGCGAAGCCATGCGCGAGATCGAGCAAATGGCCAAAGCGCTGCCCCCGGGCATTGGCATCGAGTGGGCCGGGCTTTCCTACGAAGAGCGACTCTCCGGCTCGAAATCCGCCGCGCTTTACACCATCGCGCTGGTCATGGTCTTCCTCTGCCTCGCCGCGCTTTACGAGAACTGGGCCATCCCCTTCTCGGTCATGATGGATATGCCGCTCGGCGCGCTCGGCGTGGTCGCCGCCACGAGCCTGCGCGGCATGCCCAACGACATCTATTTCCAGATCGGCCTGATCACGATCATCGGCCTCTCGGCCAAGAACGCGATCCTCGTGGTCGAGTTTGCCAAAGAGCGTTTTGATCGCGGCGCGACACTCGTCGATGCCGCGCTGCACGCCGTCCGCCAGCGGCTGCGCCCGATTCTCATGACCTCGATCGCCTTTGGCCTCGGCGTGCTTCCGCTCGCACTCAGCACAGGCGCCGGCTCCGGAAGCCAGAACGCGATTGGCACCAGCATCGTCGGCGGCGCCATTACCACGACCCTTCTCGGGCTGTTCTTCGTCCCGCTCTATTTCGTGACCGTGATGCGGCTCTTCAAAGTAAAGCCGACGCACGCGCCGGACGATTCGGATCAGCCCGAAGACGAAAACCTCGATGACGATGAAGTTCCTGAAGAAAAGAAGGAGCTGGCGCATGTTTGAGGGCGGGGCTAGTCGTCCGCGCCGCGATGGCGGTCGGCGATTTTGCACGAAGATCCCGCAACGTCTACGAGCGCGGCACCTCGGCAAGGTGTTCCTCCAAGTTGGCTGGCGACTCAAGGCGACATCCAGCGTGATGTGGGGACACGCCGCAAGGTGGTTATTGATTTGTCACCTTTTTGGGGTGCTGCTCAAATAGGGGTTTGGGGAGCAACGGAACAGAAAACCGGCTTAGGATTGACCGCTATTCGTCCTCGGGAGTGTCTGGACTCCGGAGAGGGCGCAAACTGGCCATGCGCTACTGAATCGGGGAGTGCAAACGCGTACCGGCCGAGGAAGTTGATGTGATCGAACGTGAGTGGCGAAAGCCTTGCCACATCTTCGGGTTTCAGAGCATAGCCTTCGATTCGAAGTTGCTCCAGAACCGCATCCATGTAGATCGTGTTCCAGAGAGCGAGTATATTGACGACAAGTCCCAATGCGCCGAGCTGATCCTCTTGTCCCTCTCGATAACGCTGCCGCAGCTCACCTCGTTTGCCGTGAAAAACAGCGCGCGCCAAGCTGTGCCGATCCTCCCCGCGGTTGAGCTGAGTAAGCGTCCGCCGCCGTTCAAACTCATCATCGATGGATGTCAGGATATGAATCGTCTTGTCGATGCGGCCGATCTCGGCACGGCTTGCGCCAACTTGGTCGGTCGCCAACCTGGAGCGTGCGCATAATCGAAGTCGCCTGAACTCCAAAGCGCCGAAATTTTGGCCTTCTCTACCTTAGGGCCAATTTCGGAGGAATCTTTGAACGTCCGAAATTTCGTCCCTGCTTCCACGCCTGAGCCAATTCAGTAATATGCTGTGGTACAGAGTCTTAATCCAATGTCCGTTTGTTGGCACGAAAGCTGAGCTCTCTATTAGTTGTATGAAAACAAAGATCTTAGCTGGTTTACTCGTAGCCGCGGCCCTGGCCATCGCGCCGGGTGTTGCGTTGGCCCGCGGGGGGGGGCGGCCCACGGAGGGGGCGGCTCTCACGGAGGGGGCGGCTCTCACGGAGGCGGTGACTTTCACGGCGGCGGCTTTCATGGCGGCTTTGCGCACCACGGTTTTGTATCGGACCGATCATTCCGTTTTGGGCGTGGGTTTCGTCACGATCATGACCGCTTCTTCGGTCATCAATTTGTGTTCGGCAACCCCTGGCCCGGGTATTACGACCCGTACTATCTCGGGGCTGAATCTGCGAGCGAGGCCCGCATGTGGCGCGCACAACTGGAACGTCAGCAGCAAGCGGCACGTGACGCCGGTCGCATTGGTTGGATTGGTAACGCGGGACCACCTAGTCGATGAATCTACTCACTTAAAGCCTCCGCTAAGCGCCTCCGCCGTTTGCCGGGTCTGGCTCGTAGCCAACGTGGGTGTAGCGCACGGTGGTGCGGATATTCTTATGGCGGAGCAATTCCTGGATTTCCCGCAGGTCCTTTCCCACGTGGTTAAGGAGGATCGTCGCCGCTGAGTGGCGCAACCCGTGGGCTGTTGATCTCCCCCACGCCGAGAACTCTGCAGGCCGTCCGGAGCCGCAAATTGAACGCCTGGGTTGAGAACGGCGCCCTCGCATCGCGTGGATACCTGGTGGGTACGCGAGCGCGGACGTCGCGCGCGGCAAGCTGGTGCCCGTGCTCGAGTCGTTCTGGCCTCCGCTGGTCCCCGACCAGCTGCTCTACCCGACGTCGCGACACCTCGCGACGCAGGTGCGCGCGGCGGTAAAGCCGCTCATGGATCGGTTCACCGTCTGACAATTGTCACAGCGGGTGGTCAATGTGCTCCGCGGAGGGCCATTGCGCAGGCCGCTCCGCGGAGCGATGGTGTCGGCATGTCCACGATCCTTCTCACCGGTGCGACCGGCAATGTCACCTCCGCCGTGATCCGATCCCTGCAGGGCTCCGGCCATCGCTTGATCGGTCTCGTTCGCGACCCGGCCAAGGCCAAGGACCTCGCGGCCCAGGGCGTCGAGCTGCGTACCGGCGATCTGTCGTTCCTCCGCACCGTCGAGGGGGCGTTCGAGGGCGTCGATGTCGCGTGGCTGCTCACGCCGCCCGGGCCGAGTGCGCCGATCCAGGCGTCGAATGCGCTCTGGGCGGCGCGGCTTGGCGGGGTGAAGCACGTGGTGCGGATGTCCGCGGTCGGCGCCGCGCACGATGCGCCGAACCTCAACAGCCGTCTGCACGCCCTCTCGGACGCGGAGATCGCCGGATGCGGCCTCGCGTTCACCGTCGTGAAGCCGCACTTCTTCATGCAGAACCTGACGATGGCCGCGCAGTCGGTCGCCGAGCAGGGCACGATCTACTTCGCCCTCGGCGACGCAAAGCTCCCGATGGTCGACGTTCGCGACATCGGGACGAGCGTCGCGGCGATCCTCGCAAACCCTGCGCCGCACGCAGGCAAGACGTACACGCTGACCGGGCCGACCGCGATCGGCATGGATCAGGTGGCGTCGGCCCTGGGCGCGGCGCTCGGCAAGCCCGTCAAGTACGTGCCCGTGCCGGTGGCGGCGATGGTCGAGTCGCTCACGAAGATGGGGCTCGACGACTACAATCAGGTCGCCTTGCGCGACTACTTCACGGCGTACTCGCGCGGCTGGGAATCCCAAGTCACCTCCGCGGTGAAGGACCTCACCGGGATCGAGGCGCGCGACATCGCCGAGTTCGCGCGCGACCACGCGGCCGCGTTCGGCAAGCGCTGAGCACACCAGACCGGCGCGCCACCCCGCGTGTCGGAGGGCCGGAAGCTCGCGCCCGAAGAGCCGGCGCCGAGAGCGCTAAATTCCGGGGGGCAAAATACGATAGGGTGGTCGGATGAACGATCCGACACCACTTTCCATCTACCAGTTTCGGGCGGTTCTTAACGGAGTGAGTCCCATGGTTTGGCGCCGTTTCCTGCTCGCCAGCGAGACGAGTTTGGCCGATCTCCACGAAGCTCTGCAGTTGGCCTTTGGCTGGAGTGGTTTCTATTTGTACGAGTTTTTCATTCATGGGAAAACTTTTGGCTGCAATGCAGAAGACCCGCGCTCAGTCTGCTTGGGCGACTTTCGGCTGCGCCCCGCTGAACGTTTCCGCTATCGGTACAACTTCCTGGTATTTTGGGAATCCGATCTGCGTCTGGAAACGACTGTTCCGCTTCACGAGCATTTGATCTATCCGCGCTGTGTGGGCGGCAGGCATCGTTGCCGCTGGAGACAGAAATGGATTGTCGGTATCGCCTTGGTCACAAATTCGCCGATGCTTGCCAAGCGCTGCGCGCCTCCCTAGCGTTCAGTCCGCTGGGGCCGATTATGTTCGTGCCAAAATTCCTTGTTGGACCAGAAATCTTATCACAGACACAGATTGCTTCTCTCTCGGAGCTGGCTGGTGTATTTGCGCAATGACAAGACTTCGTGAACTGCTAAATTCCGCCGGCTGGCGCGAGTTTGTGCTGCTTCTGAGTTTTGGCGCGATCCTAGGTGGCATATTGGTGTTCGTAAGTGTCACCGACTTGGTTTTGGAAGGTGACCTCCACGAAACTGAAATCAAGTGGATGAGAGATCTTCGATCTCCGGAGGACCTTGCGCGCCCAGTCGGTCCTGGATGGTTAGAGCATGTGAGTCGCGAAGTTACGGTTCTTGGAGGTGGAGTCGTTCTAACTCTGATCACTCTGGTGGTGGCTGGCTACCTGCTCATTGAGCGGTTATATGCTTCCACTCTCTTGCTGTTGGTAGCTGTGGCGGGAGGAATGCTATTAACGAACGTGCTCAAAGGCTATTTCGACCGCGATAGGCCAAGTGTCATCCCACACCTTGCCGATACGCTCTTCCAGAGCTACCCGAGCGGTCACTCCATGATGTCATCTGTGGTGTATCTGAGCTTGGCCGTGCTTCTCGCACGAGCGATGGAACGGCGAAGGGTAAAAATCTACTGCGTAAGTGTAGCACTCCTGCTGACTTTTATGATCGGCGCGAGCCGCGTTTATTTGGGAGTGCATTATCCCACCGACGTCATTGCGGGTTGGGCTGGAGGAATCGCCTGGGCCCTGCTGTGCTGGGTAGCAGCTTACTCGCTCGAAAAACGAGGGAAAGTTGAGCCTCAGCGCAAATGAAATAATCCTCCCGCGCGACGCAAACTTTTCCAGTCCCTGCCGCGCTGCGACAATCGCGAGAATAAAGGTCTGCAGTCTCGTTTTGACAGACCTTTGCCAGTCCAAGCACCTTGGAATATAGATGCAGATGCTCGCAGCGGACACGAAGCGACTTATCGAACGCACCTGGCCTTTCCTTTTTCCCTACCGAGGATGGCTCATCCTGGCCCTCGTCTTCCTATGCATTGGTGCACCCTTGGCTCAAGTCCACCCCTTAATTTGGAAATATGTGGTGGATGACGTATTGCTCACCAGAGATGCGGGAGGTTTGTGGGTAGCTCTGGGGGTGATGCTCGCTTCGCAATTGATCGCGACCACGTCGGCGGCTTGGCAAAGCTATTTTATCGAAAAGACAGGTCAAAGTTTCGTGCGGGATGTGCGGAATGCCGTCTTTTCCCATCTCGAAAGCCAGTCGATGAGCTACCACCATGACCGGCACACCGGTGATTTGGTGGCGCGAGTAATCAGCGACGTCGACGCCATGGAAACATCGGTGCTCGGAAACTTGAGCGATCTGCTTAGCGAACTGGTGACATTTGTCGTCGTGGCCGGGATTGTTATCTGGTTGCAACCGGTGATCGGCCTTTGCGTGATGCTGCCGTTGGCGCTCTCCTACTTTGTCGTGCGGCGATTCAGCGACCGCGTGAAGCGAATTTACGAGGCAGTGAGAGCCCGTTTGGGAGACATTGGAACGTTCGTGCACGACCGCTTGGCCGGCATCCAGTTAGCGCAAAGCTTCGCGCAGATCGATCGCGAGAAAATGGATTTTCGCGACGTGACCCAGGCCCACTACGAACAGAGTGTAAGAGCGGTGCGCGCGAGGAATGCCTTCTTCCCGGCGGTAGGAATGCTCGGTTTTTTGAGCAACATCGTGATGCTGGGCATGGGTGTTTGGTTCATTTGGCGGGGAGAGTTCACTCTGGGAGGATTAATCGCGTATCGCGGCTATTGGTGGCGCCTGCAAAGCCCCATCAGCACGCTGGCGCGCATGGCGGATATCCTCCAGCGCGCGAAGGCCGCGGCGCGCCGCGTGATTGAGGTGTTGGACACTCCCGTGGAAATAGCCAATCGCTCAGGCGCTGCGCCTCTGCAGGTCCACACCGGAGAGATCGAATTCCAAGACGTAGAATTCCGCTATGGGTCCGGTCCTTTAATCCTGGACGGAGCCAGCTTTAGAGTTGCTCCCGGCGAACTCGTCGCGATTGCCGGAACCAGTGGGGCGGGAAAGACAACCTTGGTTAGCTTGGTGGCAAGATTTTTCGATCCGGTGGCTGGAAAGATTCTCGTGGATGGCCAAGACGTCCGCCAGGTAACGGTCGATTCTCTTCGCAATGCCATCGGAATGGTCCTGCAGGAGACATATCTTTTCAACGCAACCATTCGCGAGAATCTCAGCTACGCTCGGCCCGACGCGACCCTTGAGGAAGTCGAGGTGGCGGCGCGGCGTGCGCATGCCGATTTGTTTATCCGAGACTTGCCAGACGGTTATGACACGATCGTCGGAGAGCGAGGAGTGAAGCTGTCGGGTGGACAAAAGCAACGGCTCTCGATTGCACGCGTTTTCCTGTACGATCCGCGGATCTTGCTCCTCGACGAACCCACCTCATCCGTCGAACCGGAGACGGAAGCATTGATCCAAGCGTCTCTGGAAGAACTGAGCGTCTCCCGCACCACGCTTGTCGTCACTCATCGGATCGCTCTCTTGCGCCGAGCACAACGGATCCTCTTCCTTCGCCATGGCCGCATCGAGGCGGACGGAGACCACGCGACGCTTCTCCTTACTTCCAATGCGTATGCGGCCGCCTACGATTATTGGGAGGCCGCGGAGCGTCAGGAGCGCAGCGTAATTTCTCACTTCGTTCGCTAGAGAACGTCGCCATCGACTCCTGAGTTCATTTCCTGGCCAACCACCGTGGCTTGCAATTACCGGTCACATACGCGCGATTGCATCTCCTAAGGCGATTTAAGGACATGAAGTACCTCAGCAAACGCGCAGCGCAGTCGGGAAAACTCGGGTGGCTTCTTCTCTGGCTCCTGGGAGTTCCGATCCCTGTGCTGCTTATCCTCTTCCTGCTTCGAGGCTGCACGTGAGTGCCGCCAGAAGCGAAGCAAGCGCGTCATCTTGACGGTTTGCGCGGGCTTGTCGCGCCGTTGCAGATCAGGCGGAATTGCCGAGAAGTTTTGACGGGACGCCAGAAGCATGGCACTACGCCCCTGGCATTAGCTTCTGGCACGTATGCAGCACCACCCGCCGGCCCGTGAATTCGCGGTCATTGTTATCTCCAGGTTGACTGCATGAGCGCGACCGGCGATACACCAAAGCCTCGCCGCACATGGCTTAGGCGAATCGGCCTTACGCTGCTGGTTCTTTTCGCTCTGTTGGCCATTTTTCACCGTCCGCTATTTTTCGAGGGAACGCGTTACTTTATCGTTCGGGCAGCGAAACAGCAGCACCTCGATCTGTCTTACGACGCCAGTGGATCGATTTTCACAACCCTGACCATTTCAAATTTGCGCGGAATTCCCACCGAGCAAGGGCCGATTCAACGCTTGGAGATCGGCACGCTCAATCTACGCTACAGCCTTGTCGGACTCATCCGTCACGGACTGCCTGGACTCCTCAAGCTGGTGGACGTGCGGAACGCCTATGTTGAAATAACGCCCGCCGAGCCCTTGCCCCCGGACAAAGAACGAAAGCCACAGCAATTCAAATTTCCGGCGCTCTTTCCCGACGTTCTCAATATCGAGAACGTGAACTTCATCGCTCGCGGACCAACAGGAAATACTGAGCTGGCGGGAGTTTTTCTAAGCTTGTTGCCTGATCGTCCCGGCGTCCTGAAGATAGAAACGCTGGATATCCCCGGAGTGCGACGCTGGACACAAATCGCCGGTGCGACAAGTTTTCGCGACCGTAATTTGATAATTACGGATCTGGTTATCGGACCCGAGATTTCACTGCGCAAGTTCAACCTGGATGTTTCGAAGCTCAGTGAGGCCGAATTGGGCTTGAGCCTGGACGGTTCTCTTCTCGATGCCCCGATTATTCTCAGCGCGCAAGTTTCTGATTTGAATGCGACCAACCGACTTAATCTCAAGGCTGAGAGCTCAGCTCTTTCTCTTCAAAAGATCTGGGAGTACTTCAATCTGACGGTCCCTGTGACTGGGACTTTCGAGCGGTTGGTGATGACGTTTCAAGGCGAGCCGGCAAAGCCTTCTAGTTGGGTTGGGAATGCGGATGTGCTTCTCTCGGGCGCCAGCTACGACCGTCAGACGCTTGGCGAGATAACTCTCCAACTCGATTTGGCGGACCAGCGGGCCAAGGCCACGGTCCTTTCGCGTCTTGATCAGGAGAATCGGATCGACATCGAGGCAAACTCCACCTTGCCCGAGACGTTCAAGGAATTTGACAAGGCTTCCGCCACTGGCCATGTGCAAGTTTTCGCGCCGGACCTTGTCGCTCTCAATTTGCCGGTCATCGGTGATCTTTCATTGAATACGAGCTTTCGTCTCGAGAACGGAAAGCTTTCTACCCAAAGCGTGCTCGACTCCTCGAGTCTGGCCTTTTCCGGAACCGAGCTCACCGAGACACATCTTCGTCTCGATCTCTCGAAAGATTTGCAACAGCAGGCGGAGGCACCGCTCTTTAAAGATCTGATCAGCCGGATCGATGGAGAGATCAAGACCGTTCGCTTCCAAGACTATGTTGTCGAGTCGGTGAACATCGCGTTATCGAGCAGTGATGCGAACGTTAACCTCGAGCGGTTGACACTGGCCAGGGGCGCCAACCACGCGAGCCTGCAGGCAAACTACATTCTTCCGGCCGACTTGAAATCGTGGGATCGCGAGCCCTTGGAATATAATGTCAATGTCGATGCTCCCGATCTGAGTGCGTTTGTCGTTCCGGATAGCCGAGCGACTCTCAAGGGCACGCTGAAGGTTGCGGGAAAAGGCAGCGCCAAGGACGGGGCATACGACGGCAGCTTTGTCATCGAAGGCCGCGGGATCGAGAGCATGGGACTGATCGGTGATCTTTCATTGAACACGAGCTTTCGTCTCGACGAGAATAGAAAGCTTTCTACCCAAAGTGTGCTCAACTCCTCGAGTCTGGCCTTTTCCGGAACCGAGCTCACCGAGACACATCTTCGTCTCGATCTCTCGAAAGATTTGCAACAGCAGGCGGAGGCACCGCTCTTTAGAGATCTGATCAGCCGGATCGAAGGAGAGATCAAGGCCGTTCGCTTCCAAGACTATGTTGTCGAGTCGGTGAACCTCGCGTTATCGAGCAGTGATGCGAACGTTAACCTCGAGCGGTTGACGCTCGCCAGAGGCGCCAATCACGCGAGCCTGCAGGCAAACTACATTCTTCCGGCCGACCTGAAATCGTGGGATCGCGAGCCCTTGCAATTTGATCTCAATGTCGACGCTCCCGATCTGAGTGCGTTTGTCGTCCCGGATAGCGGAGTAACTCTCAAGGGCACGCTGAAGGTTGCGGGGAAAGGCAGCGCCAAGGACGGGGCATACGACGGTAACTTTGTCATCGAAGGCCGTGGGATCGAGACCATGGGAATGACGGTCCGCAGCATCGACGCTCATTTGGACGCGGCGCAGAATCAGGCGCGGTTGTCACAACTTCAAGTTGTCTTTAACGAGAAGAACGTAATCCGGGGCGAGGGAACGATGCGCGTAACCGATCCTTTCGATTACAGCGGAAACCTCGACGTTCAATTTGCCGATCTATCGATTTTCCAACCTCTCCTGGAGCAGGAAGCCCTGGCGCCGGCTCTCGGCGGCGCGTTAATTATCGGTTGGAAGGGCACCGGTGATCTGGGCGCGCCACAACACACCGGTGACGTCACCATCGATCTGACGCGCGGACGATTCGGTGATCTCCAGGACCTCGCTGCACATGCGAAGGGCTCATATTCACCGCAATTCGTCAACGTGCCGGGTCTCACTGTGTCGGCCCGAGGACTTGGAGAGGCACTTCTGTCGCTCTTCTGGAAGGATAATCGCCTCAGCATTTTCGACATCTCGGTCCGTCAAGAGAAACTAACCTTGGTTCAGGGTTCGGCCGAGCTACCGTTGCATCTCGCGGAGGTGCAACATCCTGATCGGCTGATCCCCAATGACGAACCTCTGAAGCTTGCTCTGCAGACGCGTGAGCTCGACCTCCGAAAGCTTTTTACTCAGCTCGGACAAAAGAAGCCGCCCGTCACCGGTTTAGTAAATCTCGACGTGAACGCTGGCGGCACGCTCGACGAACTAAGCGCCAAAGCGACGCTGCGTGCAGCCCGCATTCAATCGCCCGATGCGTCGCAACTCGACCCGGCGACGATCTCGCTTGATCTCGATTTCCAAAATGATCGGCTGTCTCTCAATGGGTCTGTTCAGCAAAGGCTAATCCAACCACTGCGGATTTCCGGCAATCTTCCATTCGATATCGTCGCCTTCAGGAATAAGCAAAAGATCGATCCCCAGACCCCCCTGGAATTGCAGGTGACCATGCCGCCTTCCTCCCTGACCTTTTTGAGCACGCTCGTCCCGGCTATTCGTCAAAGCCGCGGAACCGCGGCAATCGATGTAAGTGTGCGCGGAACCATTGCGCAACCGGCCCTCTCAGGCGCAATCACCGCGAGTCTTTCGGCGCTGCGGTTTACCGATCCGAGTCTTCCGCCGGTTGCGGATGCTGCACTGCAAGTGGATTTCACGCGCGATCGCGTTAACATCGCGCGCTGCACAGGCCGAATTGGCGGCGGATCTTTCGCCGTCACCGGCGGCATCGGAGTGCAGCCGTTGGACAATCCGACCTTGACTTTGCGCCTGACGACGCAAAACGCCCTGATTTTGCAAAACGATGATCTCAGCGTGCGGGCCAGTAGTGACATTCGCGTTGAGGGACCGCTCAATGCAGCCAGCGTGACCGGCAACGTTTTCGTCACCAGGAGCGCCTTCTTCAGGAATATCGACATCCTTCCCATTGGACTGCCCGGGCGGCCTGCTCCTCAGCCACCCGCAGAGCCGGTCTTCGTTAGCTTTCCGAACCCTCCCTTGCGCGACTGGAAATTTGACGTCTCAATTCGGACACAGGATGCCTTTCTCGTCCAGAGCAACCTTGCCAATGGTCGAATTACCATCGACCTAAAGCTCGGCGGAACTGGCCTGCGACCATGGATGGACGGGACGATCTTTGTTGAACAGCTCCTGGCGACCTTGCCTTTCAGCCGGCTGCAGATCGAATCCGGGTTCATCTACTTCAAGCGCGACCAGCCCTTCGTTCCTATCCTCAACTTGCGTGGGACCTCAACGATCCGCGACTATAATGTGACCGTTTATATTACGGGTCCCGCGACCGCGCCGGAAGCTATTTTCAGCAGCGATCCGCCGCTTCCGCAGGCCGAAATCGTTTCGCTCATTGCGACCGGCGCGACCACGCAGGAGCTTTCACGCGATCCCAATGCTCTCGCGGGCCGCGCGGCAATCCTCCTGTTTCAAAAGATCTATCGGAGCGTATTCAGCCGGAACAAACCTCCTTCAGCCCACGATTCCTTTCTCAGTCGCGTCCGGCTTGACATCGGCACGATGGATCCAAAGACAGGGAAGCAAGCAGCATCCATCGGTATCCCACTGACAAATCAAGTCGTCCTCGTAGGCGGACTCGACGTCGGCGGTAATTTCCGTGGGCAGATAAAATACCTCGTGCGATTCAAATGAAACGAGTCTGGCTGCTTGTTTTTGCGATGGCCCTCGGATCGACGAGCCGCACTCGCCCGCAAACTGACTCGCAGTCGGTGCACGAAATCCCGCCGCCACCTCAAGTGGTGCAACCGGCGGTCACGCCTGCGCCGCAGAAGCGAGGCAAGCTCCAGGTCGAATTCGAAGGCACGTCTGCTTTCAGAGAATCGCAGCTACGTGAAGGCATCGCTCGGCAAATTCAAACCATCGAAGATTACGGGCTGGATGATGCGAACACCTATGACGCGGTTTTCTTCCTCGAAGCATTCTATCGAAAACATGGGTATTCGCAGGTTGAAGTAACCTCTCGAATTTTGGGCCCGTGGCGGCTCCGCTTGACCGTTGTGGAGGGACCCCTCACGCGGGTTGGCGCAATTACAATCAACGGAAATGAAGCCTATAATACCGCGACATTGACCAACTACCTCCTAGGTCCTACACGCGAACGTTATCCGCGCATCCGCCAGGACGCCCGGCTTCCGTTTATTGAATCCGATATCTATAGCGGAGTAGATTTGATCCGTCGCCTGTATGCGGCGGACGGCTATCTCGACTCGCAGGTTGACCCGCCAGCGTTTGCTCTGAATGCCGACAAAACATCCGCGGCCATTACTCTAAGGCTAAAGGAGGGCATCCAATACCATTTCGGCGATGTTCAGCTGAAAGGCCCCATCATTTTTCCTCGAGAAACCCTGCTCGCAGAGATCACCGAAGAAACAAAAAACATCTATACGGAGGGAAGGCTCGCCGCCGCTCAGCGCAAGCTCGAAGACTTTTATAAGAAGCGCGGCTACTTTACAGCCAGCGTTGAAGCCACTGGAAATGTTGAAGCCGCCCAGGGCGGGAATGTGCCCGCGGTTTTTCAAATTGCGCCCGGTCCGCTCTATCGATTTGACGGTGTGACGGTGAGCGGCACACAAGGCGTTAAACCTTCGTTCATCCAACAGCGACTCCGTCGTCTGCAGGGGAAGGTGTATGATCCCGCTTTGATCGACAGTCGCTTTCGTGAGCTCATCGAAACTGGTCTCTTTCGCAACCTACGAATCACTCCTGAGGCGATTTCGGGCGACCAAGTGCGATTGGATGTGACGGTGGAGGAGGCTCGCGCGAAGGAACTCGGCCTCGGCCTAGGTTATGCAAGCTTTTACGGCCTCATCGTTGACCTCAGTTACACCGATCGCAATTTCCTGGCTTCGGGCCGGCCGATAAGTCTCGTCGCGGAATGGAATCAACGTGGCCTGAGCGGAGAATTCAAATACACGAATCCGTGGCTCTTTGACACCGACTATCGCTTCGAGCTGCGGCTCTACGCTCTGACCGCCGAACTGAAGGGCTACTCGAAAAATGAATTTGGCGTTCAACCAACCTTCTCCCGGAAGCTGACCTCTCATTGGGAGGTATCAGCGTTCATGCTGGCTAAGTATGTTACTTTGACGGACATCCTGATAACGCCGGAAACGCTTGTTGGACCCGAGGACTACTCGGTTGTCGGTCTGGGTATCTCTCAGATGCTTGACTACCGCAACAACAAGGTTCTGCCCACAAAGGGCTTTATCTTCGCAACGTCGCTCGATTTTGCACCCGACGGCTTGGGAGCAATTCCCTTCATTCGCGGTAACGCTCGTTTCTCCTATTACTTTCAAGTGACGTCAAAATCCTCGCTCGCGCTTGGTGCTAGGGCGGGGATTATCTCATCGTTGAGCGATCAGCAGCTCCCAATTGACGAGCGCTTCTTCAATGGCGGCGCCACGACTGTGCGCAGTTTTTCGGAGCTAACTCTTGGACCAAAGGATAGAGTCGGCTATCCGATCGGCGGCGAGACGTTCACCGTATTCAACATCGAATATACGTTTCCTATCTGGGGAGACCTTTTTGGAGCGCTCTTTGCAGATGCAGGCAACGTCGTCCGGGAGGCTTCCCACTTCGGAGTGGAAGACATGCGATATGCCGTGGGCGGAGGACTTCGATACAATCTGCCGATCGGCGCAGTTCGCTTCGACTACGGTCTTAACCCCTCGCCGAAAGAAGGCGAAGCCCAAGGGGCGTTCCATTTCGCGATCGGCGCGGCATTCTGATCGATGTTTCAGATGCAACCTCCAAGGGCTGATCCCAAATTCTCTTGGGTCGTTCTAAACTCGGGTTCCAAAATGCCTACTCCTTCATTACAAAATAGATACAATAGTTATTACTCGAGACTCGGATACAGTAGTCAGCGCTAATTCGCTAAAGTCCACGGGACTCGAATCATTGCAATGAGTAAAGAATTCGCTCGAATTCCGCTTTCTGTGCTCGACCTCTGCCCGATCGTAGCGGGCGGATCGGCCGCAGACGCTTTCGAGCGATCACTGGACTTGGCGCGCCATGCGGAGCGTCTCGGTTATCGACGGTTCTGGGTAGCCGAGCACCACAACATGCCCGGCATCGCCAGCGCTGCCACGACGGTTGTGATCGGGCACCTGGCGCAGGGCACCGAGAAAATTCGAGTCGGTTCGGGAGGGATCATGCTGCTGAACCATTCCCCTCTGGTGATTGCCGAGCAGTTCGGCACCTTGGAGTCGTTGTTTCCCGGTCGCATTGATCTCGGCGTTGGCAGGGCGCCCGGGACCGACCAGGCGACAGTGCGCCTGCTGCGTCAAAATCCCGATCTTACCGGAGAGGAATTTCCGGAGCGACTCGGCGAACTTCGGAGTTTTCTGAAGCCTCCCTTACCCGGTCAGCGAATTCGAGCTGTCCCAGGCGCGGGGCTGAACATTCCCATCTGGCTATTGGGATCTGGCGGCTTTAGCGCGCAACTGGCAGGGCAGCTTGGTTTGCCATTTGCCTCGGCGGGACACTTCTCGCCGGACAATATCCTTGCGGGTCTTGAGCTCTACCGACGGGGATTTCGACCTTCAGAAGCGCTCACAAAGCCCTACGCGATGGTAGGCATCAATGTCTTTGCCGCGGAGACGGACGCGGAAGCCGTTCGCCTGGCCACCTCGCATCTTCAGGCGCATCTGAGTCTCGCACGAGGTGTGCCGATCGAACTTCCGCCTCCCGTTGGCAGTTTCGAGGAAGTGTTTCCTGGGCGACTTGAAGACTCATCTTTTCTGCGGGGTTCCATCATCGGAAGCCCCGCCACAGTGCGAAAGGGATTGCAATCTTTTCGCGAAATTACCCGTGCGGACGAACTGATCATCCATTCGATGATCTTCGATCACCAGGCGCGGCGACGCAGCTATGAAATCGTGAAGCAGGCTTGTGACGAAATGTAGTTGCGCACCCAGAGTTTCCGGTTTCTTGGTGACGCACAGCTGGCTTTCGTTAGCCGCGACCGTCGGCAATCCGATTCGGATGGTGTAAGCTGTCTCATGCAGCTTCACGGTATCCACCACCTCACCGCGGTAACGGCGAACGCGCCGGGCAACTATGGGTTCTACACGGACGTTCTCGGAATGCGTCTCGTCAAGAAAACTGTTAACCAGGACGATGTCAGTGCGTATCATCTTTTTTATGCGGATGGAAAGGGGAGTCCGGGCACCGACTTAACTTTCTTCGTTTGGCCGGCCACTCCTGAGCAAAGAGGCACCCATAGCATTGTGCGTACGGGGCTTCGGATAGCGGGAGAAAACGCATTCGACTGGTGGCGCAGTCGCTTTAAGAATCGCGATGTGCATCATGGCAACGTTCTCGAGCGCGACGGCCGGCTGACCCTCGATTTTGAAGATCCCGAGGGACAGCGGTTCAGCCTGATTGACGACGGCGGCACGGGCAGCGTCCATCCATGGGATAGAAGTCCCGTGCCCGCCGAGCATCAAATTCGCGGCTTAGGACCGATTACGATCAGTATTCCCAAGCTCGATCGCACCGACCGCCTCCTTCAAGGTGTCCTCGGCATGCGCATGGTCCGGAAGTATGGGGGAGGTGGTGCTTCGGCGATGCACGTCTATGAAATGGGTTCAGGTGGACCAGCCGCGGAACTACATGTCGCCCTCGAGCCGGAATTGCCGGTCGCGAGACAAGGCGCCGGCGGGGTCCATCACCTCGCGTTGCGGACGACGAGTCAACATTATCAGGCGTGGGCAGAGCGCCTCGTGGAAGCCCGAATCGCCTCGAGCGGTCCGATAGATCGCTTCTATTTTCGCAGCCTCTATTTTCGTGATCCGAATGGAATACTTTTCGAGATCGCGACAGATGAGCCCGGCTTCACCGCCGACGAACCGCTCGAATCTCTTGGAGAAAGTCTCTCACTTCCACCCTTCCTTGAGCACCGTCGACGCGAAATCGAATCAAGGCTCAAGCCGCTCAAGGGAAGCTTCGAGACGAAGAAAAAAGGATCTCCCTAGCAACCACCGGCGTAGCGCTTTCATGCGTGAACATCTGCTCGAGACCCAAACGACCGTTCCCGTGGGGCGAGAGGAGGTCTTTGCTTTCTTTTCCGATGCCTCCAACCTCATGCGACTCACCCCTCCGTCACTTGGCTTCAAGATCCTTACGCCGAATCCAATTCGCATGGGAGAGCGAACGCTGATCGACTACACGATCCTCCTGCACGGCCTGCCGATGCGCTGGCGAACGCGAATCTGCTGCTGGAATCCGCCGTTCGAGTTTATTGATGAGCAATTGAAAGGGCCTTATCGAAGGTGGGTTCATCATCACCTGTTCGAGGAGTTGGACTCCGGCACGACGCGCATCCGTGATCGGGTCCAATACGCGCTGCCTTTTCCGCCATTCGGCGACCTTGCCTTGCCTCTGGTGCGCGCCGAGCTTCGCTCTATTTTCCAGTTTCGACAAAGAGCGATTCTTCAGATCTTCGCGCAAGCCTGAGAGCGAAATTGGCGAGGTGGAAACGATTGGAGATGCCGCGGCAACGGCGGCCTTCGAACTGGCATGCGGTAAGCGAGCTGGTATTTGATTCGCTCGGACCTTGATGTCGCCCCCCGGGGATCTTCAGAATTGGATGTGCTGCGGGCTCCTTAGAGCGACCGCTTCCCTACCAATAGCGTCGCCACCAACGCTTAGAACGGCATGAGGATCTGGCTGGACTCTCCTCCTTGCTCGTCTTCAAAACGCACCCCGACACCGAGAAGACGTACATGCTTGTTCTTCCGCAAATATGCCTCCCTAAGCAGAGCATGAAAGACTTCCCTCGTTGGAGTGGGGCTTAGACATTCCTTGGTCGTCCGCGAAAAGTCAGAAAACTTAACTTTGACGAAAGCCTTTCGGATCTGGCGCAGCGACGCCTTTTGCCGCAGTTCGGCCTGCAAATCGGCAATTAGTTCGTCAATCGCGTTCTCGCAGGCACCGAGAGATTGAAGATTCTGAGAGTAAGTGCATTCATTACTGAGAGACTTACGAATGCGATTGGGTTCGACAGGACGATCGTCCTGGCCCCGACAAAGGTAGTAGAGCTCCCGTCCCCATCGGCCAAAGGCTTGGACGATTTCCGTTAGCGAGTACCTCTGAAGGTCTCCGCACGTTTGAATTCCGAGAGCAGCGAAGCGCTCGGCCCCTTTGGGACCTATGCCCCACAACTTTTTTACCGGCAGCGTGCTCATGAAGTCGGCAACATCGCCGGGAGGAATGGCGAACTGCCCATTTGGCTTTCTCCACTCGCTCGCGATCTTCGCCAGCATCTTGTTCGTGGCGATGCCGGCGGACGAAGTGAGGCGTGTCTCAGCAAAGATGCGTCCGCGCAGCTCTTTCGCGATGTCCCAGGCGTAGCGGTCCAAGTCGCTCACGTCGAGGAAGGCCTCATCGAGAGAGAGTGGCTCGACAAGAGGCGTGTAGCTCAAAAGTATCTTGCGAATGACGGCAGAGCTCGCTCGATAAAGATCGAAGCGAACGGGCAGAAAAATCAGATCGGGACATAATTCGCGCGCCTTAAATCCTGGCATCGCAGAACGAACGCCAAATGCTCGGGCCTCGTAATTGCATGTCGTGACTACTCCCCGCGGGCTGCCCCCACCGACCGCGACTGGGTGCCCGACCAGCTCGGGCCTCTCCCGAAGCTCGATGGCCGCATAAAAGCAGTCCATGTCAAGATGGATGATTTTCCGCAACTGAAGGAAGTTTTCTAAAACCTAAAGAGGGTTGCGAATGCCTTCAAGGACGTCTGCGAGCTATCGCGAGACGCCCTGCCGGAAGTGATTGGGTGGCTTGTCGCCCCGTCTTGGCAGCGTTCGTCGGCAGCAGAAGAAGGGATGAGTAAGCGACAGCGAGACTTTAAAAAGTGCGCGCATCAAGCTCAATCGCGCGATAATAGGGAAGGTCATCATGCAGGAATCTTCGCTTCCGCCTGTCGTTTTGAGGACCTGCGCGTTGGTTTCGTTCGTGGTGATTGTGGGGATACTTTACTGGTTTCGTGAGCTCTTCATCCCCTTAGCCCTGGCGATTATTTTGACATTCCTCTTGGCGCCTATTGCGACCCGGCTTGAGCGGCTGGGGGTCGGGCGCGCTCTGGCTGCAGTCTGTGCTGTCACCCTCGCAGTTCTTGTCGTTGCGGGCATCGGTTACACGTTCACTGGGCAGTTGGCGGATCTTGCCAACAAGCTCCCGCAGTATCGGGCGACAATCTCCAAAAAACTTGAAGCAATCAGGCATCCTGAGATCGGTCCGTTCTCGCGAGCAACGGCGACCATCTCTGGTTTGCTCGACGAGATGGAAGGCAAGAGAAGCGGTATCGCTCCTATTCCAGAAACGCCCAGGTTACCGCCGCCGGCACAACCCGCCAACACCTTCGACTTTGTGCGAAGTTTGCTCGGCCAAGTCGTTTCGATGTTGGGGACAGGCGCGGTTGTCTTTGTTTGTGTTCTCTTTTTCCTGATCGATCGAAATGACATCCGTGACAGGCTTATCTTCCTGACGGGCAGGCAACGCTTTCACACGACCACGCGAGCGCTGAACGACGCCGGCAAACGGGTAAGCAGCTACTTGCTTATGCAGCTGGTTGTCAATGTCACGTATGGCATTCCGGTCGCCTTGGGACTCTTCCTAATTGGGATTCCCAACGCGCTCTTTTGGGGTTTGTTATGCGCCATTTTGCGATTCGTGCCCTATCTCGGTCCCATTGTAGGTGCCGCACTTCCGTTGCTCCTGTCCTTTGCCGCTTTTGAAGGGTGGACCCAGCCGCTTCTCACACTCGGACTCTTTTTAGTCATGGAGATTATCAGCAATAATTTCATTGAACCCTGGCTGTACGCTTCCAGCACGGGTTTGTCCAAAACGGCGATTGTTGTGTCGGCGATCTTCTGGGCATGGCTCTGGGGTGGTATTGGCCTTCTTCTTGCCACGCCGCTCACCGTTTGCCTTGCGGTGATGGGGAAGTACATCCCGCAATTGGGCTTTCTCGATGTTCTTCTGGGGTCACGATCTGCCATGGCGCCTCCAGACCAGTTCTATCAGCGACTGCTTGCGTTTCGTGAAGACGAGGCCGCCTCAGTCGCGCGTGAATTCCTCAAGGAGCACACTCTTGTGGAACTCTGTGATCTTCTCCTGGTGCCGGCGCTGATTCAAATCAAGTTTGGGTTGAACGAAGGCGTTTTGGACAATCGACATCTAGAGTTCGCGTGCGATACCGTCGACGAATTAATCACGGAGTTGACCACTGAGCTGCAGCCGCCGGAAGGGACCAAGATCGAGACAGGACCAGTCGTGTTTGTCCCTGCGAGCGGGATCACCGACGAAACAATTATTCGAATGATGTCAGGAATTTTGGAGAATGAGGGCTTCCTCTGTGAGACCTTGTCATCGCAGAGTCTGGCTGGTGAGGTCGTTACCGATATGGCGGATAGTGCCTGTGCGCAGATTTGCATTTCGGTTTCGCCTCCGCTTGCCCAAAGAAAAGCGCGTTACTTACTTAAGCGGCTCACGGCCGCTTTGCCCAACGTTCCAATTGTCACCGCGCTTTGGGGAGCGTCCCAGGACCGCGTCGAGCGCCTACGCGCGGTGACGTCAACCCTCGTGGTGACAAGCGTGGCAAGCGCCTTGACCGAGATAAGGCATAATCTGGCTTTTCCACCCCACGGGCACGAATCACCTTCCCCAAATTTGGAGCCTGACGGCTTGGCCGCGGGCGGATGAAGCCCCGCCCGCGCGAGAGAGGGGCGCTTCAGAAGGGAGCCCTAATCGGTGGCAGCCACTTCGGCGTCGGGATTGACGGCGCTTCCCGCAAGTTTTGTCAGCTTGCGATCAGTCTCAGCTTCCTCCTCTAAAGTTTCTTCGAGGAGTGAGGCCACGTCATCTTCTCCGAGCCGCTGTGCAAAGGTTCGCGCGGTTCCGTAGCCCGCAATTTCGTAATGCTCCAGCTTCTGGGCAATACTTATCAGCATGGCATCGCGCACCATATCGTCGGCATCAAGTTCGAGCGTGCCCTTACCTTCCTCAATGAGGCCCTCCATCGCCTTGCACTTTTCCCCGCGCGTAGAGGCATCCAGTCGCTTGCAGGCCTTTTCCAGCCTTGCCACGTGCCTCTTGGTTTGCTGGAGGTGTTCTTCGAAGGCCGCTGTCAACTGCTCGTGAGTGGCCGCCTTAGCCATCTTCGGCAGAGCTTTGGTGAGTTGGACTTCAGCGCTAAAGAGATCCTTCATCTCATGAATGAGCGCATCATGGAGTGTAGTGATTTTCAGACCAAAGGTTTCGCTCTTCGGGTCCCCGGGGGACGGATTGCGTCGCTCGATCCTCGCCCTGAGGCGAGGGCCGGGGAGAAAGTCCGGGGGCAAAGTTACGCCAACAGATCAGATCTTCGGAAGCACCCGATGATAGGCGCTGGTCAACCGACAAAACCGATTGCATCATGTGCTGATGTCGCTCAAGGACTATAGACGAAAGCGTGATTTCTCCAAGACCTCCGAGCCAAAAGGCGAGCTTTCGACTGCCTCGAAACACCGCTTTGTTGTTCAAAAGCACGCCGCCACGCGCTTGCACTATGATTTTCGCTTGGAACTTGGCGGGACGCTAAAGTCCTGGGCCATTCCCAAGGGTATTCCATTCAAGAAGGGAGAAAAAAGGCTCGCGGTGGAAGTTGAGGATCATCCCGTCTCCTACATCAATTTTGAGGGGTCGATTCCGAAAGGTGAATATGGCGGTGGAACGGTGCTTGTCTGGGATATGGGGACATTCGAACCCTTGGGCGACGCTCCACTGAAGCAGCTCTCGGGGGGAAAGCTTCATGTCATTCTAAGCGGCAAGAAACTTCATGGTGAATGGTATCTCGTACGCTTACGCGACGAGAAGCAATGGTTGCTCATACGGGGAGGCGAGGACATGAAGCCCATCTCGCAGAAACTTGACGATACTTCCGCACTCTCCGGCATGAGCATGAAGGAGCTGGCCAAAGGCGATCGAGTATGGAGATCGGGATCTCCCAAGGAGCGGGCGGGGCGAAAGTCAGCGAAGCCGGCACCGCTTCCGGAGTTTATCGCGCCGATGAAGGCTCTGCTGGTGGAGTCGCCTCCTACACGCGGCGATTGGCTCTACGAGATCAAGTTTGATGGTTTCCGGGCTATTGCTCTAAAAGGTGGGGCCGAAGCGCGCGTTCTCTCACGAAACGAAAAAGATTTCGGAGCGAAGTTCCCGGAGGTACTTGAATCAATTTCCGACTTGGACGTGAAAGATGCTGTGGTTGATGGAGAGATTGTCGCCCTCGACGACAAAGGGATCTCCTCCTTCCAGCTCCTCCAGGCATTCGAACTTGGACAAAAAAGACCACCGATATTTTACTACGCGTTCGATCTCCTTCGCCTGAATGGAAAGGACCTCCGTGAGACTCCTCTCACCGAACGCAAGGAGAAGCTTGGCAAGCTTCTGAAGAATCCGCCGGGAGTCATCCGGCTTTCCGCCTCACTGGGAAAGAACGCTGTGCCGTTGCTCGAGCGCGCGCGGGAGCTTGGCCTTGAAGGCCTCATCGGCAAACGCGAAGAATCCACCTACGAATCTGGTCGGCGTAGCGGGGCCTGGATTAAGCTAAAGCTCCAGCGTGAGCAGGAGGTCGTCATCGGTGGGTATACACCTCCTGGCGGAACAAGAAAGCACTTCGGCGCGCTGCTAGTGGGAGTGTACGAAGCTGGAAAGCTTGTCTTCGTCGGAAAGGTAGGAACCGGCTTCGATACCGCCCTGCTAAATAGCTTGCATGCTAAGTTTCAGAAGATTCTGCGTGAGACGTGCCCTTTCTCGAACCTGCCGGAAGCACGAGGCGCCCGCTATGGTCAGGCCGTGACCGCCGCAGAAATGAGACGCTGCCGCTGGGTCGACCCCGATATTGTTTGCCAGGTGAAATTTTCGGAATGGACCCGCGACAACCGACTTCGCCAGCCGGTGTTTCTCGGGTTACGCGAGGACAAAGCCCCCTCGGACGTAGTCCGTGAAGAACCCCGCCGTGCCGAGCGCTAGAAGCGACAGAAAAACGTGTCGCCTTCCCGCTCGCGGGCGGACGCGCCCTGTCCATCTTGCAGAATGAATCTTGAAGTTTTCCAACAACTTGTCGTTTCGCTTGGAATCGGCTTGCTCCTTGGCCTCGAGCGTGAGCGCCGTGGTGCATCGATCGCCGGTATTCGCACCTTTCCGATTATCTCGCTTTTTGGAACTGTTTGCGCCCAAGTGGCGGCGGTATTCGGTGGCTGGATCGTGGCGGCCGGATTGCTGGCGCTTGCGGCGGTGGTGGTTGGAGCGAACTTCATAGACGCCAGCAAGCGCCCCGTCGATCCGGGAACCACCACGGAGATCGCCGCGCTTCTGCTCTACGTCGTTGGAGCATCCATTGTCATCGGGCACCTCGCCGCGGCGCTGGTAATCGCGGGCGCACTCGCCGTGCTGCTGCACTCCAAGCGGCCGCTTCACAACTTCGCCCGCGCGATGGGTGAGCGTGACATGCGGGCCATGATGCAGTTTGTCTTGCTCAGCCTGGTCATTTTACCGGTGTTGCCCAACCAGGACTTCGGGCCGTACGCTGTTTGGAATCCCTTCAAGCTTTGGCTGATGGTCGTGCTGATCGTCGGGATAAGCCTTGGCGGATATATCGCTTACAAATTGTTTGGCGCGCGCGCCGGAGCGGTGCTCGGGGGCGTTATCGGCGGCCTTGTCTCGAGCACAGCCACCACCGTTAGCTATGCTCGCAGGACCGGGTCCGATGCAACTCTGGCGTCGCTAAGCGCTTTTGTCATCGTGACGGCATCGTGTATCTCGGTCGTGCGTGTTTTGATCGAGATCGCTGCCGTGGCACCCAGCCGCTTTGCGGCCATGGCTTGGCCGTTTGTTGCGATGCTCCTCGTGTGTGCGCTCCTTGCTCTGGGCTTCTATTTTCCGGGGCGGAAACACGCTGCCAAAATTCCTGAACAGAAGAATCCCGCGGAACTCAAACCGGCCCTCCTTTTCGCCGCTCTCTATGCCTTCGTCCTCCTTGCAGTCGCCGCCGGGAAGCAATATTTCGGATCCGCGGGACTTTACATCGTCGCCGTCATCTCGGGTCTGACAGATCTGGACGCAATCACACTCTCCACCGGACAACTGGCCGATTCGGATAAAATCGAAGCGAACATCGCCTGGCGCGTTATTCTCGTTGCGCTACTTTCGAACCTCGTCTTCAAGTTTGGCGTCGTAGCCGCACTCGGTCCCGCGAGCCTGACAAAGCGGATAGGTCTGGCCACGGCGGCCGCGGTCGCCGCCGGGATTGGCATCCTCTTCCTCTGGCCCGGCCAAGAGGACAACAACTGAATTAACGGGCTACCGCAGCCTGCCCATCCGGTTCGGTGATCAAGCGGAAGACACCATTATCGTCCCGGTAGAAGCCTTTCTGAATCACTTGGGCGGAGCTTCCTTGCTCTCGGACTTTTCGGGAGCGTTCAGCATCCTTCCGGCTCCACCCTCCCGAGATAACCCGTCCCTTCTTGCCGATCACCTCGTCGAAGGGTCTGACGAGCCGCTTGTATTCTGCATCAGTAAGCCTTACCTTATTGAGCTCTTTGGGGTTATAGAGAGAAACCCACCAAGCGCCATAAGCGTCGAAGGCATTAGCGGGAGTGATTTCGATGACGAGGTTGCCGACTTGAGTTTTTCCCTTCGCGAGGCCGAGCGAGTAGAGAGCGGCGATCTCCTCGCGCGTGGTCAAGAAACCCTGCGAGATAGCCGCGCAACAGCTTGCGCAGCTTCTTGTCGGCGGACCGTGGTCCATAAATGCCGAGCTCCACACCGGCGGGATTCTCGGGATCCCCGTAGATGTTCAGCTCGACATCTTCATTAACCCGAAACGATTTGTAGGGGACGTTCTTGAAGTCAGCCACATCGATAACGGTAGCGGGAATTTCTACGAGCGACTTGACGGCATCATGTGTGCGAAGATCGTTGGCAATGACACGCCATGAGGGCAGCTGACCCTTCCGATTCATTCCGGTGTAAAGAACGTTGCGATCCGCATTGTCGATGATGCGCACAATTTTACTTTTCGGAATGTCAAGCTCGCCAGTTTCCTGCTGAATCAAGACTGAGTGACTGGAGTTTCTGATGATGAGCCCATGCACCACGGTTCCGTCGAGCAGGTGGAGAGTATCCGGAGAACGGTACGAGTCGTCGGCGCCAGGCAGGCTTGCCGAGAAATTCAGCAACATCACCATCGTTGCCGCATACCTGAATGTGGAATTCATGATTGAAGTTCTCGCCATCGCTTTGTAACCGAATCATCTTTCGAAAGCCGGTTCAATATGAATATCTCCAAGCACCACCTCCTGTGTGTGGCCCTCATCCTTATGGGTTTCTCTGGCTGTATCTTGCCACCCAAGGCCTACAAAAAGCCTGAGACAACTGCGCCAGTGAGCACGGGGAAGTTCTGGTGGGGCACGTCGACCGCCAGTTACCAGAATGAGGATCGCGCGGTCACGCCTGGTTCGCCCTACTATTTCAAGACCGACTGGGATATTTATGCCGAGGAAGGCCACATTCCTCCGCGCGGTGACGACGCGACCTTCTCATGGACGAATTTCGACCGGGATTTGAGAACTCTCCGCCAGCTTGGAGTCAACCATTACCGCTTTGGCATCGAGTGGGCGCGCGTCGAGCCGAAGCGAGGCGTTTATAATGAAGCGGCAGTGCAGCAGTACGTGCGTATGGCTCGTAAGTTGAAGGCGGCAGGGATCGAACCGATCGTCACCTTGTGGCATTTCACCTTCCCCTCCTGGTTGTATGACACCAAAAAGAAAGCTCAGTCAAATTTCCTGCATCCGGACGTGGAAACAGAATGGCGCGCCTATCTGGAAAAGATAGTCCCTGCGCTTGCTCCCTATGTTCGAATTTACGTTCCACAGAACGAACCTAATGGCGACCTCTACATCGGCTATTTTGGCGGGCATTGGCCTCCCGGCCTATTGCTTACTACATCCGCGCTGAAAAAGGCGACGAAGGTCAGTGTGCGGATGTACCGCGACGCCGTCGCCATCATCCGCCAACACCGGCCAGACGCCATCATCATGGGAATCTATTCCATCCCAAATTGGCGACGGAAGTTTTTCGCAGATCCCGCGGGAATGGTTTACAACATGATGATGCATCAGAACTGGGATCACCTTGATCAGGTAGCCGACGTCACCGACGTTATTGGCCTAAATTACTACTACTCCCAAGATGCGACGCCATTGCGCTTCATTCTTCGCGGCCATGGAGAGCAGAGCTCGAACTACACCCAGAACGGATGGGAAATCAACCCGGAGGGCTTTTATGAAAGCCTGACCACCGTCTTCAATCGCTATGGCAAACCCATCGTCGTTTCCGAGAACGGCATCGGGACGCAAAGTGAACAAAAGAAGATCCGTTACTATCGCGAGCACGTAAACCAAATGCGTCGAGCGATGTCAGACGGCGTGGACGTGCGTGGATACTTTCCTTGGACGCTCGTCGACAATTACGAGTGGGCCGAGGGATACGCCGCCAATTTTGGCCTGACCAGTCTGAATCGCGAGACTAAGGAATTGATCATGGAGCCGACAGGCATTTGGTTTAGCAAGTTCGTCAGATCTTATCCCGAGCCTTGACTAAGCAGCAACTGTTTGCCCACCTCGACGCAGTCTCGCGCTTTGACTTATTGAGCGACGGGCCAGCGCCTGTCCGTGAAATTCGGCCCGCCCGAAGACAGCCTTGTAGACTTCGCAATACGGATCTTTCGCCATCATCGTCCCCAAGGCGCTATAGGTGCGCACTGGACAGCCACCATGGCAGATCGAAAGATAGCGGCAGGAAAGGCAGTCTTCGTTTTCAACGAGGTGCTTGGGCCGTTCGACAAACTGGCGACGCGCTGGGCTGGTCTTAAGCATTCGCGTGAGGTCGGGCTCTCGAAAAATATTACCAAAGAAGCTTTCGGGATAGCTGGTCACCCAGCAGTCGCATTGAGCGACTGTTCCCTTCGAATCAACCGAGATAAATTGATTCGAGCAATTCTCTTTCCAGATACACGGCAAGCGGGCTGGTCTGCCTCTGAAGTGTTCGATCAAGGCGTCAAATGGGCCGAGCGACACTCCGAAATCGTAGCCACGTTCAATCCAAATATCGAACAACCTCGAAAGGAAAGCCGCCAGGCCGTTACTCTCGAGCTGAAAGGCACCCTCAACCTCGCCAGCCGGACCACCTGGAAAGGGCGTATTCACCTGGAAGTCAGTAAGTCCGAGCTCCTCTGTGAAGTAGCGATAGAAATTCTCAGCGCCCGCGTCCAGACTTCCCTGATGAAGGACGGCGATGACGCCTATCTTGATTCCGGCTGCTTGGGCGTCTCTAAGCTTTCGTGTCCACAAGCGCGTGTATGCCTCGGGGCCGCCGTTAAACAACTTTCGATGATGATTGGGATAATCCATGGATGTTCCCAACGAGCCTTGAAACATCGTGCGAAGGACTTCATTCCACGGCTCGGAATAGCTTATAAGATTAGTCTGCAGATAATGGACGAAGCGGCGACCTCTCTCGGCGGCAGCCCGATCCATAAGTTGCCCAGCAGCCATAAACCATTCCGGTCCCATGATCATGGCCTCTCCTCCCTGCCAGTAGACTTCGCATTCGCCAATGCCCTCATTCTCGAGGTGATTGAGCAGGCGAGTCGTCAACAGGGGAAGAAGCGTCATGGAAAGACGATGCTTCTCCTTTCGCTCAAAGCAGTAGTCACAGGCGACGTTGCAATCTGACGTCGGAAGAAGGATTACGCTGAAGACGCGGGGATTCATAATCAGGCCGGTTGCGCGTCAAAGGCAGAGAGGTCTTCCTCGATCTCATGGGCGGCCGCGTGCAGAGTGGAGAAGAGCCGCTTTATACCCCTGCAAGAATATTCGGGATTGGGCCACTTGAAGTAGCCCGCGCAGAACTCCTGCCATGGGCAGGTGGCGCACTCGGCGCCGCTTTGTTTAAGTCGCTCCACGAATACGGAGGCAAAGTCTCGCGTAGGCTCGACGCCCAGATCAGACGGCGGCTCGCCGTTCCATGCGCTGTCGATCGCGTCGCGATAGTAGATCGCGGGGTCTTCCTCGAGAATTCCCCACAGTGTCCCCGTAGATGACCCTCTCAACCAGGCAAGTGCCGAATGGAAAAATTCGATCGGTGCTTCCACCATTGGATCGCGCAGGTAAAACGCCAAAGCCTCCTGGAGTTCACTGAGCACTTCGCCTGAAGGCTGACCGGGAAGGAGTCGCACTGGCAGGCCCAGAGATGCAGCCAGTCGGACCGCCTTGAGAAATCCAGCTTTTGCCGGAATGCTCACGCGCACATCGCGCCCGGACCGCACGTCGACAAGGCGATACAGATCTGCGAATTCTTCGCCGGGCTCTGCGAGAATAACATCCAAGGGAATTTCGCCCATGTCCTCAGCAGCAAGTGCCCAAACCTCCGGATCATTTAAGAGCCCTTCAATTTGTATCCATTGAAGCGCCGGCGAGCGATCGCGAAGCCAAAAGCCCAGTTGCTGCCGATCTGTGACCACGACCACGAAGGGACCGTTACCCGGATTCTCTTTCGAGTCAGCCTGCCGGAAGGTAAGGATGTTAGCTTCCTGCGGCATACAACCGACCGATGGGCTTACCAGCGATTGATCCAGCCGCCGCCTCCGCCGCGCCGATTGACCCAACCACCGCCTCCACCTCCGTTAATCCAGCCTCCCGCTCGATTGACCCAACCTCCGCCATTGATCCAACCGCCACCTCGAACCACTCCTCTTCGGTTTAACCATCCCGCAGCCGCCTTTGGCGACGAGCCGATCCAAAGCCCACCCGCAATAGCCGCAATGGCGGCGGCACCCGACCACTTTCCAAGGCTCCGCAAGAACAACCGCCGATTTAACAACTCATCGTTTTCCGCCTGCACGTTTGCCTCATTTGATGCTTCGTTGTTCATAACGTTTGATCAACTGGTCTTCTTCTCGTGATCGCCGGTCAACGTGGAGAAATGCAGGGCGGCAATGCGCCACTCGTCCGATTTCTTTGCCACTGTCAGAGAAATATTCATGGGAAAGGTGAATTCCTTGCCGTCTTTCTTCGCGGTTACATTTCCGGACGCCATCAGCCAACCCATGTCGGTGCCGACGCCTCCAATCCTGAACTGATACTCAAAATCCTGGGCCCCCTTGTCAAATGTCTCAAAGAAATGCTCGTAAGCTATCTTGATCTCGTCCGGCCCCACCCAAAACTCGCCGGGGCCGGTGCCCATGATAGCGGCGTTTTCGGTCAGGCATTTCATAACGCCACCAAGATCATGGTTCGTCATGGCGTCGTCGTGTGCCTTGAGAAGCGCACCGATTTTGGTAACTTCAGGATTTTGGTCCGCCGCCTCTTCGGCACGCCCGGATTGTGCGGCCATCGCCAGAGCGGAGAGGCTGGCCGCGCCTGCAATGATTGCTTCCTTTCGAGTCATGGCACGTGTCTATCGTATCGCTTGCCTTAACTCCAGCTGTTTTATGGTAGGCAATCTCCTGCGATCGCTGGCTGTTTGTGTTGACCAGCCGCCTATTGTCTGAAAAAAAGAGATGAGTAATGGTGCGCTCGAACACTCCTTCGGATCGCTCGCCCTTAGCCGCGTTCCGTTTGCCTTGGCGGACCACCCTTTTGTTCTTGCTGGCACTTGCGGCCGTGGGCGCATGTAAGAAGCAGGAGGCGCTGGAGTTGCCACCTCCAATTGTCACCGTCACCCAGGCCGTTGAAAAGCAGGTGCAAGATTGGGACGAATATACTGGCCGCCTCGCTCCTATGGGAACGGTCGACGTCCGGCCGCGCGTGAGCGGCTATATTACCGAGGTCAAATTCGTTGATGGCGACCTCGTCAAGAAAGGCCAGCCGCTCTTCATCATCGACCCCAGACCGTATCAAGCGGACTACGAGAAAGCCAAGGCTGAGCTCGACAAAGCCGATGCCGCCATGAAGCTTGCCTCGTCGGACTTTGACCGCGCACGACAGTTGCGTGACAAAGGAGTTACGGCTGCGGGAGATTTCGATCAGCGCTCGGCAACGTTTCAGCAGGCGACCGGCGCTTTCCAGTCCGCGCGAGCCGCTTTGGAAGCGGCCAGGCTAAACTTGGAGTTCTGCACCGTCACGGCACCGATTGATGGCCGGGCGGGACTCGCGAACGTCACAGTCGGGAACCTCGTCTCGGCCGATGGCAAAGATCCTTTGACGACGATCGTCTCGACGAATCCAGTTTACGCCTATGCGGACGTCGATGAGCGTTCGTTGCTACGCTATGTCCGCTATTACCAGAGCAAGAAAAAGGGCCCCGAAGATGCGGACGAAGTGAAGATCCCGATCGAATTGTCTTTACAGGACGAAACGGGCTTTCCGCATACCGGCTACATCGACTTCCTCGACAATCGTGTCGACCCATCGACGGGCACAATCCGGATCCGAGGCGTCTTCGACTACGAAAATGGTCTGCTTGGGCCAGGGCTTTTCGTTCGGGTACGCATTCCCGCGGGATTGCCCTACAACGCCATTCTGGTGCCGGAGCGTTGTGTGGCCTCCGATCAAGGGCAGAAGTATGTCGTCGTGGTCAATAAGGAGAATACGGCTGAGTTTCAACCGGTCGAGCTCGGAACGCTTTTCGACACCATGCAGGCTGTCAAGAGCGGCGTGCAAGTCGGTGAAACCGTTGTGGTGGATGGACTGCTGAAGGTGCGCGCCGGTGAGAAAGTAGATCCCAAGCCCGCGGATTCTAGCACTCCGGCTCCAGCGACTCACGCGGCGAAATAGAACGTGAATATTAGTCAGTTCTTTATCGACCGTCCGATCTTTGCGACGGTTCTTTCCCTGGTCATCACGATCGTCGGCGGCATCGCTTTGCTGACTTTGCCGATCGCTCAGTACCCAGATATTGTTCCGCCAACGGTCCAGGTTTCGGCGAGCTTTCCCGGAGCAAATGCCAAGACGATCGCCGAAACGATCGCGGCGCCCATTGAGCAGCAGGTTAACGGCGTCGAGAACATGCTCTATATGTCCTCGCAGTCAGCGAGCGACGGTTCGTATGGGTTGACGATTACCTTCAAGCTGGGCACGAACCTCGATACTGCACAGGTGCTGGTGCAGAACCGAGTCAATCTTGCCCTGCCGATCCTACCCGAGGAGGTGCGACGCACGGGCGTTTCCGTCAACAAGCAATCTGCCTCGATGATCCTGTGCGTGAATTTGATCTCTCCAGATAATTCGCGCGACGAGCTCTATCTCAACAACTACGCCATTCTTCAAGTCAAGGACACGTTGGCACGAGTCGAAGGAGTCGGGGCAATCAACATCTTCGGCTCCGAGTACTCGATGCGGATCTGGTTGGATCCGAACAAACTGGCATCCCTGGGGCTGACCGCCTCCGACGTAGTCGCGGCCGTGCAGGAACAGAACAGGCAAGTTGCCGCGGGCATAGTTGGCCAGCAGCCGGCTCCCCAGGGCACCGAATTTCAGCTGGTCGTCAATGCCCAGGGCCGCTTGATCGATCCCCAGGAATTCTCCCGCATTGTCGTCAAACGCGGCGAGCGAGGTGAAGTTGTCCGGCTGAGTGAACTCGGCTCGGTCGAGATCGGCGCCAAGTCTTATGCGGTTAAATCTACGCTCGACGACAAGCCCACGGCAACCTTGGCCGTCTATCAGTTGCCTGGCAGCAATGCGCTTTCCACCGCCGAGGCGATTCGCAAGACGATGGAGAGGCTTAAGCAGGATTTCCCGAAGGGCGTCGACTACAGGATCGTCTATGACACGACCGTCTTCGTCAGCGAGTCGATCTCTGCGGTTCAGCACACCCTGATTGAAGCTGTCCTCCTCGTCGCGATCGTCGTGATGTTATTTCTGCAAACGTGGCGGGCTGCAATCATCCCGCTTATCGCCGTGCCGGTTTCTCTTATCGGGACGTTTGCGGCCATGGCAGCTTTCGGATTTTCACTTAACACAATCTCGCTTTTCGGTCTTGTTCTTGCCATCGGGATCGTGGTCGACGATGCGATTGTCGTCGTCGAGGCGATCGAACATAAGCTTAGTCTTGGACTATCGCCGCGCGACGCCGCCCGTCAGGCCATGAATGAAGTCGGTGGAGCTGTGATAGCGGTGGCCTTGGTCTTGTCCGCGGTCTTCATCCCGACGGCGTTTATGACCGGAATCTCCGGTGAATTCTTCCGCCAGTTTGCCCTCACCATAGCCGTCTCGACGATCATCTCGGCGTTCAACTCGCTGACGATGAGCCCGGCGATGAGTGTAGTACTCTTGAAGCCGCATGGAGAGCAAAAAGACATCTTGACTCGATTCTTCAACGCGACCCTCGGCTGGCTTTTCAGAGGATTCAACCGAGGCTTCGATTGGATGATCGAGCGTTACGGACGATCAGTGGCCGGCCTTGTGCGCAAGGTCGTGATCGTCATGATCCTCTACGCCGGTTTGCTCGCCTTGACTGGCTATGGATTCAGGATCACCCCGACCGGCTTTGTCCCTCAGCAGGATCAAGGGTACCTGTTGGTGGGCTGTCAACTTCCCGACGGCGCCTCGCTTGAGCGAACCCAAGCGGTCACTGCCAAAGCATTGGCCATGATCAAAGAGACTTCGGGCGTTAAGACGACCCTTATTATCAACGGATTTTCAATCCTCACCGGCACCTCGACGTCAAACGTCGCTTCGCTCTTCGTGATCTTGGATGAATTTCACGAGCGAAAGGGTTCCAACCTTACCTCCGATGCGATCGTCGGTGATCTCAGGAAGAAATTTTCGACCATTCCGGAGGCTCTGATCCTAGCCTTCGGACCTCCTCCAATTCAGGGCGTGGGCAGCACCGGCGGTTTTACCTTGATGGTTCAGGATCGTCGTGGCGGCAATTTCAAACAACTCGAGGCGGTCTCGCAAAGCCTGGTCGATGCTGGGGAAAAGCGACCTGAGCTGGTTGGCATGTTCTCCGGCTTTCGCGCGGAAACTCCCGAGATCTATGTGGACGTCGATCGCTCGAAGGCCAAGAGCATGGATGTGCCGCTCAACAGCATCTTTGACGCGCTGCAAATCTACTTAGGATCCGCGTATGTGAACGACTTTACGTTTCTTGGACGTTCCTTCCAGGTGAACGTGCAAGCGGACAGCAAATTCCGCGTCACCCCAGCCGATATTCTCAAGCTGAAGACGCGAAACGTCGCCGGACAGATGGTCCCGTTGAGTACCATGGCTTCGATCAAAGAGACTTACGGTCCAGCCTTTATCACGCGCTATAATCTCTATACCGCGTCGGCGATCTCAGGAAGTAGCAGCCCTGGCTATAGTTCCGGTGACGCCATTAGCATTATGGAGCAGTTGTCTCGCCAATTGCTTCCGCCGGGCTTTGGTTTTGAATGGACCGACATGGCGTTTCAACAAATTCTGGCAGGAAACACCGCCCTGTTCATTTTTCCGCTTTGCGTCCTCTTCGTGTTCCTGACGCTGGCGGCGCAGTACGAGAGCTGGGCCTTGCCTTTTGCGATCATTCTCATTGTCCCCATGTGTCTCCTCTCGTCGCTGGCCGGCGTCTTACTGCGGGGGATGGACAACAACATATTTACTCAGATTGGCTTTGTCGTCCTCGTCGGTCTTGCCTGCAAGAACGCCATTCTTATCGTGGAGTATGCCAAACAAATCGAGGATGCGGGCAAGGACCCGGTTTCCGCGGTTATTGAAGCCTGCAAACTTCGCCTGCGTCCCATTCTGATGACCTCCTTTGCGTTCATCGCAGGCGTTGTTCCTCTCGTCATCGGCACGGGTGCGGGCGCGGAAATGAGGCAGACGCTAGGAACAGCGGTGTTCTCGGGAATGTTGGGTGTGACTATTTTCGGCATCTTTCTCACGCCCGTGTTCTATGTCATGATTCGAAGATTCAAGCGGCGAAAATTGCCGGCGCCACAACCCGCCTACCAAGCTGCCGTCGACGCTTGACGCGTCAGATAAGAGCCGTGACGAGCCCGGAAATGACAAGGGCTACGGCCCACGCGAAATCAAAGTTAAACCACGCCCGCTGGAGAATGCGCACGCCGAGCTTTTCATAAACGATGAACGCGATTAACCCAGCCACCAAGAGGTGTCCAAGAGTGTGAACAACGACGGCCAGAGCGGCAAGCCAGGGATGATTAAGGAGATCGAGATCAGTTCCATGGCCGGAATGCGCATGCGCAGGATGAGCATTGCCGGCGCTCACGTGGTGTCTCGACCCAAGGAAAACCGGGACAAGCATGAGCCCGGCTCCGTGCGCAGAGGCCATTAAGAACGACCACAGCGTTAGATCGCGAAAGCCCACGCGCATTCCCACCCATCGTGGATGCCGCGCACGAAGAAGGCGATAGATCCCAAAGCTAACCAGGACTAGCGCCGCCAGCCAACGAAGCGCTTCGTACCTAATGCTGGCATGCAGTAGCGCAACGAGCACAACAATCAGTCCGACCGAGAGCGCATGCCCGACCGCGATCGGCGGGAGGGCGTTCCAAACTGCCGAACGCCGTTGTTCCTGTAGACCCAAGGCGACCGCGAAGAGCCAGCCCATCCCCGGATTGATTCCGTGGAAGGCGCCAAGGCCGAACAGCGCGAGCCACGGCCAAGCACCGCTCACGGATAGCAGAAAGAGTCGGAGGAGGAGTCGCCGCCTTCCAAACGGACTTGATGAACACGGTAGTCATCCGACTGAAGGAAGAACTTCTGATCGAAACTCATTCCGCCTTCAGAGTTCACGTCGAGCTTTGTCATCCAACTTCCAACTCCCGTTGGATAGAATTGCTCGTCCCACGCGGCGTAGAGCGAGTTGGTGAAATACACGCGTTTTCCGTCGCGGCTCACTTCGACCATTTGCGGGCCGCCGAGCAAAGGCTGGTCGGGTTTGGCCGGATGCGGCGTTTGTCGCACAATTCCACCAATATGCACCGAGCCGATCTTCTTGGGATTGAACGGATCGGAAACGTCATATTGCTGCATCTCTCCGGTTCCCCAGCACGAGACATAGAGAAAGCGATCATCGAGGGAGAGATTGATGTCGGTAACCAAAGGGGGCACGGCGTTGAACCCCTTGAGCAGCGGCGGAAGTTGATCGGCTGGGGCTGCCTCGGCGGGGATTTCGATAACCTTTTGAATTTGCCAACTGCCGTTCTGGCGATGCCACAGCCAAATCGAAGCGCTGAGGTCTTTGAGTGAAACGACCACGCCGACAAATCCGTAAGTTTTCGTCGGGTCATGCGCCGGGCGCATCTCGAGAACCATTTGATGCTCTTTGCCGAGGTCTAGCGCTTGAACATGCCGTCTCTTGCGCAGATCCCAAACGTGCAGCTGATGGCCGTATTTGCTCTGCATCAGCTCTTCCGGAATGATTCCATTCTCAATCTGATTCGGAGTGCCCCATTCGCTGGTCAGGAGCGTGTCCTGCGTGAGATGCCACCAGAAATCGTAGCCGAGGTACTGGGACCCACGGTCCATTTCCCATTTTCCCAGGACATCAAAGCTGAAGTGATCCAACAGAAAGATTCCAGCGGGACCGTCTCCGTTCGGAGAGCCGAGCGCGCTGACGTAGATGCCATCGGGTCCGCAATGAACAGTATGCGGCCGCGAATAACCAGTTCGTGCAAAGACCTCCTCGGGCTGGATAATCTTTACGATCGTCGGATTGCGTGGATCCGGTTTGGTATCCAACACGTAAATGCGCGAAGAGCGGATACCAGGGACGACCAGATAGCGGCGCTCGACGTGGGGATGTGGCGCATAGGGACAAAGTGCCGAGCTGCAGGCATTCCAACCAAAATGGTGCAATTCGTCCCCGGCATGCGGAAGAACGGTTTGCCCGATGCGTTTGCCATAGCTGGCGGATGCTGGATCGACGTCGATGACAAGGATGGCATCATGGAGCCTGCTTCCGGGGGGGTTGAGAGCCGCCACATACGCCAGCCTTTCAGGAGGCGCCTGCATCGCCAGTCGGGGGGAGGGGTAGAACGTGGGATCCGGTCTGAGTAACGCCATAAGATCAAGGTAGGACTCGGCAAATCCCCGTCAAGAATGCACGGGTCAGAAACTGCACGCGAGTTCGAGAACCGCCTCGATTAGTGAGTGCCTTGAGGTTTCTCTAGAGCTTCCTCTCGGACGCAACGAAACACGGCATAGCTGCCTTCCGAAGAGTCGACGCGTCCATTGTACTCGAATCCCGCTAGGCGCAATCCCTCGGTGGCGGCGAGCGCAACAAACTCGCCGGATGCCAAGACCAGCGGAGGATGGAGTGCGCGCATTGCGAGGCTGCGACCCTGCAAGACCATCGTTCCCTGCACATCCTCTCGGGACATCGATGCCAGGACACGCACCCTCACGGGACCGGCTGTCAGAGCAATGCCGGACCCGCTGGCCTCGGGAGCAAACTCCTGTTTGACGCGCGTCAGCGCGGCCATCGCAGAAGTCGCTGAGTCAAAGAAGATGCGAAAATGTGAGTCGAGAGCCACCCTGTGGAACTCCCCCGAAAACCGCTGAACTGGAATGACCGAGTCGCCGGATTCGGGCCTCCAAGATTTGGGAAACAGGAGGAACATTCCGGCAGCGATCCGGCTTCCATCTGAGCGGTCTTCGTGCGGCGATTCAACTCGCGGCGAGAAATTGTTTGCGGAAAGAGCGGGCAGTTTGACGATTTCGTCGCCCATGGGATCGATCACGTGCACGCTAAGACCGCAGCGTCTGGCGAGGGAAACCATGTCAGCGGTGCCTCCCCGTCCGTCCCCCGGCTTTCCGTCCCAAACGGCAAGCACTTTCAACTCTGTTTCGAGTTCGCTCGCGCGTCGGAGCGCATTTCCAAGGATCATTCGATTGCCGAAATCCCAAAGATCGCCACCCTCCAGGTCTTCACGAGAGAAAGGCGACTCCATGACGGAAGACGCGTTGGCCAAGGCCGCGCGATACCGTTTGACAAATTCTCCTCCCGATCCTTCGACGCTCCACTGAGAGAATGTTTGCCGGTCCACAGGCAGGATGAGGCAGGTCTCGCCTCGCAAGGCGCGGATCGTCTCCGCAAAAATTAGATCGGCTCCGCCCGCCGCACCGGAGTATCCGAGGCGTGCGTCCCAGCGCTTCAGCAGCGTCTCGACGCGCAGGCGAACCGAATTCTCGCGCGTGGCCGGAAATCGAGCGACACGTCTGCCCGGTGGATCTATCACGTGGCCGGTGCCGCAGACCACCGGCGGAATTCTAAAGAGATCCTCAAAAATATTGGGATCCTCACCCAGGTGCCGGAGAAGTAGTCTGGCCTGTTGCCGGGTAGTGAGTCTTCGTGCGGGAAGCGGGCCGAGCTCCATGGCCTTTGCGTAATGCAGACGGGCCTCTTCGACGTGACCCAAGACCAGCAAAGCTTCCGCCAAGCTTCCTGCCTCCCAGTAGTCTCGCTCGCCAAGAGGACTGAGATGGTCGGTCACCTTCTTCGCATACTCCGTTGCTTTGGTTGGGTCGCCGCCAAGAACCGCCAGCGTGGCAACGTTCACCTCGGGATAGTAAGAGTCCGCCCCCTTTCTCACTTCAGCCGCCTTTTCATACTCGTGCAACGATTGCTCGAGAGCCCGGGACGAGCCGGTCAGTTTCCAAAGGTCCTTGTAAATTCGGGCTCGCAGAGTCCACGCATCCGGAACGTTCTCCAGCCATCCGCCCGCTGAATTAAGCAGTTCAAACGCTCGGTTTGGAGAGCCGATGCGGGCTAAAGACAGCGCCAAGTAGAGGACGAGGTCAGCGTGCCTTGGAAAAAAGGAGAGGCCCTCCGCGCAGATTTCAATGGCCGTAAAATTCTCGGAACGCTCCACCATTTGGCCCGCGAGGGTTGAGTAGAGCTGCGGATAAAGGCGCCAAAAGGCTCGTAGCCGGCCCTCCCAAATCTGCTTGAGTTCCGCAATGCCAATGTCCACGCCCTCGCGTTGCAGCCTCTCGAGGAGTTGTCCCACGCGGTGAGCTTCGGCATCAATTGAACCCCGGAGTTCCTCCACGCCGCCGTGGTATCACAAAATGAACTGGCACGAAAAGTTTCTGCATTGTATGCGAGGGGAGACCCTATGGCCGCCGGTGATTCAATTTGGAAATACACCGCGGCGGGTCTTTCCTGGGCCGTCATGACCGGAGCGGTGAATTTGCTTTTCCGTCCGAATGCCGCCTCGGCGGGTCTTTCCAGTGAGGAGTTTCGAATCCAGCTCTTGCGCCGCGTGCTGGGCTGCGTTGCGCCCGCGCTTCTTTTTCTGGTGCTACTTGGGGCTGGAGGTTTCATCAGTGCGGTGCTTGCGCCGGATCTTTCCTATTACCAAGAGAGCGCGATTCCTCGCTTCGGCAGAATCTTTCTCGAGTATGTGGTACCGGTACGCAGTGGCCAATTTCTTTTGCGTGCCTGCGGTCGTTTCGATTACCACAGAAATTGCGAGCATGCGGCTGTCTCGCGAACTTGACGCTCTCGAGGTGCTCGGTCTTGATCCGTCGGAGGTGGCCTTCGTTCCCAAAGCGGTCGCGCTGATTATTGTGGCCCCCTTATTTTGCTTCGTGGTGTTCTTTTGCGGCCTCCTCGGGGTCTGGTTAGGCAGCAACTTCCTGCTGGGGCAGGCATTGCCAGATTTTGCGGCCATTTTTCTTTCTGATATCCCTTCGGCCACCTACATTAAGACGCTGTTCAAAGCGGTCGTGATCGCCTTTTGCATGGCAATAGTGGCGGGAACGTTTGGGTTTTGGCCAAAACGTGAGCAAGCCCGCAATCTTGTCGGCTCGTTGACCGCGCTCGCCCTGACGATCGGCAATCTCGCGGTCACGCTCATCAATCTGCTTCTCTCCGACATTGAAGAAACATTCTGAGATGCCTTTGGAATTCGAGGGCCTGAGGTTTAGCGCCGCAAGGAGTGACCTCATTTCCAATCGTCTCAATTATGGGGAGATCTTGGCCGTTGTTGGTCCAAGCGGTTCCGGAAAAAGTCAGCTATTGTCGTGCCTGGCCGGCTTGAAGACTCCATTGGCCGGATCGATCCGGTATTACGGCCAGACTTTTTCGAATTCGCGCACGCGCCGGCAATTGGTTTCTTCGCTTGGAATCGTCTTTCAGCATAGTGGATTGATCCACTCGTTGACCGTTCTCGAAAATATTGTCCTGGCCTATCGTTGTCGTCAGGCGATCGGAGGCGAGCGGCTGTCGGCTGAAAGCATTGAAGCCCAAGCGCGGCTTCGATTGGACCTCCTCGGTCTCGCGGACAAGGCCGACAAATATCCACACGAAATTCTGGACGGCGAAAGACGCTGCGCGGCTGTGGCTCGGGCCCTGGCCCATGGCACGAGGATTGTCCTGCTCGAAGAACCGACGTTAGGATTGTCCTCGGAGAAGAGAACGCGAATTTTGGAGCTGCTTTCCGCGGTCCTAAGAATAGAAGCTGTCGATGCCATTGCGCTCTTCACGGCGGATACTAAAGGCTTAGAGAATCTACCCACTCGCTATCTTGATCTTTCGCCGGTGCAGACCGCGCTTTTGCTGCCGCTGGGCCTCGCCGGAGCAGACATGCCTTCCTCCGCGGGAGGAGGAAATTGAAGAGACCGTGAAGCAACCTCATCCCAAGTGCCGAAGATGCGTCTGAGCTCGGTGCAGAAGAGCATTCTGATCAATCTCTTGATCGGAGCCTGCCTCTTAGCTTTGGTGGCCTATGTGCTGTGGGTTCGCAAATTGGAAGTTGTTAAGCAAACGGCGGTCGACTTCATGGTCCCCTTGGACGAGGGTTCGATTGAAACCGTCTTCATTGCTGAGGACGTCACGGGAATACGTAGAGACAAGAGTCCGGTCGTATGCCGAGGCGTACGGATCGGGGTGATCGAAAGAGTGGGTAAACCCCAATTGAGGTCAGATGGGACGATTGAGATCCGCCTGATGGCCCGAATTCAAAAGGATTACGCCGCGAACGAGTGGCGCTTTAGCAACGAAGCCAGACTGCAAACCAGCGCTCTTACAGGCGGGTTCATTGCCGCGGGTATCGAGCTAATCTTTGATCCGGTCGGCGGATACAATCTGATCGGCCACGAGTTTCGTATCGCTCCCGCCAAGCAATCTGTCGACGACGCAACCGAAGCGGTGCGAGACCTTTCGCGATCCATTCAGAGAACCTTCGACCAGCTCAATGCGCCCGCCGAAGACCTTTCTGCCAAGCCGGAAACCAAGCTCGATCGTCTTCTGGAAACCTGGCGCGTGGTGGCAGAAAGATTGGGTAACGAGCTGGACAGGTCGGACGATGAATCGTTGGTCGCCAAGTCGCGCCTTTTGGTGAAGGAAACGGGGGATTTCTTTCGATCCTCTGACCAGCGATTTGACCAGGTGCATGATGATCTTCGCGACGTTTTTGGAGAGACCCCTTCCGAGCGACGTGCCTTGCGACGAAAGGCAAACGAACTTTTGGATTCAGCTGACGCGCTGACATCTCGCGTCGGAGATACTTTCGTCGGCAGGCTCCTCATCCGATCCGAACAGAGAAAAGCGAAGGAAGCCGAACGCTTGAAGACTGCTCCCACGCAGGGAAAAAGGAAACAGAGCGCCAGCCGGGAATCTGCAGGCGGTCGCTGACGCTCCAGCCTCAGCTCTTTACGGGCTCGCCACGGAATCTTGGGGCGCCGCCGCCGCCGGAACAGCTCGAGCATCAAGCTGTCCCCGAAGCTTATTCGTCTTGTCACTCGCTCCGTTACTCTTGGGATCGGAATTATCGAAGGTGCGACGGATTTCCAGGCTTCTCTGGTAATGCTGCCGCGCAAGATCTGTCTGCCCTTGCTGCTGCGCAACCTCGCCGAGTTGCTCGAGGATTTGCGCGAGAGCTTTCTGCCACTCGACGCTGCCGGGATCACGATTGACCAACTCTTCACGGATCTCAAGCGATTCGGTGTATGGACGAAGCGCGTCTGAAAGCTCCCCTTGAGACAAAGACAGCGTTCCAAGTTTCTCCAGAACCGTCGAGAGCTCATGCCTGGCGCTCAGATTGGAAGTATCCTGATCCGCAAGCGTTTTTCGAATCAGCAGCGCCTCTTGATACGCTTTCCGGGCGTCGCCGATGCTTCCGAGTTCGGCCAGAGCATTTCCCACCTTCTCCAGGCTTGAACAGAGCCCGCGCTTCCAACCTGCATTCGAAGCATCTTTGTCCGCCAATGTCCTTCGAAGTGCCAAGGTGTCCTGATAAATGTGCAGCGCCTCTGCGACTTTGCCCTCGGCCATCAAAACATCGCCGACTTTCTCGAGATTGATCGAAATGCCGCTCTGCAACGTCACGTTCGATGGATTTTGGTTCGCCAGGGCCTTTTTGATCTCAAGGGAAGCGTAATAAGCTTTCGTTGCCTCCTCATGCTTGCCTTGGGTCTCAAGAACGTCTCCGACTTTGCTAAGGCTTACTGAAAGATCGTTCTGCCAAATCGAATTCGCCGAATCCCGTTCAACTAGAGATTTACGGATGGCATAGCAATTCTGATAGGCCTCAAGGGCCTCGGCGAGCTTTCCTTGGCGAGTCAGCACGTCTCCAATCCGAAGGAACGTCGTCGACAAATCACTTTGCCAGCTCTGGTTATTCGGGTCGAGCTTGGTCAACGAGGCCACCAGATCATGTGAATTCTTGAAGGCTTGGTAGGCTTCATTCAGTTTGCCCTGCCTCATGAGAACTCCACCCAATTTGGCATGGCTTATCGCAAGGTCGCGCCGCCACTGATTCTCGCCGGGATCCTTTTCACTAAAGGCCTGACGGATGACAAGGGCCCTTTGATGGGTTTGGAGCGCTTCTGTCGTTTTTCCCTGTCTCGATTGAACGTCACCGATTTTCTCGAGGGCTCCAGAAAGATCACGCTGCCAAAGAGAGTTGGTCGAATCCTGCTCGATCAGCGTCTCAAGGATCTTTCTCGAGTCTTCGTAGGCCTCCAACGCTTTCGTCAGATTGCCTTCGGCCGCGAACACATTGCCGATTTGCTGATAACTGGTGGCAAGATTGTGCTGCCATTCGGTTTGTGAAGGCTTCTGGGTCGCGAGCCTTTTAGATATGTCCACGGCCTGTTCGAAGCTTCGCCTTGCTTCGGAGAGCTGACCAGCGGCGAACAACTGAACGCCACGATTGACCAGGGCGTCGGTCTTTCTGTCGAGACTCCTCGCGTCAGCCGTTTCACCAACGCCCTCGAAGTATTCGAACGCCCTTTGATGGATATCTTTCAAAAGTTCGAGACGGCCGATCGGCTCAAGCTTCTTCTGAAGATCATAAACCATGAAAGAAAGGAGGTTTTCTGCACGGTCCCGCTCGACGATGGCTTGCCTGGCGTTCCTGGCTGCCAAAACGCCCGCGACCGTCGCGATGATTCCGAGTACTGAGAGACCTGCGATCACCGCACGAATCGTGTTGCGTTTTCGCCGACGCTGAGTCCGATGGTGGTCGAGCGAAGTCGATATATACTCTTCGAGATCTCGCGAGAGCAGCTCAGGGGCTTCCTTCTGCAGCTTCTCGGCTAGGTTGAGAGGAAGTCCCGCGGCCAAGAGCAGGGAGCGGTCTTTTCCGTTCGCAAGCCAGTCCGCCTGCGAACGATCAATTTGGTTGCGGATCCGCAGTTTTTCTCGATTTGAAGCAATCCATGATTTCAGGCGCGGCCAAGAGCGCAGCAAGGCTTCGTGGGCGACACTGACTGCACATTTGCCGCCTTCTGCCTGCGTCGCGACCAGGAGGCGGGCCTTGATGAAAGAGTCAACAAACGTCCGAGCACCGGGTAACTCTGACGAATCCGTCTCAGATTTTCGGTACGGGTTCAGCAGCAGATCGTCATACAAGGCCGTTCGGCGCACGGGCACGTTTCCGCCGGCAGCAAGGGAAAGGAGTTTTCCAAAAACCGCGTTGAGACAGGAAGCCTGACGATCTTCGGGTACTACCGCGAGACATTCGTCCGCCTTGTGAGCGATGACTCCTTCCAGGCGATGGAATGATTCGTAGTCCTCCCATCTCAGGATCCCGTCCCCGCGACGCGCTTGGCGGACGTAAAGCTCTTCGAGTGCAAATTCCAACAGAGGCAACACCTGAGGGTCCTGAGCGGCGGCATCCCGGAGGGCTTCGTCGAGAGATTGTCGACTTTGCGGTTCGCTGTCAAAGCGCAGTCCAGCCACTTGGGCAGGCTTGCGGATAATTTGACCGATCTCGACGAGCGTTGGGGGCGCCAGATGGTAGGAAGCAGTGCCCTGGGCGAGCTCGAGGAGAATCGGGTATTCCGCAAGGCGGTGATAAAAATCGCTGCGCAAAGTCGTGAGAATCACGGCAAAGCTTGAGCGCGCCAGCGCGGCCATGGTCTCGACAAAGACGCCGCGCTTTTCCGGTGAAGTATCACCCGTGAAGAGCTCGTCAAGCTGATCGATGAGCAGGACGAGGCAAGGTTTGGGTGGAACCAGAGCCCGCAGGCGAGCTTCCAACCCCTTCGCGTCAGCATCGCGATCTTCACTGCGATATTTATGAACGAGCTCGGTGATCTCAACTTCCTGCCTGGCGCGTTCCCGTTCACTGGCGATGAGGAGGCCGCTCTGTATTTTTTCCAGCACGGCATCCGCACCCCCCTCGGAGAACCGAGTCGCAAGACCTTCTGCGGTGGAGCCATGCCCTTCCAGCTCGGGCAAGCCGCTCTGATTGAGCAGCGCTTGCGCGAGTCCCAAAAAGATGTCGCCTTCAGCATCGGAAGGCTTCATAACGGCGCGTCGCCATAAGCCGATTCCATCGATTACACCTGGCTCTACCAGCGTGGGCATCACCCCCGCCCGGGCAAGGGACGACTTTCCCGATCCAGACGCGCCCAGCATGAGAAGGAATCCTCGCGGATCATCCTTGTCGATTTGTGTTTTTCTTAAGCTCTCCAGCACGGCCCCGATCGCGCCAGTCCGTCCGAAGAAGATCGGGGCGTGCTCGAATTCAAAGGGTTCCAAGCCGCGGAACGGTGACCCCGCCGTCCAAGTCGCCCGTGTCGGAATCTCGGTTGCGTCTCGCTCTCGAAGCTGGGGACATTGACGCTCCACAATCTTCCGAAGCTTGATTTCGATCAGCTCCTCGAATTCGGCGAGCGTCTTGTAGTCGGTGAATGACCCGACAAAGACATCCTCGGTCGTGTCCCGCGTCCATCGCTCAATGAATTGCTTCAGGGAGCGCCATTGAGCGATGCGTTCGTCGTGAACGTCCGGCGGATCGGGCGGAAACGGCGGAATGGTTCGGTTGATCCAAACATGAAGCTCCGGTAAGCCTTGACGTCGCTTTTGTCCCTCCAGCGCGTGGGCAATTTCATACTCCGTGCCAGATTGGGCTGGTGATCCATCGGGAAGTTTGCTGCCCGAATGCAGTCGCGAGCCAAGCCGTGACCACAAGAAACAAAGAACCACATCGAAGTCGGCCGGATTTGGTATCTGCGCCTGGAAAGATTTCGAAAAGTCGAACGGTTCGTACCTCCCAAAAGTAGGTTTCCAAAATAACACGTTCGGAGAACTCCGCGTTGAGTCGATTGATGACTTCACGGGCGATCCTTCGCTCGTGCGCGACATCGCCCGGCGACGACAGAAAGATGCAGATTACCGGGAGCCCTGTGGAAGCTGTTTTCAACTTAAGCAATCAGACCATCTGAAGCGGAAAAAGGCAATTCGCTGGACAATCAGGGGGTAGGCGTAGGTGCAGGGCAATTCTGGTCCGATTCGTATGGTCATTTATGAGTAAAACATTGGATGTAAGAATAGTGCGTGGATTATTATATTCTTTAAGTAGGGACAATTTGATGATGTTGCCAAGCGAGAATGCTACTCAAAGCATGTGTTTGTTGACTTGATAAACCTTGAAGTCCGGATTTTGGAAGACCAGACGGAGGTAAGTTGGACATCGAGAAGGGGTTCGGAACAGAGTTGCCGCGAGTTGGTTGGCCGGTTCACCCGTTCGACCGAGCACTGTGTACGAATTGTCGAGCAATCTGTCCGCATCGCAAACCACCACAAACTCTGGATGCCTCTTCCGCAGGATCGACTTGGCTTCCTCTTCATTCTGCGAGATGAAGAAGCGAGCGGTGTCCTGGGTGCCCGCCAAGCTTTCGTGTGAACTGCCGGCGACCCCGCTTTTTTCCGACCAGTATACCAATTGCGGTGTCAGCCACCATGGAGCAAGAATGCCATCTCCATTGAGATCCTTAAGGGCTAGGGCCGTGCGGCGAAGTTGCTGACTTTCGCGCAGGTTTTCGGCGAGTGCGCGCCCGGTTTCTCCTTGGGGAAATAACTCATTCTCTAGCGCCAGGGCGACTGGCCAGAGACTTGCGGCGAAGAGCATGTAGCCGACCCAGCGCTGGCGAATGACGCTCAGCGCGAAGGGCATCGCCAACGCGCCACTGAGGGCAAGAAAGTATCCCCACCGCGCATGCCAACTGGTCAACGCGCCTGTGATCAGCAAGAGTGCCAGCCAGAGCCAGCAGATCCTTTCCCTCCGTTTGAATGCCACCCAGGCCAGACAAAAGGGCGCGAGCAACGATAGCCATCCGATCCAGGTAATGGCGGCAGAGAGCGGATTGAAGGACTGCAGTTCGCCGATTCGCCCCGCCCACTGCAAGAACGAAGAGAAAGAATTCCGCTGGAGACCAGCGCTGGGAAGTCCCTCGAGCAGGACAGCGGCCACAGCGACCGCGCCGGCGATCCCCAGCGAAGAAATCCAAGCTTTCGCCAGGCATTGGCTCCGCCAAACGAACACCCGGACTACTAGAACGAGAGCAAGAAGCAGAGCGGGCTCAAACCACGATACCCAAAGCGCGCAACCCCATGAAGCTCCCCACCAAAGTGAAATCGCCGCCGAGCGCGTCGTCCAAAGAACCGATTCTGCCATAAGTCCCGTCGCAGTTAAGAGCAAGATCAACGACTGGTGGTCGGGACGGCCGACCCCAAATCCATGGAGCATAACGGGCGAAGTCGATAAGAGGATCAACATGCTCCACCGATAGGGGATGGTTCTCACCTCAGCCCATAGCCAGGCGACAAAGATGAGAAGGGCGCCCAAAACCGGCGAAATCCAAGCACCGGCAAAATCCAGATCAACTCTCGCGCCAAGCAGCCAACGAAAGCCGACAATCAAATAGTCCATCGGAGCGGTGGTGTGTGGACGAACTCCATCAGGATAATTCTCGAACGCGTGCCTGGTGACCAAAGTGCCGGGTTGCTGCGAAATGATCCGGGCGCGGGTCATTCGTGAATAGCAGTCCGCGTCCACGAAATGCACCCCGTCGGGTAAAAACACAAATCGAGCTTTCTGGCTTTGCAGAAAACCGAATAGCGCCAGGCAAATGCCGATCCCGGTAATGGAGGCGAGTCTCCGGGTCAGCCCCAATATCTTGTGGGACCCCAACTCTGGTCCCACTAAATACTGCGTTTTGGACGCCTTTCTAGGGTAAAAAAACATTGTGTATCAAGCCCAGCATCCGTATGTTTTGAGTTTCATAGAAACTAGCAATTTGTCCGAGATTTTAATGCCCGAAGATTTGACGCTCTCCGAAAAATCCGAAAAATACGACGCTTCCAAAATTGATAAGCTGGAGGGGCTTGCAGGGGTCCGTCAGCGCCCGGGAATGTATATCGGGCCGACCGATGAGCGAGGCTTGCACCATTGTGTCTTTGAGGTGCTCGACAACTCGATCGACGAGCATTTGGCCGGTTATTGCTCTCGGATTGATATAACGCTCCATGTCGACGGTTCGTGCTCGATAAAGGACAACGGTCGCGGCATTCCCGTGGATATCCATCCGAAGTTCAAGGTGCCAGCTATCGAGTTGGTGCTGACAAATTTGCATGCGGGTGGGAAGTTCGGTCAGGGGGCCTACAAGTTTTCCGGGGGATTGCACGGGGTAGGGGCGAAGTGTGTCAACGCGCTTTCGGATTGGTTCAAGGTGGAGGTGTCTCGCGACGGGAAGGTCTATCACATGGCCTTCGCGCGAGGCATCACGACACAGAAACTCACGGTTATCGGGGATCTAAAGAACAAGAAGCACACGGGGACGCTGATCACATTTCTCCCCGATCCGACGATTTTCAACATCACGACCGAGTTTCAATTTCCAAAGCTCACGGCACGATTGCGCGAGTTGGCGTTTCTGAATCCGGGTCTGGAGATTAATCTCGTCGACGAGCGTGCGGAGCCGCCGAAGCACGAGCAGTACGTGTATAAGCTTGGCATCGAAGAGTTCGTCAGGCAACTCGGCGAAAACAAGCAGATCTTGCATGCCAAGGCGATTGTTCTCGAAGGCAAGCGTCGGGTCAGGTTTCGCAACAAAGACCAGCAAGAAGTCGAAGACGACATGTTTGTCGATCTGGTGATGCAGTATAACGACAGCTACAACGATCAGATCCTCTGCTTTACCAACGCCATTCCAAATCCCGATGGCGGCACGCATGCGACTGGGTTCCGCACGGCGTTGACGCGGGCGATCAATCAATATGCTCGTCAAAACAACCTCGTGAAGGAGAAGGATCCGCCGATCTCCGGCGACGACGTCCGCGAGGGTCTGATCGCCGTCCTCTCGATCAAACATCCCTGGCCCGGCTTTGAGTCCCAAACCAAGGTAAAGCTCGTGACGCCAGAGGTGGAGGGCATTGTGTCCTCGATCACCTACGAGGGATTGATGACCTTCTTCGATCAGACCCCGTCGATTGCCAGGCGCATTGTGGATAAGGGACTGACGGCGGCTCGCGCCAGAGAAGCCGCCAGAAAGGCGCGTGAAACCGTTCGCAAAGGGGCGTTGACCGGAGGCGGGCTTCCGGGAAAACTGGCCGATTGCTCGGAACGCGATCCGAGCCTGACTGAGCTGTATATCGTGGAGGGCGACTCGGCCGGGGGGTCTGCCAAACAAGGTCGCGATCGCCGCTACCAAGCCATTCTGCCGATTCGTGGCAAACTGATCAACGTCGAGAAGGCGCGGCTGGACAAGGTGCTCCAGAACTCGGAAATCCAAACAATGATCACTGCGGTCGGCACCGGCATCGGCAGCGGAGATCAGGAAGGTGCCTTCAACATCTCCAAACTCCGCTACGGCCGCATCATTATTATGACAGATGCCGACGTCGACGGGTCGCACATTCGGACTTTGTTACTGACGTTTTTCTACCGCCAGATGCCCGAACTGGTTAAGCAGGGCAAAATCTTCATCGCCTGTCCGCCGCTTTACCTCATCAAACGGAAAAAACGCGAGGAATACGTGGACGACGATGCGCAGCTTAACCGCATCCTGATTTCCCTCGGGGCGGAGGAGGTCAAGTTGAAGAATCTTGTCGATAGCAAAGTCTTCACGGCGTCGCAGCTCAAAGATATTCTCGAACTTCTGGAAAGGCTTTCCAAGTTTAGTGACGCTATCAGGCGACACGGTGGAGACTTTGAGGAATACCTCCGCGAACGTGATCTAAATACTGGCACCTTACCCGTTTATCTTGTCAAGATACGCGAGGGCAATGTTGAGTGGGTCACCTATTTTCCTGGCGAGGCTGAGATGCGAGCGTTTCACGAGGAGAACCGCGACCTCAATTTATTCGATGATGAATCGGAAGTTGGAAACTCCGACGTGCAGCGGTCAGATGGCGACTCGGACCCAGGGGAGAAGCTTCGCAGGCTGGAAGGTGGTCCCCGTCGCCGGGCCAGCTTGGTCGAACTGCATGAATCACTTGCTGTCCAGAAGCTGATTGGTGAACTTGCTCGAAAGGGACTTAGGGTTGAGCACTTTTCCGACGGCGACCATCCCATCTTCGAGCTCATCGAGGGCGAGGGTGAGAAGGCAATCGTCCACTCAGTCTTCTCGGTTCCCGAAATTCTGGCCAAGGTTCTCGAGATCGGAAGAAAGGGCATGCAAATCCAGCGCTTCAAGGGATTGGGCGAAATGAATCCCAAGCAGCTCTTTGAAACGACGATGAATCCCGACAAGCGCAAGCTCGTGAAGGTGGACCTAAATGAGGATAATGCCGTCGAAGCCGATCGCATGTTTACGATCCTGATGGGGGATGTCGTCGAACCGCGACGCCAATTTATTGAGGATAACGCACTCAACGCACGACTCGATGTCTAGAACGAATCGGCAGAGGAGCCTTTGTGGCGATGCGTCTTAGGCAAAGCTCTTACTTGTGGAAGGGTTCGGGCGATTCTCTCGGGAGCAGCCTGATGCGGGTTCTGGCGATCGGGCTTCGGCGACGCAAACAGAAGTGACCAGCTAATTCCTGCGCATGTATACCCATAACGAACGGGTGGAGAAGGTCGATGTCGCTGAGGAGATGTCGAAGTCGTTTCTCGACTATTCGATGTCGGTCATCATCTCACGAGCTTTGCCCGACGCTCGCGATGGGCTCAAGCCCTCGCAACGGCGCATTCTGTATGCCATGCACGAGCTAAGTCTCTACCCGCCGCGCAAGCCTATGAAGTGCGCGAAGATTTGCGGCGACACCTCAGGAAATTATCATCCGCACGGCGAAGCGGTCATTTACCCGACATTGGTCCACATGGCTCAGAATTGGGCCATGCGCGAGACGCTGGTGGACCCACAAGGCAACTTCGGCTCTGTGGAAGGCGACCCGCCGGCCGCTATGCGCTACACCGAGGCGCGTTTCACTTCGCTTGGAGGAACGCTCCTTGATGACCTTGAAAAGGACACCGTCGATTTTGTGCCGAACTACGATGAGCGGCTGACCGAACCGGTAGTCTTTCCCGCGTCGTTTCCTAATCTCCTAATTAACGGTGGCACGGGCATCGCCGTCGGGATGGCAACCAATATTCCGCCGCATAATCTAAGCGAAGTTATCGACGGCCTCTGCGCACAGATCGATGATCCTGACATCTCGATCGACGGTCTGATGCAACACATCAAAGGACCGGACTTTCCCACCGGCTGCCTCCTCCAGGGCACCGCGGGAATAAGATCCTACTTTGAGACAGGCCGCGGGTCAGTGCGGGTGCGCGCTCGCCTCGCAACGGAAGAAGTCAAGGGCGGCCGCGAGAATATTATTGTCACGGAAATTCCTTTTGGGGTGAATCGCGCAGAGCTCGTGAGGCGCATCGCCGAACTGGTCAATGACAAAGTCCTTCAAGGCGTCAGCGATGTTCGCGACGAATCCGACGAAAACACGCGTGTGGTCATTGAACTGAAGCGCGACGGAAATCCCAAGGTCCTGATCAACAATCTCTACAAGCATACTGCGCTCGAGTCTTCCTTTAGCGTCAACATGCTGGCAATCGACCGCGGCAAGCCCAAGCTTCTGTCGCTGAAGGATGCGATGTCCTGCTACCTCGAGCATCGGCGCGAGGTTGTCCTGCGTCGCACCCGCTTTCTCCTGCGGCAGGCCGAAGTAGAAGCTGAGAAACTCGAAGGTTATCTGATCGCTTTGGCGAACCTCGATGAGTTCATAAGGATTATCCGCAATTCACGGGACCGTGAAGAGGCCAAAGGGAAATTGCTGGCGCTTTCCTGGACGCGCAAAGCTGTGGAGCAGGTCGGCATCCTCGTGCGTGATGACGCCCGTATTGTCGAGGGGAGGTATCGGTTTACCGAAAAACAAGTCGGCCACATTCTCGACTTGCGCCTGTATCAACTCACCGGCCTCGAACGTGAGAGCATCAAAAAGGAATACGACGCCTTGCTCGAGACGATCAAAGACCTCTTAGACATCATTGCCAGAGAGGCACGCGTGTTGAAAATCATCAAGTCTGAGCTTCGGGCGATCCAGAGCAAACACGCAGCCGGACGCCGGACGCAGATCGTGAGTGCGGAAGGCGAGATGGCGATCGAGGATCTCATTGCGAACGAGGGCGTCATTGTTACTCTTACGCACAATGGGTTTATCAAGCGGACGCTGGTCAGCGCTTATCGGGCCCAGAGGCGCGGCGGAAAGGGCGTGATTGGGATGACGGCACGGGAAGGGGAGGGCGTCGAAGACAGTGATTTCGTGGAGCATCTCTTCACCGCGACCACCCACGATTACTTGATGTTCTTTACCCAGAGCGGTCGCTGCTATGTCGAGCGAGTCTTTGAGATTCCGGAAGGTTCGCGCGCTAGCAAAGGGCGTTCAATCGCGAACCTCCTGGAGCTTCGCAACGAGGAAAAGATTGCGGCGACCATCCGCATCCAAGCACAGAAGAGCGACGAAGAAACTTGGAGCCAAAAGCTGCACGTGGCCTTTTCCACTCGGAGCGGCATTGTCAAAAAATCGAACCTTAGTGATTTTAAGAATATCCGCAAAGGGGGAATCATCGCGATCAAGATCGAGGAGGATGACCGGCTCATCGAGTGCCGGTTGACCAATGGCCAAGATGAGATTGTCCTTATAACCCACGACGGAATGAGCATTCGCTTTCATGAAGAGGAAATGCGCGACCAGGGACGCGATACCGTAGGTGTTTGGGGAATTCGTCCCGAGAAAGGGGACTATGTCGTCGCCGCCGCGGTCGTGAATAAGGACGCCCAACTCCTCGTAGCTGGAGAAAACGGCCTCGGGAAGCGAACCAGCTTCGAGGAGTATCGCGTTCAGAGCCGTGGCGGCAAAGGCATTATTACCATGAAGACCAATGAGAAGACAGGTGGCGTTGCCGGCGCCCTCACCGTCCGAGACGCCGACGAGATCATGCTAATCACCAACAAGGGCAAAATGGTGCGGACGAGAGTTTCGGAAATTCGCGAAACCGGTCGCAACGCTCAGGGTGTTAAGCTGATCGACTTACGCGAGGGTGAAAAGCTCCAAGACATTGCTCCGGTCGTCAGCGAAGTAGGAGAGGAGGAGTGAATCTTGCGAAAGTAAAAGTTCTCTTTTCGAAAGCGTTACCTTAGGGGCAGCCAGCGACTTTTGCTTGATCTAGCCAAAACTCGCTGAGCGATGGCTTCGTGATGTTAGAACCCGGGCGTGCGCCTTGCCAAAGGCATGTATTCCCCTGCGCTCGTGTTGGCAGTGCTGTGGTCAGTTAGCGATCGGTGCCACCAATCGATTTTCTTTTCTAAGCGCTTTCGCCGTGACGAATCGTGAAGAGTTTGTGCATGGTATGTCCGCCTTGTTCTCTCGTGTGGGGGAACACACCATTCGCCAGCGCGCATTGACAAGGCGGGCATGAGACGATGTTTAGCGCGCTGACCTTTAACATGCAGAACGGACAGGTCTGGAACGAAGAGGATCCGGACCAGGCTGAGGTAAGTCTCGGCAGCTCAATCGCCTTTCTTCGTGAACAAGATGCCAACCTGATCTTTCTTCAGGAGGTCGAACGAGGCTATGACGGCGGCGGGCAAATCGAACCCCCGCCGCATTATGAGCGACTCAAAAGGGAGCTTACAGGATATGATTCGATCTTTGCCTATCCCCGCCCGAACAAAATGGAGATCCCTTTTGGCTTGGGTCTGGCGATCTTTTCGAAGACACCTCTGAAAAATTTCACCCGCAAGGACCTTCCGCCGGCACAGATTGCGTTTGAGTTCGGTGGATTGATGCGTAAACCCTCGCACCGTCTGATGATTGGTGCTGAAACTGAGATCGATGGAAATCCTTTGCGGGTGATTAACACCCATCTGCAAGCCTTCTTCATGATCAACGCCTCCAGCAACGACCATCATACCCAGCGCGATCGGCTCGAGGTCGAGCTCCGGAGATCCCAGGGGGCCACCCTGCTCGGCGGCGATTTCAACTGTGCTCCTGGCGAAACCTTGGTTGAGCAATTTAGGCGAGCGGGGTTTCAACCCTCCCAGAATTTCCAGGTCACCTGGCGCAGGATGCCTTTCGTCATCGACCACCTTTTTTACAATCGGCCTTTGCGGCTCGAGGCGTGCTCGGTCATCCCGACGCCAGTTTCCGACCATCACGCGGTCCGCTCCGTGTTTTCCTTCGTGGAGTGAAGATCTGCGGGCCTCTCAAAGTCTCATGCTCGCTGCGGGCATTCGCAGTCGGACGAGAAGTCGGCGCTCTGGACCGGTTGGGCTAAGATCCCGTCCCGACGTACTCCGCAGTGTAGGTGTCGAATTTCGTGGTTTGTCCGACCTTGGGCGAGGACTTGAGGTCATAGACATTGTTTCCAACGATTTCATTGCTCTGGGTGTCAAAGATCATCACCTGGTCCTGACCTTTGCTGTTCTCCTCTTTAACGGTCTTCACGGCAATGTAGCGTGGTTTGGCGGGCTTTCGCTTCGCGGTCGAGGACACTTGCGAGGCAGGCGCCTTGCGGGCAGCTTCTTGTCTGGCCATGTAGAGGCGCGCACGTTGTTCTGCGATTTTTCGCTGACGTTCCGAGGCTTGGTGCTTGGCGATGACATATGCGCTGACCGCAGCAACCGCAACGGCACCCGCGGTCACAGGAATCGCAATATTGGGATTGACGCCGCTGGCGACAAGGGGAATTCCCGTGGCCAAACCCGCGGCCGTTCCGAACACCGCCGCATTCTCGCCCGGGGTAAGGTTTTCACAAGCGGCAGCAAAAATGCCCACGGCAACAATCGCTGCGCTCGTCTGCAGCAGTTTGGGTTTCATGGGCAAAGGGGCTAGCGTAGAAGGCAACCTCCGGCAAGTGCAAAGCCGGCACGCGGAACGAAGAAGACTTTTGTGGACGAAGTCCGCCAAACTGCTTATCAAAAACTCTCTCACCCACCGATCCTGACCTTTCCGGATTGACTTCGATGAATCTCGAACAGCTCCATCTAAGCCCGGTTCCACAAGTTCTTGTCGGTCTCGTCCTCGTCCTCCTGGGAAGAAAGCTCTTCTGGCTTTTCGTTGGTGTCGTCGGCTTTCTCGCGGGCATGCGCTTCGGCGCACATCTGGTAACAGGCCAGTCGGAGATAGTAATTCTTACCATCGCCATCGGCGTTGGGTTACTGGCCGCCGTGCTCGCCATCGTCTTGCAACGGGTTGCCGTTGCGCTCGCCGGAGGGCTCGCGGGGGGAATGCTAGCCATGCGGCTGGCTGTCGCGCTAGGCGTCAACGCCGAGTCCGTGGGCTGGATCTTCTTCGCTGTGGGCGCAGTGCTGGCTGCAATCCTCGTGTCCGCCGTCTTCGACTGGGCGTTAGTCATTCTTTCGGCCTTGATCGGAGCGAGCATTGTCAGCGATGTGCTCCCGTTTGAGCCTACGGCCCGATTCATCAGCATGATTGTGCTCTTCATTGTCGGCGTGATCGTTCAATCCAGACTCTCGGGACTCGGCCGCACCTAGGCCTCCGCCTTCGCCAAAGTTCATTTTGGTTTTGACACCCACTTGCGCTTTGTTAGGTTGGGCCGCCCTTCTATTTCAGGGAAAAGACTCTAACCGTTTCCGCCGATCGGTGAGACGGGTAGGGTCTTACACCCTTTTACAGGCGGGAATTAACGTATATGCGTCATGTTTCTTCACTCGGCTTCGGCCCGCCAATGCCCATGTAGCTCAGTTGGTAGAGCACGTCCTTGGTAAGGACGAGGTCACCGGTTCAATCCCGGTCATGGGCTCCAGCAGCAGAGCAGGCGCCGGTCCAAATTCAAAGCAATTCTAAAGATGGCAAAAGAACAGTTTCAGAGAACCAAACCGCACGTCAACATTGGCACGATCGGCCATGTTGATCACGGCAAGACCACGCTCACCGCGGCGATTACAACCGTGCTGGCGAAGTCCGGCAAGGCGCAGGCTAAGAAATACGACGAAATCGACGCTGCTCCCGAGGAAAAGGAGCGCGGCATTACGATCAATACTGCGCACGTCGAGTACGAGACTGACAAGCGCCACTATGCGCACGTTGATTGTCCGGGCCACGCCGACTACGTGAAGAACATGATTACCGGCGCGGCCCAGATGGACGGAGCGATTCTCGTGGTCAGTTCGGCTGATGGTCCGATGCCACAGACTCGTGAGCATATTCTGCTTGCCCGACAAGTTGGTGTCCCCTCGATTGTGGTCTTCATGAACAAGGTTGACATGGTCGACGACAAAGACCTCCTCGATCTCGTGGAGATGGAAGTTCGCGAACTGCTCAGCAAATACGAATTTCCTGGTGACACCATCCCGATCGTGAAGGGAAGCGCACTTAAAGCGCTGGAAGGCAGCTCCGAGCACGAAAAGGCCATCGTCGATTTGATGACGGCGGTCGATGAATACATACCGACGCCGGAGCGACCGAAGGACCAGCCGTTCCTGATGCCGATTGAAGATGTCTTCAATATTGAAGGTCGCGGAACGGTGGCAACCGGTCGGGTAGAGCGCGGTGTGCTTAAGAAGATGGAGGAAGTGGAGATCGTTGGCATTCGGCCGACGGCAAAAACGACGGTGACTGACATCGAGATGTTCCGCAAACTCCTCGACTCGGCGGAGGCCGGCGACAACGTGGGCGTGCTTCTTCGTGGCATCAAGAAAGATGACATTGAGCGCGGTCAGGTAATCGCCAAGCCAGGGACGATCAAACCCCACAAGAAATTCAAGGCAGAGGTCTATGTGTTGAGCAAGGACGAGGGTGGTCGGCATACCCCATTTTTCTCAAACTATCGACCGCAGTTCTATTTTCGGACGACTGATGTGACGGGAACAATAAAGCTTCCCGATGGGGTGGAAATGGTAATGCCTGGGGACAATGTTTCCATCGAAGTCGACTTGATAACTCCCATCGCTATGGAGAAGACGATTCGCTTCGCCATTCGCGAGGGTGGGCGCACCGTTGGGGCGGGCCGCGTCTCTGAGATTCTAGACTAGACTGGGGCTTTTTTTGGATAGGACAGTAGCTCAATTGGTAGAGCAGCGGTCTCCAAAACCGCCGGTTGGGGGTTCGAGTCCCTCCTGTCCTGTTTTAGTGAGCCAAGCACGTTTATGATTGGAAAAGTCCGGAAGTTCATCGGCGAAGTTCGTGTCGAGCTGGGCAAAGCCCAGTGGCCCTGGGATCCCAACGAGAAGGGATTCAAGCGATACAAGGAGCTCATGGACTCGACCATGGTGGTGCTCATTGCGATGTTGATTCTCGGCGGGTACATCGCCTTCTTCGACTTCATCCTCATCAACGTCGTGAGCTTCCTGACGAAAACGTAAACAATGGCTATCGCGCCGCGAGATCAATGGTACGTTGTCCACGTCCTTTCTGGACTGGAGCAGAAGGTGCAGGAGAATCTCCTTCGCCGCATCAAACTGGAGGAGATGTCGGACTACGTTTATGAGGTCCTGATCCCTACGGAGCGCGTCCAGGAAATCAAACGCGGAAAGAAGACGGAGACGACCCGGAAGTTCTTTCCCGGCTACTTGATTGTGAACATGAATCTTCTCGATGAGAATAATCAACTCGTTGAGAAGACCTGGTATTTTATCAAGGATACCGATGGGGTGATCGGGTTTGCCGGCACCAAGGACCGACCAATTCCGATGCGCAAGAAGGAGGTCGAGAGTTTGCTCGCCCAAGTGCGAGAGCGGGAAGACTCCGTCAAGCCCAAGATTAGCTTCGAAGTGGGTGACAAGGTCAAAGTCGCTGACGGACCGTTTCAGAACCAAAACGGTGTTGTCGAGGAGATCGATCCGGAGCGTGGAAAGCTGCGCGTCTCCGTGACGATCTTTGGTCGCGAAACCCCGGTTGACCTCGAATACTGGCAGGTGGAAAGGGCGTAGCCGAGAAGGTTGGCCTGGAGATTCGGCTTGCTTTGACCGGCCGAAACGCGGTTAAATCCGCCATGCTTCCCCTCCTGATTGCTGTTGCCGCCCTGCTCGTCGGTGCGATCACGCAACCACCGCAAGAACTCTACAATCATACCCTGCGCGGAGAACGAATTCCTGCCAAGGAAGTCGTCTGTCGAAATCGGTGGGGAACGCCGATGCTTCCTGATGGAAAGGGCGGCTACAGTTTGATTGCGCCGATCAATCCGGATTACATCGCTCAAAGCCTGATTCAACCTCCGATTACGGCTGCACCAGTGTTCCGTCCCACTCTGGTGCGGCAGCAAACGCGCTAGTTTTCGCGTGGACCTCGAAAGCTCGCTCGACGAGGACCTCTAGGCGATGATCTCCCTACGACCCGTGCTTCCATTGGTTGGCTGCGCCTTGCTTTGCGCGTGTGCCCACCGAGAGCGACCATTTGCGGGTGATCGGGTTCCCTTCGATGAGCGGCTCACGCAATTTCAGTCCTTGCACAATCGCTCCGCGATTGAGGAATTGCGTTTGTTCTTTACGAAGAATGCCACCATCCAGTCCCCGATTACCCCGAGGCCAGCCCGTGTCGAAAAGTACCTTGAGGCGTTGAAAGGCGAGCCGTATCAACTGGTATTCACGAGGATCGAAGTTGTCTATTCTCTGCCCAGGCGTGCCGCCACCCGCAGCGACGTTTTGGCCAACGCTCCCGGACGCTTTAACCTTAAGGAACGAGTGACCATCGACTGGCGGGTCGAAGATGGTTACTGGCGAATTTCCAGTATCGTGTTTTCCGATTGGTCGCCAGTAGTTGGCTCTTGGCGGCGGAGCGGTTTGCAGCGCGAGGGCTCGATAGAACTTCGGATCCTGCCAGATGGCAACTACATCGTCTACGTCGGAGGAGACTACACGGCGCCCCAATTTCGAGGACGCTACCGCCTCGAAGCGAACAAGATTGTGTTTACCGATACCTCGTCGATTGATCCACAGCAGCTGCAGGGCGGCGAGGGGAGCTATCTGTTCGTGCGCACCGCAACGGGAATTGACCTTCGCAAGGTCGAGGATGAAAATTCCTGGCGAGCGGAGCGCTACGAAGGGCTTTGGTCATCGGTTCACTAGCTGCGGGCAAACAATCTTCGCAATTTACGCGACTCTGCGTAGCTTCCTCACGAGCATGGGCAGGTAGCTCAGCGGTAGAGCGGCAGTCTTACACACTGTTGGTCGGGGGTTCGATCCCCTCCCTGCCCATTACATTGGTCTACAATTACTTAACTGATGAATCTGAATATACGGGAACATAAACGGGAACATAAACTATCATGTTCCTCGATCAACGTGGTCGTTCCGCCCGTTCCTATTTGTTTTAGATGCGGTGCCGGTAATCCGATTCAGACGTGAAGCCGAGGAAATCAAAACCGACCCCCCCGGCGGCAAAACCTGCTCGATATGCGATTTCCTTTGGCATTCATTCATCGCGCCTGTTCACTTTTGCGTCTGAATAACAGTAATGCCGTCGCGAGACTTGAGCTCGCGGGGGCTCGCAACCGCCAAGCATCTATGCGGCCATATCGTGATGATATAGCATAGCGCGAAAATTGCCCTGCGCTTCGCCTCACTACTGCCAGCAGGAGCCATCTCGGCCGCGAAGGCCCTCACGCCGTAACTCACCATGCCCATTAATCCACAGCCAGCAAAACCCGTGATGATGTCGGTGCGACTACCATCATTTAGGAAATCAAAACCGTCATTTTCACAACTCGTTGCCTGACAGCTAGACGCGGGTACTGCACTTTTTTCATTGCCTCGGTGTTGCCACTAAAATCAGCCTGGCCTTTTGCCAGGCAATCAGGACAATTCCTGCGCTGTCGGCCCCTCGCCTTCCTCTAATCGACGAAGTGCTTTCTGAAGCTTCTTGGTCTTCTTCTTTTTGAGTGGCTCAAGTTCCCATCTCACGGGAGTGATCTCGCCCTTGGTGCTCCACCATCTGTCGCCAGTCCACATGCCCACCGTTCTCGTCCCATTGGCGAGCCAGCAACGAACAGCTTTATACGCTTCCGGTTTACTTTCCTCATCATGCTTCATAGTTACACCTCCTTGCTCGTGAATTTGCGGGAGACTTCGGCGGGTCAAGCTCTGCCTGATATCAAACTAAGGGCAAGCCCCTGTCGCGGTATTGATGCTTTTCGGCTCTCGTGATATTACACGATAGATGCACCGCGACATGGCGATCTGCATGATATCCGAAAATGGCAGAATCATTTGTCCGGTGCCTTGACCAATTGTGGCAGGCTATGCGAAAGAAGAGCATGAGCGGGTCACGGTTGTCCCCTGAACAACAGGCCATGGAGAAGCTCTGGGAAGAACATGTGGCTAGCGAGTTCAAATCCAAGAGCGCCGAGGCCGCCATCAACACGATGGTTGAACGGCCCTCGGTCAACCACGTGCCGGTCATGACTGGCGGGGTCGGTCGCAAGCAGTTAACGCACTTTTACGATAATTACTTCATCCCGCAAATGCCTCCGGACACCCAGATCGTCCCCGTCTCCCGCACGATCGGCCACGACCGCCTGGTTGATGAGTTCGTGATCAAGTTTACGCATACCCTGCAAATGGATTGGTTGCTGCCCGGAGTTCTCCCGACAAATAAGCCGGTTGAAGTTGCCACGATGACCGTGGTCCAGTTCCAGGACGGCAAGATGGCCTCTGAGCGCATTTACTTTGACCAGGCCTCGATCCTGGTCCAACTAGGCCTGCTGGACCCGGAAAAACTTCCCGTCTCCGGAGTAGCAACCGCCCGGAAGGTGCTTGACGACCAATTACCTTCGAATGAATTGATGAAACGAACCCTCAGGGACGAGGATTTGTAGCGGCCGAACCGGGCGCCCCAGCAATTCGCCGCTCACCTTTACCAGTCACGCCGGGAATACCGGTCAGCCTGCGATCACTCCGGCAAAAGCGCAAGCAAATCGAGCCGTGCCTGATCTCGACCTCTTCAAGGTCGCCGAGAGCATGGGCTTCAAGGGCGACTTTCGGTAGTGGGAGCACCTGTTGCGGATCGGCGATTGAGAATTGTGGGCCGCAACCTGAAAAAGCCCGCGTTTGACTTCCGGGCCCCCTCATTCAGTGCCCGTTGCAAACGCATGCTTTCGGCTTCAGACTTCGGGACAACACCCCGGAGGGCCAAAAGCGATTTCGTATCGTAATAAGAACGAGGCGGGCGGCTCGTTCGCGGCGACTGGGATGAACCTTGTTCGCGGCCGGCACGGGTCTCCGATACACGTTTACTGTCGACCCGGCGCTGTGGAGCATTCCAGCCGCCTCGGCCTCGGCTACCACGCGGCAGAAAAGCGGAAAGGGTGAACGACAGCGCCGTGACAAGAAACGGCTGGCAGCCGGCGGCGAAGTACGCCATCTAGGGTGGATGACTGTCGGGGAAGAGACCGTCGCCCGTATCGACCTGCTGCGGCAGTCGGCGCGGCCGGACGTCGCCGCCGCCATCGAGCGCCTGCTGCGCGAAGGCTCGGATCGCGAGTTGTGCCGAGTGAACGCGCTCGCCTTCGCCGCCGCGCATGGCTTGGGCGAGGAGCAGGTGATCGGCGGTTTCCTCCACGCGGCTCGGCTCGGGCTGTTCGAGCTCAGCTGGAGCGTGCTGTGCCCGAGCTGCGGCGGCGTGGTGCAGGCCGGCGGGACGTTGAAGACGGTCGACCGCCACGAATACCGCTGCGCCTTTTGCGCCGTGGACTACGAGCCCACGCTCGATGAAGTCGTCGAGGTGACGTTCACCATCAATCCACGGGTCCGCCGCATCGCCGCACATGACCCGGACAGCCTGCCGATCTGGGAGCATGTTCGCCAGTTGTTCTGGGGCACCGGCCTCGACCTGCCGACGGACGACGCCTACGAGCGCATACTGCAGGAGATGACGCTCGAAGCCATCGATCTGCCGCCCGGCGCGAAAGCAGTGCTCGCGCTGCAGCTGTCGCCCGGGAGCGTCGTCCTGTTCGATCCGGTGACACACACCGCGCAATTCATGACCGCCGAGGGCGAGCCGACGCGCGAGCGGCAGAGCCTGTCCGTGGTGCTGAGCACTGAGGAGGACCGAGCTGTGAGGCCTGGGGTGGCGCCGTCTGGCCGCGTGATCTTGCGGCCAGGCCCGCTGCACATCGCGATCGAGAATCTGAGCCGCCTGCGCGCCTTGCCAGCGGTGTGGGTGGAAGATGCGAAGCTGCAGGCCTTCCTCGGCAAGCGGCGGCCGTTCCTGACCGGGAAGCGGCTGCTGACCAACCAGATCTTCCGCGACATATACGGCACCGACACGATGGACGTCGATCAGCGGCTCAAGATCACCAGCCTGACCTTCCTGTTCACCGATCTCGAGGCCTCGACCGAGCTCTACGAGCGGGTCGGCGATCTCGCGGCCTACGACCTGGTGAAGGCGCATTTCCGCGTGCTACAGGAGATCGTCGCCGGCGAGGCAGGCGCCATCGTCAAGACGATTGGTGATTCGGTGATGGCAACCTTTCCAACACCGGCCAGCGCGCTCAACGCCGCTTTGCGCATGCGCGGCGCGATCCGCGCGCTCGACCGGGACCTCGGCCTAAAGATCGGCATCCACGAGGGGCCGTGCCTGGCGGTGGTGCTGAACGAGCGCCAGGACTATTTCGGCCAAACGGTCAATATCGCGTCCCGGGTGCAGAGCGTGGCGGAGTCCCGCGCCATTTTCGTCACTCAGCCAGTCGTTGCGCAGTCGCCCAAGGTGCTGGAAGCGCATGGCCTTCAGCCGGCGCGACACGACCACATGCTGCGCGGCCTCGCCAGCGAGGTGACGATCTACGCGATCGGCTGAGTGCGACGACGGATCAGGATTGGGTTGGGCGTTGGCGTTGGAACGCTGCGCTGAAAGAACTCGGAATCGACGGCTACTTTCAAGAAAAAGAAAGCTAAACGGGGAAAGGATCGGTCAAGCGGTCAAGCAACCGTGAAAGGGAGAATCTTCACCGAAGCATAAGTATCCAAAGGTGCCCCGTTGAACACGTAGTAATTCTCTTCGAGCCACCTCAACGCCCTTATGAACCAGATTGGCATTGTCAGCTCCCTGGGCGGAATCTTCGCGAGTGAAGGCGATATGTTTCGCAAGATGCAGATGGCGGCGGCCGGTCTTGGAGCCGACGTAATCATCGTGAGGGGAGGTGGCACAACCATGCAGTCCCGCGGCGGTATCACCGTCGTTCAGACGCAAACAGTAAGCAATTATTGGGACTACCCAAAAACCAACGCCATTGCGATCAAGTATAAGTAGACCGACGATTGATCCTAACGATTCTCAGGCGGCGACCTTGGCTCGCCGTAGAAGATGAGATACCGAACCGACCTGCGCTCCCAAGACTTTTGCGATCTGTCGTCCGCTCATGCCTTCCGCTGAGAGTCGCAAAGCCTCGCTGTAATGCTTTGCAAGAGTCTGACGTCTTCCAAGCTTCACTCCCTTTTGTTTTGCTCTGGCGAGGCCTGCGTTTACGCGATCCCTAGTCACCTCGCGTTCAAATTCCGCAACCGCACCGCGCCTGCCCACGATGAGTTCCGCGCTCGAATCTTACGCCTTTCAAGCGCTCGCACCCGGCCCGCAATTGACATTGTCGCTCTTAGCAGGAGAATCACGATATGAGGAGAAGGTGTGTTACCGTCCACCGAAGGGGCAGGTATTCACGGCAAGAAATCGCCGCGGCGGCGGTTGAGCTGAGAGAGTCAGCTGGCGGGCCCACCGCGTTGGCCTTTGCCTTCATCACCCCTGACTACGCCCCGCACCTTGAAGAGTTCTCGGAAATGGTCCGCGTGGACGGACACGTCATCGAGTTGGTGGGCGCCACCGGGGCGGGCCTCACGATCGGCGGCGAGGAGAACGAAGATGGGGGAGGCTTTTCTTTGCTTGCCCTCGGCGCCCAGGAGGGAACTTTCGAGGTTGTGGCATTCAACCAAGCAAAACTGGAGGAATCAACCGATCTAGTTTTTTGGCAAAAGCTCTGCCGAACAAAGAACCCATCCGCGTGGATTGCTCTCACCAATCCCTTTAATTTCGATACGGAGCGGTGGCTCGCAGAGTGGAATGCGGCATGGCCCGACGTCCCCTGCATTGGAGGATTAGCATCTGGTTCCAGCGAAGGAGACGACGTCGGCGTATTTCACAACGGCAGGTTTTTCGATGCCCTTGTTGTCGCGGTGACCGGAATGCGCGTCATGTCGGTGGTCAGTCAAGGTTGCCGTCCGATTGGAGAACCGCTTACCGTGACCCGTGCGGAGAGCAACGTGGTTTATTCGCTGGGTGCCCGCCCGGCCTACGAGGCTCTCGAATCGGCCTTCGAAGGCCTCTCCGAAGGTGAGAAAGCGGGAGCGAAAGGAAACCTGTTTGCCGGACTCGCCGGCACCGAATACGTCGAAGAATTCAAGCCGGGCGATTTCTTGATTCGAAATATTCTGGGGGCGGATCCCAATTCCGGCGCGGTGGCCATTGGTGGATTTCCGCGAGTTGGTCAGACGTTACAGTACCAACTTCGCGACAAGAATGCGGCCGATGCGGAGTGGCGCTCGGTGCTTCGAACTGCGGCCGCTGAGTCGGGCAGAGCGCCGCTTGCCTCGCTCCTCTTCGCGTGTACTGGGCGCGGATCCCGCTTGTTTGGCAGCAAAGGCCATGATGCGAGTTTGTTGGAGGAAATCCTTGGAGTTCACGCGAGCGCGGGTTTCTTTTGCAATGGAGAAATCGGACCGCTTGGAGGTCGCAATTATATTCACAGCTACAGCGCGACGACTGCGCTCTTCTTTGATGATGAGGAGAGCGAATCGGTAGGCTGAAACGCAGTGGAGCGTTCAGCAGGGTGCCAACTGCGAAAAGAGATTTACATTCGGGTTGCCCAAGCTTGCTCGCGCTGACTCTTGGCAACGCCCAGGCAATTTACCGTGCGGGAGCACCGTCGAACCTTGGTGACGTCCACCCCACCCGGAATTACGAGTGGAACCCATCTCCTGCCGAGTCTAGGAGTTGCGTGCGAAGTGAGCCGACCGAGCGGAAGGGCGGCGGTTATGGAGCGATGGGATACTTGGCAGCAGCGTCTGGATTGAGATTATTGCCCAAAATCGACGATTGGTCGCTTGCGCTCATGCCGACGGTCGGGGCGTCATCCGGATTCCTCATCTTCCTCTTCATCGGGATTTTTCCCGCTCTGATGCTGCATCGTTTCCAATACATCCGACATGTCTTCGACTTCGTCCCAAACTTCGCGGCTGACAAAAATGGGCGCCTTTTGTTGCGTCGCCATGGCCAGGCAATCGCTCGGCCGGGAATCAAGCTCGATGATTTTGCGCTGCTGAAGTTCATTTTCGGCTGTGATAATCAAGCGCCCGAAATACGTCCCGCTCTTCAGATCATTCACAATGACCCGCTCGACCTTTGCTCCAACGGCAGCCAAGATCAAAGCCATCAGGTCATGCGTGAGCGGGCGTTCTTTCGCCGTGCCGTTGACGAACATGTTGATCGCACTGCCCACGCTCGGATCGACATAGATGACAAAGATTTTCTCGTCGTTTCCGAGAAAAACCGCCACCCCTGCGTTCGTTGGAATGAGCGCCTTGATCTGGACCTGGATCACATCCTTGCTCATGGCACAAAGGTATCAGCTCGCGACACTATGAGCAACCACCTCACTGCCCCTGGACCGCGCGAGGTAAAGACGTGAGAGCGTCACGTAGCGCTCCGCCCATCTTCGAATTCCAACCTGCTCCTCTTCGCTCAAGGTTCGTTTGACCGTTGCCGGTGATCCAAGCACAAGCGATCCGGGCGGAATCTCAGATTCCATGGTGACGGTCGCGTTTGCACCGATAATACAGCGCCGCCCGATCTTCGCTCCGTCCAAGATGATCGCTCCCATGCCGACAAGCACTTCATCGCCAATCTCACAAGCGTGCACGATGGCCTTGTGCCCGACGGTGACCCATTCGCCAACGATTGCCGGTAAATCATCGGCCACATGAACCACAGAACCATCTTGAATATTGGAATGCGCACCAATAGCGATAGGCGCAATGTCGCCGCGCAGCGAGCACCCGGGCCAAATGCTTGCTTCCTCACCGATGGTCACATCCCCGGCCACGAACGCCCCGGGAGCAATAAACGCTGAAACCGCCACGCGTGGCGAGCGCCCCAGAAACATGGCTATCTGCTCATCGAAACTCATGCCCGTTATATATCCCGCGTCGCTCTCGGCTGCAACCTTTGGCCAGAACAGCCTCTGCGGACATTGCGCGGAGATTTTGTCACTCTGAATTGTTGACACCCCGAGCTGATCCCGGCATAGTGCCGATTGCCTTAGTTACCAAGCCGCCACCCTCTCCCCTCACTTTTCTCACCCAAATGAACAAAGTCGAACTCGTTTCCTCCGTCCAAAAAACCCTCGGAAGCAGCAAAGCTGACGCTGAGCGCGCCGTGAACGCCGTTATCGATGGCATCAAAGCCGGCGTCAAAAAGTCCAAGACCGTTCAGCTTATCGGATTCGGTACTTTTAAGGTCGCATCCCGCAAGGCTCGCACTGGCGTGAACCCCAAAACTGGGGAGAAGATAAAGATCAGGGCTTCAAAGACGGTGAAGTTCGTCACTGGCAAGTCCTTTAAGGACCTCGTGTAGGGTTTTCCCCCCCGCACCGAGAAAACCCGTTTCGCCAACGCGCAAAACGGGTTTTCTCATTTTTAGGTATCTTTACTTGGGGGCACGGGATAGGTAAGGACCTCGTTAATTCCCTATGAACTCTCCCATTAAAGTTGCGGTGACCGGCGCGGCCGGCCAGATCGGATATTCGCTTCTCCCCCGGCTTGCCTCAGGTGCGATCTTCGGACCCGATCAGCCGATCGACCTTCATTTAATCGAGATTCCGCCGGCTCTGAAGGTCCTTGAAGGCGTCGTCATGGAGCTGCACGACTGCGCCTTTCCGCTGTTGCACAACGTCATTGCCACAGCTGATCTTAATGAGGGCTTTCGGGGCGTAACCTGGGCTCTTCTGGTTGGAAGTGTGCCGCGAAGAGCAGGCATGGAACGCAAGGACTTGCTTGGCATCAATGGGAAGATTTTCGTCGAGCAGGGCCGGGCGATTGCCGAGAGCGCAGCGCCCGACATTCGCGTGCTCGTCGTCGGCAATCCATGCAACACGAATTGCCTGATTGCCATGAACAACGCCAGGCAGGTTCCCTCCGATCGATGGTTCGCGATGACACGCCTGGATGAGAATCGCGCCAAAACCCAGCTGGCGCTCAAGAGCAACTCACATTGGCGACACGTCACCAATATGGCTATCTGGGGAAATCATTCGAGCACACTCTTTCCGGATTTTTACAATGCACGCGTCGACGGCAAACCGGCTACGGAGGTGATAACCGACTTTCCGTGGCTCGAAAATGATTTCATTAAGGCCGTGCAGCAGCGCGGCGCTGCAATCATTCAGGCGCGGGGCCTTTCTTCGGCCACATCGGCGGCGCATGGCGCGATAGAAACGGTGAGATCGATCATCAATGCGACTCCCGAAGACGATTGGCACAGCGTCGCCCTCTGTTCAGATGGAAGCTACGACATCGAAAAAGGTCTTATCTGTTCGTTTCCGACGCGATCCGATGGCACGAAACTCGAGATCGTGCAAGGCGTTCCCCTGAACGATTTCGCCAAGGCCAAGGTCGAAGCGAGCGTCAACGAATTGAAGGAAGAACGAGCAATGGTCGAGGAGTTGCTCGGGAGTTAGCACCTGGAAATTAGATGGTTCCGGATCTTTCGAGGAGCAGCCCAAGAGGTCGCCAGCTTATCTAGCCCGCGGCCCCTCCTTCACGAACTCTCTGACAAAATCGGCGATTTGAACGATGTCGTCGATCCGCGGTGCTCGTGCAGGTAATAAGGATGGCGCCCCAATTTGCTGACGCCGAATTTGCCCGCCCTGCCAAATCCACGCATCACCGCTAAATGGACCCACGAGACGTGGGTCGCTCCAGGTGTGGATGGAAAGCATTTTCGCATTAAGAGCCGCAGCGATGTGCATCGGCCCGCTGTCTACACTGACAACGAACGCTGCCGCTCCGAGAAGCCAAATCATCTGCCGAATCGTGGTTTGATTGAGCAGATTGATCGCGTTGCCCGGCAACTCTCGCTCAAACGTTCCGACCCCTGCCACGATGGCAATCATCGGCCGCACGCGTTCGCAAAACTCGATCACACCTTCCGGTGCCAGGGACTTTCCTTCGCCTCGAGCGAAGGGATGCAGAACGACAAACGGTTGGTCGCGAAACGGCGCATCCAAGGGATCTCCGGGAGGAAGCGGAAAAACTGGCCTTTCGATCTTCGGTAGGCCCAGACTTTCAAGGATTCTCAAATAACGCAGGACGGAGTGCTCACTGCGGCTCACTGGCACCACTTGGTGGTAGAGCCATCGTCGCACCCTCGCGCGCATCGCTGATCCCGATCGCACGGTCGGCGCGACTTAACCTGGCCATCAGCGCGCTGCGAAGCAGTCCCTGCAGATCCAAAGCAACATCGGGACGAATCTTGCGCAGGTGGAGGGACCAAGGGATCGACGCGAGCAGTCCTGCCAGGCCCCGAAACCTGTCGCGCGGAAAGAGAACTATCTCATCGATAACGGGATTGTCCCTGAGCACCGTTTCCCAGCGTTCGTCGACCAGCCAGGCGATCTTGGTCTCCGGCTCGAAGTCCTTGAGGGCGGCCGCGCACGGGAGCGCCTGAATGATGTCGCCTAAAGAGCCCGGCTTTATGAAAAGGAGCGTCTTCAGTTCTCAGCAAAACACCTAAAGTGAGAGGTTAACGCCCTACAGCCAGACGTTCGGCTAGTCTTCTCGGCAGACCGGCATCAATAATTGCTTTCTGCGCGCCGGCGAGATCGTATTCAACCCGGTGCAATTGAACCTCATTGCTGCTCGTATCGTAAATGCAATACGCCGCCCGCCAGTCTCCGTCACGGGGCTGGCCGACACTGCCAACGTTGATAAGGTACTTTTTGCCGCGTTGAAGCGCGAGGACGTCGAGGGGGATAATTCTCACACTCCCATCCCGAATGTAAGCCTTCGGCGAGTGGGTATGCCCGATAAAGCAAACTGAAGTGTGCTGGTAATTGAAGCTGGCTGCCGCGTCGAGCTGATTGAATACATAGCCCCATTTGTGAGGAGTATCCAAGGTGGCATGAACGACGGTGAAATCGCGGACTTGCCGTTGAAGACGCAGCGAGCGAAGCCACTCTTTCTCTTCATGGGAAAGTTGCTCGCGAGTCCAATTGATGGCTTCCTCCGCCAGTGGATTGAAACCCTCCTGATCGCCTAGCATGGAGGCCTGCTCGTCGTGGTTGCCTTTGACCACCGGACAGTCCAGCTTACGAACCGCTTCGATGCACTGCTTCGGGAACGCGTTGTAGCCGACAATATCGCCCATGCACACGAAATGGGAACACATGTGGGTCTCGGCATCGGTCAGGACGACCTTCAGTGCATGAAAGTTGGCATGGATATCGCCAAAGATTGCGAAGCGCATGGGAGAAAGTAAGACCTATTCCACTTCTGAATTTATGCGTTGCGAGATGGGTACATCCAGCCTCTTTTCAAGTTCCTTGAGGGTCGTGACAAGTGTTGGTTTGCGTCCATCAGGTTCTGCGTCGTAGAGAGGCTTCAGTAGATCGTACGCGGCTTGCTCACGGCCAGAACACTTTGCCAATTCATAACCAGCGAAGCGCCCCAGATAGGGCGGAGCACCCGGGAGCTGAGAGGCCCTGAGAAAAGCTTCGCCGGCGCCGCAATGATCCCTCAACTTGTCGCGCAGGAGAACTGCAAGGCTGCGGTAGAGAAAGAAGCTCTCGGGGTTGTTTTTGATGCCCCGCTCGAGGTAATCGCGTCCCAGCCGGAAGTATTGTCGTTGGTTGCGAATGCGCAGGGCTTCACTCGGCTGAGACATATCCTGCAGTGCGGCCGAACTGGCGTTCCAGGCCATATGCCACGAGGCCATATCCCAGTAGAGGAGAGAACGCGGCTGAAGAGTAGTGACCGCGTCGAAGAGTGCCGCCATGCGGCCCCACTCAGTTTGCTCCCAGGCATTGTGCGCTTCGATCCAGAGAAAGGCCGCCAGTGGCGAGCGGAACCCGCTCAAAGCCGCCAAGAAGCCCATCTGACCGACCATTTCGCGCAGATCAAGGTCGAGGACGGTCCCGCGCAGTCCTGCCTGCCTCTGCGACGCATCAAGGGACCTTTCTGCAGGCATTCTGAGAATTCCGAAGAGCCCGAGCAACGCAATGGCAATCGCATATCGGATCATAGCTCTCGCCCTGCAAAGACCAGGGCGGAAAGGGCAAAATAGACAGCGGTGTATATCCAGCCCAAGGCGAATGTTTCTGCGAACGTGTGGAAGGGTATCGGCGCTCCGGCGATCACGTCGTCTGTGAGATTGAATGACTGGAGATCAGGAAAGAGGAGGGCGATAAGGGCAACAATTAGGCGCGTCCACCACTTGAGATCCGTGCCCTGCAACCAGTATTCGCGGGCAGTGGATTGCAGATGGCCGATGAAGTAGACCGCCGCGGCGATCATGATTGTGAAAAGCGACGAAGTGGCGAAGGTCGAGATAAAGAGCGTGAGCGCGGCTAACAGAACGGATTTTACGAAGATGATCAGAATGCCAGGAACCAGGTTAACATTAAACGTGGCGGCCTTGATCACCGCGAGCGCTGCCGCGAGCTCCTCGGGAGTATGCCGAAATTCCGAGCGCGTCTGCGCGAGCACGCTCTGTTCACGGATCCCGAGCACCAGGCCGAAGACGGCGCTCATAAGGAGGGTGAAGAGCGCGAGCAAGAGGATAATTCCGAGCAGCTTGCCAAGCAGATAGACAAACCGCGGCACTGGTTTGGAGAGAAGATTGTAGAGGGTGCGGTCCTCGATGTCCTTTGGGAGAAAATTCGCAGTGGCGAGAATGGCGAGCAGCGAGGTAAAGATCGACATCGCCCCCAGACAGACATCCTTGAGCATTTGAAATTCTTCCTGGAAGGTAAGCCGCGCCATGAAGACGGAGCTGGCGATAGCACCCGCCGCGAAGACAAGAATGATGTAAAAAATCTTCTGGCGGACGAGCTCGGTGAACGTATTCCTGGCGATGACTCCTACTTGGACGATCATCATACGACCTACATCCGTACCTGTTCCTTGTCGCGTTGGGCGACCGAGAGGAACTTGGTGCCGACGTCTTCTCCGTTGAACGCTGCAGAGATCTGACCCGCTTTGCGGCCATCTACGATAAACGTCGTAATCCCATGAGAGAGCGCGAAATCCACTGCCTGAAGCTTTGTTCGCATTCCGCCAATCGACATCTCGCCTTTGTCGGGACGCACATATTGCCGAACTTCGGAAACATCCCGAGCCCTGGTAATACGCTCTCCGTGAGAATCCATCAATCCATCCGATGATGTTACCAGCAGTAGGAGGTTCGCGCCAACCAGCTGGGCAACCTCTGCGGAGAGCCGGTCGTTGTCTCCGAAGCGAAGCTCTTCCACTGCCACGGTGTCGTTTTCGTTTATTACCGGCACGATATTTCGGGTTTGCAGGATTCGTTCAATGGTGTTGAACGCATTCTGTCGCCGCATTCGGCTATCAATATCATCGTGCGTCAGCAAGAGCTGGGCGACCTTGACACCGTGCCGCTTGAAGGCCGTTGCATACATCCGCATAAGTTCCGGCTGGCCCGCGGCGGCACAAGCTTGCTTGCCGGGGAGATCTTCCGGTCGCTGGTCGAGACCCAGCATATGGACGCCGGCCGCAATGGCGGCACTGCTGACGATCACACAGGAGTTCCCGCCTTTAACAAGCAGAGCAATCTCGGCAGCAAACCGCCGAAATTGGGTTCCATCGAGGGCCCGCCCGCCGGCGCGCGAGAGAACCCCTGTCCCAAACTTAATTACGATTCGAGCCATAGAGCGGGTGGTCGAAAGCCGAGGTTAGTTTTCGTCTACCCTCAGTCCAACAAGTCTCAGCGCTCGAAGGCCGTGGATTGAGAATTTCATTGGGCAGTGACCATTTCGAGGAATCCGCTTTCAAACGCAAGGGATTCCTGAACGCCAAGTGCCAATCGCCGACGCAGGAGTTCCAGAGTGTCAAGGCACCGCAGCAGATCTTTTGCCGAGAATTTTCGAGACAGGGCGGTAACTATCGGATTTTCAACCGGCACTCCATGTTGTGCTCGCAAAGCTTCTCCGAACGCATCGAAGACCGCTTGGAGCACACGCTCGCGTTCACGCAGGACTCCAGCTTCCACCAGGGCCTTAACCTGTCCGGCGCGTTCTTCGAACCATGAAGAATCTTCACAGGCCTGCTTGTAACGCGCTGTCTCCTTGCGAAGCACCTTTTCGTACTCTGTAGCGATCCTTTCCCTCATCTCCGAAAGAATATCTTGAACAGCTCGTGCCAATCGAAATGCCGCCGCAGGTCCGGGTTTTCTTTCCGAGATAAGGCATTCTTCGAGCGCACGCAGAATGGCCTTCTCCTCCAGGGTTGATTGTTGTTTCGCGCTGGGCTGCAGCGCGGTTTCCACGCAGCGAGATAGAACCGTTTCAAGGATTGCCTCCGGAACTGTGCTCAGGAGCAGGATCAGCGAACCTGGTGGTGGTTCCTCCAAGGTCTTTAGGAATGCATTGGCAGCCTGCGGTTGCATCCGGTCGGCATCATGAATGATGGCCACCTTGCTCCTCGCCAACAAAGGCTTGCGCTGAATGGAATGCTCAAGCTCGCGGATTTGATCAATGACAATACGTCGAGATTTCGATTCCGGTTGGACCACGCGCAAATCAGGATGAGCAATCACGTGTTGCGGCGCGCACTCCAATAGGAGCGCCGCGATCCGCTCGGCCAACCAGGACTTTCCACTTCCCACGGGACCAGTGAGCAGATAAGCGTGCGCCAAGCGACCCGCGCGACGGGCTTCGTTCAGACGTTCAAGTGCCGATTCCTTTGAAAATGGCATGAAAGCGAAGCGTTTCTTGAATCTCCCTGGCAATCTCCTCTTCCGGCTTGGTCGCATCCAAAAGACGAATTCTGTCTTTGCAGTTCGACGCCACATCCAAGTAGCCACGGCGCACCGCTTCGTAGAATTCCGGAGGCTGTTCTTCCATTCTGTCACGATCGCCGGTCCGCCGACGGCTGATCCTCTTATGGGCTTCGATAGCATCCATGTCGAGAAGGAAGGTAAGGTCAGGAAGCCTCGGACCGGCCGCGAAGCGATTGACCACTTCGACGATTTCGCGAGGGATCATTCGCGCGACACCCTGATAAACCGTGGTGGAGTCGAGAAAACGGTCCGAAATGACGATTTCGCCAGCGGCCAGGGCAGGAAGAATTTTCTCGCGAACCAACTGAGCACGACTAGCGGCGAAAAGCAGGAGTTCACATTCAGCCGTCATATTCCGACTTTCCACAGAATGCTGCAACAAATGCCGAATGTTTTCCCCGATCGAGGTCCCGCCCGGCTCCCGGACCAGGATCGGCCTTTTTTCCGCGCTGGCAAGGAATTCAGCGAGCAAGCGGATCTGTGTGCTCTTGCCGCTTCCCTCGGATCCTTCGAAACTGATGAAGAAACCTGTTTGACTCGTGTGAGACATGCCAGAATCATGATTGTTGTATGAGTGAGACTTCTGTGCAAAGCAGGAAAATCTCCTTCGTTGAGGTTGAGGAGGAGGCCAGGGCCTTGTTTGAGGAAGCCTTCCCGGAGCACGAGGTTTCTTTCGTTGACCGACTCGATGAGGTGCCCGAGGACACCGAAATACTCTCGGTGTTCATCACCGAGAAAATCGACGGCTCCTTCCTGGATGATCATCCCCTCATTCGTTTGATCGCCACACGTTCCACCAGTTGCGACCACATCGATCTCGATGTCTGCGAAAAACGTGGAGTGGACGTTGCCAATGTAGGGAACTATGGCGAGAACACCGTCGCCGAGCATACTTTTGCGCTCATCCTCGCGCTCTCGCGGCGCCTAAGAGATTCCGAAAAAGCCGTCCGGACCGGTCGATTTAGTCGAAAACGTCTGCGTGGATTTGACTTAAGGGGCAGAACTCTTGGCGTGGTCGGGGCCGGCAGAGTCGGACTTCACGTCATCCGAATTGGCATGGGCTTCGGAATGCGCGTCCTCGCATATGACGAGGCACCGCATCCCTTCTACAGTGAACTGCTCGATTTTCGGTACGCCCGCTTTGAAGACCTGATGCGAGAGTCGGACGTGATAACTTTGCACGTGCCGCTTACTCCGACCACCCGCCACATGATCAACCGCGAAGCCCTCACGATCTGCCGATCCGGCCTCCTGCTGATAAATACCGCCCGCGGTGGGCTCGTTGACTCGGCTGCACTTATCGAGGCATTGGACGCAGGGCGAGTCGCGGGGGTCGGGCTTGATGTCCTTGAAGACGAGCGCGTCTTCCGCGGCGGAGCAACGCAAATTCTCAGCCAGAAGATTGCGGAGCGCGTGCGGAGCTCGGCGGGGACGATGATTCGGGAGACCTCGGCCCAGCGGGTGGCGGAATTTTCAAAGCTGGTCGCGCACAACCGCCTCTTGAATCGGCCTGAAGTCGTGCTCACACCGCACGTCGCCTTTAATAGCCACGAGGCCATGGAACGCCTCACCGGAATTACCATCGAAAACATAAACTCCTACCTCGAGGGACGACCCGTCGGGCACAGCTGCCTATGAACTACTGGCTGGTCAAGCAGGAGCCGACGGCCTATTCCTGGGACGACTTCGTCCATGATGGCAAGACCGCCTGGACAGGTGTCCGAAATTTTCAAGCGCGCAATAACTTGCGTTCTATGAAGGCAGGTGACCGGGTCTTGTTTTACCACAGCGTCACAGATAAGGCCATCATCGGTGAAGCAGCAGTGCTTCGTGAGGCTTTCGCTGATCCCACTGCTGCGGATGGAAATTGGATCGCCGTCGAGCTGAAGCCAATCAAACCGCTACGCCGCCGGGTCACCCTTGAGGAAGTCAAAGCGAACCAGAAACTGAGCCAGCTCGCGCTGGTCCGCAGTCCGCGGCTCAGCGTCATGCCCGTCACCGCCGACGAATATCGGGTAATAATGGCGCTGGCGGCAGCTTGATTCCGCTGGCGCTGGATGGGAAGCGGGGCGACTTTGCGATGATGACGACCTATCGCCGCGTGGGAGTTGCTTCCACCTTCTCACCGACGTTTAAAGCGGTGCTTGCAGAGGCGGAATTCTTTGCCCGACACTGTGACGCCGAGCTCGAAATCGTTCATGCGGCTGAATTTGATACAGAGAAGGAACGACGCTTCCTTGAAGCTATGGGACCGAATGCCGCCATCCGCTGGGTCAACAAGCATCCGCCCGCCCAAGCAATCATCAGTGCCGCACAGGACTATGACTACGAACTTGTGATTGCCGGCGCTCTGCAGGTCGAGGATGCTGATCGGCCGTTCACCAGCAGCGTCGCCCGCGAACTGATGCGCGAGGCCCCGTGCGACCTTCTCCTCGTTCCTCGGCCGCTTGACACACCCGGTGTCTTGCGTCGCATTGTCTTCGCCTTGGAGCCGGGCGAGAACGTCTCGGAATTTTTAAAGAAGTCCTTGAACCTTCTCCGTCCGGAACACGCCACAATCGCGGTCACCGAAACTCCTTTTGCCGCCGCCATTGCCGCGTCGCGCGGAGAAGCCGCCCAGGATTTGGAGGCTTGGCTGGAGGAGGTTTCTGCACCGCTTTACGACGTGGGAGTTGAAATCGAAACACGCGTTGTCACGTCGAATACTGGATATGCCTTATGCGAGGTGATCCAGGGGCTCGAAGCAGATCTCTTGGTCGTGAAAGCGCTGCCAGAGGCCCGCGGCGGGACTTTGCCCCTCCATGTCGATTGGCTCTATCAAATAATCCCCACGCGATTGCTCGTGGCCAAGGAGAGTGGCCAAAACCGAAAGTAGAGCAAGACGATCAGCTTTTCTATTTTGGACAGACGATAGCGCTTCTCGAAGACGCGAAAGTTGTCCGCCTCCATCCGCGACAGGATCCGCTGATAGATCGCGCGCATGAGTTCGGCGGGCTTCAGCGAGTCGGCGTCGTCGGGGGGGAGGGCGCGACGAGCGTCGGCAAAAAGGGAGCGCGCTCGTTCTGCTTCAAAGCGCATCAGAGCAGTGAAATTGGCGCTCGGTTTTCCAGCCAGGAGGCTGGTCTCACTGACTTCAAATTTCCGCAGATCTTCAAGTGGCAGATAGATACGACCGACGGCGGCGTCTTCGGCAACATCGCGAAGAATGTTGGTCATCTGCAAGGCATGACCGAGCATCTCCGCGTATCTCTTGCTGGCGGGATTCTTGCAGCCGAAAATTTCGATGCTGACGAGGCCAACGGCACTCGCCACTCGCCAGCAATAGGTGCGCAAGTCCGCATGAGTCTGAAAGCGAGCGGGCTCGATATCAGTTTCCACACCCAGCACAATCTCGACCAAGAGCCGAGGATCAATTCCATGGCGTGCCAGCACCGCCACAAGTGCTTCCGGCAGATTTTCGCCTCGGGTAAGGCACGTTTTCCAAAGCTCGAGAAGTTCGCGCTTCTCCTCCGGAGAGCGTCCTGGGTCGTCCGCGATATCGTCGACCGCGCGACAAAAGTCATAAAACACCAAAGCATCTTCCCTACGGTCCGGCGACAGACATCCGAGGGCATACGCCAGATTTGATTTCTTGGCGCCCGTCCGAGATGCGAGTTGCAAACTTGGCATGTTCACAGTTGCTGATCGCAGGTGACGCATCCAGCCTGCACCCGGATGGTTCGCGGCGCTTTTCTGCTCTCGGCTCCATCTTCACCGGCCCAAAGCACACAAACGCCGCGTTCCTCGGCGGCTCGCCAGACAAGGTCGTGAAGATCGCTGCTGCCGGGTGGACGGATGGCGACGAGGATTCCAGGACGATGGACCAAGGCACGGGCCAGCGCCGCTCGGCCTTGCGCGAACGGCGCGAGGCGTCCCGCGAGCTGATTTTCGAGCTGCCGGATGCCACAAAAGTCGAGCATCTCATGGGTTCGTTCACGGGCGGCATCAGCATCCGCGCCACAGATCCGAAACAGCGGCATCGCTACGTTTTCGGCGACTGAGAAGGAGGGTAAAAGGCACGGATGCTCGAAAAGAAACCCGAAGGTCTCGTTGCGTAGTCGCCGGAGATCGCTTTCGGAAATCTCCTGCATATTCTGTCCGTGCAGCCAGATCGTTCCCGAGTCTGGCGGCTCAAGAAGAGCGAGATTGTTCATGAGGAGATCTCTGCCCGTGTAATCCGGACCCTCAAACTCGTAGAAAGTTCCGGAAGAAAACGCGAGCGTCACATCGCGAATGCAGGCCTGCTCACGCTCGTTCCAGTCTGTCCGCTGGCAGCAAAGGTCCTGGCACGAAAGAATCATCTTAGAAGGTGATGTTCTGCGAAGCGTCGCATCTTTTATAAAAGCAAACCCAGGAGGCGAGAATCCAGCCTCCGCTGATGGCTCCGACAATTTGCAGCACGATCGACCAAGTCTGCTTTAAGATGGGGGTCCCGAGCCAGGCGCTTCCGCCCAATTGCAGAATCTGCAAAAAGAAAAGGACCGAGAGGCCCGCTACGAGGAAAACAAAGGAGCGCAGCCCGTGCCTTCTGAGGAAGCGTCCATGCGCTCTGACGGCGCCGCGAAGAGAGTCGTTGTGAAGGACCAGTCGGATCTGGACCGTAGCCATTGCAAGCATGATGGCGGCCAGCGCGGGGCGAGAAATTGTCTCCACCAACACCAGAGTCCTCCAGCCGATCGGATCGCCGGTAGTCCACGCCTCTAGGAAGAGCGGCAAATGAATGAGCGCGAGAGTGCCGAGGACGATCACCAGTGCCCATTTCAGCACGAAGCCCATGCGCCGCACGGCGAACTGCAGCACGCGTGCGCGGCGAAAATGAAGCCCCCGCACCCAGCCGTAGGCAATCAGAAGCAAATAAACTTGAAGGCAAGTTCCCAGGAGATACTCGAAGGCGAACGAGAGTCCGTTCACCAGGCTGCAGATTAGGAGCAGCTCGTGAAGGGAGAGGATCCTCGCCAACTCCGGCAGAGTGAGAAGAGTCAACGGTTTGACGATCGAAGCCAAGGCGCATGCGGCGAGGAGTCCAAGCCATACCCAACCCCAAATTCGATAACGTCGCAACAACGCGTAGCCCAGCTCGCCAGTGAGACCGCGATAGTTGGCGAGAAACAGAAATCCGCACAGAATCGAAATCGGAAATGTCGCCACCAGGCAATTGAGCGAAGCCGCCAATAGTTCAGCCGCTGGAAGGATCGAATCCAGCGCGAGTTGCCGGTAGTCAAGCGGCATTCGCGCGAACCATGGAGAGATCTCGGGAACTCGCCCGATCCTCCAATGAAGCAGGAAAAAATCGAGGAGTTGGAAGAGCCCGTAGGCGAGAGCAAAACCACCAGGTAACTTCCAAAGCGCAGCGTGCCGCAGCAGGCATCTCCAGCCATTGGCATAGGAATCTCGCACCGAGGGCAGACAGAGCGCGACCACCCAAACTGCCAAGAGAGACAGCGCAACCCATTTGAGTTCCTGGACCACAGCGCAAGTTGAGCCAGAAATTTTCGCTGTGAACGAGCCTTTCCACGACAGAGAGTCCTCATTATGACCTTGGCCAATAAGATCACTATTGCGCGCATATTGCTCATCCCGCTGTTCGTGCTCTTTGCGGTTTACTACGGCAGAAGTGTTGAGCAAGGACGACCTGAGGAATGGCACCGTTGGGCGGCAGTGGCGGTGTTCCTGGTCGCCTCAATCACAGACTGCCTGGACGGATGGGTGGCGCGTCGCTACGGCCAACGCAGCCGGCTTGGGGCCGTTTTAGATCCTATCGCCGACAAAGGGCTGCTGCTCACCGCGATTATCACCCTCAGCTTGAGCAAGTGGACGTATGCTTTTCCCCTTTGGTTTCCGGTCCTCGTCATTGGGCGGGACGCAGTCATCGTAACCGGTTGCGTCCTCCTTAAGTATCTCAACGGGGATCTCGAAGTCCGGCCAAGTTTTTGGGGGAAGACTGCCACGGCCCTTCAGATGGTGGCGATCGCGTGGGTGATGCTGCAGTTGCCCTTCCATCTCTATTCCGTTTACGCAGCGGGACTCTTTACGCTTATCAGCGGCATTGGATACTTTTTTGACGGCATCACGCGCTTGAGGCATCACGATACTCCGCATGCGTAGCGTCGCGATCGTTGGCCGCCCAAATGTCGGCAAGTCGGCTTTGTTCAATCGTCTCGCGGGACGCAAGATCTCAATCGTTCACGATCAAGCCGGCGTTACGCGGGATCGCATCGTTGCCCTTTGCAAGCTCGGCATCGCACCCTTCGAAATAGTCGACACGGGTGGTATTGGGGCAAGTCCCGATCCGGATTTTGCGAAGCAAACGCATGCCGCCGCCCAAATCGCCATCGAAAGCGCGGATTTACTTCTCTTTGTCGTCGACGGTCAGCAGGGTGCTACCCCGCTGGATCTTGAGCTCGCGCAAAAGTTCCGCCAATTGCGGTCCCGTGTGATTTTGGTCGTCAACAAAGTGGACGTGTCCAAACACGACGATTTCCCGGCGGATTTTGCGCGCCTTGGATTCTCGAAGACCCTCGGTGTAAGCGCGGCCCACGGCCGTGGAATTCCGGAGCTCATCGAAGCAATCGAAAGCTTGCTTCCGCCGGAAGAGAGCCCCTCTCGATTAGAAGCGCCCAAGCTCGCATTCGTTGGCCGACCGAACGTCGGAAAATCTTCACTCGTCAATGCGATTCTGGCTGATCAACGCTCTGTCGTAAGTGAGATCCCGGGAACTACGCGCGATGCGATTGACACCGCCAGCCAGTGGAATGGCAAACCGTTTATTTTCTGTGACACAGCGGGAATCCGCCACCGGTCAAAGCATGATACCTCCGTGGAGGTCTTCAGCGTGATGCGCTCGGAGCAGGCAATTAAGCGCGCAGATCTCTGCGTCCTGGTTATCGACGCCACTGCAGGAATATTGGTTCAAGACAAAAAGATCGCGGGGCTCATCCAAAAGGCGGGCAAGGCCTGCGTTATCGCCCTGAACAAATGGGATTTGATTCAATCTCAAAGCCGGCTCGATTCCGAACTCCTGCGTGAACACGTGGCGCGCGTCCGCGAAAAATTGTTTTTCCTGGACTATGCACCCGTCGTCGCTCTCTCCGCAACGACGCGCGGCAATGTGAACAGGCTCTTCACGATGGTCGAAAAAATTCGACAGCATGCCACCCGACGCATTGGCACAGGAGAATTAAATCGCTTCCTTCGAGGCGTTATGGAGCGTCAGCCGCCACCCCTACATGGCCATCGGCGCTTTAAGCTCCTCTATGCGACCCAGCTCCTGCCAGAGAAGGCCAAGCCGTTTGAGCCGCCCGTCTTCCTTCTTTTCGTCAATGATCCTCGACTCTTGCCGCAAAGTTACATGAACTTTCTTCGTGCACGACTGCGCGAGCGGTGGGCCTTTCCCGGCTTACCCATCTTTCTGAATCTGCGCGGAAGAGCGCAAAGTTCACGGAGCGTCTGAATCACTGGGGCGCTTGCTGCAGAGCCGCCGTCCCAAGGTTGAGGGCGACGTTGATCCCGATACTCAGAACTACGGCAATAATCGCAACCCACACGGCGTGGGGCTGCAGCTTAAAGTATCCTGTGCGATTCCGAAAATACATGAACAGTGGGTAGCAGATCCCCCCGCAACAGACTAGTCCGAGAATAAACAGCGCCGGATGAATCTTGCTGTATTCTGTTTCCTGGAGACGACCGGCAGCAATCGCTTTGCGGACCGCGCTGAATTCAAGGACGTGCAGGACGATAAGCGCGATGTAGACGGCAAGACCCGCACACGGGAGGAGAATACCTATGATCCCCCAACAGAGCATATCGCCATAATCCGGCACAGGCGTCGGTCCGTTGGAGAGGGGTTGCGGAGCGATCGGCGGCAGCGTTGAGTCGGCGGGGACTTCCACGGCCGCCTTCTCCACCGCTGCTCTGGAAACGGTAGAGAGCTTCACCCAATTTGCCATTCCCTGCTGCCAAACGAGCGTATCATCCGTCAGTTGCCCTTCGGCACGCAGGCGCTCAATTTCGGAGAACTCCACCGGGCCGATCTGCTGGCCGTCCTTCGCGTAGAACCAATTCATTCGTCAGGCCCTGTAGCGTTTTGAGGATGCGGAAGTCGAGCGCAAATCACTGCCTCGCATCTGAAAAGCGCTGGCAGATCGATCGAGCAATCGGATTGCGAAGATCAACGAGCTCCGGCTTCAAACCGCGCACGGCATCGACAAGGTGAACGATCCAATAAAAGCAGAAGAGCGCCAGCAAGAGTGGCAGAAGCGGCCGAAGTCTCTTCGTAAAAGTGCGCCAATTAATGACTGCATTTCCCCGGATGGCCTCGTAGCCGAGCAAGAGGGCCACGCTGCCCGCGAGGACTATGGAAGGGAGCGCACCTACGTTGAGATACGATGCCCGCGCGAAGTCGCCGCGCAGGGCAGCCTGGGTCGCCCGGCTACCCCCGCAGAGTGCGCACGGAAGGCCGGTCACACCTTTGAATGCGCATGTTTGTACACCGAGGAACGGCGATCCCGAGGGGAGCGGCAGCAGAGCCACACCCGCAAATAATCCCAAAAAAGCGAAGGCGAGAATTGCCCGAGATCTCCGCTGGTCCGGCCGCAAGCAGAGAGGGGAGGAGCGGCTCGGTAATCCAGACCTACCATGTTGGTTATCCTGAAGGGCCTTCAATTTACCTTGGGGTTTTCGGATCGTGCCTACTCGACGAGCATATTCTCTAGCAGCTTTCGGGATTGGCGTCAGGTAGATTTGCGCGGGCACGAGCCACGCGTGAGATCACGAGCGTAATCTCCCCCTTCGGATGGCGACTCCCATAATGCGCACAAAGCTCGACCGGACTTCCGCGACGGTATTCTTCAAATCTCTTGGTCAGCTCCCGGGCGACACAGATGTCTGCCTCGGGGGCAATCTCCGCCAGAACTTGAAGCGTTTTCAAGAGGCGATGCGGAGACTCAAAATACACGCTCGTCTCGGAGCGCGAGGCAGCCCGTTCAAGCTCAGCGCGACGGCGACCGCTTTTTACCGGAACGAATCCACCGAAGTAAAAGGCGTTGGTAGGGAGTCCTGAGCCAACCAATGCTGTGATTACGGCACTTGGTCCAGGCAGGACACCCACGCCGAGCCCCCGCTCACGACAGGCGCGAATGAGGCGGAATCCCGGATCAGACACTCCCGGCATCCCGGCGTCTGTGATCAGCGCAACGGACTTACCGCCGGCTATTTCTTCGATCAGTTCGGCCGTGCGCGCTTCCTCGTTGTGCTCGTGCAGGCTGACCATCGGCTTCTTGATGTTGTGATGAAGAAGAAGGATCGCTGAACGACGCGTGTCTTCAGCCGCAATCAGATCCGTTTCTCGAAGAGTCTGTAATGCTCGCAGGGTGATGTCCTGCAAATTTCCAATCGGGGTCGGAACGACGGTCAGCAACGTTCCTACCAGCCCTCCGCGACCTCCGTTGTCAACTGAACGGCGGCGTTCCGAACCGCAATCGGGATGGCCTGGCGCTCAGCCGTTTGAAGGTCGGTATTGCTAAAGAATGTCGATCTCCCTGTGACCCTGCCTTTCTTGAGAATGCTGCCGGTGACGCGATCCGTGACTTCGTAGGCAATGTCCAGATAGAGGCCGAACTCCGCGGTGGCGAGCACGTTGTTTTGCACCGAGCGGATCGAGCGACGTTCGACCTTGTTGAGCGTGCAGTACATGACCGCGTCCGAAATGTCATCAGAGACGATCGTGTAGGTGCCGTCCTCCTGCAGGGTCTTGATGAGCGTGTCGGCAAGGAGAACTTCGACGCGGGGCTCATACGTCCGGTTCTTGAATGTCGGCACAGCCAAGGTGCGAACAGATCGCATCGGGGTTGGCCGAATCTCTCCCAATTTGTAGCCGCATCCGCCAATCAGCGTGCAGAGAACGATGGCGGCAACAAGTCGGTTCATTGGGTGGGAAGCAGCGGCTCTATGGGCTGGACATCCCGGGAATCAGTGCGCAGGCGCGGTTGCTTTACCACCGGCAACTCGTCAGGCACAATATCGCGTTTGGGGGGGCCGTCATAATCAGAAAGGGCGGAAGTTTCCACCTGGGCCTGCAATCGGCGGCGAAGCGCCAATTTCTCTCCCGATTCCGCGCGCTCTGATCCCACGCGGAGCACATCATCACCATACTGGCTGCGAAGTTCTTCGATGCGCGTCTTGGCCAATTCCGCGTCCGGTGTTCGCGGCTGCTTGCGAACGACGTCGTTGTAATAAATGATGGCCGCCTTGTAATCTTTCGACCAGTCGTAGTACTTCGCAATGTCCATGACGTTCCCAGCCTCGCTGCGTCCGATGGTTGCGAGATTGTCTCGGGCCTGCGGCGCCTTCTCGCTTCGTGGATACTGCAGGAGAAAATCCTCGTAAGTCTCTCTGGCAAGAACGAGTGCGGAAAGATCCTGGGAGCTCGATGTCAGACCCAACTGCATGTAAATATAGGCAATCTGATAGAGGGCGTCATCGCACACATCGCTGTTTGGATATTTGTCGAGCACCTTTTGATAGTTTTCGCGCGCTTCCTTGATCTTCCTTCCGCGCTCGAAAGCGAGACCGAGATTGAACTGGGTGATCGGCGCGTAAATACTGTACGGCGCATTCTTGAGGATCGTCTCATACATTTTCGCCGCCTTCTCGATTCCTGTAATGCCCGGGACCGGCACCCCGTAGCCAAGAACCATCACCTTCCTCATATCCAAATACGAGTTGGCGATGAGAACCTGCCGTGCCACCGCCCCCTCGAACTCCGGCGTGTCAGGATAACGAGTAATGAGAGTCTGATAGGCGTCGAAGGATGCGTTCCAACGCCCTTGAATCAGCAGAATATCGGCAATCTGAAGCTGAGCCTTGGAGGCGAGCTTTGAAGATGGATAAGCCTTCAGAAAGCGCTTGTAGGTGGACAGTGCGCTCTCGTAGTTCTTGGCCGCGTAAAAGTCCTCGGCAGCCTGAAACGCACTCGCCTCGTCAACGAAGTCCGGCGCCCGAGAAACTGTGCCCAACGTCGCCGACGGCGGCGCCGCTTCCCTCGGAGTTTGCGCCATCACTGGACACAAGAACGCAGAGACAAAAAGGAATGGCGCAAGAACTCGACAAAACATGCAGGGGGCGCAACCTAGAAAACAAGTCGGCCTCCGTCAAGTCGCGATAGTCGGGAACACGCTGGCATCCCGGCGCCAGAGGCCGTACTTTCTGCCCATGCGTCTTCTGCTCATCGATGGTCATTACTATCTCTACCGATCTTTTTTTGCCATTCGGGGCCTCACCAATTCGCGTGGCGAGCCCACCAACGCAATCTACGGATTCTTGAAGGCGATGCGAAAGATGGTGACAGATCTGAAACCGGATCTTGGAGCCGTCATTTGGGACCACGGGTTGCCAGATCGGAGAACGTCTCTTCAGTCCGCCTATAAACAACATCGCCCGGAGATGCCTCTCGAAATGCGTTCCCAGGAGACTTGGCTGCAACATAAGTTGCCCCTGACTGGTTTCTCAAGTCTGAGCGCGCCAGCGACGGAGGCCGACGACCTTATCGCTTCCTACACCCGCAAAGCCGTCGCTGCCGGTCACAATGTGGTCATCGCGACCAACGATAAAGATATCCTTCAGCTCACTAGTGAACGTGTTCTGATCTATTCGACCGCCAAGGCTGACGCAGGTTCCGATGCATTCGCGCTTTTAGGTCCGCGGGAGATCAAAGAAAAATGGGGCGTTGAACCTTCGCAGATAGCGGAAATTCTCGCGCTGACCGGCGACAGCACAGACAATATTCCAGGCGTTCCGGGTGTCGGAGCCAAGACTGCTGCCCAGCTCATCCAAACCTATGGGGCCGTCGAAAATTTGTTACAGGGTCTGACCTCGGTAGTCCCGGAGAAATTGCGAGAGCGGCTTGCCAATGCAAAGGAGCTGATCCAAGCCAATCGACAAATGATCGCCCTGGACGATGAGCTGCCACTTCCCAAAGCCCTTGAAGACCTCGGAATTGTGCCTCAATACGATCACCTCATCGCCGCCCTGCAGGAATGCGAATTTAAAACTCTTGTGAAGGAGATCGAAGCGGAATCCGACAAACGTAAAACCCTCCAGCAGGCACAACTACTTTGAGCAAAGCAGTTTCTTGGCGAGAGCCGAGCCCTTGATTCGATTTTTGGCGCGGAAATTGCTTGCTCCCTTCCGTTAAGTGTTTGACTTTGGCTCCAACAATGGCGGGGATGGAGCAAATTCAAGGGCTGGCGTTGCAACAGACGCTTTCGCCGCAGATGCAGCAGAGCTTGCACATTTTGCAAGCGCCGCTGATGGAGCTTCGGCAGCTTGTGACCGCGGAGCTGGAGACAAATCCGACTCTTGAGGAGGAGCCGCGGGAAGTTGTCCGTGAACCGGCGAGCCAAGATTCGCAGAAGCTTGAGCTCACTGACCAATGGAACGAATACTACGCGCAACGTGCAACTTCCGAGCCGTGGACAGCTGATGCCCAGGCGCGGCGGCAGCATTTTTTTGATTCCCAAACCAAAGCGCCTACGTTGCAGCAGCACCTGCTGGAGCAGATGAACGGTTCGGAGATGAGCGCCCAGGATCGGGGCGTCGCTCTTGTCGTAATAGGTAACATCGATGATCAAGGATACTTGCGTGCGACGGCGGCCGAGATCGCCTCGCAAGCGGGATGCCGCGAAGAAGAGGCCGAGCAGGTGATTGCCATGGTGCAGGGCTTTGATCCGGCGGGGGTGGGGGCGCGGAGCCTTTCCGAGTGTCTCTTCCTCCAGTTGCGACGGAACGGTCGGCAGTATGGTCTGGAGAGTCGAATCGTGCAGCACTACCTCGAAGAACTTAGTCGCAGAAAGCTGCCCGAAATTGCAAAGTTGTGCCACGTGTCCTTGAGCGATGTTCAGAACGCGGCGGAGGCGATTGCCAGGTTAGAACCGCGACCGGGCCGCCCCTTTTCGTCCGAAGAGGAACAAACGATATTGCCCGATGTGACTGTTGAGCGCGACGGGGATGACTACACCGTGTCGCTCAATGATGACGAAATTCCTGCGCTCCGAATCGGCGATCGCTACAAGGACATGCTTTCGCAATCCGCCGCTGACCGCGAAGTGCGGGACTATTTACGCGAAAAGATTCGCGGAGGAAGGTTTTTCATTCGCTGTGTTCAGCAACGCCAGCACACGCTTTTGAATATCGCGCGCGAGATCGTGGCGCGTCAGCGGGACTTCTTTGATCTTGGGCCGGCCCACTTGCGGCCGATGACCATGAGTACCGTCGCCCAGGCTGTCGGTGTCCACGAAACCACGGTGAGCCGCGCGGTTTCGGGAAAATATCTGGCTTCTCCGCGTGGCCTTTTCGAGCTGAAATATTTTTTCACCTCCGGATACACGACCAGCGACGGTGAGTCTGTGAGCAACGAAAGCGTGCGCCAGGCGATTGCCGAAATTGTGCGCACCGAAGACTCGAGGCATCCTCTCAGCGACCAGGATATCGTCGCCATGCTCGCGGAGCGCGGTCTCCCGATCGCGCGTCGGACCGTCGCAAAATATCGCGAACAAATCGGAATTCTGCCTAGCCACCTGCGAAAGTCTTTCTAGACGCTTATCGTTACGGAACCTCTCCTAAGGACCGCCCTTGTCCTCTCGCTTTCGGCAAGCATATTGAAAAACTTCATGCCGCCTCTCGACGAACAGACCATTCGCGACACGCTCCGTAATGTTAAATATCCCGGCTTTTCCCGGGACATCGTCTCTTTCGGTTTGGTGAAAGAGATCCAGATAGCGGACGGAGACGTCGCTGTGCAACTCGTTCTGACAACTGCCGAGCCGGCCATCGCGCTTCAAATTCGCGATGAGACCCAAGCGGCTCTCTCTCGGTTACCCGGGGTCGAGCGTATCGACGTCAAGGTCGATATCCAGGCCCCGGCGCAGGCGAGCAGTTTGCCAAGTCCAAAGAACCTGGAAGGAGTTAAGCACGTCATCGCCGTGGCGAGTGGCAAAGGAGGCGTCGGGAAGTCGACGGTCGCCGCGAATCTTGCCGTTGCCCTGAGCGCTAGTGGCGTCCGCACCGGTTTATGCGATTGCGACCTTTATGGACCGAGCATCGCCATGATGTTTGGCACCAGTGAACGCCCGACGGCTGACGACGAGGATCGCATCCTCCCGATAGAACGTGAGGGGCTAAAGCTAATGTCGATGGGCTTCTTGCTCGATGATGGATCCCCGGCTGTGCTCCGTGGTCCAATGGTCACTCGCTACACCCAACAGTTTCTTCGCCAAGTCGCCTGGGAACCCCTCGATTACCTCCTCCTGGATCTTCCGCCTGGAACTGGCGATATTCAACTCACCATCGTTCAGACCGTTGCCCTCAGTGGCGCCATCATCGTGACCACACCGCAAGAAGTGGCCCTCATCGATGCACGCAAGGCAGTGGCGATGTTCCGCAAAACGAACGTTCCTGTGCTCGGAATTGTCGAAAACATGAGCTACTTCGTCTCTCCGGGGGATCGTCGCCGTTATGACATCTTCGGGACGGGAGGCGGCGAACGCGAGGCGGCGCGCCTCAAAGTCCCGCTGCTGGGAAAGGTGCCAATCGAAATCGCCCTGCGCGAATCTGGGGACATAGGACGTCCACTTGTCGCCAGTGATCCGAATGGTCCTATAGGAGTGACTTTTCAACAAATGGCAGAACGAATTCTTCAAGCTGTGGAACTGCACTAGAGCTCGTATCATAAACGCAAATTATGTATCATAAGTGATTTATGCAGGCAATTTGAAGTGAAGGAAGGAAAATTGCGTTTGACACAGAGGAGAAATGACTCGTTAAATGACGAGACGATGAATCCCCAAAGGAATGAGGGCTCGGAACTCGTGAAGAATTCAGTTCTTTACAAAGAGTTTCTGGCCGAAAGGGAGGAGATCCTTCGTCACAAATGGATTGAGAGTGAGAAGGCAGGTCATGACATCGGGTTTGAACGGGCCCTGCTGGATTGGATCGTGAAATACCGTTCGGCTTGGCGGGACGAACGTTCAAAGCAACAAATCAAAGCCGCCTAGTTCGTGACCTTTAATGCAGCCCCGAGAGGCTGCGAAGGGAAATGCCGAATCAGCAAGACAAGCTCCTAGTGATGGACGCGGATGCGATCCGCAAAGCCATCCGTCGCATCGCTCACGAGATTGTCGAGCGTAACGAAAACCTTTCGGAGTTGGTCGTCGCGGGAATCCCGACCCGAGGCGTTGAAGTGGCGCGCCGGATAGTAGATCATATTCAGGCCATCGAGGGTATTCGGCCCGACTTCGGCACCGTCGACGTTTCGATGCATCGTGACGACATTTCCACGCGCGGGCGGCCGACTGCGGTCGTCCCGACCGATCTGCCGATCAAAATCGACGGGCGGGTGATTGTTTTGGTCGATGACGTTCTCTTTACCGGCCGAAGCTGCCGTGCGGCGCTGGACGCAATTTCCTCCTTCGGCCGGCCAGCCGGCATCCAATACGCAGTCCTCGTCGACCGTGGACACCGCGAGCTTCCAATTCGCGCGGACTATGTCGGCAAGAATCTTCCCACGACGCGGGAGGAGCGGATTCGGGTGCGTTTCGAAAACCTGGATGGGACGCCTGATAGCGTCACAGTCGTGCAGCCATCATGAGCCGCTGGACACGTAAAGATCTTCTGGGCCTTGACGAACTGACGGCGGAAGAGATCTGGCACCTCCTTGAGACCGCCCGGGCATTCAAAGGAGTGGGCGAGCGCAGTTTGAAAAAGGTTCCCGCCCTTCGGGGGAAAACGCTGATAAATTTTTTCGTCGAGCCAAGCACGCGCACGCGCACGTCGTTCGAGCTCGCGGCAATGCGTCTAAGTGCGGATGTTATCAACATCTCGGCGAGCGCATCCAGTCTTCAAAAAGGAGAGACTCTCAAGGATACGGCTCTGAATTTTCAGGCGCTTCGAGCAGACATCATTGTGTTGCGACACAGCTCTGCTGGCTCCTCGCGTTTTCTCGCAGAGAGGCTCAGCGCCAGCATCATCAACGCGGGCGACGGAGCGCATGAACATCCTACCCAGGGGCTCTTGGACACATTTACAATCCTCGAAAGACTCGGCAAGATCGAGGGACTTCAGGTCGCCATCGTTGGTGACATTCTCTTCAGTCGAGTGGCGCGATCCAATATCCATGCGCTAACGAAACTGGGCGCCAAGGTAACTCTGGTCGGTCCCTCCACGCTGGTGCCGCGCACCTTCGAAAGGCTGGGGGTCCGTGTCGTGCACCGACTGGATGAAGCCCTTGGCTCTTTTGACGTCATCAATCTTCTTCGGATCCAGCATGAACGCCAGCGCAAGGAGTATTTTCCCGGCCTCGGTGAATACATCTCGATGTTTGGACTCAGCAAGGCACGCGCTGCCAAGTTGAAGCCAGACTGCCTCATCATGCATCCGGGCCCCATCAATCGTGGCGTGGAAATTGACAGCGACGTGGCTGACGGTGCGCGCAGCGTGATCCTCGAACAAGTCACCAATGGGCTTGCGGTGCGCATGGCCGTGCTCTATTGCTGCGCGGGCGGGGTCGGACTTTCCTTATGAGGACGCTTCGCATCGCTGGAGGTCGAATTATTGATCCCGCGAACAACCGTGACGAAACGGGCGACCTTTGGATCCGGGAGGGCGCTTTTATCGCGCCGCCGACTGCAGACGAGCAACTCAAGGATGCTGAAGTCCTGGATGCATCGGGACTTGTCGTCGCCCCGGGTCTCATCGACATGCATGTGCACTTTCGCGAACCTGGCCAGGGACATAAGGAGACGATCGCGAGCGGCTCTCATGCGGCGGCGGCGGGTGGATTTTCGAGCGTGGTGTGCATGCCGAACACCACCCCGGTAGCAGACAATGCCGGGACGATTACGTTGATCCGGGAAAAGGCGCAGGCGACTGCGAGCGTCAATATCTTTACGACCGGCGCGATTACGAAGGGCCTTGCGGGAGAAGAGTTGGCTCCTTATGGATCAATGATTGCGGCGGGGATTGTGGCGATCACCGATGACGGGCATTGTGTTCAAAACCACGAAGTCATGCGCCGTGCTCTCGAGTATGCACGGATGTTCGATTTGCCCGTTCTTGATCACTGCCAGGATTACTCGCTTGTCGGCAATGGAGTCATGCATGAGGGCGAATGGAGTCTACGGCTCGGCTTGCCCGGGTGGCCTCGTGTCGGTGAGGAGGTCGTTGTCGCTCGCAATATCCTGCTTTCCGAACTCTGCGATTCACATGTTCACTGCCAGCACATCAGTTCCGGTGGAAGTGTTCGCCTGCTGCGCGACGCCAAGGCGAGGGGAGTGAGGGTCTCCGGCGAAGTCTGTCCTCACCACATTGCTCTTACTGACAGATGCCTCGAGTCCTTTGACAGCAATTATAAAATGAACCCGCCGCTGCGCACCGAACGGGACATCGAGGCGCTTCTGGAGGGTTTGGCGGACCGCACCCTTGAGGTCCTGTGCAGCGATCACGCTCCGCACGCCTCTTACGAAAAAGAAGTCGAACTCGACCAAGCCCCATTCGGCATTACAGGCCTCGAAACGGAGTTTGCCCTTTGTTGTCAGATCCTTGTTCACGAACGAAAGATCATCGACCTGCCTCGGCTTATCGAACTCTTCACTGCAAACCCTGCCCGCCTCCTCTCTTTGGATCGCGGGACACTATCAATCGGTGCACCGGCGGACGTGACTCTGATTGACCCGGACCTTGAATGGACGTTCGATAAAGATAAGTCACATTCGCTTTCTCGAAATACCCCGTTCCACGGCGCGCAACTTAAGGGACGTGCCGTCACCACCATTGTCAGCGGGAAAACGATCTGGACGCTCGAGGATTGACGGCCGCATTTACGCTTGTTGCCCGTGATCGAACCTCCCGCGCGCGGGCGGGTATACTGCGGACCCGGCGCGGAGCGATCGAAACTCCGGTCTTCATGCCTGTAGGCACGCAAGGAACTGTCAAGGCGGTTTCTCCTCTCGAACTTCATGAGCTGCGCGCCCAAATTGTTTTGGGAAATACGTACCATCTCCACGTTCGTCCCGGCGAAAAGGTGATCGCCAGACAGGGCGGACTGCACAAGTTCATGGGCTGGCCAGGACCGATACTCACAGATAGCGGCGGGTTTCAGGTGTTCTCCCTTGCCAGATTGCGGAAGGTTACCGAAGAGGGAGTTTACTTTCAGAATCACCTCGACGGCACGCCGACACTCATCGGTCCAGAGCGTTCGATGGAGATCCAGAAGGATTTAGGTTCGGACATCGTCATGGCTTTCGACGAGTGCCCGCCCCATCCATGCACACATGAAGACGCTTCCCGCAGTCTTGAAATGACGCTCCGCTGGGCGGCTCGCTCCAAGGAGTGGTGGCACCGCGAGTCAGCCGACCATGATCGGCCTTTGGTCTTTGGAATCGTTCAAGGTTCGTCTTATCCCGATCTTCGCGAACGAAGCGTGAGTGGACTCTTGGAAATCGGCTTTGATGGCTACGCCATTGGTGGTGTCAGCGTGGGCGAACCGGAAGCGGAGATGCTCTCGGCCATCGAAAGCGCGGAAGCCTCTCTGCCGACAGACCAGCCGCGCTATGCGATGGGACTGGGGACACCTCCACAGATGATTGAGATGATCGCGCGAGGAGTGGATATGTTCGATTGCGTCCTTCCCACTCGCATTGCGCGAAATGGAACCGCATTCACATATTACCGGTGCCTATCTCTGAAGAACGCGGCCTTCGCCGAAGATCCCGGTCCAATCGAGGAAGGCTGCCAGTGCTATGCGTGTCGAAATTTTTCGCGGTCGTACATCAGGCATTTAATCAAAGCGGAGGAGATCCTCGGGTTGAGGCTTGTCACGCTGCACAACCTGCACTTCTACCTTAATCTCATGCGCCTGGCGAGATCCGCGATTCTCGAGGGACGTTTCGCCGAGTTTCGAAACCAATTTGTCTCGAAGTATCTCCGCAGCGAAAAAGCCTAAAGCGCCGTCAAGCGGTGGATGCCGGCCGGCTTAAACTAAGTCACCACGGATCCCGCTGGTATTCGCGCACGTAGTCGTAACGGGTCTCAAATCCAAGCTCGGGAGGAAACTCCTGATAGCCCGAGTTGATCCAAGGAATGTCACTACGATAAGGCGGACGATACGACCCCTTAACGGTGGGAAACGGAAACGTGACCATCTCGTAGACGCCATAACCAAGCCGGGCAAACGAGCGGCCGATACCTCGAACTATGCCGTAGCTCCAGGCCGCAGAATTGCCCTCCGAGTAATTCACCGCCGCCATGGAATCAAACAGCTCCGTCGGACCCCAGAGAACATTGCCCAACCCCCGACCGAGCTTCCGCGTCGGACCATAGTCCGAAGCTGGCGGTTGTTGGATGTCAGCCAGAGCCGTTGCGACGACCGCAGCAGCGGCGAGGAGGGATGCGGCAGCTTTGATCATAAGAGAGTCCATAGCTGAGTTCGGTGCGCTCAAGCAAGAAAAAACCCATTAGCCGACCAGCCGCGAAACGTGTGAAGCGACTGCCTTTCCTAGGCCGGCAAGATTATATCCCCCCTCGAGGACAGAAACCAAACGACCGTTGCATGCTCCTGCCGCAAAATCTAAGAGCATGTCGGTAAGATCGGCAAAGTCCGTGTCGGTCAGCAGAAACTGACCAAGAGGATCCCCAGCCCTCGAATCAAACCCCGCTGAGATGAGGAGCAACTCCGGTCGAAAGTCTTTCAGCGCCGGGAGGAGCCGTGTCCTAAACGCTTCCATGAACTCGGTGCGCCCGGAGCCCGCCGGCAACGGGCAATTGATGGTGAAGCCAAGACCGTTGCCCTCGCCTCTCTCAGAAGCATGCCCGGTCCCTGGATACCAGGGCCACTGATGAGTGGAAAAGAAGAGCACAGAATCATCCGAGTAGAAAATCTCCTGGGTGCCATTCCCATGGTGGACATCCCAGTCAATGATGGCAACACGCTCCAGGGCATGCTCCTTTTGGGCGTGGCAAGCAGCGATCGCGATGTTGTTGAAAAGGCAGAAGCCCATGGCTGCGGCGGGCCGGGCATGATGGCCGGGCGGACGCACCGCACAGAACGCGTTCTGGACACGACCGCTAAGCACGGCATCGACGGTGTCAAGAACGCCGCCCACAGCGTGCAACGCTACCTCACCTGATTCCAGTCCAACGCTCACATCACCTCCTGCCAGTTTAGTTTCTCCTGCTGCGATGATGCTCAGGACACCTTCGATATAGGAAGATTCGTGGCAGAGGGTGACATCTACGAGATCGGCGCGACGAGCCGAAAGGAGCACAACGTCCTTGAACGGCTCAAGCGCTTTCCGAATAGCCACCAGCCGCTCCGGGCATTCAGGATGGCCGACCTCGGTAATATGACGCATCAGAAAATCGTCTAGAAGCAGGGCCGTCTGCGACATAGTCAACAGGATCCGTCACCGTCGCGTTTAGATCAAGCGACTCCGACGCCCCGCAAAATTTGCATCACCTTACTGTTGCTGCCGGCTGTTCAGGAAATTACCAAAGGCTTCTCAAGGGTAGAAATGCAGTCCGCGAATAACTTGGTGTTCGACCGCCCGCCCGGACCCCAACAGTCGACCTGCGAAAGCACAGCCAAGCCGCAATGGCGCGCCAGACGGGCAAAAAGGTCTGTCGTCAAGGCCGAACGCCCACCTTGCGAGCGTTGCGAGAAGCTCGGTGTGCCGGGATGGTGAATCACGCATCGTCCCCCCGGTGAAAGGAGCCGCGCGAACTCTGCCACGTAACCAGCAGTGATATCCGGTTCGATATGAACAAACGAGTCAAACGACCAAATGAACTGGACCGAGTTGCGCGCAACCATCGGAATCGTCCGGCCGTCATTGTTGTGAAACTCTGCGTCCCGCAAATTCGCAAAGCGTGCTCGACAGAACTTCACGCAAGAGGGCCCAAAGTCTACGCCGATATAGCGACGGGAGCGCTGGACCAGGAAGGGCGTCCAGCGCCCATGGCCCATCGCCAATTCAAGGGCCGTGGCATTCGCTGGAATATTCGGAGTGATAAATGCAGAAACGACATCTTGCTTCCAAACGGCATAATTCATGTCGCAATGCGCCGCTTGATCGGTCCATTCATCTCCGTCTTTCGGCCAATCGTATTTGTCCCAGAATCGGTTTTCTTCCAGAGTCGGCATTTCTTCGCTTCAGAAGACTAGGAGAGCGCAGGGTAAGGACAACCAGCGCACGGCTGCGTCCAGATCAGCGCTCACAAACAAAAATCTGTCGCGAATTACCAACGGGGGAAGGCGTCGTCTGCACCAGAGAGATTCTAAACAAAGAGCCTCGCCCACATCAACAACATCAGGCACCGACCTCCCGTGTTTCCACGACAAATCAGATCTGCGGATTCCGTGCATCGGGATCGCTGGGGACTTGAAAGAACCAGTGGAGGCCGCTAAATCTGTCCGGCGGCCGCTAGAATGGCTTCCATGGCCGTGTTTGGTGAGCATCACCGCTTTGCTAAATGAGCTGTGGCAGAGTGAATTTTTAAGCGCACGCAATTTGATCTTGCAAAGGCGTGAGAAAGCCCGCGGTTTGTTTCGGGACGCCGCGACGGTGATCAGGCTCGCGCTGAGCACCGCGTCAACCGACCCGATTAAGGAATGAAAAAGCTTCGCATCGCCCAGATTGGGACTTTGTTTGAGCCGATCACCGACTCAAGCACAAATGGCCTGTCACAGATTGTTTACATCCTGACCGAGGAACTTGTCGCCTTGGGACACGAGGTGACCTTGTATGCGCCAGCCGGATCTTCCACCAGCGGAACGCTTGTTCCCCTTTCAGCATTCGAATACGCGTCCGAAACCATTCTCGGAAAGGTCATAACCATCGCCGCCGCCTTCCAAGATTGGGAGAACTTCGACGTAATTCATGATCATACGCGCTTTTATTCCACGGCGTTTGCTCACCTGCTTCCCATTCCGCTCGTTTCCACGGTTCATCACCCCGTCCAATTTGACGAACTCCACTGGCATCACCCGACGGACGACTACAACACCTTTTTTAGGGCACGTTGGGAGCGGCTCCTCAAGAGCGTGACGAGCGTATTCCCAAGCCATTTCCAACGGGCATCCTTCAAGGGAGAAGCTGAGGTGATCCACAACGGACTTCCCCTCCATAAATGGCCCGCGCCGCGCCATTCCAACCGCGACTATCTCGGCTATCTCGGTGCCATAAACGAGACGAAGGGCACGCGACAAGCGATCGAGGCCGCGCTGCTTGCGAACGAGCCCATTGTTGTCGCGGGGACCACATTCGGAAGCGAAGAATACTTCGAACGCGAAATCAGACCCCTCATCGATGACAATCGTGTCAGGTATATCGGTCCTGCCAATTTCGAAGAGAAAGTACGTCTCCTGGGAGCGGCCAAGGCGATGTTACTGCCGATCCAGTGGGACGACCCCTTGCCAACAGTCGCGCTCGAGTCACTGGCGGCCGGAACCCCGATCATTGCGTGGAATCGCGCCTCCATGAGAGAAATCGTAGAAGAGGGGAAGTCAGGCTTTCTGGTCTCCTCGGTCGAAGAAATGGCCGCACGGGTCAAGGATTTGCATCGCATCGACTACGGTGAGTGCCGGGCTCGGGCTGAGCGCCTCTTCGATTCAAAAAAAATGGCGCAAAACTATGTCGCGCTCTACCAAAGGCTGATCGAGCACCTGAGGAGCACGGAGCGGGCGAGAACCTCATCGGGTCGCTCGAACAATAAGTTGATAGACGGAATCGTTTGGTAACCGGTGGAGATCGACAGGCTCTGCCTCGTGGAAAATCTCGTATTGAAAGCCACTTTGGCCAAGTTTCTCGATGATCTTTTCCAACTTGCCTTCGGTAAGGTTCGCCGGATTCTGGTGATACTCCAGGGTTATCGCCGCAACGGCGGTTAGTTTGCCGTTGAGCTCGTCGAGCACGGCAAGCTCCGCGCCTTCTATATCAAGCTTAATGAAATCAACCCTTCCATGGACATACGAGGAGAGCGTGGTGGACCTCACCGGGATGCCCCTATACTCGTGCATATTGAACCAGAGATTCGGCTCGATCGTATCTGTCGAATCCCATGCCTTAAGAAAATTCTCTCCCACGTACAGGATCGCATCGTTACTCGCATCCCGCGTAAGAGCCATATTCATGGCCTCAACTCCGCGAAGGTCGTTCTGAGCGATATTTTTCTGCAGGAGAGCAAACGTCTCCGGGTTTGGCTCGAACGTCAAAATTTTGGCCCGCGGATAAAGACTCTTGAAATAGAGAACCGCGAGGCCAATGTGACCGCCACAGTCGATGATGAACGGCTCGTTGTTGTTCGCCTCAAAAAAGTAAACTTTCCTTTTGAAAATATCTTCGTAAATGACCCCGAGCTCGCAATCGTTGCGGTACGTTACCTTGTAGCCATTGGGAAGCGTTTGCGTCTTCGGCTCGCCAGGCACAAGATCGGATCCAGACTTCTCGATCATGTTTTTGTAAAGCAACAATATGGAAAAGCGCTCGACCAGCAAGCTGTTGCCGATCAGAGGTATTTTAGCGCAACTGGCCAGTGTCCGCTGGGTTGGTCAACCTTGAGAGTGTGTTTTACTTGAACAATAGTGAGGCACCGCTACGGCTGAGATGACGCCCTTGCTGAGATGACGCGGGGCGGAAAAGGTAAAACCTGGAGAGGTGGCAGAGTGGTTGCCCCTGGTCGCGTTTGGCCCTCGTGGTCGAGGACCATCACGCGAAATGCGGCGGTCTTGCCACGTGATTTCGCTTAGGCGAAAAACGTGGTCACGTTAGGTCCGCAGAGCGGACCTTCACGCGAAAAACCGGATATCAATGCGTTACTTCGTCTATGTCTTACGCAGCTCCATGGTGGCGCGTCTATACGTTGGAAGCTCCGCTGAACCCGACGCGCGCTTGGGATCGCACAACGCTGGGCGAGTTCGTTCCACCAAAGCGTGGCGTCCCTGGGAGCGTGTTTTACTTGCCACGTGATTCCACCTGCGGTGGAAAACGTGGTCGCGTTTGAGCCCATCAGCAGGATCATCACGCGAAAGAATACCAAGACCGCGCTACCGCTGAGAAGAGGGAGCGCTATCTAAAATCGGGCTGGGGCCGCAGAGAGCTTGCAGCCCTTTTGGAGAGGTGGCAGAGCGGTTGCCCCTGGTCGCGTTTGGCCCTCGTGGTCGAGGACCATTACGCGAAATGCGGCGGTCTTGCCACGTGATTTCGCTTGGGCGAAAAACGTGGTCACGTTTGGTCCGCAGAGCGGACCATCACGCGAAAAACCGCATATCAATGCGTTACTTCGTCTATGTCTTACGAAGCACCAGGTGGCGCGTCTATACGTTGGAAGCTCCGCTGAACCCGACGCGCGCTTGGGATCGCACAACGCTGGGAGAGTTCGTTCCACCAAAGCGTGGCGTCCCTGGGAGCGTGTTTTACTTGAAGAATACCAAGACCGCGCTACCGCTGAGAAGAGGGAGCGCTATCTAAAATCCGGCTGGGGTCGCAGAGAGCTTGCAGCCCTTTTGGAGAGGTGGCAGAGTGGTTGAATGCGGCGGTCTTGAAAACCGCTGTGGGCCTTGCGTCCACCGTGGGTTCGAATCCCACCCTCTCCGCGGCTCGACGTAGTCGAGGTCGTGACCAATTGGTGGGATGAGAACTTCAGTTCGACTGCCCGCGCGTTAGCGCCCCTGACGGCGAAGCCAAGATGCAGAGCCCCGACCCAGTCGGGGATAATCCCACCCTCTCCGCGGCTCGACGTAGTCGAGGTCGTGACCCATTGGTGGGATGAGAACTTCAGTTCGACTGCCCGCGCGTTAGCGCCCCTGACGGCGAAGCCAAGATGCAGAGCCCCGACCCAGTCGGGGATAATCCCACCCTCTCCGCGGCTCGACGTAGTCGAGGTCGTGACCCATTGGTGGGATGAGAACTTCAGTTCGACTGCCCGCGCGCTAGCGCCCCTGACGGCGAAGCCAAGATGCAGAGCCCCGACCCAGTCGGGGATAATCCCACCCTCTCCGGTGGAATGAGAACTTCAGTTTCGACTACCTGCTACGGGCTGGATGAGTGTCGCCTGGGAGTGGACTTGCTGCCAGCGCCCGTCCCGACGAAGGAACACGCGGGTTACTGAGCGCTGGAAATCCATCTCCCCGTGTTGGTCCTTTCCTTTGGCGGTGGAGCGATAGGTCACGATGGCGGTATCCCCGTAGAGGCGGACCTTGATCTTATCCGCACCCAGCGACTCAAAATCCACGCGGCCGGTCTTGCGGTTCTCCAGATACTGCGCCCGCTTCTCGACGGTGCCGCGCTGGCCGTGATGGACGTAGTCCTGGTGCAGGACGCCCTCCAGAAAGGCCATATCCGCGTTGACGACGGCCACGTGGATGTCGTTGACGAGCTGCGTCAACTCGCGTTTGTCGCTGGCCGTATCGCCAAAGGCCCGGCTGCATGCTGCGAGCATGAGAATCGCGATCGAGCAGAGATGCTTCATCCTCCCACTCCTTTCCAAGGCTTTAGCAAAAGTGGGGCCCAGAAGTCAATCCCGGGCTTTTTCAGCCGGCGGAGAAGGCCATGATGGGTTCGGTGTCATCGTCGAAGGCGATAGCGACCCTATCGGTATTCGAACCCGTTGGGACACGACACTGAAGGGGTTCAACCCTTGGCCCTCTACCCAAGACTGTCCTGAGTTTGTAGTCAACTTCCTAAGTTCAAGACCCGTGCTGGTAATGCTGGATTCCTCGGTTAAGTGGCGCAAACTGGCCCTCCAGACTAAGTAGGATTCGGGCGAATCGCACCGTCTCCGGCGGCTCAACGCAGTCGAGGTGATGACTTATCTGTGGGATGAGAACTTCAGTTCGACTGCCCTGCGCGCAAGCGCGTCCTCCCGGCGAAGCCAAAACGCAGAGCCCCGAAACCCTTTGGCAACGTGAGCGGTTGCGGGGTGAGGAACTAGAAAAACAGCTCACCTGCTGGAAGTAGTAGTTGGCCGAACCTTTGATATTGGAGCTACCGACGGATCGGTCACGGCCAGCAGTTGAAAGCTACCAGGATGAGCGAGATGCGTTTCGAGTATTGGCAGCATCGACCACACAGCTCAAGAGCTTGAGTTACTAAGGTGGCACCACTCTACTCATGGCGGGTAACCGCGCACAAACTGGCAGATTGAAGAACGAAGAGCCACCGAGAGTGCCTAGCGCGAAATGGTAAACCGGAACAGACAGGGTATGAGTAATCGCGCCGAAGTGAACCTTGAATTTCCGCCTGATCGGCACGCAACCCGCAGCAAGAAACTCTGGTCGCAAGGCAATAAGAACGTTTCAATCACCGTGGGACAGGGCGTTATGACTCAAGATCCAACAGCATCTATCAACCACACTATCAAGCAGAACCGGGAAACAGTCCTGCGGAACCAAACAACGATCGTTTCACGCCTTACTGCGTCACGTGTGGCAGAAGTCGCGATTTTACCGGGACCTTTACTCAGACGTAGGTATCAGGGAAAGCAAATTAGAAGAGGTAGCCCTCACAGATCTACCGATTATCGGTCGCCGGAGGCTAGGGGAACTGGGCTGCTATACTAACGCTGGCAAAACGCTTAGAAGTTGCAGCGACGATGAACCGAGAGCAGCCTGAGGATTCCTACCCCCTGTCCCCCATGCAACAGGGCATGCTGTTCCACAGCCTCTATGCCCCGCAGTCGGGGATGTATGTGCAGCAGTTGATTTGTGGTTTGCATGAGGACCTGCAGGTCGCAGCCTTCGAGCGCGCCTGGCAGCGCGTTGTGGCGCTACACCCAGCCTTAAGAACCCGGTTCCGATGGGACGGCGGCACTGAGCCCTGCCAGGAGGTGCAGCGAGAGGTCAGCGTCCCCTGGGAATACCGCGACTGGCATGGGGCGTCTGCTGGGCAGCAAGACAACCGACTGGAGGCCTTTCTGGAAGCTGATCGGCGGCGAGGCTTTGTCCTCACTGAGGCGCCACTCATGCGTCTGGCGCTCTTTCGGATGGCTGAGGCCGACTACCAGCTCGTCTGGACCTCGCACCATGCGCTGTTAGATGGTCGTTCCCGCCTAGTCCTCCTGAAGGAACTCTTTGCTTTGTATGAGGCCTTCTGCCGGGGCCGAGACTTACAGTTACAACCCCCGCGCCCGTATCGCGACTACATCGAGTGGCTAAGGCAGCAGGACCTGAGCGCGGCGGAGAGCTTCTGGCGACGCCGGCTCAGCGGCTTCCTCGCTCCCACACCCTTGGGTGTAGACCGCGCTCGCGATACCCAGTCCGATGAGGAAGAAGGCTATGGCAAGCAAAGGGTGCAGCTTTCTGAGACGTTGACGTCGGCCCTGCGCTCCTTGGCACATCATCATTTGACCCCCAATACCCTCTTGCAGGGAGCTTGGGCCTTGCTCCTGAGCCGCTACAGTGGCGAGGAGGAGGTCGTCTTCGGCGTCACCCGGGCGTGGCATCGGTCGGCGCTAGAGGGAGCCGAGTCCATGGTAGGGTTGTTTATCAACACCCTGCCGATGCGGGTGCGCGTGTCTCCTGAGGGGTTGCTCCTCCCATGGCTGAAAGAGTTGCGGGCTCAGCGGAAGGCCCTACGAAATTACGAGCACACTCCACTGGTCACGGTTCAGGGGTGGAGTGATATCCCCCCGGGAGAGCCGTTGTTTGCGAGCCTCATGGTTTTCGAGAACTACCTTTTGGACTCGGCTTTACGGGCGCAGGGTGGGAGCTGGGAGAACCGAGACTTTCGGCTCCTGGGGCCGACCAATTATCCCCTCACAGTAACCGGGTATTTAGCGCCAGAGCTCTTACTAGAGATTACCTATGAGCGACGCCGCTTTAACGACGCCACGATTACCCGCATGCTGGGGCATTTCCAAATGTTACTGCAAGCCATGGTCGCTGACCCTGAACAACGCCTTTCAGACTTGTCACTCCTGACGGACCAGGAGCGCCAGCAGCTACTGGTCGAATGGAACGACACGGCAGCGGACTACCCGCAAGATCAGTGTATCCACCAACTCTTTGAGGCTCAGGTCGAGCAGACACCCGAAGCTGTCGCCGTAGTGTTTGCGGACGAGCAAGTGACCTACGGAGAGCTGAACCGGCGGGCGAATCAGCTGGCGCACCATTTGCGGACTTTAGGCGTGGGGCCGGAGGTGTTGGTGGGCCTTTGTGTGGAGCGCTCCCTGGAGATGGTGGTGGGGCTTTTAGGTATCGTGAAAGCGGGGGGCGCCTATGTACCGTTGGATCCGGCATATCCACAGGAGCGATTGGCTTTCATGCTAAAGGACACACATGTGCCAGTCCTATTGACCCAAGGGCGGCTCATAGAGGGGCTTCCTGACGACAGAGCCAAAGCGGTGTGCCTGGACACAGACTGGAAAGCCATCTCGCTAGAGAGCGAGGAGAATCTCGTCACTGCGGTCACAGCGGAAAACCTGGCCTACGTGACCTATACGTCGGGTTCCACTGGTACCCCTAAAGGCGTAGCGATCCCCCACCGTGGCGTGGCTCGTTTGTTATTCGGAGTGGATTACGTTCACCTAGGTGCGACGGAGACCTTCCTCCAGCTCGCACCGATTTCCTTCGATGCGTCTACTTTTGAGGTGTGGGGGGCATTACTACACGGTGCGCGGCTCGCTCTTTTCCCGGAAGGGATTCTGACCTCCAAGGACCTGGGTCGCCTCATCCAACAACAAGGAGTCAGCACCTTATGGCTGACAGCCTCGCTGTTTAACGCCGTGATCGATGAAGACCCGGAAGCCTTATCAGGCGTGCGGCAACTATTGACTGGTGGTGAGGCACTCTCAGTCGCTCATGTGCAACGTGCTCTTGCATTGTTACCTGCTACGCAGATCATCAACGGCTACGGCCCGACTGAAAGCACAACGTTCGCTTGTTGTTACCATGTTCCCAAGCGACTTGACAAAGCCGTCTCGTCGATTCCTCTCGGGCGGCCTGTTGCTAACACTGAGGTGTATTTGCTGGACGGTTCGCTGTGCCCTGTCCCTGTCGGCGTTCCCGGTGAACTATATATTGGGGGGACAGGCCTGGCTCGGGGCTATCTCAATCGCCCCGAATTGACCGCCGAGAAGTTTATCCCGCACCCGTTTAGCGTTAAGCCAGGGGCACGGTTGTATAGAACCGGCGACCTCGCCCGCTATCTATCGGACGGTAACATAGAGTTCCTGGGTCGGTTTGACTCTCAGGTCAAGGTCCGCGGCTTTCGCATCGAGTTGGGGGAGGTCGAGGCGACGCTCGGACAATACCCGGGCGTACGGGACAGTGTGGTGCTGGCCCGGGAGGATGTGCCGGGTGAGAAGCGCTTGGTGGCCTATGTCGTTCCTCACCAGGAACAGATACCCACCGTCAGTGAGCTGTATAGCTTCTTGCAGACGAAGCTCCCTGCATACATGGTGCCGTCCGCCTTCGTGCTGCTGGACGCGTTGCCGCTGACGCCGAGCGGCAAGGTGGACCGCCGCGCGCTGCCGGCGTCTGACCAAGTCAGGCCCGAACTGGGGGGAGCCTTTATAGCACCACGCACCCCGGTCGAGGAGGTGCTGGCGGGGATCTGGGCTGACGTGTTGCGGCTGGAGCAGGTTGGCGTCCACGATAACTTCTTTGAGCTGGGGGGCCACTCTCTGTTAGCCATGCAGATCATCTCCCGACTGTGCCGCACTTTTAAAGTAGAGCTACCCCTGCGCGCTCTGTTTGCGACGCCTACGGTTGCAGGTCTAGCCGATGGTCTCGAGACCACCGCTCGGGCAAAGCGAGGCCTCCAGACTCCGCCCGTCCTACCTGTCTCCCGAGGCGGTCCTCTGCCACTGTCGTTTGCCCAAGAGCGACTCTGGTTTCTCGCCCAATTGGAGCCGGATAGCTCTGCCTATCACATCCCCGCCGCCTTCCGCCTGACAGGGGCACTCAATGTGACGGCCTTAGAGCGGAGCCTCAACGAGATCGTGCGCCGCCATGAAGCCTTGCGCACCACCCTTGCCTCCGTGGACGGCTGCCCGGTGCAGATCATCGCCGAGAGCCGCACGGAACCTCTGCCGACCCTCGACCTGAGCGCGAGCCCGGAGGCAGAACGTGAAGCCGCGGTGCGGCACCTGCTCAACGCGGAGGCTCAACGCCCTTTCAACCTGGCTCACGATCTGCTGCTCCGCGCCACCCTGCTGCGACTGGGCGAGCAGGAGCACGTCCTGCTCCTGGTCATGCATCACATCACATCTGACGCCTGGTCCCTGGGGATCTTCTTGCGGGAACTTGGCAGTCCTCTATGGCACCTTCTCTGCCGGCCAACCCTCGCCGCTGCCGGAGTTGTCCGTTCAGTACGCAGATTACGCGGTCTGGCAGCGGCAGCAGCTGCAGGGGGTAGCCCTGGATCACCATCTGACCTATTGGCGTCGACAGCTGGCCGGCCTGCACCGGGTGGAGATGCCCACTGATCGGCCACGGCCGGCCGTGCAGACCCCTCGGGGGGCACGGCACTCCTTCGTGCTCTCCCAGACGCTGAGCGCGGCGCTCCATGCTCTGAGCCGGCGGGAAGGGGCCACCTTGTTCATGACCTTGCTGGCGGCGCTCCAAACCCTGCTCCACCGCTATACCGGGGAAGACGACATTGCGGTGGGCGCGCCCATTGCCGGGCGCACGCAGGTGGAGACCGAGGGGCTGATCGGCTGCTTTGTCAACACCCTGGTGCTGCGCACTGACCTCGCGGGCGACCCCACGTTCCGCGAGCTGCTCGGGCGGGTGCGGGAGGTGGCGCTGGGGGCTTATGCCCATCAAGATCTGCCCTTTGAGAAGCTGGTAGAGGAACTGCAGCCGGAGCGGAATCTTAGCCACGCGCCGCTGTTTCAGGTGCTCTTCGTCCTGCAGAACGCCCCGACGTCGGCCATAGAGCTGCCGGGCCTGATTGTGAGCCCTGTGCGAGTGGACAAGGGCACGGCGAAGTTTGATCTAACCCTGACCCTGGTTGAGGCGACGGACGGGTTGAGGGCGACCGTGGAGTACAACACCGATTTGTTCGACGCCGCAACCATCACACGTCTGCTGGGGCACTTCCAGACCATGCTCGAAGGCATTGTGGCCGACCCTGAGCAGCGCCTCTCCGCACTCCCACTCTTGACCGCTGCCGAGCGGCAGCAACTGCTGGTGGAGTGGAACGACACTATGAGGGAGTACCCACGGGGGCAGTGCCTCCACCAGCTCTTTGAGGCCCAGGTGGGGCAGACGCCCACGGCCGTGGCGGTAGTTTGTGAGGGGCAAGAACTGACCTACCGAGAGTTGAACCGGCGCGCCAATCAACTGGCGCATTACCTGCAGTCTCTCGGGGTGGGGCCCGAGGTGCTGGTGGGCCTCTATGTCGAGCGCTCGGTGGAGATGGTGGTAGGTCTTCTGGGCATCCTCAAGGCGGGCGGGGCCTATGTTCCCTTGGATCCGACGTATCCCAAAGATCGACTGGCCTTCATCTTGGAGGACACCCAGGCGCCGGTGCTGTTAACCCGGGAGCGGCTGGTGATTGGGCTTCCCCAGCGCAGAGCACAGATAGTGTGCCTGGACTCGGGCTGGGAGCGTCATCGCCCAAGAGAGTGAAGAAAACCCGGTCAGCACGGCCCAGCCTGAGAACCTGGCTTACGTGATTTACACCTCCGGCTCGACGGGAAAGCCGAAGGGAGTCCTTATTGAGCACCGGCAGATCCTTCACTACGTGCAGGGCATCCGGGACCGCTGCGACCTGGAGCCCGGGACCAGCTTTGCCATGGTCCAACCGCTTGCCGTGGATACGAGCCAAACGGTTATTTTCCCCTCATTAATTTCCGGGGGCTGTCTCCACGTCATATCTGAAGACCGAGCTTCTGACCCGCAGGCTCTGGGCGAGTATTTTTGCCGTCATCCGATCGATTTTCTCAAAATCGCCCCGTCTCACCTGGTTGCCCTACAGACCTCGTCCCACCCCGAGCGACTCCTGCCGCGCCGTTTGCTGATTATAGGCGGTGAAGCTTCACGTCGGGACTGGGTAGAGCGGCTGCAAGCGATGGCCTGCTGCTCCATTGTCAACCACTACGGGCCGACAGAAACTACCGTGGGGGTGCTGACCTACCGGGTGCAGAAAAACCAAAACGACCACAGTTCTTCAACGGTTCCGATAGGACGCCCGCTTCCTAATACTCAGGCCTATTTGCTAGACCGCCGCCGGCAGCCTGTCCCTGTTGGAATTCCTGGCGAGCTGCACATCGGCGGTAGTTGCGTGGCTCGCGGCTACCTCAACCAGCCGGAACTCACCGCCGAGAAGTTCATCCCGAACCCCTTTAGCAGCGACCCAGCGGCTCGCCTGTATAAGACTGGCGACCTTGCCCGGTATCTCCCTGATGGCAACATCGAGTTCCTGGGTCGCACTGACCATCAGGTCAAGATCCGCGGCTTTCGCATCGAGCTGGGGGAGGTCGAAGTAACGCTGGGTCGCCACCCCGCCGTGCGCGAGGCCTTAGTCACAGCTCGCGAGGATGTTCCCGGCGATAAACGCCTGGTGGCCTACATCCTCCCGCACCCGGGCCAGGTATACACAAGCAGTGATCTATGCGACTTCCTCAAGGCGAAACTGCCCGACTACATGGTGCCCGCGGCCTTCGTGATCTTGGACGCCTTGCCGTTAACACCCCACGGCAAGGTGGACCGTCTGGCACTGCCCGCACCTGACCAGGCCAGGCCCGAGCTGAGAGAGAGCTTTGCGGCCCCTCGCACGCCCGTCGAGAAGATACTGGCAGAGATTTGGGCTGAAGTCCTGAGGCTCGAACGGGTCGGCGTCCACGACAACTTCTTCCAGTTGGGCGGGGACTCTATCCTCAGCATTCAGATTATCGCCCGAGCCAATCAGGCGGGGCTCCGCCTCACCCCCAAACAACTGTTTCAGCACCAGACGGTCGCCGAGTTGGCGACGGCCGGCACAACCCCGGCGGTCCAGGTCGAACAAGGTCCGGTGACAGGCGCGGTGCCGCTCACGCCCATTCAACGCTGGTTCTTCGAACAGCACCTCCCTGACCCGCACCACTACAATCAGGCGGTTCTGCTGGAAGTGCGGCAAGCCCTGGATCCGGCTCTGGTGGAGCAGGCCTTGCAGCAATTGCTCCTGCACCACGACGCGCTCCGCCTGCGGTTTGTGCGCCTGGCATCGGGCTGGCAACAGATTAACGCCGGCCCTGATGACGCTATCCCCTTCTCAGGGGTAGACTTGTCGGCACTGGCGGAAGCGGGGCAAGAGCCGGCTGTTGAGGCGACAGCAGCCGAATTGCAGGCCAGTCTGAACCTGATGGAGGGGCCGCTCCTGCGCGGCGCCCTCTTTGACTTGGGTCCGCAAAAGCCGGGCCGCCTGCTCCTCGTCATCCACCACCTGGCCATCGACGGTGTCTCCTGGCGTATCTTGCTGGAGGACCTTTGGACGGCCTACCAACAGCTCAGTCGGGGCGAGGCAATACAACTACCGCCCAAGACAACCTCGTTCAAGCGTTGGGCACAGCGCCTGGCGGACTACGCGCAATCAGGAGCCCTACAACGCGAGACAACCTATTGGCTCTCGCAGTCCTGGACACGGTCCTCCCGCCTGCCGGTAGACTATCCGGGCGGTGGCAACACGGTGGCATCGGCCCGCACCGTACGCGTCTCGCTCAGCACCGCAGAGACCCGGGCGCTGCTCCAGGAGGTTCCGGCGGCCTACCGTACCCAGATCAACGACGTGTTGCTTACGGCCCTGGTGCAAGCTTTTGCCCAGTGGACCGGAGCACGGTCGCTCTTAATCGACCTGGAGGGCCACGGACGGGAGGTCATTGAGGAGGCTGTGGACCTATCCCGCACGGTAGGCTGGTTCACCACCCGCTTCCCCGTACTCCTCGATTTGGAGAGGCCCTCACGTCCAGGGGAAGCCTTGAAGTCGGTCAAAGAACAACTCCGCCGCATCCCGAACCGAGGCATCGGTTATGGCTTGCTGCGCTATCTCAGCGGGGACGCGGCCATCGCTGAAAGACTCCGGGCACTGCCTCAGCCCGAGGTGAGTTTCAACTATCTGGGCCAGTTTGATCAGGTGCTGCCTGTGTCTTCTCCATTTGCCTGGGCTAGGGATTCTAGTGGCCCAACCCGCAGCGTGCAGGGAAGTCGACACTATCCGCTGGCGGTCAACGGGTGCATCATTGAGGGTCGGCTGCAACTGGATTGGACCTCTAGTGAGAACCTGCACCGGCGGGCGACGATCGAGCGCGTGGCCCAAGGTTTTATGGAGGCGCTGCGGGCGCTCATCGCCGACAGCCGGTCCCCTGAGGCGGGGGGTTACACACCCTCGGACTTTCCCGAAGCGGATCTGAGCCAAAAAGAGCTTGACGAGGTTATCGCAGAACTGGGCGAGCTTGAGGAGTAAAGCGGGCATGGACAAGAACAACATCGAAGACATCTACCCCCTTGCGCCCATGCAGAAGGGCATGCTCTTTCACACCCTGTCCGCTCCCGAGTCAGGGGTGTACTTCCAGCAGACTGTTTACACCCTTCACGGAGACCTCGACGTCTCGGCGTTCATACGAGCCTGGCAGCGGGTGGTGGAACGGCACCCCATTTTGCGCACGCTCTTCCTATGGGAGCAGCGCGACAAGCCACTCCAGGTCGTGCGCCAGCGGGTAAAACTGCCTTGGATGCAGCACGACTGGCGAGGGCTGTCCCCGGCCGAGCAGCAAGAGCGGCTGGAGGTTTTCCTGGCGGCGGATCGAGACCGGGGCTTCGAATTATCCCGGGCGCCGCTGATGCGCCTATTCCTTATCCAGGTAGCCGAGGACGCCTATCATTTTATCTGGAGCAGGCACCACTTACTGCTGGATATGTGGTCCGGCTCCCTGGTCCTTAAAGACGTCTGTGCCTTTCACAAAGCGTTCCAGCAAGGTGAGGACTTATACCTGGAACCGGCCCCTTCCTACCGAGACTACATCGCTTGGCTGCGGCGGCAGGATCTGTCCCGAGCCGAGGTCTTCTGGCGGCAAGGGCTCAAAGGTTTCACGACACCGACTGCCCTGGGGGTAGACCGGGCATCTGGCAGCACGACCGGCCAGGAGATCGTCTACGGGAAGCAGCAGCTCCGCCTGTCGCGGGCCGCGACGGCAGAGCTGCAATCCCTGGCCCGGGAGCAGCGACTGACGCTGAGTACCCTCGTGCAGGGGGCCTGGGCACTACTCTTGAGTCGCTACAGTGGCGAGGAAGACGTGATCTTTGGGGCGACCGTCTCCGGTCGCCCGCCTGACTTGGCGGGCGTTGAGTCTATGGTGGGGCTCTTTATTAACACCCTACCGGTGCGGGTGCAGGTGGCTGCGGACGATTCACTCTTGCCTTGGCTGAAGCGCCTCCAAAGCCAGATGGTTGAGCTGCGGCAATACGAGTACAGCCCGCTGGTCGAGGTCCAGAGATGGAGTGAGATACCCCGGGGCCTACCCCTGTTCGAGAGCATCCTGGTATTTGAGAACGCGGCGGTGGGGGGCTTCTTAAACGAGATGGGTGGAGGTCTGGACGTCCGGACCCTTCGTTCCGAAGGGGGGAGGACAGGCTACCCCCTCAAAACGCTGGCACTGCCAGGCCCGGAATTGTTGTTGCAGATCAGTTACGATTGTCGCCGCTTTGACACCCCCACGATTACCCGGAGGCTGGGGCATTTCCAGCAATTGCTCGAAGGCATCGCGACCGATCCCGGGCGGCGCCTCTCAGAGTTGCCGCTCTTGACGGAGGCCGAGCGGCAGCAAGTGCTGGTGGAGTGGAACCAGACTGCGGTCGCTTACCCCAAGGATGTGTGCCTCCCTCAGCTCTTTGAAGCCCAAGTCGAGCGCGCGCCCGCGGCCGTGGCGGTGGTCTGCGAAGGGCAAACACTAACCTACTGGGAACTGAATCGGAGAGCGAATCAACTGGCACACTACCTGAAAGGATTAGGCGTGGGGCCTGAGGTGCTGGTAGGTATCTGCGTCGAGCGCTCGCTGGAGATGGTGGTCGGTCTTCTTGGCATCCTCAAGGCGGGCGGGGCCTATGTTCCCTTGGATCCGGCGTATCCGAAGGAGCGGCTGGCCTTCATGCTGCAGGATGCGCAGGCGTTGGTCCTGCTGACGCAGCAGCGGCTGGTAGAGCGATTGCCGCAGGACGGCACAAAGGTTGTGTGTCTAGATACCGACTGGGCGGCCATCGCCCAAGAGGGAGAGACGAACCTGCTCTGTCAGGGAACGACCGACAACCTGGCCTATGTGCTCTACACCTCGGGCTCCACAGGGAGGCCCAAGGGGGTGGCTATGAGTCACCGTCCCCTCTGTAACCTGCTTTCGTGGCAACTCCAAGACTCGACACTCCCCCGCGGAGCACGGACTCTGCAATTCGCTTCTCTCAGCTTCGATGTCTCTTTTCAGGAGATCTTCTCCACCTGGTGCTCAGGCGGAACATTGGTCCTGATCTCAGAAGAAATGCGGCGAGATGCTGTAGGTTTGTGGCATTACCTTACAGACGAAGCGGTTGCAAGACTGTTTCTTCCCTTTGTCGCCCTACAGCAGCTGGCCGAGGTAGTTGAGGACCAGGGATCAATTCTGACCGGCGTTCGTGAGATCATCACTGCCGGCGAGCAGTTGCAGCTAACTCGGCAGATCGCGAGCTTATTCGGAAAGCTAAATGGTTGCACTCTGCACAATCAGTACGGGCCTTGCGAGAGTCATGTTGTCACTGCTTTCACCCTAACGGGTTCACCAAGTGATTGGCCTGCACTTCCACCCATTGGTTGTCCCATTGCCAACACGCAGATCTATCTGCTGGACTCCCATCTGCAGCCGGTCCCCGTGGGTGTGCTGGGCGAGCTGTACATCGGCGGTGTCGGCCTGGCGCGGGGCTACCTGAACCGACCCGAACTGACCGCCGAGAAGTTTATCCCGCACCCCTTCAGCGTCGAGCCGGGGGCGCGCCTATACAAGACTGGAGACCTGGCCCGCCACCGGCCAGATGGGAACATCGAGTTTCGTGGGCGTATCGACCACCAGGTAAAAATCCGCGGCTTCCGCATTGAGCTGGGAGAGGTCGAGGCGGTGCTGGGCCAACACCCCGCCGTACGCGAGAGTGTAGTGGTGGTGCGGGAGGAGACGCCTGGCGACAAGCGGCTGGTAGCCTATGTTGTCGCCCGTCAGGGGCCGGTCCCCGCCGAGAGTGAACTACGCGGCTTTCTGAAGGAGCGGTTGCCTGCATACACGGTGCCATCCGCCTTCGTGCTGCTGGACGCGTTGCCGCTGACGCCGAACGGCAAGGTGGACCGCCGCGCGCTGCCGGCGTCTGACCAAGTCAGGCCCGAACTGGGGGGAGCCTTTATAGCACCACGCACCCCGGTCGAGGAGGTGCTGGCGGGGATCTGGGCTGACGTGTTGCGGCTGGAGCAGGTTGGCGTCCACGATAACTTCTTTGAGCTGGGGGGCCACTCTCTGTTGGCCATGCAGATCATCTCCCGACTGCGCCGCACTTTTAAAGTAGAGCTACCCCTGCGCGCTCTGTTTGCGACGCCTACGGTTGCAGGTCTAGCCGATGGTCTCGAGACCACCGCTCGGGCAAAGCGAGGCCTCCAGACTCCGCCCGTCCTACCTGTCTCCCGAGGCGGTACGCTGCCACTGTCGTTTGCCCAAGAGCGACTCTGGTTTCTCGCCCAATTGGAGCCGGATAGCTCTGCCTATCACATCCCCGCCGCCTTCCGCCTGACAGGGGCACTCAATGTGACGGCCTTAGAGCGGAGCCTCAACGAGATCGTGCGCCGCCATGAAGCCTTGCGCACCACCCTTGCCTCCGTGGACGGCTGCCCGGTGCAGATCATCGCCGAGAGCCGCACGGAACCTCTGCCGACCCTCGACCTGAGCGCGAGCCCGGAGGCAGAACGTGAAGCCGCGGTGCGGCACCTGCTCAACGCGGAGGCTCAACGCCCTTTCAACCTGGCTCACGATCTGCTGCTCCGCGCCACCCTGCTGCGACTGGGCGAGCAGGAGCACGTCCTGCTCCTGGTCATGCATCACATCACATCTGACGCCTGGTCCCTGGGGATCTTCTTGCGGGAACTTGGCAGTCCTCTATGGCACCTTCTCTGCCGGCCAACCCTCGCCGCTCCCGGAGTTGTCCGTTCAGTACGCGGATTACGCGGTCTGGCAGCGGCAGCAGCTGCAGGGGGTAGCCCTGGATCACCATCTGACCTATTGGCGTCGACAGCTGGCCGGCCTGCACCGGGTGGAGATGCCCACTGATCGGCCACGGCCGGCCGTGCAGACCCCTCGGGGGGCACGGCACTCCTTCGTGCTCTCCCAGACGCTGAGCGCGGCGCTCCATGCTCTGAGCCGGCAGGAAGGGGCCACCTTGTTCATGACCTTGCTGGCGGCGCTCCAAACCCTGCTCCACCGCTATACCGGGGAAGACGACATTGCGGTGGGCGCGCCCATTGCCGGGCGCACGCAGGTGGAGACCGAGGGGCTGATCGGCTGCTTTGTCAACACCCTGGTGCTGCGCACTGACCTCGCGGGCGACCCCACGTTCCGCGAGCTGCTCGGGCGGGTGCGAGAGGTGGTGCTGGGGGCTTATGCCCATCAAGACCTGCCCTTTGAGAAGCTGGTAGAGGAACTGCAGCCGGAGCGGAACCTTAGCCACGCGCCGCTGTTTCAGGTGCTCTTCGTCCTGCAGAACGCCCCGACGTCGGCCATAGAGCTGCCGGGCCTGATTGTGAGCCCTGTGCGAGTGGACAAGGGCACGGCGAAGTTTGATCTAACCCTGACCCTGGTTGAGGGGACGGACGGGTTGAGGGCGACCGTGGAGTACAACACCGATTTGTTCGACCCCGCAACCATCACACGTCTGCTGGGGCACTTCCAGACCATGCTCGAAGGCATTGTGGCCGACCCTGAGCAGCGCCTCTCCGCACTCCCACTCTTGACCGCTGCCGAGCGGCAGCAACTGCTGGTGGAGTGGAACGACACTATGAGGGAGTACCCACGGGGGCAGTGCCTCCACCAGCTCTTTGAGGCCCAGGTGGGCCAGACGCCCACGGCCGTGGCGGTAGTTTGTGAGGGCGCAAGAACTGACCTACCGAGAATTGAACCGGCGCGCCAATCAACTGGCGCATTACCTGCAGTCTCTTGGAGTGGGGCCCGAGGTGCTGGTGGGCCTCTGTGTCGAGCGCTCGGTGGAGATGGTGGTAGGTCTTCTGGGCATCCTCAAGGCGGGCGGGGCCTATGTTCCCTTGGATCCGACGTATCCCAAAGATCGACTCGCCTTCATCTTGGAGGACACCCAGGCGCCGGTGCTGTTAACCCAGGAGCGATTGGGGTCGGGGCTGCCCCGGCACAAAGCACAGCTGGTGTGTTTAGACGCAGACTGGGAGAGTATCGTCCAGGAGAGCGAGGCAAACCCTGCCAGCACGGCACGACCGGATAACCTGGCCTACGTGATTTACACCTCGGGCTCCACAGGCAAGCCTAAGGGCGTTCTGGTGAGCCATTATAACGTGGTTCGTCTCTTTGCAGCGACGCAGCCTTGGTTTCGCTTTGACGAACACGATGTGTGGACCCTCTTCCACTCCTTTGCCTTCGACTTGTCGGTCTGGGAGCTTTGGGGTGCCCTCCTCTACGGCGGGCGTCTGGTGGTGGTTCCCTACTGGGTGAGCCGGTCGCCGGAGGCATTCTATGACTTGCTAAGCCGGGAGCAAGTGACGGTTCTCAACCAGACACCTTCAGCCTTTCGCCAATTCGTCTGGGCGGAGGAGTCTACGGGTGCCACTAAGGACTTGGCCCTACGACTAGTGCTCTTCGCTGGTGAAACCCTTGAATTCCAAAACTTAAGGCCGTGGTTCGGTCGTCACGGGGACAAGTGCCCCCAGTTAGTGAACATGTACGGCATCACGGAAACGACTGTGCACGTCACCTATCGACCGCTGGCGGCAGCAGATGCGAGCATCACTTCGTGCAGTATGATCGGAGGTCCAATTCCCGACCTCCAGGTCTTTGTGCTGGACCAGTATCTGCAACCCGTTCCTCTCGGGGTCCCCGGGGAACTCTACGTCGGCGGGGCAGGCCTGGCCCGAGGCTACCTGAACCAACCTGAACTGACCACCGAGCGGTTCATCTCCCACCCCTTCAGCGACGAGCCGGGCGCGCGGCTATATAAGACGGGCGATCTGGCGCGCTACCGGCCTGATGGAGACATCGAGTACCTCGGTCGTATCGATCACCAGGTGAAGCTCCGTGGCTTTCGCATTGAGCTGGGGGAGGTTGAGGCGGTGCTGGGTCAACACCCGGCCGTGCGCGAGACCGTAGTCATAGCTCGTGATGATGGTCTAGGCGAAAAGCGGCTAGTGGCATACATCATCTCACGCCGAGAGCCGACCCCCACGGTCAATGAGCTCTGGAGCTTCCTGCACGAGAAGCTGCCCGCGTACATGGTGCCTTCAACCTTCATGTTCCTAGACGAACTGCCACTCACCCCTAACGGCAAGGTGGACCGCCGTACGCTGCCCGCCCCTGACAGGATTGGATCTACCCGAGGGGGTATCCGCGTCGCGCCCCGTGACACCCTGGAACTGCAGCTCGTGCAGATCTGGGAAGACATCCTGGGTCTCCGCCCGGTTGGAGTCACGGACAATTTCTTTGATCTCGGGGGCCACTCCCTGCTGGCTGTTCGCTTGATCGCGCGGATTCACAAACAGTTCGGGCAGAAGCTGCCATTATCTACCCTCTTTCAAGGAGCGACCATCGAACGGTTGGCGGGTATCCTACACCGATCACCTACCCCCCTGCGCCATTCCCCCTTGGTGGGGATTCATTTCAGCGGTTCGCGGCGACCCTTTTTCTGCGTCCACCCGGTCGGTGGCAGTGTCCTCTGCTACGCAGGTTTGTCGCGTCGCCTGGGTCCGGATCAGCCGTTTTACGGACTGCAACACCCAGGCCTCGATGGGGAATGGGCACCGTACACCCGCATCGAGGAGATGGCGAGTGATTACCTCACGGCACTCCGGGCCGCTCAGCCGGAAGGCCCTTATCTGCTGGGCGGCTGGTCTTTCGGAGGAATTGTCGCCTTTGAGATGGCTCAGCAGCTTGAGGCCCGAGGGCAGAAGGTGGCGCTGCTGGCCTTGTTGGATTCCTGGGCCCTCGCGCCCGAAGAACCCTCTGCGGCAGCCATAGAGGGCACGGTCCTGTTGGCCTTAGCCCAAGACTTCGGCTTCGGTGTGGACGATGCCACCTTCTTGTCAGATCATCTCTCGCGACTCGCACCGGATGAGCAATTAACCTACATTCTGGAGCGAGTGAGGGCTGCCCACTTAGCACCTCCTGATATCGGGCTTGCCCAGCTCCGTCGCCATCTCCATGTCTTACAGACTAACCTCCGGGCCCGGCAGAGTTATAGACCCAAAGAGTATCCGGGCCGGATCACTCTCTTGCAGGCCAGTGAGCGATCCGGAGTAGTGCCTCAGGACCCGACCCTGGACTGGAGCACGTTGGCGACCAGCGGGGTAGAGGTCCACCTGGTTCCCGGCAATCACTACACGATGTTGAGAGAACCCCACGTCCAAGTCTTGGCGGAACAGTTGCGGGCTGTCTTGCGGGAAGCGCTGGCAGATGAGTTCGGCGGTAACCACCCCCGGACCGTCGCTATCGCACCCCGTGAGCAGAGAATCGTGAAAATTGAACGCCGTCCCTTACTGTCCCTCTTCGCCACGGGGGAGGGTGCCCCTGTTGATGCCGCCGCCGTGGGTTCCCTGCCGAGTGAACTCCTTGTGCGCACAGGTCTCAGCCGTGACGAGGTTATTCATGGCTGGTATGACAACCTGCCGACCTTGACTGCCATTCTGGAGACCTCCTGGGGTCGTATCGCCGTCATCCGGCTGCCCCGGTTTAGCGCCGAGCTCTACAACGACAAGGCGGACCTCGTGGGGGTCATTGTCGAGGCGCTGGAAATTGCCGGACGGCTCGGCGCTCGTACCGTCTCCCTTACCGGGCTAATTCCCTCGGCGACCGATTATGGCCGCGCGGTCGCCGAGGCCATTTCCGGGCGGAATGATTTACCGCTGATCTCCACCGGGCACGCGACGACGGTTGCCACCGTCGTACTCGCGGTCAAAAAGATCTTACAGGAAGGCGGGCGGAACCTTGCTCAGGAGCAGGTCGGGTTCCTGGGGTTGGGATCTATCGGGCTGACATCTCTCCGCCTGATGTTGAGCTGTTTACCACATCCAATAAAGATCACTCTTTGCGACGTCTATAGCAAGCGTGACTCCCTGGAAAAAATCCGACACGAGCTCGTCCACGCTCTAGGGTTTCGCGGCCTTATGCGGGTCATTGAAGCGCGGACAGAAGTACCCCCGGAATTTTATGATGCCACCCTGATCATCGGCGCTACCAACGTGCCAGATATACTCGATCTCACATGCGTGCACCCCGGGACAATCATTGTTGATGACTCAGCCCCATCCTGTTTCGTGCACGAGGATGCGGTCCGGCGTTTTCGCGAGCAGGAGGATATCCTCTTTACTGCAGGCGGAGTGCTGCGCTCGCCGCACCCGATCGGTCAACTGCGGTACGTGCCGCGCGCCGTAGAACCGGTAATGAATTCGGCCTATTGGGAAGTTTTCTCACGATCCAACCCGTGGCGCATAACAGGTTGTATCCTCTCCGGTCTACTGTCCTCTCGCTTTACGGACCTCAAGCCGACCGTAGGGATCGTTGATGCCAGTACGTGTGTGCAGCACTATGAGCTGCTCGGCCAGTTGGGATTTCAGGCGGCTGACCTGCACTGTAGAGACTATGTGTTGGCGGAAGAATCAATCCGCACCTTTCGGCGCCGCTTCGGCGACGGCTCCAACTCCGTTGAAGAGGAGGCAAAATGAATAGGGAGTGGACCGGAGACGTCCCCCTCTCCTTTGCCCAGCAGCGGCTGTGGTTCCTCGACCAGTTCGAGCCTGGTAGCGTTGTCGACAACATTCCCGCCGCCGTGCGCCTCACCGGCCCGCTCAAGGTGACAGCGCTGGAGCAGAGCCTCAATGAGATCGTGCGGCGCCACGACGTCTTGCGAGCGACCTTTCCAACCGTAGACGGACAACCATACCAGATCATCTGTCCGGCCTTGCCTCTTCGACAAGCTCAGGGCCAGCTCGTGACCCTATCGGTGGTGGACCTGCGGGAGCTGCCTGAGGTCGAGCGAGAGGCCGAGGCTCGGCGGTTAGCCACCGCGGAAGCGCAACAGCCGTTCGACCTAGCCCGAGGCCCCCTGGTGCGGACCGCTGTGCTGCAATTGGGTGATGAGGACCATATCCTGCTCCTGACCATGCACCACATTGTCTCCGACAGCTGGTCTACGAGAGTCCTTTTTCAGGAGCTTTCGGTCCTCTACGAGGCCTTCTCTACCGACAGTCCCTCGCCGCTCCCGGAGCCGACCCTCCAGTACGCCGACTTCGCGCGCTGGCAGCGGCAATGGCAGCAGGGTGAGGTCCTTGAGCAACAACTTTCCTACTGGAAGCAGCGGCTCGGTGATACCCTTCCTGTGTTGGAGTTGCCCTCCGACCGCCCGCGGCCGACGAAACAAACGTACCGAGGCGCGACCCACTCCCTAACGCTGCCATCGTCTCTGTCCCAATCGCTCAAAGCCCTGAGCCGGCAAGAAGGGGTCACCCTGTTCATGACCCTGTTGGCCGCCTTTCAGACCCTGCTGGATCGCTACACCGGGCAGGACGATATCGTGGTGGGCGTGCCCATCGCCGGTCGCAATCGGGCGGAGGTCGAGGGACTGATCGGATTTTTTGTCAATACCTTGGTGCTGCGCACCAACCTCGCGGGCAACCCGAGTTTTCGCGAGCTGCTGGGGCGGGTGCGGGAGGTGGTGCTGGGGGCCTATGCGCACCAGCATTTGCCGTTTGAGAAGCTGGTGGAGAAACTGCAGCCGGAGCGGGACCTCAGCCACACGCCGCTGTTCCAGGTGATGTTCCAGTTGAGCAATGGCCCCGGGGAGGCCCTGCAGTTGTCAGGCTTAAACGTGCACCACTTCGAGTTTGACAGCGGCATAACGGAATGTGACGTAACCCTAGAGGTGATCGAGAAAGTCGCAGGGCTGTGCTGTCGGTTCACGTACAACACCGACTTGTTCGACGCGGCCACCATCACCCGGATGGGGGGACATTTGCAGACACTACTGGAAGGGGTCGTAGCCGATGCCGGACAGTCGATCGCGACGTTGCCGCTGTTGACCGAAACCGAGCGGCAGCAACTGCTGATAGAATGGAATACGGATCCGGTCGAAGATGAGGGGAAAGCCGAAGACGGCACTTCCATGTTTGTCCATCAGCTCTTTGAGGCGCAGGTCAGGCGGACACCAGATGCCGTGGCAGTGGTCTTTGAAGATGAGCAACTCACCTACGGGGAGCTGGACCGCCGCGCGAATCAGTTGGCGCACCACCTCCAGGCATTGGGCGTAGGACCGGATGTCTGTGTGGGCATCTGCATGGAGCGCTCCCCGGAGTTGGTGGTGGCGATCCTGGGAATCCTCAAGGCCGGTGGCGCTTGCGTGCCCCTGGACCCGGCGTATCCGCCGGAGCGGCTGACCTTCATGCTGGAAGATATACAGGTGCCGGTCATCTTGACCCAGGAGCGACTGCTGACACTGCTCTCCGGGTACAGGACGCACCCGATCTGTCTGGACACGGGCCGGGAGAGGATTGCCCGAGAGAGCACGCAACTCCCGGCGAGTAACGTCACGAGTGACAACCTTGCTTTTGTGTTCTACACCTCAGGGTCAACCGGTAGGCCGAAGGCGGTGTTGCGGCCCCACGGCAGGCGTGGCGGTCAGCGGTCTTGGGAACAGGAGACTTTTCGACTGACCGAGGACGATCGACACCTGCTCAAAAGCCCGATCGGATTCACCCTTTTATCCATGGAGGTCTTCTGGCCGTTGCTGACCGGTGCTCGGGTGATTATCGCTCGACCGGGAGGAGAACAGGACACTGCCTACCTCGTCAAACTCATTAGCAAACATCGGATCACGATCATCAGTTTGGTACCCTCTCTGCTGCGCGTGTTGTTGGAGGAACCCGAGCTCAAAAACTGTGACTGCCTGAGGCACGTCATCTGTTTCGGTGAGCCGCTGCCCACCAAGCTGCAAGAACGCTTCTTCACCCGTTTAACCGCGGAACTGAGTGTCTTCTATGGGACGACGGAAGCCCCCAGCGCAACTTTCTGGCACTGCAAACGCGACGACGCGCAACGGGTCGTCGGGATCGGCCGCCGCCTGCCTAATAAGCAAATCTATGTGTTGGACTCTTACCTGCAACCCGTTCCTGTCGGGGTTCCCGGTGAATTGTACATCGGCGGGAAGTTGGCGCGGGGATACCTCAACCGGCCTGAGCTGACCGCTGAGAAGTTCATCTCCAACCCCTTTAGCCGGGAGCCTGGGGTGCGCCTTTACAGGACCGGTGATCTCGCCCGCTACCTTCCTGACGGCAACCTTGAATTCCTTGGCCGTGGCGATCAACAAGTAAAAATCCGTGGCGTCCGTGTGGAGCTGGGGGAAGTCGAAGCGGTGTTGGTCCAGCACGCAGCCGTGCAAGAAGCCGTTGTCCTGGCCTGGGAAGATGCGTCTGGTGACAAACGCCTGGCGGCCTATGTGGTGGCCGACCGGCATCCCCTACCGTCTATCCCTGAACTGCGTAGCTTCGTGCAGGAGAGGTTACCCCACTACATGGTGCCCTCTGCCTTTGTCCTCCTAGACGCCCTCCCTCTGACCCCGCACGGTAAATTAGACCGCCATGCGCTGCCTGCCCCCGACCATGACAAGCCTGAACAGGGGAAAACCTTTGTGGCGCCACGCACTCCGGTCGAAGAGAAGGTGGCACGGATCTGGGCGGAAGTCCTCGGGCTGCCACAGGTGGGCATCTATGACAACTTCTTTGAGTTGGGCGGGCACTCTTTGAAAGCCACGCAGATCATGTCTCGACTGCGCGATGCCTTCCGGCTTGAGTTGCCCTTACGCACTATCTTTGAAGCGCCTACCGTTGAAGGACTCGCGGGAGTGCTCACCCGGCGCCAGATTGAAGCAGCAGCACCAGAAGATGTGGCTCGTCTGGTAGCCGAGTTGTGAGTGATTTCTGATGTGACCGAGCAACACCTCCTTACTGAGGAAACCTTACGGAATAGAAGGAGCGAAATGGGTCGATTGTCTGTTACTTAGACACCCAAACTAAGGGGGACCATTAATGTCGGTCACGACAAATATATCTTCTTATCTCAGTAGTGTGAAATGTTTGGAATGTGGGCATAACATGGGGTTTTATCCGGGCATCGATCACTGCCCGGCCTGTCAAGGAGTCTGGCTTGACGCCGACTACGATTATGAGGCCGTTGCCAAAATCTGGCGCGAAGAACTGTGGAGCCGAGTCAATTCTCTGTGGCGCTATCGCGAGCTTTTGCCCATCCTTGATGCTGAAAAGATTGTTACGATGGGCGAAGGCCAGTCACCGCTGGTGCGAGCTCTTAAGTTGCAAAAACGAGTAGAACACCCGGCCATCTTTATCAAAGATGAGCGTCAATCACCGACGATTTCTTTTAAGGATAGGCAGGCGGCGGTGGCGGTTACCGCTATGAGTGAAGCGGGCATCGAGGAATGTGTTTTGGCTTCGACGGGTAATGCCGCTGCTGCTTATGCCGCCTACTGCGCCCGCGCCGATATAAAACTCTGGATTTTTCTGACCAGCCTGGTGATCGCCGATAAAATGCGCGAAGCCGCTCTATATGGAGCCGAAGTGGTCAAAGTAACCAGCACTTATGACCAAGCCAAAAAAGTGGCCGCCGATTTTGCAGCTCGCCGCAATATCCATTTTGATAAAGGCGCTAAATCTATCCCCGGCAAAGAGAGTATGAAGACCATCGCTTTTGAAATTGCCGCCGAATTAGCGTGTCATCTACCCTCCCCTCGAAAGGAGGGGGTGGAAAGCACCAGACTGGTATATCCAAGCCGTTAGCGGCGGTATTGGACCTTTAGGCGTGTTAAAAGGATTTGAAGAACTTTACCGCATGGGTCTGACTGATCGGGTGCCAAAAATTGGCGTTGTTCAGGTAGCCGGCTGCTCTCCGATGGCCCAGGCTTTTAGAGCAGGTCAACCCAAAGCAGAGCCCGTAGTACCCTAAAACACGGGTGACCGTCCTCGCGACCGGTGACCCCGGTTTGGCTTATGATTTGCTGTACAAAGCCAGTCAAACGTATGGGGGTTACATGTTAGATGTGACCGATGAAGAAGCTTTTGCCGCCATGCGCTTGCTGGCTAGAACAGAAGGGATTTCGGTCGAGGTGGCCAGCGCCGTCGCCTTTGCCGGGTTAGACAAATTGTTTGCGCAGGGGATTATCAAACAGGATGAAATTGTCGTTATCAACTGTTCTGGTCATACTTTCCCTGTCGAAAGATACATTACGGATGAGGAAAGTTTGCTGGATTCGCGCCTTGCCCAGCCAGCTGCTAATTTGGTGCGCCTCTAGATGGATTAGCGCTCAAGCGTCCTGATCAAGTTACAACGATTGTGGTCATTGAACACCGCTTGATATGAAACCTCTCTTTGCAAATGCTCGAGGCCGCTTCGGCCGGAATTGATAGGACGCTTCGATGAAAAATCGTCTTCAAACCGCTTTCCACGGACACGCAAAGGGAAATTGGCCGACTCGTAATTTCCGAAGAGCTTGACCGCCTCCGGCAACAGGGCTTCGACCTTTCCGTTTCTGATGTCGCGTTTGAATTTTTGGTGAGGCGGGGCATTCACAAAGCACTCGGAGCGCGGTCCCATGAAAAAGACTGTTCAGAAATTCATTCGTGAGGCGATCAGTCAGACGCTCAAGTCCGATGCGTCGACCAGAGCGCAGCTTCTCCAAATCTTCGCGGTTTTCTACTTTGTCGATGTCGGCGAAAAACGATTTTTTGAGTTCGGCAACTGAAGCCATGTTCCGCCTGATGTTGTGTGATTTTTCATAAGCCACTTTATACCGCCAAAACAACATACTCGCCGCTTTCCTGATCCAAGCATGGCGCAAGCTTTCTCGATCCGGCTCCTGCGCGTTTCCGGTTGCTTGGCTGAGCTTATCCAGAGAATCCAGTCCCGGCGCGCGATTGGTGTGATATCCGCCCACAATGCCTGCGCCCGCGGGGCAGCTGCAAGGGCTTTGCGTAGATCCATTGGCACCCTGGTCTCCGGTTCTTCTCCGGCCCGCGTAATCTCCACCGTTACCGTGTCTCCAGCATCTGCGCCTGCAGCATCGTGCATGGCTTTGTTGACCCTGAGCCAGTGACTTCCTTCGCCGTTTGGTTCGAGAGCGTCTCGAAAAGGGAATCCATTGATAGTTCCCTCAACCATCGTCATACCTCGTGATGGAAGCTTCGCACTCGCCTTCTTGGGCAGAGTTAGAATGGTCCACGATCCAATGTTTTCGGTTGCCTTAGACCGAAACAACTTGGCACTGAAGTGGATCGTTGACTTGTTTTCTTGCCGCTTAGCCATCTACTAAATGTCACCTCGATCCTGAGAAAAATCTTAACAGCTCACTTTGTGAACAAGGCACAAACGAAACGTCGTCGGCCCTTCCATCGCGCACTCCGAATGCGCAAGGGATGTTCGCAGGAATCGCTATCCACGCGCTTGGCTGGCTGGAACTGCTCGCGAAGCAGACTTGCGAAAATTGAATGTGGTCCGATCACCGTCAGGGATCGCGATTTACCGCATTTTCTGAACGTCTTCGCAACAAGTTTCGAGGCGCTTAACCCTGCGCAGGTTTTCAGGCGCTAAAAATCTTCGGTGCGGTCTTGTTTAAGTTGCTCAGCGATGTCATCGCTTCAAGGCGTTGGCAGACAGGACAAGGCCGAAGCTAGAGTCACCGCTAAATTACCGCGAGGATGGTGCACTTGGTGCCGCCTCCTGCTGATGGACTATTATCGAGGGCGCCAATGGCGAGCCATACAGAACGCTTCCCCCAATCTTTTTTCCAGTGGTTTTCATGGTGTAGTTAGGTCGGGATCTATTCGCTGACCTCGATGATTGCCTGCCACCTCGGATCGAGCTCTCTGTCCGGCGCAGGATCGCCGGGGAGCGATGCTTCAGCCGCGTAACCTCTGATGAACCCCTCAGGTAATGGGCACTGCCGACACTTTACCTGGTGCGGGACTCCTTGCCGCCGTGGACGGTCCATTGTTTGCGGGAAGTTTAAAGGCAGTTGGGAAAAAGAGAGAGGAGGCGAACGCCGCCGTGAGTAACAATTCGCTTTTAGAGCGGGCCATCGAAGGAACAAGGCGGCAGGCCCTGGTTTCGCCTAGTTTGCCGGAAACGACCCAGCTCACCTGCCCGCATCAGCTGGCTATGAAGTCCCAGAAAGCAACACTGCGGGCCGGGTCAGGTGCAGCTCCTGGTTCGGCGCGACCTTTGCCACTTCATAGTCAGCGAGCAAGACCTCGTGGGTCTCTCGGCGACTCACGTAGGTGAACTTAGCCCAACGTAGAGGCGTCGCCAGGGCTGATCGTCGATCAGCCGCCATCGATGGCCGCTGCCCGTCGTATCGCCGGCCAGCAACACGTCACCGGGATGCAAAACGAAGGCCTCACCGTCGCGCGTCGTGAATTCGAGCGTACCGGACAGTGTGATGACGTATTGCACGTGCGGCGCGGTGTGCCAGTCGAGCGCAGACCCAGCCGCCGTTTCCTCAAAGTGCAAGGCCGACGCGCCTTGCACCAGGCCGAGGGGAAGCGTGGTGTGTTCGACGTGGGAGCGTCCGTCGGCCCCGGTGAACAAGTGGATACAACGAATCATGCCTGTACCCATTTCCTCGTAAGGTGGGCGAGAACGCCGCGCTCACGCAGCCGCGCCTGTGCGTCGTCGACGGCCTGGCGCAGGGCGTCGTTGCCCAATCGCACGGCAACGCCCAACTTCTCCTCGGTGATTCCTTCTTGGACCACACGCAGGGCAGGGCGATTCCTAATGAGCCAACGCATCACCGGGGCCAGCTTCATCACCGCGCCAATCGTCCCAGATTCCAGGTCGTCCAGCATCAGGCCGATGTCGTGATAGGCATACGTGCGAACGTCGGCCACGCGACCCTCCGACTTCAGGCGATGCGCCACGGGTTCGGACGTGTTTCCGTGCTGCACGCCGATGATCATCCCGCGCAGGTCGTCGATGGAATGCACGTTCGGCGTCCTCTCATTGTTGCAGACGAGGCTTTGGCCGGACTCCAGGTAGGGCGCGCAGAAAGTGGCGGCGGCCTCGCGTTGCGGCGTGATCGTCGCGCCCGACGCAACACAATCCCACGAGCCGTTTGCCAGCCCGTCGAAAATTCCGTTGAAATCCCCGCCAGAGTAGTGAACGAGGCGCCATTGCAAGCCGAGGTCGGCGCAAATCGCCTGCATCAGCTCAACGTCAAAGCCCGTTGGGGCCGCCCCGTCCATGAGTTCGAACGGCGGATCGGGGAAAGCAGATGCAACGCAGAGGATGCCGGAGGCGCTGGTCTTGAAGGTCATCGGTTGCCCTTTGGAGAAGTGAGACGCTCAGCGGTCGCTCTTCATCCTGCCGAACGTCCAAGCTCACCTACCGGCCCTGATTGGAGAAGAGTGTTCATAACCGGAAGCAACGCCCGTCATGCAGTACAACGCTGACCATGGAAAACCCGCGAAGCGGCGTCGGCTTGAATGAATTGTTAGGCTGTGTGTACACGCGGACACTATTGAGCGATGGCCGGTTGATCAATGACCCAACGCCACGAACCATCTGCCTGTCGGCGAGCTACTTCAGCCGTAATAGTGCCATTGGGCAAACGAGTAGATGTCAGGGCGAGCTCTCCACTCAACATCGCCGGACGTTGATCGCCAACGTTGAATAGAACGCCAGTCGCCAGAAAGTTGGTATAAAAGTCTCGGATCTGAGCCGCGCCAACTGCAACATTGCCGCCACCAATGGCAAGGACGGCACTCGGCTCATAGAGCGCAACCATGCCATCGACGTCACCGGCATTGGCTCTTGCAACGAGCAACTGAGACAGTTCCTGAGGGTCCATGGCGAGTTTACGGTTTTCAGTACTCACGATGACCTCCCATCGCAGCATAACGACCCCAAGCTCAGCGACGGCGGAGGCTCGCGCGCTGGCTGCATGATGGGCGGAAAGGCGGAGGTGGAAGCAGCCGGCGTGACAGACCGGAGCTGTTCGCTGCAGCGCATGGTTAGGCGTTTCCGGATTGCCTATGCGCCATCGGCGGCATGTTCCACCTCGGCGATATTGATCTTGCTCATCTTCATCATCGCCTCCATCGCGCGGCGGGCGCGGTTCGGGTCGAGGTCGGCGATCAGCTCGAGCAAGCGGGTCGGCGTCACCTGCCAGGACACCCCCCAGCGGTCCTTGAGCCAGCCGCATGGGCCTTCCGAGCCGCCGGCCGACAGCGCCGCCCAGAGCCGGTCCACTTCGGCCTGGTCCGCGCAAGCGATCTGGAACGAGACGGCTTCGGTGAACGAGAACTTTCGGCCCGTTGAGGGCGACGAACTGGGTGCCGGCGAATGTGAACTCGACGGTGAGGACCGTCGCCAGCGGGACCGCCCGGCGTGTCAGCCGGCCAGTGCGTCACCCGGTCGATCTGCGAGTCCGGCAGTAGTGAGACGTAGAATCGGGCCGCCTCTTCGGCCTGCCCGTCGAACAACAAGAACGGCGTGACTTTCTTCATGGTGGTTTTGGTTTTGTTTTAGTCTGTCGGTTCTGGGAAAAGCGTCTGAGTCGCCTAACGAGATCAAGCTCAGCCACCGCTGGCAAGAGCGAGCTCCGCTAAGGTAGAGAACTGGTTCATCGGATAAATGAGATATCGCGCCGGCCAGTGGTTGGCTGCAGCGCTTGGTTAGATGCAAGATGTGCCACCTCACTGATCCTACGCATAGGACTGTCGCACGGCAGGGTCCATCTCAGGGTAGCTTGTCGAAAAAGAGATAAACGGCGGCAATCCGGCCGTCCCGGACAATGATGAAATCAGTCCCGGCGTAAGCTGGCGCCTCGCCAGGAGGGCCCGATACCCATTGGATCCGCCCGCCATTGCCCAATTCCTCAGCCTCGGCAATTGGCTGATATCGAAAGTCCGGGTGAGTAGCCTTGATCGCGCCCGCGACGCGATCGATCTCGTCGCGGCCACGGTAGACGCCCCTGGGCTCGTAGAAAACGCAATCTTCGGTGAAGATTTCGTCGACGGCCGCGCGCCGACGCGCGGAGTCGTTTTCACCGAAGACGTCGTGAAGATTGCGGGTGAGCAAGGTCGATATGCTGTAGGACATAACGGGGTCAGTTCTTACTATTGTAAACTTTTTCGGGCTATTCCATCTAACGCCCAAGTTCAGCGCTGCCTTGCGGCGTCGGCTGCAGCGCATTGTTAGGGTGCATTCGATCACTCATGTTGCAAGATGTTGACGAGCTTTCCGAATGGATCACGAACGTAAAACCTTCGCACACCCCACGGCTCGCTTGCCGGCCCATACTCGATGGGCACGTTAGCATTTTTGAACCTTGCTAATGCCGCTGCTAGGTCGTCGACTTCGATGGATAAATCCGGGACTGCAGTCCCGGAACCCCCCTCAGAACCGAAGCTCACCTGAACAGTCATCTTTGCGTCCGAGCCGTATGTTTGGAACCAACCGTGATCCATGATCAGTTCAAGGCCCAATATGTCAGCGTAAAAGGCAGCCGCCTTTGTGAGGTCTGATGTCGCTGTGTTGGACATGATACGTTTGACTTTCATATTGCACCTCGACTTCTGCTTTGCGCCCTAACAAGTGATTGAACCCACCTGTTCATCTCCGGAATTTGCGTGGTTAGCGGACGTTTTCAGGGTGGATGGATGGGGTTGGCGTCCCAAAGTCGAGATTAAACGCAGTTTGGGTTCAGAGTGAAGAGAGAATCGTTTACGTATAAGAGGAGCTTGACGCGTGCAGGTACTTTCTATCCCGATCTGTCGGTAAACACGCGAAATTGCGAGATTAACCACACCGGATCAAATGCTTGTCGTTGCCAAAGATTTGTTGCGGACTCAGTATGAAAAGGCGCTGGATTCGGCATCGATTAGCCGCGAACTGCGCCCACAGTTCCGCAAGTGGCTGCGCTTCTACCTCGATTTTTGCTCCAATCCAGTTTGCCGCTTTTCATGGCCAAGCTCGCCTCGAAGAATCAGCCGGAAGCCAAGCGCAGCGAAGCCTCGGTGACGGTAACCCTTTGCTTCAAGATGGCCGATACGGGAAAGGCAAACGCTCTATCCAAGAGCAAGACCGAATCGGACCGCGCTTGCAGCAAGGGAGCCGAGCCGGCCGGAGCGTCGCCGGTCACTGCGATCCGTCAAGCGCAGGGAGATCATCCCGCTGATCTTTACGTATTTCGCCAACGCGGCTGCACGGAACCTGTCTAGCCCGTCGTTGTAGCTCTCGGCCGTCGACCTGCAACACTTCAGGCTTGCCAGCGAAGCTTGGGACGGCAGACAATCTCGCGGAGTGGGAGTCTCTTCGAAAACCCCGGAACGACGCGTATGCTAACCCGTAAATCCGTCAGCGCCCGTTCTAGCGCACGCAGAGGAGAAGGCTGAGTCATGGCTGCGCAGGAATACGACGTAATCGTCATCGGCGCGGGGCCTGCGGGCGAAAACGTTGCTGCGCGAACTGTCAAAGGCGGGTTGCGCACTGCCATTGTCGAGTCAGAGCTCGTCGGCGGGGAATGTTCTTACTGGGCGTGCATTCCGAGCAAGGCACTCTTGCGTCCGCTCGAGGCGTGGAACGCGGCTCGATCGATTGCTGGTGCGCGAGAGGGGATGGCGAGCAAGCCAAACGCTGCGACAATTCTCGCCCGGCGCGATTCGTTTACGAACAACTGGCATGACTCTGGCCAAGTCGAATGGCTCCGCGGAGCCGGCATCGATCTTGTGCGGGGACACGGGCGCATTTCAGGCGACCGTCACATAAGTGTTGAAACTCCGGACGGAGCGATTACGGAGCTGACGGTGCGTCACGCCGTGGCTGTGTGCACGGGAACTCGCGCGGCCATTCCTCCGATTTCGGGTCTGAGAGAAGCTCGCCCGTGGACCAGCCGGGAAGCTACCGCTTCCAAAGAGGCGCCGCGGCGCTTAGTGATATTGGGCGGCGGAGTCGTGGCATGCGAGATGGCAACTGCCTGGCTCCAGCTCGGCACCCAGGAGGTTACCTTCTTGCTGCGTGGTCAAAGCCTCCTCCCGAATTATGAAGAGTGCGCGCGCGAGTCTGTGCGCAAATCGCTAGAGAAGCTTGGCGCGAAGCTGATCACAGGTGTATCCGCGAAGGCTGTCGAACGGCTCGACGATGGATCTCTTCGCGTAGCGCTCCCCTCCGGAGACTTCATTGACGCGGACCAGATTCTCGTTGCGACCGGCCGGGAACCACGAACAGATAATCTCGGTCTGGAAAGTGTCGGATTGAAATCCGGATCCTGGCTCGAAGTGGATGAGACGATGCGTGTGAATGGAATCAGCGGCGGTTGGCTTTACGCGGTCGGAGATGTGAACCATCGTGCGTTACTCACGCACATGGGCAAGTATCAAGCTCGCGTTTGCGGTGAGGTGATCTGCGCACGAGCTCGTGGGCATTTTGATGCGGAAGCCGCTGGAGAATGGAGCCGCCTCGCCGCAAGTGCTGACCACTATGCGGTGCCGCAGGTCATCTTCACAGACCCGGAGGTCGCTGCAGTGGGCCTTAGCGCCGAGCAGGCGCGACAGCGCGGCTTGGATGTGCGAGTTGTCGATTACGATATCGGCAAGGTGGCGGGTGCTACGCTGTACGCAGACAATTATGAAGGCTGCGCGCGAATGGTCGTCGACAAAGCGCGCAATGTCGTCGTTGGGGTGACCCTGGTTGGTCCTGCCGTGGGCGAAATGCTCCATGCAGCAACGATCGCGGTCGCGGGAGCGGTTCCCATCGATCGGCTCCGACACGCCGTGCCGGCTTTTCCAACCATCAGCGAAGTCTGGCTGCGGTTACTCGAAGCATTAGACGAGCAGCTAATTTGCCCAACCTAGAAACCTCGCCAAAACAGTTCTTCTGGTAGGCGACATTAAAGGTTGTCGCAAGAAAGCAACCAAAAGCGCGCCTGGAAGAAATTGCGCCCGATAAGCGCGGCAAAGCGAGTTTACGCGATTCTTGAGCGCCTTAAGCGGACCAGACGCGCTTCCGAGGGCGAACCACCCGAGGAGCGGGCGAGGCGCTAAAAGGCTGACACGGACACCGGGCCATGGTAAGCAGAGGCATGGCGCCAATGCTGTCTGAGCGTTATCGTGATATTCGCAGACGCACGCGGCAAATTTTTGATTTGATTGCACCGGAGGCGTTCGACATGCGACCGATCCCGCTGCGACATCCGCTTCGCTTCTATGAAGGGCATCTGGCCTCGTTCAACGTTGGCATGCTGCTCCAGGGCGGCTTCGTCGAAAACGATCCCCAACCCGATCTGACCACGCTTTTTGCACGCGGCATCGATCCGCTCGATACGTCCGCGGCAGACAAGCTTACTATTCAGCGTTGGCCTGAGCGCACGGTGGTGGCTGATTACATTGCGAGAGTGGAGAAGGAAATGGAACGCGCCTTCGAGTCGGAGATCGATCCCATTTATCTCCACACGGCAGTCGAACACGAAGAGATGCACCAGGAGACGTTGATGTATTTAATTCATCGAGTGCCGTATGAGCTCAAACGAAAGCCGGCCAACGTGCAGAGCGAGACTGGGCCGAGTTTGTCGTCCGCATCGTGGATCCAAATCGAAGCCGGCAGCGCCCAGCTCGGCGCGAACCCTGAGACGATACCGTTCGGTTGGGACAATGAGTTTCCGCAGATGCAAGTTGACGTAGCCGCGTTCGAAATCGCGTCGCGCAAAGTCAGCAATGGCGACTTTCTGGAATTCATCGATGCCGGCGGTTACCAAGATGAAAGGCTCTGGACTGACGCTGGATGGAAGTTCATTAGAGAGGGTAAGATCAAGGGCCCGCCGTTCTGGACCCGTAAAGATGGTCAGTGGCAATATAGGGGCTCGTTTGAATCGCTGCCGCTCCCGCTAGACTGGCCGGTTTACGTCAGTCACATCGAGGCATTGGCTTTCACGCGGTGGCGCGGTTGTCGGCTTCCGACGGAAGCGGAATGGCATCGGGCGTTCGAGAGCGCTCCGGCGCCGCAAGCCGAGCGCGACAACTTTGATTTTGTCGCATGGAATCCGACACCAGTTTCTGGGCGTGATCGCGAACTCTTTCAGCTGGCAGGTAACGGCTGGGAATGGACGAGCGTGCCGTTCACGGGCTTTCCCGGTTTTAAACCCTTCCCGCACTACCCCGGCTACTCGGCGGACTTCTTTGACGGGTTGCATTTTGTCTTGAAGGGTGCCTCGCCAGTCACTCCCGCGGAGTTGGTGCGCACGAGTTTTCGCAATTGGTTTCAGGATCACTATCGCTATGCCTACACCGCCTTCCGCTGCGCGCGCGATCTGTGACACGGCCTTCGCCGAGATGGTGCGCGCTGGCCTATGCGCTCGCCCGAAAGAGCTTCAGCCAACCTATTTTTACGATGCGCTCGGCTCAGCGCTTTTCGACGCGATTATGCGCTTACCGGAATACACGATTACACGGGCCGAGACGGCATTGTTGCGAGCGCACGGTCACGAGATCATCGGCGCGGCAGGCGCGACGCTCGAGCTCATTGAACTCGGGCCTGGGAATGGTGAAAAGCTCACGTTGCTCTTGCAACATTGCACGAACAAGCGTGTCCATCTGATTGATGTTTCCGCGGCCGCGCTCGAAAGCACGCGCACGCGACTGCGGCAATCCTTCGATGTGGAGGTTTCGGTTTGTGAGACAAAATTCGAAGACGGGCTCGCCGCTCTCCCTCGATCGAAATGCAAGCGTCTGGTGCTTTTCCTTGGGTCCAACATCGGGAACTTCACGCCCCCGGAAGCGGCCGATTTTTTGTGCCTCATTGGTCGCTCGCTGGCGCCGGCCGATATGGTCCTGTTAGGAGTCGATCTGGTGAAAGCGGAGCAGAAACTGCTCGCCGCCTATGACGATCCGCTCGGGGTGACCGCCGCCTTCAACAAGAACATCCTGCTGCGAATCAATCGCGAGTTGGGTGCGAACTTTGATCTGCTTGCCTTTGATCACCGGGCCGTTTGGAATGCCGATGCGAGTCGCGTCGAAATGCATTTGGTCAGTCTGCTGGATCAGACCGTCCACATCTCTGGCCTCAAGCTAGAGGTGCCGTTTGTTGCTGGAGAGACTATCTGGACCGAGAGCTCGCACAAGTACACCGAGACTGCTTTTCGCGAGCTCGTTGAAAAGGCGGGGTTCCGGTTTGCAGGCCGGTGGCTTAATGAGGAGCAGTCTTTTCTCGAGGTGCTCGCCAGGGCGTGATCAAGTTTCGGGCGGTAACCAAACAATTCGGCGAGGGACCGCCGGCGCTCGTGGATATCGATCTCGAGATACCGGCGCGCAAGACCACCGCTCTCATCGGCCCGAGCGGCTGCGGCAAATCAACGCTCCTGCGCTTAATTATCGGCTTGCTCGAACCTACCAGCGGCGCTGTCGAAGTGGCCGGACGGACCGTCACCCGCGCGGAAATCCTCAAACTACGACGGCGCGTCGGCTACGTCATTCAGGACGGCGGTTTATTTCCGCACCTGAGTGCGCGCGAAAATATCACGCTCATGGCCCAGCATCTTCGCTCGTCCGCGAGCGAAATCGAAGCGCGCTTGACGGAGCTCTGCGAGCTGACGCGCTTCGCCAGCCAAAATCTTGACCGCTACCCTGTCGAGCTCTCTGGCGGTCAGCGGCAGCGCGTCAGTCTGATGCGCGCGCTGATGCTCAAGCCCGAGCTGCTCCTGCTCGATGAGCCGCTCGGCGCGCTCGATCCAATCGTGCGCGCACGTCTGCAATACGACCTCAAGGAAATTTTTGCGCAGCTCGCGCAGACAATTGTTTTAGTCACTCACGATATGGCTGAAGCCGCTTTCCTTGGCGACACCCTGGTGCTGATGAACGAGGGACGCATCGCGCAGCAGGGCCGTTTCGACGATCTCCGAGAGCGTCCCGCCTCAGCCTTCGTCTCCGAATTCATAAACGCCCAACGCGGCTTAGCTGCTTTATGAAAGCGGTTTCCGCCCTCCTGCTAATCGCCGTGGTCCACCACGCAGCTGCGGAGATCAACGTCGGCTCGAAGCGCTTTACCGAATCTTATGTGCTTGGCGAGATCGCGACAAAGGTCCTGCGCAACCAAGGCTTGGCCGCCGAACATCGGCAGGGCATGGGCGGCACCATCATTCTGTGGGAAGCGCTCAAAGGCGGCGCGATCAACGCGTACCCGGAATACACCGGCACAATCACCGAAGAAATCCTCCACACCAGAGAGCGCTTGCCTCTGGAGCGCATCGCGGCTGAACTGGCTCGCTCCGGCGCTGGCATCACGGGTGAGCTCGGATTCAACAACACCTACGCGCTGGTGATGCGGCGAACTGCAGCGCAACGGCTCGGAATACAACGCATCAGCGATTTGAAAAATCATCCCGACTTGCGCCTCGGTTTGACCCACGAATTTCTTGAGCGGCAGGATGGCTGGAAACCGCTCAGTGCCCGCTACTCACTCGCGATGCGCGACGTGCGGGGCGTTGATCATGGGCTCGGGTATGCGGCGCTCGCCGACGGCTCAATCGATGTGAAAGACGCCTATTCGACTGACGCAAAGATCGCCGAGAACGACCTGGTTGTGCTCGAAGATGACGCCCAGTTTTTTCCGCAGTACCAAGCGGTGTTTCTTTACCGGCTCGACCTCGATCAGCAAGCGGTCTCAGCGCTGAAAGGGCTCGAACACACGCTGGACGAGAAGCGCATGACGGAGCTTAACGCTCAGGCCGAACGCACAAAAGATTATGCGCAGGCCGCTGCGCTGTATTTCGGCAATCCGACCATCGAAACCGGCACTGCAGCGACTGCGAGAAAGATCGCGCGCTGGACCGCACAGCACCTGAGGCTTGTCGGAATTTCTCTTTTCGTAGCTATCATTGTCGGGATTCCACTCGGCATTGTTGCGTCTCGTCCCGGGGCGCTCGGCCAATTTATTTTGAGCGCGGCTGGTGTCGTGCAGACGATCCCCGCGCTGGCGCTGCTGGCGTTGCTAGTCCCCGTGCCGTGGCTCGGCATCAGCGCAGCCACCGCGATTGTCGCTCTATTCCTTTACAGCCTGTTGCCGATCATCCGCAACACCGCCACGGGACTTCAGGACATCCCGCTGCCGCTTCGCGAATCTGCCGCCGCTCTCGGGCTTGAACCCGGCGCGCAGCTTCGGAAGATCTTTCTGCCGATCGCCTCGCGCACGATTCTCGCCGGCATCAAGACGAGCGCAGTCATCAATGTCGGCTCAGCAACGCTCGCGGCGCTAATTGGGGCCGGCGGACTCGGAGAGCCGATCATCAGCGGGCTTAACTTGAACGACCATGCGACCATCCTACAGGGTGCGATTCCCGCCGCCGCGCTCGCCTTGCTTGTCCAGCTAGCCTTCGGAGCGCTCGATCGCCTCATCATCCCGCGTGGACTACGCCTGCGGCCTCACAAAGTCTAGGCGAAGAAACGCTTCAGATCTGGAAACAGATCGAGGCCGAGATCGATTATGCCGAAAAATCTCAATTTCTCAACGGTCCTGGGTGTGATTTGCTGTCGTCATGCAAATAACCCAACAACCCGTCGCCATCATCACGGGCGCTTCCAGCGGAATCGGCCTGGGCCTCACACAGGCGCTCCTCGAACGTGGCTGGCGTGTCGTGGGCACCTCCCGCACCATCAGCAAGTCGAAGGATCTCAAGGCTTCGTCCGATCTCGTCCTCGTGGATGGAGAGGTCAGCAAGAAGGAAACCGCGGCTAAGGTGGTAGAAGCAACCCTCCAACATTTCGGCCGTATTGATCTGTTGGTCAACAATGCCGGAATATTCATTCCGAAGGTGTTCACCGACTACACCGAAGAAGATTACAATCTGGTGATGAATACCAACGTCGCTAGCTTCTTCTACATGACGCAACAGGTGATTCCGCAGATGAAGAAGCAAAATTCGGGGCATGTAGTGAACATCTCGACCGTCCTCGCGGATCAACCGAGCGGCGCCGTGCCCGCACTTTTGGCGGTGCTGTCGAAGTCGCCTATGCCGGCGGTAAGTAAGGCGTTAGCGCTCGAGTACGCGGCGAACAACATCCGGTTCAACACGGTGTCGCCCGGCAACGTCAACACGCCTATGCACTCCAAGGATAATCATGCGGCGCTGGCGAAGTTTCATCCCCTCGCTCGGATGGGTGAAATTTCAGACATCGTCGACGCGGTGCTCTATCTCCAGAACGCCACCTTCGTAACGGGCGAAAATATCCGAGTGGATGGAGGGGTCCATGCCGGACGATGAAAAATCCGGCATCGCCAAACCGAGTTCGCGCTTGCGCGAACTCGGCCTGGAGCTCCCCAAGGCGCCGACGCCCTTGGGAGCCTATGTCGAGACTTCCGAGGTCGGGTCGCTACTGTTCCTGAGCGGGATCCTTCCCGTGGTGAATCGCAAACTCTCCATCATGGGACGGCTCGGAGAAAACCTCTCTGTCGAGCAAGGCCGCGAGGCGGTGCGGATTGCGGCGATGAACGCCTTGGCTGCCGCGCAGCAGCACCTTGGCGATCTGGATCGCGTAAAGAAGCTGGTGAAGCTCAGCGTTGTTCTCGCCACGACGGAGCAGTTTGTCGAGCACGCCGCCGTTGCTGACGGTGCCTCGGATCTGTTCGTTCAACTCTTCGGCACTGAAAACGGTCATGTGCGGACGGTATACGGTGTTCAAAGTCTGCCGATCGGCACGCCTGTCGTGGTGGAGGTCATCTTCGAGATCAATAACACCAATCTTGTGACTTCCTAAAGCGATTCAGTTCATGAAACGGGGCTCGGCAATCCTAATTGGAGTCCTCCTCATCGTGCCCATCGCAAATGCTCTTGGTGAAGTTTCCTACCGCACAGTCCGCGTCAATGATCTCGATATTTTCTATCGAGAGGCCGGGCCGAAGGATGGTCCTACGATTTTGCTCCTGCACGGGTTGCCGTCATCTTCCCGCATGTATCAACGGCTGTTGGAGTCGGAGTTGGCCAGCCAGTACCGTCTCATCGCCCCGGACTATCCCGGCTTTGGGCATTCGTCCTGGCCGGATCACAAAAGCTTCGCTTACACCTTCGATCATCTGGCGAAGATCATGCAGGACTTTACGGAGCAACTGCATCTGGATCGCTACACCTTGTTCATGCAGGACTACGGCGGCCCGGTTGGTTTTCGTATGGCCTTGGCTCATCCCGAAAGAGTTCAGGCGATGATCATCCAAAATGCCGTCTCGCACGAAGAGGGTCTATCTCCTCTTTGGGCAGTTCGGCGGGCATTCTGGGAGGACAGGCCGGCTCACGAGGCCGAGGTGCGAAGCAATCTGTTGTCTCTTGAAGCCACCCGCAAGAGGCACGTCGGCACTTCGCCAGATCCCGCGCAGTACGACCCCGATTTGTGGGTGGACGAGTATTACTTCCTGAACCAGCCGGGACAGGCGGATATTCAGTTGGACCTCTTTTACGACTACCAAAACAACCTCAAGTCTTACCCGAAATGGCAGCAGTGGCTTCGCGACAGCAAGCCGCCGCTCCTTGTTCTTTGGGGGCGTTACGATACTTCGTTCACGGTAGCCGGTGGAGAAGCGTACAAGAAGGATAACCCCCAAGCGGAGGTGCACATCTTGGACGCCGGGCACTTCGCGCTGGATTTGAAGCTGAAGGAAATCATCCGTCTCATTCAGGACTTCATGGCAAAGCAGGGACGGAGGTAGACGGTCCTACACAGCAAGCGAATCACGCGCCTTCGAGCAGCAGGCGGCATTCGGTTTTATAGCCGGCTGAAAGCAAATCCCAAGCGGCTATGAATCGCCAGGGCGGATCCCGATGAGCTCCCGACCCGGCGTCATTCAAATGGAAGCACCGCGCCAGTTGCCCGGCCGTGAGTCCACCGGCGTAGTGGCCGTCGCGGGTCCTTTTGGTCCTCGCTCGGGAAAAACTGACGGTCATTGGATTGGATCACTCTAAGAAGGGGAATTCTCGTTCGCAGTGCTCGCAAAACCAAGGTTTTCGGAGCTCGAAGTCGTGGTGCTCGGCGTTTCCGACGTCGACCGCGCGAAGGCGTTCTACGAGAATCTCGGCTGGCGGCTCGACGCCGACATCGTGGCGGGCGACTTCCGTGGTGTGCAGATGACGCCGCACAACTCGGAAGCCTCGATCATCTTCGGCAAGGCAATCACGTCGCCCAAGCCTGGCTCGGCGCTGAGCCTGGTCCTCGCCGTGGACGACATCGACGCCGCCCGCGACGACTTGATCGCACGCGGCGTCGACGTGAGCGAGGTCTTCCACTGCGCCGGCGGCCCCTTCAACAACGCCGTGGAGAACCCACGCGTCGGCGGGCGCGACCCGCAAGGCCGGTCCTACTTCTCGTTTGCCTCGTTCGAGGATCCGGACGGGAACGGCTGGCTGCTCCAGGAGATCCAGACGCGGCTTCCCGGCCGCGAATGGAAGTAACGCGAGCACGAGCCATGGACGTCGCGACCCTTGCAGAGCTCCTCCGCGAGACGGCGGAGCACCACGGCCACTACGAGAAGACGAACGTCGAGCACCACTGGTGGAACTGGTACGCGCCCTATCTGAGCGCCCGTCAGAACGGCAGCAGTCCGGAGGAGGCCACCGACGCCGCCGACCGCTACATGGAGGAGGTCCTTCATGTTCTTCCCCGATGACTCCGTTCAAGTGGCCGCACTCTCCGACTACTCGACGGCGGGTAAGTGACCGTCTTCGATAGCGACCGGCGCAGGAAACCATGGCCACCGCAACCACCGTCTCTCCGACCCTTCGGCGAACCCAGCTCATTGGGCAGACCGGCGGCGTGTCGGTGGCGACTTCGGGAGATATCGACGATCAGCCGAAAGTCGCCGACGCGGCTTCGGAGTTGCGGCGGGAGTTTTCGGAAGAGGGAAGAGCCCGTGCCGCTTAGCGGACGGCGTCGCCAGCATTCCACTCGGCACTTCGGTCGACCTGGAAATCATTTTCGGGTTGGCGGCGTAAAGGCGTGGCGAGCAGCGTGTTGCCTCGAGGGGGATTACGCACAAAGCATCGAATGTCACGCCTTCAGGGAGAAGTGAATCTCTGGTTGACGCTGGCATCCAAAAATCTTGCTCCGATTTAGCTGAACGTATAGGGGGAAAGAGCATGGCAAATCTAACAGATGGAATCGGTAAGGACGACGCGAGAGCCGAGATGAAACTCGAGGTGGTCGTCATCCCCGTCTCAGATGTCGACCGCGCGAAAGAGTTCTACGCGAGCTTGGGCTGGAGGCTGGACGCTGACTTCGCCAACGGCGAAGACTGGCGCGTGATCCAGTTCACGCCGCCTGGCTCCGGGTGCTCCGTCATCTTCGGAAAGAACGTCACCGCGGCAGCACCCGGCTCCGCCCAAGGCCTTTACCTGATCGTCTCCGACATCGAGGCCGCTCGCGAGGAGCTGCTCCGTCGCGGCGTCGAGATTAGCGAGGTGTTTCACGACGCCGGCGACGTGTACGACGGTCCGGACGAGCCCTACCTGTTTGGGCGGCGCCGGGTCAGCGGTGCGGATCCCGAGCATCGCAGCTATCGCTCGTATGCCTCGTTCCGTGATCCGGACGGCAACGGCTGGCTTTTCCAGGAGGTCACAACGCGGCTGCCCGGTCGCATCGACCCTGCGACGACGACCTTCGCGTCGGCGAACGATCTGGCAAGCGCGCTTCGGCGTGCGGAGGCCGCCCACGGGCAGCACGAAAGGCGCACTGGGCAGCGCGACGCGAACTGGCCCGACTGGTACGCCGCATACATGGTCGCGGAGCAGAGTGGCGGAGAGCTGCCACAATGAACCATTACGACATGATCGTCATCGGCCTGCGCCGGGCGACTGCAGGGGTGCTCGCCTAACGGGCTGCGATCTTCCTTAAACGAGGTGTCTCGTGTCGCGACAATTCGACGCCATCATCATTGGGACCGGCCAGGCAGGCCCGTCTTTGGCTGCGAGGTTTGCGGACGCGGGCATGGCGGTCGCTATCATTGAACGCCACAAGTTTGGTGGCACCTGTGTGAATACGGGATGTATACCAACAAAGACGCTCGTTGCCAGCGCGTACGCGGCCCATGTTGCTCGCCGAGGTGCCGAATATGGTTTTGCTGTCAATGGCGATGTCCGCGTCGACATGAAACGTGTTAAGACACGCAAGGATGAAGTTTCCGGACGGTCGAACAGGGGTGTAGAGGAATGGTTGCGAGGATTGAAAAACAGCACGGTGGTCCAAGGCCATGCCCGATTTCATTCGCCCCGGAGTGTGCTGGTCAACGATGAAGTCCTGCAAGCCGAGAAAATCTTCATCAACGTTGGCGGGCGCGCCTCTGTTCCCCCGCTCCCCGGTATTCATGACGTATCGTTTCTCACCAACTCATCCATGATGGATGTCGACTTTCTCCCGGAGCATCTCGTGATGGTCGGCGGAAGTTACATTGGTTTGGAATTCGCTCAGATCTATCGGCGCTTCGGTAGCGAAGTCACGATCGTCGAGATGGGACCGCGCCTGATTGGGCGTGAAGACAAAGATATTTCCGAAGCCGTGCGCCAAATTTTGGCCGCGGAGGGGATACAGATTCGACTGAATGCGAAATGTATATCACTGGCGAAGCGCGATAGCCGTATTGCCGTAGGCATCTCATGCAGCGAAGGTCCGCCGGAAGCAGTAGGCACTCATGTTCTTCTCGCGGTGGGACGTACTCCCAACACGAGCGACCTGGGTCTCGACCGGGCCGGGGTTGCGATCGACCAACGCGGCTATATTATCGTTGACGATCAACTGCAAACGAACGTGCCCGGTATCTGGGCCCTTGGTGACTGCAACGGCCGCGGCGCCTTTACCCATACGTCATACAACGACTATGAGATCGTCGCCGATAATCTCCTTAACGCAGGCCATCGCCGCGTGTCAGACCGAATCCAGACGTACGCTTTGTTTACAGATCCTCCGCTAGGCCGATGCGGCATGACGGACGATGAAGTACGGAAGTCTGGGCGCGCTGCACTCGCTGCGAAACTTCCGATGAGCCGAGTGAGCCGAGCCGTTGAGAAAGGTGAGACGCAAGGTTTTATCAAAATCTGTGTCGATGCGGAGACAAAACAGATTCTGGGTGCTGCGATCCTTGGCGTCGGAGGCGATGAGGTAGTTCAGGTATTGCTGGACGCTATGTATGCGAAGGCGCCGTACACGGTTATACAGCGCGCAATGCATATTCATCCGACGGTTGCGGAATTTCTTCCCACCGTTTTATCCAAACTGGAACCCTTTGCGTAAGGAGCTGGACGCGTAGAGGAGAACATGGCAAATCCCGTTCTGGTCACCGGCGCCGGCGGGCCGCGTCGGCGGGGTAGGGCGCACGGTCATCAAACTGCTGTTGCAGGAAGGCCAAGCGGTGCGTGCGATGGTGCGAAATGAGGACGAACGCGCGCAGGCATTGCGCGACCTGGGTGCGGAGGTCGTGGTCGGCGATCTGCTTGACCTCGATTCGATGCATAGGGTGATTGCCGGCTGCGAGGCGCGGCACTTCGGCAGGTCCCGGGATTGGCGAGAGCGAGATCACGCGTGAGCGAACACTTTCCGGAAGAACGCAAGAGGTTGATGCAGCATGGACCGTCCCGACCAGGAAACCATGAGGCCAGTTGGCTGATTTCTGAACTTGAGCCTCGTGCCCGAAGTGTGGCAACAACTTCTTTGTAGAAGATCGGGGAGAATCATGATTAGTCATCCGACGCAGGAAGTAAAAATCTCGACCGCTGATCCATCCGCCATCGGCCTGTTTGGGCTGGCGATGGTGACGCTGGTCGCGTCGTCTCAGAAATTGGGCTTAACCAGCGGCGTTTCGTTCGTCCTGCCATGGGCCGTTTTCCTAGGCGGATTCGCCCAACTGTTTGCCTGCATACACGACGCCAAGCACAACAACACCTTCGGCACCACAGCCTTCGGGGCGTATGCGTTTTTCTGGTTTGGCGTTGGCGCGTCATGGCTCATCCAGATGGGCGTATTCGGCGAGAAGCTCGCGGCAACCGCGGACCCCAAGCAACTGGGCGTTGCCTTTCTCGGCTACCTGATCTTCAGCCTCTACATGACGATCGGCGCCATGGAAACGCACAAGGTCTTGTTTGCCATCTTTGTGTTGATTGACTTCCTGTTCGTCGGCCTTGCGCTGAGCACTTGGGGCATCATGCACCACGCGATGCACAACCTCGCCGCCTATTCCGAACTGTTTATCTCGCTGTTGGCTTTCTATGCCTCGGCGGCTTCGGTGCTGAACATCCACTTTGGACAAGTTGTGCTGCCCGTCGGAGAGCCGTTCGGAAGATTCAAGAAAATAAAACAGGACAACCCGGATGACACATTCCTGTGAACTGTTACCCATGTGTCCCGCCTGGCCATTCGCATCACTGCTACGCTTGGACGCTCATTGAAGATGGCTGAGCCGACGTTTGCGGTTGTCGCGCGCCGGCCAGTGGAAGTCGTGACCTGTTGGTGGGATGAAAACTTCAGTGTGGCGGCGCGAAACGCCACTCCAGCTGCGACCTATTGCAGCTTGCCTTTCCAAAGGTTCCTGCGAAATTCCGAGTGATCGATTCGAGCATCGCGGATCGATGGTTTATTTTCTATGAAAGCAGTGGTCTACGACGCACCGCGGACATTCTCCTACCGAGAAACGGTCGACCCTGAACCCTCGGCGGACGAGGCACTCGTGCGCATTCACGCTTGTGGTTTGTGTGGGACCGATCTTCACATTCATGAAGGCGAATTCGGACCCCGTTTTCCACTTATCCCGGGCCACGAGTTTACCGGTGAGATTGTCGCCCTTGGCGCCGACGTTTCTGGGTTCCACACGGGTCAGCGAATTGTCGCCAACAGCAATACGGTCTGCGGGACCTGCTTTTATTGCATGCGAGGCGATTTTCTCCTTTGCGAAAACTTGGGAGCTTATGGCGTTACGCTCAACGGGGGTTTTGCCGAATACCTGAAAGTGAAGGCCGATCGGCTTTTTGCTATTCAAAATTTGAAACCCCGCGAAGCCATCATGGTGGAGCCCACGGCCTGCGCGCTGCATGGGATAGAGGTTCTCGATGCCAAACCCGGAAGCGACGTCCTTCTCTTTGGAGCTGGCCCAACCGGCCAGGTGCTCGCCCAATTGGTCAAGCTGAATGGCGCGGCCCGTCTCGTGGTCGCGGCGCCTCCCGGAAAGAAACTGGACCTGATTGCCAAGCTGGCAGCGGACGAAGTCGCACCGATGGACCGGCAGAATCCAGACCTGCACCGCAGCCGGCTGCGGGAATTGAGTCCAAACGGATTTGACTACGTAATCGAGGCCACAGGGGCCGCGCCGATTTGCGAAGAAGCGCTCCAATTTGTGCGACGTCGCGGCACGCTGCTGGTTTACGGCGTCTATCCGGAGACCGCCACGGCTCGGTTTACGCCGTTTGATTTGTTTCGTGGAGAGATCAGTATCAAGGGCTCTTTCGCTCAGGTCGACAGCTTTTCCCGGGCCCTCGCCTATCTGGAGAACGGAAGAGTGAAAGTGGACGAGATCGTGACCAACGAGGTGCCCCTTTCCGAATACCAGCATGCTTTGGAACTGGCATGGGCTCGCAAAGGCGTCAAAACCATGCTGGTCCCGAATTCATAGACCGGCAAGCCCCTGCAGAGGGGCCTGCAACTTCTTTCGCGGCAGTTGCTGTTTACCCGCTCGCGAAAGCGGTTCAATTCTCTCCAACGTGGCGAAACTCACGTCACGCATAATACCCAGAAACTCCTGCATAAAAGCATGTGAAGAACCCATTTCGGTCGTTGCTGCATAGAGGCGGCTATGCAAACCAGCCTTCCCAACCGGTCTCCATGCCACATACTTTCGGTCTAAATACGGCTGCACCGTCCATCCCGGCAGAGCCGCAACTCCTCGGCCGCTCGCCACCAGCTGAAGGATGGCAACCGTCAGTTCGGTTGTTCTTCGCGCGGGATTCACATGGGCGGGTCGGAGCACATCGCGCACCAAATCAAGGCGTTCATCGGGGATCGGATAAGTCACCAGGACCTCGTTCTTGAAGTCCCTCGCGGTGAGATACGCTTTGCGCGCAAGAGGGTGGCGGTGCGAAAGCAGCGCCAGAACCTCATAGGCAAAGAGCGGATGAAAGATCACGCCTTCACGCTTTGCGGCATGAGACACGATGACCAAGTCAGCGCGGTTTTCCCCAAGAAGCCCAACCGGATCAGCGTGAAACCCAGACACCAAATCCAGCTCCACTTGCGACCAGCGCTCGCGGAACGCATCCATGGACGGCATGAGCCAGTCGAAACACGAATGACATTCTACCGCGATGCGGAGAACACCGGCTTCGCCCTGGGCAATACGTGCCACATCGCGCTCTCCGTCCCGAATCCGACGGCTGACGTCATAGGCAAGATCAACCATTTGTCGACCGGCCAGGGTGAATCGGAGAGGATCACTCTTTCGCTCAAAGAGCTGGAGGCCATATTCTTCTTCAACGGCTCGGACGTGGTGCGAAACTGCCGGCTGCGAAAGGTTCAGACGCTTTCCAGCTCTGGACAAATTTCCCGTCTCCGCCAAAGCGATCAGAGTCCTGAGATGACGCAGTTCAAGCATGAGAGTTCATAAATTTGATGAATGATCATGGCAAAAACAACGAATTTTGCGAATTCCCGCCTTCAAGGCATATTGAGAACATGGATGGTCACATTGGCACGCATAATCTCGGTTACCCGCGTATCGGCGAGAAGCGGGAACTAAAGAAGGCCACCGAGGCCTACTGGCGAGGCGAGATTTCGATCGAGGAACTCGAAGAGGTGGGTCGGCAGCTGCGAAAGTCACACTGGCTGGCACAAAAGGAGGCCGGCATTGAGCTTATCCCCTCTAACGATTTTTCCTTCTACGACCAGATGCTCGACATGAGCTGCCTGCTCGGAAACATCCCGCCACGATTCGCGTGGAATGGAGAAGCTACCGGACTTGACTTGCGCTTCCGGATCGCTCGAGGCGGGGGCGGGGACGGCAAGGCTGGTCACGAGCAACAAAAGTCGATTCACGCCGGCGAAATGACGAAATGGTTCGACACGAACTATCACTACATCGTGCCGGAATTCGAAGCGGAGACAAAGTTCAAGCTCAGTGCCAGCAAGCCGTTCGACGAGTTCAAAGAGGCTCTCGCGCTGGGCATTCGAACGAAGCCCGTGCTGATTGGACCACTCACCTACCTTCACTTGGGCAAGAGTGTCGGTTCCGACTTCGACCGCCTCGCCTTACTCGATCGTCTGCTCCCCGTCTATTCGGAAATCCTTGGCCAACTAAAGACGTTGGGCACCGAATGGGTGCAAATCGATGAACCGATTCTGGCCTTTGAACTCAGCTCGGATTGGCAAACCGGCTTTCTCCAAGCATACCGAACTCTCCGGTCCGCCGCGCCCGAGACAAAGATCCTGCTCGCCACGTATTTTGGTGAACTACGGGAGAATATTCGTCTTGCGGTGAGCTTGCCAGTGGACGCCTTGCACCTGGATGTTACCCGGGCGGCCTCGGAACTCGATCAGGTCGTCGGTTGCCTTCCTTCAGCCATGGCCCTGTCGCTGGGCGTGGTCGACGGGAGAAATGTGTGGCGCAACAATTTCGAACTATCACTGCAGCAGATCAATCGAGCGAAACGGGTTCTCAGTTCGGATCGTATCCTGATTGCCCCCTCATGCTCTTTGCTCCATTCGCCTGTGACACTTCGCCGTGAGTCTGGCTTCGATGCGGAAATGAAGGAGTGGCTGGCGTTCGCCGAGGAAAAGCTGAAAGAAGTTACGGAGCTTGCCCGTCTGGCTGAGGGTCGCGGTGACGCACTCGTCGCTTACCGGAACCGCGTAGCTTTTCATTCCCGACGCGCAAGCGAGCGGATTCATCGTTCCGAAGTGAAGGCCCGCTCGGACGCCGTCCAGCCTGAGGATAGCCGGAGAAAAACTCCCTTTCGCGAGCGCCGCGACAAGCAACGTGCCGCCCTCGGACTTCCTCTGCTGCCCACGACAACGATTGGCTCTTTCCCACAAACTGCCGATATCCGCGCGACGCGCGCGCGACGGAAACGCGGCGAACTTGCCGATGAGGAATACGAGAAATTTCTTAGGGAGAAAACTGCAGATTGCATTCGCTTGCAGGAAGAGGTCGGCTTGGACGTGCTGGTGCATGGCGAATTCGAACGCAACGACATGGTCGAATATTTTGGCGAGCAACTCGATGGCTTCGCTTTCACCGAAAACGGATGGGTTCAAAGCTACGGCACGCGTTGTGTAAAGCCGCCGATCATCTACGGCGATGTTCGTCGAACGCAGGCCATGACCGTGGAGTGGTCCCGCTATGCACAATCCCAAACATCGAAGCCGATGAAGGGTATGCTGACCGGACCGATCACGATTCTCCAGTGGAGCTTTGTTCGCGACGACCAGCCACGCAGCGAAACGGCGCGACAAATCGCGCTCGCGATCCGAGACGAGGTTCTTGATCTTGAAGCGGCTGGCATCAAGATAATTCAAATCGATGAGCCCGCCCTTCGGGAGGGGCTCCCGCTTCGCAGGAGCGATTGGCAGGCCTATTTGCACTGGGCGATCGAATCATTCCGCCTCGCTTCATCCGGAGTTCGCGACGAAACGCAAATTCATACCCATATGTGTTATTGCGAGTTCAATGACATTATCGATTCGATCGCGGCCCTCGACGCCGACGTGATCTCAATGGAGGCATCGCGATCTAACATGGAGCTTCTTGACGCCTTTGCGGCCTTTCGCTATCCGAATGAGGTTGGACCCGGCGTCTGGGACATTCACTCCCCCCGCGTGCCTGGTGCCGCGGAAATGGAAAACCTGCTCCGCACCGCAGCCGCGGTCCTGCCCATTGAAAACCTTTGGGTTAATCCAGACTGCGGGTTGAAAACTCGTGCGTGGGAGGAGGTCATCCTCTCGCTAAAGAATATGACAAAGGCGGCCGAGGCCCTTCGTCGAGAGCGAGCCTTGTTCCGGCACCCGCAACCTGCTTGAGACAAACCCAAGGGACTTCGCAACCCTCGGAGGAAAGCACGCGCTTATCCCGCCACCGGTTGCGAGACTTCACTCGCTGAGCCTCGGTGTTTCGCGGAGATCTTTGCCAGCGTCTCCTGAAGGCGATCGATATTGATGGGCTTTGTCAAATGTTCGTCGAAGCCGGCCTGCAGACACCTGTCGATATCTTCGGCCATGCCATAACCGGTGAGAGCTACAGCTGGAGTCTGGCAAATCTCTCTGGCTGCTTTAATGACGTCGAGACCGGTCCCATCCGGCAAACCGAGATCACTAAGAATGACATTAAACTCTCGCTCTCTGAGCTTCTGACAGGCGGCCGCGACGGTCGAGCATGTTTCAACTTTGTGCCCCATCTGCCGTAAAACGTTTTCCAAGACGCGAGCAGTATCCTCGTGGTCCTCGACCAAAAGGACGCAGAGGTTTTTATCATCAGTCTGGAGCTTTCTGACAGAACGGTCAGCAGCCGCACCAGATGTTCGTACACCCGCATGGGACCTCGGGAAGCTAATGATAAATGTCGATCCACAACCTGGACCTTTGCTTTGGGCAAGAAGTGCTCCTCGATGTGCTTCGACTAAAGCCTTGGCAATGGAAAGCCCAAGGCCCAGCCCCCGAAATTTTATTGCCGCTGGAATATCCCCCTGCGCAAAAGGCTGAAACAAGCGCGCAATCACCTCTTCGGAGATTCCGATTCCGTCGTCAGTAATGGCGATCGTTAACTCCTCGCCTTGAGGGTTGGCGGTAACAATCTCGATCTTCCCTCTCTCCTGGCTGAATTTTACAGCATTGCCAATGAGGTTGAGAAGTATCTGCTGAAGCCGGGCTGGATCGGCTTCCAGGCACGAGCGATTTGCTTCCAACCGGCAGCAAAGCCGCAGCCCTCTCGCTTCAACTTCCTCGCGGAAGAGAGCGACCGCTGCATGAATAAGGTCGTGAACGTCGACGGGCTCCTTATCCAGGAAAAGCTTTCCATTCTCGATTCTGGTAAGATCGAGGAGATCGTCGATTAGCCGAGCCTCGAGCTCGACGCTGCGACGTAAGCGCTGAAGATCGGAACGAAGTTTCTCCGGCAGCGCATCGGTTGCCTCCCAAGAAGAGAGGGTCGCTAGAACAGGAGTAAGCGGTGTCCGCAATTCATGCGAAAGCGCGGCGAGAAACTTATCTTTCGCTTTGCTCGACGCTTCGATCTCCTCCTTAGCGCGAACCAACGCTCGCTCGAATTCCTTGTGAGCGGTAAAATCGCGAAAAATTAGGACCACTCCGCGCACCGTTCCATCCACCTCCCGGATCGGTGCGCCGCCGTCGTCGATCGCCAACTCGCTCCCGTCCCTTCTAATGAGAATGGTATGATTGGCAAGGCCTACAATCGCGCCCGTCGCCAGGACCCTGTCGATGGGATTTTGCACCGGCAGGCGGGTCTCCTCATTGACGATGTGAAACACCTCGGCACAGGGTCGATCCTCGGCTTCTTTCGCGCTCCATCCGGTGAGCTTCTCGGCGATCTCATTCAGGAACGTAATGCGTCCGTTAGTATCTGTAATGATAACGCCATCTCCGATGCTCGCCAGCGTGACAGCAAGGATCTCTTTTTGGCGCCGCGTTTCAAGATTCGCGACAAAGTGCTGCATCATTTCCTTGTGAATCCGGCGATAGGCCCAGAACAAAAAACCCAGATTCAGCACCACGGCCGACAGGAATACCCAACCGCGAAGTTGAATCGCCGAATCTGCGCTCTCGCTTGCCGCCGTGCGCTGATTTTCCTCAGCCGAAACGATCTCCCCGATGGTTGTTCGAATCGACTCCATCGTCCGCTCGCCTTCATTGTCACGCACGATTTCCATCGCCGCCGGGACCCGTCCGGATTTGACGAGGTTCACTGTCTTGCGCAGTTCGTCAATCTTGGTTCCGATCAGTCTCTCCAATTCGTTCACTTTCTCCGTGGGCAGCCATCCAGCGTTGGCGAGTTTACGCACGGCTTGGAGCCTGGGCTGAAGGGTTGCGATGGCCTCCTCATACGGACCCAGGTAGTTCGCTGCGCGCGTCAAGAGGTATCCCCGCTGACCAATTTCCGCGTCCTGCACAGTCGAACGCAAATCCTGGATCGCCTGGATGGCCGCATCGAATTGCCTGATTTTCGCGGTCGCATCCAGAGCCGCTCGGCCCGCAAAGTAACTTGCCGCGAGGCCGAGAATCAGAACCGCTGACATCAATCCGAAAAAGAGGCGAACCTTGTCGATCGCCTGGTGGGACGGTGCTGGGTTCCGGTTCATCTGGTCATGAAAGACGCTCATATGGTACCGGCAGCGTCAATAGGGCCTCCGCACTTATTTTAGATCAGGGAGCGAGTCATTGCGCTCGCCTTCCTTTCGGAAGGCCTTTAGGCTCGCGCAAAATGCCCCGCCCGAACAAATCCTCGAAGGAGATTCCCAACAGCAAGAGTCTCCCAACGACCTCGCCGGCTGAAACTCGATGGTTCAAGGACGCCATCATTTACCAACTGCACGTGCGCTCGTTTCGCGACAGCACGGGAGATGGCATCGGCGACTTTCGCGGCCTCTACGACAAGCTGGGATATTTTGAGGAATTGGGCGTCACGACCTTGTGGCTGATGCCTTTTTATCCGTCACCAATGCGTGACGATGGCTATGACATCGCCGACTACTTCTCCGTCAACCCCTCGTATGGAACGCTCAAGGACTTCGAGGATTTTCTCGCCGAGGCGCACCGGCGTAAGCTGCGGGTGATCACGGAACTCGTGATCAATCATACCTCGGATCAGCACGGTTGGTTTCAACGCGCACGTAAGGCCGCTGAAGGCAGCCCTGAACGCGAGTTTTATGTCTGGAGCGATTCTCCGCGGCGCTTCGAAGAAGCTCGGATCATTTTCAAAGACTTCGAGACGTCCAATTGGACCTGGGACCCAGTGGCGCAGGCATACTACTGGCACCGGTTTTATTCGCATCAGCCGGATATGAATTTCGACAATCCGCTCGTCCGCGAAGCTGTTCTCAGCGTTCTTGAATTTTGGCTTAGGCTGGGTGTCGACGGCGTCCAGCTGGATGCGGTTCCCTATTTGTTCGAGCGCGATGGAACCTCTTGTGAGAATCTTCCGGAAACACATGCCTTCCTGCGCGAACTGCGTGAGCATGTGGACCAGAAGTTTCCTGAACGACTCCTCCTGGCTGAGACCAACCTGTGGCCTGAGGATGCCGCCTCTTACTTCGGTCACGACGATGAATGCCATATGGCGTTTCATTTTCCGCTGATGGCACGCCTGTTCATGGCGCTACAGATGGAAGACAGATTTCCGATCATTGACATCCTGGAACAGACCCCGGAGATCCCGCCAAACTGCCAGTGGGCGATTTTCTTGCGAAATCACGATGAGCTTACCTTGGAAATGGTGACCGACGAGGAACGTGATTACATGTACCGTCTGTTCGCTGAGGATCCTCGTGCGAGGCTTAATCTCGGGATTCGACGTCGCCTCGCTCCGTTGCTCAATAACAATCGTCGCCGCATCGAATTGATTAACGCTCTCCTTTTATCGATGCCGGGAACCCCCATCATTTACTATGGCGATGAGATCGGGATGGGCGACAACATCTATCTTGGCGATCGCAATGGGGTCCGCACCCCGATGCAATGGAGCGCCGATCGGAACGCCGGATTTTCGAGAACCAATCCACAGCGCTTGTTTCTGCCTGTCATCGTCGATCCGGAGTTTCACTTTGAGGCGATCAATGTCGACGTTCAGCTGAAGAATGTTTCGTCGCTGTTCTGGTGGATGCGCCGAATCATTTCAGTCCGGCGCCGCCTTCCTGCGCTCTCCCACGGCACGATCGAATTCCTGCATCCGACAAATGCGAAAGTCCTCGCCTTCCTTCGCCAATACAAGGGTGAGACCGTGCTTGTTGTTGCCAACCTCTCCCGGTTCTCGCAGTCGGTGACGATCGATCTGTCGCGATTTCAGGGACATCAGGCCGAAGAGCTTTTCGGCGGCGGACCGTTCGTGGAGATCACCGACAGTCCCATTTTCTTTACCATCGGTCCGAATGATTTCTATTGGCTGCTGCTAACGAAGGCGGTGGCACTTCCGCCGCCGGCTCCCGAAAGCCTCATCCGAACTCTCGAGACGGCCTCGGTGTGGTCAGATGAGCTTCTCGAGGCTTTGCGGACAACTATTCTCCCGGAGTATCTTCCGCTCTGCCGGTGGTTCGGGCAGAAACAGCGCACGTTACGGTCGATCGAGATCCTCGAATCCCGCGCCGAGCAGAAATCCGACGCCATGCGCGTCATGCTCTTGAAGCTCTCCTTTGCTGATGGAGACCCGGTCACCCAAGTGATGCCACTCTTTATTGGAAAGGAGGATGAGGGAGAACCTAAAGGAGTGCCAGCGATCGTGGCTAGATTCACCGATGGCATGGTCCTGTGGGATGCGCTTTATGTCGGCGCGTGTCGCAAAAGAGTCTGGGAAGTTCTCGTGGGCCGGGAGACCTGGCATGGAAACAGCGTGCGGCAGTTTGGAGTCAAAAATAATCTCACCGCGGAGCTCCGGCCATCGAAAACACGCCTGCTTGGAGGAGAGCAATCGAATTCGACGCTCTCGTTCGACGACGCTTTTCTGCTCAAGTTTTTGCGAAAATTCGAACCCGGTCCGCATCCGGACGCGGACATCATACGCGCGCTTGGCAGCCAAGATTTTGCACACGTCCCCAGATACGCGGGCGAAATTCGTTGCCGCGTCGATCAGGAGGAGGGGGTCTTGGCTCTTTTGACAACGTATGTGAAAAATCAGGGCGAATGCTGGACCTATACTCTTGATGGAATCGCACGATTCTTCGAGCGCGTCCTCTCCATCACCGTGCAGCCAGAGGAGGAAGAGCCGAACCTGACGGAGCTCGCCGGCGCGGTATTTCCGCCACGCTTGCGCCAACTCGGCGTCCGAACGGCCGAAATGCATCGATGCCTCGAGACAATCGAAGGCGCCGATTTCGCCCCCGAAGCATTTACGCTCCTCTACCAGCGCTCGCTGTATCAAACGATGCGCAGCCTCCTCAAACGCACCGAGCGCGAGGTCACCAACAAGCTGCCGGACTTGACTCCTGAAATACGCGCGCAGGCTCTCGATTGGTTCTCTCGCACCCCTCGAATTCTCGCCGCCTACTCAGTCCTCCTGAAGCGAAAAATCACCGCCACCAAGATTCGCGTCCACGGCGACTATCATCTCGGGCAGGTCCTCAATACCGGCAATGACTTTATCATTCTGGACTTTGAAGGGGAGCCGCGAAAGACGCTCGGTGAGCGCTTACTCAAGCGATCACCGCTGGTGGATGTCGCCGGGATGGTGCGATCCTTCGACTATGCGGTCGAGGTCAGTCTTCTGCAACAAAAGGCCAAAGATCAAGACCGGCTGCAACCCTGGGCGTTGAAATGGCTCGAACTTGTGACGACGGAGTTTCTCGAGGGTTATCGAACCACGGCCGCAGGAGCATCCTTCCTGCCTCCAACTGCCGAAGAGTTCGATGCCTTGCTCAAGCTTTTTGTGCTCGACAAGGCCGTTTACGAGATCGGCTATGAGCTCAATTATCGACCGGACTTCCTTCAAATTCCCCTCTCAGCAGTGAATCGGTTGGTCGAGGGCGGCGAACTTGCCGTGCACCATTAGCCGAAAACTGCCTAACTAATTCACGTGTCAACACACGATGGGCGATCGAACTGTGAACCATACTAGGGTCGGACGACCTTTAACGTATGGGATCTGATTCCACCGCTCCCGTCTGGCCCGGGAAGCCCTATCCTTTAGGCGCAAAAGTTACGGCTGAGGGAACAAATTTCGCCTTTTTTTCCGAGAACGCCACCGGGGTCGAGTTGTGCTTGTTCACTCGAGCCGAAGACGTGCAGGAAAGCGCCAGAGTCCGGCTGACTGAAGTTACCGATGCTGTCTGGCATTGTTTCCTGCCGAACGTTAGCAGTGGTCAACTTTACGCTTATCGTGTGCATGGCAATTACGCCCCTGCGGAGGGTCATCGCTTCAATGAGTTCAAGCTTCTGCTCGACCCGTATGCCCGCGCGGTCGCCGGCTTGATCAAATGGGGCGGCGAGATGTTCGCCTATGAGCTTGGCGATAAAGAGGTCGATCTGAAAAAGGACACTCGAGACAGCGTGGCGGGACTTCCAAAATCCGTGGTTGTCAGTGACGACTTCGACTGGACCGGCGACAAGAGTCCCGATGTCCCGCTTTCGGAGTCCGTGATTTACGAGGTGCACGTCAAAGGCTTTTCTAAACTCTGCCCTCATATTCCCGAAGAGATTCGGGGCAGCTATGCCGGGCTCGCCAGCGACTTTGCCATAGACTACTTCAAAAAGCTCGGGGTGACCGGAGTCGAACTGCTGCCTGTCCATCACTTCGTAAACGACGAACATCTAGAGAAGAAGGGTTTGTCGAACTATTGGGGTTACAATTCGATCGGGTACTTGGCGCCGCACTGCACCTACTCAAGCAGCGGTGCCTTCAGCCAGCAGGTAACCGAGTTCAAGCAGATGGTCAAAAAACTGCACGCCGCGGGCTTGGAGGTGATCCTCGACGTCGTTTACAACCACACGGGTGAGGGTAATCAGATGGGACCCACTCTCTGTTTCCGCGGAGCGGACAACGTCGCCTATTATCGCCTCGTCGCAGAGAACCGGCGCTATTACATGGATTACACCGGTTGCGGAAACTCATTGAACATGATGCATCCCAGGGTTCTCCAGTTGATCATGGACAGTCTGCGCTACTGGATCCTGGAGATGCACGTTGATGGGTTTCGTTTCGACCTTGCCTCGACCCTGGCCCGCGAACTCCACGAAGTGAACCGCCTCTCAGCCTTCTTCGACATCATCCACCAGGATCCCGTGATCTCACGCGTCAAATTGATTGCTGAACCTTGGGATGTGGGTGAGGGGGGATATCAGGTGGGAAATTTTCCCGTGCTCTGGGCGGAGTGGAATGGCAAGTACCGCGATTGTATGCGCAAGTACTGGAAAGGCGACGAAGGCACGATCGGGGAATTTGCCTCGCGGCTGACAGGCAGCTCGGATCTTTATCAGCAAGATGGGAAACGTCCCTACGCCAGCATTAACTTCATCTCGGCACACGACGGATTTACGTTGCACGATCTCGTCGCCTACAACGAGAAACACAACGAAGCCAACGGCGAGGACAACCGTGACGGGGACACCCACAATAATTCCTGGAACTGCGGGACGGAAGGTCCGACAGATGATGAGACCATTAATAGTGTGCGCAGACGCCAGATGCGCAACTTCCTTGCGACATTGTTCCTTTCTCAAGGCGTCCCGATGCTTTCAGGCGGCGATGAGTTTGCCCGGACCCAAAAAGGAAATAACAACGTCTATTGTCAGGATAACGAGTTGAGCTGGTTTTCCTGGGAGCGGACTCCGTTCCAGAATGCCCAGGCTGAATTCGTTGCCAAGCTCATTCGCTTCCGCAAGGAACATCCCGTTTTCCGCAGGCCAAAGTTCTTCCAAGGCAGACCGATTCGGGGATTAGGTATCAAGGATATCATGTGGCTGAATGCAGCCGGCAAAGAGATGAGCGACGCTGAGTGGAGCACAGGATATGCGCGTTCCATTGGGCTGCTCCTTAGCGGCCAAACGATGGACGTCCGGGATTCGCGCGGCGAACCGATCACGGATGACACCTACGTCCTCTTCTTCAACGCCCACCATGACAAGCTGTCCTTACGCTTGCCAAGAATCAGGACAAGTCGAGCGGGCTGGGAACTCGTGCTCGATACGGCCAGAGAATTCGGTTTTCTAGAGGAGAAAGTGCACTATCCCGCCGCCGGAACTCTCGAGCTGGTTGACAGATCCTTGGTTGTTCTCAGGCATGGATTGACCCGACAAAGGCCCAAGCTTCTCCCGGCGCAGGATATGGCAACTCAGTGAGCGACGGCGCATCTCCTCGAATCCCGACGTCCACCTATCGGCTGCAGTTTCATGCCGGTTTTACGTTTGAGGACGCTCGGGAAATAGTTGACTACCTGAGGGCTCTCGGAATTAGCGATGTTTACGCCTCGCCGTATTTTCAATCCGCGCCCGGGAGCACCCACGGCTATGATGTGTCGGACCACAATCGGCTGAATCCACTTATTGGTGATGAAGCCTCATTCCGCGCCTATTGCTCCGCACTAAAGGAACATGACATGGGACAAGTGCTCGACTTTGTTCCCAATCATATGGGAATCGGTGGTCCATTGAATACTTGGTGGATGGACGTTCTTGAGGATGGCAGACTTTCTCCTTACGCGCGCTATTTCGATATCGATTGGCGACCAGTCAAGATGGTCCTTTCCGATCGGATCCTCCTGCCCATTCTAGGAGACCGCTACGGAAAAGTGCTCGAGGATGGTGGTTTCAAACTCTTTTTTGAAAACGGTGGATTCTTTCTGCGCTATTCCGAAACCCAGCTTCCGATGAGTCTCGCAACTTATGCGGACATCCTCGACCGTTCCCATCGGCACCTAGATTCTTCCTCGCGGCAGGCGCTGAGCGTATGCGCCAAGGAGTTTTCAGCGCTTCCCTCGGATCAAGGCCGCCCGAACGCGAAAGTGGCCGCGAAGGCGCACCTACGCCAACTCGCTGAAAGCAGCGATCTCGTCGCCAGCGCCATCGAGCTGGGCCTGCGTTCGCTCGAAGGTGAGCCAAGAAATTCTGCCAGCTTTGACGCCTTGCACGAATTGCTGGATGCGCAGGTATATCGGCTAAGTTACTGGCGCACCGCCGCCGAAGAGATCAACTACCGTCGCTTTTTCGACATCAACAATTTAGCGGCGATCCGAGTTGAGATTCCCGAAGTGTTCGAGGCGGCTCACCAACTTGTTTTCAAATTGCTGGCCGAAGGCGAGGTGACCGGCTTGCGCATCGATCATGTCGATGGCTTGTGGGATCCGCACGCCTACTTGCAGCGTTTACAGGAGCGGTACGCACAACTGCAAACGCTACGACGGGGGACTAAGCCTTTGTACTTGGTGGTGGAGAAAATTCTGGACCTAACGAAAGAATCACTGCCGACAGACTGGCCGGCGCATGGCACGACCGGATACGATTTCGCCAATCAGATGGTGCAGATCTTTACTAATGCGAGCGCCGAAAGGCCAATGACGAAAACATTCGAGCGCTTTACCGGATTCCGGGGAAGCTTTCCCGACCTTGCTTATGAGAAGAAACTGCTCACCATGCAGCTTTCGCTGAGCAGCGAAATCTCTGCGCTTGGTAAAGCACTCGGCGAGCTTTCAGAGATGTATCGAATGTATCGTGATTTCACGACGAACATGCTCCTCTCGGCCCTTCGTGAAGTGATGGCTTGCTTTCCGGTGTATCGCACCTACACGTCTGAAAATGGAGTTGTATCTACCGAAGACGAGCGGGTGATTTTGCGCGCGATCGGCGCGGCCAGACGTCGAAATCCCTCGATCGAAAAACCGGTCCTTGATTTCCTCCGGGGAGTTCTGCTGCTCCGCCTGCCGGATCATTTTACTCCTCAACAAAGAGCTGCCCATATCCGTTTTGCGCTCAGGTTCCAGCAGTGCAGCGGCCCCATCATGGCCAAAGGTGTCGAAGATACCGCCTTCTATGTATATACTCGTCTGGTCGCGCTCAATGAAGTGGGGGGCAAGCCGGAGCAGTTTGGGATCGATCTTCCCGAGTTCCACCGCCTAAACGATCACAGAGCTCAGCGCTGGCCTCATACGATGCTAGGCACGTCGACACATGATACCAAACGAAGCGAGGATGTCAGGTTGCGCATCGCCGCTCTCTCAGAAGTCCCAGACCTCTGGGACAAAGCGATCCGACGCTGGAGTAAGTTAAACAAAAAGTATCGTGCCGAGGTCGATGATCAGCGCGCGCCGTCGGCCAACGAGGAATACCTTATCTATCAAACGCTTCTTGGAACGTGGCCGTTCGAGCCTCTGCAGCACCAAGAGAGTCTTGAGTATGTGAAGAGAATTCAACAATACGCGATCAAGGCGCTTAAGGAGGCGAAGGTTAATAGCAGCTGGATAGAGTCGAACGAAGCTTGGGAAGACGCGACAAATTCCTTTGTTGAAAACGTTCTGGATGAGAAAGCTAATGGGAAGTTCTGTCGCGATCTCGCCGAAATGGCAAAAATAATCGCCCAACTTGGTGCGATCAATTCGCTCGCTCAAATCATTGTCAAGTGCACCGCCCCTGGTCTGCCAGACTTCTATCAAGGTACCGAAATTTGGGATTTCAGCCTCGTCGATCCTGACAATCGTCGGGAGGTCGACTATTCCGCAAGACGGCGGCTTCTTACCTCACTTCGCCACGCACATCCCAGAGAGTTGCTCGAGGATTGGCAGAGCGGTCGCATTAAGCTCTTTCTTATACAGCGTCTCTTAGCGCTTCGTGCCGAGAACCACCAACTATTCCTCAAGGGAAGCTATCAAGAGGTAGCGGTAGGGGGAGAACATTCTCAGCACCTCATTACTTTCGAAAGAAGATTCAAGTCCCAGCGTCTTTTGGTGGTCGTTCCTCGCCTAACCTACTCGTTGGGACCTTGGCCCACCGGGGAGGCCTGGAAGGAGTGTTTCCTAACAGGATTCGACCAGCAAGAGCCGCAGAGTTGGCATGACGTGCTCTTACAGAGGGAGCCTATTACTATCGGGGATCGCATTAGTTTATCAACGATCCTCTCGGATCTTCCCTTCGCAGTGCTGTTCCATCCCGGCTAGCTCCAGCCCAATCTCTGAGTTCCGGATTTACTTAATAGACCGTCCGCTCCACCGTTGTGGAGGTGGCCGGCACAATCGTCGAGGAACGGGTTTCTGTGGTCGTGACTGTCGTCGTGGGCTCTACCTCCCGCCTCACCGTGATACAGCCTGTCAGGCAAATCAGAACTCCGACAGTAATCACATGATGCAGAGTAGGTCGCAGATTTCTATGCTTCATAGCTTCTTAGTGTCCATTGAGGTTCGTTTTGGCAACCTTTTTGTGGTTGTCCCAAACAAGACGCTGCGTTCCGGACTCTGGTCAGTTCGGCTCCAGTGGACTAATATCCACGCTCACATCGAGCGCAAGATAGCTGCTCCTGGAGCCAGAGTAATAGCCGCTGACTGGCATCACCCCGCGCGGATGGGAACTGACACCGCAGACGATGTGTTTTTCTGACGTTCCCTCGCCAACGGTCGGGTCGCACCCAAACCAACCATGCTCGGGAAAATAGACTTCCGCCCAAGCGTGCGTCGAAGCAGAACCGGCTCGCGAGGCGGCGCCGTCCAGATAACCGCTCGCAAAGCGGGCTGGGAGCCGCAATGCTCTGGCGGCCTCAAGCAACAAGGTCGCCATGTCTCGGCATGAACCGCTTCCCAGTCGTAAAGTCTGCCGGGGGCTTTGCACACCACGGTCCTCTCGGCGCCGATAGCGAATCGACCGGTAAATCCATTCATTGATCTTATCGACCAGGAGGACAGCATCCTCTCCCGCATCCGGCGCAAAGGTTTGCTCCGCCCACGCTCGGATCTCCTCCTTCTCGGCAGGATAAACTGATTTCAAATACCCTCGCGCAACCGAAGCCTCGAAGTCCGAATACTGCACCGGAAACTTGATCGGAAGAACGTCCAGCAGTCGCCGGTGCGACGTGTGATCACGCCGGCAGACAACCGCTTCACTCGAAAATTCCAGGAGATTGCCAGGTTCCGAAAAGGACGCCAGAGCAATCGAATTGCCAAAAATATCGCGGTGCCAGCTGACGGCGCCATCCGGACTGACTCTAAGGGAAAGATTCTCCACCTGAAGGTCGTGGCCTTCGCGGGGCCTGATCACGAGTCGATGGATTCCGAACGACACCGGCTCCGAATAGCGATAAGCCGTCGTATGAGAAATACGAAGTCGACTCATTACTCTTTGATCAAGCGGGATGGTGGTTTGTTCAACCATTTTCCAACCAACTCGGCTTTTGACAAGAACTACCTTCCAGTGGCCACAGCACGCGACCTCACTCGTCAGCCCGCCCCTCGTGATCTGAGCGACCGATCGACCCTAAATTCTTCCGAGCAGAACAAGAATCAAAAGAATCACAAGAATAAGACCCAACGCACCACTTGGGTAAAAACCCCAGCCGCTGCTATAGGGCCATGTTGGTAGTGCACCAACCAGAAGGACAACCAGTATGATCAACAAAAGAAGGTTCATGGTAATCTGATGTCTATCGATACTTCGCAGATGGGGTGTGGCCTGAGTGTATGCAAGCCGCCTTCACAAGAGAGAACCCTTTCTGGCTCCCGCAATCAAGATGCCCGCTCCCGCGATGAGAACCACCGCACCGACGATTGGCGAGACGGGAATCCGCTCCTTCTCTTCCGCAACAGCCTCTATCGGTCCGATATCAAGCACCTTTTCCTGCTTTGTGAAAGTTATGTACGGGAGGGCGAGAGCAAGGAGTCCAATGCAGATTAGAACAATTCCGACGATGCGCATAGTTTGCTGTTTTTCCAAAATCGGCTAAACCAAGATCTCCGCGTGTATCCCTGAACGCAAATTTTGTGGCTCACCGAATTACCAGTCAGGGAAGTATCTGAAGCAAGGGGGTCAACCGAATTGCGAATCTCCTAATGTGATCAATAAGCATCCGGAATTGCGGCGAGAGTGGACGAAGCTTGTGCGCAACAAGCTTATTCCGCTAAAGCTGCTCATGCTGGCTGGGCAGGGAACCCACGAGTGGTCACGCCCCTACCGAGATATGATCTTCGAAATGGCACTCTTCATGGACCTCCATGGCGGCGAAGTGACGACTGAGTTGATTCGTAAGTTCATTGGCCAACGTCCCAGGAACGATATTGTTGCCAGCTTCACTGAGTCTGAGATCGGTCTGCTCATGAGAAAGTCGCTCGAGTATAATCTTCCCATTGGCAGATTTTCAACGTCCGGCGCGCTCCGCTAATCCCCTCCGAGATCCTTGCCAAAGGAAGAAGGCCGCGCTTAAGAACCTGAAAAAGCGGTAAAGCAAACCCCGAGGCAGAGATCGGGGTCACTCCGGATATGTCAGATATTCACTGATATTCGAATCGCTAAGGGCACCGATTGGGAAAGCTCAGGCCGTCGGTTAGCATGTAGTCGAAACCAGATCGACTATGGAATTACTAATTGATCGTGATTTGACGCAGGATGACCAGCAGCTGATGGATGGGATCCTGCAGAAATGGCCCGAGGCTCTTGACCGCCTCTATAAGCGCTATCGGGTAGTATTGAAATCAATCATCATGCAAGTGCTCCATGATGAGACCGAGGCCGACGACGTATTGCAGGAAGTGTTTCTCCAAGTCTGGAATCGCGCACCAAGCTATTCCTCGGGGAAGGGCAAGCTCATGAGTTGGCTTTGCACGCTGGCACGCCGCCGCGCAATAGACCGTCTTAGGCAGCACGCTGCCTATCGACGTGCAACCGATCGCTACGAGGTTTCATGCAAACACTTCGACAAGGGAATTGACGAATCACACAGCGTCGAGCGTGAAGCCTTTCGAGATGACTTGCGTTCATTGCTCCGCCACCATCTCGACAGTCTACCCCCGAATCAACAGGAAGTCATTCATCTGGCGTTTTTCCAAGAGAAAAGTCAGCGCGAAATTTCAGCCCTGACCAAGATCCCGCTGGGCACCGTGAAGACAAGAATCGAGCTCGGAATAAAGAAATTGTCGCACGCGTTGGGAGGTCTCCGAGAGAAAGTGGTCTAGCTGGTTCTCCCGGCACCTAGCCACCTACTCGAGCTTTAAATTCTCGGGAAGTGAGCCGGGCGCCAGGACATGTAGCTCGGAGAGTCCGTCCCCCGGGCCACTTTCAGCATCCGCAACCGAATGCTTGACTGGACGCACATCGATGGACATCTCATGCCCGTCGCGCTCGATCATAATGGGCACACGGTCACCAGCCGTTAGGAAGAACGACGCATCGATGACATCTTCGGCCGTCGAGATCTTCACACCGCCAATCTTTGAAACCACATCCCCCTCTTTCAATCCCGACTCGGCCGCCGGCGATCCTGGTCCAAGCTCAGCAATTCGAACTCGCGAACCTTCGCCAGCAACATGTTCATCCTCCACGTCCGCGCCGACCCATCCATATCTTGGTTCGCCAAACCGGACGTAGTCCATCCGAAGCTTCTCGGCCGCTTCGATCGGCAACGCATAGCAAGCTCCGCCGCCGTCAATTCCTGAAACGATAATACCGACAACCTCGCCTTGCAGGTTCATCAGAGGCGCACCCCCGAAGCCGGGCTCAACTGAAACAATAGCTCGGATGTGTGTCGTCATGAAATATCTGCCGAGAAACTGCCGGTCGAATCCCGCCACAATTCCAAAACTGGGGGTGGCCGCGAGATTCACCGGAAAGCCAATGGCCATGACTGGAGAAGCCAGAGTAAGCCCCTTGGAGTTGCCGATCGGTATGAATGGAGAATTATAATCCACCTTGACGAGGGCGATGCCACTGCGAGGATCAGCCAGAAGAAGCTTCGCAGGAATTCGCCGGTCGCCGTGAACGACGAGAATCTCGTCCGCGTTCGCCACAATGTAGGAAAGTGTATAGATCGTGCCGGCTGGATCAGCAAAGAATCCCGTCCCACTGAGTTTTCCATGGCGGTCATACGCTTCGACGCGGACAGTTGATGAGCATCGTTCATCAAAGAGCCGTCGAACCTCGGAAGAGATCTTCTCCCCAAGGTTGTCCTCCGCTCGACTCGCGCCCGCGACGAGCAAAAGAAGAAGAACGCCAAGCTTTCCGCCCAGAGCGCTAGAAACTGAGCGGCTGATCATTGCTCACGGGCCTGGGCTGAAGCACATAGTGTGACGGCAGCGACCCGCCGGTTTGTGCGGAGACCGGAAGCGTATCAGTAATCGTTACGGGTTTCGAAGCAGTTAGTGAGAATGAGGTGCGGGAACCATCCGCCTGGGCCAATGTTCCGGAAGGCTGCTGAGTAACGATGAATGCGGATGCAGCCGCAGCCAACATGAGAATCACCGCATAAGCAAACTGGGGAACCCGGAAGGTGGGGGCGATCGAAGCAATCCGATCCCAGAAAACTGCCCAACCGGGACGCCGAAGAGCCTCAACGCGCTGGCGTCTTTGGAACTCTCGTAGAAAGTCGTCGAAGTACGCAGGAGGAGGCTTTTCGTAGCGCTTCAATCGCAACAACTTCGAGACGTTCAGCTCTTCGTCCATACCATTGACTCAGTGTTTGATAAACTCTTCGAGATAAATTTGCAACTGGCGGTGTGCATAAAACAATCTGGATCTGACGGTCCCCTCTGAAATCCCAAGGATCTTGGCGATTTCGGCGTGGGGCATTCCTTGAATGTCAAACATGGTAACGACCGCTCTATGTTCGTGAGACAGCTTCTGCAATGCCTCGTTCAATCTTTGTTGCAGTTCGGAAATATTCGCGTCCTGTCGCGGATCACCGCCCGTGGTGGCCTCGATGAAGTCAGGATCGTTCTGCACGCCGGCATCCATGTCATCGAGGCTCAAGGCATGACGCCGACCGCGCTTTTTAACAAAGTTTATCGTCATGTTGACAGCGATGGAATGCATCCAAGTGTAAAAGCTCGACTTACCTCGGAAACCGCTGATGGAGCGATAGGCTTTCGCGAAAACTTCCTGAAGGAGGTCGTTGGTATCTTCATGGTTGGACGTCATATTGTAGATGAGGCCGTAGAGTCTCGGACTATAACGAATCACCAGTTCGTCGAACGCCTCTGGATCCCCGGCCTGTGTGCGGGCGACCAAATCGTCGTCATGTGGTTCCGGAGCCTCGTCCATGCAGCGAAAAGCCCGAAAGGATATCAGAAATGGCCGAGGTTGCCACTAGCTGATTAGGACGGCGCTGTTGTTCACGCCCTGGAGGAGGAGCCTACGTCTCTTGGCACCGGGAAGACCTGGGATGCTTGGGACGTCTGCGAGTGAAGTTGCTGGAGACGCTCGTAGAGCGCCTCGAGGTGCGGCAGCGATAGTCCGATTCTTGTCGCGCGGCGCAAAGGCTCTCCCCACATCGCTTCAACTTCCAATTGCTTCCCAGCGAGCCAATCCACAAGGGTCGACGGCTGATAAGCGCCCATTGGATAGGTCCGCTCAATTTGAAGATCTGCATATTGTCGCTCGATGGGATGACCGAGGGCCGTGGCCGCGGTGATCGTCTCATTCATTAACGCGCGGCAGCGCGCCTTAAGTCCCGAGTCACTGAGGATTCTGTCGACCGTAAGGCCACCCTCCGCCACCGCGAGTCCGTTAAATGGAATATTCCAGACGAGCTTGCGCCAGCGTTCCGTGCCTAAATCCTCTACCACCCGCGCGTCGATGCCGCTGTCGCAAAATGTTTCGACAAGCGTGCGCGTGCGCGTCCGGGAAGAGCCGGCATACTCGCCAATGGAAAGCATTCCGTGTCCAAAGTGATTAACGCTGGCGGCGGTGCGTCGGGTGAGACAAACGAAGCACAAACCTCCCAGCACTCGCTCAGCTCCCAAAAAAGTCGCCAACAATTCTTCGTTGCCGAGACCGTTCTGCAGCGTCAGCAAAACGGTTGTCTCATGGAGGAGGGGAGGAATGAGTTTCTCCAGGGCCCCGTTCGAGGTTGTCTTTAACGCCACAATAACAACGTCGCAGCCTCCTATTTCCCGAACATCGCGGAATATTTTGGGCTGATCGAGATGAACGTCTTCGCTGTTGACGCTATAGATTGAGATACCGCGTTCACTCGCTTCCTCAAAGCCTGAGCGGAGAAGAAAACGAACATCGACACCGTGGGCAGCCAGCTTCCCACCGTAATAAAGACCAACGGATCCGGAGCCGACAACAGCAACTTTGCCAGCGGCTAACACTACTAACTCTCACGTTGAGTGTGCTTCCGACAGACCAAATTCGACTCGGTCAGACTCTGGTCTTTCGCTCGCGGGCACACACTATCAGGCAGGGTAGGGACGTGTAAGCAGGTTCTGCAGATTCGCTTTGCGCTCTTGCTATTCAGGTAAGCCAGAGCCTTTCTCTTTCAGCACCCCCTCCTTGCCGACGCTTCCGGTGATGAGGCGAGCACCCTTTTCGTAGTTAAGGTGTGCCCAAGCCCACTGCCAAAAGACAAAAACGCGGTTTCGGAAACCAATGAGAAATATAAGGTGAACGAAAACCCACGCTAACCAGGCCAGGTGACCGCTAAACTTCATCCCAGCCACGCTGGCAACCGCCTTATAGCGCCCGATGGTTGCCATGCTTCCCTTGTCAAAATAGCTCCATGGGATTGGCGGTTCACCTCGAAGCTGGCGCTCGATATTCTTCGCTGCATGGCGCCCAGCTTGCATAGCCGCAGGACTCACACCGGGTACTGGCTTGCCCCCATCATAGGTGGCGGCAATCATGTCGCCAATGGCTTGAATCTCTGGACGGCCAGGGATGGTCAGGTCGGGGTTGACCTTGACACGACCTTGGCGATCGATCTCACCACCGAGCATTGCGGCAAGCGGTGAAGCTTTATTGCCAGCCGCCCAGATAACCGTGCGTGTTTTGATGACCTGCTGATTAACATCCACTTCGCCATCTGCCAAGCGGGTTACTGCGCTGTTTAAAAGTACCTCGACCTCAAGTTCCTTAAGCTGCCGAAGCGCGCTTTCGGAGAGTGCTGGGTCAAAGGGAGGAAGGACCCGCGGAGCGGCCTCTACCAGAATGACACGAGCCGACGTCGGATCGATGTGGCGAAAGTCCCTCCGAAGTGTGAAGCGTGCAAGTTCGGAAATTGCGCCCGCCATTTCGACTCCCGTCGGACCCGCGCCGACGATCACGAAGGTCAACGCCTGCTTGCGCTCTTCATCGGTATTAGCCTTTTCAGCGACTTCAAATGACAGCAGCACGCGGCGTCGGATCTCGAGAGCATCTTTAATGCTTTTGAGACCGGGCGCTTGATCTTCCCATTCGTCGTGGCCGAAGTAATGATGACGCGCGCCAGCCGCGACAATGAGGTAGTCATATTTAAAAGTCAGGTCCTCCGTAATCACCTCCCGGCTCTCCGGATTGATTTGTCTAACCTCGTCGAGAATGACTCGGACGTTGGCCTGGTTGCGAAGAATGCCGCGGATCGGCTGAGCGATGTCCGCTGGCGACAATTCGGCAGTGGCTACCTGGTAAAGGAGGGGCTGGAAGAGGTGGTGATTGCTCCTGTCAACAAGGACCACCTTGACAGGAGCTTGGGCCAGCTCTTTCGCGGCACTCAGTCCAGCAAATCCTCCTCCGATGATTACAACCACCGGTAGGCTTGCTTTTTCGTTCGAAGAGGAAACAGTACTCATGGTTTGTGATCGTTTGGGAAAAAATCGTTAGGCGCAGGAGGCGTCCAAACTGAATAAAAAAGCGCAGCAAAATTTGAACATGGCAACAACAATCGAACATCCTGATAGCTTGACGCGGAGCCTTGGGCAAGCGCGTAAAGCACAGGAAGCGGGAGAATTACTGGGAGAGCAGCTCACGCTGAATATGGGGCCTTCGCATCCTTCCACCCACGGCGTGCTGCGCATTGTCCTGGAATTGGATGGGGAGGTAATCACCAAGGCGACACCGGATATCGGCTATCTTCACCGCGGAGATGAAAAGATTGCCGAAAACATGCAATATAACCAGTTCGTTCCCTACACCGACCGGCTCGATTACCTTGCACCAATCGCGAACAACGTCGCCTACGCGTTAGCAGTCGAGAAACTGATGGGTTGGGAGCTGCCCCCGCGAGGAAAGGCGATCCGGGTCATCTGTTGTGAGCTGGCTCGGATCTCGGCGCATATGCTGGGCATCGGGGCAATGGCCATGGATATCGGCGCGGTGACCGTTTTCCTCTACACGTTTCTGGAGCGAGAAAAAATCTACAATCTCGTCGAATTGCTGAGCGGCGCCCGCTTTACGACCAGCTACACGCGCATCGGCGGACAAATCCGAGATCTTCCGGAGTCCTTTATTCCCCAGCTGCGCGAGTTCCTTGCGGGGGCCAGACCCGCCATCGAAGAGTTGGACAAACTTCTCACACGTAATCGCATTTTCATCGATCGCTGCAAAAACGTAGGCGTCATCTCGAAGGCGGACGCAATTGCCTACGCGCTCTCAGGTCCGAACTTGCGAGCCACGGGCGTCGAGCATGACGTCCGCCGCAAGAACCCCTATCTGGATTACCAGAACTACGACTTTGAGATCCCGATCGGCAGCGTCGGAGACTCGTTCGACCGCTATCTTGTCCGCATGGAGGAGATGCGACAGAGCGTGCGGATTCTGGAGCAGGTCATCGAGAAGCTTCCGTCCGGGAGAGATCAACTCATGAAGACCCCAAACAGACGTTCCCTCCGAAGGTCGACGTGCTCACCAAGATGGAGGAACTAATTCACCATTTTATTTTAGTGACCGAGGGAATCGATGCGCCTGTTGGAGAGGTCTATTTCGGAGCCGAAAACCCGAAGGGAGAGCTAGGTTTCTACATCTGCAGTAAAGGCGGCGGGGTTCCGTACCGCTTGAAGATTCGGTCTCCGAGTTTCGTTAACATTAGTATTCTCCCAAAGATCTTACCTGGTCACATGATCAGCGATGTCGTAACAATCTTGGGCTCGATTGATTTTGTCATGGGTGAGTGTGACCGCTAGGCGATCCGATCGCCCGTGGCTTCTCGAAGCAAAGAACTGAAGGCCAGCGACTGCTCGGAGGGATTTCCGGAAACTGTAGCGATAAAATCTGCGACAGTGTGCCGACGCGTTCTCCTTGTCTGCCGGACCAGTAGATTGAGCCCCAGCACTGATTCGGAGAGCCGACAGTTATCCCGGCGGCCATTTCATTTGACGTCCGCCGAGAACATGCACGTGAAGATGTGGCACGCTTTCGCCGGCATGCCGGCCTTGGTTCACGACGACACGATAGCCATTTTCCGCAATACCCTCCCGCTTGGCGACCTCTGCTGCAATCAGCAGCAAATGGCCCAATAAAGCCTCATCGGACTCCGTCGCCTCACCGAGACGCGGAATAAGCTTTTTCGGAATGACAAGAACGTGAATCGGAGCCTGTGGGTTAATATCTCGAATTGCCACGCACTGGCTGTCTTCGTGAATGATCTGAGCGGGAACCTCACGACTAATAATTCGTTCAAACAGCGTCATGATAATTGCATTTGCAACTCCGCGCCCGGAGAAGAATCGACCTCATTGCGCACAAAGTTAACGATCTCTTCAAGAAGGCCGGAACAATCGCGTCGCCAGTTCTTCGCGGACCTAAGCAGCTTAATTCCGGAATGCGCATCACAAATTTCCAAGCGCTCGACCTTGGCGTCGAGAGCTTCGCGAAGGCGGGAACGGAGGAGATCAAAAAACGCGAGTTCATACCCGTACCCCGCGGCACGTGCAACCTCAACCAACGAAATACGCGTGGGCGGCGGAACAGCGCAAAAGTGTCCGGCCACGTCGGCATAGCCGATGACTTGAAGGACCGACTGCACCGCCTTTTCGAGGCGCCCAATCGCCACGACACTTTCGGCGAAATCCTGTTCGAGATAGTTCGTGACGCTTTCGGTGACATGAGGGGCCAGCCACCATTTCTTATAGCCGGCACGCTCCGCCGCGCGAGCGAGCGTCCCGGCAAGCCAGCCCCGCTCGAATGGCATTACCTGGCCATCGCTAAATCGGACCAGCGGCAAATTACTGGGAAGGCTGATCATGCCTGGAAGAGTTCGGGCTGTGCAGAAGAGCGTGATGACCGTTTCTCCTGGTAGGTCTGAATTTCCTCGATGAAATCTCCAATTTCCTGAAATTGCCTGTAGACCGAGGCGTAGCGGACATAGGCTATTGGATCGATGGCGTGCAATTTCTCCATGACCATCGCTCCGACCACGCGCGTGGGAATTTCGCGCTTTTGTTGCGACTCCAACTCGTGCAAGAGTTCCTCGACGGCTCGCTCGATTTGTTCCATCCCAATGGGCCGCTTCTCACAGGCCTTGACAAGACTTGTAAGAAGTTTGTGCCTGTCGAAGGGCTCGTGACGTCCATCGCGCTTAATCGCGCGCAACTCTACCCGCTCGATCTCTTCATAGGTGGTGTAACGAGTCTCGCACGCGAGGCACTCCCGGCGCCGACGAATACTGTCACCGTCTCTGGAAAGACGGGAGTCAATCACCTTATCTTGAAGGGAACCGCACTTAGGGCAACGCATTGTGGTGCCTTAACTATTTTGTGCGAATTCACCACAATATCTTGAGATGTCAACCGGTTTGTCGATCTTTTCTTGACAATAGATCGATCAGCAAGCGTCCCAAGATCACTGCATCGGTCAGCGATCCGCTCAAGAGTTGCTGGTTTGCCGCGGCGCAGAATGCGAATCCCCTTTTTAGCTCGTCAAGAGTGTAGTGGGAGGCATTGGCTGCCGCGATTCCCAGCAGATATGCACTGATGGTGCCGTCTTTCTTTCGGGGCAGGTGCGAAGTCTCCATGGGCGGAAGGCGCCTGAGCGTTCCCGCAAAGAACTGCGGCTGTGAAGGGGGAGACAAGTGGTGGATCAGGATCAGATCTTTGGCCAGGAGGAGATTGCGAACCGTCGGCACAATGGCGGCGAGGAGGATGCCTATGCCACGTTCGCCTTGATGAATTAGTTGCCGGAGAGTTTCCAGCGCCAATGGAAGGTCCCTTTTCAAAACGGCGTCGCTCAGGTCGAAGATGCCCCCTTCTCGCGTCTGCGGCACCAGAAGCCGCACGTCTTCCGAGCTGATATGGTTGCCAGTTCCGAACGCCGTTTCAAGCTTCATGAGTTCACTCTCGAGTTGGAGCGGATTCAAGCCGACCCGAGCGGCCAACACATCAACGGCGTCAGGGTGCAGCTGCAGGCCCCGTTCGCGGGTGCGCAAAGCGGTCCATTCCGCGATCGCCTCCTCGTCGCCGCGAAATCCAAGATCTGGAAGATCATGCACCACCGTCGTCGCGAGCTTCGCCAACAGCTTGAAGTGAGCCCTGCGTTTGTCGGCCGATGGTGCGCTCAGAAGAAAACTGACGCCGTCGGGAAGCCCGGATTTTAGAACCTCGCAGAGCTTTTCAAGCGCTCCGCTAACACTCTCAGAGCGCCCCGCGCCGGCATCAGCCAGGAACGAAACATTCTTCAGCCAGACCAATTTTGAGCCGCCCAGGAACGGCAGCGTGAGTAGAGCTTGAGTCGCTTCGTGAAGAGCGGTTGTGGCTGCCTCGACACTGTCTGTCGCGCCGTCGATCACCTCGAGACCGAACACGTCTGCACCCGGCGCGAGCTCTTTCGCGAGCTCCGCCGCGGCTTTCCTTACGGCAGCCTCATCAGAGCCGGTAACGAAATGTCTCTCAGAAATTCTCGTCTTTGCCGTAACCATCAGACAACCGATCGTTTGCGCCCTCTCCTTCCGCTGGGGTATTTTGTGGAAACCCTTCTTGGTTCCACCTTGGCAATTCCTGACCCACTCTTGAGCTCGGCAATCTGATCGCGCAACAAAGCGGCACGTTCATATTCGAGTCCGGCGGCAGCAGAAGCCATGTCGCGCTCCAGTTCGCGGATAAGTTCATTCAGATCGAAGTCCGCCGGCGACTCATTCACAATTCCTTGCTCCACATCGCGGGCCTTCAAGATAACGTGCAGACTTTCCTGGACTGCGCGTCGCACACTTTTTGGAGTGATGCCGTGTTCTTCGTTATACGCAAGTTGACGGACACGCCGGTATTCGCTGACGTCGAGCAGCCTTTGCATGCTCCCGGTTACCTGGTCGGCAAAAAGAACGACCTCGCCGTTGACGTGGCGCGCAGCTCGGCCCGCCGTTTGGATCAGTGAGGTCTGGGAGCGCAGGTATCCCTCCTTGTCGGCGTCGAGAATACACACCAGGCTAACCTCTGGAAGATCCAAACCTTCTCGAAGCAGATTAATGCCGACCAACACGTCGCACTCTCCCGAACGCAGGCCGCGAAGAATTTCAACCCGCTCAATCGTGTCGATATCACTGTGGAGGTAGCGGACTTTGAGGCCGACGTCGCGCAGGTAGTCCGCAAGATCTTCGGCAGTGCGTTTCGTCAGTGTGGTGACAAGCACCCGCTCGCCTTTCTCGATCCGCTGCCGGCAAAATTCGATAGTCTCGTCGATCTGATTCTTGAGACCACGAACCGTGATTTTTGGATCGAGCAGGCCGGTCGGACGGATGATCTGCTCAACTACTAGGGGAGCGCCCGGGCTGATGGGGTCGAATTCACGCGAAGTCCCCGACCTTTGATGTCTGCCTGGATCGTGAGGCACGCTGACCAAACCTCGCTCGCGAAACTGTTCGCCGGGATTGGCGATGAAGCTGGTGTTGCCGACGATACTGTTGCGGAACTCGAATTCGCCGGGGGTCGCGCTTACGTAGATGACTTGGCGCGTCATCGCCATGAACTCTTCGAAGTTCAGGGGGCGATTGTCGAGCGCGCTCGGAAGCCTGAAGCCATAGTTGACAAGCACCGTTTTGCGCGAGCGATCTCCGGCAAACATTCCGCCGATCTGTGGAACGGTGGCATGGGACTCGTCGATCACCAGAAGGAAATCTTCGGGCATGAAATCCATGAGAGTGTAGGGGCGTGAGCCAGGAGGGCGTCCACTGAGGTGGCGCGAGTAGTTCTCGATGCCATTGCAGAATCCCATTTCCTGCATCATCTCCAGGTCAAACTCAGTGCGCTGCTTGAGTCGCTGCGCCTCGACAAGCTTGTTCTCGCGCTCCAAAAGGGTAATGCGATCGTCCAGTTCCTGACGAATGGCCCGCATCGCCCGCTGGAGCTTGTCGTAGGGGGTCACGAACTGCTTGGCGGGGTAAATTGTTAGCGTCGTGAGGGTCGATGACGCGCGCCCGGTCAGCGGATCGAACTGGCTGATGCGCTCGATCTCATCACCGAAAAATTCCACACGAATCGCTTCATCATCCACCTGCGCCTGATGCACCTCGACGACGTCGCCGCGAACGCGAAACTTCCCGCGACTGAATGCGACATCATTGCGCTCATAAAGCATATCGACAAGCTTCGCGAGGAATGCTTCGCGCGTCATTGTCTGCCCTTGCTTGATGGTAACCAGCATTTGCAGGAAATCCTCAGGCGACGCCAGGCCATAAATGCAGGATACGCTTGCTACGACGATGGTATCGCGCCGAGAAAGCAACGAGCTAACGGCCGAGAGCCGGAGCCGTTCAATCTCTTCGTTGATCGAAGAATCCTTTTCAATGTAGGTATCTGTGCGCGGGATATAGGCTTCCGGTTGGTAGTAATCAAAATAGCTGACGAAATATTCCACCGCGTTGTGCGGGAAGAACTGCTTGAACTCGCTGTAGAGTTGCGCCGCCAGCGTCTTGTTATGAGACATCACGAGAGTTGGCCGATCGAGTTCCTTGATGACGTTTGCAATGGTGAACGTCTTACCCGAGCCAGTTACGCCCAGCAGAGTTTGGTGGCGGTTTCCCGCCACCAGAGAACGGGTCAATTTCCCGATGGCTTGTTCCTGATCACCACGTGGCTCGTAGCTTGAAGCCAGTTCGAAGGACATAACCGACCAATTTAGTGGAGAGCGCAGCTCGCCGCAAGCGATCGCCCGAACACATCTCTCATTTGCGCAGTGGCACTCGGCTTCGCAGCCATTGATTGCAATAAGAAGTTGCCGTGCGAGCGTGAGTCTGTGAAATATCTCACGGCAGATCCACTATGAATCCGCGTTTGATCTCGAAAGACTTGCAGCCGCTCCTGCACAAGGTCGAGAACAGGCTTCGCATCTCAGAGGAGGACGCGAATGTCCTTTACCACAGCTCCGATATCAATGGCATCGGCGCGATCGCGAACATCGTGCGGGAACGAAGGAATGGAAACGTCGCGACCTATATCCACAATCGATACATCAACTATTCCAATGTCTGCCTGCTCTCGTGCCAATTCTGCGCTTTCGGTGCCAAGAAGCGCGAAGCGCATGCGTTCGAATTGGCAATTCCGGAGATCGTTGAAACAGTTCGTGACGCGCTCGGTCTTGGTATCACCGAGATTCACATGGTCGGCGGTCTTCACCCGAGCCTGAAAGGAGATTGGTATCTTGAGTTACTACGCAACCTTCGTGGGCTGGATGGGCAATTAATCATTAAGGCATTCACCGCCATCGAGATCAGGCACCTCGCCGAACGTGTCTTCAAACTTCCCATCCGTGAAACGCTGGAACTCCTTCGGGAGAATGGACTGGGCGCTATTACTGGCGGCGGCGCCGAGATTTTTGACCCCGAAATTCGGGACAAGATCTGCCGGGGCAAAGAAAGCGCCCAGGAATGGATCGACGTCCACCGCACCTGGCATCAGATGGGCGGTCACAGCACCTGCACGATGCTCTACGGCCATATTGAGAGCGCCCATCACCGCATTGATCATCTCAAACGTCTACGGGAACTTCAGGACGAGACCGGCGGCTTTACCGGCTTTATTCCTTTCGCCTTCGAGCCCGAAGGTGCCCGGCCGGTCCTCCATGGAATCCCCCACGCAACGGCATTCGAGGAACTCCGAAACCTGGCGATCAGCCGAATATTCCTCGATAACATTCCTCACATAACTGCCTATTGGATCAGTCTTGGTCTTCCACTCGCGCAACTTTCCCTCAGCTACGGGGTGGATGATCTTCATGGCACCATCATCGAAGAGAAGATCTTCCACATGGCCGGAGCGCGAACGCCGCAGCAACAGACGGTAGCGGCCCTCGAGAAAGCCATCCGTGAGGCGGGCCGAATCCCGATGCAAAGGAACAGCTTCTACGAGCGGATATCCAATACGATCCCGCGCGCACCGCGTCTGGCGGCGGCGTGAGTTCATTTGCCTCCGCGCTCTCCGGTCTGCGAATCGGTCCGGTCTCCTATCTCAATGCCAAACCGCTCATCTGGGGACTGCCGACGACTCTCCTTCGGACGGATGTCCCGGCAGCCTTATCGGAGCAGTTCTTCGCGTCAAAGCTGGACGCCGCTCTCCTGCCGGTGGTTGATGTCCTTCGAGCGGGCACTTCATCGATTGTCGATGACGTGGGAATTGCCTGCGACGGGGAAGTCTACAGCGTCGTGGTCGCCAGCCGCGCAAGCCTTTTACAGACTCGAAAAATTCATCTCGATCCCGCTTCCCGCAGCTCGACAGCTCTCCTGCGGGTTCTGCTCGCCGAGTTTTATCCTGGCGGGCCGGAGATCGTGGAAGGTGAGGAGATTCCCGACGAGGGAGCACGATTGCTGATCGGGGATTCCGCGATCGAATTCCGTCGATCCAAGGGATCAACTTGGCGCTACCATGATCTCGGTTTTCTCTGGAAAGTTCATACGGGACTTCCGTTTGTTTTTGCCGTCTGGGCCGTCGCGAACCATGCCAGTCCCTCTGTGTTCGACGCACTTCGCGCCGTCAAAGCAGCAGGCCTCGCGGCGCGAAGAGAGATCGCGTCGCGCGAAGCCAATCCGGAGTTCGCCTACGACTACCTTACGAAGCATATCCGCTACGACATCGGCTCCAACGAGAAGGAGGGAATCCGACACTTTGAGAGACTCGCGAAGCGTCACGGCATCCTTCCCGAAACCTCCCCCGCCAAGCTCGATTTTCGTTGAAGCGATCGGCGATTTCCTAATCTGAGCCGGCGTAGGGTGCCGTCGTCACCGAAAATCGTCGAAGATAATGTTCGCGAAAGAACTCAGCATTCCAGACTTTTTCGGAGAGAAGGAATTTGCGTGAACGAGGCACGACGTAGGCAAGCGCTGGCCTCTCTCCTCCAGCGCAGAAGACGGACACCTGTTCAATCTCGTAAAAATCATCCTCAAACGCGCTCAGGCGCTGCCACTCCGCCTGGCAGATGTTTGCATAGAGGACTCCTTCTACTTTGTCGCCGCCGCTCTCCTTAATGATACCAGGGAACACCTCTCCAACGACCTCAAGCCGGCGATAGCCTTCGATTATTGCGGGACAGCACTCGGGAACACGCCCAATAACGAATTCAATCACCGGCGCGAACATCAGCGAACCGTAAGCAAATAGAGGCATGCCACCGTGGGATTGTTCCGTCACAGCAAATCTCAGATAAAAGCTTCAGCAAGAGAATCTGCGACCAGCCGTCCCCTGGGCGTCAGCAACCAGCGCTTGTCTTTTAAGATCAGCAGACCGATTGCGGCGAATTCTTCAGCCTGGATGTCGGAAATGAGCTCCGAATCGACTCCGCGGTTTGTGCGTAGAGAAAAGGCAATGTATTCCGATCGCCGCATGCTATCGGAAAGCATCTCGCGAAAATCGGCAGGCTGTTGGCCCTCCTGGAGCATAGCGAGGTACGTTCGAGTATCGCTGACGTTCTTCCACCGAGCGTTCCCCACGGTTGAAAAGGCGCTTGGGCCAAGCCCAAGAAAATCTTCACCGAGCCAATAGGCAAGATTGTGTCGGCATTCTCGATCCGGTCGCGAGTAATTTGAAATCTCATACTGGACGAATCCGGAGCCTTCGAGCATCTCCATGGCCATCTCGAAAAGATCGGCGTCGAGGGACTTGTCTGGAACGTATTCCGAACGGCTCATGCGCACGAAATACTCAGTATCCTCCTCGTAGGTTAAGCAATAAGCGGAAACGTGGTCAGACTCGAGGGCGAGGGTTTCCTCTAAAGTCGCTCGCCACTGTTTCCGATTTTGTTCGGGAATACCGAACATCAAATCCAGGTTGATATTGTCGAATCCGGCCTCACGAAGAATCTGGTAGCTTCTCCTGGCCTGTTGGGAGGAGTGGACACGTCCCAGCGTGGCCAGCAATTGATCATCCCAGCTCTGCACTCCCATGCTCACCCGATTAACGCCAAGCTCGCGAAGCACGGCCGCTTTCTCCAGAGACACCGTCGCGGGATTCATTTCCACCGTGAACTCCTCGAGATCCGACATGTCGATGCGCTCTCGAAGACCATTGATCAAATAGCGCAATTGTGACGTCCCAAGTGCGGTTGGGGTGCCGCCGCCGAAGAATATTGTCCTGGGCCTCACTCGAGCGGCATTGCTCTCTGCCTCGATCAAGACCGCATCCAGGAAGCGACCGGTCTTGTGACGGTCACTGGACTCCTTGTAAAAGCTGCAATACGGGCACACCTTCGGACAGAATGGAATGTGGACGTAGAGGTGCGCGATCATTCGGCTGGATTTCCGAGACGGATTGACAAGATTCAGATGATGAAGGCGGTTCTTGGTTCTGTGTGGCTGTTTGCCTTGAGCCTGCCTGCGAGTGCCCAGGATGCGGGAAGAGTTTATTACGCGCTCGATACGAATGCAATCGGGCCCGCCCGATCGATTCAGCCGCGCGTGGTTCGAAGGATGGTCGATAGTCTGATTTGCCACGTCACGGGGACATATTCCGTCGCAGCCGCTTGGAGGTCGCTCGTGTCACCGGAGGACAAGGTTGGCATCAAAGTCTCCGCGGCTGGCAGGTCGGTCAGCGGGACAAACCCGGAGGTCGTCGACGCGATTGTGGAAGGATTGGCGGAGTCTGGAGTGCCCGCCAAAAACATTGTTGTCTGGGACAAAAGCATCGAGGATCTCCTGGCTGCAGGGTTCAGGAAGGATGATGCACGCTATGTCCTGCAAGGAATTGATCCCAAGAACGGCTACGATCAGAAGTCGGCAGTGAGCGCTCCCGTTCTCGGCAAGCTGATCTGGGGAGATAGTCGATTCGGCGATCGCCGCGGGCACCGTTTCGCGGATCTTCTGTCGAGCGGCGATCAGCTGAGCAGTCAGAGCTTCTTTGCCAAGGTCCTCACTACAAACGTCACCAAGGTGATCAACATACCCTCTCTAACTGACAGTTATCTAACAGGGATAAACGGCAGCATTGTGAATATGACCCTTCCGAACCTGGATAATTGGCGCCGCTTCGCCAAGGCGGCGGCAGAAGGAGGTTCTTACATTGCCGAAGTCTATGCTGACCCAGTCATCCGAGAAAAGGTGGTGCTAACACTTCTCGATGCCCTCATTTTGCAATATGCGGGCGGACCGTTTCCCGATCCAAACTTTTCGCTCGAGAACTATGCCCTGTTTGCGAGCAAGGATCCTGTAGCCATCGATGCGATTGCCTTGCGGCTTATTGAAGATGCTCGAAAGGCCAGCAAAATGCCTTCGATTAAACCAATGACCGCTTACTTGGGAGCAGCCTCCGAACTCGGACTAGGAGAGTCCGCCGAATCACGCATTCAAACGATCCGGGTAGGCGTAGAGGGATTCAGGTAGTGAAGAACCGACGCCTGTGCCTCACGAGCTCTGCCCCCAAGCGGCTCAAGCGCCATTGAGAGTCTCCTCAATTGATTGGTCACTGCTCAAGCGCGTTTCGCGTTCGTTCTACTTGACCCTTAGGCTTCTCCCGACACCGGTGCGCGAATCGATAGCGCTGGCTTATCTCGTCGCCCGGCTATCCGATACTCTCGTCGACGGAGCAATTACTGAGGCAGAAAGGCAACTCGTCGCGCGGCGCCAAGAGATCGAGGGATGGCTTTCGCGCTCACCGGATCGTCTCGAAATCGAAAACGTCTGGTCAACCATCCGCCAAGGTCAGCACTTCGATCATGACCGCTTCTCCGCAAACTCAGCTCCCCTCAGCGCTCAGGAGTTGGACCGCTATACGTACCTCGTCGCCGGATGCGTCGGCGAATTTTGGACCCGAATTTGTCAGAAGAAAATTCCTGCCTTTGCCTCGCTGGAATTTTCCGAGTTGACAGCTTTGGGTATCCGCTTCGGAAAAGGCCTGCAACTCGTCAACATCCTGCGCGACCGGCATGCAGACGCGCTAATCGGCCGAATATATGTGCCTCCAGAACGCTTCGATGAAGTTTTGGCGGATGCTCGCGGGCATCTGGGTGCGGCCCGGCAATATGTCGATGCGCTGAAGATCTATCGTTTGCGGGTGAGCTGCGCTCTCCCGCTCTACCTTGGCGACCAAACTCTCGCCCTCGTCGAGCGTTATCCACTAAGCCAACGTGTCAAGGTGCCGCGGGCGGGGGTATGGCTTCAATTCTTCCGAGCTTTGGTGCCTGGGAGGATTCGCCCGAAGCTTAGTAGCAAATGACCAATCGCCCAGTCAGCCGGGGCTAATTAAAGGATGCCTTGGCGTACTCGCGCAAGACCGTCGCGAGAGTCTTGACCGTAGGTTGCGTGAGCATCTGGTCGGGATCGCAATTCAACCGATTGATGGCCGCCTCCGGCGCGCAAGCCCGCCACGAGACCTCATGATCGCGCGCCATGCTCGTGCCCATAATGACACAGCACGGGCCGCTCAGCGGGTGCGTGCGAAACCCCCTCAACGCGTGGGCATGCGAGATCTCGACCGATCCGGTCTGCGGCTCGACGGCAACGTCACGTTTGCCAGGACGCGAAAATGCCCGCGAAAGTGAACGCCTCCAATCATCTGCTTTTCCGTTGAGCGAAGGCGCGCGCGAGCCCGTCAAGGCAAGATAGCGGACGCGAGAACCGGCATCCCTCAGGCGGTGGGCCATTTCAAACGCAAGGATAGCGCCAAAACCGTAGCCGAAAAGATGATAGGGGCCATCGGGGTCCTGCATTCGAACGGCTTCGACTAAAGCAGCAGCCTCGCTTTCAACTGTTTGGTGGCATGCACCTGGTTCCGTGAGCCCGCGGGCTGTTGTCCCAATCAGCGTCCAATCTTCAGCGAGAAGCGCGACGAGATCCCTGTATTTTTCAGGACTTCCTTCGAGGTCATGAATCAGGAACAACGTGGGGGCGTCAGGAGTTCGGTGCAGGAGCAGCAATGGTTGCCAGCCAGGAGAATGCACCGGATGACCTTTTTCCGAAGTCTTCGCCTGCAGGACAGACAACGATCGATACAGCTTTGCCGAATCAATCCTCCCGCCTGGGGTCAGAGCAAACTCGGCGACGGCATTCACATAGTCCGGCTGAAGTTTTTTCGGCAGGCGCATGATCGCACCTTTTACTTCCTCCGAGACATGAAGGCTACCATCCCGTAAGATTAGCCAGGCATACCGGGCGGTCTTTCCATCGGCTTGCATGATGACAGAATGTGCATCTTGGATCCCTGCAATGTCAGCGAGCATTCGTTCGACAAGACCGTCCTCAGAGGGAATGAAATGAATAACGCCAAACTTATCGCGCCACGCGGCCGCCCCGAATTTTTCTAAATGGTGGTCGAGGAGCTCGATTGTCAGCTGTCCCGGATAGCGTGGCGGCAAGGGGTGGCCGGCAGAATCAAGCAAGCGCGCGACAACTCCGGGACCTGGAGTTCCCAGGGGAATGTCGGTGAGGTAGACAGAGAGGCCGGGTCGATCTGCAGCTTGGTAGTGCACACTTAGACCGGAAAATCCCGCAGGACTGGAAAAGAACATGGTTTTGGCCTGGCCGTCGTTGACGTCCTGCCACTGCGCATAGATGGCCGGTGCCAAGACTTCCTCCTCGATACAAACACAGCGAAGTGACTGGGGAAGGGCCGTCCTGTCCCCCCGTAATCCCGTTACCCAACTGCGCCATTGGCCGGACGTCAGGCGCACATGCGAAGGTCTTGCACTCCTCAACGTGGCGGAGAGTTCTCCCTCGTCGAGCAGAATGACGGTCGCTCCTGCGAGCATCCCCGAAAGCATTATTTCCACGAATGCAGCAGTCCCTTCAGTCGTCACTAAGGGAATTCGTTCACCTGGTTGGAGCTCCCAAAGAGCAATCGTTTCCTGACAAGCTTCGAGCAATTCCTGTGGGCCCAGACTTCGTAAGGGAGGCGCCTCATCAAATTCCGTTCCGGCGAGAAAGAAAGCTGGGTTGGGCTCGCGAAGCGGGGAGACCTCGCCGGTGGACGTGGCGGTGATCGCATCCCACTTTTGGTCCAAGATAATAAGCTTACACGTTGAACTCGCGAAGACAGGCGCCGTAATCGAATCGCAGAGAACGACGCTTACTTCAAAAGCCGTAAGCCTACTGGCGAGCCACGTAGCGCTGGAATTTGGATCAAGAGGCACGCAGGCGTTTCCTGCGAGGATGATTCCGAGCACGGCTACCGGCAGCCACGGCGTCGGCGTCAAACATATGGCTACCCGGGCTGTATGCGAGGGGTCTTCACCGCGGAGATGAGCCGCCAGCAACTTTACACATGAGTCGAGCTCGGCAAAAGACAAGGCGGCGTCGTTCGGCCCCTCAATTGCGAGCGACAACGGTTGCCGGGAGATCACCGCGGCGATCATATCCTGAATGGTGGCGCTCGGCTTTTCCAGAACGCGTCCCGTTTCCAGTGGCTGCGGGATTTCCCTCTCCGCTTTGGTGAGAATCGTGAGCGATCCGACTTTCCTCGCGGGATCTTTGATGACCAACTCGGCCACGCGTACTACCCGCTCCAAAAGGTTTTTGGCTTCCGGCGAAGGAAAGAATTCGGGATCAAATTCGACTCGAAGGCTAAATCGATGTCCCGGTCGGACCTCAAGGGTAAACGGAAAAATCGACCGTTGCACAGTCTTGACGTCGAGGTGAATCCAGCGTGGAAGTGCCCGATGGATGCGATCATTCAACGCGGCTGGCAACCAAACGAAGGCGATCGGAAACTCGCTTAGAGGACGCATCGGCTTCGCCATCTGTAAGGCGCGCGGGAGACTGATCGCCGCGTGATAACGACGTTCCTCTTCCTCGCCGGCGGCTTCTTTTAACCATCCAGTTACGGTGAGCTCATTGCGGATGGAGACAAGGCGAGGCAGAATGTTCTCGATCAGCCCCCAGCCTAAATTTCTGGGGCCGGTTAGGGGACAGCTTGCCAGCAAAGTCAGCTCATCACTCGCGGTCAATCTACCTACGACCAATGCCCAAAACGCCAGGAATGCATCGCGGGTCGAAAGTCCGAGTTCACGGCAAAGCTTTTGCAGAGCGTCCGACATTTCCCTGTCCATGGTGAGGTGACTGTCAGCACGCGCACTGGTGGGCCAATCCAACGCTCCCCGTGGATACACCCGGAGAATCTGCGGGTCGGCCGCCTCAGCCAGCCGTTTGGACCACCAATCGGCGGCAGTCTGAGAATCTTCGAATGGCCGCGATGGTTCCTCGACATCCAAAGGTAGTGCCCCTTCCAGCGCGCCGAGCCATGCACACAGAAGGCGGAAGAGAGCATCTTCATCGAGCAGCACCTTCGGATAGGTCATCAACAGGTGGCAGTGACCTCGTGGCAACTCAATTGCGACGAATCGCACTAACGGTGGTTTAGCGAGATCGAAGGGCTGGGCCGCATCTTCTTCGAGGAGCGCCGACCAACGGTGGGGTGTCTCATCAGGGCTCACCTTCGTCCAATCCATCAATTGCCATGAGGCCTCGATGCCTTCGTGCTCACGGTAAAGAAACTCGCCGGTCGGCAGCTTGAAGAAGCTTGAGCGAAGCACCCCGTATTGCGCGGTGACCTGCTGCCAAGCCTGGCGCACGCGGGCGGCGGGGCAAGCTTCCCCCAAACTTATTGACAACTGCGTGTTTTGAAACGCCGCCGAAGGGGATGAGGCGTGCAGAAAACAAGCCGTAGTTTGAGCGGGGTGGGCCGGCGATTCGCGCATGATCAGGAATCAAAGACCAGCGTCCGTCACCGCTCCAAGGGAGGCCGTTGTCACGTGTGCCGCATACTTCGCCAAGACGCCCCGGCGATAGCGAGGTTTTGGACGCTTCCAGCTCTTGAGCCTCGTCCTGATCTCGCTTTGTGGGACACCGAGGTCGATGGTCCGCTTTTCAGCGTCGATTGTGACAAGATCGCCACTCTTGACGATCGCGAGCGGTCCGCCATCGAACGCTTCCGGCGTGATGTGCCCCACGACAAAGCCGTGCGTGCCACCGGAGAAGCGCCCGTCGGTGATTAGGGCAACTTCCTTGCCGAGGCCGCGACCCATGACCGCGCTAGTGGGCGAGAGCATCTCGCGCATACCGGGTCCGCCGCGTGGTCCCTCATAGCGAATGACGATGACGTCACCTTTCTTGATCTTTCCTTCAAGGATGGCTCGCATGGCCGCCTCTTCACTGTCATAGACCCGCGCGGTTCCGCTGAATCGTTGACCTTCCTTGCCGCTGATCTTCGCGACGGCTCCGTCCGGCGCGAGATTGCCGCGCAAGACGACCAAGTGGCTGTCCCTTTTTAGAGGCTTGCTAATGGGAGCGATGATTTGCTGATTCTTCGGATATCCCTTAAAGGGCGCGAGATTTTGCTTGAGCGTCTTGCCCGTGACCGTCAGGCAATCGCCGTGCAACAACTTAGCGTGCATGAGCTCCTTCATCAGAGGAACAATGCCGCCGATTTCGACGAGCTGGCTCATCATAAAACGACCGCTCGGTTTAAGGTCGGCCAAAACCGGAACCCGCTTACCTATACGCGTAAAGTCATCCAAACTAAGACTCACATTCGCGGCATGCGCGATCGCCAAAAGGTGAAGCACCGCATTCGTGGAACCCCCCAAAGCGATCACGACCGTGATCGCGTTTTCAAATGACTCCCTGGAAAAAATATCGGAGGGCCGGATGCCGCGCTTGAGCATCTCGATGACTGCGGCTCCCGCCTCCCGACAATCGCGGACTTTGTGTTCCGACACCGCCGCTTGCGCCGAACTGTTCGGTAAACTGAGGCCCATCGCCTCGAGCGCGGACGCCATTGTATTGGCGGTGTACATGCCTCCGCACGATCCTGGACCTGGGATGGCGCAGGATTCGACGGCATGCATTTCCTGCTTGTCGATCTTGCCGGCTGCTTCAGCACCAACAGCTTCGAAAACGGAAACGATGTCGAGATTTCGGCCGTTCAGGCAACCCGGGAGAATCGTGCCACCGTAGACAAATACCGCCGGGCGATTCAGGCGCGCCATGGCAATACAACAACCGGGCATGTTCTTATCGCAGCCTCCGATTGCCACGAAGCCATCAAAGCCCTGACACCCGACGACAGTTTCGATCGAGTCGGCAATGACTTCGCGGGAAACCAGTGAATATTTCATCCCCTCCGTTCCCATTGAAATGCCGTCGGAGATGGTGATGGTGTTGAAAATAGTTGCCTTGCCTCCAGCGTCATTCACTCCCACAGCCGCTTCGCGTGCAAGTTGATCGATGTGCATGTTGCACGGAGTGACCATGCTCCAGGTCGACGCAACGCCGATCTGCGGTTTGGAAAAATCGCCTTCCCCGAATCCGATCGGATAAAGCATCGCACGGCTTGGAGCGCGACTCTCGCCGTCCAGAACGATAGACGAAAAGGGGCGCAACTCGTTTTTTGCAGAGACTTTGGTTCTCATGAACCGGACTACATTAGATAAGTGCCGGGAAGGTCGCAAAGCGAAAACCCCACGCTTATTGAGCGCTTCCGGATTCGATTGCCTCGATCGCCTCGCGAATGTCATCCTTCTGCCCGGGAGCCAACTGGTCGCTGTCGAGCGCAGCACGATAGCTGTGCAGCGCCGGTTCCGCCAGACCCTGCTTCGCGTAAGCCTGCGCAAGGTAGATCTGATAATCAACCGGGGAGAGACCCGCTTTCTTGGCATTGGTGACAAGCTTCTCCAGCGATTCAGCTTCCCCGCTGTAGTCATTTAGCGTTCTTGAAATTCGGGCGGAAAGAAACAGTGTGTAGGAATCGTTCGGTGCCTCGAGGAGCACCTCATCCACCAGCTTCTCTGCTCGCTCCGCCTCACCCGTCTCGAAGAGTGCCAGCGCTTGAACCAGTTTGGCATGAGCCAAATTTGGATCGTTCTCAAGGGCTTTTCTGCTGTGGTCAATGGCATCTTGCCAGCGACGCTGGGCGACAGCAAAGTTGGCCGCATGGGAGAGGACTGAGGTGTTATCAGGAGCTAGCTTCACGGCCCGCTCAAGGCAAGCTCGCGCGTCGGCGCTCCGCCGGATCGCTTCGTAATAACCAGCAATTTGGGCAAGATAGAGGGCCGTTTCCTGGTCGCTGCCGCATCGAAACGTTTCATCGAGAGATCGTGGCGGAAGTCCGGGACCATGCCGAAACAGAAATCCATGATTGCTCACAACAGCGAGATGCCAATCGGGTGAAACCAGCAAATGATGCAAAAGTGGCCTGTACTCTCCAATCCGACCCGACAGGACGACCGTCGGCCAGCGTTGGCGACGAAAGGCCTCGCGCCACTGGCTGGGATTCAGCGACAAGCGGGCCGAATCCTCTAGCGAAACACCGGCTCCGCGATCCGGGAGAAGTAATAACAACTGCGTCAGCGCTGTAGGATTCGCAAACACCTTCTCCCGCCCAACTTGACGGATTTGCTCGGCTAATTCTGAGGGAAGCAGCAAACGAAAATCCGATACTTTCTCGCCCCGGCTTCGCCAGTTCATCCACAGCGGCGGGACACACGTGGACAAGGCCAGGATGATGGCAGAACCAAAAAGAATCGCCCGCGAGCGCTGATCATCCAGCAGTCGCACGATGGTGTAAATGACCGCCAACGAAAGAAGAGTTGCCAGCGTCCATCCTGTAAAGACGGCCAGCCATTGACCCCTGGCCAGCAAAGACGCCCCGCCGGCTTCCCAGAGACGTCCCGCAACGAAGTCATATAGTGAGGCCGTCCCATAACCCTCCATTTTCCGAAGTGATGCGACGCCACGGATTGCCGCCGCGAAACTCTGCTGTGTGGGCAAGCCATCGAGAAAGGGCAGGGAATGAAAAAAACCGCAGATAATGGAGGCAGCGACGCCAGAGATCGCGTATCTGAAAGACGACGACTTAGACATTCTTCAAGTGACTGCGACTTTTCCCATTCAGCCATGAAACTATCATTTCTCGTCTTTTCCGCGATAAGCTTGTTCGGATTTGCTGCCAAGGCTGAACCACTGTCGGTGGGCGCGAACGCGCCTGTCATGACCGCCAAAGATCAAGACGGAGAACCCATCAACTTTGCAGATATTTACGCCAAAGGAACGACTCTGGTCTATTTCTATCCCAAAGCCGGCAGCGCTGGCTGCACGGCGCAAGCATGTTCGCTGCGCGATTCGTTCACCGATTTCAATCAGAAAGGAGTGCAGATTCTCGGGGTGAGCGAGGATACCATGGAATCTCAAAAGAAGTTCAAAGACGAGAACCAGCTGCCTTTCTCGTTGATTGCAGATAGCGATGGCAAGGTCGCGGAGGCCTTCGGAGTGCCGACGACGATGGGCCTCGCCAAAAGACAGTCGTTTATCGTCAAAGACGGCAAGATCGCTTGGATTTCTCCGCAGGCCAAAACGAAGGAGCATGCCCAGGAAGTCGAGGCGGCGCTTCAGTCCCTCAACTAGAACCGCCGTTCCCCGTTCCATGGCTAGGCTGACGCTCGGCCCCGAGGCTTGTCAATCGAACAGGGTCGCCTCGAGAATCCGCGAGGCCAACATCAGGATCGCCCCGATTACTGCTCAAGCGTGAGCGTGCTATCTACGCGTTCACATAGGGCGGTTCTACCATAGGCCAGATTGGAAATGATCCGCCCGCTACCATTGAGGCCCAAAGCAATCTTTGCGGGTAGAAGCAAAAGCGATAGGCAGCCCGCCTGGAAAACGATCATCCGCCTTAAACCGAAAGCTCTCTCGGCGTAACCCGCGGCGGGCTCTTTTCACGCGGTGCAGTCAGCAAGTATATTCCTTCACAGTGGATCAAGCGGCACCGGTACGCTGGTGGACGCCCGCCCGGATAACCTCCTACTTGTCTTCCTTGGGTGGTTCACTGTCCGGCCGCTCGGACTTGGGAAGCTTTTTTAGAAGCTTTTCGGTCTTCTTTTTCTTTCGGACTTCAAGTTCCCACTTTACGGGATTGATCTCGCCCTTGGTGCTCCACCAACGGCTGCCGGTCCACATCCCCAACGTCCTTGTTCCGTTTGAAAGCCAAACCCGAACTGCCTTGTACGGCACTGGTTTGGCATCACTGGACTGCTCCCGTTCTTCTTTCATCGACAGACTTGTGGGCGGCATGAGGGTAGCGGAAATGCGTTTGGTCAGTCAAACCTCTGTTCTTCGGACTGGTCCTCAGTGCGGCACGTGCAAGTGAGAATCGGCGAGCGACACGCTTGCGAGGGGAGCACTTGCTGCGAATTCATGGGTGAGGCGCAGAATGCGCAGTCAATACGGAGTTCCCGAGGATGTCTTCGACTTCAGCAACCCTGAGCACAGGGCGGAGTTTTATAGGCTCCATCGGGGGCCCAACTGAGGCTGACTGTGGACAGCCGCGATCCCCGGCCGCATCCTTGGGCCAAGTTTCTTCCTGAGGGCTGGGAGCTCGTCCGTGGGAACCTTGAGACTGGTGATATTGTGTTATCAGCCTTGCCCGAAGGCCCGGTTATTGAACGCAAGACCGCCAGCGACATGGTTAGCTGCATTGGCGCAAGCCGGCAACGCTTTGAAAAGGAGCTCCGGCGCGGGCGCTATGTAGGTCGCATGATCGTAGTGATTGAGGGCACCCTGGCCGACGTATGCGCCTGCCAGCAGGGGCATCAGCCATAACGCTATTATGGGGACCTTGGCTGCCGGGACCCTGCGTTATTGTCCTTTTGTGTTCTATGGCTCACCAGAAGAGCCCGCCAACTTTTCCTTTCGGGTCCTCGCCGCCCAGGTCCGTGACGTCAAACGGGTGGTTAAGGTTATAAGCCTCCCGGCAGGTCTCCACCTTGAATGCGCGGGCACGCCCTGGATCTGGTCGGCGTTGAAGACGGTATAGCTTTTCAGGAAGGGGATTTCGCGCTCGATGTCCGCGCCGTCGTCCGTCTGTTCCGTCTTCGTGAATTTGCTGGCGAAGACGACGGGGGAGCCGTGCTCGCCCTTCTTGATGAGCGCGGTGCATGGCCGCTATGTGCGGTGGCGCAAGATTTTCGAGCGCGACGGGAACACCCGCACGGCGAATTTCTACCGCTTCTGGAACGAGGTGCCGACGATCCTCCTTCTGATCATCGTGGCGATGGCTATGGCGAAGCCTTTCTGAGCGGGAAGAGTCTAGCCAGCGGAATTGGTTTATATTCCCGCTCCATCCGCCATGCGTTGTCAGCGCCCTTTTTCAGAGCCTTCTTTTCGTTCATGAGAAAATGGCCGTCGCGATAGGGCGCGCTTTCGAGCGCGGGCGGCGGTTTGTCCCGATTCTTGTTGTCTAGGACCAGGATGCCCGTCGGGCGCGTGCCCAGGAACATGCCGCGGATTCCAGCCTGAAAGAGGGGCGCCTCTCCCGCCAGAAGGACCATGTGCTTCCCGTCGGGAATGTCGACCACCGCCAGCAGCAGGTTGTCGGCCGGCACATCCAGATGGCGCAGCAAGAAATATTTCATGATGGCGAAATCTTCGCAATCGCCCCTGCCCTCGCGCAGGGTTTCGGCGGGGGTGGCGAAACGCTCCTCAATCGCGTAATTCCACTGGTCCCATACGAAGGCGATGTCTTTGTTGACAGCCGCGTTGACGGCGGCGCATTTTTCCCCCAGCGGCCTGTCCCTGAGTCTTTCAAAGCGTTCCGCATAGGCGGAGAGGGCGCGACGCGTCTCCTTGTTCCACATCAGGCCCTTTTGCCGCGCAAGGCAGTCCGCCCATAAGCCGGCCCAGTCGAGATCTTGATCATCCGCCCGCGCGGTATCAGTCCACGCAAAAGCCGCCATGGACGCCGCTGCCAGAATGCCGCGCAGAAACAGGGAGGGGCCAATGCCAGGCGCTCTCATTTTCTCCAGATCGTTCTTCATAAAACCTATTTTACGTATACCAAAGGGGCCTCAGGAACATTTGCGTCAGACGGCCGGCACGGCGGCGCAGCCGGTGGAGCGGGCGGCCTGTTGACAGGCGGACGCGCGCGGCCAGCATTCCCTGCCGGTTGAGGACGACCGGCGAAGGGGAGGGGGCCATGGCCGGAGAGAGACCGCCCGGAGGCGGCCTCTCCCGCGTTTTCAGGTCGCTTCCTTCAAATCCGTCGCGGGCGCGGCTGCGGGACCGCGCAGGAACTCGGGCAGCCAGCCCGTTCCGGCGATATGCTGCTCCGCGAGAACGGCGAGGTCGGCCTTTCTGGCCTTTGCCGGCGGGGGCTGTCGCGACCTTGGCTTCCCGCAGCGCCGCGAGAATGTCCGCCTTGCCGATCCGGCTGAAATAATTCGCCGCTGTCGGCCTGAACCAGTGGGCCATGTCGAGTTGCGGGGTGCTGGCGAGCTTCTCTGACTTGTCACTTGTCAAATACTTGCCGGATAGGATGCCTATTTGGGCGTTTTCGGGCGGATCCATTTGCAATCGGCTTTTGGCCAGTAGCTGGCCGTCATCCCTTTATTTATCAGCTTTACAGAGTATTTTGAGCGAGTGGGTTGGGAGGGACTCGAACCCTCAACCAACGCCTTAAAAGGGCGCTGCTCTACCATTGAGCTACCAACCCGCGGATCCTAAACTAAAAAAACTCCAAGCCGGCGGCTCTGCTTGCGAAGTTTCCGCATCCATGCGCCGAATTGGAATACGGTCGCATATTAATCCACAATCCCCGGACGGTGCAAGAGTGTTCCCGGGCACGGCCTTCATACACTGACCAGCTCTTTCGCGTCGGTTCCCTCGGTCGACAGGCGGGTAATCCGCACCCGGCGCAGGCCTGAGGCGTGTGTTTGCAACGCCGTGATCTCAAACTCGCCGATTCGCAGACTTTCGTCTCGTTGCAAGAGCCGCCCGGCATGCCGCTTTACCCAGGCTTCCACGGATTCACGGGGTTGAAACTCAAAGTTCCAGCCCGTCTCAGCGCGGAGTTCTCGGATGGGCAGTGAGGCATCGACGACGATGGAGTGTTCGGTCTGCTCGAAGATCGGGCCTCTCTCGATGTCGAGTTCGTCTCGGATTTCTCCCACGATCTCTTCGAGGACGTCCTCAAAGGTGATGATACCGACCATGGCTTCATTGGTATCAATCACAACAGCAAGGTGACGGCGCGAGGAGCGAAACAGCTCCATCATTGTCGGCAATGGCGTCATCGGAAAGAAAGTCAGCACAGGACGCATGAGGGGCTGAAAGGAAGACTTTTCTCCCAGCGCTTGAATTTGCCACAGCCATTCCTTGATGAGGACCATTCCCAGCACGTTATCAAGAGATTCCTGACAGACGGGGAAGCGGCTATGACCACTCTTTTGGGCGATCTTAAGATTCTCGTCGATATCCTTGTCGACCCAAAGCGCCACGACCTGCGTGCGTGGGAGCATCACTTGCTGCGCTGTCACATCGCGCAGACGCAGCGAACGGACCATGATTTTATTGATCAACGCGTCGCCCGAGTGAATGTGCCTGGAACGGCTCAAGACGTACTCCAACTCGTCGGCGGTGAACGCGTGTTCACTTTCGGAAGCTGGCTCCAATCCTGCCCAGCGCAGGAACATGTTGGCCGTGCCGTTCAGGACGTAAATGAATGGGTAGAAGATATAGTAGAAAACGAGGAGCGGTGCTGCCACCCAGAGGGAGACTCCTCGGGGCCGCTGAATGGCCAATGATTTTGGAGCAAGTTCACCGAGAACGATATGCAGGAAGGTGATGATGGTAAACGCCACACCAAACGACAGCGATTGCTGCAACCGGACGCTGGTCATCCCAAAAGCTGCAAACGCAGGCTCCAACCAGTGTGCCAAAAACGGCTCTCCCAGCCAGCCAAGGCCAAGGCTGGCGAGAGTAATTCCCAGCTGAGTGGCGGAAAGGCAGGCATCAAGATTGTTCACCGCTTTCAGCGCCATGGGAACCCGCCAATCCCCTGTCTTTAACAGCGGCTTGAGCTGACTGCCCCGGATCTTAACGATGGCAAACTCCGCTGCCACGAAGAACCCGTTCGCGCAGACAAGCAGAAGGATGACGAGAAGCTGCCATCCCAATTCAAATAGCATCATCGTTTAAAGCGTTTTCCGCACTTTGATCATCGTTTCAATCTCATTGTCCGTGGATGGCAAGGCAAACATAAGCGGCCTTTTTTGGCCACTGACGAAAATGGGGATTGGATTTTCCGGCGTCACGCTGATATTTCCGCGCGACCATGCCTGATTTCGGCCGAGAAGACGCAATCTCTCTCTACAACGTAGACCGCTGGGGCGAGGGATACTTCACCGTGAACCGGAAGGGAAATATCGTTGTTTTGCCCAACCGATCGAACGATCAGAAGATTGATCTCATGGAGGTCGTCGCGGAAGCAAAACGGCGCAAGCTGGGCTTTCCCCTGACGGTGCGTTTTCACGATCTCTTGCGCGATCGCGTGGAGACCATCAACCAGGCCTTCGCCGAGGCGATTGAGACCATGGGGTATCGCAATGTCTACCGAGGCGTTTTTCCCATCAAGGTGAACCAGCTGCGAGAAGTCGTCGAAGAGATCCTCGATGCCGGCAAGCGGTGGCATTTTGGTCTCGAGGCAGGAAGCAAGCCGGAGCTCATGGCAGCGCTGGCTCTTCACGACGATCTTGACAGCCTGATCGTGTGCAACGGCTATAAGGACACTGACTTTGTGCGCACTGCCCTGCTGGGACGAAAGTTGGGAAAGCAGGTCATTCTTGTCGTTGAGAAGCTCGAGGAGTTGATACATATCCTCAAAGTCTCCGCCCAGATGAAGGTGGACCCCCACATCGGCTTCCGCGTGCGTCTGCTTTCCAAGGGAGCCGGTAAGTGGGCGACCAGCGGCGGGGAAAACGCAAAATTCGGTCTTTCCACCGCGGAGCTCGTAGCCGCCTCTGACCTTCTGACAGAGGCCGGTCTCGCCCATGCGCTGAAGCTGGTGCACTTTCATGTAGGTTCTCAGGTTCCTGATATTGGGACGATCAAGCGCGCCACCAAGGAGGCCGCGCGATTTTATTCGAAGCTTCACAAGATGGGCCATGAACTGGGCTACCTTGACGTGGGAGGTGGTCTCGGCGTGGACTATGATGGTTCACGAACAACCTTCGACAGCTCAACGAACTATTCGCTCAACGAATATGCTCGCGACATCGTTTACAGCATCATGGAGGTTTGCGACGCGGAAGGGGTTCCTCATCCCACCATCGTGAGCGAAAGCGGACGTGCCATCGTCGCCCATCATTCTGTCCTCATTGTTGAGGCCTTTGGCTCCATCGAAAAAAGCCCCAACGGCGAAAAAATTAGCGCCACTGAGGACGATCCCCAGATTGTTCACGATATTGTCGAGATCTTCGAAAATCTTGAGAGGAAGAACCGCCTGGAAAATCTCCACGATGCTCACGAAATACGTGAACGTGCACAGGCTATGTTCGACCTGGGACTGCTCGATTTACGGGCTAAGGCGAAAATCGAAACCGTCTACTGGCACATTGCCGGCGCCGTGGTCGCGATGTTTCGGGGCATGCGTTACATTCCGGAAGAAGTAAAAGAGATGGAGGTCGCGTTGGGCGACCAGTTCCTTTGCAATTTTTCCGTCTTCCAATCTCTTCTCGACCATTGGGCACTGGGCCAGTTGTTCCCGGTGATGCCGCTGCACAGACTGAATAAGCTCCCCGACCGCAACGCGACGATTGTCGACATCACATGCGACTCAGATGGGAAAGTAAGCAAGTTCGTGGACCTTCAGGACGTCAAAGAGACCCTTCCCTTGCACCGCTGGGAACCTGGCGAACCGTACTATATCGGCTTTTTTCTCGTGGGAGCCTATCAGGATATCATGGGGGATATGCACAACCTCTTCGGCCGAGTGAACGAAATGCATATCTATCTGGATGAGGACGAGGACTGTGGGTACTACGTCGAGGAGGTCCTACCCGGCAGCACGATCGGCCAAGTCCTTTCCTTGACGCAATGGGACACCAACGAAATCGCCCGCCGACTCAAGTCGCAGGTGGATGCGGCTATCAAGAGCGATCGACTCAAGCCCAGCGAGGCGATGCGGGTGCTCGATGATTACGAGAAGTGTCTCTCCACGTATACCTACCTAAACTTTGACGATCAGAAGAAGAAGCGATGATCCGCCGCACGCCACTTTACGATACGCACGTGGCCGGCGGAGCGCGCATGGTCGACTTTGCCGGCTGGGAGATGCCGGTCCAGTATCGCGGCATTCTCGACGAACACCGGGCAGTCCGGGAGGACTGCGGGATTTTCGATATTTCTCACATGGGCGAGTTCGTTATCCGCGGCCCCGACGCCTGCTTATGGTTGGATTCGCTCCTCACAAATTCCGTCGCCGAAGTCGAGGAAGGCCAGGCTCAGTATTCGCTCTTGCTCAATTCCCAGGGCGGCATCATTGACGATCTCATTTTGTACCGAACGGCGCCGCAGGAGTTTCTCTTGATTGTCAATGCCGCGAAAATCGATGAGGACTTCGCGTGGCTGCGTGACCATCTTCCCGATCGCCCCGATGACGTCCTTGCACTGGCAAATCTCAGCGAGGACTATGCGGCTCTGGCGATTCAGGGACCAAGAGCGCCGGAAATTTTCTCCACAGTATTTCCCTTTTCCTGGGAGCAGCGAAGAAATCGCATTATCGAGCTCAACGAGGAACCTGCGAGCTGGAAGAGGAATTCGTCTTCCATCCATACGATTGGCTCGTTCTTGGCGACAACTGGCTACACCGGCGAACTAGGATTTGAGGTCGTCATTCCTGCAGGTGAAGCGACGCGGTTCTGGGATTCTTTCATCGCGGCGGGCGCTCAGCCCTGCGGCCTCGGCGCGCGCGACACTCTGCGCCTTGAAATGTGCTATCCGCTGAATGGTTCGGATCTTTCGAGCAGTCACACACCCCTTGAAGCGGGGCTCGGCGCTTTCGTCGATTTTGAAAAACAGCGCTTCACTGGTCGCGACGTTCTCCTGGAGCAGAAGGAGCAAGGCATCAAGAGAAAACTCTCTGCGATCCGCGTTCAAGAAAAGTCCCCTCCAATCCGAGCGCACTACGCGATTCTGCAGAACGGAGAAAAAGTTGGTGAAACGACAAGTGGGGCACTTTCGCCTACTCTTGGCTGCGGAATCGCCCTAGGCTATCTTCCGTTCCCACTTGCCAAGACCGGGCAGGATTTGGAGATTGAGGTTCGGGACCGGCGTTATCGAGCCCGTGTCGTCAAGAAGCCATTTTACAAGCCAAGGTCATGAATGATGTTCCCGAGGATTTGAAGTTTGCCGAAACGCACGAATGGATTCGCGTTGAAGGGGATGTCGGCACGGTCGGCATCACTGATCACGCACAGGCTGAACTGACGGACATCGTCTTCGCCGAACCTCCCAAAATCGGCACCAAGGTTTCTGCGAAAGACGCGTTGGCGGTGGTCGAGTCCGTCAAGGCGGCGAGCGACATCTACAGCCCCGTCGCCGGGGATATCGTCGAAGCCAACGAGGCACTGTCTGAAAATCCCGCTTTGCTCAATCAAGATCCATACGGCGCGGGATGGATCTTCAAGATCAGGATCGCTGATCCTTCTGAACTCAATCGCTTGCTGGACGCGGCAGCTTATCGTTCCCAGACCGAAAGATGAGCGCCGTGCCGTTCGTCCGCAGGCACATCGGACCTTCGCCTGACGACATCGAAGAAATGGTCCGCGTTGTCGGGGTCCCCACACTCGACCATCTCATCGATGAAACGATTCCGGAGAACATCCGACTTAGGTCCGCGTTAGATCTGCCGCCCGCGCGATCTGAGGAAGCCGCCCTTGGGCTTCTCCGCGAGATAATGGACCAGAACGAGCTCCGACAATCTTTGATTGGGATGGGCTATGCTAACTGCCGGATGCCGGCGGTGATTCGCCGCAATATTCTCGAGAATCCCGGCTGGTATACTGCCTACACACCTTATCAAGCGGAGATCGCGCAGGGGCGGTTGGAGGCCCTTCTGAATTTTCAGACCTTGGTTTGTGACCTGACGGCGATGGAGATCTCGAATGCCTCACTTCTCGACGAATCGACGGCCGCTGCCGAAGCCATGACGATGGCCCACGCGATCAAAGGTGGCGGAGCGTTCTTTGTCGCCGACGATTGCCATCCCCAAACAATTGCCGTCCTTCGGACGCGAGCCATCCCGCTCGGAATTCGGCTGATCACAGGATCGATCTGGGATTTTACGTCGGAGACTGCCTTCGGAGCATTGATTCAATATCCGGCCACCGATGGGGTCATCTATGATCTCGGACCCATCATCGATCTCGTGCACGCTAAGGATGCGCTGGCCATCGTCGCTACCGACCTGCTTGCGCTTACTTTGATAAAACCGCCGGGGGAATACGGAGCTGACATCGTCGTTGGCTCCGCGCAGCGATTTGGCGTCTCCCTCGGATACGGCGGACCACACGCCGCTTTCCTGGCCACCCGAGACGAATACAAGCGGCGCATGCCCGGTCGGCTCGTAGGAGTATCGCGCGATGCCGAAGGACGCCCGGCCCTGCGCCTAGCGCTGCAAACCCGGGAACAGCATATTCGCCGCGAAAAGGCGACCAGCAACATCTGCACAGCCCAGGTGCTCCTCGCAGTCATGGCGTCGATGTATGCTGTGTATCACGGTCCAACTGGGCTCAAGTCAATCGCGGCCGCCATCCATCGGATGACCTGTCAGCTAGCTGGAGCGCTTAAAGAACGCGATTGGGCGGTCCATCCCGGTCCATTTTTCGATACGATCCGCGTCTGGCTCGCTGGAGATCGGGCTGATCATCTCCTGGAGCGCGCGATCGTCCACGGCGTCAACCTCCGCAAACTCGACGACCATGCCATAAGTCTCACGCTCGATGAGACTATGCAGGACATTTCAACTCTGCTGTCCGTATTTGACCTGGACCCGGCGGCAATCGCAGCGGAGCCGATGGAAGTAATTGGAAGCGGCCTCAAACGTGAATCCGAGTTTCTCAGTCATCCTGTCTTCAACAAGTACCATACCGAGACAGAACTCCTGCGGTATATACGCCGTCTGGAATCCCGGGATCTTTCCCTGACTACCTCGATGATTCCGCTCGGCTCTTGTACGATGAAATTGAATGCCGCAGCGGAAATGCTTCCGGTTACCTGGGACAAGGTCGCAAATATTCATCCCTTTGTGCCTTTCAGTCAGGTGAGGGGTTATCACGAACTCTTCAGACAACTTGAGGGTTGGCTGGCAGAGATCACCGGCTTTGCCGCGGTCTCCTTGCAGCCTAATGCCGGCTCTCAAGGCGAGTACGCCGGGTTGCTGGTCATTCGCGCATACCACCAATCACGTGGGGACGTAGATAGAGACATCTGCCTTATTCCTACTTCGGCACATGGGACAAATCCAGCGAGCGCGGCCATGGCCGGCATGCAGGTCGTGACGGTCGCTTGCGATGGCTCGGGCAACATCGATCACGTTGATCTCGACAGGAAGATCAGCGAACACGGAGAGACGCTGGCCGCCTTAATGATCACTTACCCGTCGACGCATGGAGTCTTCGAGGAATCCATCGAAACGGCCTGCGCAAAAATACACGCCGCAGGAGGATTGGTCTACATGGACGGCGCCAACATGAACGCTCAGGTCGGCCTTTGCCGACCGGGTCATATCGGCGCCGACGTTTGTCATCTGAATCTTCACAAGACCTTCTGCATCCCGCACGGCGGAGGTGGTCCAGGGGTGGGGCCGATATGTGTCGTCGAACGCCTCGTGCCATTTTTGCCGGGTCACTCCGTCGTCGGCCTCGGCGGCCCGCGCTCAATTGGTGAGATCTCAGAAGCGCCCTGGGGAAGCGCCAGTATCCTGGTGATCTCTTGGATGTACATCGCCTTGATGGGTGGCGATGGATTGCTCGAAGCGACGCGAGTGGCGATCTTAAACGCGAACTATATTGCCTCGCGGTTGGCCCCTTATTTTCCGGTCCTCTATTCTGGACGAAAGGGTCGGATCGCACACGAATGCATCATTGATTTTCGCGATTGGCGGCAGAGGGCCGGTGTCGAAGTCGAGGATGTCGCCAAGCGGCTGATCGACTACGGTTTTCACGCGCCGACCATGAGCTGGCCGGTGCCGGGTACGCTCATGATCGAGCCTACGGAGAGCGAATCGAAGGAGGAACTCGATCGCTTCTGTGACGCTATGATTGCGATTCATGACGAACTGATCGCAATCGAGCGCGGCGAATTCTCCCGCACCGACAATCCTATCAAGTCCGCCCCGCATACGATAGCAGCGGTGACTTCTGATTCATGGAGTCATTCTTACAGTCGTGAACGCGCCGCCTTTCCGGCGCCCTGGCTCAGGGAATATAAATTCTGGCCGGCGGTGGCCCGCATTGACAATGTCTACGGGGACCGAAATCTCTTTTGTTCCTGTCCGCCGGTCGAGGACCTCGAACAACAATTGCAGCCGAGCTCTCTCACTTTGGAGGCAGTGATTGCTCCTCAGCCAGTTTCTTGAACTCGGGATCATCCTTCCACGTCGAGAACTTCGGGTCGCTAATAAAAGCTTCTCGCAGAGAGGGTCCTCCCAACCTGATTGCACTGTTGGCGGCCTCGTAGAATTCCTGCTTTTTGTTCAGCACGAAGGACGCACGCGCGAGCAGAAGGTAATTATGGACGTTCGAAGTCTCCACAAGGGTGAGGCGACGGGCAGACTCAAGCGTCTTTGGCAGTTCCCCACGCTCCTCATAGTAGCGGATGATGAATCTGAGCATGTCTGCATCCTGGGGAAAATTGCTTTGCGCCTGCTGCAGCAGAGGTCCCGCTTTGTTGGTTTCGCCGACGCTCGAATAAAGCTGAATCAACTTCCGGAGCGCTTCGCCGCTGCTTGGCTGAGTGGCCAGTGTCTCGCGGAGGGCGCGAATTTCGCCCTCAGTCTCCTTGCGCCTTTCCGCATAGATCCGGAGCCGCCATAGATCAATGCTGTTAGGATCATCCACGAGCGCCTGGTTGCCAAGCTCGATCGCCTCGTCAAAGGCTCCGCGGTCCCAAAGATAGGACATGAGCGCGACGATCGCTTCCGCATTGCCAGCCCATAGAGCGAGCGCTTCGCGATACGCACGTTCCGCCTCGGCAGACATTCCGCGATGTCTGTAGATATTGGCGATGGTTTGACGCAACTTGGAGAATGAGCGCCGAGCGTCAAAGTCGCTGTGGAAGTTGGGATCGCCCAGCAGCCGGGTGGAATATTCCTTCCAATAAGCAAAATCGCTCTCGACAATTTCCGTGGAGAGAGATTCGAGCTTAGTCTTATTGAGCGTGTAGAGGAGTCCGTGCGGGACTGCGTAGTCATAGGTCCAACGTATCGGAAAGCTCTCCTCGATGAAAAACTCATGCCGATCACGATTTTTCTCCCAAAGCCATTGCAGAATAGTGCCGAAGAGCTCGGTCGCATCCCCAGAACCGTCGCTTCCCTGGTCTTTGGCGGCAGCCCGCCTCACCAAGTCCTCCGTCTCTTTTTCGGTAGGTAGGATAAGCGGGTCCGGCGGGTAGACGCTTTCGCGGCCGAGCCATCTTTCGAAAGCGTTGGTTGGTTTCGGGCGTGCGGCGGTGTATTGATCGCGCAAGTATTTCATGTAGTTGCGCTCACCGAGAGCATTCTGGGTGATGACATAGAGATCACGGCGGTCGAACGACGGATCACGCTTGCTACGCGCCGGCTGCGTGCTTTCTCCAAAGATCATATAGGTGGGGACGAAGCGCCCTGGATCGGTCCCTCCAATAACCACGCTGCCAACCGGGAGATCCTTCAACATGTCATGGCCGTACATCCAGCCAAACCAGCGATCCTTCTGACTCGAGGCGTTCTTGCTGCCTGCGAAGGTAAACAATGGCAGCGCGAGAAGACCGGGGGCCAACCAGAAGATGTAGGTGCGAGCCTTCGAGAATTTGCTGATCAGTAGGCCCATGCCTAGCCCGGAGAGCGTAGCAAAAATGAGGTTGGTGTACGTGTGGTAGGGCATCTGCGTCCACCAGTCCGCATTGTCGATTTTTGCTTTGGCGGTAAGTGGCTGAAGGAAAGCCGCGAGCACAAAGGCGACGTGCAAGAAATAGATCCAAACCCGCTTTGGCAGCGACAGCCTGAATACGAAGGCAAACGAAGAAAAATATCCGATGAGGCCAAAAATCGAGAAGGCTTTGATAAGTTGCTGCCAAAAAAATCCGACCCAGAGCTGCACGCTCTGCCATCTGCTGCGCTGCTCGCGGACGCCGTTCGCGGTGGCTTCCGTCTTGCTTTGCGTGGTCCCCATCAGGCGCCCGAGAGACTTGACGGTGACCTCTGAGAGACTTCCCGAGTATTGGGAGCGGTTGATTGAGAAGAAAAATCCCGCCGAGTCCCGCGCGTAGCCCCAATTCATCGGAGGATTCGTTGCCGAAGCAAGTGGCATGTACGCATAGGGAAGAAGCCCTGCCGCAACCACGATTGGAAGGAATGCAATCAATCTCCACCGAACACGGCCATGCCGCAGCCAAACAAACGTTCCGAAGGCAAGCCCGACACAATAAAAAAACCGAATTGCCGTTCGAAGGACGGCGGGATCTTCGGACAATATAGCGAACCCGAGATAACCCAAGAGGAGGGTCATCAGCCCGGCGAAGAACCAGTCGAGCCATGCACGCCGACGAAGCAGAAGGATTAAGAGGTAGGGAAGCGGCGCCAGCGTCATCGTCAGGTGATGGTTGCTAAACGAGAGCCCAAGAATAAAGAAGATGCCAAGCATCAGGCGATCGCTGGCGGGCTGCTGCACCCAATAATAGCAGAGAGTCAGAAAGATCGCGATCAGGAGCGCATGCAAAGCATATACCTCGGCGATGACTGCCTGTGACCACATCGATATGCTAAAGGCCAGCATGAGGGAAAACGACAGGGCGACGATGCGCGACAGAATTTTGGCCTTGCCTCCGAGGAGAGTTCGATAGCACCAGAGCTGAATGCTTGAGAGGAGGGCCGCGCAGAGGCCCACCGCGCCGGCAGCGCAGAGTCCACTAAAGATTGCCACTTCCCAGGCGGCATTGCCTAAGGGAAGCAAGAGAAAAAGCCAGTTCAGCAAGGTCCAAAGCGGATAACCGGTGGGGTGGGGTACTCCGAAATGCTGCGCTGCCACCAAAAACTCGCCCGAGTCTAAGAGGGTTACACTCGGAGCGGCCGACCACACATAGATGGCAAGACTCAAAGCACCCGCGATCATGCCAACCGGCCAGTCCAATTTTTCCCGCCTGGCAAGAGGAGGATGGCCGCTCGGGGCTTCAACCCGTGTCAGCAAAGTATTCACTGGCAAGGGGCCGTTGCGGAGTGACAGCGTTCCTTAAGGAGGCAGCACTTGCAGGACAGTTCAATCATTCTCCGGGTCATCTCTTAAAGATTGCGAGCTGAAGAACGCGCCAGATCGCCTCGAAGGCAATTCCCGCGGTCATCTTTGTTTGGCCGGCTCGGCGTTCCGTAAAGACAATGGGAACCTCCACGAGCCGTGCTCCTGTTTTCCAAAGGAAATAATGAAGTTCTACCTGAAAACCGTAACCTTCGGTCTTAAACTGTTTCCAGTCGAGATTGCGCAGCGCGTCGCAGCGAATCGCCTTGAAGCCGCTCGTCACATCCGCAAGTGGTAACCCGGTCAACGCTCGCACGAACCGCGACGCTCCGACGCTGAGGAAGAGCCTTTCTTGGGGCCAATTCAGCACCCGGACTCCCCCATAGTATCGCGAGCCGATGGCCACATCGGCTCCATTCTCGAGCGCGGCAAGGAGGCGGGGAATGTCATCGGGATTATGAGAAAGGTCCGCATCAATTTGAATGCACGTATCGAATCCGCGCTCGATTGCCCAGCGGAAGCCTTCCTTATACGCACTGCCGAGTCCGAGTTTACCTTCCCGCTCGACGAGATGCACCCGCCGCCCAAATGCTCGATGAGATCGCACCACCTGCGCCGTCTGATCCGGCGAGTTGTCATCGACGACGACCATTTCTAATCCATTGTTTGCATCGAGCACTTTGTTAAGAAGGCTCTCGATTCCCGATGCTTCATTGTAAGTCGGAATAATGGCCAACACTCTCGCTGGCGCAGATTCGTTCAACCGCTTGCTCGCTGAAGGTAACGCTGTTGATTGCGGACCATGGGTGCCTAACCGACGAGCCCGCCAGCTTGCCGGCAGGAGGGCCAGCTTTTCGAGAGTAAGAAAACCAAGGACCCCGAGCCATCCGCCGACGGCAGTCCACACGCTCGCGAAGTACCACCACGGAGGCTCAAACGACAACGTGATCTTTCCCGGCGCTCCGTCGAGGCGAATCGCCAGCAAGGCGCCGTACGCTTTGGCAATCTCGAGTTCCTGTCCAGCGCGACGCGCTTTCCAATCCTGGTGATAGGCTTCCGGGAGAGCCAGCCAGCCAACTTCCGCCAACTCGTCGACCTCGATCTCCTCCGGCGTCCTTCTGTAAACAGCGTCTGGATGAACCTTCGTCATTGGAGTCGCCGGCCGAACCTCCTCGGATCCTATCAGCCCGTCGCTGTCGCCGAATTTCGTTCTTTCGCTTACGCCAAGTAGTCCGTGAGCGGCAGTCGCAAGCGAGCGGTTGGCAATCTCTTCCGGCGTCTCGTTGAGATCAATGAAGTATCTTGAAAACGCGGCCGGATAAAGCGATTCAGGATTGTCGAGGATGACGAAGTGCTCGTTCTCGAAGACGGGAGTTCCGACAGACCGAAGGAATTCCTGCAAACTCTGCGGAGTGTCTGGATCTTTCTTATCAATCAACAGCTGCGAGACTCCCGCAATGTTCAGAAAGGTAATGAAGCTTTCTCTCGACCGTAAGGATGCGCGCTGAAGCTCGGCGACACCGCGCAACATCAAATGACTGTTGAATGCCTCGGTAATGATCGCTCGCCCCGAAAGAATGGGAGTAAGCAAGTAAAAGTAGCGCCCAGAGTACGGAGCCACTCTGCCAGGACGGCCTTGCTCTGCCAAAAACCGCTGCGCCGCGAGAAAATCATCGAATACCTGTCGGTTGATTGGACCTTTGAAGAACGATGGAACGGAACTAACGGAGTCGGCCGATGCCAATCCAACCAGAGCGACCGACGCAGCCACTCGTAGGCGACCGCCGCACAGTTCCTGGAGGAGGAGGCAGGCAGCCAGACCGCTGGCAACTGAAAAGCAGAATGCGCCACCCATCTCGAAAAAGTCATGTGGTGCCCGAATATCGGCGTAGAGCGGGAGCATTTCGATCAGGCGAAATCCAGGGACGCAAAAGTAGACCAGGATCGCAAGCGCAGCGATCCAGGCGCGGCCTGGTAGCGAGGTTGGCAGGATGAACCAGATCGCCACACCCTGGAGGACCAGGAGTGCCCACGAGATTGCAATTGCCGGATCCCACGCGGAACCTGCCTGGGAAAGGAAAGCTAGCTGTCCAGACAAAGTCGTATTCACCCCGAGCCCTAACCAATGCGCCAGCAGCGTCAGTGCCACGAAGAGTCGAAAGACTCTCGCCTCTGAGGTATGCCAAAGATCGCGTTTGCGAAAAAAGAATAGGCCGATCACACTCGCCACGGCAAGAATCCCCATATATGAGGAGCTCGCCCTAACCTCGCTCTGTGCCGATGGCTGCCGACCAGTAAGAAATCCTTCCCGGTCAATCCAGGAAGTCATCGATTCGGCAGAGTAGCCTCGCTGCCACGCCTCGAAAGGTCCGAAATCAAACATCGCGACCGAAACGGCCTCGCGAAAGGATGGGAGGTTTGGCAACACCCCCAATATCAGGAAAACGCCAAAGCAAAGCATGAGGAGCCGTCCTGCCGGCAAGTGGAAGCGGGCACGGACAATCCAAGTCCAAAATGCGAAGACAACCAGCAAGGGCAGGACAAGCACAGCCACCTTTGCATAGGAAAGCACCAGCAGGGCACTTGCCATCGCGCACACAATCGCCGCGCGTGCAGTTCTCTCCTCGAGAAATACCAGCACGCCGCGAAAAGCTATTGGTATCGTTGCGAAGGCCACGACGTTCGCCGCATGCTCCACATGTCCGAGTCGTAGCAGCACCGTCGGGGCCAGGGCGTAGGCGACGCCGCAAGAAAATGCCGTCCACCCATTACCCGGACAGAGACGTCGGACAAAGGAGAACATGGTCAGTGGACAAAGGAACAAAAAGCCAAGCGCGGCCATCTTGACACCCAGATAGGGCCCAAGCATCGTCGCGCACGCATACAGAGTCAGACTCGAAAGCGCTCCCAAGGAAAGGAACGCCAGCGAGCAGCCCTGCAGGAAATTTGGTGTCCACCACGGCAGGCCTCCGATTGAGGCCGCGGCCTTGCCGTAGTCAGCCACCTTCGCGTAGTTGGCTAGAAGCTCCTGGTTCGACGGCGGCTGCTGCAACCAGAAAAAACCGAGAAGCCCAACGTAAAGGGAAGCAAAGGCCAACAGGACAGGGAAGGGAGCGAACTTCAAGTGCTCTGAAGGGTTCAGACCCGCCCGCGTGGAAACCGGTTAGAAATAGCGACCCGCTGGTCTAGACTCCTGAGATCGTTCATGCGCGAGCCATAGACAGAATATTCTCCCATGACTTCAGGGCGTGTTCAAGGCAACCGGCGGGCTGTGATAACCGCTTGAACCCACAAGTCTCTCCAATCAAACTGATATGACTCAAGTGCAAATCCGGCCTCTCCCAAGACCTGTTCGATCCATTCTCTAGATCGAAGAAGTGATACCTCGGGCGGATGTAGCGGCACATTCGTCGGCGCAGCTTTGGTTCTTAGCTGTTGCCAGACTCTGAGAAAAGCGACACTGGTTGCGCGGCTGTGGGGCCAAAAGAGAAGGAGGCACCCGCCCGGCTTCAGGACCCTTCGGAATTCTCCGGCGATTACCATAATCTCATCTTTCTGAAAGTGCTCCATGACGCCGAGGTTATAAATGCCATCAAACGAGTTCCCCTCGAATGGGAGGTCCTTGATGGAAGCATGCTTTACACACTTTGCTGCTGGCACTGTGCAAGCGTATACCTTCAGTGCCTGGAGAGAGGAATCGACAGCGGTGATCTCCATTTCGTTCTGGAAGCGAACATCAACCTGTCCACTACCGCACCCTGCATGCAACAGTCTCGCGCGGGGCGGGAATGTCTTTCGGACAACGGCATTGAGACGAGGAGCGATTATCAGCTTCCGGTAGATTGTTGCGAGAATGCTATACAGCCGATTCTCGCTTACCGCGTTGCTCCAGTATGAATCCCAGTCCTGTTCGTCTCGCAAGCCGGGATTAGCTTTAATCAAACGGGTTGAGGACAAGAACGACTCCCGACAGACAATTCTTTGGACCGCCACTTCGATAAGATGCCAGACCCCCCGAAATGGCTCACTGGGGGGCATCTTTGAGCTCCCATAAGTCCGGGGAGGGAGGTCGATCGGGATCTGAGTAATCTTGGCGCCATTGAGTTCAAGGACAAGAAGGCTTTCAAAGAAGAACGGATACGATTTCGAGCGAACGATATTGAAGATGTTGGAGGGCAAGCGATCGAGTCTGAAAGCGCGAAACGCCCCAGTAGCGTCGTAGGGCATCGCAAGAAATAGGCGCGTGAGCCTATGAGCGGTGTGAGTCAGCAGTTTTCGCCGCCAATCCCAGCCTTGAAGACTGTCTTTACGAAGATAACGGGAGCCGACGACCACATCCGCAGATTCAATCGCCTTTAGGAATCTCGGAACATCTTCAGGAGAATGCGTCATATCACAGTCCATCGTAATTACCGTGTGATACCCGCTCTCCCGCGCCCAGGACAGACCAGCGACATGCGCTGAGCCTATACCCTGTTTATCCTTTCGGTGCAGCACGTTCAGGAAGGGATTACTTGCTGCAAGGGTATCGAGCAGGGCTCCAGTTCCGTCCGGTGAGCTATCATCGACAAAGAGAATGTCTAACGGGACATTGAGGCGAAGGAGCTTTTCCGTGATAAAGGTGACATTGTTTCTTTCGTTATACGTAGGGATAACTACGAGCGGGTTCACTGCGGAAAAAACTCAATGCTAGGAAGCGGGAAAAGCAATCGGCCCCCTCGTTTGAGGAAGTGCTCTTCCCGCTCAATTAGATTCTCACGGAAGTGCCATGGAAGAACCAACAGAACATCAGGCTCCAGAGCATGCATCTCCAGCTCGGAAATTATCGGGATTCCGGTGCCGGGCGTAAACCGTCCAAATTTTTCCGAATTCACTTCGGCAATGAACGGAATTTCCTTAGTGGTAAGACCACAAAACTGAAGAAGCACGTTGCCTTTCGTGGATGCGCCGTATCCTAGGAGTTTTTCGCCCCTCCGCTGCACATCGTGAATCTGCTCAACCAAACGGTCGCGGTGGGCGAAGACGTTATTTCGAAATTTGCGTAACGGCTCGGCTCCTTCAAGTCCTCCACGCTTTTCCGCTTCTAAGACTCGCTGGATCTCTTTCTCCGCTCTCGGATACGGGGCTTCGGTGCGCGCGGCCGTAACCGCGAGGCTGCCGCCATTCACATCGTTAATTTGCAAATCGATGATCTTAAGATCGCTGCGGTCGATCATCCACTGAATCTGCCGCAGGCAATAGTACTCAATATGTTCATGACAGATGGTGTCGTACGCGCAGCGCTCGAGCATCAGAGGCAAATAACTTTGTTCGAAATGCCAGATCCCGTCAGACGATAGAAAGTCGTGTATCGCTCCCATAAATTCTATGGGCCGCTCGATATCATAAAACATCGCTACGGAGGTAATGATCTTGGCTTTCCGGCCGTTCAGCCGTGTTTGCCAAAGCTCGCGCGAGAAGAATTCCGGCAACACTCGAATCGAGGGAGGATAGAAGGAAAGAAACTTCCCGGCCACGGGATCAATACCGACAAGATCGTAAGATGCGGGGTAGGCTCTCAACAAAGTTCCGTCGTTGCTTCCGATGTCCACTACCAAATCACCCGCAATCGCATTGGATCGAGCCACAAGGAAAGCCGCCTTGCGCGCGAGATGGCTCGTCATCGAGCGGTTTAACCCAGAACGATACCCGTAGTTATCGCCGTACATGGCTTCCAGCGGGTAGGAGTGCCGCAACTGGAGGAGACCGCAACCTTCCGCGGAAGGCGCGCAACGCACCAGTTCAAGCGGGCCGCCGATGAGGTTCTCGTTCGGACTGGCAGGAAACACCCCCGTGAGCTTCTGCTCGCCAAGTTCCAGGACGGCCTCGAGGCGGCGATTACCACAGACGCGGCACTGCGTAATCGGTCGGAACATCAGTCAGTTCGATTTGAATCTGGGATTCTCGACAATCAAATAGAAACGGCCTTGCCAGACGATAGGCCACCTCTCCTCCACTAGTTGATTGGCGATGCTAGCGACCCCAGGTTGCGCGAACGTCCAACGCTGATCGATGTCTCCGACTACCACGTAGCGTGCTTGATCGACATCAGCAGGAAAGAGAAACCGCTCGCGAAGGACGGGTCGTTCAAAAGTAAAGGTAGGCGTCTTCCGCCACGCTGTTGCTTGAATGAGGTCGGCGACTCTGCAGCGCAAGAGCCACCCAATATTGGGATTACAAATTACGAGATCACTTTCCACCAATCGCTTGTTCAACCAGCGCGAGGCCTGCTCGACCTCGCCAGGAATTTGTGTAACCCAAAAGTCGTTCCTGGAAATTAAACGTCCTGAAACTGATTCCGGCACAATGCGCACGATAAGCGCTATCGGGAGGATCAGGCCGGCCAAGGCGGCGCTTCGAGCTAGCGCGGTGGAACCGTGACCGAATTTTCGCAACCAGTAGAGCAAGACCCGAAAGCCTCCGCTCCATGCCAAGGAGAGCGTTGGAAGGAATGTCACCGCTTGATAGTAGAAGATTGGGATATTTTGTCTGTTCTGAAGAAGAAGGGCTGAGATGACGAAAGCGAAAACTGCGATCGGATAGAGCCTTCTTCGAAGGCAGAGGACCCCCCCACCGCGGCTCCGACGTGAAAGAAGTCATGACAATAAAATATTCTAATGTTCTCAATCGCTTTCATCCCTGAGCCGCTTTGGCCACTCGAGGCAACATAAAAGTCGAAGAGTTCCGAGAGATCCTGAAAAAGCCAATTTTCGGGCCAGTATCGGAATATCGCGCAACCCAAGCTTAGGAGAATAACGAGCGCTGGAGGCGCCGCAAGACGAAGCCAACACCTAGGGTGTCTTATGCGAGACAAGACGGCCGCGATCATTCCATGTATGAATAAAGGATGGCTCATGGCAGCGATGCCGAGTCCGGCGCCTGCCACCCAATCTGTCTTCGGACGACTCTTCCTCAAGATCGCCAGCAAACTAATGAGTAGTCCGAAGGCGACCGCGTTGTGAGGGTAGATCCAGCGAAAGTGAATCACACTTTGGGAGTACCCCAAGAACATGAGCGCCCCAAACAAAGCGGGAAGATGACCTAGGATCGCCTTGCCACCGATATACATAGTTAGCCCAATGGCAAGGGCAACAAACGTGTTGAGCAATCGTGCCCCGAGAATGTCCCCTTTAAACAGCCAAGCCATTCCGCCAACCATCCAGGCATAGCCAGGCTGATAAGAATAACTTGGATGCCAGAAGGAGATCTTCATCGCTCGATCTGAGGGATGTCCGGCGAAAAGAGCCTTCCCAATGATCAAGGTCAACGTCTCATCTCCATACCATTTGGGGCTGTCTCTGAGATGAGGAAGATAGAGCAAACTCCAAGCGATAACGATTAGGGTGATCGCCAGGAAACCCGACAGTCGGATCCGTCTAGAAGACCTGCCGTTCAAGGTAGCAGGGGCGTTTGTGACCCGGTTATTTCGGCTCGACAGACTGATCGATGTCCAGGCGCCGAGTCCAAGCCGTGACCATTTCTTCGACAATACTCGCAAGAGAAATTTCTATTTCCCAGTTGGGATAGTGCGCCCTGATCTTTCGCAGGTCGCTGTAATAGCAAACGTGGTCGCCGATGCGACTCTCCTCGAGGATGAGATAATTTTGGCGCTTTCCGGAAAATTTTTCCGCGAGTGCGAATGCCTCGAGGACCGAGCACGAGTTCTGCTTGCCCCCGCCAAGATTGTAGACCTCGGCAACGCGCGGCTTTTCGAGGAACTCCCGCATGAAGCGCACTACGTCTTTGGCGTGAATGTTGTCGCGAACCTGTTTTCCCTTATAGCCATAGATCTTGTATCGACGGCCCTCCACGTTGCAGCGGATCAGATAGCCAAGAAAGCCATGCAGTTCGACGGCGGCATGGTTGGGACCGGTCAGGCACCCGCAGCGCAGGCAACAAGTTGGCATTCCAAAACGGCGGCCATACTCCTGCACCAAGATATCGGCAGCGAGTTTAGAAGCCCCAAAAACCGCGTGCGTCGACTGATCAATGGGGAAATCCTCAGGGATTCCATCGAGGAAGCGAGGGTCCGCGAAATCCCAGCGGAGCGCCGATTCCGTTAACTCGATCGTATTTGGGCGGTCTCCATAGACTTTATTGCTGGAAAGATAAATGAACGGAGCTTCGCGAGAAAACCGTCGGGCAGCTTCCAGAAGGTTGATCGTACCAGTCGCATTGATGTCGAAGTCCTCGAGAGGAATGTCAGCCGACCGGTCGTGCGATGGCTGGGCGGCGCAATGGACGATTGCACACGGCCGCAACTGGTCCATTAACCCAATAACCCCGTGGCGGTCTCGAATATCGAGCTCATGATGAACGAACCCGGGCACTTCGTGGACCAGGCGCTGTTGATTGCAGCGGGTGTCGCCTTGAGGCCCGAAGATTACTGCTCGTTGATTGTTGTCAATGCCGTCAATCTTGAATCCCATGTTGCCGAAATACACACAAGCTTCAGAGCCAATGAGACCCGAAGAACCGGTGACAAGAATCGTTTTCAAAGATGGACGCTGGTAGTTTCTGGCTGTCGGCTTGGCAGGCGAGACACTTTCAACACGATAGTTTGAATTTAGGCCACTTTTCTTTCAAACCGAGCCGCACTTCCCAACGTGTGACGGATGACGGGTGCCTCAGCAATACGCCCCCTATCGCGGAAGCACCTTGGGAAAATCGCTCTAAGGAAGGTTAGACGCGAAATCGATCAGCTCCCGCTCTGCCTCACGAGGTGAGGGGTCGCCCGAAGAAATGCAATGCTTACACGCGATCAGCCGCGCCGGTCATCTCCGCTTCGATTCTTCCGCGCTCGGCCGCGCTGAGGCGGTCAATGAAGAGGATTCCCTGGAGATGATCGTGCTCGTGTTGAACCGCGCGCGCAAGGAGTCCAGTCGCCTCGAACTCGATCATCTTACCATCCAGCGATTGGGCTCGGACGCGCACAGAAGCCGGCCTGGCGACGTCGCTACGCACCCCAGGGAAGCTCAGGCAGCCTTCAACCCCGATTTCAGGTTTTCCAAACGTCTCTATTTCGGGGTTGATAAGAACCAGGGGCATATGCTCCTCGATTTCCACCGTGCGATCGCCAATGCGAAGTGTGCTCGGCCGATCCTTGACACCTTTGACGTCGAGCACACAAAGTTGAACCGGCAGGCCCACTTGTTGAGCGGCCAGACCGACCCCTTCCGCCTCATACATCGTCTCGAGCATGTCGTTCGTCAGCGCACGGATCCGGGCGTCTATATTCTCAATTCGCCGCCCTTTGGCACGCAGCGCAGGATGGCCGTATTGGACGATTTCCAAGGTCATGTCTTACAATACGGCGCGAGTCGTCGTCGTAGCAATCTCCCAAAATGTCGTCATTTCTGTTCCTCCGGCTGAGTGAAGGCGGGAATGTTCTTTACCCCCGCATCTTTAAGCGCATCCAAGACCTTGACAACGATGCCAAAGGGAGCCTCCCGGTCTGCTTGCATTGCAATCGGGCGAGCTGGCGCCTGCGCGCGCACGGTCTTGAGTGCTTCCGCGAGTGAATCGAGACTAACAGGCTTCCCGTCGAGCGAGATTTGATCGGCGCCCTTCACGCTCAGGAGAACGGGTTCGTCCTTCTCGGCGGGAGCCTGCTCGGCGGTCTTGGACTCCGGTAAATTGATTTGCAGCTGAGGCTGGTTCTTCCGAAATGTCGTCGTGACGATAAAGAAAATCAGCAGGATCGCGAGGATATCGATCAGAGATACAATGATAATCGAGGGAGCTCGCCGCTTGCGAGTATGAAACCTCATGAAACCGGCTCCATGACCGGCGTTTCACCGGGTGGGTAGCATTTCACAACAAGATCGGCCACGAGAGATTCCATCTCTACAGCCATCATCTCGATCCTTCGCTGGAAATAGTTGTAGGTAATGAGGCTCGGCACCGCCACCGCGAGGCCGACAATGGTCGTATTCAGCGCCTCGGCAATACCACGGGCGACAGCATTCGGATCGCTGCCAATGGCTGTAAAGATCCCCACAAGGCCCGACAGGGTACCGAGAAGTCCCAAAAGGGGAGCAATTCCTGTGGTGATCTCCAAAATAATCAAGCCGCTCTCCAACCGCGCGACTTCATGTCGAGCCCTGGTTTGCACCGCCTCAACCGCCTCAGCCCTCGACCAGGTCAGATGCCGAATTAACGTGCTCAGGACACGTCCGAGCGAGGAAGGATATCGCGTGATCAGGCGCTCAAGCTTGTCGAGATCATCGCCGGGCTGAAGACTTTCGATTTCGGCAGCGAGAGCCGGAGGGATAATGGCCTTCTCGCGAAGCGCGGTGCCCCGTAAAACGATCACGGTTCCTGCGGCTATTGACACCACCAACAGGATGACCATGAAAAACCCCCCGTTGATGAAGAACGTCAAGGTGTTCTGAATGATCGATGCAAAGAACAATTCCATTAGTTGGACAGGATGGTGAACGAATATTCGATTTCGATACGGCTGCCTTGGAGCATAGGGACAAGTTCCTTGGGAATCGGAGGAATTTCAGCTTCCATGATCGCCCGCACCGTGCAAGACGCAAAGCTCTCGTTTGAACTGTTGCGCAGCACCTGCACCCGCTCAACCTTCCCATTCTCGCGCACCACGAAGCGGACCTCGACAGTTCCCACATTTAGAAGACCCATCTGCTCCGTCACGTAAAAATACCAGCGCGACCCGATCGCATCGGAGAGCATTTTCTTATAGCGGCCAAGCGGCGTCGCCGTCGCGCTAACGGACGCTCGTCCGCGGTTTGAAATGTTGCCCCGAATTCGGGTAATTCGAGTTTGAGGTTGATAACCCGGCGGCTGCGGAGCCTGCGACTGTTGTTGCTGTTGAACCGCTTTGGTGGTCTTCGGCCGGGGAGAAGGTTTTGGCTTTGGCGGTTCGAGCAATGCTAACTGAGTGCTCTGTCGCGGAGTCATCTTGGGTGTGGACTCTTCGGTCTTTGGTTCGGGTGTCGTTTCTTGACGTGGCTGAGCGGCGGGCGATGACTCTCGCGGCACAGGCCCGGCCGTGTATTCCTTGTTCTCCAGACTCAGGGCAGGATAATCCTTGCCGTCCTGCGTCGGCACAGGGGCATCTCCCGCGGCAGGGAGCGGCGAGGCGGCGCCAGTGTCCTTGTCCGATTCGAATACGGAATCCTCCGGAGGCTTGTCCACACGTTGCGATTCGCTTGTTTGGACGTAGGAGGGCTGTTGTTTCGGGGGTGAGTCCGGAGGGGCGATGAGTGTCAACTCGACAGGCGATTCCTCCGGTGGCGGAATGAAGATCGGCGCTCGGACTGCCAGCACCACGCTCACGAACCCGATAATAAAAAGGTGAAGTAAGATCGAGGCAACGAGCGCCGCCAGAGCTTTCCGGCGATCGTCGTCGCGCCAGGTTGTCAGCGTTGCGGAAATCATGCGGGCAGAGTCTTGCTCATCCGTGCATGGTGGAACAGGTATTGCTGGATGTAGCCCGCATACCGCCCGAATTGCCGATTGGAAAACTCCTCCAATTCGATGAGTGAAGTCGAGCGCTTATGCATCGCGTGAAGGACCCGTGCAATCCAAATATCTACCGGAACGACATCAAGCCGCTCGTAGGCAAAGAGCAAGACACAGTTTGCCACCTTGCGTCCGACTCCCGGCAAGGAACAGAGCCGATCGCGGGCAACGGGGGTGGCCTCGTGTGCCAATGTCTTGAGATCGAAGCGCCCGGATGCCACCGCAACCGCGGAGGCGAGGAGGCTCTTTGCACGGAAGCCGAGCTTGCACTCACGCAGTTCGCGCTCTGTTGCCTCAGCCAATCGAGCAGGCGTCGGAAAAGCGTTCACACGCGAGCTGGGGACTTGCTCTCCATAGCGCGCTCGTAGTTCCAGAGAGATCTGGCGGATATGACCGATCTGCTTCATTGGAGAAGCGATGAAGGTGGCCAGGCACTCCCAGTTCGGTTGCCTGAGGATTCGCAGACCGCGACAAGTCGAAAGGGCGGAGCGACTGAAGGGATCGGATGGAAATTTCGCGTAGATCGCCTTTAAAGGGTGGTCGAGGGCAAAGTAGGTTCGAGCCAGGCCTTCCAGCCCCGCGCAAACATAGAGCGCTCTGCCGTGCTGCTCGGCATACAAAAGTGTACGGTCGACGAGAATTTGCCAGCCATCCCCTTCTGGCATCGCATGAAAGACCTGCCCGCTTTCGAGCGTACGCCGCAAATCGAATTCCGAAATGCGTAGCTGCACAAGTCCACCGCGATGCTTCATCTTCCCACAGGCTTCACGCGGATGGTTTAACCTCGAGCGGCTCGATACCGGGATGCGTCTGGCAAAGAAGGCCAATTTTTGTGAGTTGCCCAGCCTTTCACACCAACTACGACGCGAGAAGGGCCGGGTCGCCATACAGCGTCGAAGCAGACGCCGACCCGATCTGGACCTCGAAGATCTCGCCAATGTGGCGTGGAGATCCCTCGAAGACGACTATTTTGTTGGTGCGTGTGCGACCAGTCAGACGATGCGGATTGTTCTTGCTGGGCCCTTCGCACAGTATCTCCACGCGTCGGCCAACATGTGCATTCAACCTCTCCCTCGAGTGGCGATTTACGACTGACAGCAGGTCCTGATTTCGAAATTCTTTCGTCTCCTCCGCGATCTGATCCTGCATCAACGCAGCTGGTGTGTCGCGACGCTGCGAATACCGAAAGACAAAGGCATTGTCAAAACCAACACGATCGACAATCGCACGAGTCGACTGATGATCCTCATCCTCCTCGCTTGGAAATCCGACAATAATGTCGGTCGTTATTGCAATTCCCGGGCGTGCCTGCCGCAGATCATCCACCAGACGCAAGTAGGTCTCGGCTGTGTATCCCCGTCGCATTTTCTTAAGGATGCGATTTGATCCGCTTTGCAGAGGCAAATGAACATGCTCGACGAGCTTCTCCAGACGACCAAAAGCCCTCACGAGATCCTCTCGAAAGCCGATGGGATGGGGGGAGGTGAAGCGTACCCGGGCAATGCCTTCGACGGCGCAGACGGCCTCGAGCAATTGGACAAAGGGGCTCAGGCCCGCATGCCTTTCAAACTCATGCCGACCATAGAGATTAACTATCTGCCCCAAGAGCGTGACTTCCTTGACGCCTTTCGCGGCCAACCCGCGAACCTCATCGACAATGTCGTCGATTGAGCGGCTCCGTTCTGCACCTCGCGTTTGTGGGACAATGCAAAATGCACAGTGCATGTTGCACCCTTGCATGATTGAGACGAAGGCCGTCGCTTGCGCGCCGGAGAGGTGCTCACGGATCGCCGACTGTGAACCGGGCTCTTCCCTGACATCCACAATAGGCAGGCGCTCATCATCCATGCGCTCCTCGTTCTGGCGACGCAAAAGCTCATCGACGTAGTCGGCAACCCGGTGAAATTTCTGCGTGCCGACAATCAAATCGATCCGGAAGGAGGAACTCAGCAGTTCGGAGCCGCGGCTCTGCGCCATGCATCCCAGATATCCCAGAACCAAGTGCGGGCGCTTCTCGCGCAGGCGCTGGAGCATTCCCATCTTTCCAATCGCCTTCTGCTCCGCCATGTCGCGCACGCTGCACGTATTCAGCAGGATGACGTCTGCCTGTGTCTCATCGTCCACAAGGCGATAGCCGCGCACCACCAACGATCGGGCCACCTGCTCTGAATCGCGCTCGTTCATCTGGCAGCCATAGGTCTTGATGTAAACGTTGGGCATGACTCGGAAAGGCAAAGGTAATGCCCCACCAGAAAATTTCCAGTCCGGACAATTCCCGCGGTGACGTTACAAAAAACCTCTTGTTATTTGCCTCCTGTCGCGCGGATGCTTAGTCGCGATGATCAAGTCGAGCCCGGCCAAGGAAGGCTATTCCATGCCAGCAGAATGGGAGCCTCATGCGGCCACGTGGATCTCCTGGCCCCATCCGGACGGAGCAAGTTTTCCGTCGGCCTATGGGCGTGTGGTGCCGGTATTTGTTGAGATGGTGAAAGCGCTCGTCGGATCGGAGATCGTCCGCATCAACGTAAGGGATTCTGTTCAAGAGGCGGAGGCGCGCGCACTCCTCAGCGATTGCCCCGCTGAGCGCCTTGAATTCTTCCCTATTCGGACTAACGAGCCGTGGTGTCGCGACCATGGTCCCATCTTCCTTAAGCGCAAAGAGAATCCGCGAATCCTCGCCGTCAATTTCGGATTTAACGCGTGGGGCTACAAGCTCTCCCCGTTTGAGGAGGACGAAGCAGCCGCGACCCTCATGGCCGAGAAAATTGGGGTTCCTGTCTTTGATTTCGGCGACTTTATCCTTGAAGGCGGATCCGTGGAGGTCAACGGCCAAGGGACGTTGCTAACAACCGAATCGTGTTTGCTTAATCCGAATCGCAATCCCGATCTGTCGCGCGAGCAAATTGAAGCGAATCTACGCGACGCTCTTGGCGTTTCTCAAATTCTCTGGCTGGGAGATGGAATCGAGGGCGATGACACCGATGGACATGTCGACGATATCACTCGATTTGTCAGCCCGAATACCGTGGTCACCGTGGTAGAAGAGGATGAGGACGATTTGAACTACGAACCGCTCGAGCTAAACTTGCAACGCCTTCGCACGATGCGGCTTTCCAACGGCTCGCCGCTGCGCGTGTTAAAACTACCCATGCCTTCCCGGATCGTCCGCGACGGCCAACGGCTGCCGGCCAGCTATGCCAACTTTTACGTTGCCAACTCGGTGGTCCTCCTGCCGACCTATCATGACACCAACGATGCATGGGCTGCCTCCGTGCTAAAGGAGGCCTTCCCCGACAGGCGCATCGTTCCGATCGATTGTCGGGAGCTCATCTGGGGCCTCGGTGCATTTCATTGCCTTACTCAGCAGCAACCAGCCGCATAAACTGCTTGCGGCGCGCCTGCCCGCCTGTAAACTGCCACGTTCTTTATGGCCAAAAAATCGTGGTTTGAGCGCGACGAGCGCAAGCGGAAGACGGTGCAAAAATACGCGGAATTGCGTGCGGAGCTAAAAGCAAAGAAGGATTATTCGTCTCTTTCGCAACTGCCTCGCGATGCGAGTCCGACCAGGTTGGTTAACCGTTGCCAGGTGACTGGCCGCCGTCGCGCCTTCATGCGGCGCTTCAAGATCTCGCGCATCACCTTTCGTGAACTGGCTGCCGCGGGGATGATTCCTGGTGTGACGAAATCGAGCTGGTAGCGTCGGAGATCGGTTCGAGAAAATCGGTGGCGTGCCGATCTACGAATACGAGATCACCGAGGGCAGTTGCCGCGTTTGCGGCGGTCGGTTTGAATTGCGCCGATCGGCGAAGCGGCCGCCATTGAGTCGCTGTCCGCCTTGCAAGAAGCCGGTGCGCAAGGGGATCTCGCCCATTAACACCACGAAAGCGTTGCCGCCGGTAAGCACGTGCGACGCGAAAAAAGCCGGCTTTTCGGTCTGGGAAAGGCGCGAAAAGGGTGCCTACGAAAGATTGTAGACCTGCAGGCAAGCAATCGCGGTGTTCACGTGAACATCGACCACTTTGGTTAGGTCGGGCGAATACCCGCCTGCGAGAACCCACGCGATAGGTAATCTGTTTGCCTGCGCGAACTCAAAGACCTGCTTATCCCGCAGGAAGAGATCGCGGTGATCCAATTCTAGCGGCGAATAGGGATCATCGCGCAGAGGGTCGGCGCCGGCCTGGAAGAGCAAGATATCCGGAGGCGATCCGCCAATCAGCCATGGCAGGTGCTCTTCGAGAAGTTTTTGCAAGTGTTTGCCATCATTTTCGGAGGGGAGCATCGGCACTGAGAGGTGATTTTCTCCGTCGGCGTGACGGCGCACACTCGCATCGCGATAGGGGACATTATTCGCATAGTCGTTGCCGTAGATGGAAAGAGCTCTAATCCAAGGCCGGGCGGCGACGAGCGAGGCGGTTCCGTTACCATAGTGAAGATCCAGATCGAGGATCGACGCGGATTGGATGCGACGCTTAGCTTTAAGAGCATCGAGAGCGATCACCAGCCCGTTAAAGGTGCAAAATCCCTCGCCATGATCTGCGAACGCATGATGAAATCCGCTTGCCAAGGCGCCAGAGATCCCGCTGTCCAGAGCGATTCTCGCGGCGGCAAGCACACCACCATTCGTCAGGAGCACACTGGAATACAGTTCCGGCGACCAAGGAAACTTCTGAGATTCGGCGAGCGCTCGCGGTGTTCCTGTCTCTACTGCCAGGACATATTCTGGAGTGTGAACGCGAAGCAGGTCACTTTTGGAAATCGGCGGAGGATTTAAGATCTGAATGTCCTCGCGTCGTCGCAATTGCTTTGCGACCATTTCGAACTTGCGCATTGGCATCACATGATTTCCGATCGGCGCCGCGAAACCGGGATCGTGGAACAACATTAGGCTCATCAAAGGAGACAAAAAGTCACGACGAAAGGTTCCTCTCAAGCACGCTCGTCACAAACAGCGTGCCTGGTGACGAAGAGGTGGCATTTCCCTTCACGTGCTCTCCGACAGGTCAGCTGTCGGCGGCACCAGATCGATGATCTCATCGGTGGCAGGATAGCTTTCCAGGCTGGCCAAGACAGCTGCCATATCGCACGGCCGAAACGTCTCTCCATAGACTCGATAAATAGCCTCCACCAGGCGGAGGATCTCGGCCCCCGAAATTTTCAGCTGGTTTTCTCGCCCCACCCGACGAACTATTAGACTGAGCGAGAGAGGCCTGGCACCGCCGGTGAGGTCGATTTCATCCGGCGCTCTAAAGTCAGGTTGCAAGTAGCGGACCCTCCGGGGGTCGATGAGCAGATAGCCGGCCTTCTCATACGCCTTGAGGCGCGCATAGCTCGCCGGATCGCCAGGGTCGAGAGGCTTCATCTCTCCTACCAGAACGATCGGCGACTCCGGAGAGCGTCCCTGCTCGGCAAGGCAATTTCGAGCAGACTGGATCGGCAAAGCCCGGAGCCAACCCGCGAGTCCGCTCCGCCGCCAGTCAGGGGCGATGAAGTTGTGCGAAAGATGGACTATGGCCTCCTTCTGGTCGCTGCGCACGATTGCGGTATGATCACGAACGGCCGCAACCCTTCCTCTCGACTTCAGGAGCACCAGCCGATACCGCAAGGCGTATCCTTGGACAAGTTTGTCCCCATTCCAGCGGAGACGGCGCGAAAGCACCGTCGGCTGCTCCACTTCGCTCCTGGCGCCAAACTCGGCCCAAAGAGCGCCGAATGCGATGTCAAACTGGGGATCATCTGCAGATTCGACACGATGCAACTCCATACCGGACCAATCGCTCTCCAAGCTCTTCATGTCCCCGGGAGCGAGGTCTGAGGGGATCATCCAATGCTGAAGCATTTAATCAGACCGATGTAGGAATCAGGCCCAAGATACTGACGGGAGCAATTTAGGACTAGTCGAGACGCAGATCGCACGTGAAATCGCTTTTCCGACCTCCTCGACAGGGTCGTCCAGCGAGCCTCACCGTGCTCGTCTTCGTTGCAGGATGAAAGGCCATGTCGTGCATGCTCAGTTCAAACTGTGCTGCAGCGAGTCCCGAGGCTCGATCAACCAGCGTAAGCAGCAGGGGAAGCTGTGTCGGGATGCCTGGATGCATGGAGGGATAGAGATTTGTTCTTCGATAGCGAAGGCCCGAGAGAAATGCATCACCGGCTCGTCGCAAGTCGAGGGCCCGACCGTTCACGTATATTCGATAGCTCGAATGGAAAGCGGAATTTCCGCAGAATTCCAGACGCTGCATGGATGTATCCACGAAGCGGCTGGTCGTCCCGCCTTCGACCGGCGTTTCGCAAAGCAGGGGCCAGCTATCCAGCGCCCTGCGCACCGTGAGGCGGGCGTCGCGCTTCTTCCAAGCGAGAAGAGCCGGAAATCGCCAGTTCCAAATTTCCCGGTAGATCCGGCGGTTCAGGGCTATTCCAGCCTTTTCAAGTTCCGTAAGCACCGATTCGAGGTCACTCCAGAGGGGTTCCGGAAGTAAGTACTCGTCATGCAATCTTGTGCCAAATCGCCGCAGGCCTCGCGGGACTTTCGCTTCGAGTAAGTGCGCGGCAAGGCAGGTCCAAAGCAAGGCGACGCTCGACATCCACTCGGCTCGGGGAAGGGATTCGATCGCTCGAAACTCGATGAGACCAAGGGCGCCCGCTGGCCAAGCGGTGTTCCAGAATTTGTCGAAGCTCATCTCGCTGCGATGCGAGTTGCCGGTGACGTCGGTTTGAAGGTGACGCAGCGTTTCGTTGATGAGCTCTCGATGATCGCCTTCCGGAAGCGATTCCAGAAAGGTATAGGCCATGTCGATATCGTAAAGGTCGCGCGCCGACTCGTCCGGCCGAGGGGCTTGCGAGGAGGCCCCGACATAGCAACCAGTGAAGAGATACGCCAGTGAAGGGTGGTGTTGCCAGAAACGCAGGATCGCTGCCACCCATGCCGGCCGCCCGAAAAACGGGTTGGTCTCCAACCTTGGACCGCCCCAAAGAAGATGATTGCCGCCGCCAGTCCCTTGCGGAAAATCCCAAGTCGACTCCTTCCATGATCTGAGGCCGGCGGCTTCGCAACTTGCGGTCACCGTCTCCGTCCATTCCGCATACTCGCGCCAACTGGAACATGCGGGAAGATTGATCTCGAGAACGCCGGGGTCCGCCGCCACTCCCAGCGTGATCCATGTTCCGGCCTCATCCACCGGCGTATAGCCCTGCAAAGAGATTTGTCCGGTGCCGCTTTCCTTTGCCGATTTCTCGATGGCGGCAAGCAACTCCACGAATGGCTGTTGGAGAAGGGGCGGAATAAAGATGGCCATCGTCTCTCCGCTTCTCTCGATCGACACGGCTCGGCGTGGCACCGACGGCGGCAATAGATGAAGCGGTAGCCGTAGCCCCACTGGACCCTCCGCCTTCGACAAAACGCGCACCTCCTTGGTGAGTGCCCAACGCGAAGAACGCCAGCCGGCATCGTTATAGTCGATGGGCATCGCTAGGATTTGAACGCTCGGATTGTTTGGGTCGATAAAGTGAAGCCAGTGTGGAGCGATGCGGAGATGCCTGCAGATGTTGTGGGCCAACTTTCGGGCCGCATCCGGCTCAAGCGCCTTGGCTTGCTTGGGAAGGTTGAAAAAGCGGCATCCCATCCCGATTGGCCAGGATTCGAATGGCCCACCGAGGATTTACCTCACCGGGATAAGATTTCCCGGGACAAAAAAATGCCGCCGAGCCAGCCATGCGACCGCGGAGCAGATGCTCAGCGACCTTCCAGGCATAACCGAGCTTGGTCGGTCCTACGGCTGCATAGGTCCATTCCGGCCCTTCGGGATTAGTCGGGACGTACGTCGGCTCACCGCCGAGGGTAAGCTGCACATTATGCTTCCGAAAGATTGCCTCCGCGCGAGAGGCCGCCTGATCCATCCACCGTGCGATCATCTTATGATCTCACAATGTCTAACGTGGTGGTCAGGACACTGGCGATTGTCTCCTTGCCGTAATAGTGGCCTACTATCGGAGCAATGTCTCCAGCGCTAAGACCCACAGCCGTTGCCAAAAAATGATGCTCGCAGAGGACCCCGTTGGTCGGATCGAGTCCAATCCATCCGGCCCCTGGCAGATAGGTCTCTACCCACGCGTGAAACGCATTCTGCGCATGTTCAGGACCGGTTCCCGATTCATCCTCCCATAAGTATCCACTCGCCAGCCGCACAGCGAGACCATGGATTTTCAGCACCTCCGCCAGGAGCACTGCGAAGTCCCGGCAGGACCCCTTTTGCCTCTCAAGCGTGGTTCTTGGAGGAAAGGCATCTCCTTCTTCTCGGCGCTCGTATTCGATGTTCTCATGCAACCAGCTGTTCATCGCCACCAGTGCTTCGATGGTCGGCCGCGGCGAGGCGGGAGTCAGCGCCGCCGGGAGCGCACCGGTTTTGAATCGACTCCGCCGAAACGGCGCCAGCACAGCGCCTTCCTCAGGACGGTACTCGAACGGCAATCGTAACGCATGGGAGTCCAAAAGGAACTGGAAGGGGTCCCACGCCTGTAGCGACGCGTCGAATTCAAGCTTGAATTCCAGGACATCGAGCGGATCCGAATACACGCACATCGCCGTCAAGTTGTCGAACAAGTCGTGTCTGTATTGGACGTTTGCCGAAGCGTGGGTCGAGAAGGCGATCCTCTCGATGTTGACAAATAACTCGTGGCGCGGAAAGAGGCGCACGCGATGTGGCGAAAAACTCGCCCTTTGCGCATACTCAAACCGGGCCGTGTAGCGAACAGAAATCTTCACGGTTTATCGTTCATCCTTTTCATCAGGACCCGAACTTTCATTCTTTGGTCTCCCGAGCCCTTGAAGGTCCCGCGCAAGGGAGTCGCGTCGACCGAATCGCGACCATAGGCCATCGTCACGTGCCGCGGGCCACACCACTGGTTGTTGGTGGGGTCAATGGGCAGCCACTTCATGCCAGGCGTCAGCGCTTCCACCCAGGCATGAGTCGCCAGCGATCCAATCAGCCTGGCAGGGCGCTCGACTGGCTGCACTGGATCGGATTCGATGTAGCCGCAAACATAGCGTGAAGGTATGCCTGCGGTGCGCAACACGCCAAGCATCACATGGGTGAAATCCTGGCAGACACCCGCCCTTTGTTTCCACACCGTCTCCAGCGGCGTCGAGTTATCGGTGGAGCCCGGCCGGTAGCGAAACTTCTCGTGAATGGCCCGATTGAGCCGCTCCAGCGCTTCGCCGAGCGGAGCCCCGCCGGCAAAGAACTTCCGCGACCACTCGATCGACGGGGTGCCGATCGGCACGGCCGCGGTCGGCTGCAGATAATCGAACACATCCGTAAACCTGGAGGCAAAAAGTTGGCGCGCCTCGGCAATGGTGACACCAAGAGCACCGGAAGGCGGTGAAATTTCCTTTGTTCGGACCGTCAGCTTATTGACGATGGTGAGCCGCTCGTGTCGCAACGTCATCGAGTAGAAGGTCACCTCATTTCCAAAGTAGTCATGATAAGTGGAAACCCCCGTGGGCGGCCGAAAATCAATCGCGTGCGAAAGGACTTCCTGACTTGGAAGGGTGGGCGGAGTCAGTCGCGCCTCGATGTAAGCTTCCCTCGCTGGCTGACCATACCGGTAATCGGTGCGATGAGTGATTTCAAAGAGCATGCTTTAAAGCAAAAAGTGTCGGCTGAATATCCGGACCCATGTGAATCTGGTGATTTAGGAATCCGTCGGCGATCAGGTGATGAATTTCCAGCGTCGCATTCAGCAGCGTGTGTCCGTGATCGAGCAACGCGCTTGGTTTCGAGGCAGACGGCGGCTCCGGCTCGTTCAAGAGTTCCTCCCAATCGGTCAACCGGATCTCGTGAAGAAGTTGTTCGATCCCCGCCAGGGTGCGCAGCGTCGCCGCGGTGGCTTGCTCACGCGTCCCCCGCAAACGCTCGCGACACGCTTCCAAGCATTTCGCGACGGACCGCGGAGCGACCGGATTTTTCCACAGCAGATCCAGCATTGGTCCCGGCTCAATGCGGAGTTGATAGACACGACGGTAGACGTCACGACTGTTGATGAGACGAAGAAATGCGGAGAGTCGGATTTCGGACTCATGCTCGGAGGGCGCATTTCTGCGCGGCATCGGACGCATAATCGAGCAGACGGCGTTTCCGGTAATAATTGCTCGTTCCAAGAGTTGACCGATCTCACAAAACGCCCAACCACCATCCGCAATCATCGTGCCCTGAGCCGTGCCAAAAAACTCGGGGACCGCCTTCACAACCGAGTCGCAATGCCGCCGCGTGAATGCTGTCAGGTCCTCCTGGGACGCCTGCGGGCGGAAGCGCGCGCGTTGAAAACGAGATCTCAGAGTACTGAGCACGCTCCAAGCTTCCAAGCTCAAGCATTCCAGGATCGATTCCGAATTTGCGGCGGCTCGCAAGATCGCGCGCACGACAGAGTCGGGTTCTTCCAGATCGAGCGTCAGCCGGTACCTCCCCGCGGGGCTGGAAATATTGCGGCGGGAAACGGACCCCGGGTTCTCCAGGGGAGGAAGGATCCTGTCCCAGACAGGACGGTAGAGCGTGCGTTCGATGGGATTAAGCTCCTCCAACTCGAGCGACTCGATAACGCCAATCATCACCGCCAGATTGTGCGCTCGCTCAAGATATCGTCCCGTCCAATAAAAAGCTTCAGCCACGCGGCTGCTCACATGCTGAGAAGGAAGAAGAGCCTCGCGTAGGCGTGTCCGATCCGGAGCAGGTTCCTCGAAATCCTGCGGCACTTGCACCCATGTATCCTTGCTGCCACCGCCAAGCTCATTCGCCGTAAAGGGGGATTCTTTGGTCGAAACTCGTGTCAGCGCGCCCGGAAAAGTGTCGTATTCTCCCTCCGACTGGCGCAGCGCAAAGATAATGTGATCCTGTCTGCGCGCGACCCTACGTCCACCGTGATATGAGACCGTCAGAGCATCGCAGTCCTGCGGCTGTGCGACATACTGACCACCGTTTCGTCGCACTGTGTCCGTTGCGCTCGCGACTTCCTCCTCCGTTGGCCGCCGACCATTGCCACCCAGCAGGATCTTCTCCCCGAAGAGCGGCCGGATGGTGTATTTCTCAATATCGGAGAGCACCATTTCACGCTGGTCGATATCTCCCAGCCAATAGGTTGGCAGGCTGCGCAATAACGCACGCTCACCCAGATAGAAACCAATGATCTGTCCGGCGAACGGCAAGAGAGCCCGATCATCGGATAGCTGCGAGCCGATGGCATTGACCACGGCAACCGTGCCCTTCCGCATGCAATGGACCAACCCCGCGACGCCCAACAGCGAATCACGGCGGAAGACCATCGGATCGAGCCATTGGTCGGAAATGCGGTTGTAAATTACCTCCACCTTCTCAAGACCCGATACTGTCTTGAGAAAGACCGCATCGTTCAAGACGAGCAGATCTCCGCCCTGCACCAGCGGAATTCCCATTCTGCGCGCGAGAAAGCTATGCTCGGAGTAGACGGCACTACCGGGCCCGGACGAAAGTAGCACCACAGTAGGATCAGGATGGTCCGAGAGAGACCTGAGGAGCTCGAGAAAGTCCACGGGAGCATCCGCGATGGAACGAATCGAAAAATCCTGAAAGCTTTGCGGAATCACTCGCGCCAGAGCGCGCCTGTTTTGAATCATGTAGGAGATCCCCGAAGCGTTGCTGAAGTAGTGTTGCTTGACGGCAAACTCCCCACTCGGAATCCGGCATAAGCTGATTCCACTAAGATGCAAGTAGGCCTCGCCCGGCGGCGTGAGACTCGCCGCCGCCCGCTGGTAGGCCGTGCTTCCAAGCACCGGTTGGATCGGAAGAAGGTTGGCTTTGAGAATTTCCTTTTTGCCATAGATGTCGCGCAGAAATAACTCAAAGGCCCGCAGACGCTGGGATATCCCTTTTGCCAATGGCTCCCATTCCTCCGGAGTGAAGATCTGTGGCAGCACATCACAGAACCAAGGACGCCGTCCCCATGGCCTCTCCCGTGCGATGTCGAAAGTCACACCCATTTCCCTCATCGTCGCCTCCAAGCGCTCATCTAATGCCTGCACCTGCCGCCGTGGCAAGGCATCCAAGCGCTCGAATAAAGGCCGATAGACAATCCGCGCTTCGCCGGACGCCTCGTGCGTCTCCCGCCAATGCAAGAACTGCCCTGTCTCTCCGTTACGCTGCACGGCGCGAGAGGCTTGGCGGATCGCTTTCCCCGGTCAAGAAGTTTTCGGCCGAGGAGATACCCATCCTGATTGAGTTTGACACAAGCTTCCGCATACCACATCATGACCGGTTCTATCAAAGACTCTCATGAAGACTTTCTCAGCAAAGCCTGCCGAGGTGCGTCGCGACTGGTGGATCATCGATGCGGCGGACAAGCACCTCGGCCACGTGGCGGTAAAGGCCGCCAATCTTCTGCGTGGCAAAGGCAAGACGATTTTCACACCCCACGTAGACACGGGCGATTTCGTGATTGTCATCAATGCCGCCAAGGTGCGCGTGGGCGGCAAGAAGGATTTGCAGAAGTCGTACATGAGCTTCTCGGGCTATGTGGGGGGTCACAAGTCGGAGACCTTCGCCGCACGGCGTGAACGCCATCCTGAGCTCCTCGTCGAGCGAGCTGTGCGCGGGATGATTCCTCACAACCGCCTTGGGAGTTCTGTTTATCGCAAACTTAAGGTGTATCGCGGCGAACAACATCCTCACGCCGCTCAGAACCCCAAACCTGCCTGATCTGTTTTCATGTCTGACATCATCGCCACCGGCCGCCGTAAGACTTCCATCGCCCAGATCCGCCTGCGCGATGGTAGTGGAAACTTCAAGATCAACGGAAAGGAATTTACCGATTATTTTCCGAGCCTCTCGATGCAGAACATCATCCTGCGTCCTCTCGAAATTGCCAATGCTGTGCATCGGTTCGACGTCGATGCGAAGACCTCGGGCGGTGGAATTTCCGGACAAGCGGGCGCCTTGCGCTTGGCCATCAGCCGCGCCCTCTTGCAGAATCAGGAAGGTATCCGCGGTTCGCTGCGGGAAGAGGGACTTCTGACGCGCGATCCGCGCATGAAGGAGCGCAAGAAATCCGGCCAGCCGGGAGCACGCAAGCGGTTTCAATTTTCCAAGCGGTAGACGCGCGCGTCTTTCATGGCGCTCCCGCTTTCCAAGGATGCCCGCTGGATTTTCATCGGCGATAGCATCACCGACGCTGGCCGTAGACAGTGTCCTGAAGCGGTGGGCACCGGCTACGTGAGGGATATTCGCGACTGGCTGCGTGCCTCAGTTCCGGCTCACGCACCGCAAATTCTTAATCAGGGCATTTCGGGCAATACAATCAGCGACCTTCGCCGGCGCTGGAAGTCGGATGTTTTAGCTCATCAGCCTCAACTCGTTTCCGTTAAGATCGGAATCAATGACGTTTGGCGCGGGTTTGACACGGCAGGTGGTGGAACTCCAATCGACAAATTCAAAGAAATTTATGTCGAAATCTTGGAACGTCTCCGCGAGGCATTCCCGGAAGTAACCATGGTTCTTTGCGAACCCACCGTGATCTGGCCGCCGGCGCCTCCGGAGGGTAACGAGGCACTCAAACCATACGTTGCTGTCGTCCGCGAAGTCGGCGCCAACTTCAAGGCGCGAGCTGTGGTGCCGCTCCATGATGTCTTCAACAAGGCCGGCTTGGAGCGACCGGATATTGAATGGGTACCTGACGGTGTGCATCCTTCCTCATCTGGGCACATGTTAATCGCTCGCAGTTGGCTCGCGAGTCTGGGCCTGCTATAGAGATTTTATGCTCTTTTCCCGCTCCGTCTTCGTGTTGATGGCCTTTGCGGCTATGGCAAAGGCTGCGGATCCGGTCGAGTTCACTGTCGGCAGCTTCACCTTCCTACGTCCCGAGACCTGGGAGTGGGTCGCCCCAACTTCTCCCATGCGAAAGGCCCAGCTCTCCGTGCCCGGCAAGGCCGGCGGTTCACCGGCCGAGGTGACATTCTTTCATTTCGGAGCAGGGCAGGGGGGCAGTGTCCAAGCAAACGTTGACCGGTGGTTTAAACAATTCTCCGATGGCTATACGGATGCGAAGACGGAACAGGCGGGCAGCGCGACCGTCACTTTCGTAAAGGCCGAAGGCACTTTCGCAAGCGGAATGCCTGGCGGCACAACCACGCCGATGAAAGACTACGCCATGCGAGGCGCCATCCTCGAAAGCTCGTCGGGCGACGTCTACGTCAAGATGACCGGCCCCAAAGACATCGTTAAAGCCGCGGCACCAGCCCTGGAGAAAATGGTTCGAGAGGCGGCTTCGCGGTAGAATCTCATTGCGCGGCTGACGTTTTCACATTCTCCTAACGCGGTTGTCGCCAGCGTAGCACAGGGGTAGTGCAATCGATTCGTAATCGATAGGTCACGGGTTCGAATCCCGTCGCTGGCTCGCTTGATAATCAGTAGCTTATGTAGATTCCTAGCATCCTACTGAATTTTGGTCTGGCACTTTCCTTGCATTTTCTTGGCTAACCCTCGCGCAATGATTGCTCTGAGAATACGGAAGGATTTGAGGGTCGAAGACTCCGCCTTTTGGCGGCCCCAATATCGTGATATTACATAATCATGAACCGTGCGGCAGTCATCAAGCAACTCAAGGACAACACGCTATAGACAAGCTGCTGGTCCTGCTCGAATCCAGCGACGGCGACTAATTCACGGCTCACCTTTATCAAGCCCGTCGAGAGTATCGATCGGCGCGCGAACGCGCAGGCAAGTCCGGCAAGCAAATCGAGCGGCGCGTCATAGCGAGCTTCCAGGTCGCCGAGAGCATGGGCTTTAAGGGAGACTTTCAGCAATGGCCCACTCAATCTGCAAATAGGCCTCCTCGTTCGCACTCAAAAGGCTCCCCTGTGCTCATGCATGAGAGCGAGTCCCGGGGCCCCCGGGTCGCGTGTGCCATGCCCCCGGGTCGCTAATCGATCGAAACCGAGACGGATCCCTTCCGTCAACGGCCCAAACGACGGCGGAATCTTCGCACGATTCCGTAGCGAAGTAGGTGGCTACATAGACGGAGTAGGTGAAGTCCAGCAAACGGGTGGGGGCGCTTCCACATGCGAGCCGAGACTCGGACTATTCAGTGAAGGTTTGACGGCGGTCGGCCAAAAAAACTGGTCGCCCAAGTCTCAAATAGGTGCTCCCAATAGTTCAATCAACGGCGCCCGGCCTGGATCAGTAGGAAGATGTCATGGAGCACGACTGCCAAGCACTAGCGCAGCGATCAGCACGACTTCGACGCTTACGATTGAAAGTGTGAGAACGAGCGTGCCGAGGGACTTACCGAGTAGGGCGGAGATAGCAGGGAAAACTTGCAGCACGAATGGACTCGTTTTTGTCCCTACGCTCCAATTACGCATCAAGCGTGTTTCGAGGTTTCGCCGAAGGATCCTCTCATCTCACGCTTGACGTTGGGGTCCCCCTTCAGCCAGATTGCCTTCCGAATGAACGCCAGAAGCTCATTCCGAGCCAATAAACGTTCGGATAACTCCGATCTGGGCATGGTACGGCCGCCACGTCGGCGAAACGATTTGCCGTAACGGAAGAAGCGCTCCTCAAGCACCAGTCGCCCCTTGAGTTGGAATGACCGCGTCGCTTAGTTGGTGTCGTTGACGATTAGAAACCTTGCCAGAACAAAACGGAGAAGGACATGGAGAACGAATGTGCAGGCCAGTCGAAGTATGGGCCGATCACCGAGGATGATGTGAACGCCGCCCAGACGGCGTGGTGCGATGCCTTGGTGACGATGGGTCAGACCTATAGCGAGGGCGGGGACTACAAGGCGGTTGCCAGCCGGCTCATCGATGATCTTTACGACTACAAGGATGGCACGGTGTTCTTCAAGCCCACGCTTGCATTCGGCGCGAACGCCTTCCGCAGCACGAAGGAAGGGGCACTGTCCTATTTCATCGCCGGTAACCCGAACTTTCCGGAGGATACGGGCTTCGCGCTGAAGCGCTGGGTTAAGGTGCGCTACGACAACAACGCGGCGGAGAACGGCATCCAGATCCATGGCGACTTAGCCGTCACGATGGGCAACTTCTATCTGACTAACAGTGAGGGCAAGGAGATCATTGTCGAGAAGACGTTGGTGTTCCGGCGGTGCAGCGACGGCAAGTTGCGGCTCTGCGCGCACAAATCCGCACTGCCGTACGACCCGGCGAAGTGACGCCTGCACCCAAGAGATCGTCGGGAGTACGCAAAGCCATGAGCGTGAGCGATGATCCTCGGGCACCCGCGTTGTCCTGGAACGTCGTACGCGGCGATTTCTTTGGCGGCGTGGCGGCTGGCGTCGTAGCACTGCCGCTGGCGCTCGCCTTCGGCGTCGCTTCGGGACTGGGACCAGCGGCGGGCCTTTACGGCGCCATCGCAACCGGCATCGTCGCGGCGGTGTTTGGAGGCACGCCTGTGCAGATCACCGGCCCGACGGGGCCCATGACGCTGGTCGTGGCCGGCATCGTGGCGACGAACATGCTTCCTTCCAGCGCGGTGAACCTCCCAGTCGTTGTGGCGATTATTGTTCTCGCCGGTCTCTTGCAGATCGCTCTCGGGCTGTTTCGGATCGGCGCCTACATCCGCTACGTTCCTTACCCCGTCATCTCCGGGTTCATGAGCGGCATCGGGGTGATCATCATCCTTCAACAGCTGTTCCCGATGCTGGGCGCGGAGCCGCCGTCTTCGGATCCATTGTCGATCCTTCGTCAGTTGCATCTGCTGAGCGGCAACATCAAATGGGACGCCATTGCCTTATCCGCATCGACCATCGCGACGGTCTTCATCCTGCCGCGATTCACGAAAGCGGTTCCAGCCTCGCTCGTTGCCCTAGTGGCGCTGACGGCGCTGGCGGTGTTGCTGGGGCTTGAAGTTTCGGTGATCGGCGAAATACCGTCAGGGCTGCCGAGTCTGGTGATGCCATCGCTCGACTTTCAGCAGCTGCCGTTGCTGATGGTCGCCGCGATCCAGCTCGCGTTCCTTGGGGCAATCGACTCGCTGCTGACGTCGCTCGTCGCCGACAACCTGACGCGCACGCAGCACAACAGCAATCGCGAACTCGTCGGGCAGGGCCTGGGAAACATCGCCGCCGGTCTGATCGGCGGCATTCCCGGCGCGGGCGCCACCATGCGCACCGTCGTCAACGTCGAGGCCGGCGGGCGAAGCCGTTTATCGGGTGTGATCCATGGCCTGTTTCTCGCCGCCGTGCTCCTCGGCTTGTCGGGACTCGTCCAGCATGTTCCCCACGCCATCCTTGCAGGTCTGCTGGTTGCCGTCGGGATTGGCATCATCGACTACCGCGGCATCAGTCATCTCCTCAAGGTGCCACGGTCAGATGCGTTCCTGATGCTCTTCGTCCTCGTGCTGACCGTTTTCACCAATCTGATCATCGCGGTGGCCGCCGGCCTCATCGTGGCGTCGTTCGTCTTCATGAAGAAGGTAAGCGACATCACGGAACGGCAGACGACGCTTACGCCGGTCGCCGATGAACCTTGGGCGGATGAACTGACCATCCCGGACACGATCCGCAACAGGCTCTTAATCAAGCATGTCGATGGACCGCTCTTCTTCGGTTTTGCCAGCCAGTTCCGCGACATCGCCCGTCAGGCGGCAGCCCAGAGCAGACTCCTGGTTCTCCGCATGGACCGCATCTCCTACATGGACCAGACAGGCGTCTACGCGCTGAAAGATGCGCTGACGGGACTCAATGCGGCCGGGGTGCGCGTGCTGGTGGTGGGCCTTTCCGTGGCCCACCTCGATCTTCTCAAGAAGCTGCAGGTGATCCCAGCGGTCGTTCCCGAATCCGACGTCTTCACCGACTTCCACTCATTGAAGAAGGCACTTGACGGCAGCATCGAGGAGATGCAGGCGAAATCGGATGCGGGCTAGTCGTCCGTCACGAACCGCTTTCAGGTGGAAAACGAGACATCGTAGAAATTGCAGCCGAACAAGCCGCAGCAGCAGACCGGGCGGCCCGGCTTGGTGGAGCGACATCTCGCCCCTGAAGGCCCGTGTTCCGAAATCTACTCCCTGCGATACGGCAGCTTGTAGAGAATCGCGTAGATCACCGGCAGGACGACCATGGTCAGGACGGTCGCGCACATGAGACCGAAAATGATGGTCACGGCCATCGAGACGAAGAAGGCGTCAAAGATTAGGGGCAACATGCCGAGGGCGGTGGTCGAGGCCGCCATGACAACCGGCATCAAACGATTCGTCCCCGAGTTGAGAATCGCGGTGAACGGGTCGTTGCCTGCGGCTGTCTGCACGTTGATTTCATCGACCAACACGATTGCGTTCTTGATCAGCATCCCGGTCAAGCTCAGCAATCCCAGCAAGGCCATGAAACCGAACGGTTGCCTGGTGACCAGCAGACCCAACGTGACACCGATCAGGGCGAGCGGCACGCATAGCCAAATCACCAACGGTTGCCGCAGATTGTTGAACAGGGCAATCGTCGTCAGCACCATCAAAATCAGGAAGACCGGTAGCTTCGATGCGAGCGCGCTCTTCGCCCTGTTCGAATCCTCGTACTCGCCTCCCCATTCGAGCTCGTAGCCATTTGGCCGTGGGATCGCCTCGATCTTTGGCCGCAACCGATCGAACAACTTGCTGGCCACCCCTTCCACGGGGTCCGCCAGGATGGTCAGCGTCCGCTTCCGATCCCGTCGATAGATGATCTCGTCCTCAAAGACTGTTTCGATCCGTAGCACTACCTGGGAGAGCGGAACGTAGCGACTAGCCGCCGGACTCCAGATTTGCAGGCTCATCAAACGCGCCACGTCCCCGCCCTCGCTGGCTGGGGCGCGCGCAATAATCGGAAGCAACAGATCGCCGTCACGAAATACCCCGACTGTCTGGCCCTCGAACGCTTCGCGCACGACGTAGGCGACCTCGCCCGGCTGGATTCCGGCGCGACTGGCTGCTTCCTCGGCGATCACGGGGCGAAAGACTTTGACCCGGTTGCGCCAGTCGTTCTTGATGGCGCGAGAATTTGGATCCTCGGCGATGATGGCCATGGCCTGGTCCCCGAGTTTGCGCAACACTTCAGGATCATCTCCAATGAAGCGCGCCCGGATTTTTCCATTCGATCCGGGACCCAGCTCGAACTTGAAGGCGTATGTCAGCATGTCCGGGTAAGCCTCAGCCCAATCCCGGTCGACCCTCCGGATGAGGCCATCGATGACCTTGGCGTCCGTCGACATCGACCAGAAATTGAGCATACGCGGGGTTCTGCTTTTCCGGCGCGTAGGTCAGCAGAAAGCGCAACCCTCCCTTGCCGACCAGGGAGGAGACGTGGGTCACGCCGTCACGCCGGAGGAGGTCTTTTTCCATCTGCTCGACCCGCCTCACGGTTTCATCGATGTGCGTCCCTTGTGGCAACCAGACATCGATCATGAACTGCGGCCGAGTGGAAGGTGGAAAAAAGCTCTGCTCGATGAAACGGAAGCCGAACAGGGCCAGGAAGAAAGCTCCCGCCACGACGGCCACCGTCACCCAGCGAAACCGGATGCAGATGCGCAGAAGCTTTCGGTAGAGCCGGTAAAAGGGCGTATCGAAGGGGTCCCGGACAGCCTCTTTCTTCTTCTCCGGCTTGAGCAGCCAGACTGCCAGAAGAGGAGTGATAGTCACCGCCGTCACCCAACTAAGGAGCAGGGAAACTAAGATGACCTGGAACAACGAACGGCAGAACTCGCCCGTGCTGTCCTGGGAGGTGCCAATGGCCGCGAAGGCGAGCACCGCAATGACCGTGGCGCCGAGTAGGGGAACCGCAGATTGTTGCACCACCCTAATGGCCGCCTGGTCCGCCGATTCGCCCCGTTTTAGGCCAGTCAGGATTCCGTCAACTATGACGATGGCGTTATCGACCAACATGCCGAGGGCAATGATCAGTGCGCCCAAGGAAATGCGCTCGAGGGCGACGCCCATCGGCATGAGGAAGGTGAAGGTGCCGACAATGGTGAGCAGCAACACAGCGCCGATAATCATGCTGCTGCGAAAGCCCATGAAGAAGACGAGCACAGCGATAACGATCACGACCGCCTGGGCCAGGCTGCTCGTGAAACCGCGGATCGCCTTGGTCACGGCGTCCGATTGTAGGGAGACAACGCCGAACTCGATGCCCAGCGGCAATTGCGGAGCCAGTTCCCTCAATCTCTCGCGCAGGGCGTTGCCCATCGCGACCACATTGCCGCCGGAGACTGTCGAAATCCCAAGTGCAATCGAGGGCTGGCCATCGTAGCGGATGATCTCCGTCCGCGGATCAACATAGCCCCGGCGAACGTCGGCCACTTCCTTTAGGTGGAACTGCTTGTCTCCAGCGCGGATGAGAAGGTTTTCGAAGTCTTTGAGCGTGGCGAATTCGCCGGTCGGACTGAGCGTGATGAATTCCTGGCCAACGCGAACGTGGCCGCTGTCCGAGACGACGTTGCGCACTTTCAACTCGTCATAGATGGCGGAGCTGGGAATGCCGAGTTGCGTGAGTCGATCCTGACGGGGCTCGACATAGATGACTTCGCGCTGCTCGCCAAATGTGGTGATCTTGGCGACGTCCTGTACTAGGAGAAGCTCTTTTCGCAAGAGGTCGGAGATCTGTTTCAGTTCGGCGTAGGAAAAGTCTTTGCCGTAGAGGACGAAGAACACGCCGTACACATCACCGTAATCATCCACCACGATCGAGGGACCGGCCCCCGGCGGCAGCTTGCCTTGCGCGTCGTTGATCTTCCGCCTCAGCTCGTCCCACACCTGCGGCAATGTGGCTTTGTCATACTTGTCCTTGATGGAAACCGTGACGGTGGAGAGGCCCCGGTCCGATTTGGATTCCAGCTTGTCGACCTGCGCGAGTTCTTGGGCCGCCTTTTCGATCTCGTCGGTGACTTCCTCCTCCACCTCCAGGGCGGAAGCGCCGGGATAGGGGGTGATGACCAAGGCGTCTTTGATCGTGAACTCCGGGTCCTCCAACCGGCTCATCCGTTGGTACGACACCAACCCCGCAACGAACAGGGCCACGGTCAGCACGACCGTGACCGTGCGTCGCTTGAGGCAGATTTCCGCGATGCTCACGGTTGCCCGGAATCCTTGCCTTGCCAGCGGCGGACCTTCATCCCCGGCTGGAGTTGAGGGACTCCAGAAATCACGATTTCGTCGCCCGCCGCGAGTTCGCCGGATACTTCGATCATCGAGCCGCTCGCATCGCCGATCGTGACCGGCACTTTATTGACCGTCATGGTTGCCGGATCCAGCCGCCAGACGAAGGCCTTGCCATCCGGGTCGCTGTCGAGCGCGTTTGACGGCACATGGGTAGCACCTTCGCCACCGGCCACCTGAACCTGCCCGATCACTTTGGCGGTCATTCCCGGGAGAACATGCAAGTCGTCTGGGGGAGCGAAAACGACTTTTGCCTCGTAGGTCCTGGTGGCCGGATCGGCCGTCCGCGACACCTCGGTGACCCGGGCTGGGAACTGTCGACCGGGAACCGCGGTCAACTCGATCAACGGCTTCGCCCGCTGGTTAAAGTCTTCCAATCTGAGATCGCGACGGGATAAAGCCACGCGGGATTCCGGGATGTTGACGGCAACCTCGATCTCGGACGTATCCTGAAGCACCATCACGTTCGCTTTGGCTGCGATATTCTCGAACTGCTTGACGAAGATTTTTGCGACAACCCCGTCGAAATCCGCCTTCAACGTTGTGTCCCCGAAGACCTTCTTTGCCTGGTCCAGCTTCGCAACGCTCACCTGATACTCGCGCTTCTCGTTCTCGAATTCTTGAGCGGAAATAACCCTTCTCTCAAGCAGTCTTCCTGCCCGTTCGAACTTGGCCTTTGCCGCGTTCCAGTCGGCAATCGCCGAATCCAAACTCGCTTTCAGCTCGCGCGGATCAAGCTGTGCAAGCAACTGCCCTTCCTTGACGACATCACCTTCCTTGACCGGAAGTTCGGAGATGCGTCCATTAACTTCGAAAGCGAGCGTCGCCTCCTTACTCGCCCTGGTTTCACCCGGCAGCTCCATGGTTCTTTGGACCGCCACCTGGCCCAATGTGAAGATCTTTACCGGGCGCACGATTTCGCCTTGAGATTGTTCCTGCTTCTTCCCGCAGCCGG
>CAWGQS010000004.1:0-62019 GCA_963824895.1 uncultured Verrucomicrobiae bacterium | reverse complement strand
ACTCTAATCTCGACAAGAGCGCGAAGAAGCGGATAAGCGAGCTTGACTCAGGACACGGTGACCCCGGCAAGTTTGTTCACTGCTTCTGGGGCGACCTTGGAATAATCGATTCGTGACATGGTTCGTAGATTGATTGCTTAGAAACCTGTGCCAAGCTGCTCCTGTCGATCTCCATCCCCGGGAAGAGTGAATCGAAACGTTGTCCCAACACCTTCCATAGTTTCAACAGTCACGGTTCCCCCCTGCGCCTCCACAAATGCTTTGACGATCGCCAGTCCGAGACCCGTTCCTCCCTGTTTCTGAGGATCCGTCTCGAGTTTCTTGAAGATATTTTCTAAGCGTTCTTTTGGAATGCCGGAGCCATTATCACTGACAAGACATTCGACAGAGCCGTCTGGACCGGATTCGCGGGCGTCGATCACCACCTCACCGCGCGGCGTATAGGTGATCGCATTGGCGAGTAGGTTTTGGAGAATACGCCTAAGCAAGCTCGCGTCTGCATAGATCGTAAGATCTTGAGGAATTCTGTTAAAAAGCTTAGTTCCGGCGGTATCGGCCACGGGTTTTACGTCCTGAATGACTGCCTCCACGAGCGGCCAGAGGTCAAACGTCCGGCGTTCCAACTCCATGCCCACATCAGCTTGCACATGGGCGCTCTCCTTAAGGACCTTCTCGATCAATGACTCGAGCTGGCGGACGTTGCGGCGCAGCATAGTCAAAATACGCTCGTTATCGGTGCTGATGCCGCCATTCGCCATGTCGAACTCAAGGATCCCGGTGGCCAGGGCAATCGCATTCAACGGCGTGCGTAGGTCATGTGTGACAAAGGCCAAATACTCGTCGCGGCGTCTCTGCACCTCAAGCGCCTGCTGGGTGGCAAACGCCTGAATGGCCAGTCCAATCGCCTCGTCAAAGACGCGATTCAAGATGTGAAATGCCTCGCCCGCCAGAGCAAGTCCGTTGCTCTCGGCCAGGTCGTTAATGCAGCCACGAAGAATATTGTACTCTGCCACCACCTCGACAATGTCAAAGCCATCCTCGTAGCGTTCGAGTCCATGGATGGGCGGACTTCCCTCCACGAGCGCTTCAGGGATGGTTTGGTCGTCGACCTCTCGAAACGCCGTGGCCAACTCGTCAAGGAGAGCGGGAACGTGGTCATTGAGCGTGGGAATATCCAAGTTCTTTGCGGACGGAAGCTGTCGGACCTGCTGCCTCCACCACGTGAGCAATATCTCCCGCTCGCTCGTAATGAGGGCGGCCAGCCGATCGAGATTTGGAATGCTCATGAGGCGCAATCTGAGCTGCCGATTCGCTAGGCAGCCCGCCCAGAACCTTCAAGATACTTCACGGCGCTTCGAGCGAGAACTCCGAAAAGGCAATGCGAAAGCCGGGACCCTGCGGTGCCGCGCACATCACTCCGACCTCGACCTCGCCAAGACACCGAAGATAAGCCGTCCTGAGCATGGCGAAATCGTTGCCGTCGATCGAATAGAAGACTTCAAAGCTCGAATCCTGCTTCTTTATCCGGAACCAGACGTCCTTAGGATTTATGTCCAGGGGCCTCACTGACCAGTCTGAATATTCATTGGTCACCACGACACTGGCCTGTTGAATGCCATCGACATATTCGATGCCACACTTGGTCCAATATTCTTCGGACGTTCGCAACATGAGGCCGCCTTGATCGTAGAGCGACGCATACTCGCCACAAATTCGCACCTGAACCGAAAAATTGCCTGGAACCGTTCGGGAAAAAAAGTGACCGGAATCGTGGGTAAAGCCATAGTGTGTCTTTCGCCAGAAGTCGGTGTTCGGCGCCACCTCGACGGTCAATTGATCTTCGCGAACATCCCAAACGGGAGGTTCATTGAGCCACCGGAAATTGTCCCACATCACGTAAACTCGTTAAATAGTTAGCCGACCAGATGCTCACCGCACCAGCGGCGAAGCGTCTCCCCAGCCCCCAGCAAAGACGAACCGCGCGAGCGGCTTTCGCTGCCTTGGCTTCGTGTCACGTTCCGTCAGCTCTGAGGGCAATTTGGCCTGGTCGCCTTGATAGCCAATGGCCATGGCTGTCCACGCTTCGGACTGCTCGGGTATGCTGTAGATCTCGCGAGCCCTGTCCGGTAAAATGCCGATCATTTGGTGGACCGAGAGACCTCTCGAGGTTGCTTCAAACACAAGATTTCCGGCCGCAAGCCCAAGATCGTGGACCGCAGCGCGATTTTCCTTACCGTTGCGCGTGAACCTTAGCGTGACCACACATAAAACGAGCACAGGCGCGGCTTTGGCCCATTCTTGATTGGCCTCAACCAGGCACGACAAGAGCTTGTTGAATTCCTCCGTTTCCTCGTTCCGCGCGATGATGTAACTCCAAGGCTGTTCGTTATAGGAAGAAGGCGCCCAACGCGCCGCCTCGAACAAAGAACGAATATCGGCAATCGCGACGCTCCGATCGTCGAAAGCGTAGGGGCTCCAGCGGGCGGCCAGAAGCTCGTGAATAGGGTAATCTGTCGATGCTGTCTTTTGATTCATAACGCGGTTGGTTCCCGGGGTGAGCTTTTGTTTTGTTGGCCATGCGCCTGCTCAAATACACAGGTCAAAGCTATACCTTAAGCACGGCCTGGGCTAGTTGTGTCAGTGATTCTTTTGCGTCGCCGTAGAGCATCGCACAATTGGACTTTGTAAAGAGGGGATTTTCCAGCCCCGAGAAACCCTTTCCGCTGCCACGTTTTAGAACAACGACTGATTTCGCGCGATCCACCTCCAGGATCGGCATGCCGGCAATGGGACTGGAGGAATTATCTCGGGCGTCCGGATTCACGACGTCGTTTGCCCCAACCACGACCGCGACGTCCGTCGCCGAGAAGTCTGGATTGATCTGCTCGAGCTCGTAGAGCTGCGAATAGGGAATATTCGCTTCCGCCAGAAGAACATTCATGTGGCCGGGCATTCGTCCTGCCACCGGATGAATCGCAAACTTCACCGTAACGCCTGCGTCTTCGAGGGCGGTGGAGAGTTCCCTGACCGCGTGTTGCGCTTGGGCGGTCGCCATCCCGTAGCCGGGCACGAAGACGACTTGGCGGGCATAAGCCAACTGGGGTGCGAGGTCTTCGATATTAGCCACGCGCATGGTCCCCTCGGCGACGCTTGTCGTCGTCTCGGACACTTTCCCAAACGCGCCGAAGAGGACTGCGGTTATCGACCGGTTCATCGCCCTGCACATGACAATCGAGAGGATAAATCCGGATCCCCCGTCCAACGTCCCAGCGATGATCAGCACATTATTGGAAATGGCAAAGCCGATTGCCGCAGAAGCCAGCCCGGCATAGGCATTGAGAAGCGCGATCACCACAGGCATGTCGGCGGAGCCAATTGGAAGTACCAGCAAAACGCCAAATACCAGGGAGAGGACCGCCATCAGATAGAAGAGCGGCGCCACGCCGGGATGAAAAATGAGAACGACAAACGCCAAAAGGATCACTCCGAGAAGCGAAAGATTGAAAATGTTCTGTCCCTTGTAGGTCATTGGCCTGCCTGGGAGCATCCCCTGCAATTTGGCAAATGCGACCAGGCTACCGGTCGTCGTTAATGAACCCAGGAGCACGTCGAAGCCCAAAGCTCCCATGGTAAACTTACTTAGACTGGCGCCGTGCAAGGAATATTCCGAAACGCCGACGAGCGCGGCCGCCAAGGCGCCGAAAGCGTGCGAAAAGGCGGTCCGCTGCGGCATGGCCGTCATCGGCACCCACAGGCCGATTCCGGTACCGATCGCAGATCCCAGGAGCAGACCGGCGATAATCCATTCGTAGCTGACAATCTCCTGGTGCATCAACGTCCCGATGATCGCCATGAGCATCCCGAATTCGGCGAGATGCATGCCACGTCGCGCCGTCTCCGGATGACTAAGCCCGCGTAGACCCAGAATGAAGAGGATCGAAGCCAGCAAGTAGCTCGCCTCGATAAGATAGTAGCGCATGCCTTAAGACTTCTCTTCTTCCGGCGCCGCTGTGCGCTTCTTCTTGAACATCCTTAGCATCCGGTCGGTAATAATGAAGCCGCCGACGACATTCGTCGTCGCACAAGTCACGGCAATAAAGCCCAACGTTGTGCTTAGGGTGCTATGCTGTGCCCCGGCCGCCACCAGCGAACCGACCAGGGAAATACCTGAGATCGCGTTCGTCGCTGACATCAGTGGCGTGTGCAGGAGCGAAGGAACGCGGGAAATTACTTGGTAACCTAAAAAGGCTGCCAACATGAAAAGATAGATGGTGGCGATGTAGGCTTGAGAGTTCATCGAGTAGGAGCGAGTTCCGGTAGCGAAGGCAGCCCGTAGGCGCCGCGAATTGTTTCGTTGCAGATCTCCCCGGCGTGCGTGACCACCGCTCGGCGCAAAATCTCTTGGGAAAGATCGAGCGCAAAGGTTTGGCTTTGCTTATCCCAGCAATGTTCAATAAGCGCGGCGAAATTGTTCGCGAGCATTTCGCTGGCGTTCGTCGCGGTGCGACTAGGCAGATTCGTCAGGGCGACGACGGTGACGCCTCCGACATCCGACACCTCGTCGGGCTTCACCCCTTCGACATTACCTCCGGATTCGACGGCGGTATCGACGATCACGCTGCCGGCGTTCATCTGCCCAACCATAGCTGAGGTAACAATCACGGGCGCTTTCCGACCGAAGACCTGCGCCGCTGTGATCACGACATCCGCCGACGCAACACGCTCGGTCAGCAATTCGCGTTGCTTCTGGATTTGCTCCGGAGTGAGCGGCTTGGCGTAACCGTCCGCCGTCTGTGCGACCTCACCAAGGTCCACCTTTACAAAGCGGGCTCCGAGAGATTTTACCTGTTCCTCGACCGCAGGACGGGTGTCGAAAGCTTCAACTGTCGCCCCGAGTCGTCGCGCGGTTGCGATGGCCTGCAGACCTGCCACCCCTACGCCAATGACGAACACTCGCAGCGGCTTGAGGGTGCCCGCGGGCGTTATCATCATCGGAAAAATTCGCGAGCAATAGCGTGCTGCCAGGATAACCGCAACGTAACCGGAGAGGTTTGCCTGGGAGCTCAATGCATCCATTTTCTGAGCTACCGTGATGCGGGGCAGCATTTCCATGCTGATTGCGCTAACCCGCGCTGCGGCGAGTCGTTCGACAAGTTGCCGTTCATTAAAAGGATCGAGAAAGCTGATCTGAATGCACCCGGGCTTGAGAAGTCCGGTCTCCTCTATCGTCGGTTTACGCACGCGCAAGACCAGGTCGGCTTCGTTCAGCGACCGCTCGCGGTCGCGTCCAATTTCGGCTCCTGCCGTCTCGTAATCGGCATCGCGGAAAAAGCTCGATGCGCCAACGCCTTCTTCGACCTCCACCTTTGCGCCCAACCTGATGAGCTTAGCCACGCTCGCGGGAGTAACTGGAGCACGGCGCTCGCCGGTCAGGCGTTCTTTGCAGGCAAATATCCGCATCAGGCAATCGAATTCGTTTCTCGAGACTCGGTAAACTAGACAACCCTCGTGACGGAGGGAAATCAATTTATTGAGCTCGCGACGCGGTCGTTTCGACTTCGCAAGGCGTCTTCCTGAGTGCTTCGAAAAGATCGACCTGGAGGTTCTCGCCGGACAGGTTGGAAGCCACTGCCACCTTGATTGCCGAGCATTCCTTGACAGGGATTCGCCGACTATCAAACTCGTCGCACGTCGAAAGATGCAGGAGAATTCATGCCACACGAGGTCGAACTAATCGCGACGATCGCGATCGGTTTCGCACTGGCATTTGCGTTTGGCTTCCTAGCACTTCGTTTAGGTTTGCCTCCGTTGGTCGGCTATCTCATCGCGGGAGTGTGCATCGGCCCATCAACCCCGGGTTTCGTGGCCGATCGCGAAATCGCCGGACAGCTCGCAGAGATCGGTGTGATTCTGCTCATGTTCGGCGTCGGTCTTCATTTTTCCGCAGCCGACCTGATGGCGGTGCGCCGGATTGCGGTTCCAGGTGCAATCGGCCAGATCATCATCGCCACGGCTATCGGCATGGGCATGACAACACTGTGGGGCTGGAGCTTTGGAGCGGGTTTGGTCCTCGGGTTATCTCTGTCGGTTGCGAGCACCGTAGTCATGCTCCGCGCACTTGAGGAGCGCAACGCTATCGAGACCCCCAACGGTCGCGTTGCCATTGGCTGGCTCATCGTCGAAGACCTCGCGATGGTGGTCGCGCTGGTCCTACTGCCGGTCTTCGCCGAAGCCTTCGGCGGACGCGCGGTTGATGCAGCTCACGCCGCGCCCAAGCACGGTCTAGCAGTTATTCTGGGTATTACCTTCGCCAAAGTTGCAGCTTTCCTGGCGATCCTTCTACTGATCGGTCCGCGCGTGCTTCCCTGGATGTTAACGCAGGTGGCGCGCACTGGATCGCGCGAGCTCTTCACCCTGTGCGTTCTTGCCGTTGCCCTGGGCATTGCCTTTGGGGCTGCAGAGCTCTTCGGCGTCTCGTTTGCCCTTGGCGCCTTTTTTGCGGGCATGGTCTTGCACGAGTCGGATTTGAGCCAGAAGGCGGCCACCAACTCGCTGCCATTGCAGGACGCCTTTGCGGTGTTGTTCTTCGTATCAGTGGGGATGCTGTTCGATCCGTCGATTCTCGTGCGAGAACCGCTCATGGTCGCTGCCGTTCTGCTGCTGATTGTCATTGGCAAGTCGCTTGTCGCCTTGGGAATCGTCCTCGCCTTGGGCTACCCGTTGAGCACCGCGCTAACTGTCTCCGCCTCGCTAGCCCAGATTGGCGAATTCTCCTTTATTCTGGCCGGACTCGGCATCACCTATGGTTTGATGGAAAAAGAGGGCCTTAACCTCATTCTTGCCGGGGCACTTTTCTCGATCACGCTTAACCCACTCGCCTTCGCGGCCGTCGATCGTGTGATTCGGCGCGTGCAGTCCAACCCGCAGCTGAGGAGACAATTCGAAGATGCGCGCGCCACCCGCTTCTCGAAGCTCAAGCACGATCTCGACTCCGCGCGGCGCCAGGCCGAAGAAAAAGCCGCCGCCCACAAGACCTTCACGCCTGAAGAATTGGCCGACCGGTTTCCACTTTTTGAAGGTCTTACACCCGAGCAGCGCGAGGTCCTGGTGCTCCACTTCGAGCCGCGCACCGCACAGCCGGGTGAGCGAATAATCCGGGCTGGCGACAAAGCTGATGCTGTCTACTTCATGGTCGACGGCCGAGTTGAGGTCGCGGTCGGAAATCGACGCATCAAGTTGGGACCCGGCGATTTCTTTGGAGAAATGGCTCTTATCAGCGGCTTGCCACGCACCGCGGATGTCACCGCGCTCGACTATAGCAAGTTTGCCACCCTCAGCCGGCGTGACTTCCGCCAATTTTTAGCCCGCTATCCAGCCATTCGCCATCAGATTGCCACCCTCGCGAGTAAGCGCAGAGAGATGAACCGTCACCTGGCAGGCGAAAATGCCTGAAATCGCTTTGACGGTGATATTCGCCTAATGATGTCTGCCGTTTCCGAGATTTGACAGAAAGTCCATCATCAAAGCAGCAGTGGCCTCGGCCGACTTGGTGAGCAAACCGTGGGCGGCTTGCCTGGAGGGCTACGAGCTGCGCCCCCGGAATGTGGTGCGCCAAGTCCGCCGATAGCGGTAGGCCGCCCAAGATGTCCTCATCTCCGACAACGACGAGGGTTGGACACTTGATCTCGTCCAGGCGAGCGGATGCATCGTAACTCGTGATCGCACGACTTTGTTGATCGATCCCCGAAACACTCGGGGGAAACGGGTTCGCTAAGATTTCCTGGATGACCTCGTCAATCGCCAGACGTTGCGTAAGATCGCGTCGTGTAGATCCACGGCAAACTCAATCGGATCGCTGTCATCGGAGGTAAGTCTCCGAAGGCCAGCCAGAAAATTCGACTCTTGTAACGGGGCATCGATATTTAGTGCCCTTGTCTTTGAGTCAGGAACCCTAGAAGCCCCGCGAACGCATGGTCAGGACTCTTCACCTTCCCAAGACGGAAGACGCCCAAGACTCTGATCCTCGTGCGAAAAGCGGGCTCGTCGTGGGGTGACCAGCGATCCCGGCAAGGAAGACCATTCCTTGCTCCTCCTTCGCCGCAGGAAGGCCGTTCTGGGGCTTCGCCCCGCCTTTCGTGCCAAGGCTCAAAGCCCTCCGCTGGCGAGCGTTCAGGTTCACTACTTCTCGGCGATGAAAGGCTCGTTGTTCGAGACGGCAAATGGTGCCAGACAGCAGGTGTTTCTCATTGACGCTAAAGAGGCAAGCCGTCTAATTAGTTATGTCGCGCAGCTACGTTTGACCGAAGCCGTTATCCCTCTGTCCTTCCGACGACACCGCTGCTACCGGCGACGCAAGAAATCCCGCAGAAGTCGTTCGGCGACAAACAATCGTAAAACACCGAGAGGAAACATGAAAATCCATTCAATAGTGACCCTAGTGGGGTTGGCAATCAGCTTTGCTTTGCCAACCTTTGCCCAACAAACCAACACGCCCGATCCGCAACTTCGCCAGCGGCTTCTTGCGGTCATTGAGAAACATGCGGATACCATGAACAAGAACGACGCCGCCGCCGCTGCTGCGCTCTTCACCGAGGATGCGATTTATCTGACGGACAGAGGACCAATCAAGGGTCGGGAGGCTATCGAGAAAATGTATGCCGACCTGTTCCAGAAACTGCATTTTAGCGACCATGTCATCACGGTCGATCAGGACTCCCCTCACAGTATGGGTAGCGATGGCAAAACGCTGTGGGCGACCGGAGGATGGAGTTCGACTATTCAAGTCCAGAACTCCGATCCGATACAAATCAAGGGATACTGGTCAGTGATTCGTGAGGGCGATGATTTGAAGATCCGGATGCTGAGCCCGAACGTAACCCCAGCGGACGCCAAGCCGTCCCCGACCGCTACTCCAGCTAGTCAATAGCATCCTTGGTGCTGCGGCTTGGCATCCACATGCTGGCCCTCAGCGAACACCCAACGACTGGCCATGCGTGCTGAGACGAAGTAGAAGAGAAGAGGCGAGCCGCCGGAACGAGTTTCTCGTGAAGGGATTCTTCCCGCCCTTTCCTTTCTTGTCGCGGCTGCTGAAAAGAGCGCCGTTACAGAGGGAGACTTGTAACACCCTAGATTTGCATGCGCCGCGAAGGCGGACACCGTCCGGCAGTTTGGAAGCAGAAAGGGCGCTCATGACCCACCTCGTCCGTCAAAGCTTCCCCACCAGCACGCAAACGCACAGCCGCAACAGAGTAGTGGGGAGTCTGCCCTAACCATGAGCCGGACCGCACAACATGTGCGATGTTGTTAAGAGATTACACATGCGCTACTTGCACGAGAAGTAGACCGTTTCGGTCTTACATGATGTTACATCGGGCTACAGAGGAGGGAGAGGCTCGTTTGTCGGCGGTGGGGACGACGCCAGCTTCCGCGAAAGAAAGGTGTGGCAGTGGCGCTACGGCACCCCACGGGTGACGGGGAGGGAGGGCCTACCGAGGTACGGATATCTCGCCCCTCCACGAGCTTGGGAAGATTGCCCCACAACTCGATCACCGTTCTCCCGCGCTCCTCCATCTTTGCGCAGGACGCCAAGAGGAGCAAACAATGAAAATATCCCGATGAGTCGCGAATACCTATTCAACGACAAAGACTGGTTCTCTTGTAGAGCGTGGGCAGCAAGATCGAATGCGCAAAGAGATCAGCGCTCGACGGAAACCGACTTGTTAACAGTGTTTGCGAAGCTGAATGACCGCAAACGTCTCCCGGCGAGTCCTCGACCAGTTCAAAGAAGATCAGCGATTTCCCACTAGCGTGTAATTTGCTTTGCAGGCGCGTCGTATTTCAAAGATGGTCAAGCACGCCGCAGATCGAGAATTCGTAACGAGCGAATGAAGGTAGGTTCCGCCAAATTTCATGCTGCGAGGCGTAGCCTGATTGAGGTGATGCCCCCAGGAAGCTCAAAGTTGAAAAGGACGGATTGGACCTATACCACTTTTACTGCTGCGCGAGGTTCGAACCTTTGCGAGAAGGGCATACGAAGGCTTCAGAATGAGGTCTCCATTACCGGCTAACGAACCAGAGCGGCTTGCTACCGTTCGAGCACTCAATGTCCTCGATACCGCTCCAGAAATTGCCTATGATGAAATCGGGGAACTGGCGGCGGAAGCTTGCCAGTGTCCAATCGCCTATATCAGCTTTATGGACGATGATCGGCTCTGGCTCAAGGCCAAGTACGGTCTGCCGCCGGATTTCAACCAGTGCGCGCGCGAGGTCGCCTTCTGTGCGACTACAGTCTGTGGCAGCGAGATGGTCGTGTCATCGGATTTGCGGCAGGACGCGCGCTTCCGTGAAATCCCGGTTGTCACGAGCGAACCATTTTTCAGGTTCTATTGTGGCATGCCACTCATCACCGTCGAAGGTTATGCGCTTGGGACATTGTGCGTAATGGATTTCAAACCCCGGCAGCTTACCTTTCAACAAACCGAATCGCTGCGGCGCTTATCGCATCAGGTTATGACCCAACTGGAGCTGCGCCGGCGACTGATCGAGCTCGACCAAGCCATCAAAGAATTGGTTGACGCACGGGCGGATATCGCCATGGAAAAGGCACGAACCGAGGAACTGCTCCTCAATATCCTGCCCGCCGCAATCGCCGAGGAGCTCAAGAAGAGTGGCAAGGTGCAGCCGAAGTATGTGCCTTCGGCAACGATACTGTTCGCCGACTTCAAGGCCTTTACCCTATTGGCTGAACGCACCGAGCCCAACGCGCTCATTGGGCTTCTCGACCAGTATTTCACCACCTTCGATGAGATCGTTACCCACCATGGACTGGAGCGGCTCAAGACGATTGGCGACGCGTACATGGCCACCGCGGGCGTGCCGACATCGAGCCGTCGGCATCCTTTCGATGCTTGTTTGGCGGCGTTAGCGATGCAGGCCACCGTCGCTCAAATGAAGATACTGCGCGAGAGGATGCGATTACCGGCACTGGAGCTGCGCATCGGCATCCATACGGGACCGGTCATATCGGGAGTCGTCGGCCGGCGAAAGTTCACATTCGACATTTGGGGCGACGCCGTGAACACGGCGGCCTTGATGGAAGCTAGCGGCGCGCCCGGCCGGATCAATGTCTCGGAAGCTGTTGCCGGGCACGTCAAGACGCTGTTTGAGCTGGAGCCCCGTGGCGTTATCGAGGCCAAACACGGTCGCGGGCTCGAAATGTTATTCCTGAATCGTTTGAGGCCGGACCTGTCTGCTGATGCTGAGGGCCGCAAGCCGAATGAGAAATTCGCAGTTGAATGCACCAAATTGCTCACTGGCTTCTCTGGCTCAGTCGTGGAGCCTTAGGCAGTTGTCTGTCAACGCGCTGTCACGCAGAACGACCGTACGAAGTATTGCCTCTTGGTCACCACCGGATTTACTTGGCGTTACCAAAATGGCTCTTCGCTTTTTCCGATGGGGTTAACCCCGATGGCCCCAAATCCTTTGGTCTATCGTGACGAAAAGACCGCTTTCCGAGATTTGACAGAAAGTCCATCATCGAAGCAGCAGTGGCCTCCGCCGACTCGGCGAGCAAACTGTGGGCGGCTTGCTTCAGGACTACGAGCTGAGCCCCGGAATGTGACGCGCCAAGTCCGCCGATTGTGATAGTCCGCCTAAAATGTCTTCATCTCCGACAACGACGAGGGTTGGACACTTGATCTCGAGCAGGCGAGTGGATGCATCATAGCTCGTGATCGCACGACTTTGTTGATAGATTCCGGAAACACTCGGCGGAAATGGGTTCGCCAAGATTTCCTCGGATGACCTCATCAATCGCTCCAGGCTTTGCATAGAAGCGTGTCGTGTAGATCCAGGGCAAACTCAATCGGATCGCTGTCACCGGATCCACGAGCTTGGGAAGATTGCCCCACAACTCGATCACCGTCCTCCCGCGCTCCTCCATCTTCGCGCACGAGGACAGGAGGATCAAAGACTTGACTCGTCCGGGGCAAGTAAGCGCCAGCTCGAGCGCAATTTGCCCGCCCATCGAATGACCTGCTACATGAACGGAATCCAGGCCGATCGCATCCAAGAGCCCAATTGTGTCCTCTGCCATGTGACGAATGCTATAAGGCGTCTCGGGCGAGCTAGACTGGCCCACGCCACGATTGTCAAAGGTGATCAGGCGACCTGCCGAGGCGAGCAACGGGACAAGCTTGCACCAATTCGTGTGGTCGCAAGCAAAGCCCGCGATCAGCAACAACGGCTCGCCGATTCCGCTTTCTTCGTAGAACAACTCGATTCCGTTTGCTCGGATCTTGGGCATACTCTTCGCACGATTGTAGCCGGCCTAGATGCCTGTTCTCACCAGCAAACGCCAGCAGCAATTTCTGGCGAGAAGGAGCAGAAAATGAACAGCACTGAATGCGCGATTCGTTGTTGTAGCGGCGGCGTCCCCGCCGCCGGGGAAGAGCCCACGACGATGAGGACATCGTCGCTACAGCACCGTCATGGACCACCGTGGCTGAGGTTCGCCCCGGGGCAAAGGCGCTCCTCGATGGCGATAACGCGCGCTCAACCTGCCGGCGTGAAGCCCGGCACGATATCAAACTTGGCGACGAGCTCCCCGATCCGTGATCCTTCAACCGGCGAAAAGGCCACCGTCACTGCCGCTTGAGCATCTGGATCGCCGATCGACCGGTAAAGACCGTCACGCAAGTTGCCCGGATGGCCTTGAATATAAAGCTGCGTACTCCACGGCCGGTTGACCCTTCACTTTAATCATGAAGTGAATATGTGGCGCCGAGCGGGTCGGATAAGGGACAGGTTTGATAGTTCGAAAATAATACTCGCCAGTTGATCCGGTTAGAAAGCGCCCAAACCCTTGGAAATTCGCATCGAAGGTCTCCGTCCCTTCGGTGACTTCGCTCCTTCAAATACGTTGCCGTATTGTCGACTTGCCAAATCTCAATGAGGGCGTCGCGGATCGGCTCTCCTCTGGTATCCAGAATCCGCCCACTTAAATGCGTGATCTGCCCAATCGCAGGAGTGATTGAGTCGTTCACAATGATAAGGTCGTTGTCAGTGTCCCGCGGAAGTTTGTCGGGATAGAGTGGTCCGGCGGTCATCTCTGGCGTCCTGCGCATCAGTTCCTCGGCAAAGAGGCCTGGGACGGTAAAATAACTCGCGCTCAAGGCGGCTGCCTTAAGGAAACGACGACGGGTAAATTCGAAAGCCGAAGATTCCATAATCCAATAAACGCCACATGAGCCCCATGTATAGTCTCACTGATCGATCGGCTTGAACATTCCTCTGGCGCGACGGGGCAATGATCTGTTCAATCAGCGACCTTTCCTATGAGCAAGCCGCCGCGCTTTTCCTCCTGGCAACGTTCTTGGTATTGGCGATTCTTCCTTTGGGCATCCGCGCCCAAACGACCCTCGTTGACCAGAGAACTTCCAGGTCCGCTGCGAGGCTGGGAACAGTGGGCGACTTGGGATGATGCGGATCGCGCCTGTCCCACGCCATATCGAGATCCGACCAAACCGCTTTGCTTTTGGCCCTCGCGTCTGACACTCAATATCGAGCACACTTCCGGTCGCTTCGAGCTTGAGGTCACCATCTTTAGCGAGTCATGGCTGCCACTGCCGGGCGACGGGACGGTCTGGCCACACGAGGTCAAGGCGAACGGTATCGCACAACCGATCGTCGAGCACGATGGACGACCGTCGGTGAAGTTGCCGGCCGGAGTCTTTCGACTCGAAGGCGACTACCGCTGGAGCGAAGTTCCAGCCAAACTGGCGATTCCTAAGGAGATTGGCATCCTTGCACTCACTCTCCAAGGCGCCGTCGTTGAATCGCCTGCGTGGGACGCAGAGGGCAACCTGTGGTTGAAACGAGACGGTGCCGTCGAGCAGGCCGACGCGGATTTTCTCGGCATTAAAGTTTATGCTGTCCTCGAAGATGGCATTCCGCTTTGGCTGCGGAGCGAAATTGAGCTGAGCGTTTCGGGGAAAAATCGAGAAGAGCAGATCGGTTCAATCCTCCCGGAAGGCTGGCAACTTGCGGCGATCGATAGTCCGATTCCCGTGGCCGTAGATGATGCCGGTCGGATAAAAGCCCAAGTGCGTCCCGGGAAGTGGACCGTGCATGTGGACGCCTTCCGTCTGGATAATGCAAAGGAAGTCCGTTATGCGCCTGACGCCACGCCGGCGGTCTCGGAAGAACTGATTGGATTTCGAGCGAATCCCGAGTTGCGCATGGTCGAACTCGTTGGGGCACCGCCTGTCGATGTCTCGCAGACGACATTTCCCGAACGATGGCGGGACCTGCCAGTCTATCGCTGGCAAACTTCTTCACCGCTGCGCATTGAAGAACGGATGCGGGGAATGGGAGCTCAAAAGCCCGAGGGATTGAGGATCAACCGTTCGTTATGGCTGGACGAAAACGGAGGCGGAATCACTTTCCGGGATCACATCGCGGGTCAGATGCAGCAGATCTGGCGGCTCGATGCAGCTCCGGGCCAGGATCTCGGCTCCGTGCTCGCGGACGGCCAGGGACTGCTCGTCACCCGCAATTCCAAAAACGGAGCCGTGGGCGTCGAAATTCGCTCGCGCAATCTCAACCTCGAAGCCACCGGACGCATCGAGCACACGGGTGAGCTCCCGGCATCCGGCTGGCAGGCAGACACCGACGCGTTAAGCGTTACCCTCAATATTCCTCCCGGATGGCGACTCCTCGCTCTCTTCGGCGCGGATTGGGTGCGTGGTGACTGGCTGACTGCCTGGAGCCTGCTTGACCTATTCCTTCTTCTGGTTTTCTCCCTCGCCGTCTTTCGCCTTTGGGGTCTGGGGACAGCTCTGCTCGCTCTGCTCGCCTTCGGCCTATCTTACCAAGAACCTGGAGCGCCGCGCTACGTTTGGCTGGCCCTGCTAATGCCGCTCGCCCTCCTTCGCGTTGTCCCAGAGGGTTGGGGACGTCGTCTGGTGAATATTTGGAAGTGGCTGGCGATCGCGGCCCTGATCTTCTTGCTGGTCCCGTTTCTTGCCAGGCAAGTGCAGCAGGCGTTGTATCCGCAACTCGAATTTCTTGATGCGAGCCAGTCAACACCCTCGCAAAGGTTCGAAGCGGTCGCGCTAGAAGGCGAGGCTCAACCGTCGGAAGCGGTCGACGCGGCCCGCGCGAAATCTGCTGCGCCCCTCCGCGTCCCCCCGCCAAAGCCCGACAGCAATCTCCTGTATGAACCAAACGCTCGCATCCAGACGGGCCCCGGTGTGCCCAATTGGAGTTGGCGGGTGACGAGCTTTGGCTGGAACGGACCCGTGCTGGGGTCGCAGACGGTTCGTCCCGTCTTGATTTCGCTCCTGGTCGAGCGTGCCTTGACCGTGCTGCGGGTCGTGCTTTTACTCGCTCTGGCCTATATTCTCCTGAATGCGCGCCGCGCGCGTCCCTTGATCTTCGGCCACTCGGCACGCATCGGCATTCTGGCTCTCGTCCTGGCTGGTTCCGAATTTTCCGTCCAGGCACAACTACCCGATCGGGATATGATCAATACGCTGCGTCAGCGGTTGCTTGAACCTTCCGACGCCTACCCCAATGCGGCTGATATTTCGTCGCTTGCCGTCAGACTGGACGATCGAAGGATCAGTATCGATGCCGAAGTCCATGCGGCCATTCGCACGGCCGTTCCCCTGCCCGGGCACTTGCCTGGATGGACCCCAACCTTGGTTCTCGTAGAGGGAGAGCAGCAGGCGCCTGTGCGCCGTGAAGAGAACTATCTCTGGGTCGTTGTGCCTCAAGGGGTCCACAAAGTACACATCGAAGGGTTGCTCCCAGAAGCCGAGGAATGGCAACTGACATTCACTCTGAAACCTCGTCAGATTACTGTCGATGCGCCTGACTGGAACGTCAGCGGGATACGGCCCGACGGCGTGCCGGAAGAACAAATTTTCTTCGTTCGAAAGAGCAAGTCCGCCGCTGGCAAAGCAAGTTACGATCGGCAGCAATTTCAAACTGTTGCCGCCATCGAGCGAAACCTTCAACTTGGCCTTGCGTGGCAAGTACACACGAAAGTATCGCGGCTCTCGCCACTTGGAACCGCGATCGCCCTTCGCGTTCCTCTGCTCCCTGGCGAAAGGGTCCTCTCGGCAAACGCAAACGTAAAAGATAACCTGATTGAAGTGCGGTTGGGGGCGAACGATTCAGAGTTCGTTTGGAATAGCGAACTCGCGATTACGGACAAGATCAGCTTGGCGGCGAACGCCGACGCCACCTGGGTCGAGAGGTGGCGTCTAATGGCCTCGCCTGTTTGGAACATCGACATTTCCGGACTCGCTCCGATCTTTGATCCTGGTAATCCCGAGCTCATACCAATGTGGCACCCGTGGCCGGGGGAGCACGCCGAACTGGCGATAAGCCGGCCGGAAGCCATCCCGGGCGCTACCGTCACGGTCAACAGCGTTCAGCATGAGATCTCGCTGGGCAAACGACAGCGGGTTTCCAAGCTGGATCTTTCGATCAGGAGCAGCCTCGGCGAGGATTTCCTCGTGGATCTGCCCGCCGAAGCTGAGATAACTTTCCTTTCACAGAGCGGAAGAGCGATTCCAGTCCGCAAGGAGGGAACGAAGCTCATTGTGCCTCTTCACCCGGGCGAACAGTTGGTCTCAGCGGGATGGAAAATCAATCAAACGCTGGGGTTTTTTTCTGCGGCAGAGCAGGTCCGACTACCGGTCCCAAGTGCGAACATCGAGACCTCGGTGAGCATCCCGAGCGACCGCTGGATTCTCTGGACGCAAGGTCCTCTGCGAGGTCCCGCCGTCAGATTCTGGAGCATCCTGGCTTCCGCCTTGATTGCGGCGTGGGTGTTGGGTCGCATTTCAACCTCTCCGCTGCGGTCCTTCGAATGGATGCTCCTCGCCATCGGACTCACCCAAGTACCGTTGCCGGCTGCCTTAGCCGTGATCGGATGGCTATTCTTCCTGGCCTGGCGGGGTCGGCCTTCATTTCTGAACCTTCCCGCATGGGGGTTCAATTTGCTGCAGCTTTTTCTAATCGCTCTTACTGCGGTGACCCTCGTGATCTTTGTGGCAGTTGTCGCGGCGGGGCTCCTGGGAAACCCGGAGATGTTTATCTTGGGCAACGGTTCCGACCGGACCCTGCTTCGGTGGTATCAAGCGCGATCCGAGGCGGCGTTGCCCACGCCTGGATGCTTCGCTGTTTCGATCTGGTGGTATCGGGTCCTCATGCTGCTCTGGGCTCTCTGGCTGGCGGCATCACTCATTCGCTGGCTTCGCTGGGCCTGGAACCAATTCAGTGGTGGCGGATACTTCAGAAAAATGGGGAGAAAGGCGCTCGCACCGCCGCCAATACCCACGCAAGGTTAGAGCAAGTGTTAAGGGTTTTAGTTTCAAGAGGCGATGCTGCGGGATGAGCTGTCTTTGTCCTAAAACTTAAGACTTTAAACATAAAACTTGTTTAGAAGACCTCGGGCTTCTGCTAGCGGAAGGATATGGCGGTGCCCCAAAACACGATCGCGATCATCTATGATTACGATCAGACGCTTTCGCCTGCCTACATGCAGGAAGAGGCGATCTTTCCTGTCTTCGGCATCAACCCGGAGAGATTTTGGAGACGATGCGCCGAACTGGTGAAAGACGCCGGATACGACAACGAGTTGGCCTATATGAAGGTGTTGCTCGACTCCCTGGAGATGGATCGGCCGACTACGACTGAATTGCGCAGCCTTGGAGGGCGCCTGACATTTTACAAGGGACTGCCCGAGATGTTCGAAGAGTTTAAGCAGGATCTCCTTTCTGCGGAGCAGACGACTCACGGCATCACCGTCGAGCATTACATCGTTTCCTCGGGGCTAAAAGCCATCCTCGACGGCTGCCAACTCGCGCCCTACGTCCGAGCGATCTTTGGCTGCGAGTTCGCGGAGGACTCACAGGGAAGAATCACTTTCCCGCGACGTGTGATCAGTCATACGCAGAAGACGCAATTTTTGTTCCGGATCAATAAGGGCATGCTCGATATGAGCCAGGATGTGAACGACCATATGCCGCCTGAACTTCGACCCATCCCGTTTCCCAACATGATTTACGTCGGTGATGGTCCCACAGACGTTCCCTGCTTCACTGTGATGCGCCGCAACGGTGGTCAGGCCATCGCAGTATACAACCCGGAAGATCCGTCCCGCTTGAGTTTCAAGAAATGCTACCAGCTCTGCACGCGTGCAGACCGGGTCCGGAACATCGCCCCTTCAGATTTTCGGAGCGGCAGCCACCTGCGCCTGCTGATCGAGGAGATGGTCCACGAGATCGCCAGCCAAATCATCCAGAGTCGGCGCAACGAACTCGAAGCGGGAACTGTGAGGGCACCACGATATTAAGCCGACACGGCGGTTTCCGCGCTCGCGATTACCCCTGTCCAGCTTGAATTGCAGTTATGGCAATTGTGTAAACGATATCCTCCACCAATGCCCCACGGGAAAGATCGTTGACTGGGCGTCGGAGGCCCTGAAGCATGGGACCGATGCTGATCACATTGGCGCTGCGTTGCACAGCTTTGTATGTGGTATTCCCGGTGTTCAAATCGGGAAAAATGAAGACGGTCGCGCGTCCGGCCACCGGGCTCTCAGGCGCCTTGATCGCGGCGACATCTGCCATCGACGCCGCATCGTATTGGAGCGGCCCGTCGAGGAGCAAATCCGGACGCTTCGCCTTGGCTAGGCGAGTCGCTTCCCGCACCTTGTCCACATCAGCCCCGGAGCCAGACTCCCCGGTTGAATAGCTGATCATCGCCACGCGCGCGGGAATCGCAAACCGCTCCGCGGAGTCCGCGCTTTGGATGGCGATGTCTGCCAGGGTCTCCGCATCGGGATCGGGATTCACGGCGCAGTCGCCATAAACCAATACCTGGTCGGGAAGGCACATGAAAAATATCGACGACACGACTTTGGCACCTGGCTTGGTCTTGATGATCTGCAGGGCTGGGCGGATCGTATTAGCAGTTGAGTGCACTGCGCCGGAAACCAAACCATCCACCTCACCCTGCGCAAGCATCACCGTCCCCAGCCAGACATTATCCTTCAGCAGTTCGGCTGCGTCTTCCGGAGTGAGGCCCTTGTTCTTGCGCATCTCCACCAGCGGGCCGACACAGCTCGAGCGAAGCAGCGTAGGGTCCAGTATCTCGAGGTTCTTGGGCAGCTCGACTTCCAAGCCTGCAGCGACGCGTTGAATTTCCTCGGGGTTTCCGAGCAGGATGCAGCGAGCGATTTCACGCTGTGCGCAGAGGGCTGCCGCGCGAATGGTGCGCGGTTCATCGCCTTCGGGAAGGATGATGCGTTTCTCCGCGGCTCGGGCGCGCTCCGTGACCCGATAGCAGAATGCCGCGGGCGACATCCTGGTTTCCACGGGAATGGCGGCCCGGGAGGCAATCCAATCCGCGTCGATGTAAAGTGCCACGTGGTCCATCCCCAGTTGAACGCGTTCGATATCGTCCTCGGGCACTTCGGGATCCATTTGATGGAGGTGGGTCGCTGTCTCCCAGCTGTTCGATTGGACGCGAATAACGGGCAGGCCGGTTTCAATTCCAGGGGCACTTAGATTCCAGACGCGCTGATCCAAGTCAAAGCCTCCCGTGAGCACCAGTCCGGCAATGGGAGTTTTCAGGGCCGCCAAAGCAACGGCCATGATCACGTCACTGCGATCGACCGGTGTCACCAGAATCGTTCCTGCTTGGAAGGTGTGCAGCATGTTGGGGACGGTGCGCGCCAACACCGAAATTTTCTTCACGCGGCGAATCTGGATTTCACCTTCGTGCAAGACCTCACCGCCAAGGTGACGGGCGATATCGATAGCGCGACACGCCGTAAGTTCCGGATTTTGCGGTATGGCTCCAATCAGATGGAAACTGCCGCGCTCGAGCACTCGGCTTTTCACCGCCAAAGAAGTTCGAAGGCCAGCCAGCGGGAGCTTTTGCGGGTCCGGCACATGATTGATGATGCAGCCGATGATTGTGCCGGAATCCAGTCCCCCATATTGGGTGGCCGCGACTTCGAGCCGTTCCTCAAACTCTTCGATCGATAGTCCGGCGAGCGATCCGGCCAGGATCACCTGCGCGCTCAGAGTTCTGACGAGCTGCGCGTTGAGCGTCGCTCCGAAAGGCATCTCCGAGGAATGAGCGAGCCCTTCCACCACGACGACATCGGCGTCTGAAGCTGATTCGTGGAAGTCGCGCATAATACGCTCCATCAACTCATCGCTCCGCTCGGATGAAATCAGGCGCTCCGCCTCGTCCAGCGAAATCGGCAGTGCCGGCCGCAAGCTGGTGGTTGCTCGAATAAAGTGCGTGGAACGCTCGGCGCCTGTCGTATGCGCCGTGGGTTGGCCGATCGGTTTGAAAAACGCGACGCGGACGCCTCGATTATCGAGCGCACGAACAAGACCGAGAGCGATGGAAGTAAGCCCGACTTTGGATCCGCAAGGTGCGAGGTAAAGCGTGTGAGGCATGGACGTGGGGGTTGAATTAAAGAAAGCGTGAGGTCTCCCGCGCGATGACGAGCTCCTCGTTGGTGGCGACGACGAGAGCGAGAAGACCAGAGTCCTGGGTAGTAATTCTTCCCGAGGCAGGTACGCCGTTCTTCTCGTTGAGCTCCGGATCGGCTTGCGCCCCGAGAACACGGAGATACCCAAGCGTTCTTGTCCGAACCGGTGCGGAGTTTTCGCCGATCCCGCCAGTAAATATCAGAGCATCGATGCGGTCGAGCCCCGCACTCAGGGCAAGGATCGCTTTGGCCAACCGGTAACAGAATACGTCGACGGCAAGATCCGCCCGGGCATTGCCTTCGTTGATGGCCTGCACAAGCGTGCGCATGTCATTGCTGAGACCGGAAAGGCCGAGGAGACCGCTTTCACGATTCAGAATATTCGTTATGCCGGCCAGGTCGTAGTCGATGCGCCGGGACAGGTAGTCATGAAGATTCGGATCTACGTCTCCGCTTCGAGTTCCCATCACGAGTCCCTCCAGAGGTGTCAAGCCCATGGTCGTGTCAACACTGTGGCCTTCCTTGATGGCGCAGGCGCTGCAGCCGTTGCCAAGATGTGCGGTAATCAAGTCGAGTTCCTCGAGCGGCTTCCCGAGAACTTTGGCGGCCTGGCCCGCCACAAATCCATGACTTGTGCCATGAAATCCATAGCGTCTCACCCTGAGGCCCTCATAGAAGCGGTACGGGATGGCGTAAAGGTATGCACGGGGAGGCATCGTTTGATGAAAAGCGGTATCGAAAACCGCCACGTGCGGGACATCCGGGAAGCGCTGCATGGCAGCACGGATTCCCGTTAAATTGGCCGGATTGTGCAGCGGAGCCAGTTCAATGCATTCATCAATTCCCTGGACCACATTCGGATCAATCTTCACGCTGTCGGAAAACGCCTCTCCGCCATGAACCACCCGGTGGCCAACACCGACGATCTTGATGTCTCCCATCTCGCGAAGAATCTCGTCGAGAACATCGATGTGCTTCGCATTGGGCAGCTCGACTTCGTAATTCACTCCCTGGGCGAACTTTGACTTGAGAGTCGCCTGCGGAGTATTCAAGCGCTCAGCAAGACCTTGTATCTGCGGCGCTCCGTTCGCGGGATCGATAATGGAAAACTTTAACGATGAGCTTCCGCAGTTGATAACCAGAATAAAGGACATGCAGTTCGGGAGGGGAGAATTTTGCTAGTAGGATTTGGCCCAAACTGCTCGCTGACTGGCAGACTCACCCGTGAAAATACAGCGACCGGCTGACTGGTGTATTTTCGAAGGGAATGCAGCGGATCGTCACCTTTAAATCCTCTTTGATCTGAGCTTCAAGCTGAGCACTGCCATTCCAATAGGCAAGTGCAAACCCGCCATGAATTTCCGGCTTGTCGGCATTTTGCGGAGTGAAAAAGGCGTAAAATTCCTCCTTGCTCTCAATGACCCGCGTGTGACTGTCGCGAAACGCCGCGGCGCGAGCCAGCATGCCCGCCTGAATGTCGTCAAGCATTCCTGGGAACTGCTCAATCAGTTCTCCGATTGAGAGGTGAGACTTATGCCGATGCGACTGGTCTCGACGGGAAACAACCGCCGTCCCCTTGCCGAGGTCCCGAGGTCCAATTTCTATCCGCACAGGAACTCCTTTTTTGATCCACTCCCAATTCTTCACGCCGCCACCGAGATCGCGAGCATCGACCTCTACGTTCACTCTCTCATCTCGATAGCGAAGTTGGCGCAACGAAGCCGCGGTTTTTTCCGCCACTTCCAGCACGGCAGCGCGGCTTTCCTCCTTCGGCGTTATCGCAATGATCACCGCATGTGCCGGGGAGATGCGCGGCGGCAGCATGAGCCCATCGTCATCCGCGTGAGCCATGATCAACGTCCCGATGAGGCGAGTGGTGGCGCCCCAACTGGTCGTCCACGCGTATTCAAGATTCCCATTTCGAGATTGGAACTGAATGCCAGACGCTTTCGAAAAGTTCTGTCCCAGGAAATGCGAAGTCCCCGCCTGAATGGCTTTTCGATCTTGAACCATTGCCTCGATGCAAAGCGTCCGCACCGCGCCGGGAAAGCGCTCGCTTTCGGTCTTCTCGCCGGAAATTACCGGGATGGCCAGATAGTCGCGCGCAAAGGTCTCATAGACACCAAGCATTTTCATCGTCTCGGCAAGCGCCTCGGATTCGGTCTCATGCGCAGTGTGCCCTTCTTGCCACAGGAACTCCGTGGTTCGCAGGAACAAGCGGGGCCGAAGCTCCCAGCGAACAACATTAGCCCATTGATTCAAGAGAACCGGGAGATCACGCCAGGACTTGATCCAGCGCGCGTAAGCTGCGCCGATGATCGTTTCCGACGTGGGACGAACGACGAGCGGCTCGCTCAGCGGGCCAGCCGGAACCAGCTTGCCATCCTTACTTTCCAGGCGGTGATGGGTAACCACAGCGCACTCCTTGGCGAAACCCTCAACGTGCGCGGCTTCCTTTTCCAGATAGCTCAAAGGGATGAAAAGTGGAAAGTAGGCGTTGCGGTGACCAGTCGCCTTGATCATCCCGTCAAGAACGGATTGCATTCGCTCCCAAAGAGCATAGCCCCACGGCTTGATCACCATGCAACCCCGCACTTCGGAATTCTCCGCGAGATCGGCCGCTCGAATAACTTGCTGATACCACTCAGGAAAGTCCTCTTGGCGCACTGGAGAGATGGCGGTTTGCTCTGGCATCGAAAAACAGGCGAGTATTCAGCATGAACGCGCGGCCTATCGCAACTCAAACGCAATCGCAGGGCAGGTCGTTAATTTGTTCCACTGTGCGTGAGAACATCGGGTCTCGCACGCCGGCGCTACAGAAGTTTTATGTTTAAAGATTTAAGTTTTAAGGCAAGCCAAGCTCATTCCGCAGTGCATCCCTCTTGAAACTTAAGACTTAAAACTTAGAACTTAACACACCTCGACGGACGCGCGTCTGGCTTCAGGGCGAGCGCAACTTTTCCAAGAGCGTTTTGAAGAATTCCACCCCGGCCTCGAGATCGGACAGAGAAATCCATTCATCAGCCGTATGCGCCTGCTCCATCGAACCTGGTCCCAGCGCCACCGCGGGGGTATCCGCCGCGGCCAACAACGCGGCATCACAGAACCAAGGTGCGCCGACGCGTCGAGCACCGCAGGATTCAAGCAACTCGATAAACGGGTGGGCGGGATCTGTCTTGAGCGGACCAGAAATCTTCCGCTTGAATTGAACTCCGGGAAATCGCTGCGCCAAAGAATCAAGCAGCGGGGCAAGATCCTGGCCAGGGAGAGTCCTGATATCGACCGTCGCCTCGCAGAGATCAGGCACAATATTGATCTCTCTTCCGCCCTGAATCGTTCCGATGTTAAACGTTAGTCGGCCGAGCGTCTCATCGCTTGCCGAGCCAAAGCGCAGCAAAACCTCACTCCGGAGCATTTCGAGGACGGCCAGGATTTTTTCGATAGCATTTTCGCCAAGCTGCGGCGTCGACGCATGAGCGGCGCGTCCGTGCGCTCGTAGGGTTAACCAAACCGATCCTTTGTGCGTATTGACCGTTTGCAAACGCGTCGGCTCACCGACGATGGCAAAATCGAAGCGTTGTCTGGCGGCTACGGCCCGGGCGCCCTGCTGGGCGGCCTCTTCGCCCATGAATCCCGCAAACCAGATCTCGTGAGAAAGACGTGGCAAGATATCTTTGCACTCGCGCAAGGCAAAAAGCATTGCCGCCATTGAGCCTTTCGTGTCGGATGCCCCGCGACCCCAGATCTTGCCATCGCGCAGCTCACCCGAGAAGGGATCGATGGTCATCCCGGCAACACTCACCGTATCCGTATGCGGAGCGAACAGGAGCCGCGGCTTCGCCTTCCCGGTGGAAGGAAAGCGGCCCAGAACATTCGGTCTGTCGGGGAGAACGTCTTCGAGCCATGCCTCCGCGCCGCAAGAGCGAAGGAAATCGGCAACGAAATTCGCGCATTCTTTTTCGCCGGCGGGTGTCGCCTCTGGGTCGCCATCGGGGTTGACGCTTGGAATGCGAATCAACTCACGCAGAAGGTCGGCGACCGTCATCGTTTCTGCTGCTTCAGATACCAGTCGACAAACTTCGGAATACCCTCAGAGATTTTTACGCGCGGGTGGTAGCCGAGCAAGGCGCGAGCTTTGTCGATGTCGGCGCAGGTCAGCGGCATATCCCCCTGCTGCTCCGGCAAATGTTCGATGATAGCCTTCTTACCGAGAGCGTTCTCGATGGAAACGATGAGGTCTGAGAGCGTTGTGGTTTGGTTCTCGCCGAGGTTGAAAATCTCAAACGGCGTCCTGCGGTATTTGAGAGCTCCGATCACGCCTTGAACGATATCATCCACGTAGGTGTAGTCACGACGTGTTGTCCCGTCCCCATATTGTTGGATGGGCCTGCCGTGATAAATAGAGTCGGTAAATTTATGGATCGCTAAGTCTGGGCGCTGGGCCGGCCCGTAAACCGTAAAGAACCTCATGACCACAACCGGCAACTGGTAAAGATGTGAGTAGCTTCCGCAAAGATGCTCGGCGGCGAGCTTGGTCGCGGCGTACGGACTTAGGGTCTGAGGAAGTGCCAAGTCCTCCGAAAAGGGCACCTTTCGCGCCATGCCGTAGACCGAAGAACTCGAGGCAAGAAGAAACTGACCAACCCCACTTGAGCGCGCGGCCTCAAGGAGATTGAAGGTGCCGACGACGTTCGTCTCAATGTAAGCGGAAGGGTTTTGCACCGAGGGACGCACGCCCGCTCGCGCGGCGATGTGGATAATCGATTCGTAGCCTCCGCGCCCCACGAGATCTTTCATGGAGGAAGCATCCCGAATGTCAGCCTCAATGATCTCTGCCTCTTCATTAAATTCCTTCACGTTTGCCCGCTTGATCCGCGGGTCATAGAAGTCATTGAAATCGTCGAGAATGGCGACGTCATAGCCGGTTTCCAGCAGCTTTCGAACGACATGAGAACCGATGAATCCCGCGCCACCGGTAACTAGTATCTTCATCGGGTAAGGCTAATTGGCTCGCGAAAAAGGCGGCAAGGAATTTTCGCGAACCCGAGACCATTCTCTGCGTCGCAGCCAAATGTCCACGGGCAACAACAGCAGCGCGGCAGCAATAAGCCACGGCGCGAGCTCCCTGCGTGTCAGGGCCGGACGCCTCGCCGACCGAAGCATTTCTTCAGGTTTAACAGCGAATCTTCCACCGGTGAGAATCGAAAGCTGTCGAAGCAGTGGGGTTCCATCATTGGTGATCTGAAACTCCGCGGGATAATCACGCGTCCAAGCTTTGGAAACTGGGCGCCCGGCACCATCGCTCACAGCAATGATCGCGCTTCCACTCTCTGGCTTCTTCAGCCTGGCTCGATAAAGACCCGGAGCTATTTGCTCGCTCTTCACCGAGACAGGTTCGGCGGTCTGTGCAGCCAAAGACGCGTTGACCTCGAGACCGTTGCGAAACATTCCCTCCGCCGTCACGGCCTCCGAGTCGACGATGATGTCGCTGCCTTCCTCGCGGAGCTCGATCCGCAAATCGTTTCTCTCGGGCGGACGAACCAACATCCGCACGAGTTGTCCCCACAATTTGCCGTAGCCCGACCAGCCCAACCACTCGGACGCCCAGCGCGACTTTGCGTCGCTGGTAAAGGCGGCGACCCGCCCGAGTCCATAGCGCCAATCAGCCAACAGGGGATCGCCCCTTTCCGTCGCCAGCAAAAGTTCGGCTCCGGGCTTGAGCTGTGAGGTATTAAAGCCGAGGAGCAGCGGCGCCTCCTGCCAGTTGATACCCTTGAGGGCCTCGCTGGAACCGGTGGGTTGCGCGAGGAACGCGTCTTCCCGAAGGCTCGACTCCGCGGCGCGCATCGTCTCGATGGCAAACAAGCGCGGAAGCGTCGCCGCGTCTGCGGTCAAATAGAACCGCCCGCCCCCTTGGGAGGCCAACTGCCGAAGGAAGGCCGTATCCTTGTCCTGCTCCGTGCCGAGCGCGACAACGGAGACCGTGATTCGGCTTGCCAGCATCGCCGCCGCCAGATCAAAACTTGAGTTCCCTGTTCCCGCTTTGTTGGTTCCGGGCTCGCCGGAAGACTTTTCCTCCGCATCGGCAGCATCCGAAAAGAGGATGACGTGTTTTATTTTTGCTTGCGCCTCTCGCAATCGTGGCAACGCCTCGGCCAGCGAAGTGTAAATATAGATGCCCCCGCCGCCGGAGGTGATTCCAGCAATTCGCTTCGAGGCGCCAACCTTGTCGCTGATTCTACCGAGCGGAACCACTTCCTGCACGCGCGTATCTACAGCCAAAAGTCCGAACAGGTCCTTTGCCTGCAGAACGTCAAGTGCCAAGGCCGAGCCTTCGTTGGCCAACGCCATTTTCGTCTGCCCACCCGCCGGGGCGGACATTGAGCCGGAACGGTCGAGGATGACAAGCAGGGCGACGACGGGTGTTTCTTCGCGCTCTTCGCGTTCGATTCGCACGGGAAGCAGATTGGATATCGAGGTGCGAAAATACCCTCCGGCGCCAAAACTCTCCTCGCCGCCGAGCATCATGAACGCGCCGCCAAAATCCTTCACCCATCTCTCAAGGGTTTTCATCTGCTCATCGGAAAAGTCGGCGGCAGGAGCTTCGGAGAAGATGATCAAATCAAAGGCTTCGAATCCCTCGACCTCTGGCGCCAGACCCTCGGGCGGGCGGATCTCGACGTCAACATCCGACGCGCGCATCGCTTGAGCCAAGGGCTCGGCCTGGGTGGGGTTCCGGTCAATAATGAGCACTCGTGGCCGGCCCGAATGTGCGACGGCCACCTTCTTCCGATTGTTTTCCGCGGCGGAATCCTCCGGCACTTTCACTTCCACTTCGTAGAGCGCCATGCGTCCTTCGGCCCGCAGATTTGGAAAGGCGACGTCCGAAACTCCCTTGGAGAGCTCTTTTTGAATCTCACTGACGAGCAGGTCGTTTTGATAAACACGAATTGACGCCGACTGCACCGCAGACGTCGAGAAGACCTGCGCGGAAAGGTCGAAAATTTCCCCCTCCCTCAGGGAGTTCGGCAACTTGATCGAGACCACCGCTGCGTCCGCTCCAGAAACCGCCGGCAACGGGACAGTATCAATCTCGACGTCCTGCAGCTGCGACGCTGTTTCTATCGGATTGCGCCCCATGGTGGGAACTCCGTCGCTAAAGAGCACGATCCGGGCGGGGCGGTTGGCAGGCAGAAGAGTCGCCGCAAACTCGAGGGCCGCCGACAAGTCAGTCTCCTGGTGCTTTTCCGCAAACGAGACGTCTCGAGGAATGCTTTCCCCAAATCCCCTGATTACCTTCGGCTCGTGAGCAAACGCCACCTCCGCGACCTGTTGCGGTTGGCTCGCCGTGAAGGTCGTGGCCAACTCTGCGTTTTGCGTTTGGGTATCGCGCCCAATGCTGGCAGAGACGTCGCGCAGCAGCACCACGGCGGGATCGGTTGTTTTCGTCAACCATCGCGGGCCCGACAAAGCGAGCGCCACCAGAGAAAGAATGATCGCGCGCAGCAGCACGCACCAGGCTTTCTGAGGCGCCGACCAGCTGGTTAGCGAATTTCGCCCGCCCACCCACTGGACGAGAATCGCCGCAGGGATCAGAAGAAGAAAACCTGGTCTGTCAAAGTCAACCATCGGCGGCCGTCAAACCGCCATGGCAGCTCCTTTTTCGCTACCGAACGTTTCGACCGTCGGTCGAACGATCTGGTCTACAGCGGCACCGGATCCGGCTTCGAACACGAACTCATAGGTCTTCCCGTTTGGCAGACAAACCAGAAGTTTCTCGCCAAGAAAGCGCGACTCGCGTTCAGTCAAGGCCCCGGCAAGTGGAACTTCCAGCGTGCGGGGATTGCCGCCACCAGAGCCGACGAAAAATAACCTGCCGTCGCTGAGTCGTGCCAGCCAGCCAAGGGCCCCTTTTGGCTTCGCTGGTCCGGCCGCAATAATGCAAGGTGCGGCGAGTTCGACCGATGCGCCTTCACGGTGCAGGACGCCGCGAAGCGACGCCGGCAATTGGTTCGGCGTCCCCGACGAGCCCTGCGTCATGGCGAACACCTTCCTCCAAGCAAGCCAGAGGGTTGAGCGCACACCGCGAAGAAGGCCAGGTAGAAATGTCCAGATTATCCCCAGAGCCACGATTGCGACGACGAGTGCGACAATCGGGTTCCAAAGCAGAAGGCCGAGCCCACCGAGAACCAAGGCGTCTTCGCCAAAGCTCAAACCAATATTGGAGACCGGTTCCGGCGAGAAGTTGGCCACCAATCGCGTTCCCGCTTTGGCTGCATGGGCCGTCAGAGCGGCTCCGCCAGCCAGGAGAGCCGCAATCACTTTGATACTCGGATCGGCCTGCCCGAGCGCGAGAACGGCGAGCAATGCACCACCCAAAGGCCGGACAAGCGTGTGGAGCGCATCATTCGCAGAGTCGACCCACGGAATTTTGTCCGCGAAGAATTCCGTGAAATAGAGCACCCCCGAAATCGCAATCACCCAGGGATCGCCGAGCACGAGAAGATCTTGAAGATTGGAAGGCAAGACGACCCACCCAAAGTGAACGGCCATTCCCGTGACGAAGACCGTAAGATAAAGATTAATACCCGCCAGGGTAGCCAGCCCAAGCGCGACGCCTAGTGTTTCCAGCACATCCATGGACCGAATATCCTGCAAGTCCCCGCGATGTCACGTGATTTTGCAGCGACAAAAAAAGGCCCCCTCCGCCGGAGCGGAGAGGGCTCGAAGATGGTTGAAAGACGTCCGGCTTAAAACGAGAACGTCACTTTGGCGCCACCCCAGAAGGTGCTCGGTTCGGTGCCAATCAAGCCTTCCCACTGATAGCTGTAAGCACCATACCCGTAGAGCGTGATCATATCGTTGATCTTAATCGGAAGTCCGATGCCGACTTCGATGTGATTGCCGCCGGTAAAGAACTCAAATCCGCTCGCGTTGTCGGCAGTCCTGGCGTTGAAATCAAAGCTCGTGCCAAAGCCAAACCACGGCGCCAATGAGATGATGTCCTTGTAAATCGGAATGCCGGCGTCCAAGCGGGCCATCAAGAAACTGGAAGTGGTCTCAACCGCGCCCGTGCCCCGTTCAAAATCTTCGAAGTCAGGACCGAGGTTGAAATAATAGATGACGGACGGAACGAGCGTAATTCCTGCCGGCAGCTTGAACGTGTAGGCGACCGTCCAGTTCAGCTCGTTCTGATAAAGGACAGTGTTGAGATAGTAGTAAAACGTGTACCCCATCCCGACAGCCAGATCCCCGAAGGTGTGAACGTAGTTAACCGTCGCGTTATATTCCTTATATTTGGTCCTCCCAATGCCGAAGGCCATCCAACTCCCCAGCGTGATGGTGTCATTTTCCGTCGGCATGAAGGAAACGTTCACCTGGGTCCAGTAGAGACTGGAGCCATACCTCTGCTTGTTTCCGTCCTCGTCAAACCTCAGGACGTTGACACCGCGGAACATGTAAAGGCTGTCCCAACCTGTGCTCAGCGAGGCCCCCCACCACTTGCGCGCCTCCTCAACGGCAACATTTTCTTGAAGCGTTTTCTTGCCATCGCCTGCGAAGGCCGGCTGGCTCAGCAGCGCACCGGCAATGCTTAGGGCAGCAAGGATCCTTGTGATTGATTTCATTCGTTCCTTTCCTTTGTTTTTTGGTTACGCGGCCGTTCGATCGCATTCAGAGGAACTGCAAGACCCTGTTTGAGCCCAAGACGGCACGAGGCACCATGTATAAGCACGTAATGTGCCAAGGGTTGCGGAAGCTCTCTCAACGCGTCTTGCCTTCACAACGCAGGAGATTTTTGAACGAATCGCGACAGCGATTGTCGAAAATTTCCCTCGATCGCAAGGCACGATCAAAACTTTCCCGCCAAGCGAGGGGAACTCTACGAGGAGATGATGTTGATGTCTTCGGGCTGTATTCGGCAAAAAACTTCCTCGCCCTCGTGAAAATCAAATTCCTGCTGCCCATCGTTGGCAATAATTGCCCGGAGCTCGAGTCCACCGACCACAGCGACCGTCAAGTCGTTAACGGCTCCCTTGAAAACTTCCCCCAGGACACGGCCTGAAAAGACGTTGCGGCCCTGGGGGCGGTCTCGGTAGAGACGAATCTTTTCTGGACGCAGCGAGAGAAGAACATTGCTTGCGACCGCTGGAGTGCCCGCTTTCACCTGGAGCACCATGCCGCCCTCAATGCGGCAATCGATCAGGTCCGAATCTTTGCCCGCGACCTGGGCATCTACAATGTTGGTCTCGCCGATGAATGTCGCCACGAAGCGGCTCGCGGGATGGTAGTAGATTTCGTTGACGGACCCGATCTGTTCCACCCGTCCACAACTAATGACAGCGATGCGATCGCTCATCGTCAGCGCTTCCTCTTGATCGTGGGTGACGAAGATGAAGGTAATGCCGAGACGTTTCTGGAGTTGCTTGAGCTCGGAGCGCATTTGCGTCCGCAGTTTGGCGTCAAGAGCACTCAACGGCTCGTCCAACAAGAGGACTTTGGGTTCGCAGACAATGGCACGCGCCAGCGCCACGCGCTGGCGCTGACCTCCGGAGAGTTGGGCCGGCTTGCGGTTTGCAAAATCGTGCAGCGAGGTCATTTCAATGACTCGATCGACCCGTCGCCTGACCTCAGCTCCGGCGAGCTTCTTCATGCGTAAGCCAAAGGAAATATTCTCGTAGACGGAGAGGTGCGGAAAGAGCGCGTAACTTTGAAAGACCTGATTCACGCTGCGGCGGTAAGGCGGGTCGTGCGTGACATTCTTGCCGGCAATGAAGACCTCGCCCGTGGAAGGATTTTCAAAGCCGCTAATCAAGCGCAAACAGGTTGTCTTTCCACAGCCTGAGGGCCCCAGGAAGGTCATGAACTCGCCTTCGGCGATATGGAAGCTGACCTCCTCAAGGGCCGTAAAGCTGCCGAACCTCTTGCTGACATTGCGCAACTCCACCATCGACGCCATTCCAAAGGGTATCAGGGCTCGCCTAGGCAGCTAGCCGAATTTCTTCGTGGACCCAGCCGACGAGGGAAAACGGCATGCTGATTCGCGGGATCAGATCTTTTTCGACAGCCGCTCGGCTAGACGTTCCAATGCGGGCGAGCGATCCAGCGGATCGAGATGTGCGTCGATGATGCTGATGTGAGCCGAATCGGCCTTCGCTGCGAGAAGAGCGTGGTCGAATTCCTCTTCGGTCTTGGCAACAAAGCCTCGCCCGCCGCCCAGAACCTCGGGGATTTTAGAATATTGCCACGACAGAATGTCGTTATATGGCCCATTGTGAATGTGTCGCTCGGTGCCATACCCCGCATTGTTCAGGACCAGAATGATGGGATTCAAATTCAGGCGTAGCGCCGTCGCGACTTCCATACCCGTCATTTGAAATGCGCCGTCCCCGACGATGACCAACGGGCGGAGAGACGGATTGGCCAGTTGAGCGCCAATGGCCGCAGGCACGGCAAATCCCATCGACGCGTAATAAGCAGGCCCAAGAAACTCGGTGCGCTTATGGATAAAGAGGTCTGCTGCGCCGAAAAGTGAATCGCCCACGTCCACAACAACAATCGTCTCATCGCTCAAGAACGCATCAAGGCGCTGAAAGAGGCGCTTCACCGTCAGCTTTGCCCCAGGTTCGACTTTGAATTCCGGTTCTTCTTTCGGATGCGGATGGGAGTCAGACTGCCGGCGCCGTAGATCGGCCTCGATAAGCCCTCGCATAAAATCCTTGAAGCGGACCTCCTCGAAGGTGTGATAGCGGATCGAAAGCTTTTCACTAGTCGCACTGATGGACCGAGCAGGGTCAAGCCGGGCGGTGTAAATGCCAAGGTTGATGTCGGTCATGAAGGTCCCGAGCATTATCACGCAGTCGCTGGCCTCGACATACGCGCGAACGTCATCGCGCCCCATGGCACCTTCGTAAACACCAAGACAAAGGGGATGCTGTTCGCTCATCACCGATTTTCCGAGAATTGTCGAAGCGAACGGGATGTTCGCCTTCTCAATCAACTGGAGAAGCAACTCCTGGAGTCCGAACCTGTGAACTTCGACGTCCGCGAGAATCACGGGTTGACGTGCGGCATTGATCATGGCGACCGCTTCTCCGAGAGCTTCCTCGAGAGCGGCGGGGTCACTCACTTCATGAAATTGCGCTGGAGAATGGTGCTCGATACCGAGGCGCGCCACCATGTCGCGCGGGAGCTCAATGTAAATGGGCCGCTTGTAGCGCAGGGCGGCGTGTAAGACACGGTCGATCTCCTGAAAGGCGGTCTGCGGATCGCTCAGGACCGCCGAGGCTACCGTCAGCTGCTCAAAAACTTTTCGCTGGGTGTCGAATTCTTTTACTTTGTGATGAAGGAGCGGGTTTTTCTCACGTTCCTTCATACCTGGCGCACCACTGATCACTACCACAGGCGATTTCTCCGCAAATGCTCCGGCGGTCGCGTTGGCCACTTTGAGCCCTCCCACGCAATAGGTGACGCACACGACACCGAGCCCCCGAAGGCGCGCATAGGCGTCCGCCGCGAACCCTGCGCCCTGCTCGTCGCACGTGGTCACCACCTGGAGCTCGCTGGCGACAAGCTGATCGTAAAAGCCGAGGACGTAGTCGCCGGGAATTCCAAACACATGGCCGACGCCAAGGGCGCGCAGACGACCGATCAGATACGCCCCAATTGTTTGCCCAGGCTCCCCGGCGCTTTCAGCCGCAATCATAGCAACTTAGATGGCGATCAAATTCTTACTTCGCGTTCCATTGAGTGTACGGATGCTCGCTCAAGTAGGCATTAAAGTAGCGTCGATCGGCGGAAACTTCCTGGCCAATCCAGGGCGGAATCTCAATCGGCTCGTCTTCGCGCGAAAGCTCGATCTCGGCTAAAACCAGCCCCTGGTTCTCGCCGTGAAATTCATCCACTTCCCAGCGCTTGCCACGGTATTCCACGACGTAACGGGTCTTTTCGATGACAGAGCGAAGGCACAGCTTCATCAGTTGCTGTGCGTCCGAGAAAGGAATCGGATATTCATATTCCGGCCGCGTCGTGCCCTGCGAAATTCCTTTAATCGTCAGACGGGCGGAAGTTCCCGCCTGGCGGACGCGCACGACTCGCTCCACGTCTCGCGAAAGATAGCCCTGCCGGTAGCTGCAACCCGAAGCGCCGGCACGCCAGCCATCTCCGAGCACTAGAAACTTGCGTTCGATTTCCGTTCCCATACCAATGAGCTTCTCTCAAATTTTGGCAGACAGGCAAACCTAAGCATTCGACGTTTCAGAACTTTCGAAAAGGGACCGGAGACCCCAACACGAAGTGCGACCCTCCGCAGCAAAGTTCAGGACGCCAGCGCGGGCTCCTCTTGCCGCAACGGAACCGTCTTCTCGGACACCTTCCGGCGGGTTCTGGCAACGACAACATAGATTGCGGGCACGACGAAAAGGGTGAACGCCGTTCCGATAATCATACCGGTCACCAGCACGGTTCCAATGCTGTTGCGGGCCGCGGCTCCTGGACCGTGCGCAAGAATGAGGGGGGTATGACCAGCAACCGTGGCCGCCGTCGTCATGAGAATTGGACGCAACCGAGTCGCCGCTGCCTGAATCACCGCGCGAACTTTGTCGAGCCCTTCCTCCTGGAGATGGTTGGCGAACTCGACAATGAGAATGCCATTCTTGGATACCAGGCCCACGAGAGTGATGAGACCCACCTGGCTGTAGATGTTGACCGAGGTGAATCCGAGGAAGGCAAACATCAACGCCCCCGAAAGGGCCAGAGGCACCGATCCGAAAAGGATAATAAACGGGTCGCGGAAGCTCTCAAACTGCGCGGCGAGAACCAAGAAGATCAGAATGAAGGAGAGGACCATCGTGGTCACCAGCGTGTTCCCTTCCTTGCGTAGCTGCCGGGATTCTCCCGCGTAATCGATGAAACTCCCCGGAGGCAGAATTTTTCTCGCTTCGTCTTCGAGCACCTTCAAAGCCTGATCCTTCGAGACACCCGGCGAGATCGCCCCTTGGATCGTCGCCGAGTTGAGCTGCTGGAAACGCTTGAGCTCCCGCGGCTCGGTCGTATTCCTCAAGGTCGCAAAGGTCGAAAGCTGGACCATCTGTCCATTCGGACCGCTTACATAAATGTCTTTGAGCTGATCGATGGTCAGCCGTTCCGTCCGTTTGATCTGGGGGATCACCTTGTAGCTGCGTCCCTGATTGCTGAAGCGATTGACGTAGTTCCCACTAAGCATCGTGGAAAGGTCGGCCCCGACTTGTTGCAGGTTAAGTCCGAGCGCTGCGACCTTGTCACGGTCGAAGACGATTTCAGTCTGCGGTTGATCGTACTTCAGGTCGGTATCCGCAAACATGAAGATGCCGCTCTCAAATGCCTTGGCGACGAGTTTGTTGGCCACCTCGAGAAGCTCTCTTGGCTCCGCGGTGGAGGCGATCACCAGTTCGATGGGAAAATTGCTGCCACCGGGAAGAGGGGCAGGTGTAATGGGAATGACCTGTAAGCCCGCAATGGAGCCGGTCTTCGGGAACAACTCGGCGGCGATCTGTTCCGTGGTACGCTCGCGCTCGTTCCATGGCTTGGTGACCAGACCTCCAAAGCCCCCCGTCGGACTGCTAATTTGAAAGGTGTCCGAGACTTCAGGCGCCGAGCGGAATGCCTTGTTGATTTCGTCGGCAAAGAGCGTCACCTGATCCAAGGTGGCATTGGCGGGCGCCTTGACGATTCCGAAGATAAATCCCTGATCTTCATTCGGCGCCAATTCACTTTTCGAAAACATGAGAAACGGAGCCCAAAGAATTCCAATCACCGCACAAAAGGCGATGACTGCCCAACGGTTGCCGACCGTCACCCCCAGGACGCGCATATAGACATTCCTCAAACGGTCAAACTGTCGATTAATCCAGCCTGCAAAGCCCTTCTCTGCATCGCCCTCGCGCAGCATTTTGGAAGACATCATGGGCGAGAGAGTCAGCGCAACAACACCGGAAACAATGACCGCCCCCGCGAGAGTAAAGGCGAATTCCCGGAAGAGGGCGCCTGTCAAGCCTCCCTGAATTCCAATCGGAGTATAGACGGCCGCCAGCGTGATCGTCATGGCAATGATCGGGCCGACCAGCTCTCGCGCTCCCTTGAAAGCCGCTTCCATCGGGCTTTCTCCCTCCTGAAGATGGCGTTCGACGTTCTCCACCACCACGATGGCATCGTCGACGACAAGCCCGACCGCCAGAACGATTGCCAGCAAGGTGAGAAGATTGATGGTAAATCCCGCGAGCATCATCAAGAACACCGCCCCCACGAGCGAAATTGGGATAGCGACAACGGGAATGATCACCGTGCGCAGCGATCCCATGAAAAGGAAGATCACTATGATGACAATCAGCAGCGTTTCGCTGAGCGTCTTCAAGACATCGTGGATTGCGCTTTCGATGTAAACCGTCGAGTCATAGGCAATCCCTGCTTTCATGCCGGCGGGCAGCCGGCTCTGGATTTCCGGCATGGCTTCGCGAACATCCCTGACCACGTCAAGGGTGTTGGCATTCGGCAGTGGCCAGACCCCCATGAATGTCGCCTTCTGGCCGCTGAATCGCACGTCGTCATCATAGGACTCCGCGCCGAGGACAACATCTGCGACGTCGCCGAGCCGAACAATGGCGCCCTTGTCCTGGCGAATCACTAAGGAGCGAAATTCTTCCGCCGTCTTCAGATCGGTGTTGGCCACCAGGTTGACCGCAATCATCGACCCCTTCGTCTTGCCCACCGCAGCGAGGTAATTGTTCGCCTGAAGCGCGGCGTGAAGGTCGGCAGGTGTAAGATTCAAGGAAGCCAGCTTGTCCGGCTTGAGCCAGATACGCATGGCAAACACTCGGCCGCCGAGAATGTCCGCTCGCTGGACGCCCGGAATTGACGAAAGGCGCGGCTGAACCACTCGGGTAAGGAAGTCGGTAATCTGGTTTTGGTCGAGGTCCTGCGAATAGAAGCTCAGGTACATCGCCGCGAATTCGGAATCCTTCGATTCGACTTCGATGATCGGCGCCTCCGCTTCAGGGGGAAGATCATTGCGCACCTGTGCCACCTTGGCCTGAATCTGTGTAAGGGCGGCGTTGGTATCAAAGTTCAAACGCAGATGCACGGTGATCGTACTCAGTCCCTGGGCGCTAGAGGATTCGATGTAGTCAATACCGTCAGCACTCGCGATAACGCGTTCGAGCGGAGTGGTGATATACCCGCGGACCAAGTCAGCGCTCGCTCCGATGTAGGTCGTCTTTATCGTGACCACGGCGATATCGCTGCGCGGATATTGACGGACGTTGAGCGTGTTGATGGAAACTAGCCCCGCGATCAGAATCAGCAGGTTCACGACCATCGCGAGAACGGGCCGCTTAATAAAGAGATCGGTGATTTTCATCGACTTCAACGTGCCCGCCGCTGCGCGGTCCGAAGAGTTCCCTCACCAAAATGGAGACTCGAAGGCATCCTCAGGTGTCCTCTGGAGTAGGGGCTTCGCTATTCTCAGGCAGTATGCTGTTGTTGACCTGCACGGCAACGCCCGGCCGCAGCTTGAAAACTCCGGAAGTCACCACTTCCTCGCCCGCTTTTACTCCCGAAACTATGGCGACGCGATCACCGCGCGATTCTCCGACTTTGACCACCTGCTGACGCACTCCCCGATACGTCTTTCCATCGGGGCTCTTCATATCTTCGATGACGTAAACGGTGTCGCCATAGGGCGCATATTGGATCGCTGTCGCAGGAAGCACCACGTGATTGGACTTATTGGACAGCGGCACCTCCGCATTCACAAACATGCCCGGCCGCAGCTGGCCTTTGGGATTCGCCAATGTCGCCTGGACACGGACGTTGCGAGTCGCCTCGTCGATCACAGAGTCCACCGCGTTAATCTTGCCCTCGAATTCAATGTCGGGCAAGCCGTCCGCACGAACGCGAACCGGCTGACCCGCCGCAATCTGGCCAAGATTTTGCTGTGGTAACCAAAAATTAACATAGATCGGATCAAGTGACTGCAGCGGTGCGACCTGGGCTCCACTTTGAAGATATTGGCCAAGGTTGACTGCGCGGATGCCGAGCACCCCGCTGAACGGCGCGCGAATCGTCTTCTTGTTGATGAGGGCTTTGACCTCCTCGACTCGCGCCACGGCTTGATCGTACTGCGCCTGGGCGCTGTCGTAGTCGGCCTGCGAGCTGACACGACTCTTGAGCAAATTTTGCTGCCGCAAAAGATTCGCCTGAGCGAGCCTCATCTGGGCCTCCGCTGAGCGAAGCTGCGCTTGCTCCTGGCTCACCTCCAATTGAACCAGCAGGTCACCTTCGTTCACCGTCTGTCCCGACTCGAAAGCGATCTTATGAACGATCCCGGGTTCGTCGGTACTCACCGTAACGCCTTGAACCGCCGCCGTGGATCCGACCGCCTTCAACGACGGCACCCACTCCTCTTCCTTGGCGACGACAGAAGTGACCGACTCGGGTGGCGGCGAGAAACTCGCGTGTTCGGCCATCGCCTTTCGCACCTGCAAGAACTTGACGCCACCCAGCGCAAAAACTATCGCCACCCCGACGAGAAAGGCCGAAATAATGAGGATTGCCTTCTTCATGAACTAAAATCGGTGCGCCGCTCGGAAAAGGCCTTTTGCGTTTTCCGCAGCAGAGCCACCAGCTGCCCCTGCTCCCGAGCACTCAACGCTGAAAGAATGCCTTCCGTCCAGCGGATCAAAAGCGGCTGGACCTTGTGCAGAAGCGCACTTCCCCTCGAAGTGATTTTCACGCACGATGCCCTGCGATCGCGAACATCCTCAGTTCGCTCAACAAATCCCGCCCTCTCAAGCGTGTCGAGCAGTCCCGTGATGGTAGCCCGGCTGACACTGGCGTGCTCTGCCAGCTCCGAGGAACGCATGCTGCCATTCTCCGTATTGTCCAGCAAAACCAAAACGATTAACCGCGCCTGGTTCAGTCCGTGCCGCGCCAGAAAGGCTGCCTCGCCCTGAGACACCACGTCTCCCGTATGCAGAATATTTAAAAAGAGTTGGCAAATCGCCGGATCCGCTCCCGGCACACGCGCCGCCGCCGCTTGCAGGCATTCGTAGCGCGGAACTTCCTTGAGTAATAAATACGGCACCCACCAAGGTGAATGCGTTCGATAATTAAATCAACAGATAATCAGGTGCCTTATTATTTCTCACACGCGCCTCTGAATAGAGCAAGGTGCGTCAATCGGTCGACATCTCACCAGGAGGGTTCCGTGCGGCTTCGCGCTGAGAGTTTCGCGTTGACTATTGCCGGCCTAGGCAACGACAAGGTCGACTTCCGGCAACTCGTCGAGAATGCGTTCGTAAAGCGAGGGGCGTAGTCGGTGCAGGAGATCGCGGTGACCCGGACGGCCAAGCACCACGTGAGTGATTCCATATTCCCGGGCAAAAGCGATCAGGGCGTTGGCCACGTTTTCGTGTTTTAGGGAGATGACCAAGCCCCCCATCTTTTGTGCCGTTTCCAAGGTGTCGGCGACATGGCGTTGAGCGGTTGCATCAATGCGAACGGCGGATTCGCTGGGTGTGCGGACGTAGACCGCGTACCACTGCGCGTTGAGCTGGGCGGCCAATCGCGCCGTCTTGCGCAGCAGCCGCCCGGGATCCGGGCCCAGGCTGCTTATGGCCACCATGACCTGTCCCAGAGCACTGACTCTCTCCTCGGATTCCTCGGTATCCCTCTGCTGCCGGTCGAGAAAGTTGGCGGTCTCTGCCAAGGTCATCTCACGCAAACGCGTGAGGTTTTTCTGGGTGAAAAAATTGGCCAAGGCGGAGTCGATGCGCTCCTGGGGATAGATCTTCCCCGCGCGAAGGCGCTCCTGCAAGTCCTCCGCGGGCAGGTCGATGTTCACGATCTGGTCTGCATGTGCGACGATTTCGTCGGGCACGCGTTCCTTCACGCGCACACCGGTCGCTTGCTGGACAAAATTGTAAAGCGACTCGAAGTGCTGAATGTTCACCGTGGTGATCACGTTGATGCCGGCGTGCAGCAGATCCTGGACGTCCTCGTACCTTTTTCGGTTGGGGCTGTCTGGTGCATTGGTATGCGCCAACTCGTCGACGAGAGCTACGGTGGGTTTCCGGGCTATGACAGCGTTGACGTCCATTTCTCGCAAAGAGATTCCGTGGTAGACAGTCACCCGCGAAGGGACGACCTCGAGGGTGCCAATCTGCGCAATGGTTTCGGCGCGCTCGTGAGGTTCCACATAGCCAATGACCACGTCCACGCCGAGTTCTTTCAGACGGTGTCCCTCTCTAAGCATCGCGTAGGTCTTCCCGACCCCGGGGCACGCGCCGAGGTAGACTTTCAGCTTCCCGAGTTGCTGTCGGCGGATGATGGAGAGAAAATCATCCGCCGTTGGTCGTGCGAGTGGGGCATCCATTCTCTAGAGCATCTCCTGAAAGAAGCAGGTGCGCCGCACGTCGGCCTTCATGTCAAGGGCCCTGCGCGTCGCTGAAGTTCCGCATGCTTCGAAAAATCCTTGTCTGCATCGCTAATTCGCACTGTCCAGGCTGATATTCAGCTTGAGCACATTGACGCCTGGTTCGCCGAAAACGGCCAGCGAGCGGCCATCCGTTGCCTTTGCGATGGCGGCCTTGACAGCGTCGAGGTCGAGCCCTCTTTCTCTCGCCACGCGCGCGGCCTGCAGTTCGGCATTCCTCGGGCTGATGTGCGGGTCGAGACCGCTGCCGCTCGCGGTCACGGCATCTCCAGGAACCAGGGCGTCGGCGGCAAGTCCATTTTCCGCACGATAGGAGTTCGCCCGTTGCTTCACGGCGTCCATCAACTTTTGCGAAGTCGGCCCAAGATTCGAGCCGCTGGAACTTGCCGCGTCGTAGCCGCTGGCGCCTGCAGCCGACGGTCGGGGGTGGAAATATTTTGCCCCACTGAAATTCTGGCCGAGGAGTTCCGAACCCAAAATCCGGCGGTCCTGGCTTTCGATGAGGCTTCCGTTGGCCTGGCGAGGGAAGAAGAGCTGTCCGGCGCCGAAGATGACTAGCGGAAAGGCGCCGCAAAGCAGCACTGCGAAGACAAGGGTCGCGCGCAAGGAGGTGAGGATTTCGTTGAGGAAGGTATTCATTGTCTTTTATGCGAGGTGGAGCGCTGTGACGATGAGGTCAATCAACTTGATGCCGATAAAGGGCACGATGATGCCGCCCAGGCCATAAATGAGTAAATTGCGTTGCAGAATTTTCGCTGCGCCAAGAGGGCGGAATTTCACGCCACGCAATGCCAGAGGGATCAGCAGGATGATGATAATTGCGTTGAAGATGACCGCACTGAGAATAGCGCTCTGTGGCGAAGCGAGACGCATCACATTGAGCGGCGCGATCTCTGGAAAAGTTCCGAGAAGCATCGCCGGAATGATCGCAAAGTATTTCGCGACATCATTCGCAATGCTGAAAGTCGTCAGCGCGCCGCGGGTGATGAGGAGTTGTTTGCCGATTTCCACGACCTCGATCAGCTTGGTGGGGTTTGAATCGAGGTCGACCATGTTGCCAGCCTCCTTGGCCGCCTGCGTCCCGGTGTTCATGGCCACACCCACATCGGCCTGCGCGAGGGCCGGCGCATCGTTGGTGCCGTCGCCGGTCATCGCCACAAGGTGCCCCGCCTCTTGTTCCTTGCGGATCAGGGCAAGCTTTTGCTCCGGCTTGGCCTCGGCGAGGAAGTCGTCAACACCTGCCTCCTTGGCGATCGCGGCGGCCGTGAGGGGGTTGTCGCCCGTGATCATGACCGTGCGGATACCCATCGCGCGAAAGCGCTCGAAGCGATCGACAAGACCCCCTTTGACAATGTCTTTGAGCTGAATTGTTCCGAGCACTTTTTCGTCCCGAGCGACCACCAGGGGGGTTGCGCCAAGCTCTGCGACGACCTTGACGTCGCGCTCAACAGCGTCGGGGAGGTTTCCGCCGACATACTTCCTGATGGCCTCGACCGAACCTTTCCGATAACCGACGCCATTGAGATCCAGACCGCTCATGCGGGTTTGCGCAGTAAAGGGGACAAATTTCGCCTGCTGCATCTCGTGGATCTCACGCCCACGCAGGCCAAACTTTTCTTTCGCCAGAACAACAATGCTGCGTCCTTCGGGGGTTTCATCCGCCAGCGAGGAGAGCTGGGCGGCGCCGGCCATCTCCTCCGGAGTGACGCCGGGAGCAGGGAGAAACGCCGTGGCTTGGCGGTTGCCCAGCGTGATCGTCCCAGTCTTGTCCAGGAGCAGGACGTCTACGTCGCCCGCGGCCTCCACGGCGCGACCGCTCATCGCGAGGACGTTCTTTTGGACCAGACGATCGATGCCCGCGATCCCGATGGCGCTAAGCAATCCTCCAATGGTTGTCGGAATGAGGCAAACGAGCAGGGCGACGAGAACCGTCACCGAGAAATCAACGCCTCCAAAGGAACCGAAGGCCTTCAGGGAGATCAGAACAACAAGAAAGATGATCGTGAGCGCCGAGAGCAGAATCGTCAGCGCGATCTCATTCGGTGTCTTCTGACGCTTTGCGCCTTCGACCAGTCCAATCATGCGGTCGAGAAAAGTCTCTCCTGGATTGGATGTGATGCGAACCTGGATGATGTCCGAGAGCACGCGCGTGCCCCCCGTCACGGCGCTGCGATCGCCGCCGGCCTCCCGGACGACCGGCGCGGATTCGCCGGTGATGGCAGATTCGTCCACGGTCGCGGCCCCTTCGACGATTTCGCCGTCACCTGGAATGACCTCTCCGGCCTTGACCACAACGAGATCTCCCTTGCGCAATCGCTCGGCAGCCACCTTCTCGATCGTGCCCTCCTTGATGCGATTTGCGAATGTCTGCGTGCGCGCTTTCCGCAACGAGTTGGCTTGCGCTTTTCCGCGGCCTTCAGCCATCGCCTCGGCGAAGTTCGCGAAGAGAACGGTGAACCAGAGCCAGAGCGCAATCTGGAGGAGAAATCCAAATGGCGCCCCCTGCGTTCCCGTGAACATTAGGACCGTCGTCACGGCGGCTCCTACCTCAGTGACGAACATCACTGGGTTCTTGAGCATCGTCACAGGATTAAGCTTTTTGAAGGACTCTCCGATCGCCGGAACGATAATGCTCGGATCGAGGATGCTGTGAGTTTTAGCGGCCATTTTATAAGTTATGGGTTCTTAGTGCTTAGTTGAGAGTAGATGGCGCTCTAGAACAGTTTGCCTGCATCCATTAGGAAGTGTTCAACGATCGGGCCGAGCACGAGCGCCGGGAAATACGTCAACGCCCCCACCAGCAGCACGGTGCCAATGAGGAGAACCGTAAACAGTGGGCCTGATACCGGAAAGGTGCCCGGGCCGGCCGGTATGAGTCTCTTGCCAGCGAGCGATCCCGCCAGCGCAAGGATGGGGACAATCATAGCAAAGCGTCCGAAAAGCATCGCGAGTCCAAGCGTCGTATTGTACCAGGGCGTGTTAGCGGTCAGACCGGCAAACGCACTTCCATTGTTGCCGGTGCCAGAGCTGTAGGCGTAGAGGATCTCGGCAAAACCATGCGGGCCGCTGTTGTTTGTCCCGTCACTCAGGGAGCCATCAACGCCGACAGGTCCCCACTTGCTCACCGAGGCCCAGGCCGCGAAGCCAAGCAGCGCAAACGCGAGGATGAGAATCACGAAGGACGCCATTTTCACATCGTACGGTTCGATTTTTTTTCCGAGGAACTCCGGCGTGCGTCCGACCATGAGGCCGGCGATGAAGACAGCGATGACCACATAAACGAGCATGCCATAAAGGCCGGCGCCGACGCCGCCAAAGACGACTTCGCCCAGCTGAATATTCAAGAGCGGAATCAATCCCCCTAATGGGGTGAAGGAATCGTGCATCGAATTGACTGCGCCGCACGAAGCGGCGGTCGTAACCGTCGCAAAAAGCGCTGAGTTGAAAATGCCGAAGCGTACTTCCTTGCCTTCCATGTTGCCATCGGCAGGATCGATGCCGAAGCTTGCGAAGTTCGGATTGCCCGCCGATTCGAATTGCCAGCAGATGATCACGCCCGCGATGAAGATGACAAACATCGCCGCCCACACGGCCCAACCATGGCCCTGGTTCTTCACCGTTCGTCCCAGGTACCACGTTAGGCCGCTAGGAATGGCAAAGATGGAAAGAATTTGCAGGAAATTTGAGAGCGGCGTCGGATTTTCGAAGGGATGCGCGGCATTCGCATTGACATAGCCTCCGCCGTTTGTGCCGAGCATCTTGATCGCGATCTGTGAGGCCATTGGCCCCTGGACGATGCTCTGGGTATTCACCGCGGAATCGACGAGGACCGGCTGGCCATCTGCTCCGCTCACCGGCTGACCACTTTCATCAAGCTGCGGAACCTGCACGGTGAAGGGCTCGACGAGCGACGCCGACGTATAAGGCTTGAAATTCTGGATCATGCCCTGCGACAGAAGGAAGATCGAGTAGATCAGGCAGATGGGCAGTAGGAGATAGAGGGAGACGCGCGTCAAATCAGTCCAGAAATTGCCGATGGTTCGAGCGGTGTGCCGAGCGATGCCGCGCACGAGGGCGGCGGCGATGGCGATGCCGGTGGCCGCCGAAACCCAGTTGTGAAAGGTGAGAGCGACCATCTGGGAAAGGTAGCTCATGGTCGCTTCGCCACCGTAGCTCTGCCAGTTCGTATTAGTGGTGAAGCTCGCCGCGGTGTTGAAGGCAAGATGCTCGCCGACCGCCGGCAGGTTCTGCGGATTGAACAGATGCTGAAGAGGTAAGACCGCCTGAAGCCGGAGCATGGCATAGGTAAAGAGCAACCCCACTGCGCTGAAGAGAAGCATCGCGAGCGTATAGTGCTTCCAATCCTGCTCCTTATGAGGGTCGACGCCCGTGAGTTTATACACCAGACGTTCGATCGGTTTTATGACCGGATCGAGAAACGTCTTGCCGTCAGCGTCGAGCACTTTGCAAAGGTAAATGCCCATTGGCTTTGTCATCGCCAGGAGCGCGACGACGAAGAGCACAAGTTGAATCCATCCGGAAATAGTCATCGATGTGAAGAATTTAGAATTTTTCCGGTCGGATGATCGTAACGAGTAGATAAACGATCAGGCACAGGGCAATCAGCCCGACGATGGTGTTTTCCATAGCTAGTATTGCTTAGACTTTCTCGCAGCCCCAGATGAAGGCGATCATTAGGGCGAAAAAGCCAATGGACGTTAGGGTGTATAGAATGTCGGCCATAAATAGACTAGGTGATAAGGATTAGGTTTCCCCAAGATTGAATGGTTCTTTACTGGAGCCGAACTGGAACAGCTCGTAGATTCGTCTCATGTTCTGTTGAGCTGGCTCGTAGTTCTTGTTCAGGCGGATGGCCTGTCCATAGTAACCCTTGGCCCGATCGTAATCTTCGAGCATCTCGAACAGCACGCCGCCGAGATTGAAGAGCTCTGGCGAATCGGTCCGAAGCTCGAGCGCCTTGGCGATATGCTCCCTGGCTTGGGGGAACTGCTGAAGATTGAGGAGGCGCTTCACCGCCTGCACGTGATCCTCAAAAGCTTCTTGGGGAGTCGGCTGGGCCACAGACTTCTCATGGCGACGCAGGATCTCCGCGACGATGGATCGCAGCTCTTCGGGGATCAGCGGCTTTTCGAGGAAATCGATGGCGCCGAGCTTCATCGCGCGCACTGCGTGCGGGACGTCTCCGTAGGCGGTAATGATCACGACCGGAGTCTGAATTCCCTGCTGGCGCATACGTTCCAGGAGCTCCAGGCCACTGACTTCCGGCATGCGCATGTCGAGAATCGCCAGATCGAATTGCGCTTCACTCAACATACGGAGCGCGGCGCCTCCGTCGGGAGCCTCCCAGACCTCCAGTCCCTCCGTTTCGAGCGCAGCGCGGTAGGTCAGGCGCACATTGGGTTCGTCATCGACAATGAGGACAAGCGGTTTCATGAAGGAGTTTTCCCTTCCGCACGAGGCAGAACAAAAAAGAAGCGCGTCTCTCGTCCCGGTTCGCTGATCACACCGATTTCGCCGCCATGTGCGGCGACGATCTCACGGGCAATAGCGAGGCCGAGGCCCGCTCCGCGAGGATCGGAACCAGGGATTCGGAAGAAACGCTCGAAGAGTTGCGATTGATACTCCGGCGGAACCCCAGGGCCGTGGTCGATAACGGAGAAGCGGACGCTCCCGTTCCGTTCATCTGCAGCAATGATTATCTCGTCGCCCGCTTTGGAGTGCTTGGCAGCGTTCGATATAAGGTTGGAAAAGACATGGCCCATCTGGCGGCTGTCAACGCGCACGCGAGGGAGTCCGGACGCCATTTGAATGACGAGTTGCGCTCCACGCGCTTCGACCATGGGATGCGAGTTTTCTTCCGCGTTTCGCACGAGCGATTCAGGGTCGACATTCTCCCAGAGCAGGCCGGCGCGGCCGGCCTCGAGTTTGGCGATGTCGAGCAGATCGTTGATCATCCTGAGGAGCCGCTCGGATTCCTCGCGCGCGGCCAGGAGCAGTTCGGTCTGCTTGGGATTCAGCGAGCCAATGCGCTCCTCAAGAAGCAAGTGCAGGCCCATGCGCACGCTGGTCAGCGGAGTCTTCAGTTCGTGACTGACCGTCGAAACCAGATTGGATTTCACGTCGTCGAGCAAGCGAAAGCGAGTGACGTCCTGGAGGACGACAGCTACCCCAAAAAGCCGGTCCGCTTCGTCGCGTATGCCCAAGATGCGAGGCAAAAGAAACTTTTCCTGATCATCGATGCGGACCACGATGGCCTTTTCGAGGCTCTCGGGAAGGTAATCGGGTGCTCCGTTGAAAAGCTGCTCGACTTGAAGTCGCACAGAAGAAGGCAACTCAGCCCCCCGGCCGGAAAGGCTTCGCAAAAGACGCGTCGCCGCCGGATTGCTGAAAGTGATCCGGCCCTCGGAGGAAAATGCCAGAATGGGATCAGGAAACGCGGAGAGCGTGATTTCCGTCAGTTGCTGGGCTTGGAGGATCTGATCGCTGGTGGTTCGCTGGTAGGAGCGAAGCTTGGTCGCCATTTTGTTGAAGGCATCGGCGAGTTGGCCGAGTTCGTCCTGCGATTCCACCGGAACGATCTGATCGAGCTTCCCATCGCCAAGCTCTCTCGAAACGACCGTGAGTGCCTGGATCGGATTGAGAATCGCTTTCTGAAGCCGCGCAGCAAAGAAGATCGCGGCCACAATGCCGAGTCCACTTGCGACAATCATATATCGCGTTGAGCGGGCACTTAGGTCGCGCGCGTCGCGGTCTGCCTTCACCATGGCATCCTGATTGATGGAAATGATTTCCTGGGCGGTATCCTTTATCTGCGTGAAGAGCGGCAGGAGCTCGCCGAAATACATCGTGCGCCGCTTTTCCAGATCCCCGGTCTGCCAGAAAGTTTCGGAGGTCGCCGTATAGACATCGTGCCAGCGACGTAGTTCGCTCGCGAGCTTATCTTCGCCGGGCAGGGTAATGTTGCCCAGTTCTGTCTTTAGGCCCTCCTTGAAGACGGGGAGGTTCTGTGTGTAGAGACTTCGGCCGCGCTCCTCTTCCCCCACGAGAGAGAAAAACAAGCCAGAGTCCATCCTCTCAGAGGCTTCTTTCATTTGTTGCCCGGCAAGCACACTGCGAAAGTTCTCTCGCAGGATTACGTCCACACGCGTCCCCAGCTTTGCAAAGAGCAGGACTGCATATGCACCCATTGCCACGATAAGGACGAATATCGGAGCCAGACCGAGGAAAATGCGCCGTTTCATCAATCTAAGAACGCCCGGCCATGCGACCCGCAAATGCTAGTACTAATTCTACCGCGGCTGATTCCTCCTGCCTTCCAAATCGTCGCAAAACAGATCATGCTTAAGAAAACACTTAGCTCGCGGCATGCCAGAATATCTCGTTCTGGCAACCGGTTTACGCCCAGGGTTTTGGACCAACGACCGCGGATCACTGCTAAGATTTATCGTGCAAATTTGCACGACGCCGCATTCCTCAAATTGCGCGGCTGCACGAGCGAAAGAGGCCAACCCCCTTGTCCGCTTGCTAGTCGCAGATGCTCTGTGGCGAGCCGCCAGACAAAAGGGACACGGTTCGCGCGCACGCCGCTCTAGAGCCGCTTCCTCTTTCGATAGAGCGTTGCCGGATCGATTTCGAGGATTTCCGCGACTTCCTCGAGCGTCTTGCGATTGGCTATTAGGCGGCGGATATGTTCAGCCTCGATTTGCTCGAGGGTGAAGTTGCCGCCCAGGCGCACTTCCGAGGGCGAATGAACGATGTCCGACAGATCGGCGAGTTCGATCTGCTCCTGTTCGCTGAGGATGACAGCGCGCTCGATGAGGTTTCGCAGTTCGCGCAGATTTCCTGGCCAGGAATAGTCGCGCAGCGCCTCCAAGGCGGCCGGCGAGAAGGTCCGGACTGGCTTGCCGGTGTGAGCAGCCAGGAACTTGAGGTGGAGAAGTGCGAGGGGTTCGATCTCACTGGTGCGCTCGCGCAAGGGCGGCACGCGCACCGAAATGACATTGAGCCGATAATAGAGGTCCTCGCGAAACGAGCCTTCCGAGACCGCTCTGGCAAGGTCTCGATTGGTCGCGGAGAGAACGCGGACGTCAGCGTGACGTGGAATGCTTTCCCCGACGCGTTCAAACTCACGCTCCTGCAGCAGTCGGAGGAGCTTGGCTTGAATTCCCAGCGGCAGTTCGCCGATCTCATCCAAGAACAACGTTCCTCCATCGGCTGCGGCGACTTTGCCTATCGTATCCTGATGTGCACCGGTGAAAGCTCCCTTGACGTGGCCGAAGAGCTCGCTTTCGAGAAGTTCCTTCGATAGACTCGGGCAGCTTACCGTCACGAAAGCCCCTTCCGGCCGGTTGCTGCGGCGATGAATCTCGCGCGCCAAGACGCTCTTGCCGGTGCCGGTCTCGCCGAGAAGTAGAACCGTCGCTTCGCTTTGGGCGGCCTTAAGCGCTACATCCAAAACCTTTCGCATCGCGGGCGAGCTGGTGGAAAGGTCGATCTCCGGGCCGCTGGCAACCAGCCGCGACTCCAAGTCCGCCACGCGGCGCTCGAGTTTTCTGGTGCGCTCGACGTTGCCCAAAACGTGGCGAATCTGCTCGGGGGTGCATGGCTTGGGAAGATAGTCAAAGGCCCGCCGCCTCATCGCCTCGACCGCCGTTTCAACAGAAGCATAGGCGGTCACGATCACGACGAATGTCTGCGGACTAGCGCGCACAATTTCCTCAAGCACGTCGAGACCACTTTCCTGGCTCAACTTCAAATCGAGGAAGGCGACGTCGAAGTTCGCCTGTTTGAGCTGTCCTACGGCCTCATGTCCGCTCGCAGCCGTGGCGACCTCGTGGTTCATTGACTCCAAAGCCAACTGGAAGGCGCGCCGGATGTTCCTTTCATCATCAACGACCAGGACGCGCATGGGCGGTCTTATTATCGGAATCCGGACGAAATGAAAATGCCCCCGATTAGGCCGCGGCCACGGGCTCGAGCCGAGCACCCCTCTTCTCGGGGCGGGGGGTCTTTTTTCTCCGCGTGGTCAGGCGTCGAATGACTACGTAAAAGACGGGCGTAAGGAACAGTCCAAAGAACGTGACGCCGAGCATCCCGGAAAACACGGCCGTGCCTAAGGCGCGACGGAGCTCGTAGCCGGCGCCGGTGGCAAGCGCGAGAGGAACCACGCCAAGGATGAAAGCGAAGGAGGTCATCAGAATCGGTCGCAAGCGCAGGCGACTCGCGTCGACGGCCGCTTCGAGCGGCGTCTTGCCGTCGCGTTCTTCACTGAGTTTCGCATACTCCACGATCAGAATGGCGTTCTTGCTGGCCAGGCCGATCAAAACGACAAATCCGATCTGCGTGAAAATATTGTTGTCCCCACCGGAGATGGAGATGCCGACCAGAGAGAACAAGACACATAACGGCACGATCAGAATGATGGCGAGTGGCAGGCTCCAATTCTCATAGAGAGCGGCTAGGACGAGAAAGACGAAGAGAACGCAAATGGGAAACACATAGAGGGCGCTGTTTCCCGCTTTCAGTTCCTGGAGCGCGGTCTCCGTCCATTCATATCCGTAGCTGAGCGGCAGCGTTTCCTTGGCAAGCTCCTCCATCGCCTTGATGATTTCGCCCGTGCTATACCCTACTGCGGCATTGCCGTTGAGTTCCGCCGCCGGGAACAAGTTGAAGCGAAGGACGCGCGAGGGGGCATTGATTTGTCGGAGATCGACCAGACTACCTAAAGGCACCATCTCGCCATCAGCATTGCGCGTTTGCAAACGGAGAATGTCGTCTGGACGCGCTCGGAATGGGCCATCTGCCTGCGCGGTAACCTGGAATGGTTTTCCAAACAGTGTCAGGTCATTCACGTAAATGGATCCAAGATAAAATTGAAGCGCTTCCGAGATCGCCGTCACATCCACGCCTTTGCTCTTGGCTTGGATGCGATTGATATCCGCGTAAATTTGCGGCGTATTCGCCCGAAACATTGTGAACATGCGATCAAACTCCGGACGGGAAGACGCCTTCCCAATCGGTCCCTGCAAGGCCTTTTCCAGTGCATCGGGCGTGCCGCCGGCACGATCCTGTACCATGAGCTTTACTCCTCCCGTCGTGCTTAACCCGCGCACCGACGGAGCTGGAAAGGCCAGCACGCGCGCCTCGCGAATCTGCGCAAATTTCGGCTGGATGGCTGCCAGTATTCCGCGAAGTGATTTCGCCGGATCTTTCTTGCGTTCCTCGAACGGTTCAAAGATGCAAATCACCGTTCCGCTGTTCGACGCAGTCGCTTGCGTGATAATCGAGCTACCAATCCGGTTGATCGTATGAGCCATGCCCGGTGTGGACTTCAGGATATCCTCGACCTGGTTCATCACCTGTTCCGTTCGCTCGAGCGAGGCCCCCTCAGGCAGCTCGACATTGACGAACATCACGCCTTGATCCGTCTCCGGTATAAAACCGGTGGGCACTTTCTGGAACATGTAACCGGTCAGAACCAATAGCCCGCCGTAAACCAGGAGAACGAGGAGGCTCCACCGAACCAGCTTCCTAAGCAGGCGGATATAAATGGATTTGGCCGCCTCGAAGGTGCGATTGAAGAGTCGGAAAAACCAGCCCAACACCCCATCGAGCGCCCGTCCCAAAAGGTCCTTTTTGACTTTGGGCGGCTGAAGGAACAGGGCACACATCGCTGGACTTAACGTCAGCGAATTCACCATCGAGAGGATGGTCGAGAAGGCGATCGTCAAGGCGAATTGCCGGTAAAAGGAACCTGTCAATCCTGGGATGAACGCGGTGGGGATAAACACGCACGACAAGACGGCGGTAATGGCAACAATGGGACCCGCAACCTCACTCATCGCCTTGATCGTAGCGTCTCGACGTGCCAAGCCTTCAGCCATGTGATGCTCAACTGCCTCGACGACGACAATCGCGTCATCCACGACAATGCCGATGGCCAACACCAGCCCAAGCAACGTGAGCAGGTTGAGCGAAAATCCGAAAGCCAGCAGGATGGCAAAAGTCCCAATCAACGACACCGGCACGGCCATGATCGGAATCAGTGTCGACCGCCAGCTTTGGAGAAAGACCAGAACCACGACAACAACGAGCAGGAAAGCCTCGATGATCGTCTCCATGACCGAGAGGATCGCCTCCTTCACGAACATCGTCGTATCGTAGATGATCCGGTACTCCACACCCGGAGGGAATCGTGGCTTCAGTTGCTCCATTTCCGCCCGCACGCGCCTGGAAACATCCAGCGCGTTTGAACCCGGCGCCTGAAAAATGCCGATGTTGATGGCCGGTTGCCCATCCAGACGAGAAATGACGGTGTAATCTTTGGCGCCAAGGTCGACGCGCGCGACGTCCTTCACCCGCACCACTTCGCCCTCCTCGCCGGTCTTGATGACGATGTTCTCGAACTGTTCGACGTTTTCCAGCCGTCCTTGGGTTGTCACCGTCATTTGATAGTCAAGGCCAGAAGGAGCCGGTTGGCCTCCCACGTTCCCGGCTGCGATCTGGACATTCTGCTCGCGCAGCGCACGCACGACGTCACCAGCCGTCATGCCCAGGGCGGCGATCTTTTCAGGATTTAACCAGATGCGCATCGCGTAGTCCCGAGCTCCAAAAAACTGGATGTCACCGACTCCTTTGATGCGAGCCAAGTAGTCGCTCACCTGGAGAAAAGCGTAGTTGGAAAGGTAGAGGTCGTTATACCGGCCGTCTGGTGAAACCATGCTGACAGCCATGGTGAAGTCCGGGGAGCGCTTGCGAACGACGACGCCGTTGCTGCGAACCACCTCCGGAAGCTTGGACTCGGCCGCCTGCACGCGGTTCTGCACGAGCACCTGCGCGGTGTCGGGATTCGTTCCCGGCTCGAACGTCACGGTGATCGTCATTTGACCGTCCGAAGTGGAGGTGGATGCGATGTAAAGCATGTTGTCCACGCCGTTGATCTGCTGTTCGATCGGCGCGGCGACGGTACTCGCGACCGTTTGCGCATTCGCACCCGCGTAGGTCGCTGTGACCGTGACGGTAGGGGGCACGATGTTCGGATACTGGGCAATCGGCAGGTTGAACAAAGCGATGACGCCGACGAACACCGTGACAATCGCAATCACGGATGCGAAAATCGGACGGTCGATGAAAAATCTTGGAATGCCGCCCATCAGGATTTTGTCGGCGATGATTCGGGCGCTTCGCTGCGTGTCGACGGCAACGCGGCCTCTCGCGAAGCCTCCTCAGGCTGAACCGTCTGACCAGGCCGCAGGAGCTGAAGCCCCTCTGTGATGACACGATCCTCCGGCCGCAAGCCTTCAAGGATCGCGAGCTTTCCATCGAAAACCTGCCCGATCGACACTTTACGATATTCGACCTGGTTCTCAGCGTTGACGACGTAGGTAAATCGCTGCCCCTGATCAACCCCCACGGCTCGCTCCGGCACGAGGAGAGTTTGGCGAGGCTGATCAAGCGTCAAGCGCACCCGCGCAAACATACCGATGCGCAGGCGCCGGTCGTCATTCGGCACCACCGCCCGCATCTTCAGTGTCCCCGTCCCCGCGCTCACCTCGTTGTCCGAAAAATCCACCTTTGCCTCGCGCGGAAATCCCTCCTCGTTCAACAGTCCCACAAATGCCTTGGCGCGGGCGGTAAGACCGGCCCGGGATACATCGGCCACCGCCTTGTCCCACCGAAGAACGATCCGCTCGGGCGCATCGAAATACACATAAACTGGATGCTGGCTGACGATGGTCGTCAGCGTGTCTCCGTTGGCGACAAGGTTTCCCTCCGTCACGTTGGTCCGGCTGATCTTGCCTGAGATGGGAGCGCGAATGTCTGTGTATTCCACATCCAGCTGCGCCTTGGCCAACCGCGCCTGCGCCGAGCGAGTCGCGGCTTCTGCCCCCAGCGCTGCCCTTCCTTGCTTCTCGGTTTCTTGCGCCGCGATGACCTTTTGAGTGCTCAATTGCATCGAGCGCTGATAGTCGGAATGTGCCTGGGCCAATTCAGCCTGTGACTGCTGTAAGGCCGCCGCGGCCGAATCCAAATCGGCCTGATACTGCCTCGGATCAATTGTGTAGAGCAGATCGCCCTTCTTCACTTCCGCGCCCTCTTGAAAATGAACCGTATTCAAAAAGCCGGTCACCCGCGCCTTCACCACGACATTCTCAATCGCCGCAACCCGGCCCGGCAACTCCTCATACTCCAGAACGGCCCTCTGCTCAGGTTCTACCACCGTCACCTTTGGAGCTTTCGGCGCAGCCGGTTCAGTTCGCTGACCGCACCCGCCAAGAGCAAGCCCAATAGCCGCGGCAAGCCCTCCCACAACAACTCTTGATCCTCGCTGGCTCATCGCTTAGAGGTGTAAGTAACCACTTACCAGAGTAACGCGGGCAGGCAAAATGGCAACGGGCAATCGGAGAGCATCGGTTCCGAGCCGCGAGCGGATCCTCGCGGCGGCGCGGGAACTTTTTGCGGCCCGGGGATTCAAGAGAACGACGACCGCCTCGATCGCGCGCCGGGCGCGGTTGAATGAGGCTCTGATCTTCCGTCACTTCCCTGCAAAGGAGGATCTTTTTACCGCGATTCTTCGCGACAAACTGGAAGACGAGCGGCTGGCTCGTATGATTGACGCCGCCGAGTGCCGCAGCCTTCCGGTGGAGGACGCTTTTCGTCTGGTTGCCCAGCGGTTTGCGGAAGCCTTCGACCCGGTCTTTCTGCGTTTGTATTATCACAGCGCCCTGGAAGATCATGTGTTGGCCGATGCGTTCTACGAGCAGTTTGTCAGCCGGTTCGTCGCGCTCGTCGAGCAGTTGATCATTCGCGGCATCCAAGAACGCAAATTTCGTAACGTGGATCCCAGCGTGGCGGCACGAGCTTTTACGGGAATGCTGAGAAGCTACTTCCTAACGAATGAGCTTTTTCCGAGACACGCATTGAGCGGCGATCCCACGGACATCTCACTGAGCTTTTGCGACCTGTTTCTCAATGGCGTGAGCAGGGGCAATTCGACGGAGGTGAATGGGACCGCAGCTGTTCGTAATTGATAGCGGACGTGAGCTCAAACAAGGGCTCCCGCGATGTCCTTCCAATCACGTCCATCAGTAAAGCGCGCCGAATAATCGTTTGATGGCAAATTGCCGCATGCTCGATCGAGGCGTAAAATCCGGACGCCAAACCACACCGAATTGGCCAAGTTTGCTTCTGAAATAGGTAGTCTACATTCGGATAATGTTGAGGTTTCTTCCTTCATTGAGGCGAAAGCAGCCCGCGGTTTTCAAATGCGGGTTGGCTGTCTTATCTGTCGCGGTAGCGGTCTTGCTCACGAACCTGCTGGAACACCTTATGGAGACCATCCCGCTGTTCTATGCTGCCGTGATAATCAGTTCCTGGTACGGCGGTCGGTGGTCCGGATTGCTTGCGGTTTTGTTGGCAATGCTGGCCGTGGACTACTACTTCGTGCCTCCATTTCATCGATTCACGCTGAGCATCGCGACGATACCTTACCTTGGTAGTTTTACGCTCCTGGCTCTGATCGTCAGCTTTCTAAGCACCGCGCGATACCGCGCCGAAGAATCGCTTAGGCACGCCCACGACGAAATGGAAGGGAAGGTCCGAGACCGAACCACAGACCTCAAACAGATCAATGAAAAGTTGCAGGCCGAGATCGCCGAACGCAGACGGATTGCAGAGGCTTTGAGGGAGCGGGCCACCCTGGTCGACCTCACCCACGACACGGTCTTCGTGCGCGACATGAGTGACGTGATCACCTATTGGAACCGTGGGGCGGAGGAGCAATACGGCTGGCCGAGCCGGGAGGCAGTCGGAAGAGTTTCTCATCACTTGCTCCGGACGGACTTCCCCTCACCTTTGAGTGAGATCACAGCGGAGCTAACCCGGACAGGCCGCTGGGAGGGGGAATTGGTCCACACTCGCCGCGACGGCACGAAGGTCGTGGTAGCGAGCCGCTGGGCGCTGCAATTCGAAGGGGAAAATCCAATTTCGCTCCTCGAGACCAATAATGACATCACCGAGCGCAAGCGAGCGGAAGAAGAACGTGGGCAATTGCTGACTCGTGAGCAAGCGGCGCGCGTCGAGGCGGAGGCCGCGCAGTTCCGGTTCCGCGATCTGGTCAACTCCATCGATGGGATCGTCTGGGAGGCCGATGCTGTGACCTTCAAATTCTTGTTCGTAAGCAAGCAGGCCGAGCGCATTCTCGGTCACCCGATCGAGCGTTGGCTGAGCGAGGCGACGTTCTGGAAGGATCACATCGATCCCGTCGATCGCGAGTGGGCTGTTAATGCTTGTGTCACGGCGACCGCGGAAAAAAGGGATCACGACTTTGAATACCGCATGATCGCCGCAGACGGTCAAATCGTGTGGTTGCGCGACCTGGTGACCGTCGTCGTCAAGGGCGACCAGGTGACCAAGCTTCGCGGGGTGATGCTAGACATCACAAAACGCAAGCGAGCCGAGGAGGCGCTGCGCGTGCAGGCCAGCCTTCTCAACCTGACCCACGACACTGTCTTCGTGCGCGACATGAACGACTTAATCACCTACTGGAATCGCGGCGCCGAGGAGCTCTACGGTTGGAAAAAAGAGGAGGCCATCGGGCAGGTCTCTCACCAGTTCATGCAGACGATCTTCCCCGCGCCGCTTGAGAAGATCAATGAGGAACTGCTCCGCACGGGCCGCTGGGAAGGAGAGCTCACACACACGAAACGCGGCGGGACGAAGGTCGTGGTCGCCAGCCGATGGTCGTTGCAGCGGGACGAGCAGGAGCGGCCGACCGCGATTCTGGAAACCAATAATGACATCACCGAGCGCAAGCGAGCCGAGGAGGCGCTGAGCAAAGCTCAAACCGAACTCGCTCACATCAACCGCGTGATGACCATGGGGGAGTTGGCTGCATCGATTGCGCACGAGATCAACCAGCCCCTGGCCGCAGTGGTTACCAACGGCAGTGCCTGCATGCGATGGCTAGCGCGATCGCAGCCCGAGCTGGAAGAGGCGAAAGACGCTGTGCAACGCATCATTCGTGATGGCAAGCGCGCCAGCGAGATTATCGCCAGAATTCGTGCCCTCTTGAAGCGATCCGCTGCAAATAGGGCTCCGTTGGATATCAACGAAGTCATCCAAGAGACGATGGCTCTCGCAGGGAGCGAAGCCCAACGAGGCCGTGTTTCGCTTCGGACCGACTTTGCGGCCAACCTGCCATCGGTTCTGGGGGATCGCGTTCAGTTGCAGCAGGTGATTCTGAATCTGATCATGAATGGCATTGAAGCCATGAGTTCGGTCGGCGATGGATCGCGACAATTGCTTATCAAAACACAAAGGGACGATTCCCAGCAGGTCCGAATCAGTGTGACCGATTCCGGCATCGGACTGGACCCGAAGCGCGCGGAGCACCTCTTTGAAGCGTTCTTTACGACCAAAACAGAAGGGATGGGCATGGGATTATCGATCAGCCATTCCATCATTGAGGCTCATGGCGGCCGCCTGTGGGCTACACCGAATGCCGGTCCGGGCGCGACATTCCAGTTTACCGTCCCAATAGGTCCTGATGTCGAGGCATGAACAACACAACTCCATGGCGTTCGTGGTTGTTGGATGCAACCCGAGAGGGCAACATTCAACGCTCAGGGACGGCTGGGCGATCTGGCGCAGCCTGAATGCTGCCGTTTCGATTTCAGTTTTGGACGCTGGCAGCGATAGTTAGCGTGGCCAAGCGACTGCTCAGGGTTTCATACCAATTTCGGACGAATCGTTGAACGTCCGAAATTCCGCCCCTCCTTCGACGCCTGATCCAATTCGGTAACACGCTGTGTTATAGGGTCTTAATCCAACGTGCATTTGTTGGCAGAAAAGCTGAGCACACAACCGACTAACAACCATTAACTAACATGAACTTTCCAGTTAACACACGCAAAGTCCTGCTTGTGGCAGCAGCTAGCTTGACAATAGCGCTTCAGCTTCATGCTCAGCAAATCTCCCCGTTGGTGGGCCCTCGCCCTCCGAAAGCCGGAGAGGAAAGGATCGTAAGATCCAATGTGAAAGGATACTTACAGGTATATACACCAGAGACACCGGTTTATGACGACGAGGGTCCTACCGGGTGGAATAATGACGACTACCGCATCGTGCCGGAATCGGGCAAGCACGGACGAACCTGGTTTTACCGGCGTCCGTTGGCGCTGGACCCTGGCATTTATCTCATCGAGACCCTGAACCCTGGCATTGATGCCGTTGAGCCCTATCCTGATGGCAGATACGATGAAAGAGTTCGTGTCTTGATCAAGGCGGGACAAATCACCGATGTTTGGTTAAATGACTCGGATCGGCCAAAGTTCGCGAACCCAGCCAGTCCCGGTCTCGTGCGGGACGTTTACGGCGACATCATCGGCTATCGCAACCGCTGAGCGGCAGGCTCCAATTGCATCCGAGCGAAAGGGCTGCGCGCTGATAGGAGAGGGGACTATGCCTCCGCCGACGGCATAAGAGGCGACCGGCCCGGAGTTCCTCACAACAGTATTATCATTGAATTGTGTCAGGCGTGGAAACAGCGCCGAAATGAAACCCGTCTGGCGCACCGCTTAGCGACTATAAGCCATCGGCGCCGAGCTTCTCAGCCATTCGGACCAAATCGGCGAGCGAAGAGGCTCCCATCTTTCCCATGACGTGTCGGCGCTGAATCTTGACGGTGATTTCGCTCGTGCCGAGTTCGCCGGCCACCTGTTTGTTGAGCAGCCCTTTCACGACCAACCGCATCACTTCGCGCTCGCGCGGCGTGAGCGACAGATAGCGAGCATGCATTTCGGCCGATTGCTTTCGTTGAGCAAGGGCTTCGCGATCCAGCTCCAGTGCCTGTTGGATCGCATCCAACAATTCCTGATCACTGAACGGCTTCGTCAAGAACTCGAGCGCTCCGGCTTTCATAGCGCGGACGGTCATCGGAATGCTGCCATGACCAGTGATGAAAATGATGGGAATCTGTCTTTTCGCGTCTGCCAGCTCGTTTTGGAGATCAAGCCCGCTCAGGCCGGGCATCCGAACGTCAAGAACGAGACACGTCGGCACCGCAGGCACCTCTTGCCGCAGAAAGGCGCGCGCTGAGGAGAAGGCTTCGACGGACAATCCCGCGGAGCGAATGAGGCTGCGGAGCGATTCGCGCATCGCATCGTCATCATCGACGACAAAGACGATTGAGCCAGCTGGCTCGTCATCCGATCTTGCCGCGGGCGTCATCCGCCCTCAGCCGGCAGCGTGAACCGAAAGGTAGCGCCATCCCCACTGTTGGACTCGGCCCACAGGCGGCCTCCATGAGCCTCCGCGATCGACCGGCTGATCGACAGGCCCATGCCCATGCCGTCCGCCTTGGTGGAGTAAAAAGCATCAAACAGCCGGTCGATTTGTTCCGGGCTCAATCCCATCCCGGAATCCTGCACGGAAACGAGGACGGCTTCCGATTTGTTCGCGGAGGTGCGAATACGAAGAACGTGCGGACGATCATCGGTCACGCAGTCCATCGCGTCGAGGGAATTGACCACCAGGTTCATCAGCAATTGCTGGATTTGCACGCGATCTATTTCGACCGTTGGAAGATCGTGCGCGAGTTCAGTGCCCAGTTTAGCCTCGCGACGCAGCAACTCCGCTTGCAGGAGGGGAAGGATTTCCAGGATCACATCATTGATGCTCGATCGTTGTCGGATCGGCTGCCCCTTGCCGAGCAGCGCGCGAATACGCACAATGACCTCCGACGCGCGTTTTCCATCGCGGATGATCCGCTGCGCCGTGGCGCGGGCCTCATCGAGGTTGGGCGTTTCCGCGGCGAGCCAACGCAGGCAGGCATTGGCGTTCGTGACCAGCGCGGCGAGTGGTTGATTGATTTCGTGGGCGATTGATGCGGTAAGTTCACCCATGGTGGTGATTCGCGCCACGCGTGCGAGATCCGCTTCCGTTTTCTTGAGCGTTTCCTCAGCCCGATGGCGCGCAACTCTGGATCTCAGCAGCAGTATTCCCTGGGCAACGTCGTTGGCGGCCTGCTGCATCAGCTCGGTTTCCTTTTCGTCAAAAGCTTCCCATTCATTTGAATAGACGAGCAGGCTGCCGATGGGGCCGCCGTCCGCGATGAGCGGCAATCCCAGCACGGCTTTGATCTCGTTTGCATCCGCCCATTCGTTGGAGGGAAGGTGCTCGGACTTGCCGAGTCGCCAATTGCAAGGCATCGGTTTGCCAGCCCGGATCACCGCCCGCGACAATTCCTCCCCGCATCCTCCCGCAGCCCATGTGGACTTGAGATCCGCTACGCTCGAGTGGCCGGCGTGCGCCACTGGGACGACGGAGTCGGCTTGAGCGTAGCTCACCCATGCCATGCGATAGCCACCAGCTTGGATGATGGTCTGGCACACCCGCTTCAACAACGCCGATTCGTCCGCGCTCCGCGTGATCGCCCGGTTGCAGATGCTTCGCACCCGCCACACGCGATTGATCCGATGAAGTTCCTTCTCGGTCCGGGTCCGCTCTGCGACTTCGGCGGTCAGCTTCTCGTAGGCAACCCGAAGATCGGCCGTGCGCTCCCGGACCTTCTTTTCGAGTCCCTCTCTTGCGCGCAGCAGCGCTTCCTCATCGCTACGTTGGCGCCGAGCCAGCCAGCTGATGAATGCTCCGGTGAAGAAAAAGACGACAAACTTGGGGACGTCGCTCAAAGAGAATTGCTGAGCGAAGAGCGGCAGCGTGAGCCAATATTCCAGAGCAAAGATGGACAGAGCGGTAGCGAGAATGCCGGGTCCGAACCCGCCAATCCAACTGCTCAGGACAATTGCACAAACGAAGAACGGCGTCTGGAAGGTCGGCGAATGTACGGAAGTCCTTAGCGTGAAAGTGACCGCCCATGCCACCAAAACCAGGAACACGGCTGTCGCATAACGGATCAACGGCGGCGAGCTATGCCGCCACGATCTGGCGAGTCTCACCTCCTGGGGTTTCGACTCTGTGGCGATTCCTTCATCTGACGGAGTTTCGATGGCGCTCAAATTTCGTCGAAGTTGGCGCTGTTGGAGAGACTCAAATCGATGCCGAGGGTGGGACTAGCTTTTCCTCTCGCCTCAATCCCATCTTTTTGATCCGAGAGAGCAACGTCGTCGGCTTGACCCCCAGAAGTTCGGCAGCCCCATCGGCTCCTTTGATTTTCCAGCCAGTCTTTTCGAGGACAACGAGCAGATTGTCGCGTTGCCGCCGCAGCATCTCGGGCTCGGTGAAGAAGCGGGGCGCGGCCGTTTCTTCGTCAGCGGAGATGACGACCTGTGGGGGCAAGCCGGTGATCGGCAGGTCGAATTCCAAGGGGCCGCCGCGCGCTAGAATGGCCGCACGCTCGATGACGTTGCGCAATTCCCGGATATTGCCCGGCCAATCGTAGTTTTGAAGCGTGGCAATTCCCGCTGGGGTCAGTCGGGGCTTCGGGCATTTCGTCTCCTTTACGACCAGATCAACGAAATGCTTCGCGAGAAGCGGAATGTCATCATGGCGATCCCGAAGCGACGCAACCTGAAGCGGAAAAACGTTCAGGCGATAGTACAGGTCCTCGCGAAATCTTCCAGCAGCAACCTCTTCTCTCAAATCGCGGTTGGTCGCAGCGACTATCCGCACATCGACACGCCTTGTCTGATCGTCGCCCACTCGCTCGTATTGCTTCTCCTGGAGGGCTCGCAAGAGTTTGCTCTGAAGATCCAACGGGATCTCACCGATCTCGTCCAAGAACAGGGTGCCGCCATTAGCCGCTTCGAAGCGTCCGACACGATCCTTGAAGGCGCCGGTGAAAGCACCCTTCACATGGCCGAAGAATTCGCTCTCATACAGCTCCTTCGGGATTGAGGCGCAGTTAACACGAATGAGCGGCTTATCCTTTCGATTGCTCCGCCGGTGAATTTCCCGGGCGATCAGTTCCTTGCCGGTGCCCGTTTCACCCAGAATCAGCACTGTCGAATCTGTCGGCGCCACCACCTGAATGCGGTTCAAGGCCGCGCGTAACGCGCTGCTCTGGCCGACGATATCGACCGAGTCATTCTTTGTTTCCAGCTCCGTGGAATGCGTCCCCGAGATTCCTTCCTGAATCGCGCTGAGCAGGTCATCCGCATTGAAGGGTTTAGTGAGAAACTCCATTGCGCCCGCCTTCATTGCCCGCACCGACATCGGGATACTCCCGTGGCCGGTGAGGAAAATGATCGGGATCGGGATACCTGCATCGACAAGCTCCTGTTGGAGATCCAGCCCGCTGAGTCCGGGTAAATTCACGTCGAGGATCAGGCAAGCCGGCGGCTCCATTCTGGCGCGCGCCATGAATCTTTGGGCCGAGGCAAAGGTCTCAACCTCAAATCCCTCGGATCGGAGGAGGTTCTCCACAGCCTCGCGCACACCAGGATCATCATCTACCACACAAATAGGAGGAACGATCTTTTTCATCGGGGTTTTTTCATTAGCTGAATTCAGTTGACTACCAGAAATAGATTGCGTGGTGCTCGATTGCCTCCTTGGGACTGGCGTGATTTAGCGCATCGTTTTTCGCTCCTTTTCGGAAACACTGTCAGATTTCGCTCCAGACTCGCTGAGCGCCGCGTTCACGGCGTTCAGCAGCGCATCCTCATTAAACGGTTTGAGAAGGCAATCCACGGCGCCGTCTCCGAGCACGCGCGCGCGGACGGCTTCGTCACCATGCGCCGTAATGAAAACAATCGGGATCGAGTGCTGGCTCGCGATCAACTTCCTTTGAAGTTCGGGACCGCTCATGCCCGGCATCCGCACGTCGAGAATGAGACAATCGGTAGCGTCTAGCATTCGCGAATCCAAAAAGTCCGTAGCCAATGCGAACGCCACGGCCCTGAAGCCCACGGATTTAAGCAATCCTTCGAGAGACTCCCGGACGGACTCATCGTCGTCCACGATTGAAATGAGAGAAGCGCTGTTCATGCCACACTGTCTAGAGCACGATGGAGTACTTCAGGCTGCGCGTCTATTATACCTTGGTATACGT
>CAWGQS010000003.1:0-218697 GCA_963824895.1 uncultured Verrucomicrobiae bacterium | reverse complement strand
CTAGATTAAGTCGCTGATCGAAAGCGTTTTGAGCGGTCAGAATCGAGAGGAAAAGTGAATTAACAGGTGTTAATTTCGTTTGCCATAAATCAGCGTTTGCGTCACTTTGCGTCACTTAGGCCGCAAAATGCCACGCCCCAAATTCCAGGTCCATAAAGATGGGCCAAAGCGATATCGGGTCGAAATTCCCAAGTCTCTCAGCGCAGATCGAAAGCGCCGACGGCATTTCTTTTCGACGGAGGCGAAAGCGGAGGCCTTCTTGCGAGCCTTCAAGGCACAACTACGCGACTTGGGGAGCTCAGTCCGCATTCTCAAGCCGGTCGATTCGATTGACGCGAATGAGGCAATTCAACTGCTCAAACGTCATGCGGTCAAACATGGCCTGCGCCGCCCCAAGCTGCGAGACCTCGCCGATGAATGGATCGAGCGATGGCAGGAGCAACATCGTTCCGTTTCTTTGGCGAAGCTTTGTGAGGAGTATCCGCAAACTCGCTCTGGAGATTCGCAGAAACACCAGCAATCGCTACGCTACACCAAAGACAAAATGGTCAAGCTTCACGCTCGCAAAGTCTCGACGCTGAGCAAAGAGGAGATCGAGGACGTCTTCTGGAAACTGTCGCCGTCCAGTTTCAACGCACACATCAAGAGGGTGCGCAGTCTTCTCGCCTATGGCGTCAAGCACGGTTACCTCTCGAAAAATCCGGCTTTGCTGATTCAGCAAATCAAACGGCCTCGACAGTCGGTCAAAATTCTGCCGGTTGAGACGGTTGAGTTGATGTTGCGAACCGCGCAGGCGAGCATTCCAGAGGTCTTGCCCTTTCTTTGTGTTTCGCTCTTTACCGGGGCAAGGCCGGAGGAAATTGGCAAACTCCTTTGGAGTGATTTCAATCTGCAAGATAAAGTTCTCCGGATTCGGCCCGAAATCTCTAAGACGAATCGCCATCGCCCCGTCGAACTTTCCGAGAATTCGATTGCTTGGCTAAAACCCTTCCCGCGCCGAGAGGGGCGGAGAGTCATGGCTGGTTGGACTCGGGCGACTTTAGGAGCGGCACGCCACCGGCTGCGGACTTTGATGCGTCAGAAGCAAGTAGACTTGCCCCGGCACGCACCCCACAATGCGCTCCGGCATTGCTTCGTCTCGTATCACCTCTGCCTGCACGGCTCGATAGATAAGTTGCTTCTGCAGAGCGGACATTCCCGGGCGGTCATGTTCGAGCATTATTTGAATATCGTCTCGAAGGCGGAGGCGGAGAAATTTTGGAATTTGAGACCGTAGACACTCTTCAAGTCGACCTGGCAAGCCTCTCTTTGGCCATCGCGCAGGCCGCTGAGACTCGCTGATGAATGATTTCGCAACCTCCGAAAAAGACCTCGCCGTCGTTCTGCCAAAGCTTGTGTCCGGAATCCTCCGTCAAATGCGCACTCGATTTATCCGCCGCGTAGATAAATTCCTCCAGAATGCGCTTTTCCTTCGGTTCTAGGTCGGCAACCTCCAGAAATTCACCTCCGAGGTTGACGATCTTGACCTCATAGCAGCGATCGTCGAAGCATCTGTACCCTTTGGCAGGCCTAAGACTCGGCGGTTGATCCTTGGGTTTGATGGTCAGGCCGAGAAATTGAATTAACTGCCTTCCGGCCATCAAGGCAGCTTCGACCAGGGCTGGATCCCTGACTCGCGAGTCCGTTGCGATCGCTCTGCCTCGCCGCAGAAATTCGAGCCGATAGGGAATATGACATTCCAAGAAGCGAATTATCTCTCCCTTGGAGAGGAGATCTTGGCTGGTCGCTTTGGTGCGCATTGTGTTTTCAAAATAGGAATATCCATTGCGATTCTTCCCGTCCCATTGAGCTAGGTACGCCCGGGGCGTCCGACTCCTGGGGTAATCGCTTAAGATGAGCGCCGAATCAGCTCCCCAGCCAGCCTTAGGAGGCCGTTTCTTAGTCGGACGTATGCGCTTCCCTGCCTTCCTGATCACTTTTCCTTATACCTAACAACCATATGGTAACAAGCCTATGTCGCAACCGCATTACAAAGGGCAAAACTACTACCGAGAGGACGGCAAATTCGTCTATGTCAACTGTGCGCACTGTCGCAAACGCTTCTGGAAGAAGGCTCGCAAAGGAAGATTCTGCTCAACCAAATGTCGCGTCTATTGGCATCGACGGAATTCAACTGACTCTGTACGAATATAGAAGTTCTGTGGCGAGGGATTGGGTTCAAGCGTGTACGTGTTTGATCATTTTGCGGCTTCTGCCCCCTCAGATGCAGGGTTGCTGCTCACGGACGCGCTAGAGCTAGGCTTTCTGGACTTGCTGAGAATGATAAGCGCCGGAACCAACAGCAAGGACAGCAGAAGGGGAGAGATAAAAAAAACATCTCGAAGACAGTCAGTCTGTAGAACGTATAGCTCCAACTATCAGTGGGAATGGGCTGTATCCACCTAACTTTGCCGGTACCTTGCGCGTGCGTAAGACGCGTATCGCGTTGCACGAAAGGGGGCATTCGTGTCCAGGCGTTTACCGCAATCGTGTCTCCACTCCGCATCTCACCAATCTCAATTGCCGAGCCGGTTTCTGTGACAAACTCTTGTCCATTCCGCTCAAATTTAGCTTCTGAGAGATAGGGAATGGAAAGGCGTACGCCTGCGAGAGTTGTTTCGCCATTGTTCTGGACGATAACTTGCAAAACTTTTTCGGGAGAAGTTAGCCCGGTAAGGCGCTCAAAGTCAGACGTGAACCGCGATTCGAGCTCACGAAACGCCCGAACGATTTCTGGGGCAGATTCCTTTATCGCGGGCTTACTATCCAAAAGCTGCTTGTTTTCGTTGAGTAGAGTCAGGAGGCTCTCACTGCTTAGCGTAGTTTGGACAGATTTCCCGAACTTATAGAATTGTGGAGGATAGGCGAAATCATTCACTTCGAGTGTGGCTTCCAAGCGATCCTTCGGCTCAGAATAGGCCTTCCAGATTTGAGTGATTACCCATATGAGTCCGAATAACAGGCCCAGCTGTCCAATCCATTCCCAAATTTTGGAGGATGGTTGTGTTGGGTTCGAGGACTCGCTCAAGGTTCGATAATGAATTCCTACCTTTGCTAGCTCAAACGCGACTCGAAATTCAATCACCAACCCGCAGCAAGTGCTCCCACTGGCGATAGTCGCCATTGAAGCCCATCCGCTCGGCGCTCCTGAAGGTCGAGAACGGAGTCGCCAATTCGTTAAACTGCCGTAACTGCTTTGCCCGTGCTTGTTCTACTGCCGCCTATCGCCGCGCGGAGCAATGCGCTGAGCTATTTCGTCTTACGCCGGAGGAGCTGGTTCTGGGGTTGTGTTAAAGGCCAGCGTCTGGGCCTTCCAAGCATCGCCGTCACGAACAAGAATTTCCGACCAATAGCCCTTGAGCGATATAGGCTCGCCGGTCTCGGCTTGAAGAGTCACACTAAAATCCCCGTTTAGCCATATCTCATTGCCAGCCGGACCTATAACATGAGGAGAATACTGATCGGGCATGCCGATATGGCCACTGGGATGATATTTCTGGAAAAAGTCTGCATACCATTTCTCAGTAGCCTCGCGGCCGTAAATCGGTCCTGTGGGCGTCACAAAAACTATGTCCTCCGTGAACAACGCGACCACACCAGGAGCATCGTTCTTATTAAACGCCTCGTCATATTTCTTATATTTCGCTGCAACAACCTGCTGGCGCAATTGTGGATCTGGTGTTTTCATACTTTGGGGTTATCGAACTATAGCATTGGTGCAGAATTCTGCTTCCAGATTGTACAGGCCATCAACGCGAAGATTGTCTGTTTTTCGCTCCAACAATCACGCGAAGGCGCCGGTGATCTTGAAAGGCGGCCGCTCAATGGTCGTGAAGCCGAACAGCTTTTGATAGAAAGGCGACTCGGCGGACTTGTGGCGCGGTCGACCCCTTGATTTGACGCACTCGGCTTGTCCGATTCCGGTCGAGCCCGATATGGGTACCGTTTGCGCCCAGTTGGCCCAGGAAGGCTCCTGATTGACAGGCAAGGGCAGAGGGCAGGGAAGGCTTCCTAAGGCTCCTAGGCTGATTTTAAGGGTCATTTATTAAGGATGGCAAGATCGTCTGGAGCCAGAAACAGACGTTGAACTGCCCTGGACGTGGCGCTTAATTAAGCCCCAGATAAATTTATGAAACCCCTACCACTCATCAGATTGTTGACGCTTGCCCTCGCACTTGCTGCTCTCGGTCCAACAGCGGCATGGGCGGAGGACCCAGCCCACGCCGATCCCGTCATGTCGGTCGTGCCAGCTGACCTCAAATGGGCCGACGCCAAGGCGCTTCCGCCTGGTGCGAAAGCTGCCGTGATTGAAGGCCCAGCAAACGAAGCAGTCCCGTTTACCGTCCGCGTCAAGTTTCCCGCCGACTACAAGATTCCGGCCCATTGGCATCCGGCGGTCGAGCGTGTGACGGTGCTATCGGGCACTTTCAATTTTGGGACTGGAGACAAGCTTGATACGGAAAAGACTACGGCGTTCACCGCCGGTAGCACCGTAATCATCCAACCCAAGACCAATCACTTCGCCTGGTGTAGCGAAGAAACCGTCATCCAGCTTCATGGTGTAGGCCCGCAGAATATCAATTACGTGAATCCAGAGGACGATCCGCGGAAGAAGTAGCGGGGCGGACGCGGAGAATAGCCGTTTGCTGCGGCCTATTGTTGCGCCACAGTTGGCCCAGGAATGCTCCTGATTGGTGGGCAAGGCAACCGTCTGAAGAAGTGTGGGGCCAATTGAGGCCACGCTCGGGGCGTCAAATACCTCGGACTGCCGATTCGCCATGAGACAACTTGGCGAGTCGGCCGAAACCTGATACACTCTAGATGTGAAAGAAGAAGACGAAGCAAAAAATCCAGGCCGAGAGGCTCGCGATCAGCAACGTGGAGAAAGATTCCGACAAGCCGACGAAGATGGCGGCGTGGGAGCAAGCCACCAGGGATCGGATGAGGATCGTCAGCAAGGCGAAGGACGACGCAAACGACTCGGCGGGCTGGTGGCGCGATCGTCCATCTGGATTTGACGCACTCGGCTTGTCCGATTCCGGTCGAGCCTGATATGGGTACCTTTTGCGCCCCAGTTGGCCCAGCAACGCTCCTGATTGGTAGGCAATGTCAGAGCCTTTACGGTGAAAAGTGACCTAATTTGTCGCGTTGAAGTTATCTGATTGGAGGGTAAAGGTTTGTGCTGACCAAAATTGGCTTAATTTCTAGGTTAAATCATTGACCTAAAAGGAGTTGGGAGTTTCGGCCAATTAGGTCACTTTTGCGGTCACTGTGCGGAATGTGAATCGCCGAAATGGCAGGCAAATCGTAGTGCAACAAGTGCTTGTAAAAAGATAGCCGGACTCGCTTCCAAGCAGGCCATGCGGGTTCGATTCCCGCTACCCGCTATCTTCCGTCAACGGAGGAATCGCTCTGGAACCCTCATAAATAAAGGCCATGCGGGCGAGTGAGGCAAGAAAATCCGAACTGCAGTTTGTGCTCCGACGGAGGTTCGTGTGCCCAGTCGCAGGGCGGCGGCGGAAAGCCTCGTCCTCGAAACATTCCCACCGTAAAGACATTCAAAACAGCACGACCTGCGCTTTACTGATTTTTCGCGCCTAAAGTGACTTTTCGTTCCATTGCTACTGGGAGCTGAATCCGCGCTTCACCAAAGCGAGTTAATGATGGAAGCTGCAGGCACAAACGTGACTTTGCACTTCTCCATCCACTTGCCCAGGGCGGGGAACTCTCCCCACTCGTTGGTCTGCTCGAAGTGATCGGCAACACCAGCATTGCCTTCATAGATCTCGGTCAGGACGAAACATGTGTTGCCGGTCGGGGCAGAGTTGAGATCCATTGGGTTCGAGAGCTCCGGGCCCTTAGATACGTTGTAGCTCAGGAGAGCTTTCGGCCCACTACGGTGATGCGTAGACTCTATCCAAGATCTGTGGCTCCGAAAGAGACGGTCGCCCTCCTCCGCTTGATCGGAAGGGGCAATGATGATGAGCGTGAGTTGAGTCTTGTCATGGTAGGTCATAGTCGGTCTCCGATTTCAAATCAAGGTTTGCGCGTCGAGGAAAGAAAGGGTCGCATCTAGGTAAACCAACGCCAGTGAACGCTTTTCCCTCCGGCCTAACAAGTGTTTTCATTTTCGGATGACTCCGAGCTGGCACGTCAATTACAAGCCCGTTCATGGATTTCGCGAGGAAGCCGCGTTGATCGCCTGAGCTGAGCGCAAATCGCTTGAAGATCCCACCTCCCGGAGCAGGTGTCTTACCGCTTCCGTTTCATCTCGGGAGGGACTAACGGAAATGATGACTGACTTCGAAGCGGGGGTGTTACTGATCTCGCTAACACTCCCCAAGTGAACCAGCGGGTTGGCCTCCGGATAGTACGTTGCCGTACACCCGCGGGGTATCTCGTAAGGGACGACCTGGAAATGGGCGGCGGCGCGGGTTTCGCCGTGGAAGTAACTCGTGAGATCGACGAATTGTCCCTGCTGCAGGCCAGCTTCGCGAAGGTCATCCCGATTCATGAAAATTACACGTCGACCGTTGTAAACACCGCGATAGCGGTCATCGAGACCGTAGATGGTCGTATTGAATTGGTCGTGGCTTCGTATCGTCATCATCCAATACTGCCCGGGTTCCAATCGTTGGATCTCGAGCGGGTGAACCGTGAATTTGGCCTTCCGCTCATGGTTCGTGAACTCGCGTCGGTCGCGGGCCGGATGGGGCAAGTGGAAGAACCCCTCGCGAATGCGCTGATTGAAATTTTCGAAACCTGGAACCACGCGGGCGATCGACTCGCGAATGTTGCCGTAGTCTTGAATCATTGTGTCCCAGTCGACACTCGTACGTCCGCCCAGCACTGCCTTGGCGAGGCCCGCGATGATAGCTGGTTCACTTCGCAGCAGGTCTGAAGCCGGTTTTGCGCGGCCCTCCGACCGGTTGACCATACCCATGCTGTTTTCGATTGTTACGAACTGCGGGCCGGAGGCTTGAATATCGAGTTCAGATCGGCCGAGGCATGGAAAGATGACTGCGCTGCGGCCGGTAATCAGGTGCGAGCGATTGAGTTTGGTGGAAATGTGCGCGGTGAGCTGGCATGACTGCAGCGCGCGCGCGGTGAATTCCGTATCGGGAGACGCCAAAAGAAAGTTGCCTCCCAACCCAAGAAATACACGAACCGTGCCGGCCGACATCGCGCGGATGGTGTTTACCGTGTCGAGACCCTGCTCGCGCGGAGGTTCGAAACCTAACTCGCGGCCGAGGTCATCGAGGAAGCGTTGCCCGACGTTCTCGCAAATGCCCATCGTGCGGTCGCCCTGCACGTTGCTATGACCACGCACAGGGCATGCGCCGGCGCCGGGGCGACCGATATTCCCCTTCAGAAAGAGAAAGTTCATTACCTCTTCGATGGTCGCCACCGAATTCCGATGTTGGGTAAGGCCCATCGCCCAGCAGCAAATGATTCGATGACTTTGCATGGCGATTTCGGCGGCTCGTCGAATTTGCTGGCGAGTCAGTCCGCTGCCTTCCTCAATTTTTCCCCAGTCGGTCCGACGCAGTTCTGCTAGGAAGGCGTCAAAGCCCGCGCAATATCCTTCGATAAACGCACGATCAAACACACTTCCTGGGTGTCGTTCCTCGCTGGCGAACATTTCCAGCATGATGCCCTTCATCACGGCGATATCCCCGTTCACCCGAACGGGCAGCCACAGATCGGAAATGGTCGTCGATTTTCCCAAGAGAGCCGGAATCGCTTTACGTGGATTCGCGAAGTCTTGAGGATTCGTGAATCGCATCAAGCCGGCCTCGGGAAGCACATTGATGCTGACGATCTTGCATCCTCGTTGCTTTGCTCTTTGCAGACTGGAGAGCATGCGAGGGTGGTTCGTTCCGGGATTTTGGCCGATCACGAAGATCGCGTCGGCCTTCTCGAAGTCTTCGAGCGTGACCGTGCCTTTGCCGATACCGATGACGTGACGGAGCGCGCAACCGCTGGCCTCGTGGCACATATTCGAGCAATCCGGCAGGTTGTTTGTGCCAAACTGCCGGACGAACAGCTGATAAAGAAACGCCGCCTCATTGCTCGTTTTTCCGGAGGTGTAAAAGGCCGCCTCGTGAGGAGAGCGCAGCTGCTTGAGTGTCGTGGCGATGTGGTTGAATGCGGCCTCCCATTCGATCGGCTCGTAGTGCGATGCTCCTTCGCGAAGGAACATGGGCGAGGTCAGGCGACCTTGATGACCAAGCCAGTAGTCAGACTTAGTCTGTAGTTCCGCGACCGAATACCGGGAAAAAAAGTCCGCCGTGATGCGCTTTTTCGTCCCCTCGTCGGCGACCGCCTTCGCCCCGTTCTCACAAAATTCGGCGAAGCTCCGTTCACCGTCGGGATTCGGCCATGCGCAACTTTGGCATTCAAAGCCATCCTTTTGGTTGATCCTCCGCAAGGCTTGGATGGCATCGTGAGGACCCATCTGACCAAAGGTATGCTGCAAAGTCTTCCAGACGCCCATGAGGCCGGCAGAGCTTCTGCTAGGCGCACGAACTGTGGCTCGATCAGGTTCGATCGGCGGCTGTGCGCCGCTCTGTGAGGGCGCCGTGGAGGAAATCGAGGCGCTCATGCGAGGATCGTAGCTTCGGAGCTCTCGAGGGTTGGTTGGAGTCGATAGCTCGCTGAGTAGACGTTGAACCGGCAGTCACGAACAAAGCCGAGAAGAGTCAGGTCGCACGCTTGTGCAAGCTCGATGGCGAGACTCGATGGAGCTCCGACAGCGGCAAAGATGGAGATCCCAGCGCGCACAGCTTTTTGGACAAGTTCAAAGCTCGCGCGCCCACTCACAAAAAGAATTCTCTTCTCGAGAGGAATGCGTCCATTGAGCCATTCAGCGCCAATAAGCTTGTCCACTGCGTTGTGACGCCCGACATCTTCTCTCACAGAAAGAAGATTGCCTTCTGCGTCGAACAGCGCCGCGGCATGAAGTCCGCCGGTATCCTCGAAGATTTGCTGCCCCCTTCTCAGCCTCGCTGGCAAAAGATGAATGGTCTCATTCGAGACGCGTGAGGAGCCCGCGCCGGAAGGACCAATGAGCATCAGTCTCTGCACGGCTTCCAGTGAAGCTTTGCCGCAAATTCCACAGCTTGAAGTGGTGTAAAAGTGGCGTTCGAGCTGCTTGAAATCGAATGACACACCGACGGCCAGATGAACGCGCACGCAATTGGCAGAGTCGCCTTCCTTCCGATCTGGACGTTCGATTCTCGCTACCTCGGATCGGCGATTCAACAGTCCCTCGCCAAATAGGAAGCCTATGGCAAGCTCCTCATCATTCCCAGGAGTTCGCATCGTCACCGAAATCGACCGGATTGTTCGGATCTCCCCACGCTCCAATCCAACCTGGATTTCCAAGGGCTCCTCGACGGCAACCTTGTCACGAGTTTGCACGGCAGCGTTGCCCTCTACGCGGCAAACCTCGATGCAAGAGGTGTTTGAGGTGCTGGGCATCTTCGATCTCCTCGCTAGGAATACACACTACATCATCGACATCGACAAGCGACCTTTCAGGTCGAAGCCCGCATGGTGAGTCGCCTTCGTTTGCTCCTTGCCAGCCGAGGCGTCGATGGACATGGAAGATACTTGCATAGTCTGCCTAGCGTGAAGACCATTGGAGAATAGGAATACCGGATTTGTTCGGAATTTTATGAAGGTAGCGGTTTCGAATTGACGCAGGCGATGACAGTGCACGAAGCGCAACCCACCAGCGCGGAAGAGGGTGGACGACGATTCCCCTCCTCGCTGTTGTATGCCATCAACACTAAGATTGGGGCTCACGGATTGGGGGTGCCGGCGCTGGAAACACTCAAGCTCTCCTACTCCCAGGGATTTTTGGGCAAAGCCGTCTGCTGGGGGAATCTGAGCGAGGCGATTCCGAACGAGTTAGTTCGCTCGTTGCACTCTCACCCCACGCGACTGTTTTCTTGGATGGACCGGAAATACTACACGCCACTCAAGCGGCGGACGATCGCTCACATGGCAACGCGGGAACTCGCGACAGGGCGTTATGATTGCTTTCACGGCTGGTCCGGCGAAAGCCTCGGAGCCCTCCGTGAAGCCAAAAAGCGCGGATTGCCAACGCTGCTCGACATACCGACCTGCCACCGCGACAAGGGCAAAAGAAAGCCCCGCGTAACGAAGCGGGAGCGAGACCTCAGGAACGCGCCCATTCCCCAACGTTGGCTGAACCGCATGCTTATCATGCGCAGCGAGGTGCTCGACGAATATGATCTCGCCGACTTGATCCTCGTCTTCTCGCAGGCCGCCAAGGAGACGTTCCTAGAAGTTGGTTTTGACCAAAGCAGGCTCTTTTACGTCGCCCAAGGCGTCAACGTAGAAGAATACCCGCTCGGAAGTCCTCCGGATCACTTTCGCATGATTTTCGTTGGATCCCTTATCAAACGGAAAGGAGTTCATCACCTGCTCAAGGTTTGGAAGGGTCTGAATCTCCAGAACGCCGAACTTGTGATTGTTGGCAGTCTCACGGCCGAAATTGAGCCATACTTAAATGAATTCAACAGTTCAACCGTCAAGCTAACAGGATTTGTGGAGAACGTCGCCGCGGAGCTTGGCAAATCCACAGCGTTTGTCTTCCCGTCGGAATCCGAGGGCAGTGCCAAGGTTAATTACGAAGCGGCGGCGTGCGGACTGGCGCAGATTACCACCCGTGAATCGGGGGATGTCGTCATCGACGGATACAATGGGAAAATCATCCCACCCAACGACCCCGACGCTTTAGCCGAGGCGATTGTCGACTTTTACAACAATCCGGAAAAGCTTAGGCTCATGGGGGCGAACGGCCGCACGCGCGTCAAAGAGAACTTTACGTGGGAGCATTATCGACAACGGCTCGGGCAAGCTTATCGGCTGGTCATGCGCTAGGGAGCCAGTTCTTCTCTTAGTAACGGCGGAAGACCTGGCCCGAGGCGGTGATTTGCTTTATCAACTCACCGTAATCCGCGCATTCGTGTTGCAGCTCCTCGCGCAAGAGCTTCTCAAGATCGGGCGGAATTATTCCCGGGGGAGCCGAATTGATTCGATGGCGCAGGAGGCGGCCGAAGTATCGTTTGCCGGACGCGACCCCGAGAAACCCATGAAGCGCGGAAATGAGGCGTTCAGGTTCAGAAGCGATGCTGTCAAATACCCCGACGAAAAGGTGACCGGATTGTAAGTGGCTTTGCCAATTTTCTATCAACGTGCGATAGAGTGCCAATTCGCGCTGCTCATTCTTAAAGAGCAGCCGTGAGAGCGTCTCACGATCGGCATCGTGCCCTGGCCGTCCTTTCGCGAGCAGGTCTTTTCGCGCGTGTGACCAAGCGCGCTCGAGGGGATCTCGGACCATTAGAATAGCCTTAACCTCGGGATTCAGGGCGGCGATCTCCCGAATGACTTCTTTTGGCAGAGCCGCATAAGACGCGGTGGCTTCGCCGCGAACACGTGGATTGTAGAGACGCCCTACCTTTCGAATACTGTCGTAATTCCTTTTCAGCGTGCTTCTGGTTGTATCTTCCATGGCTTGAAGATAGTCCTCGAGGTGTGGAAAGCGGAAATGCCGATGATTGGGCATTCCTAACGTGCTGAAGTAGTAAAGCTCTTTCTCTTTGGGCATGAAGATCTCTGGGTGGCTCTTTAGGTTGTGAAATAACCAGGTCGTCCCTGTCCGTTGCGGCCCGACAATAAGGAAGTCCGGAAAGTTGCGCAGACTGGCGCCGGTGTTGGCGATGCGGACTGAACTAAGTTTTGCTCGAAGATCGCTCGTTAGAAATGGCGGCTTCACTGGCTTTTTAAATCCGATCCCGATGCGATCGATGACTTCGGCATTCCAGCAAGTTCACCATAGATCTGCAGATACCGATCCACCACGGTCGGCCAGTCGAATTGAGCTGCCCGCTGAAAGGATCGGACCGAAAGTTCATTTCTTGTCTGTGCATTCTGGAGAAGCGCGGCCATGGCTTCAGCAAGCTTGCCTGGATCGCGAGGCGGAACGATCAAGCCGGAAGCTTCTTCACGAACAAAATCTGCGCAACCGGGTGAGTCGGTCACGATCACGGGAAGCGCAGCTGCCATCGCTTCCAACAGAGCCGAGCTGAAGCCTTCCAGTAATGAGCTCATGACGAAAGCATCTGCTGACCGATAAAGATCGATCATCTCGGCGGTAGGCAGCTCGAGCGCTGAGGCTTGTAGGGCTGGCGCCTGCGTAACGCCAATTTCAGATAACCTAACGACCTCCTGGAGTCCGCGCCGATGTATCTCCGCCTCAAGTTTGCCGACCTCGCGTCCTGCGATCACAAGCTGAAAGGGAAGATGCTGAGCCCGCCGCAATTGAACTGTCGCGTCGAGCATTGTCGGATAGTCTTTCTGTGGATGGTTTCGACCGACCGCAAGGAAAACAAAGCCGTTCGGAGTGAGACCGTGGAGCGCGCGCGTTTTCTCCCGACTCGTAGGGCCTCGAAAGCGGTCGAGATTAACGGCATTGGGGATGATCGTCAGCCTCTCTGCGGGCACCCCGATTCTTAAATACTCAAGCCGCATCGTTTCTGAGAGTGCGATGATCAGACGAGCTTGCGGGATCGTGCTTCGTATCAGCGTTTCGATTTTAACATCTCTGCGCAGACCGACCTCATGACCTGCCATAAGAACATCGTCCCCCACACTACGAATAAGATAAGGAGTTGAATTGCCGTTCCACGCCGCGTGCTGCTGCCAATTTATGAGACAAACGCCGGTGGGATAAGTAACAACCCCGTGCCAAAGATCGAATTGGTGGCGCCTCTGAAGCCAAGCCAGTGCAAGCCGATTGATGAGCAAGGCAAGGCGCGGTGAGCGCTTGAAATAACTCCAGGTATTCGCAGGGTAGGGGATTAGATCGTAGTTGATCTTGCCTGAAAACGCCCCCATCTCACTTACGTATCGTCGGGGCAGAACAACAGCAACGTGGTGACCCCGCTCGACCAGCCGCGAGGCGAGGTTATGGTGAAAGATTTCGGCTCCTGAGCACTTCGGAAGGAACGAGGGAGTGAAGAAAGCAATTCGGAAATATTTAGCCATTAAATCCCGAACTAATGTCGCGGTAAAGGCGAGCGAGCTCCGCGGCAATGCGCGGTGCCGTTGGTAAATCGTTCAACATCCGCTCCTGAGCGGCCAGCAGTTCGTTTCTGAATCCATCTTCGCGGATGCCGCGCAGCAAGAGAGCGCGGTATTCCTCCAGAGAATTTGAATCGAACAAGCCAGGATGTTTGTCGCCGAGCACGGCCGTATTGCCCTCAATGCGACTGGCGATGATGGGGATTCGGCACGCGATCGCCTGGAGCAATGCGAGCGGCTTTCCCTCTGAGTGCGATGGATGGACAACAAGATCGAGCACCTTCAGCCATGGTGCGACGGGGCGCTTGTTTCCTGGCATATGGACGATGCCCTCGAGCTTTAGATTTTTCCGCATCGATTCGAGAAATGATCTCTCCTTGCCCTCTCCAAAGAAGTAAGCCACGAAGGAAATGCCTTCATCCCTTAGTCGCCGAAGAACCTGAAGGGTAGCTGGATGGTTCTTAACAGCATTCAGAGATGCGATGGAGCCAATGACGAATGTGTCAGGATTTATTCCCAATTCGTTCCTTAAAGCGGCGCGGTCGGCGACAGGAAAAAACTCCGCCGGATCAATGACATTGGGAATCACAGCAGTTCGCTCCGCCGGAAGATCAAACGCTTGAATCATGTCTCGCTGCGTTTTCTCCGAAAGGGCAACGACGCGGTTGGCGCCACGCGTAAGTAAGCGCATGATGAGCATTCGATGAGGTTTCAGCTGCTCAAACGTCTTTTGTTGATGAAGAAGGCACCCGATCCTGGCAAGGCGTGCCGCGGGAATCGCATAGGTGTGACTGTTGTAGGTCTGGGAATGGACAACCCGGATTTGCTGTTGGCGAAGCCAGCGAGCGAGCCTAAGAGTTCCAACCAAATTCCAGCGCTTTCCCGCCGCCACAGGGACAAGATGGACTTCTCGACCCGCCCCACGCAGTTCTTTGCCCAGCGCTCCGAGGTCTCTCAAACAAAGAAAGACGGGCTGGAAAGGAGCCGGAAGGTAATTGGACACAACCGCGGCGAAATCCTCGGCTCCACCGACGGGCATGCTGATAAAACTATACGCTACCCTCAATTTTCTGGGGCAAGAGAGAATGCGGGAAGATTGAAACGATCGACTTCTTAAGCACGACGCCTGTAAGCAGCTATTTGGAATACATGGGCTGATCCCTTGAAGGAAGAGGGATGGCGCGGTCGGTGGAGAGTTCCTTATCGCGAAGCGAGAAAAGCCGCTCCCGCACAGCTTTAAGCACCGCGGCAATGGACTCTTCGACCGTCAGAAGGTCAGTCCGAACCTCCAAGTCAGGCACCTCAGGGGGCTCGTAGGCAGAAGAGATTCCGGTAAAATTTGGAATCTCATTGGCCCGCGCCCGTCGATAGAGTCCTTTGGCGTCCCTGGCCTCACAAACAGAAAGCGGCGCATTGACATATACTTCGAGGAAACAGCCAGCTGGCAATAGGCTGCGTGCACGAGCTCGATCGGCGCGGAAGGGCGAAATCAGAGCCGTCAGGCAGACTAAGCCTGCATTGGCCATCAGCCCCGATACGGCTCCGGCACGGCGAACATTTTCGTGCCGGTCCGCCGGTCCATAGCCAAGATCGCTGCAGAGCCCGGCACGCAGCAGATCTCCATCGATGAGAAATGTCCGATAACCGAGATCGAATAACCGTCGCTCGACCGACACCGCCAGGGTCGTCTTTCCTGCCCCGCTCAGGCCAGTGAACCAGACAACCAACCCGGTCTGTCCGTCTCTGGTCGCGCGCTCGTCCGGCGTCACCCCCAAGTTGTTGCTTGGTTGATTTGTCACATTCTGAGGATTGGTCACCACCGTACTCTCTATTTGAAAATAGAGATCATAAAGATGCCGACGGCGCAATCTGCGCTCTGCAAAGATTTCACCAGCGGAGTGTGCCACATCACTCTGGCGTGCCCTCCTTAAGCCTGCCCCGATAAATTCCCGGCTCGGAGTCGGCGATGACGATGGCCCCGACGCTCTTTTCGAAGAAAGCTACCGGTCCAGCCCAACCAATAATGGCATAAGCGTATCCTTGGGCGCGGAGCGCATTCAGGCTGGCGAGGAGGACGGCTTTGCCGACATTGTGCTTGCGCCATTCGGGGATGACGCCGAGCGGTCCCAGAAAATCTGGACAGATCACCCCGTGACAGCAAAAACCGAGGAGCATGTCTTCACGCAGAGCGATGGTGCAGGCGATGGGCTGGCGGCTGAAGGCGATTTCGCATTCGGACGACCACGCACTGGTGAATTGCTCGGACACCCAGCGTACCACAATGGCTTTTTCCGACGCTAAAGCTCGGCGGACTACGATGCCGCTGTCGGCGAGTCCTTCCAAGACAGGGATGCTCGAGGGTAGATCGTAGAGTTTGACAAGCAGATCGGACATCAGTCTTTGACGAGGACCTTTACGTCGAAGGCATACTCCATTCGGGTCCCGGCTGGACGAGCACGCATTCGACCAACCGAACCCAACGGATCGTCTTCTCCCCAGTAGAGGTCTATTTGAAGGGCATGCAGGCCCCCGCCAGTGTCTTCAACGCGCCACTCACGGCTTCCAGTGACTTCCTCTACGGTTGGTGACTGGATGTGCAACATTTGGCCACGTCGAAGAAGGGGATTGCGCTTGGAGATGGCGCACGAAACACGCGGAATGAGCACGTTGCCGCGGTTGCCCAGCGCAGCCTTGGCAAACTGATAACGACCCTTGCCAACATATTGAAGATACGCGCGGCCGTCGACCGGCTCACTCAATCGGCCAAAGCCCTCGCGCTTCACCGCTTCGAGAAAGGCGGCGGCATACTTCCGACCTTTTAGGCCGGGAGCGGAAATCCGAGTATCATCGAATCCGCGCTCTGCGGTGAAGCCGGACTCGCGCGGCGTGTAATAGACCGTGCAGTAGAAGACCCAATATACTTTACCCTCCGCGGATTCTTCGGTCGGCGCCGTCTCGAGCAAGCGTTGCAGCGCGGCGCGCATTTCATTACGGAACGTTCGCAACTCGCCGTCACTCATCGAGTCCGTGGCGAACTGGGGTTCAGCCATCGCTGCACAGATCGTCAGCGCCAGGGCAATGCTGGACAGCCACCACACCCGCCCAAAGGTGCTAAGCCTCCATTTTTTCCCCTTCACCGGCAATTTCCCAGCGCGATCCTGCATACTCTCCTCAACCAGCAAACAACGAGTGGACTGGACCGCCTATTAGGACTTCAATGGGCAAGCGTTTGTATTCGTATTCGTATGGAGGCGGCTTCCACTCAAAATGTCCGGTGTAATTCGCTTGAGTATACCTGATAATTTCAACGCCGGTGCGGAAAGGAAGGAAACGGTCGCGATCGGTGACGTGAACCTGCGCGCCGGCACATATCTCATCCGCATACTTGTGAAAAGCAGGCTGAAAGTACGCTTCGCGAAAGTAAACCCCGGGCAGGTCAAGGGCGTTCAAGTCGGCGGCAAATTTATCGCCGCAAATCCATGGGGCGCCGAAAAACTCGAACGGCCGACTGGTGCCACGGCCCTCAGAGATGTTGGTCGCCTCAAGGAGGCACATGCCTGGATAGACCGTTGCCGTTTCAAGTGTCGGCATATTGGGGGATGGCAGCACCCAAGGCAGCCCTGTTTGTTCGAACCACATTGCACGCTCCCAGCCTTCCATCGGCAACACTTCAAGTCTGCACTCCGGGAAAGCCTCATCCCGAAACTTTAGGGCTAATTCTCCAATTGTTTTGCCGTGCCGAACCGGGAGCGGATGAAGTCCGACAAAAGAACGATAAGCGGGATCGGGTAACGAACTCTCGATTGTCAAGCCATTGATGGGATTTGGCCGATCGCAAACCACGACCGCAATGCCTTTGAGCATACATGCCTTGAGACACAAGAACATCGTCCATATAAAGGTGTAGTAGCGCGTTCCGATATCCTGCAGATCAATGACGAGGACATCGAGTCCATCGAGCATATCACTGGTCGGCTCACGGTGCTCGCCGTAGAGGCTGTGCACTGGGATCCCTAAGCGTGGATGTATAAAACCTTCCCATTCGATCATATTATCTTGCGTTTGCCCTAGGTAGCCGTGCTGAGGACCGAACAAGGCGGCCAAGTGAAAAAGCTTTGGGCTGAAGCTTTCAAGAATGCGCGAAGAATGCGCAAGCGTGGACGATACTGATGCCGGGTGGAGCACCGCTCCGATCCTCGCGCCTCGAAAGGTTCGGGGCCAGAGCTCTGGCAATCGGTCGATAGGAAGTTTCACCGCGCTCATGGCGTCGCGAGACTCTTGGTGTTTGCTGGGCGCGTTCACAATGACACCATAATCCTTAGGCATCGAGCTCGCTCGTGCGAAGGCGACGCGCGTCGAGCCAATAGTATGCAAGCATTTCCTTTAGCCACACAAATGTGTTTTCGCTAACAATGATCCTGATGGACCTGTTCCGTGCATCAATCTGAACCACAAGCTCCCACCATCTTTACACGGAGCCAGCGGCTTAAATCAGTGCATCGCGATTCCCAATGACAACGCGCCAACTCGCCACCTGCTCGCGCATCGGCTCAGACCGAATAGCACCGGCGATGTCAGCAGCACACGAAGGCCAAGAGATTACCAAAGAATCGGTTTTGGCGCGCTCGACTGCTAAGCCCCTCCGCGGGAGTGGATGACTTGTCCCGTAATCCACTCCGCCTCAGACGAAGCTAGGAATCGCACCAGACGAGCGGCATCGTCGGGGGTGCCGATTCGCCCCATCGGCGACTTCGCCTTCAACTTCGTCTTCAGTTCTGCGGGAATCCATCCGGTATCAGTGGCGCCGGGGTCAACGGCGTTTACCGTAATTCCCAGCGCCGCAACTTCTGCACTGAGGCTGCGCGTGAAAGCTTCCACCGCGCCCTTCGTCGCCGCGTACGCCAATTCCCTCGGCATCGGAGCAAGCCCTTGTCCCGACGAGATATTGATGATGCGGCCGTCCACGCCTTGAGATCGGATGGTCCGGAAGCGCCTGACGAACTCGGCACACAATAACGCCATTGCTCGGATATTAATGGCGTAGTGCTGATCCAGGTGCGCTGGGCTGAGATTCTCGATCCCATCGCGCATCGAACAAGTGGCGTTATTTATAAGAATACTAATAGGACCGCAGCTAGCTTCGGCGCGCTCGAAGAGCTGAGTTGGTGCCTCGGGATCGGATAGATCAAGTTCGACACCTTCGGCCTTTATACTTGAGCACCGCAGCTCATCGAGAATCTGTTGGGGCTCGTCAGGATGGCCAGAAAGGCCTGCCGTACGGTCGTAGGGGCGATAATAACTGATAAAGACATTCGCGCCATCTCGAGCCAAAGCTCGAGCGATCGCGGCCCCAATCCCTGCCTGACGGCTGACGCCCGTGACCAGGGCAGAGCGACGATTGGGTAGGTCCATCCCGATGGATGTTCCGCATTCGCGGACATATGTCACCTATTGCAAACGCTCAACTAGACTGCGGTCTGCGCTTGTGAATCGTGATGCTGTTTCCGTCAGGATCTGCAATTAGCGCGAAGTCACAATACGGAGATTCGATATGATCTGCGATGAAGGTCACATCGGCCTGCTTTAGTTGCGAGACTGCCTCATCCAAATCCGGCACCTCTAGAGCGACGCTCGGTCCGCTTGCTCCCGACGGCTCCCACGCATTCGATATAGCGAGCGTCACATTGCCCAAATCATACTCGATCCATTGCTTCCCTGGCATCCCTTCGATTTCATGGTCAATATCGCCAGCCGAAAGGCCGAGAATGTTCTCATAGAAATTTCTGGCCCGGGGAATGTCCGAGATGGGATAAGCGACAAACGCGACTTCAGTAATTCTAATCATAGTAACTTGTGAGTTTCTTCGAGAAACGTCTTCTGGAAACGGTTCTGAAGCAACTTACTTATTAACGATGCCAACCAACAGTCAACTGGCGCGCTGATCGCAATCGCCTTCATTTCGGCAACCGCTTCGGAATGCGACGTTTCCATTCCACTTCGGCGGATGACTCTCGATCGAATAGGTCCCGTGCAATCGCTTTGAACTCGAGCTCGGACGCGGAGGGGATTGCGTCCCGGGTCGGGAATACCTGATATGGCGGCGAATCCGCTGTCCCAAGAAACTTATAGTCGGTGGACCCTTTGGCCCGTACACCAAAGGCGATTGAAAGCACTTCATCCTGCGCCGCATCAGCGCGGATTTGCCACCGATCATCGATCTCACTGGTCCGATTCACGGTGAGTCGCAGCTCGGGTGGAGGTTCTGAACTTGCCTCAATCGCGCGCGCGTTTTCCAGGACCAAAACCGAGAGGGGTGGAAGCTCGACGGAGAGCTTGCCACCCGGCACGGAATGGAAGCGAATTCCCTCCTTGCTCGAAGCAAAGAGAGGTTCCCAGTCGGGGGAACTTGAAAGCGTTTGGATCTCAGCCTTGCCCAGCTCAGCGGAATTGTTCAAGGCGACCAATATCTCGCGGGGATTGCGAGGATCAACTCGGGACACAGCGAAGATGCCCGCTTGCTCTCCAGCATAGCGGACCATCTGAATGCCGCTCTGCAAAGCTTGATTTTGTTGCCGGACCGAAATCATTTCCCGAATCGCCCGAAAGAGGGGATGGTCTTCATTGAATGCGGACTTCCCACCGTTTCCGCCACCAATTCTTTTTTCTTCGGCGAAATCCGGAACTTTCGAGCCAAACATATCTTGTCGCGCTGCTGCATCGCCTCCTTTCCCCGTGAATCCCTGTTCGTCACCGTAATAGATCACCGGTATGCCGCGCGTAAAGAGAAGCAGAGCATGAGCGAGGATGTCTCGCGCAAGCAACTCCTCATGCGAAGCTGTTGGAAGCTCCTTCGACAAGAGATAACCGATTCTCCCGACGTCATGGTTGCCTAAAAAAGTGACCAGTCCATAGGCATTGGCGCGCGGCGTTATATAATAGCTGTCCTTGGCAAAGAATTCGGCAAGCTTACTCGGTGCCGCGAGGCCGGACGCAAACTCGAGCGCCGTCCTCGCAAACCCAAAATCCAGAACCGACGGCATGCTCGCGCGATGCACGAACTCGGAAAGGAAAGCGGGATCCGGATCGTAAATTTCACCAAAGATGAAAAAGTCCGTCCGCGACGATTTCGCGGCTTGCTCTTGCATCGCGGGGACGAACCGATTCCAGAACTCGTTATTGACGTGCTTAACGGTGTCGAGGCGAAATCCGGAGATGTCAAAATTCGCGATCCAATCGGTGTAGATATCGATCATTCCCTCAACAACTCGAGGTTGTTCAGTGAACAAATCATCGAGGCCGGCGACATCTCCGTACAACGCACTTTCGCCGCCGCTTTGTATTTCGCCTCGGTTATGATATACGGTCGGATCGTTCAACCAGGTCGGTATCTTGATTTGCCGGTCTTGCTCGTTGCGGATCATCGGCACGGCGGGAAATCCGGTATCAATCAGTTTTGGAAAGCCGGGACTATCGATGTAATTGCGGTCGTCGAAAGGGCTTCCATTAGCGTCCAGATATGGCTTAGAGAATTTGTATTGGTAACCGAGGGCGCCGTCTTTGGGTTCGATGACGTCGGCGGTGTGATTCGCGACGATGTCGAGAATAAGCCCGACTCCGCGTCGGTTTGCCTCGGCAATGAGTTGTTCCAGTTCTTCTCTCGTCCCAAAGTGGGGATCAAGTTCCGTGAAGTCGAGAATCCAGTATCCATGGTACCCTGTTCTGACTGGCTTGCCCTCTTCGAATGATTGGACGGCGCGATTGCGGAAAATGGGCGTCATCCAGATTGAGGTGATTCCAAGACGATCAAGATAGTCTAGCTTACTTTCGACGCCGGCAAGATCGCCCCCGTGGAAGGAATACATTCCCGCCGGATCAAATCCGCTCTGCGCCATTCCGCCAGCAATCCCTCCGCTATCGTTGTCCTCTTTGCCATTTGCGAAACGGTCCGGCATCAGGAAATAAATAACTCCTTGCTGGCGCGGTGATCGAACGCTCGCTTGGAAGAAACTATCCTCGGCAGATGCCAATGAGACGAGCAACACCCAAGCACTCCAAAAAGGGGCGGTTTTCATGAGGATGCGGAATTAAGTACGAACCAAGCCTGGTATCGAAGATGGCCCAGTTTGGAAGAGAATTACCAAGGGGGCGATTCGCGGCAGAACGAGCGCGACAATCAGGGAGAGAACTGCCAAAGCGAGACACCAGCGGATCTTCTTTACCAGGAATAGTAGTTCGGCATTGTCCGCCAGCCATTCGGGCGTTTTAAAGAGGCCATCGCAAACAAGCCTTAGATGCGCGATCATGCCTTCACTCCATCTTGCGTTGTGCGGAACGTACAGTATTCCAACCGGTCGACCAAGATCGTTCCAGATGGCTTTGTGATGCTCGTGCAACATTCTCACGAGGCGATCCATAGTAAGCCCATACAAGATGAGTGAAGCCAGCCCTAGAGTGCTGGAGAACGCGAGTATTCCCTCAATAGTCGCAGTATTCACGGGAGCAGATTGGCTTACCAGGTGGATCATTGGCAGTTCCCGACCGGGCAAACGCCCAGCGCACGGCGCGGGCTACGGCGACAGGCGGCCTAAGGAACCGCCGCCCGGAAAATGCGCTAGGGCCGCTTCCGAATGAGACTTGAGCCTTCGATCCTGATCTCACTCAATCGGTCTCATTTGACGCTGGGATTCTCCCCTCGCGAGTGTCGATGATATCGAAAGCCGTAACAAGGTCATCCCTATCGGCAAGCCCGTCTTCGAGCTTCACCGTCTCGAGGTAACCAGAAGCCATATCGCGCCAGCCGAACTTTCGCGCGAAACCGTTCCAAATCCGCCTTTGCATTGGGGTGGGTCGGGAACGGGTCGCAAAACACCACTCCAAGATCTCGGCGTCACTTTTGCCGTTGGCAACCTCCCGAATAAGATCATTGTGCGATACACCAAGAAACCCACAAAGATGTCCGTCCAAGCCGGCGGTCAGGCCGAAATGTGATTGATACTCATGGGGCAGCTCGCCGCGCAAGTGAAGGCGAATTTTGTCGATCATTCGACCAAAATGGTAGAGGCCTCCTACTTTCTTTCGGGGTGAGCGGAAGGGCGGATTCTTCACGCGCGTGGGCCGGACGAAGATTTCGACCGAGATCGACGCCTATGGCAGTTGATCCCTAAGCGTAGGTGTGGCAGCCGAGACAAGGTGTCATCGGAAACGATCCTGCCATCGGGGACGCTGAAAAACGGATGCGTGTCATGCCAGGGAATGACCTCCCGAGCTAGTAGTTAGAACAAGGGAACGAGAAGTTGGACTCCACTGAACTCGAGCAGGAACTCTGCCGGTGAAGTCGCGGCTAAAATACAGCTTCTCGGCGTTGTGTTCCGGACCAGGCTTCACGGCCACTGATTTCTGTATTGGGCGAGATATCGCCGAGTTCCAAAGTGCACCACGCTACCGCCTTTGGTGGACGAGCAGGTCACCAAATCTGCCCGAAACCAAGTGCTTGAGTGAGGATGGAAAGCCGAGCACGAATCGCGATCCAATCGCAAATGACAACCCAAAGAAGATCTCATCGCAAGCTTCGCATGTCGAACGACTGCCGCAGGGTGATGCCTGCGGGGAGCCCAGTAGCGCGCTCCAGCGGTTGGACACTTTCTGAGATGAGGTCGTTCGACGATCTTTCTTTGGCGCGAGGAACGTCCTGAGATTTACAATTCAAATGAGAGCACCGACAGACAGGCTAATCGAGAAGCTCCAAGTAGTGGGAACGAACCACTTCCAGGCAACGACTCAGGATGGCCTCTCCGGTTTCCAGTTCGAGCACCTCACTCGCCAAGGCTTCGCAAACGGGCATCGATAGAGATTGAACTGCCTTCTTCACGCGCGGCACGACAGTGGTGCTGGCGCTGAGTTCGTCCACGCCGAGCCCAAGGAGCAGCGGAGTAAGTTGAATATCGCCGGCCATTTCGCCGCAAACGCCTGTCCAAATGTTGTGGCGCCGTGCCGCATCCACGACGTTCTTGATCAACCGGATAATCGAAGGGTGAGTCGGTTCGTAGAGATGTGCGATCTGATCGTTCCCCCGGTCGACAGCGATGGCATACTGGATAAGATCGTTGGTTCCGATGCTGAAGAATCTTACTTCGCGCGCGAGATGGTCTGCCGAGAGAGCGGCGCTCGGGACCTCGATCATGATGCCCACCTCAATATCTGGATTGAACTCCGCGCCTTCATCTCGCAGTTCCCTTCGGCATTCATCAAGAACGGTGTTGGCGCGGCGCAATTCTTCAATGCCGGAGATCATTGGATACATGATGCGCACGTTACCGCCAGCCGCGGCGCGCAAGATGGCTCTCAGTTGCGGCTTGAAGATCTCCGGGTGCTGCAAGCAAAAGCGGATTGCCCTGCAACCGAGAAAGGGATTCTGCTCATGCTCCAACTGCAAGCTTTCGGAGGGCTTATCCCCTCCAATGTCGAGAGTTCGAATGATAACCGAATAGGGCTTTGATCGCTCGGCGACGAGCCGATAGTTCTCAAACTGCTCGGCTTCATCAGGTGGCTTGCTGCGGTTTAGATAGAGAAACTCCGTGCGATAAAGTCCGACGCCCTCCGCGCCGCTTCCCGATACGTCGTCCAATTCCTCGGGCAGCTCAATGTTTGCAGAAAGAATAATGTGCCGGCCGTCGCTCGTCGTCGAAGCGGTGTCGCGTATCAGTCCAAGGCGCTGGGCGACCTGGACCTTGCGCTGTTCGATCCTCCCGTATTCTAGAAGAGTCTCTTCGGTCGGATTGACGATGAGAAAGCCGGTGTAACCATCGAGGAGGACGTCGTCTCCGCTCGACAAACTGCTGCAAAGATCATGGATGCCGACGATGGCTGGGATATCCATCGATCGAGCCATGATTGCGGTGTGCGACGTCTTGCTTCCCTGTTCAGTAGCAAACCCAAGAACGAGCGCCCGGTTGATCGACGCCGTGTCGGAGGGTGTAAGATTTCTGGCGACAAGGATGTGCGGCTTGTCCTCGGTGGCGATGACGTGCGGGGCCTTTCCGAGCATGTGCCGAATTACACGGCGAGCCACGTCCTCAATATCCACGACCCTCTCCCGAAGATACGGGTCATCGATGGCGCCGAGCGTGCGGCAGTACTTTTCCGCCACCTGATGGAACGTGTATTCGACATTATGTCTCTCTTTTTCAAGATTCCGGAGGACCTCGTCGATCAAGGTGCGATCCTCAACCACCAAAAGGTGCGCATCAAAAATCCCGGCGTCTTTGGTCCCGATGGCGTCAGCTATTCGCTGCTGAATCTCGAGCAACTCCGCGCGAGTGGCGATCAGAGCCGATTCGAAACGAGCAATTTCTTCCGGCAGCTCTTCTGCGGAGATGGTGCGAAACGGAATTTCTTCGTCGTCCAACCAGTGAACAATAACGCGGGCGTGAGCGATGCCCGGCGCTACAGGAACTCCTTGAAAGCGCGTCTCTTGTTTGTTTTGGGGATCACTTCCACTCACGCCCAAGGCGTAGCATGTTTTGTCAACGATGGAACGTGAAAAAACCTTCCGACATCACCCAACGGCCGTTCGCCGATCTATTCCTCGCCGAAGCGCGTCTGGACAAGGTTCTCGATCTCCGCAATCACCTTGTCGGCGTCTGCCCCCTCGGCGATAAGGTGCAGCTTCGACCCTTTCCCCGCGGCCAGCATCATGAGACCCATGATGCTCTTGCCATTGACGCGCTCGCCGTCTTTCTCGACCCATACATCGGCTCGAAATCGGCTGGAGATCTTTACGAACATGGCAGCGGGGCGCGCATGGAGCCCATTACGGTTCTGTATCACGATCTCCTTGGCGCAACGGAGAACGTCGTCAGTTTGTTTTTTTCGGGAGAGGAGACCCATTATCTGATACGTCGTTCACTCATCATTTGCAGTAAACGCTGATTAAATTCAACTGCGCTGTTTTGTCCCATGCTTTTTAGTTTTTGGTCAAGCGCGGCGACTTCGACCAATCGGCCAAGATCACGGCCCTTTTTGACGGGAATTATAACATGAGGAATTTTAATGCCCAGGATCTCGTAAAACTCTCGATCAAGGCCGATTCGATCGACATTTTCGAGCTCTTCCCAGTCTTTGAGGGTCAGCACGAAATCGAGCCGCTTTTCGCTGCGCACGCTACCCACGCCAAAAATCGAGCTGATGTTGATGACGCCGATCCCCCGAACTTCCATGTGGAAGCGAGTAATGTCGGCTGACATGCCGACCAACTCGCGACCCTCGATCGAGCGTATCTTGGTGATATCGTCGCTCACCAAGCTATAGCCGCGTTCGATAAGAGAAAGCACGCATTCGCTCTTACCGATGCCGCTCGCGCCGCGGATCAGGGTTCCAATGCCCTGAATATCGACCATACTCCCATATTCCTGCGTCGAGGGAGCGAAATCAAACTCCAAAGCGATCGTGGCTGCGTTGATGAATTTCATAGTAATCATGTGAGTGCGAAACACCGGAGTTTCGAACTCCGACGCCATGTCGAGAAGAGGAGCTGGCGTCGGCGCGTTTCGCGCGATTACCAAACAGGGAAAATTACGAGAGAATAACTGCTTGAGCTTTTCTCTTTGCACCGCGGCTGGAAGACTGCGCAGGTAACTAAGCTCCGCAGCGCCAAGAACTTGTATTCGCTTTCCAGCAAAATAGCTGTAAAATCCCGTCAACGCCAATCCGGGCCTGTTGATGGTTGGTTCCCGAATTTTGCGATTGAGACCTCGCGAGGCCCCTTCCAGGCGCAAGCCCAGCGTCTCCGCGTGGTTCGCGTAAAAGTGCCCGACGGTGATGTGCGGGACGCGATGGGCGGCGGCCTTGGACATTGGCGTTACATCTGGAAATTCTCGCCGAGGTAGAGTTTGCGACTGATGGGATCATTCAACAGGAAATCCTTCGTTCCCTGGCTTTCCACGCGTCCCTCGAAGATGAGGTAGGCTCGATCGACGATGTTGAGGGTCTCGCGAACGTTGTGATCGGTGATCAGGATGGCCAGCCCTTGCGTGCGCAAGTCTTGGATGATTTGCTGGACATCATAAACGGCGATCGGATCCACGCCGCTGAACGGCTCATCAAGCATGAGCAGAGAAGGTTCCGTGACCAGGGAACGCGCGATGGTCAGGCGTCGCTTCTCGCCGCCGGAGAGCGTGAGAGCCAGGTTCTTGGCGATGTGCTCGATTCCGAATTGAGTAAGAAGTTCCTCGCACCGGTGCTTGCGGGCCCGCTTGCTGAGCTTTGTCGTCTCGAGGATTGCCATGATGTTTTCCTGGACGGTGAGCTTGCGAAAGATTGACTCTTCCTGGGGTAGGTAGCCCATCCCCTCCCGAGCTCGTCGATACATGGCCATTCCGGTGACGTCACGATCCTCAAAGATAACGCGCCCGTCATTTGGTCGGACGAGTCCAACGATCATATAGAAGGTCGTTGTCTTACCGGCACCGTTGGGACCTAGCAGCCCCACAATCTCGCCGCGCTTTACGTTGATATCGACTCCATTCACCACGGCGCGGCCGCCGTAGATCTTTACGAGTTTGTCTGTGGTGAGGAGGGGCTTGTGGTCCTGCTGAGGGACGGCGGGCAGCGGCGATGGTGCGGGCGCAATACTCATCAGAACTTATTGCTGATTATTGTCGACGATTACGGTTCTGCTGCCGCCTTTCGTGGTCATTTTGCCACTCCGATTTAGAATCATTACCGTGCCTTCCTCCGTCGCCACCTGCATGTTAATGTCGTGCTGAACCGATGGCCAGTTGGTCAGGGTCACGTCACCAGAAACTGGCTCGTAGACCGCTTTGCCCGAACGACCGGTCGCCTTGACCTTCTTGCCCGCCTCGTCGGTGTTGTCCTGTACGATGATAACATTACCGAAGGCCTCGACGAGCTGCAGGCCCTTTCGGTCCTTGCCGAGCGTTACCTTGAGTTGATCACAGAAGAGCGTGAATTGAGGATCCTTGACCACGACACTGCCTTCGAATTCGGCAACACTGCTGGCGTTGTCGAATGTCGCTTGCTTCTTGGAAGTGATCTCGGTTTTCGCGTCCTTCGGTCGGTCCTTGGTGAGCCCCTTCACGCCAAAGGGATCCTTTTTTTCCGACGAACTGCTACCCACCTCGGGACTCATGGTTGGTTTCTCGCTGGGGGGAGCTGACCACGCCGGACCGGCGAGTAGAACGAGATAAATGAGGGTAAAGGAAAAGAGGCGGTTCATGGTGTATCGAAATTCTCCGTGCTCAAAATGGTCATCTTCACATTGCCAAGAATTTTCGCAAAACGGTTCTTGGTGTAGAATTCCCCTGCGTCGCCGACGAGCTCAAAATCCTCCCTCCGAATCAGGACGCGGCTTTCGCTGGTAAGAATGCGAGTAGTTAAGTTAAAAATCGACCGCGGCAGTTCAACATAAATCTTCTTGTCGTCGTCGGAATAGGCGTCAATTTTCAAGTTTTCGAACTCGATCCGATCTGCGTCCAGTTTGCGAGCCTGCTCGGCGTCCAGCATCATCAAGAGCTTTCCTTCAGGAGAATACGAGGGCACCTTGATCCCCTTGACCGGAACGCCGTCCGGAACTGGGATGTCGATTTCCTGTTCGCTCTCCTGGCCCGCTGGTTCGGGCTTCGCCTTTGGCTCCTTCGTCTCCTTCGCCTTGATCTCCTTCGCTTGTCTCCTTGGTCTCCTTGCGTCTCCTTGTCGTCTCCTTGATCTCCCTGGGCTTCTTTGATGCTTTTTCGGATCCGGCGGCCTTTGGTGAGGGCGCGGGAGTGCGTTGCTGAGCGGCGAGCGATCCGCAAGCAAGCGCGCAGGCGAGGGTCAGACTAAGTGAGAACTTCGCTGCGGATGCGGGAAAGCAGACCGAGTAGACTTGGGAGAGAACGAAGCGGGATCTGATTTGGGCCATCGGAAAGGGCTTTTGCGGGATTCTCATGGGTCTCGATAAAGACTCCGTCGCAACCTGCGGCCACCGCGGCACGAGCCAGGATCGGCGCCAATTCGCCATCGCCGGCAGTGCGATCACCTGCTCCGCCAGGACGTTGCACCGAGTGGGTCGCGTCGAAGATTACCTGATAATTTAGTTGTTGCATCCAGTAAATGGAACGCATATCGGCCACAAGGTTATTGTAACCGAAAGTGGCGCCGCGTTCGGTGAAAAAGAACGCACGACAGCCGGCACTTTGCAATTTTGCGGCGATGTTTTTCACATCCCACGGTGCCAGAAACTGGCCCTTCTTGACGTTGACGATGCGTCCACTGGCGCCGGCTGCCAGAACAAGATCGGTCTGCCGGCAGAGGAATGCCGGGATTTGGATTATATCGATATATTCTGTGGCGACCTCGACCTCGTGGGGGGAATGCACATCAGTGGTGACGGGAGCGCCGACTTCGTGGCCAACTTCCGCGAGCAGTTTGCAACCGTCACGGACATTGGTGCCCCGAAAGGATTTTACCGAGGTGCGATTCGCCTTGTCGTAGGACGCCTTGAAGACGAATTGCGCACCGAGATCGTTGCAAATCGTTTTGAGCTTGCGCGCTATTCTCCTGGTGAAAGTCGCGCTCTCGATCACGCAGGGTCCGAGAATAAAGAGAAGCTTCTTCCCACCGAGAGTATTGCGACCGATGTTGATGATTGGGCGCGGCATCGAGAAAGTCTAAATACATCGAGGAATCTCGCCAAGACTTTGCAGTGCTTTTGTCTTCGGAGAAAACGTCAAGTCAGGCTTCTCGAGAACAGAGACGTTTGGGTTTTTCTTGCCTGAAGCGCTTCGTCAAGGTCCATTGCGCCCGATGAGCTCCAATCGTTACCGAGAATTTGTTAAACCAATTATTACTTACCTGCCATGAATCCCATATTTAGAGGCGCTATTCCTGTCGTTCTGGTACTCATCTTGCTCCTGGTTGCCTTTAGTGGATTGGGCGTCGTCATCGAAGCCGGACACGTCGGCATTCTTAAAACGCTCGGGGCCGTAAATCCCCAGTCTCTTCCCGAAGGATTTCACCTGAAGAAACCGTTTCATAGACCAAGTCGAGCAAATGGATATCCGCCTTACCGCAAGTCATGCTCAAGCCACCGCCGCATCCAAGGATCTGCAGACGGTGAGCACGCAGGTGACGACACAGTATTCCATGAATGGCGAGATGGCTCCGCTCACTTACCAGCGTATTGGCAATCTCGGCAAAGTTTCTGCCACCTTGGTCGAGCCAGCCATTCAGGAATGCGTGAAGTCGGTGACGGCGAAATTCACGGCAGAGGAGCTGGTAACCAAACGCGAGGTCGTCAAACTCCAGATCCAGCAGAGCTTAATCGCCTACATTAACAACACGCTCAAGGAAAAGGGTGTCGAAAACGCGATCAGCATCGCGAACCTGGCCATCACCGACTTCAACTTCTCTCCGGAATTCAATCGAGCGATTGAGTCGAAAGTTCAGGCTGAGCAACAGGCTTTGCAGGCAAAGAACGAAAAGCTCAAGCGCGTTACCCAAGCCGAAGCGGCAGCTGCCGAACGGCAGTTGTCGGCAGATGCCGAGGCCTATTCGACCGAAGTCCAATCAAAGGCCCGCGCCGACGCTATCCGCCGTGAGGCCGACGCGCTCAGGCAAAGCCCAGAGCTAATCCGACTCCGGACGGTGGAAAAATGGGACGGTGTGCTGCCTCGAGTGAACGGAAGCGAGATGGTTCCGTTCCTAAACATCGGCTCAGAGATCGAGCAACCAGCGCCGCGGTAATCCGCGAATCTTCGGGACGGTCAGGTTCCGTGCACGGCAAGCCAGATGGTCACCGGTTCGGAGGAGGTGGCTTCAACCCTGTGCTTGCGGTAGGCATCGATCAGCAACCAATCGCCGGCTGAGAGACGAACCAACTCGTCGGGATCGAGAAGCGAGATTTGAGCGGCTCCTTGCACGACAAGGACCCATTCCTCGTCGGGCTGGTCAAACCAGAAATTAGGTGGCGATACTTGGCCGGCGGAGATGATACGTTCGATGCGGAATGATTTCGATCGGCACAATTCCTCCAGGCACTCGTTTTGCGTGGCATCCGGAAGGTTTCGCCAAAGAGAACCCCTAGGAGAATTGTTCATCGGATCGGTTTTCTAAAGACACGCAGGGCGCCTTTTTTGCACTGAACGTCGACAGGCCAAAGATTCTCCGCGGGCGTGCCGTCGAGATGGACGGGCAGTTTGCGTGGGCCGCTCAACCGAAGCTCGGCCACACGAAAGGCGATCGATTTAGGACGATATTCACGGCGCCCAAACGCGATCGAGGCGAAGTGCCACCACAGTTGAAGTTTACTATAACGACTGAATACCGAGACCGTCAAAAGACCATCATCCATGCGTTCGTGTGGCGCGACCGCGAAGTTCATACCGAAAAATGGGCCGTTCGATACAGTAATCATTAACGCTGAAAGGATGATGCTGGACGTGCGATTCCGCGTAAGCGCTTGAAAAAGATGGCGGCTTTCATTGTTCGTTCCGTGCACCAGCGCATCGCAGATCGGCCGATCGAGCGTGAAGGAAAAAATTTGGCGCTGAAACCCGTAAGCGCGCCTGAGGAAGGCAAGCACCCGCTTCAATTGCCCGGACTTGATCTCCTCGCTAAGAGGATACAGGGCGGCATCCAGGCCTGAGCCGAGGCATTCAAAGAACGGACGTCCATTCGCAAAACCCACATCCACCGCTTTCACGTGGCCAGCCACGACAACCTCGCAGGCCTCGATCGGATCCACGGGTAAATCCAGGCTTCGGGCAAAGTTGTTGAATGTTCCCGCGGGAATGATGCCGAGCGGGACCGGCGTGCCCAACATCGCGGAGGCTACGCTCTCGACGGTCCCATCCCCACCCGCGGCACCAATCCACTCGCAATGAGCAGCTCTGGCGTAAGGCAGGATGGCACTGGTGCCGCCAATTTCCTCGATATCGCGCGAGATAACATCTCCCAACGCGGCGACGATCTTGGAGAGGAGCGCAGCGTCGAGCGATCCCGCCTTCTGGTTGTGAATGAGGAGACCGCGGGACATCAATGAGGACTTCGCCAGTTCGGAGCAAACGTCAACCGCCTTTCTCCGAATTTCCGCTTGGCCAATTTGCTCGACTGAGACGGCCCTATGCGAGCATGGCTATCAATTCTCGTCGACTTTCGAGCGAAGCTAGGTCTCTCCTAAAAGAGACCTTGACCCCCGCGTACCGGTGACGCGGGATCTCGGCTAACCCAGGGAAGCGAGCCCGCCATCCGTTACGACGCGCACCCCTCCTGACCCAGAGACAGCTCGAACCTCCGGCCAGATTGCCGTCGTCATGCTACTCAGGCGCCGATGGGAGTGCCCGGGATCCGCGGGGCAACCTGCCGTCTAATCCCTTCGCCTGCCAGGTCCAGCAGAGTAACCAGCGCCAGGATGAAAAGGAGGACAGCGGCGAAGCGATCCCACTGGTAATATTCCTGATAGACATGGAGCAGCACCCCCACGCCGCCAGCCCCCACATAGCCGACGATTGAGGCAGAGCGAATGTTGTACTCCAGCATCCAAAGCGAATAGCTCCAAATCAGCGGACGCGCATTAGGCCAAAGACCGTGCTGAAAAGCTTGGATTCGTCCTGCGCCGATGGCCCGCAGTCCGCGAGCGACCTCGAGATCGACGGATTCGAACGCGTCGCTAAAAAACTTTCCCAGATACCCGAGGCTGTAAAAGCTAAGACCGAGGACGCCGGCAAGCGGATATGGTCCGACGACGGCCACCGCGATCAAGGCCCAAATGAGACTGGGAATCGTGCGGATGCAATTCATGACCATTCGGGAGATCGCTACGAGCCAACGTGGGGAAAGCGTTTGTGCCCCGGCCGCCGCCAATGGAAACGCAAGCACAATGGAAAAAAAGGTCGCCAAGACCGCAATCTGTATCGTTTCGACTAATGCTTCGAGGATCTGACCCGACACGGAAAAGTCCGGCGGAAAGAAGCGCTTCAGAAAGCGGATGAGATTCGCGGCGTGGTCCAGGTCCCTCCCAGAGCCGCGCATTGCCGGAAGCGACCCGACTATCGCGAGCAGGAAAATGATCAGCGAGACGGTCGTTACGTTGAGCCGCTGGTGCCATGCGAGGTCGGATAGCCTTGCAGGGTTGGCGGCGCTGCGACTCTCATTGTCGGGACGCGGCATCGTCATCGGCATTTCTTGTCGCTCGAAGCGTCCATTCTTGCGGCTGGTCCGGATTCAGAGTGATCACCAAGTCGGCGAATCGCTCCACAAGTTTCGGATCATGGAGCACGCACGCCACCGTGCGAGACTCTTGACGTGTTTGCCCTTTGAGGATCTCCAGGACTCGGCAGGTGAGGTCCGAATCCAGATTGGAAACCGGCTCGTCGGCAAGAAACATTTCGGGCTCTTGAAAGAGCGCGCGGGCGAGTGCGGCCCGTTGCTGTTCGCCGCCGGAAACTTCAAACGCGCGGCGATGCACATGGGCGGCCAGGCCAAGGTTGTCGAGAGTTCGGAAAGCTTCGTCGCGATCTGTTCGCGGGAAGCCGGTCAGCGTTCGCCACCAGGGATATCTGCCGAGACGGCCGCACAGCACATTGTGAAGGAGGGTCCCGTTGCCAACGAGAAGAAAATTCTGAAATACGATCCCCAGGCGCTTGCGAAACGCCGGTGGCGAGTGATGACAGCCGTATGCGCATCGGAAAACGACTTCGCCTTCTGAAGGCATCAGCGTTCCGGCGAGGCATCCCAGAAGACTCGTCTTTCCCGCTCCAGAGGGGCCTACAATCGCGATGAACTTCCCACGCGGCATCTCGATATCGATGCCGCGGAACAGCCATCGGCCACGTCTCATCAATCCCAACCCACGAAGGGTTACCTGTTCGGGGTATACGGTCATTCACTGCCGCGCTTGGCCAGCGCAAGAGACTCCTTGAGAGAGCCAAGGTGCGTGGCGGGATCCACTTCCACCAAACGAGAGGTGAAGACTCGATCGCGAAGTTCTGGGGCTTCTTTATCCATTGCCAGCAGCGCGTCGCGCAGCGCAGTCTTGTCAGCATCGGAGATCTGCGCACGGATGGCGATCACATGTGTGGGCACAGGGCCCTGTTCCGCAAGTCGCCGAAGCTTTTGGCGTTGCTCCTGGGTCAGGTGCTTGTCCTTGTCGAGCACATAGTAGCTGACCGCCGCCGCCTCGGCGTCCCCATTGAGCACGCGTTCCACCGCAGAAACGTACCCGGAACCAAACCAGACATTGCCGGCGCCGAAAAATTCCTCTGCTTTGCCGGAATTTGAAATGAGATTCTTCTGCCGCAAGTCCCACAGGGGAATGACATAGCCAGACGTGCTTGTCTTGCCCGAGAATGCAATTGGCTTTCCCTTGAGATCTGTGACGGACTGGTAGGGTTTCTCCTTCAGCGTTACCCAATAGCTCTGGTAGGAAGTCTTCCCATCGATCTCGCCTGCAAGCAACAAAGCGGCCGTTTGCTCATTTAGGGCATTGAGCATGTCCGTGGCGGCGAGGTAGGCGAGATCGATCGTGCCATTGTTCAATCCCTCCAGGATGACAGCAGACGAAAGGGGAACAATCACCTCGACCGGTTTACCCAGTTTCTTGGAAAGGTGCGCGGAAAGCTGCGCGCGTTCTGCGATCATCGCCTCCGGGTCCTTATCGGGTTTCAAGGCAACAACGACCTTCGAAAGTGTGATTGGGGAAGCCGCCGATATCTGCGCCACCATCCCAATCGCCGCTAGCACCGTTATCGCAAGTTTCGTGGAAAGTTTCATACGCATTCGCCTTACTCCTACTGAGACCCAATCTCATATCAAGCTGCTTTTCCGCAGAAAGGCACACTTATGGCAGGGCTTGCCGGAACGCGGGATGCGGACAGGGGCGAAAAACTGCCCTCAAAGTGCCTCACTTGGTGCCCGCCCTTGGAGTATCACGATCGCAAAGATGACCATAAAGGAGATACCGCAGGACCAATACGATCGAATGTGCGGCGGAGTAATTGAGTTTTTGCACTTCATCATAGAGCGCGATGGAAGCAACGCGTATGACTCCAGGAATGCTTCCACCGAGCATAAGGACGCCGAATTCGCCGATAGTATGTGCGGAGCTCAACGCGATCCCTGCGCCGATACCTCGCCGGGCGATGGGGAGTGTGACATACCAGAATACCTGAAGAAAGTTGGCTCCGGAGATTCCACCACTTCAATTAATGTGTGCGGAACGGCCTTGAGAGCAGCCTGAAATGGCTGCACCGCAAATGGCAGGCTGTAAATGATGGAACCAACCACGAGCCCGCTAAAACTGAAGGCCAAGGTCTGGCCGGTGAGCGCCATTCAAAGCTTCCCAAGCGGGTTGTGGGGAGCGAAAGGACGAGCAAATAGAAGCCGATCACGGTGGGTGGAAGGGCGATGGGCAGGGTGACGAGTGTGCTCCACGACGAGCACACCTCTCCACCGGGAGACATTTAGCCAATGCGCCAAAGGTATTCCAATAGAGGGCGAGTGTTGTTAAGAAAGCCAGTCTAAGTGTCAGCCATATCGATTGCCCAAAGCTCGGGAGTGGAGCTTAACATGGGAAAAGTGGCTTACTCAGGCAACCGAAAGCCAAAGCGGTCAAAGATCGTGCGCGTTTCAGCGCTGCGGAGGAACTCGACATAGATCCGAGAAGCCGAGTTCGAAGCACCGCTTCTCGTGACGACAACCGCCTGTTCGAGGCGAGGGTAAGCATGATCCGGCTAATCTCCCGACTGCGGAACGATCTTTCTTCCGGAGTTTTCATTGGCTAAATGTTGCGAATGAGTAAAGCCTCCGAGAGCGCGCCCTCAAGCCCCGCACCGCTTTCGATAATGCCCGTCCTTGTCGGAGGATTCGCCGGGATCTTGCTGGGACTTTTCGTGGGGGACTATGCCCACTTGCTTCGGCCGATAGGTCAAGTCTATGTCATGCTCCTGGAAGTGGCTGTTTACCCATATTTGATCTGTTCGCTGCTGCACGGGCTGGGAAGCATGTCGCCAGCCCAGGCGTGGAAGCTCTTCCTCTCAGGCTGGAGGTTCTACGTGGCGTTATGGGTAATCACCTTCGGACTGTTGATTGTGCTTGCACAAGGCATTCCGCAAGCGCTCTCCACAAGCTGGGTTGCTGATCGCGCGGCGAGGGGAACCCCAGGTCTGCTTGAGATCCTTATTCCGAGTGACCCGTTTACCGCGTTGGCGCGAAACTACGTGCCGGCCGTTGTGCTTTTCTGCCTTCTCTATGGCGTCGCCCTGCAGCATGTTCAAGAAAAGACGGCGCTCCTCTCGGTGCTGGAGGGAATTCGCCTGGCTAGCTTGAAGTTTTGGAATGCTGTCGTGCAGTTCGCTCCTTTGGCTGTCTTTGCACTTTTTGCCGACCTGGCGGGCACGCTAAGACCTAAAGACGTTGAGGAGGTCTCAATCTTCTTTTTTCTCTTCTTTTCGGGGACCTTGCTCTTGACCTTCTGGATTATTCCCGGATGTATCTCGGCGTTCACGCCTTTTCGTTACAGGGAAGTCCTTCGAGATCTTAGTTCCGCGTTGTTGATTGCTGTTGTCACGACGCTCTCAGTTTCCGCACTGCCTTATATTTCGTCGGCGACGCAGCGCTTGGCCAAGCTGTGCGGAATTGAAGATCCCGAGTGTGGAGAGATCGTGCGGACGAACATCTCGGTCGCATATCCCTTGGGCCAGCTGGGCAACTTCTTTGTCTACCTCTTTATTGTCTTCGCCCTTTTCTACCATGGCGTGGTTGCTCGGCCGCTTGAGATTTTGCTGCTGCCGCTGGTCTCTCTGTTATCCTGCGTAGGCTCACCAACCTCCTCGGTCGACGCGGTGGCGTTTCTATCGCAATGGTTGGGGTTGCCAAATCAAACAACGTCACTTTATGTGAGCCTGATGACGTTGACCCGCTACGGCCAGGTTCTCGCCTCGGTGGCCGGTTTTGCTTTTCTAAGTTTCGGAGTCGTTCTCGCTTACTATGGGAAAATTCGCCTGCGATGGGGCCGACTTCTCGTCTGTTTCGCACTGGCAGTCGTAGTGCTGGCTTCATCTGTCTTTGTCGCTCGGCGATTTGACGCCTGGATTTTGAATCGCTCAACTAATCCCTATCTTTCGTTTACCTTGGATCCTACCGTGACTGCGAGAATCCCGGTCGCGTTTGGCAGCCTCGAGTCCACCGCGACGCTCACCAAGGGGGAGAGTGTTCTCGCGCGAATTCAGCGCGACGGGGAACTGCGCGTCGGCTTCAACGAAGGAATTATTCCCTTTAGCTATCGGAATTCCGCAGGGGAACTGGTCGGCTATGACATTGCCTTCGCCTATCAACTCGCACGTGACCTGAACGTCAGACTCCGCTTGATTCCTTTTGAGTGGATTCATCTGGCGCAGGATCTCGTCGAGGCACGATTCGACATTGCCATGGCGGGCATATATGTAACGGAGGCTCGTCTCCTGGCATTTAAGGCCTCGACCCCCTATTTTCAAAGTCCTCTGGCACTTTTCATGCCACGGGAGCGCGCGGACGACTTCACGACCCGAACAAGAATCCTCGAACGTAAGCGTCTCAAGATTGGTGTCTTCAACGATCCGGTGCTTATACCAAGGCTCGAACGCACTTTCCCGAATGCTGAGATCGTCGTGGTCCCAGGCTATCATCTCCTGCCCGACTTTTCCAAAATTGACGCGGCGATCTGGACGTTGGTTCAAGCCGAGGCCCTGGCCGCGGCTCACCCGGGCCTTATCGCTGTTGTTCCCAAGGATGTGGGCAACCCCTATCTGCTCGCATATCTGATGCCGCCCGGCGCGGAGGAATTTGAGAATTTTGTCAATTATTGGCTCGATCTTAAGCGGGCCGACGGCTTCGAGAAACGGCAGCGTGCGTATTGGATTGATCGAATCCCTCTTGATAATCGAGCACCCCGATGGTCCATTTTGCGTGATGTCCTCGGAGTTGGAGCTCCGGAGTCTAGTCGTCCGGAAGACAACAGATGAGAATTGGTTAAGGGCGGAATTCTGGAACGACAGACGGGTGAGTCTTGCTGTCAAGACAACGATCGTATTTGACTCTTGCACGGAGGCGGCACCAGAATAGCCTTATGGCCACACGAGCTTCGACGCGTGGAATGCCATGGCGACGCGTCTCCCGGTGGGTCTTCATCGGGGTAACAGCGGCGATCGCTGTGAGTGTCGGTTGCGTCCTGAGCATTCGCGGCTATCGAAGCTGGCGTGTCGAAAAGGAATTGGGGGCGGCGCAGATCTACCTACAGCAGCGAGATAATAGAAGTGCACTTCTAAGCTTGAAAAGGGCGGTCCTGCTTCGCCCGGATAATCTCGAGGCGCGCCGCGCTTTGGCTTCTCTCCTCGAAGAGACCGCGTCCGCCGAGGCGCTAGTTCAGCGGCGTAAGCTTATCGACCTGCAACCGCAGCTCTTGGAGCCGAAACTGGCGTACGTCCGGACCGCGCTAAACCTGGGAAATCTTCAGCAAGCTTCCAAGACTCTGAAATCCATCAAGGGTCCGGAACGCAAGACTTCCGAGGTCATGGAACTTCAGGCCGAGTTGCACCTGAAACGCGGGCGACCGGATATTGCCCTCGAAATCTATCGCGAGCTCGTCGAAGTTCGTCCGGAGGACGAGAGCACGCGGGTGAAGCTCACCGCGCTTGAGTTGCGGAGCGGCTCCGAACTCGACCAGCCAACCGCTCGTGCAACCTTGGAATCGCGGGTGTCAGACGATGAGTTCGGCCTGCTGGCGCTGCGTGCACTGGCCGAGGATGCCTTGCAGAGAAGCGATTTCGAGGCGGCGCTCACCTTGTCCAAGCGGGCCTGCGAACTGCCCCTTTCACAACTCTCAGATCGGCTGCTCCACTTGGCAGCGCTTTATGCGGCGAAATCTCCGTCTTTCGAAAATTGGCTTGCCGATCTCGAGAAGGTGGCGCTCGAAAATAGTTCCTTCGCTCTGGCCCTAGCGAAATGGAAAATGAACGTCTTGGGACCTCAGGCAGCTTCCAAGTGGCTGGAGAACATGTTACCAAGCGCGCGCGGCAACCCCGCGATATCGGCGGTGCTTGCGGACTGCTATAGCGCGCTTGAGCGTTGGGACGATCTGGAATCGCTTGTTAGTGGAACCGTGTGGCGCGAACTCGAGCCCCTTCGCCTTGCCCTCCTCGCTCGCGCCGAAGCGGGCCAAGGAAATTTGCGAAAATCGGAACGCACCTGGGAGCTGGCATTGCAGGAAGCGGAAAGGTATTCCGGTCAGCTGCCTTCTCTGTTGGCGATGGCGAGAATCGACAAGCGCGACGTGCGTCAAGTCTTGTGGATAATTGCGGAGCGCGAGCCGGAGAACATCACGGCTCGCCAGGAACTCTACCAGACCTATTGGCAAGAGCGAAATGCAGACGGAATGCTTCGAATGATGGAGCTTGTTCTCAAAGAGAAACCCAACGATCGTGCCGCCAAATACAACGTTGCCTCTCTCCTGCTCGCCACGGGCCGCGGGATCGATCGCGCCGCCGACTTGGCAAAAGAGCTCTACGATGACGATCCCATTAACCTGGGCAACGTTGTAATCTACAGCTTTGGCATTCACCTCAAGGGGGATTCCAACAAAGCCGCCGCGCTTCTCGACGAGAGGGATGACTTGCACAAGCTTGGAAATGACGGCGCCACGTACTATTCGCTCATCCTCGCGGGTTGCCGGCGTGACGAAGATGCCCGCCGGGTGCTCTCGACCGTCGATCGAGACGCGTTATTGCCTGGCTTGCGAAGCTTGGTTGATCGCACGTTCGGAGCGTCTCTGAGCAATGCGGTCACGCACCAGCCTGATTAGGACGCGCACGCCAGCGTCAGCTCAGGACAAATTCTCGTCGCAGGCTTTCTCAGTCGCCGACAAGAATCGCGTGCGCCGCGCGGGGCGTCGCCCCACGTTCGCAGTGAGGCTGCGCGGTTGGCGCGATCAGGAAGAAGGCAGGATGTTGCTATGTCCGGGGAGCGCACGCGTCCCCGCGTGCAATTTGCGGCGTCTCGCCGGAAACCCTGTTCGGCGGGACGCCGAACACCACACGCGAGACGCGTATGCTCCCCAGAAGCCAATTGAAACGTTCCAACTCATCCGGGGGCGTTAGCTGTCCCAGGCAGTTGACAGGCATTCTGTAAATGCAGAGACTCACTCTCTCAAATTGCTTATCGCCGCCGAATCGTGCGCAAAACTTTCCTAGCTCTTACGCTCGTTGGTTTGGCAGCTTGCGAGCGCCCCTCGCCGAACGCTGCGGCGCCCGCTTCGACACCGCAACCGACGCCTGCTTCGTCACCAGAGCAGTCGCCCGTCGAAGGCTATGTCGGCATCCCCGAATCTTCTCCGAGCTCCGCCTCCCCGAGTCCTGCATCGGAACCTGCCGGGAGCGTCGAAGCCCCCGAGGAGGTCAATATGGATGCTGCGGATGCTGAGAATCAACTCGTGAAGACGGAGGTGCTTGCGCGTATCGATGTGATGCCGAGGTTAACCCCGGAAGAGAAGGACAAGCTCTACGTGCAGGTAGAACGGGCTCGTGGAATGGGCAAGATTATCACGATCCCGTTTGCAACCGGCAAGTTCAACGTCGGTCCCAACGAGGTGGCGGCTCTGCAAGAAAAACTGAAGCTGCCACAGATCCAAAAGTTCGCCGACGATCCGACCGTCGTGTTTGTGGTTCTCGGTTTCGCTGACACGATGGGAGATCCCCAAAAGAACGTGGCTATTTCCTTACAGCGGGCTGACAACGTCGTGAAAACTTTAAAGGAGCGCGCAGCCATCATGAACGTCATTCACGCGGTTGGTATGGGCAGCTCAGACCTCTTCGACGCCAAGAATCTGGAGAAGAACCGCGTGGTGGAAGTCTGGGCGGTGCTGCCTTGAGCGGTGAGATTCCGACCACTGTCGGGCTGGCCCCGATCCCGCTCCAGGATGGCTTAGTCTTGGGGCGAGGAGCAGACGCGAAGGCCATCCTTCCGGACGCGTCGGTATCAAGGCGTCACGCCATCCTCCATCACACCAATTCCGGGTGGAGCGTTGAAGACCTCGGCAGCCGAAGCGGTTCGTTCCTCAATGGACGGTTGTTCAGGGCCGAAGAATTGATCATTGGAGATCTGCTGCGCATCGGGCCATTCAATCTTCGCTTCGACGGGAAATTCCTGCGAGAAACAGCCGGAATCACCGGGGCGCGACTCGACGCGCGCGAACTAAAGAAAGAGGCCCTGGGAATTTCTATTATGAGCGGTGTTTCTTTGAGCATCGCACCATGTCAGTTTGTCGGCGTGATCGGTCCGAGCGGAGCGGGCAAGTCCACCCTTCTGGATGCCCTCTGCGCCTTGCGGCCGGCGGACGCGGGAGCGGTCAGGATCGATGGCATCGACCTCTACTCCAATTACGAGACACTTCGAGAGGAACTTGGCTACGTGCCGCAGGATGATATCGTCCCGCTGGAACTCTCCATAGCGGATGCCCTTTGCTTTAGTGCCCGCCTCCGGTTGCCAAAGAAGACGCCGGCCGATGAGATTCGCCGCTTGGTTCGACACACGATGCGTGTCTTGGGCCTTGAGGATCGCGCCAACACACCGGTTGGAAAGCTTTCCGGAGGACAACGAAAACGCGTCAGCGTCGGGGCCGAACTTCTCTGCCGTCCGCGGCTCATGTTTCTGGACGAGCCGACTTCAGGCTTGGACCCGGCGGCAGAATCCAGACTCATGGAGTCGCTCCGTCACCTGGCGGCGACGGGCTGCACAATTCTTTGCACGACGCACATCATGGGAAACGCATTTTTGTTCGACAGGCTGGCAGTCATGTACGGCGGTCGCCTCGTGTTCTTCGGAGAACCCGCAAATGCGCTCGAATACTTTGGCGTCGAACGCTTGACGCTTCTTTATGAAAGTTTGTCTTCCCGCGACGCGGCTGATTGGCCGGTGCACCGCGAAGGTCCTCCGCCGCTCGATAGTAGCCGGCCTCTGCCGCAGCGTCAGAAACGCAGCGCCGCACTTCCCATCCTGCTCCGGCGGCAATGGGCAATCTTTCGCTCAGACTGGAAAAATCTCATGCTGGTCTTGGGGCAACCGATCTTTATTGGCCTGCTGGTCACGTGGGTAAGCAGCGATTCTTCTCTGGTTCTCTTCTTTGCTTACATCGCGACGCTTTGGTTCGGCTGCGGGAACGCTGCCCAAGAGATCGTCCGAGAATTACCAATGTTTCGGCGAGAACGCTTGATCGGGCTGGGACGACATGCGTATCTGCTCGCGAAGTTCTCTTCGCTCGCCTGGATCACCGCCGCCCAAAGTCTGCTGCTCTATGGGGTCATGCAACTTTGCACCGGTGGCATTGGAGGTGCAGTGGAATGGCAAATTCCAGGGCTGTTATTGACGGCTTTCGCCGCAGTTGCGATTGGCCTGGCAATTTCGGCTTTGTCGAAATCTGTCCTGCAAGCGGTCATGATCGTTCCTCTCGTTTTGATTCCACAGATTCTTTTCTCAGGCTTTATTCCCCCGGCGGGTGACATGGCGCCTGGTCCGTACCTCGTTTCACGACTGATGCCGAGTGCAGCTGTTCAAGGTGTCATTGATACCAGCCTTTTCTGGGAGAAGACGATTAGCGGAGCCCTCCGCGTGGATTACCCGTCGGCCTTCTCGAACCTCAATCGCGACAGGTCGCTGAAGAACGGACAGATCTTCACGAACGCGACGACGGCGTGGTGGAGCCTCGGGACCCTAATGATTTGGACAGTGGGCGCGTACTGGGTCGCTTGGTTCGCGCTGCGAGGTAAAGAAAGAGGGTAGATTGTTTGTCGGAAAATTCTAAGCCATCCCAAAAAGGCGCACTGTCTGATATTTTCCTCTTAGTTGGTGGTCACCAAGATCGTTCAGGTCAATACCCGGAGCGGGCAGCGTCGCCAAGAAGTCTTGTGAAAGGGCGAGGCTTTGGTTCAACTGCTTCATCAGGCTTTCAATCCGAAAGACTGTATTTACCGTGTCCCCGAGGATGGTTGCATCGCGCTGCGCGACCAAACCGACGTTCCCGCAAGTGACACTCCCGTGATGCAGGGCGACAGCGATGCGAAACGGCTTCTCCTCTGCCAACCTCCACCGGCGCTTGTCGGCAGCATTCAAAAGGCCCAGCGCGCTGTCCAAGGCTCCACGCGATTCCCGACCGTCGCTCGACTCCCGCGTCCAATAAGCAAGGACCGCGTCGCCAATAAATTTATCGATTGTTCCGCCGTTCCGATGCACAACGTTTCCCACGTCGCGGAACCATTGGCCGAGCGTCCGCGCAAGCTCGTCCTCCGGCAGCAACTCGGATACGGTGGAAAAGCCGCGGATGTCGCAAACCATCACCGCAACCAATGCGCTCTGATCATGCGCCGACTCGGTTCCCGCCGCGATGGTGACGTCAAAGGTCGTGTCCTCGGAAGTTTCGTCCCATTGTTCGAAGATCAGCTCGTTGTCTGTGATCCGAATCACCGCACCGTGGGTCAGAATAGTCGGCGTAATCACGCGCCGGCCATTAACAAACGTTCCGTTGCGGCTGCCTAGGTCCATGATCTGGAATTGATACGCGTTGTGGCAACGAATTACCGCGTGCTGCCGAGAGACGTGCGGGTTTGTATGTAAGCTAATGGTGTTTTCACGACTCCGTCCAATCGTCGCGGTATTGCCGATTTCCACCTCGAACGGTTCGCCCTCCGCGGGACGCACTTTTAACTTCGCTGGCATAATTTCTCCTCCCTGCCGGACACGATCCAGGCAGGAAGTGCTCTAAGAGACGTCGCCTCCATGGCTGTGGCCGCCACGGAACGAGTCAAAGCTGCCAAGATCGGGGGAATCATTGTGCAAGCCTAGTCATAATACGCTCAGCGTACTTTGCCAGAATATCAAACTCGAGATTAACCTGACTGCCTACGCTCAGTTTTTCAAGATTCGTCGCGCTGCGCGTGTGCGGAATGAGGCAAACAGAAAACGATTCTTCGGTGAGATCCGCGACGGTGAGGCTGACGCCATTTACACAAATTGAGCCCTTCGAGGCAACATAGCGAGAGAAGCGTGCTGGCAGTTCAAATTCCAGGCGAAGATCGCGCGTCTCGATTTTTTGCGCGATCAAGGCAGCTGTACAATCAACATGTCCTTGAACGAAGTGTCCGCCGATCCGTCCGTCGGCCGAAATGGCGCGTTCGAGATTTACTTCAGAACCGGGCCTGAGCTCGGCAAGGTTGGTCCTTTGGAGCGTCTCGTCGAGCAGATCAAAATGGAGATCCTCGCGAGTGGATCCAACAACGGTTAAACAGCAGCCGTTTACCGCTACGCTATCGCCGACTTTGACGTGAGGCGTAATTTCTGGCGCGGTCAGGGACATTCTTATCTCTTGGGCGCAGCGGCGCACTCCGAGGCAAACACCAATCTCTTCAATCAATCCCGTGAACATCAGAAAACCCTTCAGTCCAAGAAAAACACCCGAAAAAGAAAACCAAATATCGAAATGATGACGGTGAGCTGAGCGCAGCGATTCGCGTAACCAGAAATGTCCGGGCAGGGGCTTCTAAACGATTGAACAGTGTTGCTATCCATAGAAATCGACGTGTTTTCCACCTACGTAACTGCTCCGACAAAAACGGCGGCGCACAAGATAGCAATGAGAAAATCACCGCTCAGCGAAAGGAGACCCCCGATTTGAGCGAGAAAGGACGGGGATCCGAGATTGTTTGCCGTCCAGACCAGATCCTGCTTTGTCATAGACAGACACCTTCTCAGTGATGAAATCCTGTCTGATACCATCTCGTTTGGTCCTCGGTCTGCTCTCTGCCGCGTTTTGTTCGTGTGCTTCAGTGAGCCTGAAAAAGGTCGACGTTCTCACCGCCCGGGCTCCTACCCAGACCCCTTCAAAGATTTTCGTAAAACCTCCGGAATTCTACGATGCCGGAGTGCGCGTAGATCGCAGCGGAGCCCGACTCGAGACGTTTAGGCACGACATGCAAGAGAGGTTCACTCGACATCTCGTTCGTCGTCTCTCCAAGCACGTTGCGCCCGCTGAGTCCGTCGCGGCAACGGCACCGCTTCCAAAAGGCAACTTCTGGCTGGTGGTTTCCAGGTTTGACCGCATCTATCAGGGCAGCCGTATGTTGCGGTCCGTCGTTGGTTTTGGAGCCGGAGGGACGAAGCTCGAGATGAGCGTGGTCGTCTATGATCTTTCAAGGAAACCGCCGCGAGCCTTCCTCTTGCTCCAAACGACCGGCGGCTCGAATGCTCCACCAGGTGCGATCGGAACGGCCGCCTTTTTCGTAACCGGGGTTACCGCACTTTTCTCTGTTGGGAATCTCTTTGAGGGAACGCGCTCCGGACTGACCTTCGATACATTGCGAACCGCCCGTCAAATCGTCGCCGCCTTGTCGGAATATCTCGTCGAACGGAGCGCTCTTCCTCCCGAAAAGCGCCTTCGCTCCAGGCGTCTTCGCGGCGCTGCCGAGCCCACCACAGCACGCGGCGAGATTACCGTTGTCCCGGCCGACTCACGCTGACAGAGCGCGCCTCTGCACGCCCCTCGAAGCTTAGCATCCTCCGAGAACGAGAGGGTTTCGACGGCGGTGCTTACGAAAGCCGCACCAGATCGCGGAGAAACTGAAGCCAGAGATAAAACATTCCGCGCAAGGTATAGCGGATGAGGTGCTCGCCGTCTCTGGCCAGCAGGCCGAGCGCAATATTGTGCGCGATCTGCGCACGCATTTCATTTTGCATCGTGCGAATCGTTTCTTCGGGCGAGGGATCCAAAAGCGAGGCAGCATCCACGTGGTGTGAACTAAGAAACCGCTCGTGCGCAGTATACATCTCCGAAAACGGTCCCTGACTCGGAAACCGGTTGGTCACCAGATGCGGCTGCAACTTTAAGCCGTAAGAGAATGGATAGTTCCACGTCATTAAAATACGACCATCCGACGTTCGCGATGTAATCGTCAGATAGTAAAAGGCCATCTCGTTCTGCTCACTCAAGCAAATGCTCGCCTGAGTGCGGCACTGTGCATCACGAAAGACCCGATAAAAGTGGCGGTTGTCCTCGTAATCCCAACCGATATCCTCCAAATGCTCAAAGCCGTGGTCTTCTATTTCCTCGGTCATTTCTTGAAAACCGGGAAATGAATTTCGAGAGGGAGGGGTGCGGGGACCTAGCCTCCGCTCAATCGGAATGCGCATGCGACGGACTCGCGTGAGGATCTCGAGCCAGGGCAGAAAAAGCCAACTTGCGGCAAGAGCCATGCCTAGAACGATGCTGCCGCCCAGAAGCCAACCCGCTAGGAATGATGTCATGACAATGCCCAGCGTCCCGAGCCGAAACACCAGTGGCCGCTCAAAGGATCGCAAGGCTGCGCTGAGAACGGCCATTCCCAGCACCAAAAGCAAATGAGAGATGATCAAGGTAGAAGGTTGTTTTTTAGCATGAAGCTCTTGAGCTGTGCGACATCAAAATCGGGCAGCACACGACCGTCGACCGTTTCCAAGGTTGGGGTCAGAGATTGCTTCGATATCCGCCGCATGCGTTCATAGGCCTCGGAGTCAGAGAGCACGTCGACCTGTGTGAATCGATAACCCTTCGCTTCCAGCCAGGACACCGCTTCAATACACCACGGGCACCAGGGCTTAACGTAAAGAGTCAATTGCACGCTTCCCGACGACGAGTTCACTTGTCGCTTGTCAGCATCCATGTCTCGTTTAGATTGCGAATTCCTTCAAGGCGCATTCGTCTAGAGGCCTAGGACACGGCCCTCTCAAGGCCGGTACACGGGTTCGAATCCCGTATGCGCTGCCAGTGGTTTCGCCCCTCAAATTACTCTGTAGAACGGCATGAATAAAGGCCTGGCGGGCGATTTTGCAGAAAACTCGAAATTGCAGTTTGCGCCATGCAATCGCAGAAAGTTTGTCACCAGTTGTCACCGGATTGTCTTGAAAATGGGAACCCGTTTAGAAGTTCGGCGGCATTTCCGTTATGAGTTTACCAAATGAATTCTGGAATTCGAATCTCTCGGGCGCGGTGGTCGGCGGAGCTATAGGTCTCGTCGCGGCCCTGATCGCATCTGTTATACCGATCATCTGGACAACCCATCATGATCGCTACAAGAGAAACTTGGAGGAGTATGATCGCTATCTCCACTTGAGTGGTGCCCTGCTCAATGAAATCAACCATCTTCGAACTTGCGTCAACGAAGCGCTCCAGGTGGTAAATCAATACGCTCAAAACAACAAAGTCGTGCTTCCCACTGAACGCCTAAACACCGAGTTCTTGAAAGCGGCGCGGCTGCAATTAGCTACAATATCATCGTCGTCAGGTATTTTTCCTAGCGTTACGCGCGCCCTTCAAGAAGTAGACCATTGCAACGGCATGTTGGACCGATATGAAAATGAGGGCAGCACCACCTCCTCAACCTTTCTACAGCATTTACTCTTAAAGCAAAATCAGATGCCATCGCAGCCTCACGTTTCTTTCTCACTTCTCTGCCCTCAACATCATCCCCGACCTTTCCTCAAAATTATCTTGCGCATCCAACCCAGCTCCCCTGCTCATCAGACTTGCTGCATCGTACACGTGCAAACATTCACTTTCCTTTCAACATTCGACTCCTCAGAAAAAAAAGTCCCTTTCCTTTGTAACCTATGCACCAGCAGAAATTCTTTAAACCCACCGCAAGCTTTTCTCAATTGCTTATGTTGAATGTTATATTTTTTATAGTGTTCTCTATAACACTGGCTTTTGCTTATCGATCCCACAAAGACACCTATCCCCTACAACTCACCTAAGACCTTAGCCGCCGCTTGGATTTCCCTTTCCAAGATCTCCAAGTCGGAAGCGTTTTCCGCCAAGCCTTTCGTGATGCCGTGGAGGACTCCAAGCCGATTACCCTGCTCCTTTAATCGGAGTGCAATTTCCCAAGCACGCCTAGCTTGCTGCCGATTAAAGGAGACCGGCCCAAGAACGCCTCGAACCTGAGCCGGCCCCAATTTCATGTCAGGAAAATGTGTCAGACGAGCCACTGGAATGGCGGCTTCTGTTCGTCGGTGCACAGGAGGTATTGCACTGCACCAATCGAAGTCTCGCTGCCGATATTCAACGCACTGTGCCGAACGCATTCACGCCGGCATTGCCACGCTGTGACGATGGGATCGGCATGAATGGCAAAGTCCCTCTGCGGATAGCCGGCACTGTTTAGGCCGTCGCTGTAAATGGGAATGCCCATCTGCGTTAGCTCCTCCTCGCGGCTAAGCGCGCTTGCCTGCAATGCGTTGTCGAACTCAACAACCAGCCTTTCGAAGATGGGGCGAACCAGTTTCGCGGCTTCCTCGCGCAATTCGTTCAAGCGGCTGTGCGCGCCATAGAACTTCTCCTCAGACATCGAGCGGATCTTTTCTCTAAGCCTTTCGGCTTCAAAAGCGTCACACTCAGGGTTGCGGATTCTGGCTCGCGCCGCCGACACGTCGTTGTCGATGGCTTGCTGTTCCATCTCGCGGTATTCAGCCACAAGCTTCACGCCCGCGGCTTTCTCCTCGGTTGTGACAGCTTGCTGGCAGCTCTCACGACTGGGCCAGCCGGCATCAGGGATTCGACTGAGTCGGGAAATGCCGAGCCATTTGAAGCGACTGTTAGGACCATCGCAGGTTTCGCAAAATTCGGTGACGGGTTTGGGTGTCTTAGTGGGCATTTGTTTTTTCCTTAGGGTTAAAAGCTTCGTAGAGGAGGTTATTGCATTGGCGCAGCATGGTTCGGGTCTGCTCGATTCGGAACACAAGCAGTTTTAGGTTCTGACATGCGCGGACCTCGCGGTTTTCCATCAGACGACCTAGATCGCCTGCGCATCCGTCGAGGAGTTTCGCGACCTCGCCGTAGTTGACCGGCGTATCATCCTCAATAAGCGATTCATCTTCGCTCACTTGTATTGACGGGCTGATTGTGCAGCGATGATCGCGGCATGATTGGCTCGATAGAACGCGGTGGCTGCTTCGCCCTGCAGTGACTCGAACTGGGTAAGCGCGTCCGTAACCTCGCCCTGCGGCACTTCGGGAACGGTCGAGGCTGCCGCGAGTCCATAGCTTCTCTCAAGCGCAGAGAGTAAGAACTTCGTGCGGGCAAGCGCGGCTCGCGCACTGTCCCTCTCCAGCGTGCGGGCCTGAAGCTGGGTGTTCAGGGCCTTTACGGAGGCAGACAGAGCCGCCTTCGTGTTCGGCATAGTCGAGCTCTCCGAGTCTTGCTCATCGGTGACGACCAGGTCGCTCGGCACGTGCTCGAACTTGGCGAGATACTCAACAGGAATCGCTCCGGTGACCTTGCTCGCCACACGCGTGGCCAAGCCAATCGCAAGCGCCTCAGAAGCATCAAACCACGTCTCATCGGCCATGAGTTGCGCGACACGATCGTCGGGAAGTCCTGTTGCCGCCGCATAGACGCCAACAAGGTCTTTCTCCAAGCTATCGAGCAAATCGGCTTCCTTGCGCAGGTCCGCAGACTCGCCCGAAATAGCGCTGGCCCACGGCTTGTGAACCATCGTTCGACTGCCATGCGAGACAGTGCGCTTGCTGCCGAGAGCGAAGATGACGCTCGCCATGCTCGCGGCCAGTGATTCGTTGAAAGTGTGAATCTCGCCGCCACGCTCGCGCAAGGCAGTGATGATGCGCTGGCCGGCGAAAATGCTGCCGCCTGGCGAAGCAATGCGCAGTTCGAGTGTCTGGTTTTCGGGAACAGCAGCGATCTGGTCAACGAGCTGCGCGGCTGACTGGTCGCTAATCTCTCCGATAAGTCTAAGGGTGGCTGATTTCGGCATAAATAGTCTCTACCCTTAGGGGTTAGTGAAACTCTGCGGCGCAAAATGCGCGTCTTACTCTTAAATCGACAGGGAAATTTCAGAGCGGCTCGCAATGCGCCCGTACCTCTCTCAGCGCCTGAAACACCCTTCTGCGACTCACTTTCATGCGGCGCGCAATGGTGTCCACGTCCAGCTCGCCGAGAATCACGTGCATGACCGCCAGGAACCTTAGTCTGCCTGCCTTCGCAGTGCGGCTCCATGACAGCATGTTGTCAGCAATTCGAAGCGCTGAGCGATAGATTTCCAGCTCGTCGGCGTCAATCAGCTCGTTCATTTCAGCCCCTTCCTTCGTTTCATGTCCATAAGTTCAGCAGTGCGAAAGCCAACTTCGTAGCCCTGCCCGAACAGGCTTAGGTCGTCCCATTCGTCCAAGATTTCGGCGTCGGACTTGGAAAGGACCTTTTCATATCTGCCAGCTGAAGGCATCCAGCCTTCGCCGCGCGGTCGCCTCCGAGCAAGCGTACGTGACTTGAACAGCCATCAGTATGCATTTGGTAAGCCACTCGTCCTTCCTTCCGGCATTTTCGCGCCTGCCGCCGCGTTGAGATTTAGTTTGATTCATTATCAGAAAATTTTGGGACCGCGCATAAACACACGTCGAGGCGGCAAACGATGGCTCTCCGTTGACGGTCGGAAAGAGAGTCCTCATGCCCGCCCATGGGGAGGGGAGCATTCTTGTGCTTCTTTCGCGCGACGTTGGCGCTGTAAGCCGTTTCTTTGTTTTCTAGTGTCAATCATAGCGGAGACTTAGGTTTGAGCTTGCTTTGCCTGTTCTCGTTTCTTCCGTGCGGCCCTCGAGTGCGCGGCGTAGTGCTGTGCGTTCTGCGGAGTCGAAAACTCCAAATCCCACGTCGGGATAGTTGCGGCGCCGTGGATCAATCTGCACGCTGATCAGGAGCACTCCACCGGGCTTGGAAATTAAACCTTGAACGTATGGCTGTAGCTGGCCCCACTGTTCTTTAGTGAACCAACCTGGGATCAGAACATTGGGCCTAGGCTCAGGCTCATACCCTAAAGGGATATGAGCCTTCTGAGCCCTGGGCAGGCTCAAATCAGTTATGAGCCCATTTGAGCCTTCTGAGCCTAGCTTATGCTCGCCCGCGTCGCCCCAATGGCCAGAGGAGGGGCTGTCTTCTAATCTCACGGCGGCGGTGAATTCGTCCGGATTGAATTATGCGCAAGATTGTTCATCACGATCGTAGAAAGAGTAGGAACGGTAAATAGGGCGGGGTCACTGATGAAGATTCTTACGATTGCCTTGATCGGGCTAAACGTCGTGATATTCGGATACGTCTTCCGACAAATAATCGAATGGATAAGACTTTGGTAATTCGCCCCACGTAAGCCGGCGTCCTTCTAACTTTTTGAAGGCACGGTCCTAGCTCAGTGGGGCCGGGTAGTTTGGGAGGTATCACTTCTCGTTAGGGGCACGGTTGGAGGTTTTCTGAGAACGCAACATGTGCCTGGACCGTGCCCCTGTATAAGAACAGGGGCACAGGGGCACAGTTGCAAGGTATGCCCCGGGGGCATAGTTGGGGCACGGTTGGGGGCATAGGGGCATTCATGTGACTACGGGGGCGCTCTTTAATAAGGTGAAGCGGGTTCTTTGGCCCTCCCGCGTAACTTTTATTGTGCCTTCTGCCGCCAACTCTCTGATTGCTGCATCAACCCATTCGTGTTTTCCGAGCTTGCGGAGGTCATTCTTCGAGGCATCGGGAAACACTTCTAGGTGCTCGACAATCTTCGCCATGATGGCGGTTGGTTTAAATGGCTTACCCTCCTCGGGCTCGTTGAAATCCACCACCGTCACGCCGTCGATGCCGGGGGTAAAATGCAGCTCCATTGCGACTTGGCCCGACGCTCCCACGCCGCCGTTTCTGTCTTTCGACACGCGAAGCCGTATCTTGCCCGCGATTGTCGGCGAGTAAGCTTCAATCAGCTCGGCAGAGTACGAAACGCCATCATAGCGACCTAACTTTGCGCCAGACCCTCGCGCCCACTTGCCGCGCGTCTCCGTGGACTTTGTTACGTGGTCAGCAATGAGCACGGCAGCGCCCGCTTCCGCGAAGGGTCGCAATCGTTCCCTAAAGAACGTGAGCACGTCGCCGACTTCGTTTTCGTCCTTACCTTCCGCTGCTAACGCCTCAGCCAAGCCGTCAAGGACGACCAGCGCGGACTTGTGCTTCTCTGCGTATGCAATCGCTCGGCTGAAGTCTGCCGGCATAGGGTTATGGAGGTAGTGAATGAATGGCTCCAATGCTTCGACATCAGCCCCCGTCGCAGCTAACCGGTTTAATATGCCCGCGGGCGTATCCTCGGGGTCGATGTATATTACGTGCCCGCCGTCCTCGATTACACACCTTGCAAGGCTAAGCGCGACCTTGGTCTTGCCTACGGATGGCTCACCATGAATCTCGTTTAGCCTACCAGCGTACAAGAGGCACTTCCCGGTGGGTGTCATTGCAACGGATGGTCGCTCTGGTTTCAGGCCCCCCTCGATGATTTGCTTGAGATTGACGAAGAGGTCGACCCTGGCGCCCCGCTTCGGAAGGTTCTGAAGTAGCGCTATTGCATCGGCACTGGAGATTTCACGGCTGGCTAGACGTTCGCCGATTTCGATTTCCTCCCGCTTGACGTAGAACCTGGTCAGCTCGCCAAGCGCATCCTCCAGATGTGAAACGCCGCAGATGAAGAAGTCTGCCGTCGCTTTGTCAGGCCAATTGCGCCAGTCAGTGATTTTGGAGCTATCTAGCGCTTCCTGAAATTCCGCGTCGAGTCGGTGAGACGCTATATACTCATTTATGGTTTGAGCGTTTACCGTTTCACCTTCCTTGCGCAGAGTTAGCGCAGCCCGATATATTATTTGCCAATGGCGCTCAGCGAATGCCTTCGGCGTAATCAATGCGTCTTCCGAGAGCCGGTAAAACTGCGGGTTGAATGCTATAGCCCCCGCGATAGCTGCTTCTGTTGCCCTGGTAGAATCGCCGGGGCGGGTTTGGCGGCGTCGGCTACCCGTTGGAATGTTGCCCTTGGGCAACTTAGGTAGTCGCAGTGTTTATCAATCTCTCGGCTGGCGCGTCCGAGTGGCCTTGGTTATTCGAAAATAACAGAGTGAAAGGTTAGCATAATGTTCAAAAGTTGCAAGATAATTTTTTCAAAATGTTTAGTTCGCAAGCGCAATGACTTTATTCGAAGCAGCGGGCATGACCGAGAACCATCTCTCTGCCTGGGCCTTGGTCGCTAACTCGCGGTAGTTCTGGAAAAGCTTTCGAGGCGAGTTTCCCATTTCGAGCGCCACCTGGTCGGCGGATTGGATAGCGGCGAGTCTATAAGTCGCGAAGCTGTGCCGCAGTCCGTTGTGAACCATCTTCACCTTGAATGGTTCGAGTGCCTGACGGAATGCGCGGAGTAGGGGAGCATCGCCGGAATAGCGCGGAATGACTGGGCCGGATTTGTTGCCAATTGGCAACAGCCACGCCTTGAGCGCCGGCAGAATCGGGACAATTCTCCGCTGGCCTGTCTTGGCTTTGTGCTTGCCGACGACGATGTGACCGCCGTGACAGGTCGATGTCTTGCCAGTCTAGGCGGTGAATCTCTGCGGTTCGCAATCCCAGCGAATGCGCCAAGCGCCACCAGGGGAAGGAACTTCGCGTCAATCCCGGTCAACATGACCGCCAGTTCCTTCGGCGTGTAGATGCCAATGTCTCCACCGCGGTCGGATGCCTTCATGGTCATCTCGGCCTCTGTGCGCTCATTGCGGGGCAAATATCCGCGTGAGCGTGCGAACGAGAACAGCGTGCAGAGCGTGGCGCGGTAGTTGTTGCGCGTGCGTCCTGCGGCTTTGATTGAATCGAGCCAAGCCTCGATGTCTGGCGCCGTGCTGCGCTGGATGTAGCCACGAAACGCCTTTGCTGCGCGCGAAAGCCGGCTCGTGCAGTCCTCTATATATCTAGGCGAGCGCCCTTTCGCGGTGATCGCCTTTAAGAACTCGTCCACGACGGCAGGGAACTTAACCGGAGCGTGCATGTTCTTTTGCTTCTCCAGGTGAGCGGCGTAATGCTTTGCCGCTTCGACAATCAATGGCTGTCTGCCAAGCGTTTTGTAAGCGTCCGCGTATTCTCGCGCGACTTGCGACAGCGGAATGTTGATTCCCTTAAGGATCTCCACGGCGTCCGCGACGACGGCGACTTGTCGCGGAGTTAGATTGCCAACGTGCGCGGTGCCCTTGGATAGCTCCTGGATCTTCTCTTTGGCGCGTTTGCGCGCCTCCTCAAGGGTAGGGAAGCGCTCACGCTTACGGGCGCCGTCAGCATAGTAAGCAATGAGGAAGCTCTGCTTGCCGTGATGCTGGCCGGCGTAGATGGGGATTCGTGACGTTTTCGATTCGACTATCTCAACAGGTCCGGCTCGCATTTGTCACCAGTTTGTCACCGGAGCTCTTTGGAGTCAATTCTTCTCTGTAATACACACGTGTTCGAATCCCGTATGCGCTGCCAGTGGATAGTGCGGTCAAATCCTCTGTAATCGGCATGAATAAGGCCTGCGGGCGATTTTGCTGAAAGCTCCAAATTGCAGTTTGCGCCATACAATCGCAGAAAGTTTGTCAGCGGATTGGGCTGGAGGTCTTCGGATTTGCAGTCGCAGGCTGGTTTGTTATCAAGAGCGTCAGTCAGTATGCGCGTTGGAAGCCGCCCCCGTCTGGGCAGATCGGAGACCTTACTGCGGAACGCGAAGCCGGTCTCGCTCACAACAGGTTCCAAATTTTCATCCTTGGCACAGGAATGTCTACCGCCGCCGGTGGTATAGCGGGCGTAGTTTACCACTACGTTTTGCACCTAATTCCTCGCTTGTGCGTAACTTAGCGGCGCGCGTCCCATTTCTCTCTTGACCCCCTCGCGCATTCTGCGCCTCACTCATGAATACGCAGCAAGTGCTCCCAGGCGCGGTAGTCGCCATTGAAGCCCAGGCTTAGTAGTGGCGGCTGAGGGAGACCATCAAAAACCCCGTCTCACCTCGTGGACTTGAAGGGTCGAGGGAATCTCTGCCAAGGGCGTTCCAGACTCCGGGACCTCGTATTTAACGATCGTTTGACAGTGGCGATCTTGACAGCAATAGGCCGGGCCCAAAAGTTGCCAGCCGTCGCCTATGTGATCTCGAACAGATTTCTCGACCTCTTCGACATGGGAGCCGCAGACAATCTTGTAATCGACAAGCTTTCTCGTAGGCCGCGCAGGCTATCAGTACCCGCCTTCTACTGCCACTTTAAAGTGTCGATTGGTTCGCTTAGGCCGCCTACTCCAGCGTCGCGATCCAAAGCCACAACGGCTTTCAAATCCTCATCATCAAGCGCCAGTTTCCGAACTGCTTTATCAAGCTCGATGGCGCGTCGTAGCCGGCTCCTGGCTTCTCCCATCCGCCCGCTAACGCTCGCGTAGCAGGCGAGATTAAACTCGAGCAGGGCGTCATCGTGATTCAGCTCACGCGCGCGCAAAAGAATTGCTTCTGCTTCTCGATGCTTTTCGCACCGCCGAATTGCATTGGCCAGATTGATCCACCACACGGCATGCTCGGCTCGACCTTTACCGGGTACCCCGTGATAATTACACGATATGAACCGCGCGGCTGTCCTCGAGGCCTCCCCTGATTTTGGCCTACGCCGCTAGGCGCCAATGCCACGTGATTCTAGACTTCAAAAATTATGCGCACGCTCGTTGTTTTCAGCATTTTCGCCGTTGTTGCTCTCGCTGCTTTTGCCGCCAGGGGGACTCACCAGAATTCAGCCATTTGCGACACTGCAGATTGCCCAGCTTCTGAGTGTCCATAAAAAAGCCCCGGCAGCGAACCCACTGGGGTTTAGCGAGTTGGCTCGCGCTGAGTTCTAGGTAACCAATCAGCCACGTTGATGGCGCGCCGTGGCCGGATATTTACCGGCAATAAAGAGCTAGAGCGGCCTCACCCGGAACCAGTGGTGTAGCTCGAGGCGCTCGGCCGAAATCCGAGAGTTTCAGGCGAAAACATAATGCAAAGCAGAACGATAGGCCCCATCACGACCACTATCGGTATGCAGACCACTACCATGCAACCGACTACGAGCTGCAAGAAGAGGCGCTCATACCATTTCAATGGCTCGTTTTCGTCCATGTTGGGGGATCGGTACATCAATTCTAATGGCGACTATTAAAAAGGGCAATAGAAAGCGTCGAGGTATTCGGCGGATTGCGCTCATGTGGCCCACTCAGCATGACCGAAAGCAATCTCTCAGCCTGAGCATTGGTCAGCTCGCGATAATTCTGGAACACCTTCCGAGGCGAGATTCCCATCTCGAGCGCAACTTTCTCACCGCTTTGTCTGACGGCGGGTCTGTTCGTCCGGAAGCTGTACCTGAGACCGTCGTGAACGAGTTCGACCTTCACCAGTTCGGGCGCCTGCCGGGAACGCGCGGAGCAGAGGTGCATCACCGGAATAGCGGGAATGACGGGCGCCGGATTTAGATACCTGGGTATTCAGTCACGCTCGCGAACGGCGGCAACACTGGTAGTGCTTCGCCGTGAACGCTCTTGGCGCGTGCTTGCCTACTGCCCCGCCGAGCAAGCCGATGCCTGCCATTCGAAGCGGTGAATCGGTTCTCAAGCCACGAGAGCGCCAAGCGCCACCGGGGGGGAATTTTGCCTCGGAGGCATTTCCCGTCGTCGATAGCCTTCAAAGGGTCTATTTTATCTCCCCTTCCGAAATCTGGTGGAAGAAAAAGCGGGCTGCCTCGTCTCTCGAAATGAAGTATGTCTGTAACTCGGCAACCCGCTTAACGTAGGCAGCCAGGGCGAACTGGAAATGCCTACTTCTGTCGTGAACAGGGCGTGTCTACACGAAGTTGGAGTTCTCCGGAATCAGGGGGAACCCCGTTTAAGGTGTAGGGAGTTCCCCTAACCTTCCCTTGGGCTCGCCAGGGGAGTGGACGAAGAACGCTGGGACATGTTATTAAACTTAGAAAGTAATAACGACGAATTCCTCGAGCGACCTTGAACTAAACGCGTTTGCGAAAAACTGTCTTACGCGTGAACAGATGTCACAGGGGGAGTTCGCGCACTGTCATCCCCCCTTTCGATCATCCACTCGAGAATGTGGTAGCCCTCCAGATTTTTTAAAGAAGCCAATTCCAAAACTCGTCCTTTCGGCATCGGAGGGAAATCGTGATAGATTTCTTCTGAGCCTGTTCATTTATTTGTAACAGACTATGACACAAATATTAACTGACGAAGGGCCCGCCGTGTTTGAGGCAAGAACTGTCTTCGGGATAGCCAGCGACCGCCCGCGGCTTCGCAGGAGAGCGCGACAATTTAGGATGATTGACAGCGTCCTTTCATGGATCATCAGTCTCGGAGTGGCCGGAGCGGTGCTCAGCGGACATAACACTTTTGATTTTGAGAGGAACAAAAGTTTTTAATGAAATGTCTTGCCAATGAACAGATGTTTTGGAATTCCTCTTCGCAGCGGGACACGAGGTGGTCCTGCAACGGAACGAGAGCCCCACAGAGAATACTCCTAACCCGTTTGTGCGATCGGTGTCGTCATGAAAGAACGTGTCGCGACCATCTGGAAGAGGAAGTGGCCGATCGCCCGGCGGTTCAGGGTATTGATCACGCACCAGCCGAAATTGTGAAATCTAGCTTTGCTTGTTCCGTGTCCAGCTCGCAGCGCCGCTCGTGTGGTGAAAATCCTGCGCGGCCGCTTCGTGGTGCGGACGGGAAGCGTCATCTGCCGTAATTATGCCGAACACCGATCTGCTCTCGATCAACACGATTAGAACCCTGAGCATGGACGCCGTCCAGCAGGCGAACTCGGGGCATCCGGGGACACCAATGGCTCTGGCGCCGGTAGCTTATGTCTTATGGCAGGAGTTCCTGAGGTTTGACCCGGAAGACCCAATTTGGCCAAATCGCGACAGATTCGTCCTCTCGGCGGGCCACGCTTCCACTCTGCTTTATTCGCTATTGCATTTGACCGGCGTGAAAGCCGTGAACCGAAAATATGAAACGCTCGGTGAGCTCTCGGTGACGCTTGACGACCTGAAGAACTTTCGGCAACTCGAAAGCCGATGCCCTGGCCATCCAGAGTATCGTTGGACCTCTGGAGTGGAAACAACGACAGGACCCCTGGGCCAAGGAGTCGCGACCAGCGTTGGCATGGCCCTGGCAAGCCACTGGCTGGCGGCGCGCTACAACAAGCCAAACTTCCCTCTCTTTGGCTTCGACGTCTATGCGATTGCCGGGGACGGTTGCATGATGGAAGGCATCAGTGGCGAGGCCGCCTCGTTAGCGGGCCACCTAGGTCTGTCGAACCTTTGCTGGATCTACGACAACAACCACATCACCATTGAGGGGCACACTAGCCTAGCGTTCTCTGAAGATGTGGCAGGTCGTTTCCTGGCCTACGGCTGGAACGTGGAACGGGTTTCAAACGCGAATGACTTGGACTTGTTAAGGGAAGCCTTCGACCACTTCAAGAAGACGGTCGATCGACCGACCCTGATCATCGTTGACAGCCACATCGGCTACGGTGCTCCCACCAAACAGGACACCAGCGCAGCGCATGGCGAGCCGCTTGGAGAAGAGGAGATCAGAGCAACCAAAAAACGCTATGGCTGGCCCGAGGATGCGAAGTTTTTGGTTCCCCCCGAAGTGCGCCAGGACTTCAAGGAAAAGCTCGGTGCGCGGGGAGCAAAGTTGCGCGCTGATTGGATGAATCTGTTTTCCGCATTTGAAAGGGAATTTCCGGACTTGGCCGCCGAGACCCTCGCCATTCAGCACCGGGAAGCACCGAAGGGTTGGGATGCCGACATTCCCTCTTTCCCGGCCGATGCCAAGGGAATTGCCAGTCGAGACTCTTCAGGCAAGGTGCTCAATGCGATCGCTAAGCATCACCCTTGGCTTTTGGGCGGCTCGGCCGATCTTTCCCCCTCCACCAAGACACGCCTCACCTTTGACGGTGCCGGCGACGTCGGTCGCGGCGCACTAGCGGGAAGGAACCTGCACTTTGGAGTGCGCGAGCACGCGATGGGGTCCATTCTCAACGGCCTGACGCTGACGAAACTAAGGGCGTTTGGGTCTGGTTTTCTCATCTTTAGCGACTATGGCAAGGGGTCCTTGCGTCTGGCAGCCATTATGGAGCTGCCGGTCATCTATATATTTACGCACGACTCGATCGGGGTAGGGGAGGATGGTCCAACCCATCAGCCAGTAGAGCATTTGGCCGCTCTGCGTTCCATTCCGGGCCTGGTCGATATGCGACCGTGTGACGCCAACGAAGTCGCGGAGGCCTGGCGTGTCATTATGGAACTGAAGCACGAACCAGTGGCACTGATTCTTAGTCGCCAGGCCTTGCCCACTCTGGATCGATCCAAGTATGCGCCTACCTCGGGTCTGCGACGCGGGGCCTATGTGCTAAGTGATGCGCCCAACGGAAAGCCCGACGTGCTTCTAATGGCTACTGGGAGCGAAGTCTCTCTGTGCACGGCGGCGCAGGAAGAGCTAGCGAAAGAAGGCATCCACGCCCGAGTCATTAGCATGCCGTCGTGGAAGCTCTTCGAAGACCAGGATAATGCCTACCGTGAGTCCGTTATCCCGTCGGGCGTTCGCGCCCGCATCTCCGTCGAACAGGCCGCCAGGTTTGGCTGGGAACGTTATGTAGGAATCGATGGCGAGCGTATCGGCATGAGAACTTTCGGAGAGTCAGCGCCTCTCCAAAAGCTAGTGAAAAAATTCGGCTTCACGGTCGATGCCGTCGTTACCGCCGCGCGCGATCAGATAAACAAAAACAAACAGAATCAAACCAAAAAAGAAAGTTGAATATCTCGGCCCAAATAGCTAATGCCCGTCTTATTAGCTCCCCAGAATGAGATCATAGTTGATCTCCTCCTTGGATAATCGACCTAATTAGTTAACAATTAATCCTCTTAGAGCATGAAAGTCTCAAAGCAAAAGTACCATGGGTTAGTGGCAAGCACGACCCTCTCGCTTAGCCTAGCAATCACTTCGATCGGCGTTCCGCGGGTGAACGCGGCAGATTTCGACTGGAAACAGGCATCCGGCACGACACTGAGTATTGCCTTCAATCAGCATCCCTATGCAGATGCGATCATCCAGCGGTTGCCGCAGTTTAAAGAGCTGACGGGAATTGATGTGAAGCATGAACTCACCCCGGAGGAAAACTATTTCGACAAAGTGACCACCCAGCTCTCCGCGGGCACTGGCGTCCCGGATGTTTTCATGACCGGGGCCTACCAAATGTGGGATTATGCCAGTGCCAAACGCATCGAGCCTCTCGACGATCTGCTGAACGATCCATCGGCCACCAGTCCTGACTACAACCCGAAAGACATCTTCGAAGGCGTTTTCAATGCAGGCAAGTGGGACCTTAAGCCTGGATCTCCTCCGGGGACCGGAAAGTTGTGGTGCCTGCCGCTCGGCTTCGAAATGTACTGCCTGACCTACAACAAGAAGTACTTTGAGGAGAAGGGAATTAAGGTGCCGACGACCTTGGATGAACTCTCCGAGCTCGCCGTGAAGCTGAAAGACTGGAACGGTCCGGGATCGTATGGGGTAGCTGTTCGAGGGACTCGCAACTGGGCGACAATCCACCCCGGCTATATGAGCAGCTTTCGGAGCGCCGGAGCCAAGGATTTCGTCGTGGAGGGGGGCAAGTTGATGTCGGCGCTGGGATCGCCGGAATCCGTCGAACTGACCAAAAAGTTTGCCGACATGATCAAGAAAGGGGGACCTCCCGGATGGTCGAACTATACGTGGTATCAGTGTGGTGCCGATTTGGGCGCCGGCAAGGCTGCCATTCTCTACGACGCTGATATTCTTGGTTACTTTAACAACGTTCCTGGAAGCTCGAGCCAGGCTGGCAATCTGGCCTTTGCTCCGCCGGTCGTATCGAAACCAGGCGAGCAACCGATGTCGAACGAATGGGTCTGGCAGTTGGCGATGAATAGCACCTCGAAGAACAAGAAGGCGGCCTGGCTCTTCATTCAGTATTTCACCGGACCGGAGTTTACCCTCTGGGCCGCGGTGAATGCTAAGACAGTCGATCCCGCTCGCCAATCGGTTTGGGACAACCAGGAATTTAAAGACAAGATCGGCAAAGTTCCAGGTTACTACGATTCATTCACCAAGACGATCCCTAATACCGGCATCCAGTTTACGCCTCAACCTTACTTTATCCAGTCGACCACTGAGTGGGCTGCGACCCTGCAGAAGATCGTTCTCTCGGGGGCCGATCCCAAATCGGCCATGGAAAGCCTGGCTAAGAAGATCAGCCGCGACACGTCGAAGCTGAAGCTGGAGTAGAAAGCGTTCCCCCTTTTTGATGGCGGCAGGGCAGGTTCTCGGCTTGCCCGCCGCCGTCAGAGGAACGCACTGACCGTCCTCTAAAACAAGACTTTCGGCCAATTTCTCGCGCAACTTAGGCGTTTAAATCAGCGACATGAGCACAGCAACCTCGACCCCGCCGCGCACGACTACTCTTTCCGAATCGGGGGAAAAGTACGCTCGACAGAAGGCTCTTCGCCCTTATCTGGTGCTGGCTCCCTCGTTTCTGCTGACGATCGGCATCCTCATCCCGTTCTTCGTTGCGATCTTTTACTCTTTCACCGATCTCACGCTTAGAAGTCCCGACTTTGAGATGGTCGGCTTCCAAAATTATATCGACACCTTTACCAATCCGGATTTCTGGCATTCGGTTGGGGTGACGATCCGCTATGCGTTTTTGGCGACGGCCATTGAGATGGTTTTGGGCATGGTCATTGCCCTCCTGCTTAATCACGAGAACGCATTCTCGAGATTTCTTCGCTTGGTGCTGATCTTCCCGCTCATGATCGCACCGGTGATCGGCGCCCTCATCTGGCTGCTCATTACCAACCCGAGCGTCGGCATTCTCCGGATTCCGCTTTCGTGGATCGGACTGGGGGAGTTCCGTTGGAGCGCCGATCCGGATTGGGCGTTGTTTTCGCTTATTATCATCGATGTTTGGATTTACACTCCCTTTGTCGTGATCCTCGTTCTGGCAGGCCTCCGATCGCTGCCAAAGTCCCCTTATGAGTCTGCGCTCATTGATGGAGGTTCTGCCTGGTTTGTCTATTGGAACTTGACTCTCCCGATGCTGGCGCCCGTGCTTCTGATCGCGCTGGTCTTTCGCCTGATGACCTCGTTGCAGGAATTCGGCATCATTTTTGCCACCACGAAGGGAGGACCCGGCGATCGGACGCTCAGCGTCGCGGTTGCCTCCTACAATGAAGCCTTTCCCTATTACAACCTGAGCGGCGCCATCCCGATGCTGCTCTTTCTATGGTTCATGATTTACGTGATTTGCTTCATCCTGATTGGCTTCTGGAAGAAAGCACAAAAAGCAGCATCTGGTGCGGTCTAATATATGGATAGCGACAAAGGCATACTCGGTTTGCTCGGTCCCATCTTGAGGAACCTTGTTTTGTTCCTCTATGCGCTCTTCGCGTTGTTTCCGCTCATCTGGATGGTGATTCTCTCGTTCAAGCCGGACGAGCAAATGTTTACGACCATCTTCATTTTCACGCCCACGCTTGAGAATTTTCGAGCGGTGCTCGGCGACGGGGGCTTTATTCGCTCTCTCTGGAACAATCTTGTGGTGAGCGGTCTTGCGGTGGCGCTCTCCCTCATCGTGGGAGTCCCCGCAGCCTATGCGCTGGGAAGATACCAATTTAAGGGCCGCGAGGACATCGCCTTCACTTTTCTCTCATTTCGCTTCGCCCCGGAGATTCTCGTCATCATTCCTCTTTATCTTATCTATCAAAAGTTGGGTCTGATCGACAGCGTATTCGGGTTGATTTGGGTTTATCAACTCATCAGCCTCCCGCTCCTAATTTGGATCTTGCGTGGATTCTTCGAAGATATCTCGCCCGATATTGAAGGAGCGGCGCAGCTGGACGGGTATTCCTGGTGGCAGGTCTTCTTTAAGGTTCTCTTGCCCATGGTAAAGCCGGGCATAGTCGCTGCCGCCCTGCTCTGCTTTATCTTCTGTTGGAATTCCTTCACGTTTGCCCTGCAGCTTGGTGGCGCCTCGACGCAGACCTCCACCGTGTCCATGACCAGGTTTTTGGCATCTGACACAGTGCACTACGGCTGGGTCGCTGCGGCAGCGCTTCTGGCGGCGCTCCCAGAGGTAATTCTTGCCCTCTTAATTCAAAAGCACCTGGTGCGCGGTCTCTCGTTCGGTGCCGTAAAAGGTTAAGATCTATGGCCAGCGTTGAACTACAAGCACTGACAAAATTCTACCACAAGCGGCGCGCTGTGGAAAATCTCAGCCTGGACATCCATGACAAGGAGTTCCTGGCGGTCTTCGGACCAGCGGGCGCGGGCAAAACCACGACCTTGAATCTGATCGCAGGAATCGTCACTCCCAATAGCGGGACGGTAAAGCTTGGCGGGCGTGATATTGGCGGACTGGAGCCGGCAGACAGGAATGTAGCGATGGTTTTCGAGAGCTACGCTCTTTATCCGCAATTCAACGTCTATGATAACATGGCGTTTCCCTTGCGAAGTCCGAAATTTAAGATGGCGGAAGACAAGATCAAGGAGCGGGTAACGCATCATGCTAAGGTCATGAAGATTGACCATCTCCTGCAGCGACCAATTCAGGCACTCAGCAACGGACAACGGCAGCGCACGGCATTGGGTCGTGCGCTCGTGCGTAACCCGGAGGTCTTTCTGCTTGATGAACCGTTAAGTCATCTCGACGCCAAGCTTCGCCATTCCATGCGCGCCGAGCTCAAGGAGATGCGCACCCAGCTCGGAGCAACGACGATTTATGTGACCCACGATTACCTCGAGGCGATGAGCCTGGGAGATCGCGTGGCCGTCCTCAACGAGGGACACCTTCTGCAGTTGGCCAGTCCCGATGACGTTTATTTTCGTCCTGCGTCGATTGACGTCGCGAAGTTCTTTGGCGATCCAGAGGTCAATATTTTCGAGGCGACATTGAAGGCCTCAGGCGGCTCGCAAATCTCCGTCCAGATGCTGGGGGAAAATATCCCCCTGCCACTTCCGCCTGACGTCGTTCAGATTCTTAACGACAAGCATACCAGCAAGATTCAAGTAGGCGTCCGTCCGCCGGACGTTCGCATCGCTCCCGAGGGAGATAAGCAAGCGTTTCATGCGACCATCTACAGCTTCGAACCGTTAGGGACGAAATCGATTCTGACGCTGAAAGCGGCGGATGGCAGTTTTGTCAGAGCACTTGTTGATGGTCATCTCGCCTTCGAAATAGACCGACGCACCCAGTTTCACATCGACCCTCATCTGCTCATTGTCTTCGATGGGCAAAGCCAGAAGTTTTTAGCACGGTCCGCAGAATCGACCGAGAATCTCTAGCCATGGCTGAGCTTCTTTATAAAAGGCTGGTGAAGCAATATCGGCCGGATCTGCCGCCCGCATTGGATCGACTCGATCTGAACATTCGCGACGGAGAGTTCATCGCCCTCCTGGGACCCTCTGGGTGTGGCAAATCGACCACCCTTCGCATGACCGCGGGTTTGGAGTCGGTATCGGATGGGCAAATTGTCATTGCAGGAAAGGTTGTCAACAACACGCATCCTAAGGATCGGGGGATTGGCTTAGCCTTTGAGAACTATGCATTATATCCGCCGTTGACCGTGCGAGACAATCTTGCCTTCAATTTGCGGGCGCACGGGGTCAAGCAGCCCGAAATCGACAAGCGCGTTGCTGAGATTGCCAAATATCTCCACGTCGAGGAATTGCTTGATCTCAAGCCAGCGGCGCTGAGCAGCGGTCAAAAGCAGCGCGTCAATATTGCCCGGGCGATAATCCGCCGTCCGGCCGTGCTGCTGTTGGACGAACCGCTCAGCCATCTGGATGCGGCCTTGCGCGTCAAAATGCGCACGGAGATCAAGCGACTTCACACGGAGCAACGGTTTACGACGATCATTGTGACGCACGATCAACTCGAGGCGATGGCGCTCGCTGACCGCATCGCCGTGCTTAACGATGGCAAGCTCCAGCAGTTTGAGACGCCCTTGCAGGTTTTCAATCATCCGGCGAATGAGTTTGTCGCGGGTTTCCTCGGCGAGCCGCCGATGAACATCTTCGCGGTCAAAGGGGATTCCAACCGTCGTCTGGTCGTGCCGGGCACTGAATTCTCCCTTCCAATTACCGACTACGTTGGCCGATTGCTCGGAAGCCGGAACTCGGTGCGACTCGGCGTCCGGCCGTGGGGCATTCACGTCAGCCAAACTCCGTCGGATGTAAGTGTTCCTGGAACCGTTTCTGTTGTCGAGAATCTCGGTGACGAGACGCGCGTCGGTGTTCGTTATGGTGACATGTTGCTGATGGCCAGCACCGACATGACACGCATCTACAAGCCCGGCAGCAAGGTGCATCTTACGTTTGAGGACGAAGACCTTAACCTCTTTGATGAAGAGACGGGCGAACGACTCACCGCATGATTAAAGCCTCTGATGTTCAACGTTCAAGGACGACTTGAAAGATGAGAATTCGTGCTCGATCTTTTAATACGGAGCTCATCGAAGGCAAGATTCTAGCAGGGGAACGCCAGGAAAGTTACGCAACAAAAAATTACTTCTAGAGGAGAAAACACAATGAGTACAGCAACTACGACTCCAACAACCGGTACCACGCAGGCCTCGCGTGCCGGGGCAACAGAAAGCTCGCTTCCCGAAACGATGCGCGCCCTTGTTGTTTACGGGCCTGGAGATTATCGACTTGAGACGGTTCCTGTTCCACGCGCCACCGCCGACGACGTGATCGTCAAGGTGGAAGCCTGTGGAATATGCGCGGGCGACATCAAGACATATCTAGGTGCCGAATCGTTCTGGGGCGGTGGTGGACAGCCAAAGTACATCAAGGAACCGATGATTCCCGGTCACGAGTTCGTGGGTATCGTCGTCGAGGTTGGCGACAATGCCGCCAAGAAGGATCATATCAAAGTAGGCGACCGCCTTATCTCGGAACAAATTGTTCCTTGCTGGGATTGTCGCTTCTGCAAACAGGGCCAATATTGGATGTGCGAGAAGCACGACGTTTACGGTTTCCAAAACAACGTCAACGGCGCCTTTGCCGAATACATGCGCTATCCCAAGGAGGCGATCAATCATCAGGTGCCCAAAGATCTCCCGCTCGAAAAAGCGATGTTGGTGGAACCGTTTGCCTGTTCCGCATATTGCGTCGAACGGGCCAACATCCACTGGGACGACGTTGTTGTCCTGGCTGGCGCCGGGACCCTGGGACTCGGAATGATTGGCTGCGCCAAGCTGAAGAGCCCTCGAAAGCTCGTCGTGATGGATACGAAACCGGAAAGGCTCGAGCTCGCAACGAAGTTCGGCGCCGACGTCGTTTTAAATCCGCTGAACGACGACGTTGTCAAGATCGTCAAGGATATGACGGATGGCTACGGCTGTGATGTTTATATCGAGGCAACAGGCCATCCCAATGCGGTCGTTCAAGGACTTCAGATGATTCGTAAATTGGGCCGCTTCATTGAATTCAGCGTGTTCGCGCACGACGTGACCGTGGATTGGAGCATCATCTCGGATCGCAAGCAACTCGACGTCTTGGGTGTCCACCTTGGGCCGTATCAATATCCATTCGTCATCGATGCCATCGCCAAGGATCGGATCCCGACCGAGGGTGTCGTTACGCATAAGCTCCCTCTCGAGAAATTCGAGGAGGGCTTCGACATGATGAAGAAGGGCGAAAAGTCTCTCAAAATTCTTCTGATTCCATAGGCTATCAACTTTAAACGCATAGCCAAAAAGCAAGGCGCGACATCGTCTGACTAGGCGCGGCTAGGAGGACCGGTTGCGTCGGCGACGGCTGGGAGTCTGCTCACGACTCTCCGCGTGGACCAAGAAGGACGATCAGCGGCCAGGTGCCCTCGGCTGATCGGGTGAAGAGTTTTGCGAATGCAACAAAATTAGAAACGAGTATGAGCAAATTATCGATCGCGGTTGGCTGCGATGAGGCAGCCTTCCAAATGAAGGAGACGGTTCGCGCCTACTTGGAAAAGCAGGGGCATACTGTCAAAGATTACGGCGTTTATAACACTGAGCCGTCCTTGTATCCCAACATTGCCTTGGAGGTTTCCAACGCTGTTGCCGGCGGCGAGTACGAACGCGCGATACTTATGTGCGGCACCGGCATTGGCATGGCCATCACAGCCAATAAAGTGCCCGGAATCCGAGCGGCAGTATGCCACGATGTTTATTCTGCCGAGCGTGCCCGCAAGAGTAACGACTGCCAGGTCATGGCCCTGGGTTCACGCGTGGTGGGAGAAGAGTACGCCAAACGCTTGGTAGATACCTGGTTGGAATCCGATTTCGAAGGGGGCAAATCGGCAGCGAAAGTGGAACGAATAAAAGAGATCGAGCACGAATTCACGAACGCAAGAAAGTAGACACGTTTCTAACCTCAGACATCTATGCAACGCATCATCAACGATCCTTCACGCGTAACCGAGGAGGCGCTGGAGGGAATCATCCTATGTCACTCCGATTTGCTGGCCAAAACCGACAATCCGCGCGTCGTGCGATACGTTGGATCGCCCGTCAAGGGGAGAGTTGGAATTGTCACGGGTGGGGGCTCGGGTCACGAGCCTGCCTTTGTCGGCTACGTCGGCAAGAACATGGTGGACGTGGTGGCTGTGGGCGAAATCTTTGCTTCGCCGTCTGCACACATCTTTCGTGACGCTATTCGCGCTGCCGATGGCGGTGCTGGCGTGGCGGTCCTCTACGGAAATTACGCCGGCGATAACATGAATGTGAAGATGGCCAGGCGAATGATTCAAGCCGATGGCATCAAGGTGGAGACGGTGATCGCCAATGATGACGTCGCTTCGGCTGCGAAGACGGAAGGTGAAAAACGTCGTGGAGTTGCGGGCGAGATTCTCATGTGGAAGGTAGCTGGCGCCAAGGCGGCGACGGGCGCTTCCTTGGAAGAGGTCATAAAGACAGCGCAGAAGGCGATCGACTCCACCCGTAGCATCGGCATTGGACTGTCCTCTTGTGTGATTCCTGCTGCCGGCAAGCCGAATTTTCATATTGAGCCTGGAAAAATGGAAGTGGGTATCGGCCACCATGGAGAGCCCGGGGTGAAAGTTGATGATCTGAAAGGCGCCGACGAGATGGCGCAAATCTCCCTCGATTACATTCTTCCCGACCTTCCATTCAACTCCGGGGATGAAGTTGTTGTTCTGGTTTCAGGTTTGGGCGCGACTCCGATCATGGAGCTCTACATCCTTTACAGGAAACTGATGGAGCTTTTGGAGAAGGCTGGAATTTCAATCTACCACCGCTACGTGGGCAACTACTTTACTTCACTTGAAATGCTGGGCGTCACGGTCACCATCATGAAACTGGATGCCGAGCTCAAAGAACTTATCGCTGCGGAGGCGACCTCGATCGGGCTCACGCAAGCGAAACTCTCTTAACCTTCCACATACCATGTCCTCCTCCTATCCTACCTCCGAAGGCCGTACGCTTCTTCTTGCCTTAATCGAAACGATCGACAGCAACGGTGCTTACCTTAGCGAAATCGACGGCGCCACAGGAGATGGCGACCATGGGATCAATATGACGAAAGGCGCGCGCCGGACGAAAGAAAAACTTGGGGAGCAGAACGTGACCGTCCCCCAAGGTCTGGACATGCTGGGCCAGGTCCTCCTCGCGGAAATTGGCGGCGCCATGGGCCCTCTTTATGGCAGCTTCTTCATCGACATGGGTACGGCCTGTGGAGATGCTTCCGCGGTGGACAAGGAAGTGTTCGGTAAGATGCTCAAGGCCGGAGCCGCGGCGATGCAGGACCTCGGAGGAGCGAAAGTGGGTGACAAGACGATGATGGATGCCTTAGTTCCCGCGGTGGAGGAATATGAGAAAGCGGTTGCAGAGGGCGCGAGTTTCCCCGAGGCGCTCAAGCGCATGACGGACGCGGCGGAGAAAGGTAAGGAGGCTACTCGCGGAATGATTGCGAAACTGGGCCGAGCCAGCAGGCTGGGGGAGCGTTCCAGGGGAATTCTCGATGCTGGCGCCACATCATGTTCGCTCATTCTAAAATCCTTTTCTGATACCCTTCAAGGCGCCAAACAAAATTAGAAAGCATAAATGCTTAGCTTGGTGGCCAACTTTCGCCGATAGCCTGGACGATACGTCCGCTGATCAGATTTTCATCTCGACTTCTGGTGGCCCTTCCTCCTCGAACTATCGAGAATGAAGGGCGGAAGGAAGTTTCGAGCCAAAACAAGACAGATTGTTCTCCCTCGTATAGCAGCATCCGATTACAAACTTACAAGTTGTCGGTGTTCTAGCTCTGAGCAAGCAAACGCCGAAGGTCGCTTTTGCGCGCCGCCCTTTTCCCTCTTGCTAGCGGGCGAGACATCTCGATGAGGAAGGTGGATAGTTTGAGAATTTCACGGACCAAGCAATGCGATGCAAACGGTGGCTGCTTAGCATTGAACGGCCTTGCGCTGCGATCAGGGGATGCAACCGGGTTCACGTTCAAGCATCGTGATGTTCGCCCGAGCGATGACGCGAGCGGAGTTTCAACTCCTAGAAAGTTTGATCTTAGGTGAAAGAGGCCAACCGGGCATACGACTTGCCGGGCGATTCAGAGCAGATCGTCAGGGCGGCGTGGCTATATCATGTCGCCGGCAATACTCAAGAGCAGACAGCCGATCTCTTGGGAATCTCGCGCGTTAAAGTGAACCGCCTATTGGCGGAGGCGCGGGAGTTTGGAATCGTTAAGATTTCTATTGAGCATCGCTTTGCGCGAATGATTGAGGTCGAAGAGAGCATTAGGCGTCGCTATAGTCTTACATTTTGTCGCGCCACCCCGCCGTTAGTCTCTTATTCTCCTGGACGGCGAAAGAGTCTTCCCTCTCGGACGAAGCTCGAGTCGGAAAGTCCGATCGCGCGTCGAGCAGTCGCCATCGTGGCAGCGGAATTGCTCCGAGAAAGGCTGCAAACCGACGAGAGTAGCGTGATCGGCGTTGGCTGGGGGAGAACGATGGCGGAGGTTCCGGATCACCTAACGGGGGTGACCAAACCGAACGCCAAATTTGTTTCAGCCATGGGCTCACTTACGCGGACCTCTGCGGCAAATCTTTTCGAAGTCGTTTATCAATTTGCTGAGAGGACGGGCGGTGAAGGGCACTTTCTCCCGGTGCCATTTATCGCGAACACGATTGCGGATCGACAGATCTTCATGTCGCAGCGCATCTTTAAGGAGACCCTTGCACTGGCGGAGCAGGCAAGTTTCTACATGGCTACGTTTGGACCATGTGACGAGCACAGCCTTCTCTTCAAACAGCGTTATTTGTCGGGCGTGGAGCTTCAGGATCTCAAGCGGGCTGGAGCCGTCTGCGATTGTCTCGGCAAGTTCTTCGACGCAAATGGCAAGGTGGCGCCGAGTGACGTTAATCAACGAACCCTTTCCGTTGATCTTGAGCAACTCTTTGAGAGGGAAGTTATCCTTCTTTGTGCCGGAAGGGAAAAGTTGCAGGCTGTGCAAGGATTGCTGAAAGCCGGCTTTGTCAATGGGCTTATTATCGACGGCGACACGGCGCTTTTGCTCAGTGAAGAGCGCAATTGAGGGAACGCGTTTTCGCGTCGAAGCTTTTGCTTAGAATAGATCTAGCGCAATATTCGTTCGCTGGAGGTGCTCCGTCATTGGCTTCCGAGTGCGGCGCTCACTCATTCCTCGTTCCGTAGCTACCCAGAGGTTGCCCGAAGAAACCACGCTTCGACACTGCGCCGAGGAAGCGTTCATTCTCATCTCGAACGAACGTGCTCCGACGTTTCGTCGACACGCGATCGCCCTTTGCGCAAGATATGGTTTCATCCCGTGTAATTTGGCACACGAGTGAAGTGACGACGTCGCTGACCCTTGTTCGCGCCAACCTTGGAATGCACTTATTCCGCAGTCTTTTGGCACATCGCACATCACCAGGATGCGTGGACACGAGTGGAATGATCCAAATGCATCTTGGGCAGTCAGCCCAGCATGGCCCAAGGGCGATACCAATCCTGTATTGAAGCAGTTCTTGAGCTCTTGCAACCCGAGCTTGGTAATCGCTAATCTGAGACAGCGATTCGCCATGAGTATCCAGTCTCTCCTGCTCTATCTTGTTACTTGGCTCCTTGTCGCACTCACACCGGGACCCGCGGTCATCTGCGTCATGTCGCAAACGGCTCGGTATGGATTGCAGGCTGGGCTTCGCGGAATTGTGGGAATACAAATTGGCAATTTCATCTTCTTCCTCTGCATTGCATTCGGGCTGGTCACATTGTTGAGTGCGGCAACTCATGCATTTGCAGTTCTCCAATTGGCCGGCGCGATTTATCTCCTTTATCTTGGTCTTCGTATCATCATCTCCTCTCTCTGGCGAAAGTCAGTTGGTGCGTTTTCAGCTCTCCGGAGACCTGCAAGGGCCGGTAATCTCGTCATGCAAGGGTTGATTGTTCAGCTGACAAACCCTAAGGCGCTGCTGTTTGTTTCGGCCCTATTGCCGCAATTTCTTGATCCTGATCGACAGATGTGGCTCCAAATAGCGATTCTCTTGAGTTGCACCGTCCTCATCGACTTGGCGATCCTGGGATCATACGCGGTGCTCGCCGATCGCGGCACGCATTCGCTTCATCACCCCGGTCTCTCAAAATGGATCGAATTCACCTTCGGTCTGGCTCTTGTTGGACTTGGGCTCAGGCTTCTCGACTGGCGCAAGTGAATCCTGTTTGCCTCTTTTACCTCGCATCCGATTTTCCAAATGATTATGGCACCGACCTCGCGCCTTTTTCTTCAAGACCCTTTTTCGGCTCGATCCACTGCTTGAGCGAATCTGCCCCGGAGCTCGTGCGAAGGGCCGGATTCTTCCGCCCAGCGTTTGGGCGATCGTCCTTTTCTTCCTCGGAGCGACGGCGCTTCAGGCGGAAGACAAGCGCGTTCTTACTGCTCAGCAGCGTGTCAGCGACCGGCGGTCGGAGATTTTACTTGAAACGGGGTGTATCTTCGGCTTGCGAAATCCGAACCATTACGTCATTGCGCCGCAGTTTTTAACCCTCGCTTGGCAACCATTTCCCCAATGGAAGCTCGGACCGCTGCGTCTAAAAGCTCAGATTCTTGCATCGTTCATCGGTGAGGTCATCGTGCAGGGTCTCGAAAGTTACTTTCTAGGTGGCGCACTACGAGTCCGCTTGATCTTTCCTCTCGGCGAGTCGCGTTGGGCCTTTCATGCGGATGGTGAGGAGGTATGGGCGCTGTAGACAGCGATGACACCCCGTTTGGCCAGGGCGAAGACTTTTGTCTGCTGGCGTCAGGCGGGAGGCAGTCCGCACTCTCGGATGTCTGGTCTGTGTGGGCTGGATTTCTTTGGCAGCATCTCTCCAACGCGGATCTCTCCGAACCTCGTCACAGAAATACAGGCCTCGACTCGATAGGACCGATTGTCGGTGTATCGTACGCGTTCTAGCGCGGCTCTCAGCGAGGGGCTCTCTGCACTTAGACTATTGCGACTTCTCGGAGATCTCTGCTGACCTGCTCTAAGTTGAAACGACTTGGCCAAGGAGTTCAGAACTCCGCGCGCTTCTACTTATTGTAGGTAATTCGCCAGATCGAATCGTTTCCATCCTCGCTCACGAGAAGTGAGCCGTCTTGCGCTACGGTAAGACCGACCGGGCGACCCCAAACGTTCCCTTCGGGGGTCACGAATCCAGTGAGAAAGTCCTCATACACACCTTTCGGCCTGCCATGATCCAGAGGGACGCGCACCACCTTATAGCCGGTGCGCTTGGCTCTATTCCATGAACCATGAAGCGCGACAAAGGCATCCCCGCGATAGTCGTCTGGAAATTGATCACCATCGTAAAAGATAATGCTCAGAGCCGCAGAATGCGCCTGCACCAAGACATCCGGTAGGAGAACTTTGTCGGCTAGGTCTGGCCGGGCACCTTGATGGCGGGGATCCTGATGTTTTCCAAGGTAATACCAAGGCCAGCCGTAAAATCCGCCTTCGCGAACCCGAGTCACATAATCCGGTACAAGATCGTCGCCCAGACCATCACGCTCATTGACTGAGGCCCAGAGCTCACCCGTTTCCGGGTGAACCGCGATCCCCACTGCATTGCGCAGGCCCCAAGCGTATACCTTCTTGTTCGAACCATCCGGACTAAATTGGAAGATGCGAGCCCGCTCCCGCTCCTCAGGTTCAGTGGTCTCATCTTCGACATTCGTCTTCGATCCGATTGAGGCGAAAAGTCGGCTTCCGTCCTCTGAAAAAACAATATCGCGCGTCCAGTGGCCGCCGCCCGTCAGTCTCCCGCCGGACGAGAGATCAGCGACGTGGCTTGGCCTGCTGCGAGCCTTGAGATCGCCGTCGCGATACGCAAACCGCACGATTCCATTGGTGTTGGCGACATAGAGATATTCCGGGGAAGGCCCCGATGGATAGAATGCAAGTCCAAATGGCTGTTTGAGACCTGTGGCAAATGTCTGGTTGACTTCGGGACGGCCGTCACCGTCAGCGTCGCGGAGCACCCGAATTTTGCCGGCGTAACTTTCCGCCACAAAGATGTCGCCGTTTGGAGCCGTCCGCAGGTAGCGTGGGTTTTCCAGTCCGCTCGCATAGAGTGTCACGGTAAAACCTTTGGGAACACTCGGCTTCGCGGCTTTAGGGCGAGCGACGACCTTCGGACCGTTATACGCGGAGGGTGTCGCGTAGTTTGGCGGAAGTTCCTCGACGGTGATTTTATGCTCAACCCCGGGTGCGTCTGACTGCCAATCCCCCGCCTTCCCCTGGCCCATCAACACACGACTCTCGCCCAGGCACGATCCAACGAAGGCAACCGCCACCCATGCCGCCGGCGCTTGTTTACCGAAATTCATGGCTGCAAATCAGACTGGCTATTTCAGCCCGGCATGCTTGTCGAATCGACAGGCCAATCTTTGCGCCTGACTCTTGGCGCTAATCCTTAGGATTGCGAACGCCGATGACCCCCACGGCGATACGATCGCCTGCGTTTCCCGATGGTTGGCTGCCATCGTCAGGTTTTGCATGTACCACCACGCCGCGTCCAATAATCGGATTCAAGCGACCGGCCAGCGAGATATTGTCGACGGTCAGCTTGAGGTTGGCATTACCGTTTGGATCCGATTCGAGATTACCGAAGTCTCCCGCGTGCCGGTTTTCCGTGTCGGGCAGTGCGTGCGGATGGTGCATTGGGTTATAGTGATCGCCAGCGCTCTTTCCGTCTTTGGAGGTGAGATCACCGTACTGATGGATATGAATGGCGTGCTTTGAGCTTGGAGGAAGTCCCGTGAGCTTCGCCTCGATTTCGACCTTACCCTTCTCGACTGACTCGAACGTGACGACGCCAGCTGCCTGGTTTCCCTCTGTCGGCGAAAGGACTGCGATCAATTCTGTTGCGTCCACGATTACCGGAGATGACTCCATGGCCTCATCCACTGGCTTTTCCGCAACCAAGAGAGAGGGAGGACCAGTTGCAAGAATCAGGGCTGCAAGAATTTTGGAGAGTCGTGCGTCGATATGCATCTGGTACTCTTGCAAACTTGACTGGTCAGCGCAATCAGTGTTCCGCCCTAGCGCGTGTATAAGCATTTTCCCGACCCCGCTCGATCTTTACTGGAGTCGACGAGGATCAAAAGCGTCTCTTAAGGCGTCACCAAGAAAGTTGAGCGCCAGCAGCGTTATGGCCATGGCTGCTGCAGGAAATGCCACTAGCCACCAGCGAACGAAGATCGGATTAAGTGAGGCAGCACCATCGGCAAGCAGCGATCCCCAACTCGCCGCGGGCGCTTGCACTCCCAGCCCTAGAAAACTTAAAAACGATTCGTCGATGATCACCGCCGGAATCGTCAGCGTTAGATAGATCAGGATGATTCCCACGAGGTTCGGCAGGATGTGCTTCAAGATGATGCGTCGATGAGACTGGCCCAACGCGGTTGCCGCCGTGACGAAGGCGCGGCTCTTGAGTGCGAGCGTTTGGCCGCGGACAATCCTCGCGAGGGTCAACCACTCGATAACCCCGAGTGAAACGATAAGAATGGCGATTCGAGAGGACGCCACCAGCCAATCCCAGCCGATCTTCGAAGCGAATTCCTGGAGCTGAGAGTTGAAAGCGTTAATGCAAATAAGAATGAAGATGAGCCTGGGAATAGAGTAAAGGATGTCGACAACGCGCATCATAAAGTTGTCGAGCCTTCCTCCACAGTAGCCGGCTATCAGACCATAGGCTGCTCCAATAAAGAGGCTTACGAATGCGCCACACAGCCCCACCAGGAGCGAAATGCGGCCTCCCGCCAACACACGGTAGAGAATGTCGCGACCATTGAGATCTGTGCCGAACGGATGCTGAAGGGAAGGAGGAGCGAAGGAGAGAGGCCCCGGCTCAGCGTAGGTAACGGGAAGAAAGAGTGGGCCGACAATCACCGCTATGCTGATAAGAGCAAGTATTCCGGCCGAAGCGAGGGCTGCAGGATTCTTCCAAAGTTTGCCGACGGCTCTCTGATCAAGCATCGAGGCGAATCCTTCGATCGAGCAACGTGTAAATGACGTCTACCGCCAGATTGAAGAGCACGAGCATCGTGCAATAGACGATGACCACTCCGCCAAGAAGAAATCCGTCGCGATTCAGAATCGAGTTCACAAAGAATCCCCCGGCTCCGGGAATGTAAAAAATGGTCTCCACGACAATCGAGCCGGTCAGCAAATGGGCCGCCAAGGGCCCGAGAAACGAGACGACCGGTAGAATTGCGACGCGCAAGGCATGGCGGTAAAGGACGAACCGCTCTGCCAGACCCTTGGCGCGTGCAGTCCGAACGAAGTCCTGGCCGAGGGTCTCCATCATGCTGCCGCGCAGCAGCCGCGCAATGTAGGCAACATAGGGAGCCGCGAGCGTAATTGCCGGCAGGAGCATCGCACTCGGACTGCCCCAACCACCTACCGGAAGCCAATGAAGCCAGAAACTGAAGATCAAGATGAGCACCGGGCCGATGATAAAAGCAGGCAAAGAAATCGCGGCCAGCGCCAGAAGCATTGCCAAGGTGTCTTTCCATGTGCCATGCCCGGCAGCCGCGGTGACACCAAGAAAAGTGCCGCCCCCCACGGCGAGGCAGAATGCACACGCGCCGAGAGTCATCGTGACGGGAAGAGTCTGTGCTAAAATCTCGGCTACACTTCGGTTGCGATACTTCGTGGAGTCCCGCAGGTCTCCGCGCATCAGATCGCCCAAATAGCCTGCGTATTGCTGCCAAAGCGGGCCATCCAACTTGTACTTTGCCAGGAGCTGCTTCTCGATTGCCGGCGGAATCTTCCGTTCGGCGTCAAATGGCCCGCCGGGCGAAAGTCGAATGAGAAAGAAGGTGATTGTGACCACACAAAACAACACGGCCACCAAAGCGATCAAGCGACGGACGAGGAAAGCGATCACCCGCTCTCATCTATGCTGTCTACGGGCCTCTGCCAAGCGCCCTATTGGTCGAGCCACAACTGTGGCTGTCCCTTATACCGAGGTGAGCCCACCACTGGTCACGCGATCCAAAACACTAGCCGTCGATGATAGCTAGGGTGGAGCTCGGTCTAAGCACCAAGGTCGCCCCACCCGAGGAAGGGGAGCGATAGAATACTTCTAAACCGTCTTAAAGTAGGGAAGCGTGTTTGCCACACGCTGAATGTCCGGAATGTTCTCGAGCAGCTCGGCAATTGCGTCCCATTTGCCACGGACGAGTGCGTCTCGCGCGTGGTCAGGTAGCGCGCCTCGAAAATCCATGTCAGCAGCTGTAACCTTGTTTTCCAAGAGGTCCAGGGTTACCAGGATTGCCGGATCTTCTGCGACCAGCCCAGCGAGCGCCCGAATGTCCTGCCTGCCCATCACGACGCATGGCATTCCCAAAGTCGTCGAATTCCCAAAGAAAATTTCTGCAAAGCTCTCCGCCAGAATCGCACGAAAGCCAAAGCGGTAGAGCGCTTGCGGCGCGTGTTCGCGTGAACTTCCACAGCCAAAATTGGACCCGGTAAGAAGAATCTTCGCCCCCAGAAAACGTGGATCGTTCAGCGGATGCGGCTTCTCAGAACCATCCGGGTGCTTCCGCTCGTCATAGAAGGTGAACTCGGCCAATCCATCGAATGTCACGCATTTCAGGTAGCGAGCCGGGATAATGCGATCTGTATCAACGTCGTCGCCCGGCACATACACCGCACGCCCAGTAACTTGCGTTATTTGTTCTAAAGCCATCGTAAAATCCCTCAGTGGACGGAAAACACCTCGCGGGCATCCGTAATTTCCCCTGTAACCGCTGCGGCCGCAACCATGAGGGGACTCATCAGCACGGTGCGACCGGTTGGACTTCCTTGTCGACCTTTAAAATTGCGATTGCTGGAGCTCGCACAAAGCTGGTCACCGATAAGCTTGTCGGGATTCATTCCCAGGCACATTGAGCAGCCCGCGCCCCGCCATTCGAAGCCGGCGTCGCGGAAAATTTCAGCAATGCCCATCTTTTCGGCGATCTGCGAAACACCTTGAGAGCCGGGAACGACGATGGCCTTCACGCCGCTTTTGACCTTGCGTCCCCTTAGATGACGCGCCACCTCGGTCAGATCGCTCAACCGCGCATTGGTACAACTTCCAAGAAAGGCAACATCAACTTTGACCCCCTTGATAGGCTTGCCCGCCTTCAGGTGCATGTGAGCAAGAGCCTCCTCAGCGGTGGCCCGATCCCTCTCTGGCAGTTCCTCGGGAGAGGGGACCTTCTCATCAATGAAAATCGCCTGCCCGGGGTTGATTCCCCATGTGACGGTCGGAGCAATTTCTGCCGCGTCATAACTGACGATGTCATCGTACTTAGCGTCCGAATCCGAAGCAAAAGAACGCCAGCGAGTAACCGCTTCGGGCCATTCTTCATCCGAGGGGGCATAAGGACGCCCCTTGAGATAGGCAAACGTCGTGTCATCCGGATTTACGTATCCGGCACGCGCTCCACCCTCAATGGACATGTTGCAAACAGTCATTCGCTCCTCTTGCGAGAATCCCTCGAATGTTGTTCCGGCATATTCGTAGGCGAATCCGAGTCCGCCATTGACTCCGAGGTTTCGGATGATGTGCAAAATGACGTCCTTGGCATAAACGCCTGGTGACAGCGGACCATTGACGTCGATACGGCGGAGCTTTGGCTTGCGTATGGCCATGGTCTGCGTCGCAAGCACATCGCGAACTTGGCTCGTCCCGATGCCGATGGCAATCGCACCGAACGCCCCGTGAGTGGAGGTGTGAGAGTCGCCGCAGGCAATGGTCGTCCCGGGCTGCGTAATTCCCTGTTCCGGACCAACGATGTGGACAATGCCCTGTCTGCCGCTTGGAAGATCAAAGAAGGTGATTCCGTATTCTTCACAGTTCTTACGCAACGCCTTGATCATCTCATCGGCGAGCTGATCCGAAAAAGGTTCTTCGCGTTCATCAGTCGGAACGATGTGATCGACGGTAGCGAAGGTGCGATGAGGATAGAGGACCTTCGCGCCGAGATCTCGGAGCATTCCAAAAGCTTGAGGACTGGTCACTTCGTGAATAAGGTGGGTGCCAATCAGCAACTGAGTCGCTCCATTTGGCAATTCGCGCACGGCGTGGGCCTCCCATACTTTATCCAACAACGTCTTGCTCATAATTCTGTTCCTGTGCCTTCTGGGCGAGCTTTCAATCATCGCTCGGGCCCTTGCCACGCGCAAGTTCCTTGTCATCTTCCGCCCGATCGGCCAAGCTGCTGGAAAGCTCCTCGCCGAGTGCCATGGCCATCGAACGTTCAGAAAACTGGTTTCTGAGAAAGCACGATAGCGGTGAGGTCTTCGGACCGGTTCCGTTTGAAAAGATCCGCGAGTGGGCGCACTCCGCCCAAGTCAATGCGCAGGATATGTTATCGACTGATCAGACAATCTGGACGAAGGCGCCCATGATTCCAGAGACGGAAATGGACTGGCTGATTGTCGTTGGTGAGACCGTTCTCTATGGCCCGACCACTGCGGAGGCCCTGCTGGAGTTTGAGCGAGTCGGCGAGATCACCGTGGCGACTGCTTTGATCAATTGCACGACCGGCGAACGAACGACCTTGGGGGAAGCGCCGTTCTACCGCGGCTTGCAGGTGGTGATGGAGGAGCCAAGTCCGATGGAGACTTTGGCTATCCAGCCCGGCCGCGGCGGGGGTCTTCGGACGAGTCTGCAGCAAAGGATTCGTGAACTCGAGAATGCTTTGCTAGACAAAGGCCGCAAACTGACCGATGCCGAAGAGACGATCGCTCGGCTCGAATCCAAAATTCGTGAACTCGAAGACCGGATTCGCGACTACAGCGGGTTCAAGCGGCGTTAAGATTCGACAGAATCGGAAACGTTACTTTGTGACTGGCTCCAAGTTCTCCAGAGCCGGGATGCCATAGTCTTGCATGAGCTGGGACTTGCTCTTCTCATCATCGGAGGCATTCAGGTAAATGAAGGAGGGATCCTCATCGAACTCTATTTTGAGGAAGCCGTCCCTGGGAGATTTGGCAGCTTTGGCGAGATCATCGAGACTCTTGATGGGAAGGCCATTCACCTTGCTGATCACAAGGTGTTCCAGGTTTTCATAGCCGAGTGTATCCGGCGTCGGAAAGACTTGGCTTAAAAACACGATCTTGCCACGGTCAGGCGGAAGCTCGTTCTGGAAGGCATCCAGGTAAACGAGGCGCTGGGGCGCGTCTCTCATCCAGTTTCCGCCCCACTCTTGCAGATACGGTCGAGAGAGCTCCCGGAAGACAAGGCCGCCAAGGATAAGATAGCGCGGCTGGCGATCAAATTCGTAAGGGTCGCTCGCGCTTTGCTCGTTTAAGACGCTGGTGAGGGTGACAGGAACGGCTTCCCGTTTGCCGTCTCGTAGGATTGAAAAATTTACCGTCTCTCCCACATGCGAGAGAGTATTCGTGATATGGCTGAAAGGGATCCTCCCGATGCCAGGTTCTTCGTAGTTCCCGTCCTGATCGAGGGATTTACCGGCCACTGCCAGAATGACATCTCCCTTGCGGAGGCCGGCCTTTTCGGCCGCACTTCCGGGACGGATTTCAGTGATGTAGACCCCATCTTCGGTAAGCCCGATGTAGCGCCGAAACTGCGGATCGCGCGTAGCCGCGAAGACAAGACCAGCGCGGGGAAAACCCGGATAGACTTGGAGTTTGGCATCGTCAAGAAAGTGCGAAATAACGGGCGCCGAGATCACATCGGCCGTCTGAGTGCGAGAGTCATAACGCATGAGGAGACCGAGCAATCGTCCCTCCCGAAATGCAGGGATGGTGAAGCTTCCTTCCCGATTTTGCAGCGGAGCACTGATGCGATACGTCAGCAAAGCTAAGTGATCGAGGGGGTATCCGGCGACGGTGATGGTCGTAATCACGCCCGGCGTATCTGCGATCAGGCCGTTGGACTCCAACTGCAAGATCGAGGCCTTGTCACCGACGCTCGCCTCGGAGTCCAGCGACAGTGGCTTTGCGTCTTTCAAAAAGGTGGAACTCGTCGGCCGGAGCAACGCCAGATTGCAGTCGTAGTCGACGACCACAACCTCGGCGGGAGACTTCTCCGCCGACCCCGCCTTTTCAAGCTCGACATATGTCCGGTTGGCGACGAGCTCCGCCGTGACGAGAATCTGCCCGCCTTGCAGGACCACGCCGAGTCCGCGGCGCAAAAACGGGGCCTTCTTCGTCCACGGGCGGAAAAAATCAAAGGCCTGATTCGTCGAGTTCACCCGGACCAAGGAATTGCTGCTCACCGGATCCATGACGGCGATAGGTTCTCTTGGCACTGGAACTGCAGCTTCCCCACGAACCACCGACGCAGCGAAAACAAGAAAAAGAAAAACCGTGGAAATTCTCATTTCTCGAGATTCTCGTGGGAAGTGACCTGGTAGCGTGCGCTGATGCGGTCACGCGCTTCCTCCACCGCCTTGCGTTCGAGCACCAGCGGGCGGCCTTGACCGAGCATATCGATCACGTAGTAGTCCGCGGGTTTCTTGAAGGCCTCGGCGACATCGCCGATGCGCTGAATCTTTTGACCGTTGATCTTATCGACAATCTCGTAGCGAAACTCGGAGGCGTACGCATTGACGGGATCCGCCAACACGTTGCTCAGGACGATGATCTCTTCGCGTTCGCGATAGATATTTCGGGAGATAAAATTATCAAAATAGAAGCGTAGCCTTAGAGCATCGGGACTGTGTTCGGAGATAAAGTTCGCATCAACGGGTTGGAACACTAGTCCGCCGAAAACGACAAAGCGTGGTTTTTCGTTGTAAGCTTGCGCTTGGAGGGAGAACGGCCAGGCGTGGGTCAACGGAATGGAAATGACCAGTTCCTTTCCGGCGCGCAGAACCTTCAAATCCACCTTTTCGCCTCGGAACTTGCGTTCGACGACTTCGGCCATTTCCACTGGCTCACCGTCTATGTTGACGGTGCCATCACTCGCGATCGGAAGATCGTCAATTGCCATCAAGACGTCTCCCGGTTGTAAGCGTCCTTCCGACACTCCTCCGCCGTATACGCCTCCGACGAAGACCCCCGAATCACCATCAGCGAGTCCAAGCGCGCGACGCATCGCCAGGTTGTGCAGCGGATGGTAGCTGATAGTGAGATCCATGTAGCGATCGTAGCGCCCGTCTTCGACATCCTTCAGAAACCGATGAATAACTGGCGTCGGGATCATATAGCCAACATTCTGGGCAACATCGCCGCTATACCCCTGAAAGGCGACGCCCACCACCTTCCCTTCCTGAAGCACCGGTCCCCCACTGTTTCCGGGATTTATTGCAGCGTCGATCTGAACAGTGAGATGAGAGTCTACTCCCGAGTGCGAATAGGTCTGAAAATCAATGCGCGACACCACTCCGCGAGTCACGGAGAGCCGGTCACCGCCAATCGGGTAACCGTAAACGGAGACGGTGCTTTCGATCGTGGGAATGCCTCCAAAATCCAGGGCGACCGTATTTTTGAAAAAATTCGGGTTATCTACTGTCAGCAAGGCAAGATCGCAGTCGTGCGCGACGTGCAAGACTCGCGCCGGATAAGGCTTTGGATCACCCTCCTTGGAGACCGCCAGGAAGCGGTCATTGCTGATGACGTGCGCGTTGGTCATGATCCTGTTTCCCGGGATGATGAAACCCGCTCCCACCCCGCTAGCAACCTCCCCGGCACTCCACGGCGCCCGATAATTCGGTTCCTGCGAAGTGGCTTGAATGCGAACCAAACTGTCAGCGACCCGCGCGGCCTCGGCGGGTATAGATAGCAACAAGAGCACGCACGCCAAGCGGGCGAAACGACGACACATGGCCGAGAACGTATTCGCGCTGCTCGGTTTGACAACCGGGAAAATTGCACCGCACCTTCCGAGAAGCTGGGGTTGCCAAGTGCGGCGCGGCTTCGCTAGACATCATGTCGATGGATCCTGCTTCTGACTTGCTTGCCTTTCGCCGGCACAAACTGGAGGCCTTGCGTGCTCACGGCGTCACTCCCTATGGCCAGAAGTTCGAGGTCGACGGCACGATCGAGAATGTCCTGAGCGCGTTCCGCGAAGGTCAATCGGTGCGCGCGGCGGGGCGTATCACCGCTCACCGCGATATGGGCAAAAGTCACTTTCTCGATCTTTCCGACTTCTCCGGACGGATACAACTTTTCATTCATGCTAAGGAAATAGGCGACGAAGCCTTCGCCGTTTTTAAGCAACTCGATATTGGGGACTGGATCGGAGTGGAAGGGGAATACTTCTCGACGAAAACCGGGGAGCGAACGATCCGCGTCAAGAAATTACAGGTGCTCTCCAAATCGCTCCGGCCTTTGCCCGAGAAATGGCACGGGGTTCAAGATCCCGAGACCAAGTACCGCCAGCGTTATCTCGACCTCATTGCGAACCAGCAATCTCGCGATGTGTTTCGCAAGCGCCTCGTGATCGTGCGGGAAATCCGCGGATTTCTCGAGCAGCGGGGATTCCTGGAAGTCGAAACGCCAATGATGCAAGCCGTTCCCGGCGGCGCGGCCGCGCAACCGTTCAAAACGCATCATAATGCGCTGGGCATGGACCTCTATCTTCGGATTGCCCCGGAGCTTTACCTCAAGCGTCTGCTTGTCGGTGGATTCACCAAGATCTTCGAGTTGAACCGAAACTTCCGCAACGAGGGGATATCGCGCCGCCACAATCCGGAGTTCACCATGTTGGAAGCCTACTGGGCGTTCGCGGATTTTGAGATGATGGCCAATTTGGTTGAGGACCTCATCTCGCACTTGGCCCAGACGGTTGGTGGCGGCTTGATCATCGAACACAGCGACGCGGAGGGTAACGTGAGAAGACGAATTGATCTATCGCGCCCATGGAAGCGCGCCAGGTACGCGGATCTTGTCCGCTCGGTTGTTCCCGAATGGTATGAGCTTTCTTCGCAAGAGCGGCGCGAACTGTGCGCGCGTCTCCAACTCGACGTCAGTCACTGCGTCGAGGACTTTGAGGTCACTCAGCATCTGTTCGAGAAGCTCATCGAAGAAAAAACCGTCGATCCTTTGTTCGTCACCCATTGTCCGAAGGAACTTGTGCCACTCGCCAAGCAGAATCGCTCCGATGATTCGGTGGTCGATGTCTACGAACTCATTATCAATGGACAGGAAATATCCCCGGGCTATTCGGAACTGAACGATCCGGATTTGCAGCGTTCGCGCCTCGAGCAGCAAAGCGGTGGCGAGACGCAGAAATTGGATGAAGATTTTTTGCGGACGCTGGAGTATGGGATGCCTCCGGCCGGCGGGATTGGCATCGGCATCGATCGACTGGTCATGATGCTGACGGGCGCCGAAAGCATTCGTGACGTAATCCTGTTTCCGCACGCTCGCGAAAAGGACGTCACGCCCTAAGCACCTGCGCATCGCGCAGCGGAAAGCCGTGGTCGGGTGTGGTAGCGGCGATGTCCCCATCGCCGAACACAGCCCGGCGACCGTGCCCAACCCGCAGGCGCTGCGCCCGCGTTGCGGGCGCGTCCGCTGCTCGAGGTGCTTTTGTAACGACCGTGTCCCCACGGTCGAGGGTGCTCTTTCGCGCGGTGGGGACACCGCGCTACCACCGCCGGGTTGTCAGAGAATTTCCTAGCTGAACAAACTCTCCCCGACGGTCTGGCGAATTACTTGGGATGGGCTATGGTGACGGTCCTCTCGTGAAGACTGTGCTTCCCCGGGGTTCCTTTAACCTCCATTGGTTTAGCCTATTCAACGCGGTTTCCTTTCAGATCATGATGGGAGCGCCAATCATTGTTTATGCGAAGTCGCTCGGCGCGTCCTCGACCACGTTGGGAATCGTCGCAGCCTTCACGCCGTTGATGACAGTTTTTCAGCTTCCGGCCGCGGGACACCTTCATCGTTTCGGCTACCGTCAGTTTGTCTTGATGGGCTGGGGGATGCGGATCGTCTTGATATTTCTAGTCGTCGGAATTCCCTTGGCGAACTTTTTGAATGATACCTCAAAACTGACCGCACTACTGGCACTGTTGTTCTTCTTTAATCTTCTGCGTGGCATCTCGTCCGCCGCCTGGATGCCATGGATCGTGCAGTTGATTCCTGAGGAGGTGCGGGGCCGCTTCCTCTCGGTTGATCAGTTCTTCATGTATTTTGGATGCTTGTTGTCCCTACTCATCTCGGCATTGGTCATCGCCGTTCCTGTTTCTCCGTGGGACTTCGCCGTCGTGTTTTTGGTTAGCGCGCTAGGGGGGGCGGTCAGCTTGGTTTTCATCAAGCGAATCCCTGAAGTTCAAACTGCTGAAGCGATGCGGCTTAGCTCGCAGAACGTGCCCTGGCAAGCGATGCTCGCCTTCGCGCCATTTCGGGAGCTGCTCATCTTCAATATCATCTACGCAACGGTGATTGGCAGCCTGAGCGTCTTCGCGATTGAATTTCTTCACGATCATTCGAGCTTCAATATTGATACCGTCCTCACCTTGTCGGCTTTGTCGTTTGTCGGCGCACTCGCCGTCCTCCCTTTTTGCGGCCAGGTCGTAGATTCGACCGGGAGTAAGCCGCTCATGCGGGCAGCCGTTGGAATGTTCGGGATTGTCACTGCCGGGTGGGGACTAGTCACCGCGAATGTCCTTCCCTGTTCGACAATGCTGGTCGCAGCACTGAATTTTGTCGCCGGCGTCGCGTCGGCCAGTTTCAATCTTGCCAACGTTCGCATCACCATGGCGACGATGCCCAAGATGGGCTCCAATCATTTCTTCGCGCTTTTCACCGTGATCACAAGCCTTGGCTTGGGAGCAGCTCCGGTCACCTGGGGCCTTGTTCTCGACGCCATCGGAAGTTATGAAGCCGTTACGGGAGCCTTCCACTGGCGGCGCCACAGCATCTACTTTCTTGCCTTGCTGGTGCTTAATGCCATCGCGTTTGCCTATATTCCTCGTCTGCATGAATCTCCGACAGCAGGCACTCCATCCTCACTGTTCTACGAGCAACTGAAACGCTTGTCGCGGTTCTGGCAGCGCTAGCGGGCAGACCCCTGCCGGTTCCGGGCAATCGATCGCTCGATCATTAAGAACGCCACATATATCAGCAAGGCAATGGCTCCGGTTGGCAACGTTACGATGCTGAGCCATCCCATCACCCCAAGGGTGTAGAGGATCTTGCCAATCTCGTGGCCAAAGAGGAGGCACGAGGTCGGCGAACCTTCATTTATGGAGCAACCACATGCCGCGGAAACGATCGTTGCAAGCAACAGACAAACTACCGGAAAAACGGCCCAAGAGAGGATGATGCCAAACACGATTGCGTTTCGCGACGATCTGTCCATGCTGACAGCTTATGTTGCTGGCGGGGGTTTCCAAGCACGCTCTGTTAACTTCGCATTGTCGTGGCGGTGTCCTCACCGCCGAGCGGGCTTCTGCTCTATCCAACCGACCGTAATCATTCTCATGCCTGCTCGCCGATTTAGTCTCTTCCTTGCCTTACGCTATTTGAAGCCCAAGCGAACTTTTCTTTCGATCATCACGCTTATTTCCATCCTCGGAGTCACCTTGGGCGTTATGGTCCTCATTTTGGTTATTAGCGTTATGACTGGGTTTGAACGCGAACTGACCCGCAAAGTGGTTGGCTTCGATGCGCACCTTGTCGTCTCTAATTCCGGGGTTATGGAAGACTGGCCAGAAGTGATGAAAGAGGTCTCGGCAAACAAAGAGGTCACAGCCGTTGCTCCGTTTGTCCAAGGCCCAGTCCTGGTCGAGTTTCAGGACCGGCGCATGGCGCCCAAAATTCGCGGCATTGATCCTGAGCTCGAAGGCAAGGTTACTAATATTCGGGAGTTCATTATTGTCGGCTCCTTTGACCTCGATGGCGACAAGGCTGTGCTAGGCTCGGAACTGGCCCGAGCTCTCGGCGCAAACGTTGGAGACAAGATCAACATCTTTTCGCCCGCCAATATCAATGAAATCCTCCAGGAACTCGACCGCATCGAAAAGGAAGGCGACAAGACAAGCGCCACCGCGCTCAAACAGATGATCCTTCCGATGGAGTTGACGGTTACCGGGATCTTCGAAAGCGGGCGTTATCTCTACGACAGCGAGTTCCTGCTCGTTCCGCTGCACATAGGACAGGAGATCTACAACCTCGGCGGAGGCGCGCACGGGCTTGCCGTCAAGACGCGCGACCCATTCCTGGCCGATCAGGTGAAAAGCGAACTCAACGATGCCTTAACATCCCCCAACTTGGCCCTCACCTGGATTGACCTAAACAAGCAACTCTTCGAGGCAATTCGCATGGAGCGCAACGTCATGTTCTTCCTTCTCCTCTTCATCATTTTGGTGGCAGCGTTTGGCATCATGAACACGCTCATCACGGTGACCGTGCAGAAGACTCGCGAGATCGGGATAATGAAGGCGCTCGGCGCACAGACGGTCCAGATCATTGGCGTGTTCATGGCCCAAGGCGTGGTCGTTGGAATCTTTGGCACGCTCACAGGGCTGCTGACCGGCATCGCCCTCGTCCAGTATCGCAATCAGGTAAGTGATTGGCTGGCCTCGACACTGGGCGTCGAAGTCTTTCCCCGCTCGGTCTATCAGTTTAGCGAAATTCCCGCCGAAGTGATTCCCAAAGACGTGGTGATCATTTGTGTCAGCGCTTTTGTCATTTGCTCCTTCGCGGCCCTTATTCCAGCATGGTTTGCGGCTCGCTTGGATCCCGTGAAGGCCCTGCGCTACGAATGATCAGCGCTTTGAAAGGCTGAAGGCGCGGATCAGGCGGTTCTTCGGCCTTGCGTTCGTGGATCGGCTGGCTCTCAACGAGTTCGCTCGGCTCTGGAACCTTCAACGGTTCCTCTCTTTCGTCTCCTTTCAACCCGAGAACAAGAAAGCCAAGGATTGCAGCAATCGCGAAGGGGAGCAGCGAATCCGGTTTGACGGCCTTCATACTAAGTACTACGCACCGAATGTGCTTCCTTTCGCAAAAATCCGGTTTGACGCTCCGGGCAAAGGAAGATTTATTTACCTGCTCTCATGCAGCCGTAGCTCAATTGGATAGAGCATCTGACTACGGATCAGAAGGTTTGGGGTTCGAGTCCCTACGGCTGCGGAGTTGATGCATAGTTACTTACAGCAATTTCCTCGGCGACGTCCAAACTTCATCCTGCCACTTTCCTGCCACTTTTTCGGCTAACCTAGCGACGTTGCGCTCGACACTTGGGATCGTCCTTCGACATTCACGAACGGATTCAGCTTGCGAAGGAAAAAGTTTAACGAGACCCGGTTGTGTGCATTTTCATCGGCCCCTATTTCTCGTGAGCAGGAAAATGCCCAACCCTATCGCGCAGAGGCATTTTCTACAGGTTCACGAGTGATGCGCAGACTGCGCGAGGTGAGTCAATCCGAGGATAATTTCGGGATGTCCAAATCCTGATCGGGATAGATAACGCCAAAGGTCGCTCCGTCATCTTTGAGCTGGATAGATACCGCGATCTCAGATAGTTGTCGCTCGCGCAGGAAGAACGGCGCTCCAAAGTTGGTGGTTTGATAAATGTCGTTCAAAAGTGCGAGTGACTCTTCGCACGCGGTTTCGCAAAATCGCTTCTCGATAGCAATGTATCCGAACTCGTCCTGATAGGCCCCCTTGTCGAGTTGCAGCACGTTATAAAGCTTTTCACGATTTGTAGCCTCCTCGACCAGACCATTGGCATGCGCGACGCAATTACGAACCAGTCTGAGTTCCTCTACAAGCGGCCACCTATCCGACATTCCTTGGGTATTCTTCTTAATCCAGTCCCGAAACGTGAACACGAAGCCTTGTGGTTCCTTCGATAATTTTGCTGTCGCAGAGGTAACGCCGCGCTCGACGAGCACCTCACAAAGTCCCCGCGCACGAGTCTCGAACAGGCTATAAAGCTGAACTATGAATCCGTATCGAAGCCGAAGCGGAAACTCTCGCACGAATTTTCCTGCAAGTTCGAAGAACTCCATGCCTGCAAGAGCAATTTCATTTTCCTCCTTTGCTCCGGCGTGAGCTTCTTTCAATCGCTTGGTTTCGGACTTTTCAATTTCTTTGATCGCAGTTTCCGAAATCTCAAAATATTCCGCCAATAGATGAAACTCGTATTCCGTCTCTCCGCGGTGACCGGTCTCATCAAGCATCGTAGCTTTCATATCGTGACACACCAAAGTTGCCTAACTCGTGATGAACATAATTCGAAATCCCCAATCCACGAGCTCGTCGAATTTAACCTGCTCGAACCGAGGGTTGCCAAATGTTGGATTCATCACTTCGTATATTCCCGAAGCGGGGATTCATCTCCGCCGCGGTGATGCGGAGACCCAGCCTTCCTGAGTCACGACGCTTCAACGCGTGAAGACCGTCTTCCCGTGGGTGCGACCTTTCCACATCGCGCGGAAGCCGTCGGCTGCCTGCTCCATGGGCAGTACCAGGCCAATTTCGGGCGTAATGCCGGAGGCCGCGATAAATGTCACCATGTCCTTCATGTCCTGAAGCGTGCCCATAATGGAGCCGCACACGGTAATCTGTTCGCTGAGCATTGGGATGAGCGGCAGGTTCACCTCAAAGCCTGTGGTGCCGCCGGTGATGACGATAGTGCCGCCGCGAGCGACTGACGCAATCGAGTGCGCCCACGATGCTGGGCCGATGTTATCGACGACCGCCTGCACCTTGTGCGGAAGCTTATCGTTCGATGTGAAGGTGCGATGCGCGCCGAGCTTCTCGGCGAGCGCGCGGCCGTCGTCATTGCGGCTGGTTGACCACACTTCGAAACCCGCAGCGCGGCCGAGTTGAATGAGCGCCGTCGCCATGCCTCCCGACGATCCCTGCACGAGCAACGTCTGTCCGGGCTGCAAACCGGATTTCGTGAACAAGGCGCGGTAGGCAGTCAGCCAGGCCGTGCCGAGCACCGAGGCGTGGAGCGCCGAGATGCCGTTGGGCAGAGGAACCGCGTTGCGCCTCGGCACCGCGATGTAATCGGCGAAGGTACCCGGCACAAATTCGCTGAAAATGTGCCAGTGCGGATCGAGCGTCTCGTCGTCGCGCCAGTCGTCGCTGCCCAGGACGGGATAGATCACGACCGGCGTTCCATCGTCCAACGTGCCCACGCCGTCGTTGCCCAGGATCATCGGGAAGGAAATCCCCTCCGGGTGTGCGGTGATCCCACGCAGCGTGAAGAGGTCGTGCCGGTTCAAGCTGGCGTGCGAAATCTTCACTCGCACCCAACCTTCGCGCACGGCGGGCTCGGGCTGCTCGCCGATCTCCAGCGCCGACAACGGATCATCGGGCGCCGCGTGCGTGGCGTAGATCGCGAACATAACTCACGGGATGATTTCCAGTGACGCAATCTTGTCGCCCTGGAGCTCGAAGAAGAATCGAAGGTCAACGGGGCTGCCGGGAAAATTCCCGGTGAGCCTGCTGGTGACGACGATCTTTCCATCCTTCTCCTCGCACGCGAACGGTTCGCTCGTGTATTCATACTTCGTCGCGACCTCGTCCCTCCAGTGCTTGATTGCGGCCTGGCCCTTGTAAGTGTGCCCCTCGTCCTTCACGACGGCGTTCTCAGTGAAGCAATGGCAAACGGCCTCGGCGCCCTTTTTCTCAGCGCTGAAGTAATCGGCGATGGGTTTCGGTAGATTGAGAGGTGTTTGTTTCATAAGCGGAGTGGACATCCTATAGCCGATAACGCTGCTCGTCAGGGGATAGGCCTCGCCCGTTCGTCCGCATCTTTGGTCGAAAACGCCAGCGCTTCAGCATCGGCGACTGCGCTCGCATTGCCGGCTTGCGATTCGGTATTCTTGAGCCTTTGAAACGCCATGGACGATCTCACGGAGATTATGTCACTTCTCAGAACCAGCGGTCACCTGTATGGCCGGCTGGATTTCTCCGCTCCGTTCGCCTTTGAGTTTCCGGGTTACAAGGGCATCTGCCTCATCGTCATCCGAGGCTCGTGTTTTCTCGGTGTGGACAAAGAGCCGCTGCTTCCCTTGGCGGCTGGCGATTTCGTGCTGCTGCCAAACCCTGAATCCTACTCCCTCTACAGCCATCCCGACCTGTCATCACGCCCGGTGCTCGAATTGTGTTCGGAGGAAGAGTTTCGCCGGACGCGGCTGATGTCGTTCGATGGAGGCGAAGGTCCCTCCGCGTCGGTGATTGCCGGATGCTTTGCATTCGCTTCTCCCGAAAGTGAGACGTTGGTCAAACATCTCCCTACAGTCATTCATCTCCAGGCTTCTGGGAAACACGCGCCGCCGTGGTTTCAATCCACCATTCAATTCATCGCTGCGGAAACGTCGCAGAACCTCCCCGGAGCAGGTGCCATTGTTGATCGACTCGCGGACGCGCTCTTCACCGTGGCCATGAGAACGCGCACGGGCAAATCCTGTCATGCCGCGCAGCCGAGTTGGTTGCGCGCTCTCACCGATCCGCAGATCGGTGAGGCGTTGCGACAGATCCACGCTGAGCCGGAGCGGCCCTGGACGATCGCTCTCCTGGCCCAAAGTGTATCCATGTCGCGTTCGTCATTTGCGGAACGTTTCCGCGAACTGGTCGGCGAAACACCGCTCGATCATCTCACTCAATGGCGAATGGTCAGAGCCGCAAACATGCTGCTCGCCAATCGCCCGATGAAATTGGCGGCTATCGCGTCTGCCGTCGGCTACGAATCAGAGAGCTCATTTGGCAAGGTCTTCAGTCGCGTCATGGGAATGTCGCCGGGGAAATACCGCTCGAAGATGCGCACTGCGTGAACTTCATCGAAGAGGTGACGCTTCTTGTGCGGACTCGAATCGCCGACGAAGGCGCGCGATTTCAAAAGGTCAAACGGACGTGAACTTGACCCTCGATTTTACTGCTCGCTGCGCGCCGTCAAGGTAGTGTGATGGATGCCATTCGTCAGTTTGCGGAGCTTCCACTGTCAATGGCCTCACGAACTGAGGCTTTTCTGAAAAACTGGACAGCGACAAAGGGATGGTACCCGCAGGAACCGTAGCGCGAAGGCTGGAGCACAGTGCTATCAACATCGTTTGGCTCGAACTCACGCCGCAAACTTCACCACGTTTTTGGCGGGCGTGGGAAGGAGGCTCCAGAATTTCGCAGCAGCTTCCGGGGTCACGACTGCCCGATAATGCTGGAAGACCATCGCGGGGGAATTGCCATCTCGGCGGCGGTCAGGTTTTCATTGCGGTGTTGAGCGAAGTGATAACTGCCAAAACTGTGCCGCAGGACATTGGGCGGCAGTGTTATCCCGGCTCTTTCTGCCATTGATTCCAGGGCACGGTGCCAGGAGTTTTGTTCAAATGGAGCAACCCGCCCGGAAGTCTTGCGGCATGGCAAAAGCCAACGTACGAGATTGTTCGAGATCGTTACCACACGCCGCTGGCGAGTTTTCGCTTTCAAACCACGCACAATGATTTCGGTTTCGGACATCTCACTCCAGTCCAGCGTGAGCAATTCCGACGTACGGAGGCCAGCAAACAGCTTGACGCAGACGCCGGGAAGAAACGGATCGGGACAGGCTGCCAGCAATTTGGCGCATTCTTCGGGAGTCAAAGCGATGACTTCGCCGTCTGCCGTTGAGGGTTTCTCGATGTTCGCGCAAGGATTCTCCGACACCCATCGGCGCGAGTGCGCGAAGTTGAACAGGATGTTCAAATCCCGGATGTAGTTCGCGCGCGTCTTGAGACTGAAATCCTTGCCATCAAGCCACTGTTCGATGTGGTGACGGCGAATCTCGTTCATAGTCAGCCTCGGAAAATCCACGCCGAATTTTTCGAGATTCCATCGCAATCCTTTCAAATGACGCTCACTTCGTCCTGCCTTGGCTTTCGCGCTGATCAATTCGGCAATGGCCTCTAGAATCGACTTGGTGCCGCCTTGTGGTTTTGGCGTGCTTGAGATAAAATCGAATGGCCTTGGTCAATGAGCCGGTCTCTCCCAGCTCACGGATGGCGGCTGCGGCCTCCGCGATCTGCGAGGGCGAAAGGTGAAAGGCGGCGGCGCCGGCCTTTTGTTTCAACGCGATCACCGGGCCGGGATTGGCAGTAATGACCTGCGATTGTTGATCGCCAAAAGGAAGGCAAGGCTCGGGTTTGCGGTGCTTCACGACGACACGCGCCGCTGGCGGGCGGGCTTCTCATTTATCGTGGCAGGGAAGGCGGTGACGTTATCGGCCAGCCACAAACCAACCGCCACGGTGGGTCGAGTTTTTAAGTCGGTGTAATGCGCGGCTGTTGTTGCCACGTTCGAGTGCCTCGGAGCACCCGCGATGCCGCATAGATGCCATGCTCTGCCGTAATCAGGGAGCCAAGCTCCTTCCGAAGCTCGTGGAGCGGCTTTCGTGCCGTCACGCCATGCTTGCGAAGCCAGTGATTTAACCGCGTGAAGACGGCGTCCGCCCGGTAATGGCGTCCCCACACCCGTGGCCCATATTGTCCGCCTTCTGCCTCGATCACGAACTGTGCCCGTGCCTTTGCCCGGAATCCGCGCAGCATTGCAACAACGCCGCGATCAATCGGAACCTCGCCGCGCGAGTCTGCTGTCTTCAGACTGGCGGATTCGGTAGCCTCAACGCGAATCAGGGCGCGCTCGAAATCAATCTGCGGCCACGCCAGCGAATCAATCTCGCCACGCCGCAATCCCGCCGCCAGGGCAAGCAGCATAGCCAGAAAAGCAGGCGGATCACTCTCCGCAAGTTCGCTCTGCGCCTTGCGAAGCAACGCCTGCGGGTCAATGCGCGAGAAGTAACGTGCGCTCTGCTTGGGGAAGAACTCGACGTCGGCAAACGGGCGAGGGGAGGGAAGTCGAACATCTGGAAGAAAGCGCACAACTTTATCTGCGAACAGGCTGCGGGCCTGCCGGATTGTGGAGTTCGCCGACGTCATCCGTGATCGCTCCTGCCCCGGATTCTTTGCTTGTGCCACGTATGCCAGCCGCCAGCGTTGCACCGCCTGCGCTGACAGTATCTCTAGTGACGCTCCATTAATGCCCGCGCGATACGCTTTCGCACCGCCTTTGCCTGGTCCGAACCGCTTTTTGGTCTTTCTTACCGAAAGAATCTGCCCGGCGATCAGCCGCAGGCTGGCGGCATACTGCGCGAAGGTCGCCGCGTTGCTCGCTGACACGCCGCGCGCCGCTTCGATCCACTCGCCAATGGTCACGACGCTAGGACGAATTGTCCCGCTGGCCCTGCGTCCGATGTTTGGCAGTGGTTGCCTCGACGCCAAGGGTGAGAAGATCGCTATAAATATTGCGACGCGCCTCGTGCCGCAGCCTCCTTGTTGCCGGTTCCCAGGCTGAAAGTCATGCGCCTGCCTCGGAATTGAAGCCGCATACTGTAGTTCGGCGAATCTTCCCACTTGAACAAGTCTCGGAAGCCAGAAACGAGCGTCCGCTTTGGAAAGAGGCGTTCGCTTACCTGCCATTTTCCTGCCACTTTTCCGGTTCAACCCTGTTGGCCCTTGTTCCGTTATGTGCCGAGTAACATATGGCTCTAAGGCCTTTATGTGATGCGGAATCCGTGACATTCAGGGGGTTCATTGCCGCACATAATAGCACACGAGGGAACACCTGCAATGTATAAACTACGGATCAGAAGGTTTGGGGTTCGACCACCCGCGCGGGAGCGCCATAGCCGGGCGCAGCCAATTTTGTGGAGCCCCGCGTCAGCGGGGATAATCCCTACGGCTGCGCATGTTCCATGCGAAGCTGTCGGGACGAGAACTTCAGTTCGACCACCTGCGCGGGAGCGCTTTGGCCGGGCGAAGCCATTTTCGTTTCGATTGAGTTCGACCAATCGCGGGGCGTCGCGCTTATTGTCGTCGGTAACTCGACGAGCAAATCGAATGCCCCGTTCGCACTCTATTCGTGGGACGGCAATCGGGAGGGCCGCGTCCAGCACTTCCCGGGTGTCCAATTCCATAAGCGGATGAAGGTGGAAGGCGTGACGGCTGGACAGGTCGCTGGCCGCGGAGCGATCGTATTCGTCGATGACGCCGGCGGCTACCAACTCCTCTGGGATGACGATCCGCGGCTCAAGTGACCGCGCGCGGCCTATGGGGCCAGATCTGGGTGGATGACATGGATTGACCGGTTTGGGTAAATCGCGAGACCTTTAAGATTGTCGACCGCCGTGGCGCTTGAGCGACATCATGACGCCCCAAAGAGATTGCCACGGTGTCGGAACGATGCACGCCAACACAGGCGGCACCAACCGGCGCGGGATTCATTCGGGGAAATTTTCGATTGCTGACACGCCGACCATCTGGGATTAGCTTTGTTTAATCCGCTCCTTCGTTTACCCTCCTTCACGAACAGCAAATCAGTCGTTGCGCTATGAAAAAGATCCTGAATCTCCTGCTCGTTGTTTTTGGCACTGGCACAGCTTTCGCACAGCAGAGCCCCGACAAGATTTACGGTCCATTGTTTGAGAACGTGCAAATGCAGGGCGTCTTTCCCGATCAGAAGACCTTTGTCGATTGTGTGCCTATTCGCAAACCGTCGGAAATCATGGCCGACTATGAGCGCCTTGTAAAGGAACCCAACTTCGACCTGAAAGCGTTTGTCGCGGCAAATTTCACGCCTCCTCCCAACCCCGACGATATAGTTACCCATATCAACAGACTCTGGGCGGTGTTGCGCAGAGAACCTACCAAGGCAGTGGCAGGGAGTTCGCTGCTCCCACTACCCTACCCATACATCGTGCCCGGCGGCCGCTTCGGTGAGATCTATTATTGGGACTCTTACTTCACGATGTTGGGGCTAAGAGAAAGTAACCAAAGTGAGATGATCGAGAACATGATAAAGAATTTCGCTTCTCTCATCGATCGCTATGGATTCATTCCTAATGGCAATCGATCTTATTACCTAAGCCGCTCCCAGCCGCCGTTCTTCTCGCTAATGGTGGACCTATTAGCGGAGGAAAAGGGGAACGGCGTATTTGTGGAGTATCTTCCGGCGCTGCAAAAGGAGTACAACTACTGGATGGATGAGACTGCTCCTACGAAACATCTGGTCAAGATGCCGGATGGCAGTGATTTGAACAGGTATTACGATCAACTGGATACGCCACGGCCGGAATCGTATCGGCAAGATGTGGAGACGAGTGAGGCTTCGACCGAAGATCCGAAAACAATCTACCGGAACCTTCGCTCAGCGGCAGAGAGCGGCTGGGATTTCAGCAGCCGCTGGTTCGCGGATGGCCAAAATATCACCACGATCAATACCACGGAACTAATCCCCGTGGATCTCAACGGTCTCCTGTATCATCTGGAAACCACGCTCGCCAAGGCGTTCAGGGTCCGCGGCGACGCGTCAAAGAATGACTTGGCGGTGGCAAAGAAGTTTGAGGAAGCCGCCGAGCGGAGAAAGAATGCGATCAATCAATTCTGCTGGTCGCCTAATGCCAACTGGTATTTCGACTGCGATACTAAGGGAGAACTCAGCAAGGAAATGACTTTGGCCGGCGTAGCTCCCTTATTCTTTCGGATTGTGCCCGAGGATCGCGTCGAAGGAATAGTAAGCGTTTTGAAAGAAAAGTTCCTTCAGCCGGGTGGAGTAGTAACCACTCTCAAAGAGACCAAGCAGCAGTGGGACGCTCCGAATGGCTGGGCTCCGCTTCAATGGCTCACTGTCCAAGGCTTGCGAAATTACGGCCAGGAGGCTCTCGCCAGGGACATTGCCGAACGCTGGATTCGCTTGAACGTGAAAGTGTTTAAAGACACCGGCAAGCTAATGGAAAAATACGATGTCCAGGATATTGGGAAGCTCGCCGGCGGCGGTGAATACCCGGGACAAGATGGATTCGGGTGGACGAATGGGGTGCTGTTAAAGCTTATCGGTCTCTACGGAGTACCCAGCGAACCATAAACCTGAATTGCAGACGATTTAAGGAATTTGACGCAGACGCTCCCTTCACGGGATGGGAAGGGGTCAGTCCTAGAATATACATCTTAACTTTGGCAGACCAGCAAGGGATCTGATGGAGATGGCAAGGAAACCGAGACTGGAGTTTGCGGGAGCGATTTACCACGTGCTCAGCCGGGGCAACTGCCGCAAAGAGCTCTTTGACGAGGGAAGCGCGAAGCTATTTTGAGAAGACACTTTTTGAGGTATGTCGAAAGTGCGAGTGGTTCCTCCACACGTATGTGATCATGAGTAGCCATTATTATCTTGCGGTGGAAACTCCGGAGGGAAACCTGGTCGAGGGAATGCGGTGGTTGCAGGGCACTTTCGGAATCCGCTTCAATGCCTTGCGCGAAGAGCGCGGACATGTTTTTCAGTCTCGCTACAAGAGTCTGGTGATAGAGGAGGGGAGGCCGCTTTTGGGACTCGTCAACTACGTTCATCTCAATCCAGTGCGGGCAGGTCTGGTGACGGTCGGAAGTTGCGCACCTACCAAGCGTCAAGTTATCCGAAATTCTTCCAGAGCCGACCGCCGGAGCCGCTGAGGCGAGGACGTTTTCTTTCTGCCTTGGAGTTTCCCGACTCTGTTGCGGGGATGAGGCAATATGAGAGGCAGTTGGAGTTTGCCGAGGAGAGTGACCCGGCTTCCCGGGACTCGCTGGCGAAGCGGTATTGTCACGGCTGGGCGGTGGCCTCCGAGGAGTTTTCGCCGGAATCTGAAGAAGCTCTATGCCAAACTCGAGGAACCCAGAGGTTGGGGAGGGCGGGAAGTAGCCGAATTGAGGGAAGAGCAATGGGAGAGGGCGCTCGTGGCCCTACTGAGAAGAACTGGCAAGACAGCAAAGGACGGGCGGAAGCCCGCAAAAGCGCCGAGTGGAAGGTACGCATAGCCCGGGAACTGCGAGCACGCACGACGGCCACAAACGCATGGATCGCTGAACGCCTTGCTATGGGTCACCCTACAAGAGTATGCAACCTTATCCGCGAAAATATGTAAAATATAGGACTGACCCCATAGGCCCTTCGGAGTGCTTCTTCCCTGCCTAACTCGTTTAGCAATTCGTCCAGTAGTCCGAAAAGCTTCATTGCGCTCCTCGTCTGTCTTCGGCACATAGGGCGTGGAGTCTTGTTTGTTATTTTTGCTCATTTTGAGTTGGGGCACGTTGAGGCATCGTAGTCTTCAAAACAAACGTGCCTTCTGGTTCTTTCTAATTCTTCCCGGGCCAATGCCGTGGTGCACGATACGAGGGTTCATCCACGGCACTCGCCAGTTGAATGGTGGTAGTGATTACCCGTCCGGTAGTATCCATTCACGTTGGGTCTGTGCCAAGGCTCCGACGATTGATGCCGCAAACAACGCGAGTGCGATAAGTGTTTTCACTTTTGGTTTTTCGTTCTTCTGGTTGATGTTTTGGGTGAAGCACCAGGAGAACAAAAAACCGCCGACTTCATCAGGCGGCGGAAAGTTCCGTGGAGATTTTCTCGTTCGGGAGATTGCTCTCCCGCACATCGACTCTTGCGGGTCAAGGCACCTTGCCGTCTCCAACGACAGGTTTCCGGATTCTGTTTTTCGAATCGCTCCTGATGCTTAAACACAAATAGGCGGGCTGAGGAGGTGTGCCAACTTCGCCGCTCGGCTGGCCGCAGTGCGGTGGGCTTTACCAAGCCATCACCCAACCGGACATCAACTGGCGAGTGCTAGCTATTCCTGTTACGTCTTCTTACACTTGCCGTATGAACTATTGGATCTTCCAGGGTCCTAAAAGGAGATCCCACGAAGCTCGATTGGTCTCTCCGCTTTCGCGGCATACGCCAACATTTGCGACGGCAAAGCAGGCCGAAAGCTTTCGTGTAAATAGCTTCTCAGCTCAACACTCCACCCTCCCTGAACTCCTGCAACTCGGCAAATAACGCAACTGTGAGTACGGCTGTTAAAAACCGTGTCCTTTCGTCAGGCCGGAAGTGGCACTGGCCACTTGCAGGAGTGCTTCGCGACCTGCGGGTGAGACACGGGATCAAATTGGGGTTGGCCGGGACTCTGGCTTTGTACGCGACGGAAGTTCTGCGATTACCCCACGATAATTGGGCTATTTTGACGGTCCTCGTCTTGATGAACGCTCAGTATGTCGGTTCGATTGCGGTTAGAGCGATTATGAGGGTGATCGGAACCATCGCCGGCGCAGCCGTTGGTGTTTGGCTGGTCGGCAATTATACCTCCACGCCCATGATCTTTCTGCCGGTGTTTTTTTTAGTGCTGGCGATCACGAGTTACAAATATGGCCAGTTCGGGGTGCGCCAAGCCCCGTATGCCTACTACTTGCTTGGGCTAACAACGCTAAGTGTCGTCACGAATGGAATCACTGCTCCTGATCAGGTTTGGCAGGTCGGTATAGATCGGACGGAGGAGATTCTTCTGGGAGCAACGGTCGCGCTTCTCGTATCAACGATCCTGTGGCCTCGTTCCGCCCGCGAAGAATTCGTCGCGGTGAGCCGCGAAAGCCTCGAAACGATTGGCGAACTGGTGTCCATTCAAACCGAAGCATACGCGCTGGGGGCCGAACCATCTGCCAATCTGGAAGAAATCCGGCAGACATTTCCGGCGCGACTATCGGTTCTCAGGAATCTGCTGCAAGCCGGATCAATGGAGAGCAGCTCTTTCGCTGCTCGGCTCTCCAATTACAATGCTTTCCTGGTCTCGCTGCTGAGCCTCTTTCAAGGTGCACTTCTGCTAACCCATTGGCACCGAATTGATGCCGCTATTGTCGAACGCCTGCGCGCCGAACTGGCGTTGCTAAGCAAGGCTATTTTGGAGGACATTAACATTTTGTCCGCGCCGCATCGTCCCGGTGAAAAACTGCCACCTGGTTCCTTGCAGGATGTCTTTGCGGTCTTGATAAAAAAGATCGAGGAACTTCGTGAGCAGGGTTTCTTCGCTACCCAACCGCTTGAGAAGGCTATCGCCTTCGGCACCCATTTCGCCGCACTGCGTTCACTTCGGGATGAATTAATCAACATCCGGAACTTGACCGAAGGGCTGCCGCGCCTCGGTCAGCCGTTGCCAGAAGCCAAAGCCCATTGGGATCTCTCGCCCAGCATCGACTGGTTCTGGGTAAAGGTTGGTATTAAAAGCGGCTTGGTCGGCGTTATCGCGATAACGCTGCTGCTGTGGATTCATCCTCCCGGGCCGAATGCTCTTCCGCTTATGGCTTGGATCCAGACCGTCCTAACGCGACCATTTGTCCGGGCGGGGGGCACTGGTGATAAGGGGATTTTGCAAAATTCGTTTTTCGGTTCTCTGGTTCTCATTGGATGCATCATCGTGCTCTTGCTGATCACACCGTTTCTCGCGAATTATCTCGTCATGAATCTGACGCTGTTTGTTATTCTCTTCGGCCTTGGATTCCTGACCGCCCGAACCGCTGGGCTGAATTTCTGGATCCTACTTGCTTATTTGAGCATCAGCGTCTTTGTGGGACTAAATCCGCAACAACCAGTCGACTCACAGACCATCATCGACTCGTTTATCGGTTTGATGGTGGGAATGTTTATTGGGGCTTTGGTGAGTAGATTGATCTGGCCGGTTTTGCCCCAAGGACTGCTCCGAGACAATCTCCTGGATCTTTTCGCGGGCATCAAAGCGCTGCTACGGGAAGATCCGCATCAGGAAAGAGTTAAGGCCCGGTTAGCCATTCGGTCGGTGGAGGCTCAACAAGTGATTCACCGGATTCGGATGCACGGGTATTCAAAGGAAGAGAAGGCTGGTATCGACGCTTTGCTACTCCAGCTACAAGCCTTGGTGGCTCGGGTCGGACATCTCGTTTCTTATCGAAAGAACGTGCCGCAGGCTGCCGAACCAATGCTGCGGCCAAAGCTCGAGCGCCTGGACAGCGAGTTTCACCAGATGTTAGACACTTTTTCTCAATGCTTTCAGCGGGGCGATTGCCGACGTGAGTTTCCAACCCTACACGGGGCCGTGAATGCCATGGATGAAGTGGTCCGGGAGATCCGCCAGAGCGAAATTTTACATGTGCACAAAGTGACTGAACCCTTAAGGATGTTGGATCTGGTAGGACGTTATCATGCGATCGCAGATAACCTGGAAGAGTGCTCGCGGTTAATTCGTCAGCTGCGGATTGAGCGATATTGGGGAGACTACGCGTTGTGAACGAGCGGGACGCAGCGTCAACGCCTAGAACGCCATTCAACGTCAAGCATTTCACGAAGTCGGTCGAGATAATCAGGGTCTTTCTTTACTTTCTCCATCATCGATCGTGTGGGGCATATGGAAGGGGTCAGTCCTAGAATATACATCCTGACTTTGGCAGACCAGCAAGGGAACTGATGGAGATGGCAAGGAAACCGAGACTGGAGTTTGCGGGAGCGATTTACCACGTGCTCAGCCGGGGCAACTGCGGCAAAGGGCTCTTTGACGAGGGGAGCGCCAAGCTATTTGAGAAGACACTTTTTGAGGTATGTCGAAAGTGCGAGTGGTTCCTCCACACGTATGTGATCATGAATAGCCATTATTATCTTGCGGTGGAAACTCCGAAGGGAAACCTGGTCGAGGGAATGCGGTGGTTGCAGGGCACTTTCGGCATCCGCTTCAATGCCTTGCGCGACGAGCGCGGACATGTTTTTCAGTCTCGCTACAAGAGTCTGGTGATAGAGGAGGGGAGGCCGCTTTTGGGACTCGTCAACTACGTTCATCTCAATCCAGTGCGGGCAGGTCTGGTGACGGTCGGGAAGTTGCGCACCTACCAAGCGTCAAGTTATCCGAAATTCTTCCAGAGCCGACCGCCGGAGCCGCTGAGGCGAGGACGTTTTCTTTCTGCCTTGGAGTTTCCCGACTCTGTTGCGGGGATGAGGCAATATGAGAGGCAGTTGGAGTTTGCCGAGGAGAGTGACCCGGCTTCCCGGGACTCGCTGGCGAAGCGGTATTGTCACGGCTGGGCGGTGGCCTCCGAGGAGTTTTCGCCGGAATCTGAAGAAGCTCTATGCCAAACTCGAGGAACCCAGAGGTTGGGGAGGGCGGGAAATAGCCGAATTGAGGGAAGAGCAATGGGAGAGGACTGAGAGGAACTGGCAAGACAGCAAAGGACGGGCCGAAAGCCCGCAAAAGCGCCGAGTGGAAGGTACGCATAGCCCGGGAACTGCGAGCAGGCACGACGGCCACAAACGCATGGATCGCTGAACGCCTTGCTATGGGTCACCCTACAAGAGTATGCAATCTTATCCGCGAAAATATGTAAAATATAGGACTGACCCCATAGCTTGCCCCCAACTGTGGATCGGTTGTTTAATGACCGCGGCTTCGCGGCGCAGGCGAGCGCACCATTATTCCGCTGACTGGCGATGACGTGGGGGCCATCAACGCCTCGGGTACCAGACCTTGATCACACCGGCCAAGGCCAGCGTTAAGGATCATCTGGCGGAGCTGGGTCGGGTCATCCGGGCCGGGCAGAACTGGCCCCAAGCAGTCTTGATCCACGAGCTCAACCCCAAAATCCGAGGTTGGGCTAATTACTATCGCACTTGGGTGAGCCAAGCGGCATTCAGTCGCTTAGATCGTCTCACCTGGGTGAAGCTCCGCTCCTGGGCACGGAGGCGACACCCCAACGAGGCGGCCCGCTGGGCGGCAAGCCGGTACTGGCACCGCCGGGAATCCCGCCAGGTGTTTGCCACACCGGCCCCCCATCCGAGTCAGGCCTCTCTCGCCTCCCATAGTGACACCTCCAGCCTGCGGCACGCGAAGGTCGCAGGTGCTCGGAGTCCCTATGATGGGGATTGGGTGTATTGGAGTAACTGACGAGGTCAGTACCCACGGTCAGTCCTCGACTGGCCACCCTGCTCAAGCGGCAAGGTGGGCGCTGCCCCTACTGTGGACTGTGCTTCCAACCTGCTGACCAGCTGGAGATTGACCACCTCAGTGGGAACCGACGAGATTCCCGCTCGTTCAATCTCCAAGCCCTCCATGGACATTGCCATGACGCGAAAAGCCGGACACAAGGAGAGTACCTTCCGGTGGGTAGACGTGACAACGGCTCAGGACACTGAGGAGCGGGGTGAAGAGAAATTTTCCCGCTCCGTTCTGGAGCAGCGGTAGGCGGAGCGATCCGCCTGCCGACTGCGACGGGATACGACCGTGCGCGAAAACAGGAGGAACTGCTCTTGATTCTCAAACGAAAGGTACTCGTAAACAACCTTTGAAAGCGGATGACTACTAATATTGTTTGGATTTACGATCGAATATAAAAACGGCACCACGCCGAGAAGAGCTGCTAGTCCTAAAAAAGCCCCCAGGACCTTTGGCGACGCCATGACCCAAAATTGCCGACGCTCTCGCTTAGAAAGTAACGATACAGACTTTTGAAGTACGTTCATTCAACCCTGGTCCTGAAAGCAGTCCGGCTTGACAATAAAAGTTGGGCCCATATAACTTTGCCTAATTTTACACCTAAAAAGCCTAAATTGGGAGCTGTAGCTTGAAGTTCTCGATCGTCATTCCGACCTTCAACAAACAGCAATTCTTGGACAGGGCTTTAGCCAGTATAGAAAACCTCGATTTTTCCCAATCTCAGTACGAAGTCATTGTCGTCGATGACGGATCCACGGACAATACGCGCGGAATCGCAGAAGAGCATGCCGGCCGCTTCCAGCACTTTAAGTACATTCATAAGAAAAACGGCGGTGTTGCCTCGGCTCGAAACGTTGGAATTCTGAGTGCCAGAGGCGAACTCTTGGCTTTTTTTGCTGACGATTACGTCATTCCATCAGACTACTGCAGCGAGATGGCAAAGCTCTTCGAAGACCTTAAAGTCCAAGTTGCAAAGCCAGCCTTGTCGACACGTGGCAACCTGGTGGAAAAGGCAGAGCTGCTTCTCTACAACATCAACATGCTCCATGCGCTGCATGACCAGGGCGCTTTGCCCAAACGAGAACGTCTTGAACCGACGCTGCTGCCCACGGAAGCGGTAGAGTTCAAAAATGCTACTGAGGCTTCAGGAGCCGCCACCATCCGTCGCTCGGTTTTTGAGCGTTTTGGTGTATTCGATGAAGCTCTGCAAACTGGAGAAGACACCGAATTCGGCCGCAGGCTGGCGAAGGGCGGCATTCGCCCCTATTTGCTCCCAACTATCAGAGTCGAAGTGGCCTTCAGAAATAAATTATCCAAGTCCCTCATTCGAAGCTTCACCTACGGCAAAAACATATCTCTGGTAAATGCCGCGGAAGGAGCGCGTGCCGAGAAAGCAGACGTTTTTCGCACACTCAAGCGCGTCATTGCCATCTTTTTTTATGTTTCTTTGATTTGCTCTTATGCGCCGAGTCGAGGCGATTATCTGAAGCTTTACCCCGTGATCTATCTTAAGCACTGCACTCGCGCAATCGGGAAAATGTATGGCAGACTACTTCTGAAGTCACGCGCACTCACCTAGAAATTAAAAATATCTTCGGTTTTTTGAGCAACTGGAACTCACTGAGCTCTACGAATTTGATCAATCATGTTCATGCGATGTATGCTCTGCGATAAGGGCACGATTTGGCTTTCAATCATCCCCGCACGCAAGCAGTCCATGACGTGCGCCGCTTCAAGCTGAAATCCAAAACCTTCGTAGGGATAGCTGACAACCGTTTGGTTGAGCTCATATTCGTTAGCCTTCCAAAACATCGGTATCCGTATCATGCCACGATCACCAAGGATCACCGCTTCATTGGCGATGTTGCGGCTGATGGTGCATCGCAAAACGGCGGTAACGGAATTGGGATAGGCGAGCTCCCATGAGGTGGTTTCATCGACGCCGGTGCCTCCGACCTCGACTTGACTACGAATCAGTTGCCCTTGCTGACCGGCGACAAGGTCGGATAGAGCGAGGCAGTAAACCGCCAAGTCCAGCAGAGCTCCGCCACCCAAATCCGGTCGAAAGAGCCTCGAGTCGCGGTTGAACGGTGCTTGAAAGCCAATCTGGGCATCAATTGATTGAAGCTTGCCAATTTCGCCCGCTCGAATTCTTTCTCGCAAGCTTTGAATGGCTGGCAAAAAGCAGGTCCACATCGCTTCCATTAAAAACGTTGAGCGTTCTCTTGCTTGGGACGCCAAGGAGGATGCTTCTTCTGCGCTGATAGTTATCGGCTTTTCACAGAGCACTGCCTTGCCAGCCTCGATGGCTGCACGTGCCACGGGATAGTGGTTCGAATGCGGCGTCGCAATGTAGAGAACTTGAATATTGGACTTCAAAAGCGCCGCCAAGTCCGGAAAAAATTTGGCCTCATATTTTTTGGCGAGGTCTTTTGACGTGGCGGCATTGCGCCCCGAGACCCCCGCAAGCAGTGCCCCGTCGACTCGCTGCAAGTCCGCGGCAAAGCGCCTAGCGACATAGCCGCTTCCGTAAATGCCCCATCGAATCAAATCCAAGGCGTCTCCATCCCTAAGTGCTGACCTAATATAATCACCCAAATCCGCGGGTAAGGAGAAAAGTGCAGTTTCGACCAATAAACACAGGCTTTTTCGTCGTCTAAGGTTTCATCACCAAAACGCCGTAGGGCCGATGAATAGTGAGCGAAATTGATTTCACCTATTTCTTATCCGTGGATTCAGGTAATCACTAGACCCCATCGTTGCATAAATATCGCTTAGCTGGGGATCTCAGGTAGCTTGCAGCTTCAACGTAATGCAACAACTCCTCTTGAGCCGTATTGGCGGACGTACTGAGGGTGAGCTGCCCTTGAGGTCGAATGAGGCGGCCGGCGCGCTGGATGATCCTGCGCCGAAACGTATCCAGGCGTTCGAATGCCCAGAAGGCCGGGCGTTTCTCGAGCGTCGCGCGTGCAGGGGGATTCGCGATCATCTGTAGCTCACGGCCGAGGTTATGGGCGAGCAGCACTGAAAGCAGGTAGATCTGATTCCCTACCCAGGTGCGGGTGGGGACATAGCCGAGCGCGTTGTCGGATTTGAGCTCGGCGAAGATCCCCTCCTGGCTGCCCCGGCCGTTGTGGAAGACGAGCGTCTTGCGGGCACCCAAGGGCTTGTTGGTCAGGATGACCTTGAACTCATAGTCGTAATCATGCGGGACGAAGAGATCGAGTTGGATGGGCTCTTTGTGTTGCTCCTTGACGCGCGTCCGAATGAATAGGAAGCGGTGGGGCGTCTTCCAGGCCTTGGGTTTCCACTTGGCCTCGAAGTAGCCCCACTCTGCTGTTCCTCGCCACCAGAAGCGCCGTGCCTCGATGCGCGCTTTGAGATCCGTAAAGCGCTCGAAGGGAACGCTCACGGTATACTTCACCCCCGCGGCGTCGAGGCTGCCGACGATCTCATCACTGAAAAAGGCGCTGTCCATGCGCACCTCGATAGAGACCCTTGCGGTTGAACCCTACGGCCGTGCCCTCGGCCGATTTCCCTGTGCCGATCACCGGAGCCATCGAAGTCGAACCGTCCCGCGCGAGAGCCCAAGGGCCACAAGCCGGGTCACAACCCCCTCCCGCACGAGTGCCTGCAGGCGCTGTACGCCCTCGCCAATCCCCCAGAGAGAGCGTGGCGATATCGGGCAGACGGCGCAGGCCGAGTATGCGCATGACAAAGGGGTCATCCGAATAGTAGCGCATATCGCGCAACCGCCGGTATCCCAGCGTGAGGTGCAACACCAAACATAGCACCAGCGTGGCGTGTCCGAAGATCGGGCTGACGGTGAGATGGCTGAAGCAGCGGCGCAGCCTTTCTTTGAGCCCCAGACGAGCGAACAGCGCTTGGAGGAGGATGAGGCCGGAGAACGACGTCATCTGGCTGTCTTCAAACCGCAGTGCGGGCAGACCATGGGTCCTGCGGTGGACTTCGGCTTTGCTATACTTCATGCGAAGTGGTCTCCCTCGGGTATGTGGTTGTTTGCGAAAACACATTAAACCGCGAAGTGCAGACCGCTTCTTTAGACTTTCTGTCATAAGATCAGCCTTTTTATTCCGTCGCTGGATATCACCAGTGGTGATGTCCAGCGCGACGCTACAAACTCACTGCAACCCTGTATTCTACGCCATTTCCTGACGATCCGCGTCGATATTTATGCAACTGGAGGGTAGATACTCACGATTTGCTCGAGAAGATGGTCAATTGACTCGGAAATTTGGCCCGACTATGCTTCGGGCAAGATCCATGTAGCAAGTAAATGGCGCAATATCTCCGGTACCGAGGTCTCAACGAAATGCCTCTGCAGCAGCCTATCTACAGCGTCATCATTCCTACCCTCGACCGATTTGGCTCGTCCGAGCGGGCGTTACGCTCAGCTCTCGCCTGCACCGGAAGCGCGGACATTGAGATTTTAATCGTGCTCAATGGTGAGCAAATCGGCTCAGGACTGCAGCTGAGCGACGATCTCAAATTAGATACGCGTGTCCGCGTGCTGCACTCGCCAGAAGGTGGAGCTCCTGCGGCACGAAATTACGGAGTCAATCATGCCAAAGCTGACGAAATCGTTTTTTTGGACGATGACTGTGTTCTCGCCACGGACTTTTTTGATAAGCTGACGAGTCTAAGGCGCTCGAACCCACACTTCAAAGCGTTTGTCGCCAATGCGCTCAATCCTTTTCAAAAAAATCCCTATGCCGCCTTCTGGAAAGCCGCATTTGACCTCCGTCTCAACTTGGCATCCGCGCGGCGTTTAGGAACGGGTTTTGTGGTCGATGCCTTTGGCAATTGTTTTGGCATCGAAAAAAACACGTTTCAGTCCATCGGCGGCTTCGACGCCTCCATGTCAGGCCGGGAAGACCGTGATCTATTGGAACGACTTGCGAAGGTCGGCATTCCCGTATTGTACTTTGACGAGTTGAAGGTCGAGCATTTCACTAGAACAAAATTTTGGCAGGTGGTACGGCAATTTCGCTGGTACGGTCTTGGCCAAAATGCGCTTCTTAAAAAATGGCACTCAACACCTACGGAGCGCGCGCTTCCCACTAGCGCTATCTTACAAGTCGCAATGGAGCAGTCCGGCCTCAGCAGATGGCAGCTATTTCCAGCGGTGTGGGCGCGGTCTCTGGGATATCGCCTTGGACTGAAGAGAGTTGGCACCCAACGAACGTTCAACGCATTGATGTCGCATCTAAACGTTATGATTTCTTCATTTTTGCGCAGCGTCAAAGCTGTGTTCACATAAATGGACCAGGGGTCAAGATGTCGTTCGAGCCTGGCGTACTGTTATTGACGCCGTGTTTTTCACCAAATACCGGGGGAATCGAGACCCATCTCGATGACCTCGTCAAATATCTGCATTCAAAGAAGAGGCCTGTCACGGTCATCACCTATAGACCTCTTGCCGATGACATCAAGGACTACAAAAAGCTTGAGAAACTTGGCGAGGTGACCATTCAAAGACGGTGGTGGCCGCGCAACAAAGCAGTCGCCAAATATACGACCAACCCATACCTCAACTGCCTCTATTCAGCAGGTGGTCTTTTGTTTTATGCGTTTGCCTTCTTGTCGCGCCGCCAGCAACGCTTTTCAGTGATCCATGCTCACGGGCTTTACACCGCGGTTGCGGGACGCATCCTTGGCATTCTGTTTAAAAAAAGACTTATCGTCTCTCTCCACGCGATTTACATATTCGATCCGAAACGCCCGATCTCCAAGCTAGTAGCTTGGGCATTGAACGGCTCAGATCTCGTCCATTGTCTGTCAGACGCCTGCGCGCGAGAGCTGATGAAAATTGGCGTAAGTCCCAGAGTTCTCCGGACAACCTATTACTGGGTGGACACGGAGCGTTTTTTCCCGCGTTACATAAGTGAGTACACTGAAACAAAACCCCAAGAGGGCTTGTTTGTTGGCAGATTGGTTGAAAACAAAGGAATCAACGTATTAAAGGAGCTTGCGCTGCGGTTTCCGGAGTTCACGTTTCGCGTCATTGGCACGGGCCCCCTCGAAAAAGAGGTGGAAGCGTTCGCCCGCCAGCACCGCAATTTTGTATTCGAAGGGAAAGTCGCGAACGACGGCTTGCACAAATACTATCACCAAGCCGATTTTCTGCTGATCCCGTCTCAATACAAAGAAGGCCTAGGAAGAGTCATTATCGAAGCCATGTATTGCGGGGTGCCAGTGATTGGCTCCAAGATTGGCGGCATCGCTGAAGCCGTCGATAGTGAGGTCGGTATTCTCACGGATGGCAGCGTCGAAGGTTTTTCGTCCGCTCTAAGGGAGATCAGATCAAACCCCACTAAGCTGCGAGCACTAAGCGCCAAATGTAAGTCCTACTCACACGCCAAATTTGGCCTAAAAAACGCCGAGGCCATCTATGCCAGCTACAGTGGCGCCCCCTCCTGAAAGGGAGTCATGCGATTTTTCCATTGTCATTCCGACACGAAGCCGACCAGATCATTTGCAACGGGCCCTCAGCTCAGTTGAAAAAAAATATCTGCGAGCAACTTCGTGAGATCATCTACGCCCACACCTTGATGAGGTCACTATCATGAATCAGACGAGCAACACTAATGCAGAAGCGATGGGAATCTTAACCCGTATGTTTGCGGCGGAAATGCAATTCATGAAATCCGCGCACGAAGACTTCGCGGGAATCGCGGGCATATTTCACCAGGAAATTGTAGTGCATGAGCCAGCTTCGTTGCCCTATGCAGGCGATTGGCGGGGCCACACATCGCTCGGAGCTCTCTTCAAGAGTATGCACGACGTTTGGAGCCTAATGAACGTCGAAGACATGCGGGCAACAATCGATGGTGACACCCTGTTCATGTGCTGCATACTCGTAGCTACTGCGCGGCGCTCCGGGAAGGAAGTCCGGCAACCTTTCGCTGAAGTGCTAAGAATCAAGGACGGTCTAGTCATTGAAGGCACCCCCTATTACTACGACACGGCCGCGATATGTGCGGCACTCGACTGCCCATCAGGACGCAGCGCCTAACCCGCGCATGCGCAACGTTAGATGAATAGCCCAGTTCTCTCTAGGGAGAATTGTCGGGCCCTGACCTGCAGATTATTGGCAGCGGCAATTTGATTCAAACGCTGCAGACCGCATCACTGATAGACGAGTACAACGTCTAGAGGTCGGAAAGGGGTCAGTCCTAGAATATACATCCTGACTTTGGCAGACCAGCAAGGGAACTGATGGAGATGGCAAGGAAACCGAGACTGGAGTTTGCGGGAGCGATTTACCACGTGATCAGCCGGGGCAACTGCCGCAAAGAGCTCTTTGACGAGGGGAGCGCGAAGCTAATTTGAGAAGACGAGGTATGTCGAAAGTGCGAGTGGTTCCTCCACGCGTATGTGATCATGAATAGCCATTATTATCTTGCGGTGGAAACTCCGGAGGGAAACCTGGTCGAGGGAATGCGGTGGTTGCAGGGCACTTTCGGCATCCGCTTCAATGCCTTGCGCGACGAGCGCGGACATGTTTTTCAGTCTCGCTACAAGAGTCTGGTGATAGAGAGGGGAGGCCGCTTTTGGGACTCGTCAACTACGTTCATCTCAATCCAGTGCGGGCAGGTCTGGTGACGGTCGGGAAGTTGCGCTCCTAACAAGCGTCAAGTTATCCGAAATTCTTCCAGAGCCGACCGCCGGAGCCGCTGAGGCGAGGACGTTTTCTTTCTGCCTTGGAGTTTCCCGACTCTGTTGCGGGGATGAGGCAATATGAGAGGCAGTTGGAGTTTGCCGAGGAGAGTGACCCGGCTTCCCGGGACTCGCTGGCGAAGCGGTATTGTCGCGGCTGGGCGGTGGCCTCCGAGAGGAGTTTCGCCGGAATCTGAAGAAGCTCTATGCCGAACTCGAGGAACCCAGCGGTTGGGGAGGGCGGGAAGTAGCCGAATTGAGGGAAGAGAAATGGGAGAGGGCGCTCGTGGCCCTACTGAGAGGAACTGGCAAGACAGCAAAGGACGGGCCGAAAGCCCGCAAAAGCGCCGATAGACAAATAACGACCGTCAAATCGACATCCGAGACATCTTTGTTACGACGGTCGAAAGAAGATAAGTTGAGACTCGGTATGGTAGTCTGTTTCGGTGATGAAGGATGACACGGCTGAGGTTCTGTCGATCGGCGGACGGGAAGTCAGTGTGACTCACCCGGACAAGCTGTATTTCTCTAAGCAGACGAAGCTCTCGAAACTCGATCTGGTTCGCTACTATCTATCAGTTGCCCCGGGTGTCCTCACTGGCATCCGCGATCGTCCGCTGGTTCTCAAACGCTTCGTAGACGGCGCCGAAGGCGAGGCGTTTTATCAGAAGCGCGCCCCCGTCAAGCGGCCCGCGTGGTTGCGAACCGTCACGCTGTCATTCCCTTCGGGCCGCAAAGCGGAAGAGGTCGTCGTCGATGACGCGGCGGGGCTCGCCTGGATCGTCAATCTGGGCTGTATCGAGCTACATCCACATCCCGTGCGCTCCGGCGATCTCGAGCACCCCGACGAATTGCGAGTCGATCTTGATCCAGGTCCTGGCGTAAACTGGCGGGACGTACGGCGGGTTGCTCTTGAAGTGAAATCGCTTCTCGAGGAGATGGGGCTTCGTGGCTGGGCGAAAACGAGCGGTTCACGCGGCATGCACGTGAATGTGCGAATCCAACAGCGCTGGGCCTTCGACGAAGTGCGCCGCGCCGCGCTCGCGTTATCGCGTGAAGTGGAGCGACGCCTACCGGGCCTGGCTAGTTCGAAGTGGTGGAAGGAGGAGCGTCACGGCGTTTTCCTCGACTACAACCAGAACGCGAAGGACCGCACTACCTGCTCGGCGTATTCCGTGCGCCCGCTTCCCGACGCCCGTGTGTCCATGCCACTCCACTGGCATGAGGTCCCCGAGTGCGACCCAGCCGACTTCTCTGTCCTCACGGTTCCGAAGCGCTTCGCTGAGTTCGGCGATCCACACGCCGGGATGGACGCCGAGCCAGGTTCGATCGATAAGCTGCTCGAACTCGCAGCAAGAGACGAGGCCGCGGGTCTTGGTGACGCGCCTTGGCCGCCGCATTTTCGTAAGACCGAGGGTGAAGCACCGCGCGTGGCGCCTTCGCGCGCCAAGTCCGCCAAGAAACCGCGGGCGAAGATGCCACTTCTCGTGATTGCGAACTCTCCTGACAAGGATACCGCTCTCGCGGGCCTGGAAAGGTGGAAAAGGAGATATCCCGAAGTGGCCAGACTTCTCGCCGTGGACGACGTGCTGATCGACTCCATGCGAGGCAGGTCATCCACCTGGACCCGCATCCGAGTGAATCTGCGGAATGTGCCGGAAGCCCTGCGGCCATCGCAAGAAACTCCCGACCCTGATGACGATCCCACGCGTGAATGGCGTAACTGGCGCGTTTCGAAGCAGCATCAGAGATAGCGAATTCAGCGAGCGCTACCGAAGATCTCCGCCAGCTCCTGCGGCGGGACAATTTCGAGCTGGGCATAGGTGCAGTCGCTCGGCTTCTTGTCCGTGCGCCACCTTCGAAACTGCGCTATGTGACGAAAGCGGCTGCCCTGCATATGGTCGTAAGCGACTTCGACCGTCAGCTCGGGACGTAGCGGCTCCCAGGACAGGTCCTTGCCCTGGCTCCAGCGGCTTTGGCCGCCAGGCATGCGATGCTCAGCTTCATTCGCGACTCCATGCTCGGCCCAATCTTTCCACGGGTGAGCGGCGAGCGCGTTCTGGCGGTATGGTGCGAGGAATTCTACAAGCTCGCGTCGCTTCTTTTCCGTGAAGCTCGCGCAGACGCCGACATGTTGCAGCGAACAGGATTCGTCGTAGAGGCCGAGCAGGAGTGAGCCGACAGCGGTGCGCCCACCCTTCTTGTGCCAGCGAAAGCCGGCAACGACACAATCGCAATCGCGCTCGTGCTTGACCTTGAGCATCACGCGCTTGTTAGATTCGTAGGTTCCCGAAACCGACTTGGCGATGACGCCGTCAAGACCGGCTCCCTCGAAGCGACGAAACCAATCCGTCGCTACGCTTGATTCGCTGGTGGCGGGCGTCAGGTGTATTGGCGGCGCTGCAGATAAAAGCAACGATTCCAGCCTTCGGCGGCGCTCGTTGAACGCCGTGTCCCGCAGATCCTGGTCTCCCTCCGAGAGGAGATCAAATAATACGACCGATGCCGGAATTTCCTGTGAAAGAAGCTTCACCCGCGACGCAGCGGGATGAATGCGCAGCTGCAGGGCACCGAAGTCAAGCGCACCATTCTTTGCGACGACGATTTCGCCATCAAGCACGCAGCGATCGGGCAACTGAGAGCGGAGCGGCTCGAGTAGTTCCGGAAAATAGCGGTTGAGCGATTTTTCGTCGCGGCTCTGGATCAGGATCTCGTCCCTGTCGCGAAACACCAGCGCACGAAATCCATCCCATTTCGGTTCGAAGATCCATGTTCCGCCCACCGGCAACTCGCCGGTCGGCTTGGCGAGCATCGGCAAAATTGGCGGGTTCACAGGAAGGTCCACACCTCAAATCTTATACTGCACGCTGGAAATAGCTTGAAGCTACATTCTCAAACGATTTTCTCGCTGGATTTCGATAGCTCCACGACTGCTCGTAGGGTCCGCAGGAGCCCGACCAGCATCGACCTCCCCTGAAGTAACGGCCCGAAGTAATTCGTCCGATTAAAGCTCCCCGGGCAAGGAGATTAGCCAGCTCTCTTGCCGGATCCGATGTGCAACCATGGCCGGGGATGATTTCGAGGAGGTCGATTTCCATTACAGGCAACGCGCGATTCTCCATGCCTACCCACCGCGTAGGTTTTGCGCTGGAGGACGGATCGATGCGGGTTGCTCGTTGCGGCCAGAATTCGTTTCGCGCCTACGTGGATTTGTGGTCGGGCCGATTGCTTGTTGGAAGCTCGATGGGCATAATTCTCCTTGAGATGTTGAAGTTGAAAGCTCGATCCCGCCATCCGACGCGATGCGAAGAAGATTTTCCAAATTGGCTTCCGTTTTCTTTAGCCGATAGACATTGCGTGTCATGGCCCTTCACGAACCTGTGGTTCGACCACCTGCGCGCCCGCGCTAACGTCGGGCGAAGCCATTTTTCGTGGAGCCCCACCTTGGTGCGGATAATCCCTACGCCGTCTAGCATGAATCTTATCGCGCCGCATTCGAAGCCTGCGAGGCTGTCCCTTCCTTGGCAAATGCTGACTCGAGATTGGATAGAGAGTCCGGCGAACGCTGCTCGACAGGTAGACCGTCCACCAAAGCAACGTTTTCCTGCACGTGATCGCCTTAGGCTTGACGAACGCACGGGTAAAACATAGTTTTACGTGATGACGAAGACGATCACCAAGATTGGCAACTCAAGAGGGATCATCTTCGACGCGGCCCTGATGGATCTCGCACGTCTTAAGGTGGGTGACCAAGTCACGATTACTGTGCACAAGGGCGGATCGATCGTCCTCACACCCGTGCGTCCGGTAATTGGACCGCAGAGGGCAGCCGCGACAGCAAAACGCCTGATTCGGAAGAATGCTCAGTTATTTCGGCGACTGGCGTGACGTTATCCCACCTCACGCTAGAGGCGGTGAAGGCCATCCACACCGAGGTGCTGGCGGCACACGGCGGCGCTGGCGGGGTGCGTGACGAGACACTGCTGGAATCCGCCGTGGCCGCGCCGCAAGCGACCATGATGGGCAAAACGATCTTCACAGATCCGTTGGAAATTACTGCTGCCTACCTTTTTTACTTGTGCAGAAATCACCCCTTTGTCGATGGCAACAAGCGCGCTGCATTGGCGACCTGTTTGGTGTTTCTCAGCGAGAACGCACTCCTGCCTAATGAGAAGCTCGATGCAGATGAGTGGTTGGCACTTACGATCGACCTTGCAGCGAGCAGGCTCGACCGTGAGCAGACGACTGCCCGCTTGCGCGAACTTGTCACGAAGTCAACCAGGCAATAGTTTCTGTTGAGGTAGCTATCGCTGAAACGGATTCAAAGCATAGGAACTTCGCAGGAATGGTCACGCAAGGCGGCTTCTTTCGACGAAGGGTGACTTATATCTTTACAGAGATCTTTCGATGCTGCTCGATTTCGAGACTTCAGACGACTGCTAGTAAGGTTCGCAGGAACCCGACGGACACGTTGTTCGCAGAACGTTTCTCTTCCGCTGGCGAGGCGAGAAAGACTTGGGAAAAGGAAGTCCAAAACGCGAATCAGCGGGCACAGGAGGTTACGCCCTGTCGCCAGCGCAACCAGCGAAGCGATCGCATGCCTTCGACAGCTCGAAGAACCGGTCTTTATCGTTGGTGGGCTGCCGTTCTCGATTGAATACGTTCCGCGTCCCTCTTCAGCGACTAATTTTTAATTGCTACACTGAAAGGGCTAAAGGCATTCTATTTTTGTGCGAACCGCAAGAGTGTTGGTCTTTGTGGATGAATCCAACGTCGTGAGCTCGGTGCGGGCACTGGGCCGAAAACTAGACTGGCTAAAACTCCGCGATCACCTTGCGAGTATCGATCGGGGACGAGAGTTAATCGAGATGGTCATCTACGTTGGTTTGCCTCCTCCAATACCGGAGTGGCAAACTGAACGAGAGAAGAAGAACAAGTTCCTGCATTGGCTTCGTTCGAACGGATTTCTCGTGGTGGCGAAAGAGGGTTCGCCGGGGGATGGCAAGCATTACAAAGCCAACGTCGACGTGTTGATGGCGATTGATGCAGTCGAGCTTTCCGTAGAGATGCGTCCCCAAGTCGTCGTTCTCGTGACGGGCGATGCTGATTTTGCACACCTGGCTTTGCAGCTCCGGCGCCGTGGAATTCGTGTGGAAGTGGCTGCGACCGCTCAAACGCTGGGCGCTGGATTGAAGGGCGCCGCAAACGAGGTAATCGATCTGGTTCCTCTGTTTGAAACGTTTGAACTTATGAAACCCGCCGAATAGGCGAGTGTTTTAGGCAGACGCTGCACTGGTTGCGATGATACCCCTGTTATTGTGATCTAAGCGTTCGTCGGTCGCATTTACTTCGGCTCGGGATTTGCTCGAGACGATTGGAGGCGCATTCAACGCCAGCAGTTTTTCACGCGGTCCGGAGATAGCACGAGGGATTCGCCTCACCGCACGAACGCAGGTCGAACCCCGGTTTCGTCCTCGACGAGCTTAAGGTTCCGCCATCGGGAGTTTGTCTAAGAACGTGTCGAGATGATCGATAATTCGATACCGGGTCAAGAGCTCGAAGGCACTTGAAAGATTCACTGGGTTTCTCGTAGCGCGTGTCACTCGTGTAAAAACACCGCCAGATGCAAGAACACGATCGACGTTGCGATACAAGATCTCGATTTCATCGGCCTTGAGGAATTCCCCGAGCCGGGTGCTTGACACTAACAGCCCGGTCGGTTTGCAAATTCGAGTATATGCGGTGACGCGCTTCGTGGAGCCGACCAGTTGTGAGCGACTGCAGGAGCTCAGGATGCAGGTATAGGCCTTTGCCTGGTCACATCCGCGGCGGCGGAATGAATGGCCAGAGCCGAAGCGTTTTCAACGGCAAACGCTATCCGGTAGTGTACACCACTGATGCCCGGCTCCTCGTTACGGGCCAGCTTGATCGATGACACGAGCTTGTAGTGTCGGATCGGCCATCCTGCGCGGTGCTTATCGCTGTCTTTCTGGATGAAATCCAGGTCAACCTCTCCGTAGTCCATGTATACGGACCTTGGCTGGAAAAAGTTGGCTATGCTTAGTGGTCTCTGCGAGTCGTGCACACCTACGAAAGAGCTGATGAAGGCCAGCACTTCTTCATCGGACATGCCTCCTATGGGACTGGACGATTGATCCACTGGTAGCGAGGTTTTGCTCTTAGGGCGCTCTGCATGTTTCGAGACGACAACGGCCACCGCGGCTTTTGCGCCACCAAAGGGGGCGTCGAGTAAGTCCCGCGACAGGAATGACCGTCGGTCGCGGAGTGTCCATCATCTCGTAGTCGTATAGCTTGGTCTTACTAAGTGCGCATGTCGTCGCCGAGACGCTTAGTATCGGTGGATGGAGTTGGATGAATTGAGCGCTTAGACGGGAGGTTCGGCACCGCAAGCTTGTCTATCGACGCGTGGCAGGCCCTTTCATCAGCCGTTCCCAGAGCTCGTGAAGGACCTGCGGTAAGGTTTGTACAGTTCGGGCACTCCCAGCGGCTCTACTGAGACCGGGCTGCCCTGAGCCATGGAGAGCAGGACCGTCTGCGCGACGAGCGCCGCACGATAACCATCCCAGGCGTCGGGACCGTCGACCGGGCCCACATTATTCGCAACGTCTCCTGAGCGCCAGCGAATGACGGCATCGACCCAGGTTTGAAGCTCCCGGCGATACGCGTCCGCAAAGCGCCCACGCCAATCGGGAGGAAAGTCCCGGCTGAGTTTCAAACGCGAGCGCGTTACAACTCGCGCCGTCGGTGCCAACTCTATTGTGCCTGCTGTGCCGACAACTTCGCATCGGATTTCGTAGCCATATCCCGATCTCATGAAGACTTCGTCAAAGACCAAAGCGCCGCCCTCGAGTTCCATGATCACCACTTGAGGGTCGCGCAGGGTGGCAGGAGGCGTTTGCCTTGGAGAAAGCCACGTTACTCGGATGATGTCGCGACCAAAAACCCAAGGCATGACGTCGATCTCGTGCGAAGCGGCGCTGACCACCGTTGTTTCGGAGGTCCAGCTTGCGGGCACATCGACGTTGCGGTGCACGCAGTGGGCGAGCACGGGAGTGCCGACTTCCCCTGCTGCGATCCTTCTCCGCAATTCCATATAACCGGGATCAAATCGACGCATGAATCCCACCTGGACCAGCCGCCCAGCGATCGCCTGCTCCAGGCGAAGAATCTGCTCACATTCTGCCACTGTTGGTGCCAGCGGCTTTTCACACAAGACCGGCTTTCGCGCGGAAATACATGCGGCGACGTACTGAGCATGTGTAGCGTCGCTGGAGGCGATGATAACGGCGTCCACTTCGGGCGACTCGATGAGGAGTTCGGCCGACGCGAAAGCCTTCACGCCGGGGACGCGTGAGGCGGTGTCGTCTGCACGTTTGGGATCGAGATCAGCGACGGCGCAAATTCCGGCTCCGGAGACTGCTCTCGTAACCGTCTCGATGTGATCGGCTCCCATGATTCCAATGCCGATAACTCCGATGCTAAGCCCATCTTCTTTCGTCATCTTTTAGAGTAGGTATCGGTTCTGCGAATCGATTGGAAGAGCGGCGGTGTGGGTGACGAGTTCCACGTCTGCAGGCAGGGGAACAACCAGCGGGACAGGTTTCGCTTGAACGAACGAACTGTCGTCTTCGCAGCAAGGCGTCACCGGGCCGAGAACCGCAACACGGCCACCGAGTTGCTAAGCGGCCAATCCCTCCAGGAGTTAACTAGAAAACTCCTGGATATCGGCGCACTTCAATGACAGAGACCAACGTGACGTACTCCGCGAGGCGATCGAATGGTGGCGAAGTTATTTGGATGAAATCGATCGACAAGCTGCATCTTGCGGGGCCAAATCGGGTGCCCGTGACTGAGTATTAGTCAGCCACGGGTCCCACACCACCGGACATGCGGGTCCGCGTCCGGCGGTTCCGATCAGACCCGGGCCTTTGGCCCGTAGTGAAGTTTAATCCATAATGTTCGCATGTCGGGAACTCCTTGTTCGCTGACGCGTTTGCGTTCAAAGACCTCCATTGCTACTCACAGTGGTTCGCTGACGACAGGCGCCTCTACGCGCCTGTTCACGAGGAGCCTTCGGTTGGCCGGGAGGCAGCCTGTCAGATTTTGCCGCTCGTGTTTTCGCCGTTCGACGACTGTCATTACCCTGACGTAATTGCAGGCTCCGACACTCGCGCCCTGTGGTTCCGCGCCACGGTCGAAGGCGTTGCTTTGGAGAGCATTGAGCACATTCGCACGAACCCAGAAGAGCAGGTCACCGGTTCTTACGCTATGGTGCCCTCAAAGCGCTGACGACGCTCGCCAAGGCCATCGGCGCGGGGATGCACGCCGCTGGCGCGCCACCCGCACCAAACGAACAATTGTAATTTATGGACCTTTTCGGCTTTGTCTGCCTCGTTCTGACTGGTTTCACCTCTTGCGCCGAGTTCGGCTCTTACGCCTTTGTTCATCCCGTGCTGCGACGCCTTCCGCGGGAGTATCACCTTCAGGTCGAGCAGGGGCTTTTGCGCACTTTCGGGCGTGTGATGCCCGTTCTGATGACACTGTCTGTTGTCGTCTCGGTCAGCTACGCAGTGCATATGCGCCACGTCAGTCCCGCACGTTGGGTGTTTTGCGCAGCGGCGGCTTCACTCGCGGCGGCTCTCATCTCCACCATCGTTTTCAACGTGCCCATCAACGCGGCCACAGGCCAGTGGGACGCCACCAACCCACCGCCAAACTGGAAGGAGACTCGCCGCCGTTGGGAGTTCTTTCAGGGCGTGCGGTCTTGGCTACTCCTTATTGGCTTTGTCCTGTTGTGTCTGGCAGTAACCATGCACTGAACCCCCGTAGTGGTAACCATCCGATGGAGCGAACCGCCGTGCGCCCGCGCGTCTGCATTTTCTTTTACCCAGCATCACGAGGCATCCTGTTCGATCTCCCGCTTGCCGCTGCCTAGGACTTCGCCGACTCAACGAAATCTTGCTGGTGCGGAGTATGAAACGGGGTCGAGGCTATGAAAAGCTTACATGGACGGTAGCACTGTTGCCGCGGCTGGACTGTGGCCTCCCAGGAATATCGCAAAGAGCTCAAGCTGATTAGCCAGGAAGTCACGTTTAGGAGATTTGGGACGTCAACTCTGTGCGGACGACCGTCGGCAAGGAGAATTTGATCCCCTGCACGGCGAGCGAAGACAAAATGATTTCCAAATGCGGTTGCAGCCTCGTGCCTTAGCCTCACCCGTCTTGGTGCGAGCTCCACATCTACAGTCTGGGGAGAACCAGGTTAACGTTTCGTTTCGACAAAGGAAATACGCGCTCCCCGGCGCAGCAAGTCTATCAAACGCTCGAGAACCGCAACACAGTTACGACGCTCCGTCTTGCCACCCACCGAACCGCTCTGTGCTTCGGCCAGGAGGCAGGGAGCATCCTGCTTCCGGCACAAACGATCCCGACGGGTCGATTTTACGGCCAAGCTACACTGGCAACCCCTGCTCCTTCAGGACCTCCGCGGCGTTCGATTTGTCGATCGTCATTGTCGGCAGGATAATCTTCTTCTCGACTTTCTCGCCTTTGACGACCTTCAACCCTTGTCGGACACCTTCCGCCCCCGGCGTCGGATAGAGGAACGTCGCCGTCAGCTGTCCTTTGTGGACCCACGTGACTCCCTCGCTGGGAAGCGCATCGATACCGAGGAACTTGATTTCCTTTTCCCGCCCGGCATCCTTCGCCGCAAGGTACGCGCCGTAGGCAACTGGATCATTGTGCCCGTAGACGACGTCTATCTTGTCGAAGGATTTCAGCGCGGTCGACATTATATCGTAACCCCTCGCTTGCTTCCAATCGGTATCGATCGGTTTGAGCAACGACTTGATGCCAGGTTCCTTGTCGGTAAATGCGTGGAACCCGTTGCTGCGATCGTGAGCCGGCTGCGTGCCCATGCCGCCCCAGAGCTCGATGACATTACCCTTGGCGTTGCCCGGACCGCCGAGAAGTTTGACGGTATATTCTCCGGCCGCACGGCCTATCTCCACATTGTCGCCGCCGATGAACTGCGTGTACTTATCCGTATCCACGTTGCGATCGAGAATGATGGTGGGAATCCCGGCCTCAATCGCTTTGAGGGTTACCCCGGTCAGCCCGGCCGATTCTTTCGGGCTAATTAACAAGACATCAACACCCTGGCGGATCAGGTTTTCGATATCGGCCACCTGTTTCTCCGTTTTGTCCTGTCCGTCCGTGATAATGAGCTCCAGGTCGGGATGCTTTTCTGCCTCCTTCTTCATGTCCTTGTTGAATTGAACCCGCCAGGGTTCAACGATCGTAACTTGCGAGAAACCAAATCGAAGTTTCTTCGACTGCGCTCGCACATGGAACGGTTCAATTACCGCCGTCGCAGCCGCGACTGCACTTATTTTGATGAATGTTCTTCTTTGCATAGTTTGGGGGGTTCGTTTGTTAGGGGGACTCGTTCTTGTTTATCTCCGCGCTGCCATTTTACAGGATCCTGGTGCCGCTAGAATTTTCTGGCTTGAGTTTTTGCGATTCCGCTTGGACCCGGAGGGGGGTGTTCCGGCGCTGAAGCCAGCAGAAGTCCGACAGCTCCGTCCTACTTTAGCGGAAATCCTGTTTTTTTCCACATCTGCTTTCATCGTTCTGGACCGACGACCTCCGCAGTGGCCCTTTGTCCGGGAGGCTTCTTTCCGCGGGGGCGGAACCGCTTCAACCAGCCTGCCATCTGACCTTCCTGCAACAGCACGGCGCCCAGGATGATCAGTCCTTTCAGAACCAGCTGGGTATTGCTGTCGATGTTTTTCAGCAGCAGAATATTGCCTAGAAAGCCGAAGATGAGCACCCCGACAAGCGTGCCGGTCATCGATCCTCGGCCGCCCATGAGGTTGGTCCCGCCAATCACCACCGCTGCGATTGCGTCCAGCTCCGCTCCGGTGCCCGCGTCCGGTTTACCTTGGCGATATTGGGCGGTGTAGAGAACACCCGCCAAAGCTGCCAGCATCCCGGAGATCGCATAGACGGAGATTTTGACGCCGTCCACCCGGATTCCGGCGAGTCGCGCTGCTTGCTCGTTCCCCCCGATCGCGTACACGTATCGGCCGAACGTACTTACCTTCAAGACAAACCCGAAAACGAAGACAGCGAAGAGAAAGAAAATCCCGGGAACAGGCACGACGTTAAACACCAGCGCCCTCAACACATCAAAATTTTCCGTGGCGTTCGAACCCGTATAGACCGGGTAAACAGCCGCGTATTGGCCGGCCAGCAACCGCGCCAGCCCCAATATCGCGACCATCATCGCCAAGGTGACGATAAATGGTTGCAACCGTCCCTTGGCGATGATGACACCGTTCAAGGCACCCAGCGCCAGCCCGACGGCGGGGACGGTAACAAGCACGCCTGGGACACCAAATTTCGGCTCCAGTTGTCCAATCGTCCAAGCAACCGCGACGGCAGCCAGAATGAGGCCCGCAAAAGCGCCCGCCGCGACGATCTTGGTGGGCGGCTTCTCGGCGGTGCGATGGGTTCCGCCCTGCACGTTCATCGCAATCAAAGGGATCAGATAGACACAAAGCATCACGCAAACGACGGCCAGAATCGGAATGGAAAAGAGCGACGCATTGGTCCATCCCTGCTGAGTCAAAAGCATGGCGCAAATGACCGAACCAAGCGCCATCATTGAACCGACCGAAAGATCGATTCCACCCGTCAGAATCACCAACGTCATCCCGACGGCGATGATTCCGTTGTTGGAGACCTGTCGCAGCACGTCGGCCTGGTTACCGGGACTCAGGAAGATATTTATCCCCTTGTTATTCACAGGCGAGAGGAGCACGCCGGTCACGTAGAGGACCGCCAACCCCCAGAAAAGCTTCGTCGTCAGGATAAACTTGAAGATCCGCCCGAGCACAGTGTTCACGCCGCTACCTTCGCAAATTCGGATTGGACGCGCCCGCCCGGCGAAGCGTACTCCAGAATGGTCTCAGGTGAGAATTCCGATCGCTTCAGTCGCGCCGTGGGGAGACCTTCTCGCAGGACCAGGATACGGTCGCTCAACAGGGTGAGCTCGGGCAATTCCGAGGAAACCAACACGATCGCCAGGCCCTCTTCGGCGAGTTGCTGAATCAGGCGGTAAATGTCCGCCTTTGCCCCGACATCGATCCCACGGGTTGGCTCGTCGAGAAGGAGGATCTTGGGAAAAGCCTGGAGCCACTTTCCGATGACCAGCTTCTGTTGGTTACCGCCGCTGAGCGTGCCCGCCATCTGCTCCGGGCCCCTCGCGTGAATCCCGAGTTGCCGAATGGTCCGCAAGGCAACCTCGCGTTCCTCGCGGTTCGAGACGACTCCGAAATTGGAGACGGAACGCATCACCGTCAGCTCGGTATTTCGATCGATGCCGGCGGCGAGAATCAAGCCGTCGCGCTTCCGATCCTCGGTCACCATTGCAATCCCATGCTGCTTGGCTTCCGTCGGATTTCGCAAAGAGACTCGCCGACCATTCACGAAGATTTCACCTCCGCTGGTTTCGGGGTGAAGCCCGAAAAGGACTTCTAAGGTCTCCGTTCGCCCTGCGCCGAGCAGCCCTGCGAGGCCGAGCACTTCCCCGGCGGTTACGGAGAACGAAACGCGATCGACCAACATCCGCCTGGTCGGGGTTGGCGCTGGGTGTTCGAGCCATAGGTTCCTGACTTCGAAGAGCGGTTGGCGAGTAGGTGCGTCGGCTTTACCGGAGGCCAGGACCTCCTGGAGTTCGCGGCCCACCATCATGCGGATCACTTCGCGGCGATTTGCCTCGCGAGCGGCCAAGATGCCGATCAAGCGTCCATCGCGAAGAACGGTAATCCGATCGGCCAGGGCGAAGACTTCTTCCATGCGATGAGAAATGTAAGCGATTGCCACACCCTCGCCAGCAAGCCGCCGGATCACTGCAAATAAGCGCTCCGTTTCGTGAATCGATAACGCCGAGGTTGGTTCGTCCATAATCAAGATCCGTGCCTTCGATACCAGCGCCTTCCCGATCTCTACCAACTGCTGTTCACCCACGCGCAGCCGGCTCACGGGCTGATCGATCCGCGCCTGGAAATCCAACGGCGCAAGGACCGCCCGCGACGCCTCGATCTGTCGCCGGCGATCCACGAAAAACAGGCCACCCAATTTCTCCTGGCCGAGAAAGATGTTCTCGTCCACGGCTAGCTCCGGCACGAGACTCAATTCCTGCTGGATCATAGCGATACCCGCCCGTGCCGCGGCCCGCGGAGAGTTCAGATGCACCGGGCTGCCTCCGACCACAATCTCACCCTCAAAATCGTCGATCAGCCCGGCGGCGATCTTCATCAAAGTCGATTTGCCGGCGCCGTTCTCTCCCATCAAGGCATGGATCTCGCCTCCACGCAGCTCGAAGTGCACTTCGGTCAAGACTTGAGTCGGTCCGAATTGCTTGCTAATGCGACTCATCTCCAGAATTACCTGGTGATTGGTCTCCGGTCCGTTTGCACCGGCTACATCAAGGGGGAGCATGCTTCTCCAATAGAGCAACTCTCTGAACAGCTCGCAACGTGCTTCTCGGGAACGTTTCTGCCCTCTGAGTTCTGGTTTCTCGTCCCGGTCGTGTAACCGCCCTGAAAACAAGCTGCAGGAGCTTGGAAACTCCTTCCGCGCCGCCTGCGCCGCTAGGTTCAGAAACCGAAATGTGTAGTGACTCTACTGGTCCGGATTTCTTGCGCGATTGCGGCCGGAAACTGTGGGTTAGTGTTTCCTTTCGTGCCCGAGAGCTTCGCGATGCGCTCACCCGTTTTGCCGGGCAGCTTGCAGATTGTTTGCCGTGGCGCTAAGCCAGGATGGCATCAGCCCCGCGGCGATCGCGCTCGTCTAGGCTGAGACAAAAACGACGGTGAGGACACCGTCGCTACGAAATGCCCTTGTAGCGGCGATATCCCCATCGCCGGGGGAGGGAAATGGGTGGAGGATTCGCTGTCAGTAAGGAGCTCGGATTTGCGCTTATTCCTGAGGAGGTCTTCGACGCTATTCGAAATCAGGGGATTTTGGGATATTCTCCCAAATAAGCAACTGAAGTCACACCCGACGCAGTTTATACGCGACACTTTCAATTCTTATTCACGGATTCTCAGCGAAGCGCCTTTTGCGGCAATTCCACGACACCCTCCTTGCAGCGATCACAGCTCATTCACCAGAACTGAGGCTACGTGCTCGCCAACTTCGTTTTGGCGGCTGACGCACCGAGAGGAAGTATAATGCTAACGTTGAGAGATGAGGGGCGGAAGGATACCCTTAGTCGGCGATGATGAAAGTTCTTCATTTTGTTTGCGCAGCATTGACTACCGCGAGCGTCCTCGCGGCGGACAACCCACCTCCCACTCCTGCGCCACCTGCTTTCCATTCACAGCCTTCCAATCCCCCGACAGAACCTGTCGACGCCTTACTCGAACGCGCAGGAGTGCCCAGCGTGGCGCTTGCCAGGCTACAAGCGGGGCTTAAGACGCTGGACGGAGCAGGGTTCGAGTATCCCTGGGAGGGATTGGAAGAGGCTGTGGTTAAAATGCCCGGGGGTAAGCTATTAGTCGTCGGTTATGGCAGTCTTCTTAACCGCGACTCTACCGCGCGAACAATCAAAGACACGCCCGCCGAGGGCTACCCACCTGTCCTCGCGCTGGGAGCGCGGCGCGTCTTCAATTATGTCATCCCGGAAGCGCTGCTAAAGTCTTACGGTGGCAATTTCCCGCCGCGCGAGCGGGCGGCGTTGAACGTGGACTACACTCGGTCGGCCGCAGACGCGCTTAACGGGCGTCTCTTGACGGTGGCTCCAGCTGATATCGCTGCGCTGCGCGTGCGCGAGTTTGGCTATGATCTGCGGCCTGTGATTTGCATCCGCTGGGGAGACTGGGAGTCAGCACCCTTCACTGCCTATGTGCTGGTGGCAGCGGAAGCAAGGCGTGATGGTCGGCAGGTGATCGACAATAATGCGCTGCCGCATCCGCTATATGCGGCGGTTTGCCGGGCTGGAGCTCGCGCGGTGTCTGAGGCATTCCTCCAGGTTTACCTGGAGACAACTTTTCTCGCTGACCGCAAGACCAGCCTCGCCGCGTGGGACAAGGAACACCCCGAAGTCGCGCAGGAGCCGCCACTGCAAGGAAAATGAGCATTGGATGTTGCGAGCGAGTGATGCCTTTGGATGGAACTGACGACGTTCGGGTCCGGAGCTTGCTGTAGACCCTTAGCGAACCGCTGGCGGATCGATGACTGTCGGTGCTAAGCGGATGTCCTAATCTAATGGTTAGGTAAAAGGTCCAAAGGCGGCCGCGAGGCCAACGCTTCGGATAGCCGCACCATCCTGGAGAACCCAACCTATACGTGGATCGACACAAGTTTCGAGCTGGCGGCCATTTGGTGCACTAGTGCCATGCTTGCGTTGTCTGATAAAAACCGACCTCCCCAACATCTTCTCCGGCTGGATGGGACGGCGAGCGCGTGTCTGTTTGCGATCATCATCAATCATCGCTCCATACGTTTTCGGCTTCCAGACACCCCATCTATGCTCTGATTTTTGCGGCAATTGTTTTCGCCACGACACGCTGACGAAATCCCCGCGGGTCGATGCCATGAGCTAATCCCGAAAGTCACCTCGATGCGGGTCCCTCGTAGCCGATATGCCCAATGCGACCATCATTGCGGACAGCTTCCTGCTGGCGTTGCAGTTGTGCACGCCACATGCGGGCCTCCCGCGCCGGGTCGGTCGGGCTAGCGGCGCATCCGAGAATGAGTAAAGAGACTGCGACCGTGGGCGCAACAAAACGAAAGCTCATTACGAACGTTACAGCACTTGTCAGGCGGCAAAAGCAAAAAACCGTAACGCTGCTAGCACCCGAGAAGCCGTCAGCGTGCCAGTTCCGGAATGCCGGTGCGTCGACGACTTGGCGGATGGCATGGATGGCGAGTTTGAGGCTGCTCCTGGAATCCGATGGAGGCTTGCAGCCAGCTCAAGAGAGCGCCGTCGTCTGAGTTATGCGCCGCTTTCTCCCCGGTCTTTGATGCTACGGACTCTGCGCATCGACTTTACGATACGATTTGCATCGTGCCCCTCCGGGGAAGATTGTTTCTCTCAAGGTGACGAGTGGATGACGAAGTCAGAGCATGCAAGAAGTTGACGCGCTTATCGTCTCAGTAATTGTCGACGACAGCAGTGATATGCTCTCGTCGCGTCCGGCGCATATTGCTTCGGAACTGCGGGTGCTTCTCTCCGCGGGAATGCAGGCACGGAGAACGCGGGAAACACAGAGGGGATTATTAAAACAGATGACCGAAATCTGCTTTTTCGGTGTTCTCTGTGATTGGCCATTTGTTCCCGGACCACTGAGCAGCGCGTGTCACTGGAGTGGACGGCCGCGGTGAAGCGTTTTTTTGTCACCGGATTAGACCGCGGCGTAAGCTACACCCAAGCCGGCGGCCGCGGAGGCGAGTCGGTTGTCGAGAGACCATAGCGGATTGCCCGAAAGCGTGGCGGAGACAAGCAGTTGGACGTCGATCCATCCGATGCCGCGGCCATCCAGCCTGTGCACCTCGATGAAATCAAGGCACTCCTCAGTCGTCCCGGCCGCCGAATAGGGTAGGCTGCGCAGGGCGGCTAGCGTTCTCGTCCGCTTCACCAGGTTGCCGCACGCCAGTTCACCTAGAACAACGGTGTGGATGGAGATGCGTCCATTCTGGAGGGCCCCTGCAAAAGCCGGAATTCCGCGTCGGAAGTGCTCCGCCCAAACGGATGTGTCTGCCAGAATCATTTGCGGTGCGCGACTGGCATGCGGCGGCGCGCGGGGACGTTGAGCGACCGCATCGTACCTCCCAAAGCAGCGAGACGCCGGGCGGCTTCACGCTGGATGAGCGCCTCGAGGCCCATACGGACAAGCGCTGTCTTCTCGGTCTCCCCGGTGTATTCTCGCGCCTGCGCGAGCAACGCATCGTCAATATTTAATGTCGTCCTCATGCATATAATGATGCATATGTGATATGCATAAGTCAAGCACTTGCTGAGTGATTTCCTTCCGGGGCAGATTGCTTTAGCCGGATTGGTATCTGCCCCTATGGAATCCGGCTTGGATCTTAGCGACGAAGGCAGGCGAAACTGCCGATCTCTTTATCCAACTCTCGCCGGGAAAATGCTGAAACCTTGGGCAACTTCGTCGTCCTCATCCTTCGTCCTCGTTCTCGTCCCTTCCGCGTTGATAAGAAGGCGGCTCCGTTAAAGCTCATCAATCCGGGCCGGACAGACGTGGGATCTGACGGAGGCTCCTCGCGCCGGCCATTTTCGATGCCTGGCTGGAAGCAGCCAAGCAGAAAGTCGAAGCCGGACGGCGCTTAGGGTCTGCCGAGCGCGCCGAGTCTGAAATCGGATTCCGCATAACCACAGAGGGCACAGAGGGCCGAACACCCCTTCGTCGGTGCGCTCTGTGGTGAGAAATGTTCCAATCGGAAGCTGTCTGGGCTGGAGGTTGTTTAAGGACATGGTCCATGATTGACCTCTGTTAACTGCGGCAGTTACGCTCTAATCTTAACGTTAGCTCCAACTTACATGGAGATCGAAAAGCAACCCACGCCCGATTCTGCACCTGGCGAGTTGGTCGTATTTTTTATTCGACGCGACGCGGAGTGTGCGGAGTGTGGACGCGATTTGCCTGGCGGCGCGATGATCGCGTTGAACAAGGAACGAAAGCCGCTTTGTCTCGCGTGCGCGGACCTGGATCATCTGGAGTATTTGCCGCGGGGGAATACGGCGCTCACACGCAGGGCGACACGGTATTCGCGGCTGCGGGCGGTCGTGGTTCAGTGGAGCCGGACGAGGAAACGCTACGAACGCCAGGGCATCGTGGCCGAGCCGAAAGCTATAGAACGCGCCGAAGCGGAGTGCCTCGGCGACGCCGAGCGCCGCCAACGCCAGCGTGCACGCCGCGCTTCCCGCGAGGCAGAGCTCGACCGCGAATACGTCGATGCCTTTGCCGCAGGGATCCGGGAAAACTTTCCGGGGTGTCCTCCGGATGATGCCCGCAGGATCGCGGAACACGCCTGCCGCAAATACAGCGGGCGAGTCGGTCGATCCGCAGCGGCGAAACGATTCGAACTTGACGCAATCCGGCTGGCTGTCGCCGCATCGGTGCGGCACGACTTTACGAATTACGATGAACTCTTGCTCAAGGGCCATGATCGCTATGATGCAAGAATGCTGGTTCGCGGGCGCGTCGACGAAGTCTTGGATGCATGGCGCGCCGGGCGGCAAGTCACGACTGGTTGATGGTTGATTGTTGAGGGTTGATGGGCCATCGGCGTTCTGAAGGCGGTCCAGCGAAACCATCTGTGTCCACCTTGGTGAATCTGTGGATTATATAATGTTCCGCATATTCCGGCGCAACGGTAGAGGCAGTGCCGCTGCAGCGTCCCTCTGAATGAGAACGCGGCTCCACAGCCATCAACCATCAACGATCAGCTATCAACCTTCTCGCCAGACCTTGGCAAGGAAAGAGAGCATCACGCGATTGAATTGCTCGGGTCTTTGCAGAGGTGCGAAATGACTGACGCCGGGCAGGAGAATGAGTTCCGCTCCGGGAATACTTTGCCCGAGGTATTGGGCATGCTCAAATTTAATAAACTCATCGTGCTCGCTTTGGACGATCGCGACCCGCACTCGAATCGCGGCCAAGTCGCGCGCAGAATAATTGGGCTGCGTCTTTTGCATTAAGCCGACCGCTTCGACAAATGCTTCGAATTGGTCCGGAGTGGCGGACAACTGGGCGTAGTCTTTAGCGTGCCGTCCGAAACAGCGATCAACGATCGGACTCGGCGAGACCATTTCCTTGGTGCCGCTGGGATCCATGTTGCAGGCAAAGAAGAATACACCGGCAACACGCGCAGGGGCTTTCCTCGCGAGGATCAAAGCGGTGCAGGCTCCGTCGCTCCAGCCAACAAGGGCGGCTTTTTCCAGATCCAGGACGTCCATCACAGCGAGAACATCAGATGCCATCAGCTCGTACGTGAAGGGGCGCGAATCGCGCGTGCTGCGGCCATGGCCGCGGCTGTCGATAAGCACGGCGCGATAGCCAGAGCCGATCAGCGTCGGTACTTGATAGCCCCAATTACCACTATGCCCAAGGCCACCGTGCAGGAGGATCACAGGGGAGCCGGACCCATACGTCACATACCAAATGCGAGCCCCATTGTGTTCCACCCAGCGTTGATCCTTCGTTGGAGGCAGGGGCGCGGCGCCATCCGCTTCGAATTGCTGCAGGTCGTCGTCGGGCAATTGCATAGTGATCTGATCTAAACTACGCGGGTAACGATAGAGGCGCCAGATTGCGACTTTACGAGGACGGTGGCGCCATTCGAACTTACGAACGAACGCGAACGCACTTTGTAGAGGGACACAAGGCGCTTTGTTCGGCGACTTCCCTAATGTCTCGGTCGAAATTCGGAAAATTGGGCGCGAGAGAGCGTCCAAAACCGAATCCGCTTCGCCGCGTCGGACTGCTAGGGAAAGTTGAAAGGGTTCTTCGGTATTAACAAAAACGCGGCGGGATTGAAGCCTTTTCTCTCAACCCACCACCTTCGCGTTCATAAGAAGGCGGACCTATCAAGTCCTTTCAATATCCTGCTGTCAACCATTTACCTGTCCTCTCGAGCCGTTAGATGGACTTGCAAGGGATGCCGTTTGAATGCTATGAAGTACTTAGCTATGGTGGCACGCGACGTTCCGCAGGGCATTTTGGCCCGGCGTGATAATCCGTGCGTCGGGCGAGCAAGGCATTGTTGCCCGGGGCAAGCGCTTAAACTCTCTTCCTTGGCCGCCAATGGATAATGCAATCTTAGGCATAGGCGATCGCGTGGTTTTCCGAGTCGGGCAAGAGACGATCACGGTGGATGACGTAATTTACGCTGCCCATTTCCGCGGCGAGCTAGAGATGAGCTGGACGCGAGTGGTGGAGTATGCACAAAGCGAGACAAACGGTCTTGAGGCTGATCAAGCGGACCTGCAAGCCCGCTCAGAGAATTTTAGGATTAGCCATGATCTCATTAGCGCGGAGGAAACCGAGCAATGGCTCGAGGAACGGAGCCTGACTCTCGATGACTTCAGCGATTTCCTCATCCGGCAGGGGACATATGATGCTTCCATTGTCGATGGCGGGGCGCGTCTGATGCCGGATTACGCGTTCGCGCCAGCTAATCTGCGGGAGATCCTGAGAATCGACTTGCTGTTTAATGGAGAGTTCGATCGCCTCGCAACTGGCTTGGCTTGGCGTGTCGCTGCGCGAGAGGCAGCGGATAGGACGGTCCCAGCAGACGCTGTCGAGAACGAACGAGCGCGGTTTTCAGAACGCTCGGGAGTGAAGGACGACATGCGTGACGCGTGGCTCCTCGGCCTCGGGACGAATGCCGTTTGGTTCAACGAAATGCTGGAATTGGAGGCAGTTTTTCAACGCGAGTGCGATGCACTGCTAACATTGTCATCACGCGAGCAGATGTTGCAGACACTCCGCGTGCCTCTGATGAGGTTTGAGATTGAGGTCATCGAACTTGACTCCCGCGATGCCGCACGCGAGGCCTTCACCTGCGTTAGGGGGGACGACGAATCGATGGAGGAAGTCGCCTCTGGTGCGGGCTATCCCTTTCGGCACGTCAGCGTTTTCTACGAGGACCTGCCCGAGCACCTCCAGCCGAGGCTTCTTAGCGCGATACCGGGAGAAATCTTAAATCCAATTGAGCGCGACGGCGGCTTCCAGCTTTGCCGACTCGTCCGAAAGAGCGAGTTCGATCTGGCAGATGAGGAAGTCCGGCGTCGTGTGGAAGTGAGGATCGTCGAGCGTCATTTTTCTGAGTTGGTCGCGCGTTTCGTGCGATGGATCTTGCCGCCGACCGGCGCCCCATGACGCAACACCAGAACGAAGTCTTGGACCGATCGTCGTTTTTTCGGTTTCTTCCGGAAGACCACGCTGAGTCAGTCCGGGCAGTCCTCCGCGAGGAACACTTCGAATTTGGCGATTTGATCGTTCGGGAGGGCGAAGAAGCCGATGCCTGTTACATTCTGGTCAACGGGCGGGCACGCGTCGTGAAGGAGTTCAAGGGCGCCCAGGAAATCGTGCTGGCCACCCTGCGACCGGGCGACCAATTTGGCGAGCAAGCATTGATCACCGGCGGAAGGCGCAACGCCACGGTGCGATGCAGCACTACGGTTGAGGCCGTTCGGCTCAGCCGCGCAGATTTTCTCTCCCTGCTCGAAAGGCAGCCGGCTCTAAGAACATCCCTGGAGCTTACTTCCCGGCATCGCACGCTGCACGGATTTCTTCATGAGTTCAGCAATTTTGGACGTCTGCCGGAACGGGCCCTGCGAACCTTGGTGGAGAGGATGACCCCGGTTGCTTTCCACCGGGGCGCGACAATTCTTCGTGAAGGTGACCCCGCTGGACCGATGTTTGTGGTCGAGTCGGGAAGGGTCCGAATCTTTACGCAGTTGAACGGCCGCCAGCGAAATCTCGCCTTCTATCGAGAAGGGGATTTCTTTGGCGAGCTATCCATCTTGAATGGCTCGCCGCGCATTGCGTCCGCCGAAGCGGTAGCAGACTGTCGTTTGCTGGCGCTTGCTCCGGAGGCCGCGCGAGAAATAAAGGAGGAGTTTCCCGCCTTTGGCAGACTGCTCGAGGAGCGGTTGGCGCAGTATCAGGCGGACACGACCGCGCGCGTTCCCCTCGACTTTGCAGAGGAATTGCTTCCGGCGGAGACCCGCGTGCAGGACAAGGTCGCCATCGACGAAGCGGAGGGAGAGCGGTTCACGAAGAGCGAGGAACTCCCTGGAAAACGCCGGAAGAGACGAATCCGAGGTATTCCGCTTGTGCAGCAAATCGATGAGATGGATTGCGGGGCAGCGAGCCTGGCGATGATCTGCCGGCACTTCGGGCGCAAAGTTAGCCTTTCGCATATCCGGCAGCTCTGCCATACCTCGCGGGACGGCACGAGCCTTAAGGCGATTTGCCATGCGGCGAGCGAACTAGGGCTCGCGGCTCGCATGCTCAAGGTCTCGCCCCGCAATCTGCCGGATCTGACGATGCCCGCCATCGTGCATTGGGAGGGCAATCACTGGATGGTCCTTTACGACGTGGCGCGTTCGCATGTCCGGGTGGCCGATCCCGCTCTCGGAAGCCGCCGCATTTCGCGCGCCGAATTCGACGAAAAATGGTCAGGCTACACGGCGTTATTCGACTACACCGAGGCGTTCGAGAAGTCGCCGGAGGCACGATCGACGCTGAGTCGGTTCGCGCCCCTGCTTCGACGCCATCGAACGATTCTTTTGCAGGCGCTACTGTTGGCCGGCATTGTCACCTTTCTTCAACTGCTTTTCCCGGTGTTCACACAGATCGTCCTTGACAGGGTAATCGTGGAAAACAGCGTGAACCTCCTTCGCGTCGTCCTGATTGGCATGGGGGCAGCGATCGTTTTCACACAGATCGCCAATCTCTTGCAGCAGTACTTCCTGAGCTTTGCCGCGGTCCGCATGGATGCGACGCTGCTCGATTTTCTCACCCGGCAATTGCTCTCGCTCCCGATGTCCTATTTTCACAGCCGTCGAACCGGTGATATTCAACGCCGGCTTAATGGCGCTCGGGAAGTGCGGCTCTTCGCTGTTCAGCATGGAATCGGCGGTTTGTTCTCGCTGATTACACTAGCCGGAGCGATTGGCATGATGGTGCTCTATAGCCCGGCCCTTGCTGGCGTCTTCCTGATCACGATGCCTCTTTACGCGTTGCTGATGGTATGGTCGGCAAAAGTGCTCCGACCACTCTTCTTTGACATCGAGGAAAGTCAGGGAAAATACGCTTCGCAGCAGATTGATGCGATCAAAGGAATCGAAGCGGTCAAGGCGGCCTCCGCCGAACTCGCCTTTCGAAACGTCATGCTCAACGAGTTTCTCAGCGTTTTGCGAAAGATGTTTCGTTCGAATTTTATTCTCATGGCGTACGATGGCGCAATTCAGACCATCGGGCTGCTCTCCACCGCGCTCTTCCTCTGGGTCGGCGCGAACAAAGTAATGGATGGCCAGCTGACGGTAGGCGCCTTTGTTGCTTTCAGCTCGCTGACCGCGATGGCGTACGCCGCGATTCTGCGGACGCTGGGGATCTGGGATCAATGGCAGTGGATCGCCGTCCTGCTGAACCGGCTCAATGACATTTTCGAGCCGGAGCCCGAGCAGGGCAATGATCGCTCACGTCTTGTGCCGGTCGCCTCGCTCGAGGGCCACATTGAACTGCGCGGCGTCGGCTTCAAATACGGCGGCCCCGAGGCGCCGGACATTCTCAAGGGCATCACCATGGAGTTCGCGCCCGGCAAAATCGTCGCCATTGTTGGCCGAAGCGGCAGTGGGAAAACCACGCTCGTGAAGCTATTGGCGAGCCTACTCGAGCCCACCGACGGCACCATCCTCTTCGACAGGCGCGACTTGAAAGAGCTCAATTACCGCGACGTGCGCCGGCAGATCGGCATCGTCCTCCAAGAGAGTCACATTTTTAGCGACTCCATCACCCGCAATGTCGCCTTCGGCGATCTCGATCCCGATTTCGATCGCGTCCTCTGGTGCGCGCAGGTCGCCAATGCGCACGACTTTATCATGCGTTTGCCAATGGGCTACCAGACTCGCATCGGAGAGTCGGGTATCGCCCTTTCGGGCGGTCAGAGGCAGCGCGTTGCTATTGCCCGCGCCCTCTACGCGGACCCTCCGATCCTTCTTTTCGATGAGGCCACCAGCGCGCTTGATACCGAGTCCGAGCGCGCGATTCAGGAAAATCTCGCCCGCATGATGGTCGGTCGAACCTGCGTCGTGATCGCGCATCGCCTCAGCACCATTCGCGACGCCGACATAATCGTGGTCCTGGAAAAGGGCGAAATTGTTGAGACCGGCACGCACGATGAGTTGATGGCCAGGCGCGGCCTCTATTTTCACCTTTCCAGCCAGCAGTTGGGCATCTGATTTTCGCCATGAATTCTAGCGTCGAACGAAATCAACGGGGCGCACTCGGTGAGGAGTCTGAGATGCTTCCGGCCGAGCCGCCACCCGTGGTCATGCTCAGCGTGGCCTGGCTCCTGATCGGCATGTTCGTCGTCGCGCTGGCAGGGGCAATCATTGTCAAAGTGCCTGAGGCAGTTCGGTGCCCATTTGTGCTCGCGCCCAAACATGGAGCGGATCCGATTCAGGCGCCTTACCAAGGCGTAGTCAGCGAAGTGCGAGTGGCGGAGGCACAGGAGGTCGCCGCAGGCGCCGAGCTGTTCGTACTTCGCTCGGATGAGGTCCGCGCCAAACATACGCAGCTTCAGACGCTAACCCAAGACCTGCGCACGCGGGAAGATACGATCGTAAAACTGGAAGCGGCTCACCGCGCGCAACAGACGATCAAGAACGAGGAGGTCGCGCAACTGGAGCGCGAGCTGGAATTTCGACACACGCATACCGCGGCCAGTCGTGACCTGGTCACCCGTCTGGACCGGCTTGCCCGGACGGGTGGGGTCTCCCATCTCGAATTGACCCGCGCGCAGGTGGAATTGGCCGAATCAGAAAAAGACTTGAATGTGGCTGGACGATCGTTGGAGACATTGAAACTTGAGCGCGTCCAGCTCGACACGGAACGCGCCCGCCGCCGAACCGAGGAGTTGGCCGACGTCCAAAAGCTCCGGCTGCAAACTGACGCCCTGAAGCGGGATCTCAAAGGCGCCCGCAATGATCTCTTGTCGATCCGGGCGCCTTATCATGCATTTGTCATCTCACTCGCCCAGCGCAATGCTGGCAGCGTCGTCCAGGCGGGCGCGGAGCTGTGTCAACTGGCCCGCATTGAAGCGGCGCCATACGCACGCCTGTTGGTGCGGGAAGGAGGATTGGCCCGCCTGGCGGTTGGCCAGCACGTGCGACTGTTCTTCGACGCGTTTCCCTACCAGCGCTACGGAACCGTGACAGGCCATCTCGAATGGATCAGCACGGCGACGGTCGCCTCCCAGGAAGGGCGCCACTTCACCGCCGCGGCCGCGCTGGACCAGACTTTCGTTCTTGTGAAGGGGGACCAGCGACCGCTTCGAGTCGGAATGCAAGGTGAAGCGCGCGTGATCGTCGGCAGTCGAGCTTTGATCGAACACGCTTTCGAGCCACTTCGTCAGCTTCGCGAGAACTTGGGGCGCTGACAATGCCACGCGCGATTACCGACCTGCGGCTGGAGGAACTTACCTCCGGCAACGCGCTCATGCGACGCTGCCTGCGCCTCGCCTCTTTCGCCGCGCAGAGCGACGCTCCGGTGTTGATCCTGGGGCGCACCGGCACCGGCAAAACGCTGCTCGCACATGCCATCCACAATTCCTCGCACCGGTCGAAAGGGCCGTTTGTGTCTTTCAACGCCTCTGCGATGAGCGACACCCTCCTGGAAAGTGAACTCTTCGGGCATGAGCGGGGCGCCTTTACCGGCGCGCTACAGGCCCATCGAGGAAGATTTGAAGTCGCGCACTCGGGCACGCTCTTTCTGGACGAGATCGCGGACATGAGCGCCCTGGCGCAGGCAAAGATTCTTCGCGCCGTGGAGTATGGCGAGTTCGAACGCGTGGGAGGCGAACGCATTTACCGTTCGAATGCCCGCATCATCTCGGCGACGAATTCCTCGCTGGGGGAGCGCATCGCGGCGGGGAAGTTCCGTGAGGATCTCTATCACCGTCTTGACGGTCTTGTTTTGTTAATTCCGCCGTTGCGTGAGCGCGTGGAAGACTTGCCCTCGTTGATCGCCATGGAGTTGGAAGCGGCCGCCGCTGAGATCGGTAAATCCATTAACTCCATCCATCCAGTCGCCATGGATATGCTGTTGCGCCACGAGTGGCCCGGGAACCTTCGCGAGTTGTATCACACCATGCGCAGCGTCGCGCTTTTCTGCGAAGGCAAAATCGTGCGCCCCGAGCACCTCACGTTCGACCGTAACCTCGAATCGGAGGTCTCCCCAAATGGTGAGGAGAGCGCGTCGGCACATGTCCAGCGCGCCAGCAATCTTTCGTTGGACGCTGTGGTGCGCGCGCACGTGCGCCGGATCTACGAGATGTCAGATCGGAACCAGCGTGAAGCCGCTCGATTGCTCGGCATTTCCCGGGGCAAACTTGCGCGGCACCTGCGAAGCGTTGCTCCAAATTAGGCCTGCCAGGATCGATTTCGAAGCGCCTGGCGCCAATTCGAGCCAGCGCGATCAGGCGATGACGGCCCGCAAGGGAGGACCAAGCGGTTTGGCACTAAGGCATTGACGATGCGAACCCATACGCCAGGCATGTTGGCACGTAACCTGATAGCCAGGTCGTAGGTCTAAGGTGAACGATCAATCGTCTAAACACAGACCGGTGCCTCCGCGCGAAGCGAAGGCTTCGCGGGTGAATCAAATCCGGCTCAACGATCTCATTCCCAAGAGCGATGTCAAAGCCGGCCGCCGGACTGTCTTTGGGGCCAAACCAAAAAATCAGCAACAGAACAAACCACCAACATGAAAGAAAAATCATCGAAACAGCCAAAGAAAAGTAACCCCACCGTCCAGCTCAAGGACCTCAAGCCAACCAAGGATTCAAAAGGACAAGGACCTCGGGGACGAATAATGCCGATGCCGGAGAGGCTCGGGTACGGCAGGCTCCATTAGTCCAGCAATGTGGGACAAGGCCAGAAACAAAGTCAGCTACCTACATGAAAGCAAAACCATCAAAACAACCCAAGAAAGACAAGCCCGTCGTCCAACTCAAAGACCTTAAACCAACGAAAGATTCGAAGGGGCAAGGAATACGTGGTCGGGAGTTACCTGGCCTTAGCCGCAACAGTGGAGCTCTTCGCCCTCCCGGATTCGGCGGCGGTTTCGTATAGCCTTAACTGCCTAAATTCGATGCAGTCAGCTCGGTAGCCGTTAGCGCGGACCCGCTCATTCTATAAGCCGAGCATCCCTGAGTTTTCCGAGCACGGATTTAGCACAACGAGTCCTTCTAATTAGCAGGACGGCATAAAAGGCCGCAAGGCGATAAGCAAAGCTCTGATATGAAAGCAAAATCACCCAAACAGCCGAAGAAAGAGAAGAGCACGATTCAGCTCAAGGACCTGAAACCAAGCAAGGACGCAAAAGGGGCAACCGCCAGAAGACTCTTTCGGGATTATACATGGCGATAAAATAACCCAGTTGAAGTCTCGATCGGGTGAACGGGCCTCGTGCCAGGCGCGGTCAGTGCGGTCCCGAAGGCAATCTTTCGATGGTGGCCTGGAAACGAGCTCGCCTTGATTGTTCCCATGGTTGGATTCGATGCCAGCCGAGCTCCTATTGTCGTTTCATGGCAGCGATGGCGCCGACATAGCAAAGAGCGATGATGACAAGCAGAGTGCTGAAACCTGTGATGAGTGAAAAGTATTCGCTCGCGCCGCCGAACATCGCGCCGAGAAGGTTGGTGCCATAGTCTCGCGCGAGCGCCTTTGATCTTTTCACTGCCGAACCAAAGAGGATCCCAGCAGATAAGATCGGGCTGAACATAAGCGCTGCGAAAAAGAGCGACTCAACGACACGCGACTGGAACGTGATCGTACCGACAGGGAAGAAAAAGTTGAGCGCGAGCAACGCGAGAAGGATAGTTCCGACGCGCCACAATCTGACGATCTCCACCTTCGAGACGATGTAGTTGGCCACGAGCGCCATCGCCAGCACAGAGGCAATGGCGAGCGAAGCGACCACCCACGTCGATCCCCATAACAAAGCGAGCTGAGTGATTGATCTGGTTTCCAGCAGCATAAATCCAGCTCCAAGGAGAAAGAAATCCCACGACCAGTGGCCCGACTGTCCACGGAGAACGAGGAAAACTGCGACGGTGGAGACGGCAAGAATGAGAGCGAGGGCGGAAAGATAGTGTCGCGGAATATGGCGGTCTCGTAGATAAAGAAAGGGCCAATCATCGCTGGTTGGCTCGATGGCGGCATCGCGCCTATGCATGCGTGCAGGACTTGGTCCGTGGGATTGGCCGTAGGCAGTGACACGTTCAGGGATGCGAGGATCGTTCGTGAGCATGGCCAGTCTTGGGCCAGCCATCAAAACACCAAGATAGGCGCGTGCTTCGTGCACGTGCACACGTGGTTCCTCATTGAATGCTGCTGCCGAGATGTTCGCCAGTCGGTCGACGAGCCAAGGTTCGCGAAAGTAATTGTAGACGACGAGCAATCCATTTGGCCCCAGCCGATCCCTGACCGCCCGGAATGATTGTTCTGTGAACATGTAACTCTCGAGCCGGACACCCGAGAAGCTCGACTGCATCGTCAGCGAATCGATCAGGGCGAAAACCGCCAGATCATACTTCTTCGTTGTCGTTCTGAGAAAATGTCGTGCGTCGTCGATAATCACGTTGACCCGCGGATCGGAATAAGGACTGTCCGGATGATAATCATACCCGAGTTGGACGATCACCGGGTCAATCTCGACGGCATCAACGTGGACGGCGCCATGTTTCAGTGCGGCCGCGACGTCCGTCCCTGAGCCGGCCCCGAGCACAAGAACATTCTCAAAAGAATCTCCAAAAGCCATATAGGGCCACTGGTAGAAGTACTCCTTATGGCTCACCGGGGCCATCGACTGATGAAAGATATTATTGACCTCTATGACGGTGTCCGCGCCTTCCCGACCGAAGGTTATCTTGTAGTACGGCGACCACAGCGAACCTCGCGCAAGGAGATGCACACAGAACAGCGTCCCTGCCAGCAGCACAAGGTTTGCCACCACTGGGAAGGCTTTAGGCCTCGAGCGTCCGGCATCTGGTTCGGCTGTTAGCAGGAGTGGGATCGCCGCCACGAAGGCAATGGCGAACCACCAGGTAGGGAAGAGTTGCAACCAAGAGATCAGCGCAAAGAGTCCGACGCCGGCAAGGCTGCCTACCAGATTGAGCGTGTACCCGCGAAGTGGCGGAATGGTGCCCATCTCCTTGCCCATGCGCTGAGCCAGCGCGGCAAAGAGCGCCGCTACGATCACGAAGACCAAAGGCAGTAGCAACGTGCTCTCCACGGTGACAACCTGCTCCGCAGTGCCGCTTGAAAAATACAAGCTGCCGGTCGTGGACACAGCGACTTCGAGCCGAAAGAAGTACACCGTCGCGATCACGACCGCTTGAATCAGTGGAAAAAAAAGGAAGAGCTGTTTTCGAGAGGGCGCCAGAAGACAGCCCAAACCAATGCCGAGAAAGCTGGCCAGGAGGATGAAATTCGAAAAATAGGCCAGCAAGCGGATGTAAGCTGGCATCCAGCGAATGAGCGCAATCTCCAAGAAGAGGACGAGAAATGAGGCGAGGAAAATTCTGGCTCCAGGAGAAATGGCTCGTGTGATCACGGGATGGTCTTATGCGGTGACCCAGCGCACTGTTCCAACTTTGCCCTTTTAGCGCGAGGCAGATCTCGACCGCTTTTCAGCGCTGGGAATGCAATCTCGCTTCTTCGTAATCAAAATGGCTCGCACGAACCAGCTGCCCTCGCGCCGATTGTTGCTAGGAGGATATCCAAGCGTGCGTACCGTTTGATGGTTCTGTCGATAATCCGCGCAATATCCTTGGGACTGGTCATGTCGGCAACGACCAGGAATTTGCCAGGAAGTCCCTTGGCGAGATCTCGCAACTTGTCTAAAACGCAGGGCGTCGTTCTACACCATTTCGCAGAGACAGCCCGAGTTGAGCATCTACTTTCAATCCCGATGTTGGCGTCGATATTTCTCGTCACGGGTCTAGACGGGAGGACGCCAAATCGGGTGGGGAGTTTCTGCTCCGATCGAATGAAGGCGAGGTCGCGAGCGGATGGCGGTTTGATGAGAAATTTTCTTTCGATGTCCCGGTGGGCACTGTCCATTCGTTGTATGTTGGACGCTTGAGATTATGAATTATCCGGAGATTGTATCGAGGGAGGAATGGCTGGTAGCACGAAAGGCACTCTTAGCTCAGGAGAAGCAACTTACTCATCAGCGCGATGCTTTGAGCGCGAGGCGACGGCGACTGCCCATGGTCGAGGTAGCCAAGGAGTATTTTTTTGAAGGTCCCGAGGGAGTGGTTCCCTTGCTTGAGCTCTTCGCGGGGCGTCGTCAGCTCATTGTTTACCACTTTATGTTTGAGCCCGGGGAAGCGCCGCCGGGCAAGTCTGGCGAACCGTATGATGAAGGTTGCTCCGGTTGCTCGTTCATTGTCGACAATATCGGTCACCTTTCGCACCTACACGCGCGAGACACCTCTTTGGTGCTCGTTTCGCGCGCACCGTTGTCGAAGATAGAGCCTTTCAAGGTGCGCATGGGTTGGAGACTACCTTGGTATTCGTCGCATGGCAGCGACTTCAACTACGACTTCCATGTTACGACTGATGAATCCGTCGCTCCGATTGAATACAACTATCAGGACAGAGCAACGCTGTTGCGCAAAGGTGAAACCTATCATTTGAGCGGCGAACAACCGGGAGTGAGCGTTTTCCTACGTGACGATGACAACCGGATTTATCACACCTATTCTGCCTACGCTCGAGGCATGGACATTCTCGACGGCACTTACAATTGGTTGGATCTTACACCATTTGGTAGGCAGGAGGAATGGGAGGATTCCCCTCCAGACTGGCCACAAAACCCAACTCACGGATGGCTTCGCCATCATGACAAATATGAGGCGGGTAAAGACTCTGAGACTTGTTGCGCATCGAAATCGCTCTCAGGGTCGCAGGTCTGAGGCGCTTAAGCCGGTGCAGCTGCTGACAAACTAAAGGAGAAAATTATGGCACATTACGTTGATGGATTCGTCCTACCGGTCCCAAAAGACAAGGTTGATCTTTACCGGAGCATGGCAGGACAGGCTGGCAAAATTTGGCGGGAACACGGCGCGCTGGAGTATCGCGAGTGCATCGCCGAGGATATGGATGCCAAAGATATGGTGTCATTTCTGCAGATCGCAGGTGCGAGTGCCGACGAAACGGTCGTCTTCGCATGGATAGTCTTTGAGTCACGTGCCAGCCGCGACGAAGTCAACGCCAAGGTCATGGCCGACGAGCGTCTGAAAGGAATGTGCGAAAAGGGTCAGGTGCCTTTCGACTATAAGCGGATGGCATACGGTGGATTTCAGACACTGGTCAAAGCGTGAATAATGACCTGTAAGAGAACGAAGAGAAGATCGTCGGCCGCATCGTTGGTTCCCTAGGGCATCCCGGTTCCTGCAAGCCGGTCTCGGCAATCGACGAAGATCTGATTGGCGGAAGGTTAGACCCCTCTAAAAACGCTGATCTCGATTCGCATGATGCTACCGCGCGCGGGCGAGGTCTTCACGAATCGGTCACTCCAGCGCGGGCCTCTTCTTCGGGTAGACGCTTGACCAGCGCCTCGAGCTCATCGAGCGCTTCTTTCTCGTCCGGCCCAATCGCTTCTACGATAATTTTGGTTCCGCAATCAAGATTCGCGGCGAGAACTTCGAGGATGCTTGCTGCCGAGTAACGTTCCCCCTCCTTATGGATCGCCACAGTACTTCGAAAGCGAATTACGCATTGCACGAAGAGCGCCGCTGGTCGGGCATGCAATCCAAGCTTGTTGATGATTTCGACTTGCCTCTGCATAGAAGTGAGCTTGGTGCGAACCTATCTTTAAGCTGCGAGAATGCGATCATGTGGTTCTGCAGCAAGAGCGTGATCATCGTGCCGGGGGTGAAAATCAGGAAGGCGAGCGGCGCCAGAGTGATGGCGCGCGCCTGCGGCTACGCTTCCTTCAAGCCATCCTTTGGCAAGATATCGTTTTTGGGAGTGAGCCACGCCTGCAACCAAAGTCGAATCATTCCCTCTCGTTCTCATCGCCAATAACAATTCGTATTTCACTACCCCGATGGACGCGTCACGTCAACGGGGCGACGATCCTGCGGGAAGTTCGCAAGCGGAGAAAGCGAGGCACCTGCGCGTGTCGACAGCCACGGATCTGTTGAGGACTCCTGCGCGCGGGTGCTGCGCCTTCCTACGTAGACTGCGAGGGAAAGCTCAGTACCTGTAGCCAGGACTGCCGGCGCATCGAATCACCCGAAGATTGTCTATCGAGGTGGTAACGATTCGGCTGTCGGACCCTTCTCGTCTGCGAATGTCTGCCTTGCTCCCGTTTACTGGCGCTAAAACCTTCCATGTCCCCCGCTCGCCGGCGACGACAACAATGTCATTCTGCTTGACACGTGGAGATCTCCACGACTCGGAAGGGATAAGTTCCGTTGTGACCGGATCCGTGGGACGGTCTGGCGAGGGAAAGGCTATTTGCCACTTGCGCGGTCCTCGGCCATGGGGATCAACCGAATGTTGGTTGCTTCGTCCAAGGGGACCTACCGATATTACGCGCTTCGCCGGTTCTGGTCGTCCGAACCGTGAATGCCTTTCTTTGCGCGAATCGTCCTCCGTCGTGAGTTGGTTGTCACGGTGAAGAGTGCCAACGGTGAACATCTGTAATTTTCCACACTACAGCTCAGCTACCCGGTCTGGTCGTTGCCAGGAGATGACTGCAAAATGTTTGACACGCTTAATCAAGGCGAGAGCTTTCGATCGCGTAGAGCAGAATATATCGATAACGATGGCACCTCTCTGCTCGCGAGTGCGACCCGCAGTTCGAGCAGCCCGCCGGGAAACGACGGCCCCGCCTGTGTCAACCGCGACGAGAGGCCCTACGCCTGGAACGTTTACCACGCTCCCATACGGAATCACTTTCGGATCCACCGCACAATGACCGTCACGCAAACGAGTCCCGGTGGAACTTTTGCGATTCCTTGTATAGAAGTCGCCTTCGTCAGGCCAGTAGACCGTAACCCGTGCGAGGCGCGATGCGAGCGCTGTCTTCTGTGGCTTTGTCTTTCGAGCGACCCCGCTCAGCCCGTCGCGGAGACCAGCTTGGATCCCATGCTCAAGTGTGAGTCTTGGTTGCTGAACCGCGTCGAGCAATCCAACGTTTTCGTGACCGAGAAGTGACTTCGCCTCACCTGAGATAGTTGCCGGATAGGAGAGGGCGATTGAGGCGAAAGGATTCTCTTCGAGAGTGAGCATTCGACTTGGTCCGAGAAGATATGGTGACTCGAATGCCCTATAGAGAGCGGCCTCGTTTGTCCTATCCGTCTCTTCACCATTTTTAGCGGCAGTGCCGCTCGGGAATAGTGAACGAATGTAAATGAAAGTGGCGATGACGACGATCGCAGGCAGGCTCGCTACGAGAACCCACACCCACGCGGCTCGTCCTAGAGGGTTGCCATAGCGTTGTTGTTTTATGATGCGCAGCTTGCGCGGTCTGCGCCGGTCTTCCTGGTACGGGTATTCCCAAGTTGCCGTCGCAGGTCGCGTTGCCAGTCCACTCGATGCCAGTAGGAGGGTCATACCTCACCGCCTTTGCTTGTGCGATGGCGCATCCGCCATCGGAATCCATCTGTGACCGTGAATTCAGTAAGGTTTCGCGTTTCGTGACAGGTCTCGCCGTCAGACGCAAAACTGAGGACGTGGTCGGGGTTTTCCCTATTGTGAGAAACCCTTTTCCCGATCCTCGTCGCGACAGCACGTCTCTTAAAGATTTAGACAGTGCATTGATAGATCCGAACCACACAATTTCACCCGGCCACGCAACTTAAGCTGGCGGGTGCCAATCGATAGAGCGTGACTGCCATCCAAACCAAGTCGCGACGGCTAAAGAAGCCGCGATAATAAGCAGAGTTAAAATCCAGAACGGCGCGTCGGCAATCGGACGCACACCCGCGGCGCCAACACCAGCGAACCACAAAGCAACAGTGCTCGTGGCGACGACGAGCAAAAGGCTGACCACGAGCGGCCCGAAAGCCGTTGACCTCCAGTCACGGTCTTACCTCGGAGAGCGACCGCAGAGAGAGCTGCGAGCGACATGCAAGAAGCGGACCAAAATATTCCGCCGAGCACATCGGAAGGACGGTGCCATCCTGCAAACAGAACTCCCGTTGCGAAAGAAGCGCTAACAATCCCGGCGAACACTGCGATCCACACACGCCAACGCACCGGCCCCACCAAGATCAGCGCAATCGCTAGCGATGTCCCGATCGTCGTGTGCCCACTGGGATAGGTTGGGCGCTGGAGATCGAGAGGCAGTTGAATGTCGTTAGAGACAAGGGCGTGCCATGGCAGCGTTCGCTTGAGTATCTCGGCGCCAACGACCGCGCAGCCGAATCCAGCCGCGACAATGGCGGATGCGACCCAACAGCGCCGGAGAGCCCCAACGATCAGAATGAAGGCGAGGGCGAAACCTACCGAGAGAACGCTCACGCTGTGTAGAATAAAGTCATCGTATTCGATAACGGCGGGAACAACAATTCTTCTCCCGAAATACGCCGCATTATCGACCGTTTGACCCCATCGGGTATTCACCAGGACAACATATCCGACGACCAGCAACAGCGCGGACACAATCGCTCCACTCAAGAAGCCTCTCCTGACACGAGAATCGCCCTCGTGAACTCCCTCGCCCAAGATCTCGGAAGATTCCCCCATCTAACTACGCCGTGGCAGATTCAAACCCATAGTCGTCGTCGGAGCTGCCCGTCGGTCGCTTGTGATCGGCGACGCAGCTGGCGGAAACTACTTGTGACAGGCTTTCACGCACCGGCAGCCGATCGGCCTTTGCGCTGGGGTGCTGGCACTTCGAGCGCGAGCTCAGCATCCAGTGAGCGCCAGAGATACCAACTGGCAAGCGAGCGATGCGGTCGCCAACGCTTCGCATGGCGAAGAATCGCGTCGGGCGTTACCGGACGCCCGCGCCGGTAAAGAAGGCTAAAGGCCTTCCGAATGCCAAAATCGGAGGCGGGCATTACGTCGGGGCGGCCCAAATAGAATAACAGCAGCATCTGCACGGTCCAAAGCCCTATCCCGCGCACGCGCGTGAGACATTCGATGAGTGCATCATCGCTTAGTTCGACTGCGACGGTGATTGTCGGAACAGTGCTGTCGAGAGTCTTTGAGGCCAGATCGCGCAGAGCAAGCAACTTGTTCGCAGAGAGACCTGCAGCTCGGAGCGACGCATCGGACAAAGCTTGCAACGAGGCGGCGTTCGGTTCCGGCATGAGCGCGACGACCCGCGCGTGGATGGCCGTGGCTGCCTTTCCGTGCAGTTGCTGAAAAATGATTGAACGCAAGAGCGCCTGAAAGAGATCGGGCTCGCTATTCGGATGAAGCGTGCAAGGCCCGATGCGATCGATTATGCGTGCAAGCACAGGATCGCTCGCCGCCAGCTCGCGCGCTGCTCGTTCGCCGTCGGAAGTGGCTGTGGTCATTCGGCAAACAACTGCGCGCCCTCGAGCGCGAGAAGACGCAACTTCGTCTTTATTCCGCCCGGCGAGGAGAATCCTGTCATCCGGCCGTCAGCTCCGATGAAACGATGGCATGGGACGAGGAGCGGCCAAGGATTCTGTCCCAATGCGCGACCAACTTCCCTTGTCGCGGATGGACAATCGGCGGCGGCGGCAAGCTCGCCATAGCTGGCCGTCTGCCCTGCCTTCACCCGCAGTGCAGCTTGATAAACTTTCCGCTGAAAGTCCGACACCGTATGCCATGAGTATGGCAGGTCGGCAAAATCCTGCATCTCACCACTGAGGTGGCATTGCGCGCGCGAAATGATGGCGTTCACCCATGGCGGTGGCCGCTGAATTCGGCAGTGGGTCGGCGGCAAGGAAAAGCCGGAGATCTCGCTTGGTTCCCACGCAATCGCACACCAGCCGAAAGGAGTTTCAAAGCAAGTCGCAGCCATGGTGGAATCTTGTCTACTTAAAGGCGCGGGTCCAGCTTGTTTGAGTCAGGGGCCTCGGCAGCGCGACGCTCTTCTGTCGCGGATAGCGAGGCACGTCGGTTTCGATCGAAAAAACAAACCCGGGACGCTACCTTGTTCGTTAAGAGACTACTTCAGGCCGTTCTGCCCACGGCGCAAGCAAAAGCCTATTTTTTCCTGGCTGGTCACTGAGGAGGTTTGAGGATGAGAACTTCTTGCGTCGCATCAGTCTCCGGAATCTTTACTTCTGTCCCGTCTTCCTTGAAGAGGGTGAGTTGGTATTTGTAGGTATGTCGATCCGGAGCGCCGAGGCGAAAACGCCAGAAGAGTGGCTTGGCAAAATCAGCGACTTCGAGCGTCTTTTCGGAGCGAATTCCTGCCGCAGAGTCCTCGAAACGCAGATGAATCGTGCCGAACGCGTAGGGCGGGCTCTTGATCAATCGCGGGACGATCTGAACACGGAAGCCATAAGGATCTCCCACGGCGAGAACTCGCGTATCACTCTGGCGCCAATCGTCCGAGCGCGTCACTCCATCCGAGTAGAAAACGGTGGTCTGAAAATCGAAGGTGCGCAGGTTTGCATCGACCAGCGGTATTTTCCAAACTTGCGACTTCTTCGAGTCGTCCAGAATGATGATATCGTCTTGGTTATAGTTGTTTCTCTGATCGCGATAACGAAGCGCGACGGCAATCTTAGAGATCAGGCCTTCTGAGCCGAACTCGCCCGCCGGGATAACGGCGACTTCCAAATCCTCTTGCAACGGTTGATTGATGACCAACTGCTTGGCGCGGGACGTCTGTTCGGGAACCGAAATGTTCCGATTTTCTTTGTCGGTAAACGTGACGGCATATCGATAGGGTTCCGTCACTTCTCTCCCGATGATTTCATTCCAGAGTTGTTTTGGTTGCGCCTGCGAAAGCGTAAACTCGACTTGTTTTGTCGTCGGGCCGCTGCCGTAGGACATCTTCACGAAGGCGGATTTGATACGCTCCCAGTCGATCAATCCGACTTCCACGCCGACCCGCAAAATGCCCATACGGTCTGTGTCGAGCACAAGGACGGTCTCGTCCGTCTTGCCTGAGACCTCCATCTTCGCGTCGGTGCCGCGATAGAAGACGGTGTATTGGTAATCGTAACTCGTCTTGTCCGGACTCGCCAGGTAGGTGGAAAAGCGTTGCGGTTGGCTGTCTTTCTTGAAGATGAAATCCTTGAGACTGTTGATCCTGCCGTGAGGCCCGGTGGCTTGGTAGGATAAATGCGCCTCGACCAGATCGACAGGATCTTCGTCGAAGTTTGTTGTGCAGACGACTTGGACATCCAAATATTGGTACCACTCCGCGTCGATATCGATCTGGGTCCGAAACTCGGCGGCTTTGTGACCCTTTAAGATGTTGGAGAGATTATCGTTGGGACCGAAGCTTCCCTCCAGAACCGCCTTGGAGGTGAAGACGTGATTGAGATTCACGTTCATCTGTTCGTTCCAGGTTTTGAGGCTGTAGAACTCGATTCCGTGGTGTCCGTATTTCTTTCCTTCGTAGGAGGGAAGTTCGGTTCGAAGATCTGGCTGCTCCTTAAACTTGGCATCCTGTCCCGGCTTGAAGTCAAGGATCGTGCTGGCCAAGAATTGCGAAATCATCTCATTGCCCACACGGGTAAGCTCAAGCGTCTGTTCTGGCGTCACGACTTTTGAGTCTCCTTCGGGAATAATGGTGACACCAGAAGCCTGGCTAGCCTCGGCAACTTTGCGGAGGGTTTCGCCCGCCCGATTGCTTTCATCGTGACGGGACGTCATTCGCTTAGTGTTGCCGGAAGTCTTTGTGGAGAACGAAGCGTTCTCCTGTAGAGATTGCCACATTTCGTGGCTCGCTTCGTAAGCCTTTCTGGCGTTGCACCAGACGACCATGCGCACGGCGTCGAGTCGATGATCGTACTTTAGATCATAGGCGATTCGAATCGCAGCGAGATTCTTTTCCAACATCTCCCAGAGGAGGACGATGCCGTCCTGCGTAAGCTTGGCCATAAAGGAGGCGCGCATGTTACCCAACATGCTGACGCGGCCCACCCCAACAAGTTGGCCGACAAACTCGCCAGGCTGCCCGGTTTCGGGATTTTCGCCAAGGATCGAGATCTGCACGGTCCCATCTTTAATCGGGACCATGTTAAGTCTCAGAGCTTCAGCTAGCTTCCGTTTGTCCTGCCGAATTTCGTCATTCCACCAGCGATGCAGCGACGCGTTTAGATGCCTGTGCAACAAAGGATCCTCTGCAATCGTGGAGCGAATTTCTCGCTGCTGCTCATCCGTAGTGCCCAATTCTGCAGAGAGGGTAAGGATGCCGCCTCCAAGGCGCGTCTTACGTTCCTCCTCGGACAACTGAGCGACGTCGCGGCGATACCACACGAGCGAAATTACCGGCTTCCCGTCCTCATCGAGAGCAACGCGAGGCGTGAAGGGGATGACATAGAGTGTTAGCGGATCGATGTCATCGCGGAGAACTCGACAGTTTGAGATATCGCGAAACTGAGTGAGGGTCAGCATGAACTCTCCTTCGTTAGATTTATTCGATAGTCTGAAACAGGATAACGATGAATTCTTCTTGTTTCGGCAGAAGCAAGGTGTATCAACGGGCACGAGTAGAAGCAAGCTCCTTCCCGTTCGCGCGCGGGCAAAGTGGCGAGGAGCCACGGCGATGTTAACGCTCTCACGAAACCGACGAGTTGGGACCTGTGACGTCTTCCGGGATTTCCTCCTGGTGGACGGCGAACCACACTATACAAATATTTTTTATGTTCTGCCGCGGGTTCCGCGATGGACCATCAATGGAGAGGGCGACCCTTCATTCGATTTTCTTTGGTATCGGAGTCTAGCGTCGGCGGGCGCGATGCGTAAGGGCGGGATTGTTACCATGATGGTTGATCTGTCGCCAAGCGAAGAGGAACGCGCCGCTTTGCTCCAGACGATCCCGGCCGAGTTTGAGTCGAGAGGAACGGAAATCGAGCTACGCTCTATGCCGTTCAAATCGGGGACCGTCGATCTAACCTTTGCTGGAGAGTCGACGAGCGGGGAGTTTGCCAACCAGATTGCCGGGAGTGGTCCAGCGCGCTTTGCAGCTGGTGAAAAAGCCGCCTTCACCCTGGATCTCACGGCCGATGGCGCCAGTCTGCTCTGGCAAGCAATTGAGCAGCGTCTCGACTTGTTCCGCGTGAACTATGATCTGGTTTTCGAACACCGGCTTACGGGCGTTCGGATGCGCGTATGGTGTGATGCACGGAGATCCTATTCGCTAACCCAACAGTGGTTGCGATCAGGTGGTCTCGACCCGAGTCGACTACGCTCTGAGCTCACGGAGCAACACCTTGCGGGGGTGGAGCTCTCTTCAGAAGTTCCTCTTCCAAGTGAGCAGATCAGTGCGCTTCAGAAATGTGGTCAGGAGATTCTGGATCGAGCTCTGGCGAGCGCGTTTTTAGAGCGCAAGGGTGCTGCGGATCGCGGCGATGCTGGAGCCGGCAGTAACCCTCCTCGTCTACGGCCGTTCTCCGATTCAATGGAAAGAAGTCTCAATCTCTCCTTTAACGAGTCGTATCCATTAGAGCAGCACGCAGTTCTGGAAGCAGTCCTAAATCTTGAGCTTTCGCCGGAACAGTTAGCGCGGCGAGTCATCAGGCTGAATGTGGCTGCTGAGTTTTTCGATATTCTCGATGTGCAAATTGTTTGCACCGTCGACTTCGAAACGTCCCTCGTCTCCATGGTGAAGATCCGCATCGACTACGACGCGGTGGGGCCTTCGGGGGCGGTGCGCAAGACTAATGAATATGTCTTCAAACAGGGGATCGGCATTCAGCATTTTCGAACGCAGCTCGCCGCTCCCGACAAACGAAATTATCGATATGTGGTGGACGTCTATTATCGGCACGAAGCAGAGCCTCTTCGTTTGGAAAGCTTAGAGTCAGACGCGACCGTGATCGTTCTTGATCTTGATGCCATGGGTGTGCTCAATGTCCACGCCGAGTTGCGTGACGTTCCCTTTGATATCGTCAACGCTGCCGTCGTTGACTTCCGATATTCTTCGAAGGACCTAACGCAGCGGGTGATTCTCGATGGCAAGAGCATGGCAGGCGACTGGCGGATCGTCGTTCGTGAAAAGCCTCAGCCGTTTGAATACAAAACAATCTGGGTCTTGCGCGATGGCCGTCGGCTTGAGGGAAATTGGAACACAGCTATGGCGCCGGTGCTCTATTTGGACGCTCCTGCCGAACTGAAGATGAAAGCGGAGGTGCAGATCGTAGCGGCCGGAGAGTTTTCGGATCTGGCGCAGATTCTGGTTGACCTGCGCAGTCAAACCAAACCGGAAAAGGAAGTGCAATTTGCTTTCACCAAAAGCGGCGACAGTCGGATTTGGGAAGCACCTTCGGCTGCGGAAACGCCCTTCGAATACGAGTTTCGCCGCACGCTCGTCTATCGCGACGGCAGCGTGCGGATATTGGACACCGAATGGGTCACTGAAACTAGGCCGCTTCTCGTCGTCCGAGACGAATTTCGCTTTGAGGTTCGCCTAGTTCCGAGATTGCTCGATCTCGGTGGCACCTTAAAGATGGTCCTGGTGGAGCTTGAGCCGCAGGCACGAGTCGATTCTTTGCAGGACCGAAAAACTTTGGTAGTTAGAACCAAGGAGGAACGGCCCCGCTGGAGCTTCCGGCTAAAGACTCCGGCCGAGCACGGTTATCGCTATCGTTTGAGTGAGGTCACGGGCCAGGGAGAAAGACGACCACCCAGCGATTGGAGGGCAGCCGAAGGCGAACTCCTCGTCCTCCAGCCGTCCACTTCCTCATAGTCACATCCACTTTGCCTCAATTTAAAAAACATGCTTACGTTTGAGTCGCCCTTCTATGAAATCGAAGACGTGATTGTCTTTCGCGATCACGCTAGTCCGATCACATTTCACTACTTGGCAGGCCCACCCCGGCTGACGCGGTCGCCCGATGAAAATCCCAACTTGCTTCTCTTGAAATATAAGAAGGCACTTGATGCGATGACGACGGGTGCGGCACCTACGCGGGATCAACTTGGCGGTGCCTTCCTGCTCTTCGGTGTGGATTGTGGGCTCTCCGAGTCAACCAAGAATGCGATCAAGAACAAGTTGCAGGCATTTGTTCCACCCGACGCGGGCGACATCACGCTCGTTCCCGTGTTGTATACGAAGGGGACGGTCAGTGTTGTCGCTCTCGACCAGCAACAGGCAGCGGCCGCCAGCGAGCAGGACGAAAAGCGGGATGAGGGGAAATTTGTGCGGGGAATCTTGGGCAGCTCCACGCCCTCCTTGCTGCAAGACCAGCGCGCCATTTTCTCGATCTCGCTGACGCCGGATGCGGCGACACTGATTGAAGAAGCCTATGAGTCGGATCTTTCCCCGATCGGAGTGATGTACGAACTTCAGTTCGCGGGCTTGCGACCGGCACTCTCCGTCAAGGCCGAGGTCGACATGAAGCGGGTCTATCAATCCCTGAAGATGGGACTGCATCTGGGGGTGCGCTCCGGCGAAAGCACGACCACGAGCACGTCGACGACGGCGGCGCCAACCTCTGGAACGACAACTACGACAACAACACGTCCACCCGCTTCCACTGCGTCCACGACGACTACTCCCGCGCCAACTACAACGACGTCTACGACCACGCGCCCGCCCACCACGACGGCGACTACTCCCGCCCCGGCTACGACGACCACGCGCCCGCCGACGACGACGACCACGCGCGCGCCCGCAACGCCGACGGGCGCCCCGCAAACGACCACGGGAGTTTACTTAAGTGCAGACCTGAGCTTCACCATGGAAAAGCTCAGGCAAGAGCAGGCGATTAAGATAGAGATCGTCAGACAGCAGGAGGGTCAGTCCGTCGACCAAATGGAGCGGAACGCTATGGAGTTGCTGAAAGAGACGTTATTAAACGACTTTTTCAAGCCAGCCATGAGCAATTCGCCGGCCACGGCTGCGAGCACTGCGGCCGCAGCTGCTTCCCAAATGATGGCGACATCGACAGATACGAATCGCGGGAAGGCCGGGCAAAACGCCGTGGAGATCGGATTTCAACTTCAGTACAAGCGAGAAGAAGAGCTCAAGACCGCCTCCTATGACTATTCGGTGATCGCGCCCGAGACTCGGACCCACGCGCCGAACGGGTTTTTCTCGGCGCTTCTTACCAGGACCGAAAAGGTCAAGCACATCCGAGAGATTGATCTGGACGATCCGTTCTTCAAGGTGCTCGAGGTCGAGGTAACGACGACGGCTGATTTCGAAGCTCTTGATTTACAGGCTATCACTGTGCAAATGCAATATGGGGGAACGATCGATCGACCGCGCGTGCAGGGAGATGCGTCCTTCACTCCCACCAAGAAAGAATTGGAGCGTTTCTTGGCTTCGTTTCAAGAGAATGAGTACATCTACCGCTACGCGGTTGCCTACAACTTCGGACAGGCTGAGCGCGTGGCCGCGCAAAGTTTTAAGACGCAAACGCCGTGGCGGACGACGACCCAGCGGGCATTGGTGGTCCATCCGCCGGAAGATGTGGCTATGCTGCGTGTTTATGTCGAACCTGGCGTGGTCGATTGGGATGTGATTCGACAAATAGAAAGCCGCCTCATTTACGAAGACGCGGCCAACAACTTTCGCACCGAGCGAACCTTTCTGATAAGCAGCGACTCCAAGCGCCAAGAGTGGATCGTGCGATTGACAGATCCGAAAGTAAGCTCATACAAACTTCAGAATCGCTGGCATCTAAAGGATCTTAGCGAAATTGAGGGAAAGAGCGAAGAGCACCGCGAGAGCCATCTATTCATAGCGGACCCTTTCGTGGACCGACTTCCGATCAGCGTCGATCCGCACGTCGATTCGGCAAATGTCGCGCGCATCAATGTCGAACTGCATTACGAAGATCCGGCGAACAATTTCGTTGTCCGCAAGCAAGTTGAATTGGAAGCGCCGTTCAAGCGCGTCACGGCCAGTATTCCGATCGTGGATTCTACCAAGCGGGAATACTCGTATGCCGTGAGCCTTGTGAAGCCGAACGGCCAAGCTGAGAATTATCAGCCGAAGACCACGGACCAGCTATCGATTATCATTACCGAAGGCGGTGTCTATTTGGATGTCGACGTGGTGCTGGTTGGAGATTTGGCCGCGTTGGCGGTGGATGCACTCCAGGTCGATCTGCAATCGGAGCCGCTCACCGGCGCGCAGCCAAAAGTTGAGAGCCACCTTTTCCTCCCAGGCGAAGCCAAGAAATTCACCCAACGCCTCTTGTTGCGAGCCGACCGGCCGACTCAGTTCGAGTATCGCACTCTGGTGATTTCGGGTGGAAACGAAATCGGAGGCGACTGGAGAAAGCACCAGAGCAAAATTCTCCTCTTGCAAGTGGGGAGTTTGCTGCGGCAGTCCTAAGCCCGGCTTCGCACCGATAAGTGTATGATCGACCTGGGACGTCCGGCACTTAACGGCGAAGGCGTAACACTTTTTTGCGATCACGCAGACGATGGGCGTTTCTATTACTTGCCGGACCGGCCGCGGTTGCGAATCGATAGCGAGGGAAGGCCCGAATTATCGTTGCTCAAATATCGCCTTGATCCAAACCTCCATATAGCCCTGGGAGCCGGCTTGTTGTCGCTTACGGTGGACCTTGGGGTCGAGCCGGAGCGCTTGGATCGTCTGCACCGCCGGATCAGGCGCCAGATGGGGTTGAACTCGCAGATGGTCCTTTCTCCTGTGTCGGCCGATGCGGGAACGTGCGAGCTGATTCTCATTGACCGTGCCACCGACGGGTCCCCTTCCGAGGGTGCTGGGGGAGGGGAAGGGTTCGGGATGGTGGAGCGAATTTTGGGCTCCGCCGCTCCGTCTCTCTACGGTGACAATGCCTGTACTTTTGGGGCGGTTCTTTCGGCGGAAGGCGTGGGCTTAGTGGAAGGCGCTTTGCGTGGAGGCGGATTGCCCGTCGGGGTCGTTTATGCATTGCAAGTTACGGGGCTGCGGCCGGCGCTGCGCGCTCAAATCACGGCTCGGTGGAAAGACATTTACGATTACTATGACAACCGGCTGCATGGAGGGAAGCTGCTGCTGGCCGTCGACATTGGACCAACGATCGAGGATTTGATCCACAGCGAGGCAATTCGCATCCAAATCGATGAATTAGTGCCAGAGTCTGAGCGCGCCGAGGCTAACCAACGAGCGCTCGACCAAGTGCAGCGCTACATCCTGGATCAGTTCTTCAAGCCAACCTTGGGGCAAGCTCCCCCGGCACCCGACACTGAGGACGGCCCCCTGCACACTATTGGTTCCGTTATCAAAGACGTCGTTGGCATTTTCGCTGTGACGTACAGTTTGCGAACCGTTCATAGGGACGAGCTGAAAACTCTTAGTTATACCCTTGGGGTCTCACAGGCCGAAAAGATAACACTTTCGCCACAAGGAACGTTTGGCGTCTTGCTTGCTGGGGCGGACCAGTCCCTTGACAGCCTAATCATTGCCGTGGAACCCGCCGCCTCGGCGGAGATGAAGTTCGATGTCGCTTCAGCGCTGGATCTTGCAGCGGAAAGAATTGACCATTTGGAAGCCACGCTCACTTACGGTGAACGACAGGAGCGCTTGATCTTGGACGCGACGACTCCCAGGCGCGGAGCCACATTTTGGTTCAAACAAGAATTGGGTCCTGAGATTCAAGTGAGCTACGACGTAGAATTCCAAGCGGACTCTGTCGGCCAAAGCTCGCGCCTCTCGTCCTCTCCGATTATCACCTCCAACCGCGTGATCCGGCTGAACCCACGAGATTTGTATAAGTGGGCATCACTTCGAGTGGTCGCTAAAGGCGTGCCGTTCGAACGGTATCCGACCGTCTTAGTCGATCTGAAAGCAGCAGATCCGATCGCAGGCTGGTCCGCTTCGAAGACTCTGGAGCTTGATTCCGCCCACCCTGAGGCCGCTTACTCCGCGCGCACCGCACCTCAATCGCGGGTTCTTTTTGAACGGCGCCTCCGGTACCTGGATACTCATGGCACGGAGTTGACCCTGGATTGGGATGATGCCGACGCGGGCGTGCTAGTGATAGCCGATCCTTTGCCCGAAGTGGTCGATATCCAAATCCTTGGATCCGCGCGCTTCGGCACAGAGGTTCGCCGCCTGGTCGTGGAAATGCGACCAAAAGCCGCGCCTGAGAACGTGACAACTTTCCTTTTGAGCGCTGACAAATCGTCGGCCCTTTGGTCCTGGGCCGCGGGCTCCGCGGTCTCGCGCGACTATGAATATCGGGTGACTGTGCACACCGTTCGCAATGAAGTCCGCGAAGGCAAATGGCTTCCAGGGACGCATGGCAAGCTTGTCGTTGGAGAAGGCATCGCGCGATTGCGGCAGGTCGAGATGATGTTCCTAGGGCGGACTCTGCAGGAACAGGGACTGTTGGGCTTAAAGTTGCGTTTCTCCTTTGAGGATCCTGAATCAGGCCTCTCCGCAGAGGAAGAAATGCTGATCCAAGACACCTCGAAATCGGTGCGGTGGGCGTATCCCGTCGCCGATCCCGCGCGCCAAAAGTATACTTATCAGATCACTTTTATTAAAAACGACGGAACGATGCAGCCGGCTCCGCCGGTTGAAACTTCGGACCTGTTGGTAGTTCGTCCCTTGCCGATGTGAGAGGAGCCGAATGTCCGCAACTATCGAAACTCCGGTTCGGAAGCTTTGGCTTGCTTGTCAAAGCGGGACCCCGCCAGGAGCCGAAAATCGCTAGCGATCTTTGAGGCGGTCCTATGCTGACAATCGAGGCTCCCTTTTATCAGGTCAGAGGCGTTACGATTTTCCGAGATCACGAAAACCCTGATCAACATTACTGCTTGCCTGCAGCTGTGAGACTCGCCCGGCAGGGAACGGATGGCGGGCTTGCGTTTACGCTTTACAAGTACCGCCGCGATCTAACGGACAATCCGGCGCTCGATCCGACTAGCGCCCGCGGCGCGGGCCTCGCCCTTTTTGAAGCGGAGATGCCCCTCGAGAAGGCGGAGATCTTGCGTTCAGAGCTTACGAGCCAGGCGCAGAGGCCAAATGCACGCGTTGACCCGATACTTTTCCGCTCCGGCAAAGTTCATGCGCTGGCTGCGCACAACAGTGGAGATAATTTGATCGAAGACCTCGTCGAAACCAGCAGTGCACCTCTTTCGTCGCCTTACCACGCCGCCTTTGCCCTGGCGCTAAGTGCCGAAGGGGCCGCCTTGTTCCAGCAAGCCGCGCTCGGAGGACAATTGCCCGTCGGTGTCGTCTATGAAATGCGATTTCTGGCACTGACGCCTTCGCTGCACGCGCGGGTCCGCATGGATTACGAACGCATCTACGACCACTTCTCGGCCGCGATTGGTTTTACTTACTACGTGTCGGTAAAGCTCGACCTGGATTTGCAATGGCTCATCGAACACGACTTCGTGCAGATCGAGATGACAGCATTCACCGATTCCGCCGACCGGGAGCGACAACAAGAATTGGTGATGAGCCTGATCAAAACCAGGATCCAAAACGATTTTTTCCGCAGCGGAATTCCTCCCGAACCGACGGGAAGCGTTACCGGACCCCTCGGGGCGCTGCTTGGAAATCTGCTCGGGTCCCAAGTAACTTCCGCATCGGCCCTCTTCGTACTTAAGGCTAAGTTGGAAGTGGTCCGGGAGCGAAAAGACTTCGAACTCGTTTTCAACGGCCGCACCGCCGTCGAACTGACGCACGTATGCTCTGGCTTTCTTTCGACCATGGTGAAGGGGGAGTTGCCTCCAGTCATCCGAGAGATTGACACCGATGACCCCTTCTTTTCCGCACTTGTCGTCACAATCATTTCGACGATCGACTTCGAAGAGATGCCTGACCTACGCGAGGCCATTTTGCACCTCACTTATCACGATCACAAAAAATCATTTGTCTTCCTGCCCAATCAGAATGAAACGCAAACGTTCCAGGCACCGTTAACCAAGCCTGCCGATGATGAGTACCAATACCAGGTAGAGTATCACTTCGATCCGGATATCGGCGGGGGACCAACAATGATTCAGAGTGGCCCTGTTTCGTCGCGAAGACGTGTCCTGACCCTGGATCCTCTTGCTCACTTTCAATATTACCGGCTGCAACTCGCGTTAGGTCCCGTTGATGCGTCGCTCGTTCCCCGAATTCACATACATCTTCGTATGCTTGGCGAGCCTGGCCACCCTGATGTTGCGCGAGCGACTTTGGATTTGGACGCGCAATCTCCTAAACAAATCTGGCGGCAGCGCCTGCCGTTGCAGGCGCCGACTCCCCGAGTTCGCGCCAGCGCCGAATGGGAAGACCCGCGCGGCGAAAGCCATGCCATTGACGATGAGAGGGAGGTATCGGGCGGCACATTTGTCGCGCTCGGCCCTTACAAGGACATCCTGTCCATCGTCGTCGTGCCGGCTGCAGACTGGTCCGTAACGCAACAGGTTCGCGCCGAACTTCGTTACCGGGACGGTGATTACATCGTTGAACGCGCAATGCTTTTTGATGCCAACAACAAAGCCTCTCAGACTCTTCAGATTCCGCTGCTTAAGCGGACGCTACGAAAATACCAGTGGCGACAGATGGTACTGCGAGCGGACGGAACGGCCGCGGAGACGGAATGGGTCGAAGTGGACCAAGGTCTTCTCGCAGTCGGCGGTGAGCGGAAAAGAGACGCCGAGGTCCGCGTGATCTGGGTCGGCGACCCTGGAACCGCTTTAGGACTTCGGGTCGACTTTTCGGTCACCGCCAGCTCGGGAGACGAACAGAATGTGAGCGTCTTCCTACGGGCCAGGCAGGATCAAGAGAAGGTCGTGATCATGCCGCTCGATCCGGACGGCCGCCTTCGGTATCGCTACGAGGTCAAACGATTCACCGAGACCGGCGAGGAGTTAATCAAGAGCGACGAAGGTGACAGCGGCTTGCTGGTCGTACGTTGACTAGAGGAAATGAGATTAGGAAACGGGCGGAGGATCAAGAACGAGAATGAGATTGGAGCTGCTTCCGTTGACCTGCCGAATCTGATTTCCGGCGTATAGATAGGTGATCTCATAACGGAACGGCGGAACCGTGAACCCCTGTGGGCGCCATGTCGCCGTATCTTGGTTGGATGAATCGAAGACAAAACTACTCTGCGGTCCGGCCTCTTGGTCTGGCTTCAACACCACAAAGATGCGCGTTAACGTTCCGTTCGATAAAGCGATCTTCGCCAAATCTGTTACCATGGTAACCTCAACGACAGGCGAGGTGGTATCCCTCGTATCCGGTGGCGGGGTGTCCGGCCGCTTATCCGGCGTCGCCGGCTCTGGCTCCTTCGTGAAAATTTCCCAATGCTGAGCGTTATTGCGCAGCTTGGAAATCAGCTGTTCTGCAGCCGGGCGGTCGAGTTCCTCGCGAACTGTGCCTGTCCCCGTCTGATGCTCCACCGTGAAGAGCGTATTTGAAGTCTGGATAATTGCGCGGAGAACGACCGCTCCCATGCCAGGCGCGATTGCGACGCGTTGGGTCAGGCTTAGATTCCCGTCAGCTGCGAGCGTCTCGTATTCGATCGAGAACGAAGGCGTTTTGCCCGCTGTCCCCATCAGCTCCTGAAGAGTCATGGGCACCTGCAAAACAGGCGAGGGGGCCTCCGGCACGAGATCCATCCGACCGCGCACCGCAGGATCTCCGTCCTTCAACAAGCGCAAGCGAACGAGTTGAACCCGTTCACGAATGGCCGCGGGGACGATCAGCTGCAGCTGCACCTTGAACTCATGCTGCTGGAGAGAAGGATCACGATTTACTCGGTTGAGCCAATCGTCAGCCGAACCACCCATAACTTTGATCTGACCCGCTTCGACGACCGTCTCGTCCCAGGCAATCAATCGCTTCGGCATCACCGGGAATCTCAAGACGCTGCGTGCATCGGACCGAGCGGGCAATTCCGCTCCGCCTGGCAGCAAGCGCAAATCTTCGGCTTCAAAAACCATCCCAGAAAGTTCGCCCAGATCAAGGAGGCTTAGAGTTAGCGAAGAGATCTTTAAGCCGCAATCAAGCAGGTTTCGAATCGTCAGGGAGGTTCCGTCCCGGGGAGGAGAAGTGCTGGGAGAGGACGGCGAATCTGAAGGGGGAGACTCGGAATGCGGGGATTCGGGAGACGGGGTGTCCGAAGCAGGGGACTCAGCTCTTCCCGAAGAGGCTTTTGCCGCAATTTCGAGGATGTCTTGGATGGTCAGAGGCGTGCCTTCTCGAGAACCCGAAGAGGTCTCGGAGGTACGCGACGAAACCTTCGCAGCGATCTCGAGCATCTCCTGAAAGTTGGGACGTCGTCCTCGTCGAGGACGCGGGGGCGGAGCAGAAGAACCCGCACGCGGAGCGGAGGAGTCGGACGGAGCGGGTGAGCTGGCCGGTTGGTCACCCGATTTGCCTTGCTCTATTTGCACAAGGTTGGTGACCATGTCTTCGAGTTGTAAGCGCACTTCGACCTGCGCTTGGAGACCTTCCTCGGTCAGGAGGACTCTGCCAAAGATTCCCGCCTTAAGCAGTTCGCAAAAAATCGGGTATTTGAGGGCGGGCATGTCAAATCGGAGGACCATACGGTCTTCAGAGGCCACCTCGACTACTTGGAGAGAAATTTCTGCTGGAAGTGTGCGCTGATCGGAAGCAGACCCTGCGCTAAAATCATCGACAAACTTCGCTTGCAATCCGCTTCGCGGCTCCAGGAAAATAAAGGGTTGAACCCCCTGGAGCAAACTGTCGCGAAGGAAGGTCCGCAACGCCACGCGTTCGGCATCCTCGATACAGGGTAGCGCAACAATAGTGGCCTTGATCCGTTCATTCCCATCCGCATCGCGATAGAGCTCGACTCGCAGTGGGGGGCGGGCGCCCGCGGTGTCGCCTTCCTTCTCGAAATAATAACCGAGTTTAAAGCTGGTGGGAATGTAGTAGAACGTGTCCACGCGTCCGGAATCGCGAAAGTGGAGCTTCGGGTTTCTCGGAACCTGTCCCCATCCGTTCTGGGACTGGCGCGGCAGATCTGGAAAGACTGCGGTCTCGGTGCGCGCGTGCGTCAAAGGCACCCTCAGCTGGCCCGAATATGACTCGTCCTGGATGACGCTTGCATCGCCTTGCGTCGGTTGCGCTGGAATCATTACCCGTCTCATGTCGGCGTTCGCTAGTTGGACATTCGTCGCCTGGAGGTTTGCATCCGGTGAGCGTGCAACGGCCACCTCGCTAAATTTAGGTCCGGCAACCGTCGCCGGCATGGTTCTCATGATTGGCTGAGGTCGGCGTCTGCGCAAACGTCGATCACCGCGCGGTATCCGTTGCGCCGGGGCCTTAAGCTGGTAGGGATGAACAAACGCAACCTCCATGACCGCTTCACCGGTCGGCGTGGTCATTGCCGTCAAGACCTCATCGTAAACATTTGCGTTCTCGAACAGCAGTGTCAGCCGCAGGTAACCGTTGGTGGCATCGAGCAGCGTCTGCGGCGTTCGTTGCTGCTGGCTCCCATTTGGCAACTTGTACCGAAGGATGGCTGAGGGAGAATTCGCACCTGCGGGAAGGAGCGTGCCGGAGATCCCACTCCTGCGGTTTAGCTGGACGGTCAGACCTGATCGGCGGCATTGCACCAGTGCCGAGAGCGGCGAATCGAGCCACCCCGCCAGGGTGAGCCAATCCTTCTGGTCAACAGAACGAATGGCGGCCTCCGCATTCTGTTGCAAAAGGCTCACCTGATCCCTTGTGAATTGAGGCGCCACGATCATCGTCAGGTTTTGAATGTTCATGACGCGAGTCTGTTGAAAGCGCACTGCGCGGACATTGTTTAGGACAGGTGTAGCGGCCATACTAGTTCTCCTCGGTTGGTTTAGACGCGGGTTGCGGGATCGAGCAGAAAGACATCCTGATCAATTTGGAGGAATTGCATCTCGGTGCTCTTGGAACGATCGTAGGCGATAAAGCGCACAAAGGCATCGTACTTTGCGGACCCGCCGGGAGCCCGGTTTACGATCCAGCTTTGCGTGCCCTTCGCGGTTTTTGAGAAAGTAAACGTCTTCCGCTCTGAAATGCTATTGCCGACATCGTGGTAGCTCATCTGGACGACCGCGAGTTGCACGGCAGTATCGAAGTCAACCAGGTCGGTCAGAATATCAACTTTCAAGGTTTGTCTTCCCACAAAGACGGTCCCTGCACCAGCCTCTCCGCTTCCCAAATCTACCACCGAGCCGTCGTTACGATTAATGCGCGCTTTCCAACGAATTGTTTCCGGACCTCCCTCGAGGATCGGGACATTAACGACGGTTGAAGCAGTCAGGCTAGCAATTTGAAACGGTTGGGCGAACCGGTATTCATGCTGAGAGTCCTCGTAAACAATGTCCCCGCTAATATCTCTAACGTTCTCAAAGGAACCTTGAGGACGGAGCGTAAAGCTCAAAGTCTTCTTAAAAGGACTTGGTATCTCGAGGGTCTTCGAATTCGTCCGCGCCACGGGCATCGTAATTTCGCCTCCGCCCGCTCGGTAGGTTACTTGATAAGTATATTCGGGCGCGCTCAAGTCGCCATCTGGCGCCAGCTCGCCGGTGTACTGGAACCACGTTCGCTTCGGTTCTTTCTGAGAGAGTTCGAGGGCTGCTTTGAAGACTCTTCGACTTGGCGTCTGATGCTGCAGCAAGACTCGGGCAGAGGCGACCTGCGCTTCGGGAGCCGTGAGGACTAATTCGACGCGCAGCGCTCCCATCGCATGAGGAGTAATGACCAACTTTTGTGTCGTGCTGGTGATCCAGTCCGACTTGCTTGATGGGCCTTCCCGATAGAAGACCTCGGTCATGTAACGATAAGCTTGCTTGTGCGAGCCGTCGGCATTACGTGCGGTATCAAATCGCCAGTGGATTGCCTCCTGCTCGCTCTTCAAGACGTCGTCTTTGGAACGAGCTACGTTAGGCTTGCGCGGATCTGCATCGTCGATCTGCTTATACTCGAAGAAAACGTGGACAGTTTCGATTCCGTCCTCTTTGAAGTTTACGCCGGTGGTGGTGGCGGAAACATTCATCAACCGGAAGAAACCGTCGGTGAGTCGCAGTTGCTTAAAGCTGTTTCCGAGCGTCTCGGCGTTATCGATGAGCAGTTCAATGGGCCCGTTCGGGTTGACCTGGCGATCGATCGTTGACTGGTGGTCGAAAGTGAGATCGAAAGTCAAATCTCCCTGAGCTGAGCTGCCTTCGCGCACCTCGACCAAATCAATGTTAGCATGATCTTGGGCCGCCGTGCTGGCGCCGGGCCGCGTCGAGTCATCGCCGAATAGGGCTGGAACGACCCGCTCAGCCAGGACCTCCGTTGCCAGCTTAAACAAGGCATCCCGCACCGCCGCGGCGCCCTGCTCGCCACTGTCCTCGCCCGTGGTAATGGTTACCTTGATGTCATTGTCAACAATGGTTTGGCGGATGGCATCTCTGATTTGCGGCCTGCGAATCATGGCGGCGACCGGGGCTCGTCTGAACGCTCTCAGGGCCGGAAGCTTCGCAAGCGCGAACGGTTCCTGAACCTGGAGAGGCACATAGCGGAGAAAGGGCTTGACCATCAGTTCGTATGGTCGAGCCAGTGCAATTAGCTTTTGGTGGATCACCTTGCGCTCGGCATGGATGGTCATCGTTGCGGATACCCTTGCCTTGTAGGTCAGCTGGTAGGTGACCATAATCGGTATCTGCTTCTCCGTTCGGTTCTGGAACGCGCTCCAGAAAATCTCCGCGCCAGTTTCGTCCAATTCAAGACTTAGCGAACCGCCCAGGTCGCCCGCGAGGTCGACGGGCGCGTTATCAGTAGCAAATCGAACCAACCCCGTGTCACTTACTTTAAAGGTCGAAAGGTTAATCTTTCCGCTCGTCCATAAAGGAGCTGCCAGCAGCGGCTCCGTGGAATCGATGGCGTGACCGAAAGGCTTTCTGCCGGCCGCCTTTTCCTGTTCCAGACGTCGCCGCAGTGCATCGACGATCTTCTCGCGCCGATCTGCTTTCATGGTCAAAACAGATCTGAATTGCAGTAACCCACCCCCGACATTGCGATCGCCCTCCGGAAGGGTGTCCACATCCTTTACGTATTTGATGAACAGAAATTCGGGATTGCCTTGATCATCGATGGGAATAATTGGTTGATCCGGCAACGGGTAAAACTTTTGAGGCTCGACATCGTCGCGAAAAATAACGATGTCCTCAAGTTCCACGGGGTCAAGCAGACTAAGCATTGTTTTAAGTAGGAGGCATGGTGATTGGAATGGCAAGTAGGCGATCAGTGCTCGTCGTCCAATGTCCGACGGCCGGCGGGCCGCCCGCAAGTCGATAGAAGGTTAAACGATATTCATAACTTCGCCGTTGCGGATCCTTAATGGCAATGTCCCATTGAGGCCGGTCTGCTCGTGCTGCGATCACCAGATTTTTCTGTTCGCGTATCTGGTGCTCCGCATCAACATACGACAGCTCGACCTCGATCATTCGGATCCCCGCCTCTGCAAGCTCGGGACCAATTGGCGTCAAGTCCACAAGCAACCGATTGGCCGCGGTCTTTCCGACAACGACCACGGCGACATCAGTGGATACCCAGTCGTCCGCTTCCTCAACGCCCGTCGACAAAGTTCGGATCATGCGATACCGAAAAGATCTGTTTGTCGGATCGGGCATTTCAAGGTTGACGGCAACGACCTTGCCGGTCTGATCGAAGACAAAAGTCCCGGCGGCTGAGTCGGGATCCTTTTGCAGCGTGATTACCACGCGATCCAAGCCGGTCCAGTCCCCCTCAGAGATCAACTGGACGGTCAGAAAGCCTGGGAAGGCTGGCGTCAGCAGCAAAACCTCGCTGTCGGCATGGCGGGACGGAAGAGAAATTACTCTGCCGTCCGTGAGCAAGTATCTCACTTCGAGCACAAGCTCGTCGTTCGGCTGCCAACCCCGAAACCACACCATCTGCGAGGGAGCACTTCGAGGTATCGCCAATTCCGTTTCGGCAAGCTGATCCTCGCCGCGCAGGTGAATCATCCGCACCTGACTGAGGGCGATTCGATCATCCACAGGCGCCCTGACCGAGTATTGCGCAAGTCCCAACATGCGTTTCAGATCGAGGGTGAGCTCGCGGTTCTCTCCGCTGAAAGGTTCGAGCATGAGCTGTTTTCCTGGATCTACGGGAGAGTCGTCACCGAAGCCGACTTCCGTCTGGATTGTCCAGGTTCGGTCGGGCGCCGCGTCGGCCCAGGCCTCGAAAGTTGCTTCGGGAGCTTCAGGAGTAAGCCGAAGTGTCCCCGCGCTCGTTCCGTAGCTCACTTGGAGGATTGCCTCCTTGAGTCTGAGGTTCAAAAGCGGTTGCGCCGTTCTCACATGCACCATCATGCGCTGAAAAAACGGATGATCTGTTCCGGCATCGACAATATGCCTGTCTGGATCCGCCCCCTCGAGCAGATCGACCAAGTGGGCCTGAGTTGTAATTGTTCTCGAAACCACTCGGAGCTGCTGCAGATCGATCTCACTAGTTGCGTGTTCGATTTGAGTTAGCTTCTTGGCAGCGAAGCTATAGCCAAGGCCAAAGATCTCGCCGATTGTTCCGAGGGAGGCGTGTGCCGGTTCTCGGTTGAGTGGGAGGACGGGTTCGCAAAAGCGTTCAACGACCTCCCGCTGGATCCATGCCAGGGCGGTGTCGTTGCCGCCGTCCTGCCCATCGGAGGAGTCCGCGAGGCCGCGGACGACTTCGATGCTGATTGCCCGACTCTCCACCAGTTGCTCCGTAATCCTCTGGATATCGGTCGAGGCGAGCAAAAATCCTTCCCGAAGATGAACGGAGAAGTGATCGTAGACTCGTTGCCAATCAACACGTGCGACCATACGCTGAGCTGGCCACAAACCTTCGATTCGAAGCAGGTAGCTCACTCCGATTGGCGCGCCACCCGACCGCAAGGCCGCCTCCATGAGACGCGCACCGTCCGGGGTCAATGAAATCGAAAAGCTCGCCGTGTGCGGCGGATCGAGCTGCGCCGGCGTGCGATCGAACTGCCGGCGGAGAATGGACGTCATCCCGCCAGATTCCGTGGGTTCGCGTCCCACGAACTGAAGATCGGCCGAAGCGTCGACAACCGGCACCGGCGTGAGAGTTACCGGCTTTCGTTTCAACTCGCTCTCGAGAATCTCCTGCGCCCGATTCAGCACATCTTGAGAGTGGGTCAAGGCGATCGAGAGTCGGAGATGCCCACCCGAAAGTTCGCCGCCTCTGATGAAACGTAAAAGCTGGATATCCGGACCGTCGGCTCCGACCGCCAAGCGGGGCCTCGGAGGAAGCACATAAAAAAGAAGCGGCGCCTCACTATCCGACGCCAGGTCAATTCCCGCGACGGATCGCGTGGACACGCTAAGATCGAGCATGAACTACCTTCAGGAGGAAGGTGGAACGGCTACCAACGGCGGAAGGACGATGACCTCGGCTTCCTGAGTGACCGCTGGAAGGTTGTTGACGGCTCCCGTCGAGGAGAAATAGCGAACTTGAGAGGTGTATTGCTTAGGTCCGCCAGTCATCCCGCGTACGCGCCAGGTCTTTTTGGCATTGTCCTGCGCGCTGAAGACATAACTATCCTGTTCATCAATGTTGTTCGCAGGATCGCTGTAGCTAAGGTCAAGCTGCACGATCTTGGCTGTATCCGAATAAGTAAGCAGCGAGGGGAAGATCTCCACCCGGAGCAGATAGCGCTCGCCGACCGTGACGAACCCCGGTTCTCCCTTGAGCCAACCTCCTCCCTCCGGCACCTGCTTGACCATGCCATCCTTGTAAACCATCGTGTATCGATACTCGTAATCACGCAGATCGGGATTGCGCAGATCAACGCTCCAGCTCTGCATCACTTTGTCATCTGTGAAGACAAGCTGACCTTCCTCGGTGTAATGGTTGGCCGGATCCTTATAGAGAAGACTGACGCCAATTTGACTTAACTGATCAGATCCATCCTTGAAGTTGCCGCTGCAAATAACTGAAACTTTCAACTGGTCCTGGGTCGGCTGATTTAGCCGCAGCCGCGACGACGAGGATCGCGTCCATTCGCCCGGTAGAATGCTTCCGTCCTTCTGCAACCAATCGACTTTGTATTCGTAGCCGTTTGTCGGATTTTCGTGGATCGCCTCTGTCCACATGGCAGTTTGCTCGTTCTTATCCAACTTGAACTCGCGTGCCAAGGTGCGGCCGAGTGCGTTGGACCGATATTGGAAGGCGACCTTCGCGCTGGGGAAATTTTCCAGGTTGACCAATCCAAGGCCCAAGTCGACCTGAATCATTCCGAGCGTGCCGACATCGATCACGAGGAACTCATCGCGGACGTGCCTTTCGCCAACTTTGAAGATCTCGGTGCTTCCCTTATAATGGACCGTGGCCTCCCAGTCGTAAGCAACGTCTGCCAGCGAATTGGCGTAAGCCAAGAAAGTTTGAATGGTTGAACCGTCGATAAAGTGAAAGGAATCAGTTACCTGTTCCCGGCCTCCACCTCCAAACCTTTGCCGAGTGTAGGTGACGGTAACAACGACAGAGTCAAGGGGAAGTGTCTTAAAATCCGCGTTCACGCGGATGGGCACCTTGAGGAAGGTAAAGAACGCGCTGCGAAGATCGATAAAGGCAACGAGCTCTTCAAAGGTTCCCTGCTGGAAAACGTTGGAAACGTTCGCTGAGGGCCGGAAGTTCCTAACCAGGACCATCTGGCGATCCAGCGTGAAGTTAAAGCTATTTCCGATTATCGAGATGTATTGTGTCAAATAGGAGCGATCCAAATCTGCCGGCGGGGGATTGGCTTGAATCGCCTTGTCGATTTCCTTGTTGAGCATCTCAAAGCCAAACTTTTCCAGTGAAGCCAGCGTATCCGCTTCAATTTCCGAGGTCGCGGGAACAACTTCGACGCCGGCGGTTTTGTTTCGCACCAGCGTTTCGGTGACGCTTGTTATTTTGTCTATCCTAACGTGGTTGGAACTCATCCCGAGATAGCCGTCACTGTAATCATCTGTCTTGTGAACGACCTCCTGGATGAGGACGTAGCTCGAATCGATGTCGCACCAGACGTGCATGGTGACCCCAAGCAGGCGGTGTTCGAAGGTGAGATCGTAGGCGACATTGATAGGCAGAGTCCTAAGTTTGTCGAGTTGAGCCATCAGCGAAGCTCCAGCTTGGGTGAGCTTTACCATGACCGCCTTACGGTTCTGTCCAATCCCGCTCACCTTTCCACTGCCGACCGCGCCCTTCACGAACTCGCGATCCGTAGCGGCATCGCCCGTAGCTTCGCCGGCGACCGCTACCGACACGGTGCCATCGAGGAACGGCACCAAGCTCAAATCGACATCGCGGCTAGGATCGGAGCTGTCTTCCCCAAAGACCCGCGCCCGCAGTTTGCTCTTAATGACCTTGAGCTTCTGCTCGGGAACGCCAAGTTCCACGGTGAAGGTCAGGATCCCACCGCCAACATCTTTGCTCGTGGCGTCCGGTTGCAGGCGTTCTTCGTCATGACGGTACACGATCAAAGAGAAAATTGGTTTTCCATTTTCATCCTTGGCGATCGTTGGCGATTCCGGCAGCACGTAGAACTTAGCCGACTGTGGTGCAGTTCGGGATCCTGAGCTTGACAAGCTGTTGTTGTCGTCCTGGAAGACAGTGTATCCTTCAATCGTAAGAGAGTTGGTCAACGTCAACATGATGATCGTGCCTGTTCGAGTGGGTGAAAGCGGCAAGGAGCTGAAAAATCCGATCGATTACGCCGGTTGGGCAAGAGCCGATGTGAACTGGATGCCACTTGCGCAATGCCTCACATTTGGTAGGCCGGATCATACACAGCTTCTCGCCACGGGCCTAGAGAAAACTTGCTCGCTCGGCGCAACTCCTTTTGAAGTCATTGCGGGGACGCCGCAGGGCGTCTATGGACCGCGGATTACCTTTGTCTTGCCGCGCGATCATGCGAAAGTTCTGGCAGGGAGCGGGCTTTCCGCGCATCCCTGGGGACCCCCTCAATGGATCGGACTCCGCATCGACAGTGAAGGTCGACTGATAGCAAAGGCCTACCATAAGCTAGCAAAAGTAGACGGACTTCCATTTGCCGCCAGTTTTATAGAAAAGCTCTCTCCGGTAATGGCTTCCTTGCACGACGGGGGGATCGAAACGTACTTCCGTCTTCGCGGAAGTTCCGAGTGGATCCCGTTCGTCCGTGCTTGTACCGAACCGCTAAGTGCGCATCTTCCGGTTTTTCAACCTCTTCCTCGATCGACCACGCAGTCGTTTTGCGTGAGCATCAAATCGCGATGCGATGAAATCCAAGCAGTTAGCGTGTTCGCCGACTACCGTTCGCTTCCCGACGACGATACCATTCGGCATTTGTGGTCGCGCGATATGTCTCCTGAGGAGCAGGAGTCTTATGAACTGATCCTTGCCGGAGTGAGATCTTGCGGTCCGCGTCGGCTTGGCTCGTGGCACGCTATGCTGGGCTGGACTTTCGAAAGCAGTGGCGCCTTACATAAGGCTGCATCGTTGCGTTTCCCGGGGCGGAGCGTGGGTGAGGGGGGTCATCATGCTCCTGCTTGATAGCTCCCTGACAGTTGGTTCACTGACGCTTTTTCGGGACCATGCGTCGAATTCCACGTTCCACTATCTGCCGGGATCGCCTCAGGTGGTGATGGAGAACGGAACGCCTGGGCTGCAACTCATCCGTTTTCGCGGACCTTCACAAAGCGGCGGCATTCTGTCCCTTGATGTCCAGCTTGCACACGATCCCGCCCTCTTGGCGGGAGCTGCAGCGGAGCTATCCAGGCGTTTTAGTTTCCATCCGAATCTTGTTCCTGTTCTCTTCAATGAGGGAATGGCTCGACTGAGCATTCTCGATTTTCAACAATTGGAGACCGCTGACGGCAGCTCCAGAAGCATGTTCGTGGAAAAAGTCTTGGGAACTTCCATGCCTTCGCTTCTGGGACAGCAAAGGGCAATCTTCTCGGCTCGGCTTTCACCCGAGGGCACTTCTCTGTTGGAGGGCGCGATCACCAGTAGCGGAACCCCTGTGTTGGTGATTTACGATTTGCAGTTTTCGGGCCTCCGCGCAGCACGTGGGGTGCGCGCACGCATTCGCTACCGAATGGCTTTTGAATATCTACGCTCTCGCTTTGCCGCAAACACCCTTTATTTCAAGACCGACCTTGACCGGGAAGCGGAGACTCTCACACGCGACGGGCTTATTGAAATCGAGGACGTCGACTATCAAGGTGTGGATGCCGCCACTCTTGCAAAAAGGGCAGAAGAGATTCGGCGAACACTCAGTGAGTTGATGGAAGGGCTTTTTTTCCGCCCGGCAGCCTCGCCGGCGTCCCTCGCTGCGCACGAAGCTATGCCTTCGCCCGATGCCAACGCCTACTGGGCCTCGAACGGCCGGCCACAAATAGGCTTTCTGATGCGAGCACTGAACCAGGAGGAGGAAGATGTGATCACTTACGATCTCAGCGAGACCCGAGTCGCGAGGAAAAACATTGCGCCACAGGGAGCTATTCGCCCTCCCGCGGGGAGCGCCGCCAAGCTGATCCTCGACGTGACCACGGATTGGCCACCTTCCCTTAGCAAAGTCCGCGCTTTCACACTTCCTGAGGCAAACTGGAACGGGGTCTCAGCCATTGAAGTGACCTTTCGGCAGGGAAATGAAATACGCACCCTCATTCTTTCGAGGGAAAAGCCGGATCTTAGCATCAACCTCCTTGGGAGGCCGGTCGAATATAGGTTGAGGGTGATTGCGGCCGCAGATCCGGAGGCCCTCGGAAATCCGCCGAATTCCAATGACGAGTTTCAGTCGCTTTCGGTTGAGAACCTTTGTCTTGATCCCTCGCAACTCGCAGACAGACGCGTTCTGAGAATTGCCGTGGGGGCTGTGGATTTTTCAACCGTGAGCAAGATCAGCGGTCGCCTGCAGATGAATGAGCATCGTCGTTCCTTCATGCTGGATCAGAGCCGGCCGGAGTTCAGCGTGCCAGTTTGGGGAAATGAGAGCCTCCACTTGGACGCCGAGCTTAGCCTCATTGCGGACGAAACCATTTCCGTCGAACGAACTATTCTTCCCACGGAGCCAGTTGTCATTATTAACCAACCCGCCGGGAGGTTTCATCTAGTTGAGGTGATGCTGCAGGATCCATTGGATCGCTATGACTCCATTCACGTGACACTCGAAGCCGCTGCCGGTGCGAGAAGACAAAATTTTACCTTGGACGCATCGATGCCAGTCGCGCATTGGTCGTCGCCAAAGGACGCGGTCGCGCAACGGTCATTTCGGTATAAGACTCGCAAGGTGTTGCGCAACGCGATGATCGCGGAAGAGGACTGGCAGGAGGGAACGGGCTCTCTTTTGGTCGTCGGCGACCATGATGTTCGGATCGAGGATATTCAAGGAATTCTGCTGGGCGCTGAAAATGCGTTGGGAGCGTTGATTCAGCTGACTTCAGCTGCTCCTCCGCCAGATGTTAATCCAACTCAGGAGATCGTTCTTGACGCAGGGCAACTCACGTTCATGGCGCGCGTTCCGTTTCGAAGTGCGGCTGCGCGGAAGTATAACGTGGCTGGGCAGGTCTTCCTCGAGTCAGGAACGGTAGAGCTGACCGCCCGAGAGGAATTGTCCGAGGTCCTTCTTATCGCGCTGCCTGAAAAGCGTTAGGGTCGCCTATTTCGAGTGGAGCTCGAATTCCGGCGAAAGTTCGATCGAGAGCACGTCGTCCTGTTTCGCTAGCGTGGAAATGGCCTCGCGACTCAGTCGTCCATTCCCCATATCGAGGTGGATCGATAGGCCTGGAATCGGCGGAAGCGAAGGCGAAGGCCGCCGAAAGGTAACGATTACGTCAAATGTTTTTCGCTCCACGTCCTTTAAGGCCTGCTGAAGCCGTGGACCCACTTTGGAACCTGGCTGCGCGGAAGGCGCGGGAGTAACCGAACGACTGGATAGGCGAATAGTCCTCGTTTGAGGCAGAGAGGCGATCGCAAGGATCTTCTCCCGGCTAAGCTTTCCCCAAGCAACTTTCCCCTCTGCTCGCAGACCTGAGGCTTGCAGTTCCTTCTCAGAAGGCGCCTCGGAAAACTCGATCTCCACGGCAATCAGGTCAACTCCTGAATTAAGCTTCTCCTGAACGGCTGGATCGATACTTGCGGGCATATGCGATTACGGTTTTAGTGAAGGAGAATTTATCAGACCCTCTCCCCAATCGTCCTTGTCCGGGCTTCCGGGGTCAAAGACCGTGGCCGTGCCTGCCGGAAGCTTTCCTGCAGCACGGATTCGGGTGCGGACGTCGTCTTGGGTCAAGTCTTTTTCCTCCGCCAGCATGCAGGCAACCAGCCCTGTGATTACGGGAGCGGCCATCGAAGTTCCCTGCATAAACCAGGAAACGTTGTTGGCCATCTTCCATCGGTTGTTGGACGCAGGGATTGTTGGGACGCTGGTGGCCAGAGCTGACTGCGTCGCACTTCCCGGAGCCGCAATATCAATTGCCGGGTGAGTCAAGTTGAGTGTGAGACCAAACAAACTAAGCAAACGGTCCGAACAAGTTCGCAGAGGTCCGGGAGAGGAAAACGTGGCGATATCGCCAAGCCGCGTCTGGCCAAAATTCCTTGACGGATTAGGGGGATCAATGTCCGGCCACGCCAATCTCGTAACCGAACAGGCGACGCTGATCGTATCGCGCGCAGCACCGGGCGTGCCCACTTTGTAGGAATTATCGGCCGCGACCAAACCTTCGAAACCGCTGCTTAAAACAGCCCAGGCGTGCAATTCAATGGTGGCGGAGAGATTGGCGATAATTATGCGCCATTCCTGCTGAGGAAGCCCTGCGGTGCCGCTGGCTCGAAAAATGGTCGCGCGCAAGTTGTAATCGCCATTTTGGGGATCCTTGTTTCCATAGGAAATTTGAACGGATGTATTTTGACCGGGAACGGACACGACGGTATTCGCGGAGGTCGGCGTAATCGCGCTGCTGCTCCAGCCTGTCGCCACATGCTGAATGGTGACGCGAAGATTCGGTTTGGGGTCCGCGGGAGATGACGGTCGAATCCAGGTGGTCACCAAACCAAAACGGAGAAAATTTACGGGATTGGAGATAAGTTTGTTGACCGTGACTCGAATGGTCGTCGAGTTGCCATTGGCCACGTCCCTGCGCACGTGGATCGGAGAGCCGCGGTCGTTACCGGCGGACGCCACCAGCACACGGCCTTTGAGGTAGGCTCCTGAGGAATCTCGAAGCTGCCGGGTCAAAAGCCGGGCGGTATCGTCGGTGCCGTCATGCGCGTGATCGTGATGTCCGAAGCTCATGTTCACCACGCAAGGCATGCTCAACTCCTTGGCCTTTTGGAAAATGTATTGGAGTCCATGATCGGTATTCCCTTGGTTCTGTCCGATGGCCTTGACGACGATTATGTTTGCCTTTGAGGCAATGCCTCGAGGCACGTTCCCTGTGGCGCTGGTTACTTCAGCCCCCGCGGCCGTTCCGGTGACATGCGTGCCATGTCCCGCGCCGTGTCCGGTCGCTTGATCGGTCGCTCCACTTACGTCCGCGCCGGTGCGTTCTCGACCATAATTGAAGAGGGCGTAAGCCGCGTTGCCGGGATGTTTGGCAGCCGGCGAGTTTGCATTCAAAGCGACTCCGTCGTTTTGCTCCCAGACCGCCAGGATACGCGTATTGCCACTCCCATCTTTGAACATGGCATGGCTGCCGTCGATCCCTGAATCAATGACTCCGACGATGACACCCTCGCCATCTTGCTTGCTTTTGAACTTGGCGCGGAAAGTGTCGAAGTCGATCGCGGGTCTCACCAGGTTCATATGGGGAGTCGAAGGCCTGCCCGAGAGATCCAGGTAAGTGACCGCTGGCAGAGCCGCGATTTCGAGGATCTTATCAACTGGAGAAAGAATTGAAAGCACGCCTCCGCTCTCCGGGGCGTGCGAGAGCACCCCCTGCGGAAGTTGAATTGATGCTGTTTCGGACGCTGAGGTCGTAGCCAGCAGGTGGACGAGGGGAGGATTCCCTTCCACGACATGCGTCGATTCCGCGAAGAACGCTGTCCGATCCGCAGGATTCTCGGGGATGGAGATGAGAAATTGGGTCACCGAGGGTGAAACTTTGGCGCGCACCTCGGCAGGGACCGGGAGGCCTAGGCCATCCTCTGACTCAAAAAAGACGAAATCATGCACCGGAGCCTTGGCTTCGAGCCGCTTGTAGACGCTGTGCACCAGCGTGGGGAGGAACGGATTGGACGGATCACCACTTTCATCCAGGCGGATCACTGCCTCGCGATAATCATGCGGCTCGGCAGCCTGGTCCGTGAAAAGCCTCTTCGGGGTCAACAAATACACGTAGAGCTGATCTCGCTCCAGCTTCATCTCGCGAACATTGTTTTGCTTATAAGGTTCGCTTAGGTCCTGGGGGATCTGCCGACCAGCTCCCGTCCACTTCGGGTAATAGGCGCCCGAGCTATCGTACGTAAAAAAATGGCTTAGAATCAGGCGAAAGGCATCAATACTGGAGGCGACGCTTTTGAAGGATGCGGGAACCTCGGTGAGAGTGGTGATATTGTCCGGGAGAGAGGCCCGATTGGCTTGAATTGTTTCCGCCCACTGTGCGCTGTTTGGGGGCGCAGGTGTTTCGTCGGTCAATTCGACATTTACACCCGCAAGACTGAATTTGCGCTGTGCATAAGTGTCAAGGTCGCCCATCAGGTCCTGAATGGCGGCCTTGTCATCGAGCTTAGGATCAGCCGCGAAGCGCATCCAAACCAGAGGTTGATCCAGGGCACCTTCTCCCACTTGGGCCTCACCGAGTGTGGGAAGACCATTCTGAATGGGGACAGCCCCAGGGGCGATTTTCAGCATGAACTGCGCTGTGATCGGATTTCCAAAGGATTGGACCGGGCCACCTGCATGGCGTCGGTAGGCCCCGACGAGAACCTCGGCATTGGCCAATTCTGAGAGGCGCTTCTTCGTGGCGGCGGGAAGGATACGTTCGAAGAAATGTCGTGCGGCGGCGTTTAGTTTCTCTCGGGACATAACAAGGAGATCTTAAAGCATCGGATGGAGAATCAATTCTTCATCGGCGGTCTTTCGAGGTCCGACCACCTTCTGCGTTCCATCGGCATTAATCCAGGTGATCGTATATTCATATTCGTTTCCGCCCCCCGGCTTCCTCGGGACCATCCAACGAAGTGGTTCCGCGCTGGGAACCATGAAGAATACTTCCTTGTCGGGGTCAACGCCCTGGGCGGCATCCTTAAAATCCAAGCGTAGCTTCGCACCGAGAAGACCCACCGCCCGGAAATCCGGGACGAGCATTCGCACCGAGACTTCAAGCAGGCTTTCAAATCTCTCGCCGACGACAAGAAGTTGATCAGAACTCGTCTGCCAATCCTTACGTGTCTCTGCCCCGTTGGTGGCAAAAAGTGTGAGTCGATATTGGTAGTTGGGCTTCTCCGCAATGGAGGAGCGAAACACCGTCCAGGTCTGCGTTTCGCCATTGCTCGAAAACGTGAGCAGCTTCTGTTGCTCAGGAACCCCGCCGGCGGGCTTGTAGGACAACTCAACCACCATTTTAGAAAAGTGCTTAAGTGGGTCGGAGCCAATGATGGTGATCGGAACCGCGAGTTGTGTCGGCTGATTGAGAACGAAAGTTTTCTCTCCTTCTCCCAAAGCCTCAATTTGTGAACTTTGTCCGTCTTTAAATTGATAGTTGGTGACCAGCGTGTACTTGCGTCTTTGCGGATCGAGCGGACGGATATGAAACTTAGCCTGAGTTTTCTGCTGCGTGAGGACGGCAGTGGCTTGCTTGATCGAAGCGGGTGACTGATCATCGTAGCGCAAGGTGCACTCGACGGAACTGACGGCATTCCAGTCGACTTGCGCGACGGTAAGTTCAACGGGAAACACGGCCTGGACGCTAGCCGGATCCACGTCGAGATTTCGCGTTGTTGTCCGAATCCACGGCGAAACTGCATCGAGAGCGGGATCGCCGATGGCGAAGCCCGATTGGTACTTCACAACGATTTGGTACTCGAGCTCCATCGAGAACCGCCGATCGAGCATGAACGAGTAATTGCCTTTCTGACCGGCTGCCGTGAAGACGAATTCAGTCGAGTCCTTCGGAGCACTGCCATCGTCCCGAACGCCATATCTTAACTTCACGACCATCGAGCTGACCCCGACCGCACCGAGATCCGCATTCGTCGTCACGGTCCCAGTAATCCTTTCGAAAAAGGGGCTATTTAGGTCGACCTCCTTAATTCGCCCGGCGAGCTTCGCGTCACCGGAAACCAGCCGTATCTGACCCTGCGGCGCAGCGGTCCGTTTCGTGGCGGAAACCTGAAACAAATTGTACTCGATGTCCTGAGATTCTTCCTGCGTCAAAGACCGCATGAGAAAGGCTGCTTGCGGTCTGCCGAGTTGATTCCAACGCTCGACCGCGGTGAGTGGTCTCGATTCCGTGGAACCTGTCCCCTCCGAAGGAGCGGCGGTTTCCGTCGGCAGGGGGCGTCCGCCCGCCCGAGCGGTTCGATCATCGCCGGACTGACCTTGCAATCGAGGTCCGGAGGTGCCACCTACACCTCCCCGTGAATTGGCAAGCGGCTCAAGCGGTTGCGAGAATCCTGCGGCCACCGCCTGGGCAGCCTGTGTAGGGTCCGCGGCGACTAATTGACCACGGTCCACGGCCAAAACATTGCCCGGTTGAAGAGAGGGCTTAAAGAAGGCCCATGTGGCCAGTTCCTTCGCGAGATTGTTCAGTTTCTCTCTTGATTGCGCGGCCGCCGCCGGTTCCATCCCCCCAAAGTCCACCTCAAGGATTTGGATGGAGCCTTGCTTGGTGAGCTTCTCCACTTCCGCATCGATGTCGGTTTTGAAGTAAAGCGTATTCATCGTAAAGCGATTGCGCAGATACGAGTAGCTTTGCTGAAAGTGGATTTTGATTTTGGCTTGATACGCCGGCATCAGGCCGCGGTAGTCGAGATCGTAGACAACCGCCACTTGTGAAGCACCGGCGTCCTCGAGAGAAGCGCGCATCAACAGCGCGCCCTCTTGGCTCAGCTCCATGGAAAACACCGCCCGATTATCGCCATAAAGGCTTGGTTTGGCTGAGCCGAGAATCCGCTCAACAAAGCGAGCCCCAGTGGTGGCTTGTTCTCCTTCGGTCGCTCCAGATGTTGTGCCAAGCGCGGTAACGCGCACGGAACCTTGATCAAAGGGTACCGGCGTCAGTTCAATGTCGCGGCCAACTTGTCCCGACAATTGCTCGCGGATTGCTTTAAGTGTCGATTCGGGCACGCCAAGGTCGACGGTCATCGTGAGAAAACCACCGCCGAGGCGATCCCCTTCTCGAAAAGCTGGATTATCAGTAATGTCCCGCCGGTAGATCAGCAGCTGGAAGAGCGGCTCGCCCGCCTCTCGGGAGAGTCTTGGAAAGCGGGGCAGATAATAGAGCCGGCTCGAACTATTGTAATCGCGAAATAGGGTGATACCTTCGATCGTAGTTGCCGAGTCGAGATAAAGCATAGCGGCTATCTTGGCGTCTTATAGGGTGTCTAAGAAATTTCTTGTAGCGAAAAGATCGGATAAGCCAACGTTTTTTAGTTTGCCATGCAATATAAGAGGAGGACGACAACTTTGAGGTGAGACCGAGGCTTACCGTAGGCATGGCTTGTCACAACGATTTCGACGGCGTCTATTTCTCTGTCCAGGCCTTGTCCTTGTATCATTCCGAGGTCATGGAGCAGACCGAGATTCTGGTCATCGACAACGATCCAAATGGACATCAAGGGGGCCTGACTCGCGATTTCATGACACACTGGATACGCAATGGCAGATACGTCGCTTACAGCGAATGCATCGGGACGGCGGCGCCCAGAAATAGAATCTTCGAAGAGGCGCTTGGGGACTATGTTCTTTGCATTGACGCTCACGTGTTGCTGATGCCCGGAAGTCTCGAACAGCTGATCGACTATTATGAGCAAAACCCAGCATTGGATGACCTTCTTCAAGGGCCCATGCTTTGCGATGATCTGAAAACCGTCTGCACGCACATGGACCCTGTTTGGCGCGCCGAAATGTTTGGCATTTGGGGAACCGATGAAGAGCTTCTTTCAAAAGAGGCGGAAAGTAATCCGCGCGAGATTGAGATGCACGGACTCGGTCTTTTCAGCTGTCGCAAATCAAGTTGGCTTGGGTTTCACCGGCAATTTGCCGGATTTGGCGGCGAAGAAGGCTACATTCATCAGAAATACAGAAACTTCGGGCGGAAGACACGCCTGCTTCCATTTCTGAAATGGGTTCACCGCTTTCCTCGCACCCACGCGATTCAGTTTCCGTGCACCCGATATCACAAGATTCGAAACTATCTAATCGGTTGGGTTGAAGTCGGTTTGCCGTTGCAGCCCATTGTTGACCACTTCCGGCCAGTTACCCCGCGGGAGGAGTTCGATGCGGCTGTTCGAGATTCCGGCTGTGATTCGACTCAGATTTCGACCTGACTGGCTCTGCTATCAAGGTCCGAGTTCGCAATGCTAAGAGGTCCCGCCAATTGCAAATGGTAAGGCTGCGAGGAAGAGGTGGTTGCCTCGGCCTGATAAGCGAAATGGCTTTCGTTGGCGCCATCGGAACGCACTGAGGTTTCGGATGAACTAAATTCTGTGCGGGTGCTGATGGAGGGAGCGGCTTGAACCGTCACGAGGTAGCGGACCTGGAGATCACGAAGTTGATCGCGCCAGGCCTGCTGGAGCCATCTTGCCTGAACCTCGCTCAGCGACATGCTAAAAGAGCAACGATTGTCGCCAAACATTGACGGTCTTTCTGTGGCAACAATCTTTGATTGGATTAGGAGTTCGCAGGTTCCGTCCAACCAATGCATAGCCAAAAGGCGAGGAATCGGAATTGGGGCGGTAGGGTCTGTGATTGACTTAGCCAAGCGCTGTTTCAGGAGCGCAACGAGTTTGCCTTCTTCCTCCTTGGAAAGACCGATCGATACAGTCAGCGAGAAAACTCCTCCAGTAGGATCGAAAGGCTGCCCTTTCCGCTTACCATAAAGCAGCAGGCTGATTTCGGGAGCTCCATCATCCCTACGCGCGATTCGAGGCTTTGCGGGGACCGCGTAGAACGATTCGGCAGAGCCATCGTCGGGATAGATCAAAATATCGTCCAAGCCGGAAAGCGTAAACTGACCACCGGGAATCAGCACGGAGCGACGTTGCGCTGAACGGAGTCAATTGGCAAGGGTAAGATTGGTGGGGAGTCAGCGCTGGAGCAGCGGTTGGCGGGACAAAACTAAGCCCGCCGGTTGGGTTATGCAATTTGTCCGGAAGCGATGGGCGCGACGTTGCGGCCAGACTTGCTGCCCTAAGTTGTCGAGCCAAGCGAAAGTCTATTTGGGCTTCCGTCTCATGCGCAGATGGTTTAAGCGTGGACATGATTTCTCGGTATCTACTTAGGGTTTTTTTCGCATTACTCTTGTGCCACTTGGCGATATTGCGCGCCGCAGAGCGAGAAGATTCGCCTGCGTGTCTGCTCATCTCCGATATTCACTTTGATCCTTTTGCAGACCCAAGCCTGTTCGAAGCTTTGGCAAAACAGCCAATTTCGGAGTGGAGCCGACTCCTCGCTTCATCGCTGAATGACGGAGTGAGTCAGTTGGGCAGCGACAGCAACTACGTTCTCCTCAGGAGCTGCCTCGCGGCCGCCGTCCAGGCGTGTCCCCGCCCGGACTTCATTTTGTACCCGGGCGACAGCCTGGCGCACAACTGGCGGGCGCGCTACGAACAGACTTCATCGCGCTCGAGCGTCGACGATCCAGAGGCCTATCGAAAGTTCACGCAAAAGACTATTGAATTTCTCGCCCTCGAATTTCGAAGGCACTTTCCCGATGTCCCGATTTTCGCGGCCCTTGGGAACGAAGATGCGTTTTGCGGCGACTACAAGATCGAGCCTTCGGGTAAATTTCTGAGCGTGTTTGCGGATGCCTGGCTCGGGTTGACCGGCCCGGCTGCAAATTCGCAGTCGCTCCGATCGAGCTTCGCTCGTGGCGGCCACTACAGCGTGCGCCTTCCGCCACTCCTCAAGCACCGGGTCGTCGTTGTGAACAGCGTGTTCTTTTCGAATCGGTACGAGAATTCGTGCGGGTCGAAAGCGGAGAATCCGGGCGAGGAGCAAATGTCATGGCTGGCAGAGGTGCTCGAGGAAGCCAGTAATGCCGGCGAAAGAGTTTGGTTGCTGATGCACATTCCGGTCGGAATCAACGATTACAACACGGTCAAGCACGAGGAAGCTGGCTCCGGTCCGGTTGAGTTCTGGACACCCGCTTACACCCGAAGGTTCGTCGACCTCATCGTAAGGCACCAGGAGCGTGTTCAGGTAGTTTTCGCCGGCCATACCCACATGGATGATTTCCGCCTAATCGGAATAAAAGGTGAGGCGCTTGTCGTGAACAAACTGGTGCCGTCAATCAGTCCAATCTTCAGGAACAACCCAGCGTTTCAAGTCTACCAATACGATGGGACGACAGGTGCCATTTCCGACTATCGGACATATTACTTGTCAAATCTGTCCACAGTCGGAAAGCCGACGACTTTGCAGGAGTTGCAGTGGTTACAGGAATATGAGTTTCGATCGACGTATCGGCAAACGAGCATGGACATTCTTGCAGTGAGTTCAATCGCGCGTGATCTGAAGACAAACACGTCAACCCAAGAAACCTATATGCGCTTTTACTCGGCGAGGGCTGCGCCTGCGTTTGATGAAGCGCTGCTACCCGCCTACAGTTGTGCAATTCTCCATACGACTCTCGAGGAATTTGAGAAATGTCAGGAGACCGACGATGCTGAAACCGGGAATTCCCGAGCGGTAGAGAGACGAGATGAGCAAGACCGAGATAAGTAGGCGCCAAGCTGTGCGCATGGTCCTGACAGGAAGCGCGGCCCTCGCGAGCGCGCGATTTGGTAACGCGCTGTCCGCGGATCCCAATTCGGCGCGGGCAATCATCACTCGGGAGATTCCATCTTCTCGCGAGCTGCTCCCGGTGGTTGGATTGGGGACCTGGCAAACCTTTGACATCGACCCAAGTTCCGGGGAACAGAGAGCTCTCGCAGAAGTCCTTCAAGCTTTCACTGACCTGGGCGGTCGACTTGTCGATAGCTCTCCGATGTATGGCAGATCCGAAGAGGTGCTCGGCGAACTGGCGGCGGCTCTGAAATTGCGGGAGAGACTCTTTCTGGCGACAAAAGTTTGGACCACTGGAAAACAGGCGGGCATTCGACAAATGGAGGACTCTTTTCGAAAACTGCGAGCCAACCGGATTGAGCTGATGCAGGTTCACAATTTGGTCGACGTGGCAACGCAGCTCCAAACCCTGCGGGAGTGGAAACAGCAGGGTCGAATTAAATATCTTGGAATAACCCACTATACCGCCGGAGGTCACGAAGCGGTGGCCCGTATCGTGGCCTCAGAGCCACTTGATTTTATTCAGATTAACTACTCCGTAGGCGAGCGCGAGGCGGAGGGCCGTCTTTTGCCGTTGGCCAGGGACCGGGGCGTGGCTGTGATTGCGAACCGACCTTTTGCGGGAGGAGACCTTTTTCGGCGGCTTCGCAGTAAGCCGCTTCCTGGGTGGGCTGCGGAGGTCGATTGCACGACATGGGCACAATTGCTCCTTAAGTTCGTCATTTCAAATCCCGCGATTACTTGCGCCATCCCCGCCACATCAAAGGTGTCGCATTTGCGTGAGAATATGAGGGCAGGCTTTGGACCTCTTCCGAATGACGAGCTAAGAGCGCGAATCGCCGCTGAGGCGGTGTGAAACGAAGAAATCCTTGCGGGTTGGTTGCACTTATCGAGTCTCACTTAGCGGAGTTCGAGCAAGAGTTTAGCTGAATGGATTCTTTGACGCAGATTGCCTTGGGGGGCGCCACCGCGGCATTGGTCGCGCCGGCGAACCATCGTCGTGCAGCGTTGGTGGCAGGTGCCATCCTCGGCACGTTGCCCGATCTCGACATTATTCCGCTGTTCCTTTCACGAGCCGATGCCGTTGATTTCGTCACGTGGCATCGAGGTCCTTCCCATTCCTTCCTCGTCTTATCAGCGGCGGGGTGGCTGCTCTGGTTACTGCTGCGGCGAGCGTGGGGACCGGTAAGAGAAGCGCCTGGACGCTGGTGGTGGGCTATCCAATTAGCCTTGCTCACTCATCCACTATTGGACGCCTTCACAGTCTACGGAACGCAACTATTCTGGCCATTCCCCGCCCGTCCGACAATGCTCGCCAGCATATTCATTATCGATCCCATCTATACCATTCCCCTCCTGGCGGCATGTGTGGCTGCTTGGTGGCTGCGAGCTCGTCGCGCCGCGACGTTGTGTTTGCTGGCGGGATTCTGCACGAGCTTGGCCTATCTTGGCTGGTCCCTAGTAGCCAAGGGGATTGTCGAGCGCGACGTCCAAGCAGCGCTGGGGAACGAGGGTCTGCACAGTGCTGCTTTCTTTTCGGTTCCGATGCCGTTCACCACCCTTCTCTGGCGGGTAGTGGTAATGACACCAAATGGCTTTCTAGAAGGTGAACGCTCCTTGATCGCTGACCATCTGCCGATGACTTTTCGGCATTATGCAAGTGATGACGCGGCGTTACAGGAGGTATCCACGTTTCCCTCGGTCCAGCGTCTCAACTGGTTTACTCATGGATTCTTAAAGGCGGAGCGACACGACGGCCGCCTGGTGCTCTCCGACTTGAGGATGGGAGCAGAACCCGATTATGTCTTCCGGTACGTAGTTGCAAAAAGCGACGAACAAGGAAACTGGCGGCCCATACCCGTAGAGCGTCTCAAGTGGATCTTTGCCAGCGGCTCGCGTCTGGGTAGAGTTTGGCAGCGCATCTGGAATAGACCGGATTCAGTAAGAACAGGAATAGATGGTTGAACGGTTGGATGACAGCCCTCGATCCCCATTTGTCGCGAGTGCTCGCCTGGTGCGAGCATCGCCCGAATCACTTAACCGGAAGTCGTTGCGTTCGTTTCTGAACCGTTTTGTGGATCTGCTTGGGCGATCATGTCCGCAAAATCCTGTCCCTGTTTCAGGCGCCCGCACATCAGCTGCTGCATCGTATCATTGAGGCCCGGAAGATGCATCAGCAACTCCCGGAAAGCTTCTCGCGAGACGGCGACAGTATCCAACGGGCTGGTCGCACGAATCGTGGCGTTGCGAGGCTGATCGGAAATGAGGGCTGCTTCGCCGAAAACGTCGCCGCAGCCGAGCTTGGCTACTTGGACCCCCTCGCGTTCCACGACCGCCTCGCCGTTGACGACGAAATACACTTTATCTCCAAAATCGCCGCTCGAGAAAACCCGCTCCTCAGTCTCAAAGTGCTCCCGGTGGACGGCCTCATCATGAAATACCCGGAGCTGCGTAATGTCACGGGGAAGAAAAACGTCTAAGATCCAGTCGGCAATCAGACGCAGTTGGCCGTCCAGCCCAGGAAATTTCGTCACGTAAACCCCGCGCCAAAGCAGCCACGCGATGAGCCCCTTAAAATGGAGGCCAAAGATTTCGGCAACGGCAGAGCGCCTGCCCAGCGAGCCTAGTTTTCCCAGTCCCGTGAAGGCAAATGTCGTCTTCCTTGTTCCGCGCATCGAGGCCACGATATTTTGCGCGCAAGTCTTGGCCTGACGCAGAGCATGCTGTGCGGTTGGCGGCGAAATATTTCCATCGACCTGCCGAATCGCGGCGCAATCGCCGATCGCCCACACTCCAGGCCACCCCGGGACCTCTGTTGTCTGATCCACGATGATTCGGCCTTTGTCCTGAGGGATCGGCAATTTCGTGATGATTGGATGAGGTCCTGCTGGCACCGTGGCCACAGCTGTGCGCGTGGCGATTGTCTCACTCCGGCCAGTTTGCTTGTCTTCAACGACCACAGCATTGGCGGTGACGGCTTGCAACCCGGCGCCGAGCCTGATCTCGACGCCGCGGTTCACCAAGAGGCGGTGCGCGAAGGCGGCCAGAGAAGGCGTCACCTCGGGGAGGATGCGTTCGCCGCGCTGAAGAAGAATCAGCCGCACATCGCGTTCCGAGATGTTGTGGTAAGCGCGAACGGCCTCGCGCAAGAAGTCGTTCATTTCCGCGATGCATTCGACGCCGGAGAATCCGCCGCCGGCGACAACAAAGGTAAGGAGCCGTCGGCGGCATTCGGGATCGCTTTCCGCCTCCGCTTCCTCCAACATCCGGACGAGCTGGTTGCGCAAGTAAAGTGCGTCGCCCAGATACTTGAATGGGCTGGCATGTTCGCGCATTCCAGGAATCTTCGAGTAGTCCAGCCGGGTTCCCATGGCGATGACGAGTTGGTCGTAATCGAGAGTCAGAGTGGTCGGCCGAATGCCCGGACTTAGAGTGACTTTTCGTGCGACGGGATCTATCGACTCAATGTCGCGAGTATAAAGGCTCGCCCGCGGCGCCATGCGTCGGATCGGAGTGATGACATGATTGAGCTCGACTGAGCCCGAAATTACTTCCGGAAGAAGCGGCTGGAAGACGATATAGTTCTCTCGATTGACCAGAGCGATTTCGGTTTGTTCGAGCTCTTGCTTCGAGAGCATTCGGCCGAGATGCACTGCGACGTAGACGCCACCGAATCCGCCGCCGAGAATAAGGATGCGCTTTCTTGCCACGCTAGTTTGTCGGGGGTGCTGGAGAAAACCTTACACCAAACGGGCGGAAGGCGCTACCAACGCCTGCGCGAAGACTATTTCGAGAGAAAGATATGAACGCCCTGCCAATCCGCTGATGGCGGTGCACGCAAGAAGCTCTCACAGCGTTGCCTAAGCACAACGCTAGGCGGGTCAATTTCATTCCGGGACAAGATCTCCACTGCGCCATCGAAATCTCGCGCCAGGTAAGCCGCGAAGGCAGCCTCGTAGGTTTTTACCAGCTCTCTCTTGTCCTCCGCCGCGCCCGTCGCGCCAAGCAGTTCGTAGATTTTGATGGCCTCGCTTTTTCCCTTTACCGCGACGATATCCAAAAGTCGAAAATCAAAGCCTTGGCGAGCACGCTCAAAGATCGATTCACTGGCGATAATCGAGGTTCCGTATTGTTTGTTGAGTGTCTCCAGCCGCGAGGCGAGATTGATGGGGTCGCCGATCGCCGTGTAGTTCATCCGGTCGCGCGCGCCAAAATGGCCAACGAGGGCCGTTGAACAATGCAGACCGAAACGGGTCTGAAAGGCCGGAAGATCCCGCCATTCGGGGGTGCGACCTAGCGCGGCGGCCGCTTCGCAACAGCGCAAGGCGGCGAGGCATGCCATTTTGGGATGTTCCGGCACCGGCTCGGGTGCGTTCCAAATCGTCATGATGGCGTCGCCGATATACTTGTCGATAGTCCCGTCGGTTTCTCTCTGGATAATCTGCGAGAGCTCCTCCAGGTAGAGACCGAGCACATGAGCCAATTCATTGGGGGGGAGCATTTCGGAAACTGGGGTGAACCCCTTGATGTCGCTGAACATTATCGAGATCTCGAGCAATTCTCCGCCAAGGACAGGTTCCTTCTTGTCGCGATAGAGCCTCCGCACAAGGTCGACGGGTGCATACTTGCCCATCACGCGCATCGCCGTCTTCGCCTTCTCCAGGCTTTCCAGCACCTCATTGACATCTCGGAATGCGGAATGTGGTTTTGCGGGAGAGAAATCGAAGGCATTCATCTTCAGGCTTTCTCGAGTGATCTGCTCCTGGGCGCGCTTGACACTTCGCAAGATGGCGATTGCTCCCGCCGCCAGCAACAGCATGACCACTGACAATGCGGCCAACATGTGGTTGCGAATTGTGAGCAGCTTTCCGAGATAAAACTCGCGCGGCACGACGATCCCGACGAGCCAGTCCTGTGTTCCCGGCAAAGTTCGGAATGTGGTGAGAAACTCACGCCCGTCCTGTCGAAAATGCCCTGAGATGACGGGCGTGTGGCCGCCGATTGACTGCAACTTAGAATTAGCAAGCGCGCGAGCAATCTCGGGAGGAAGGTCAAGCGGAGCAAGACGCAAATCATCGCCGGAAAGGCTCACTCTGTCTGAGCTGACACCACGCGTGATTAAACGACCTTGGAGATCACAAAGAAAAATACGATGGGGATCATTTTCATCCGCTGAAGTTAGTTTGAGGTGGACGGCACGATCGAGTTGCGCGGCGAGCAGGCCAACGCGCGCCACTCCGACGAACTTGCCCGACGCGTCTGATACTGTCTGCTGGACACTGACTTCAATTGTCCTCTCTGCGTCTCGGTGCGTAGTATCGATCTCGGACCAGTGGAGATCGCTCCACAAGAGCTGGCCTTGAAAGTCCTTTCTAGCCGGAGTGCTAAAGGTGAGATGCGCAGTTGGATCGACAGCAGCGACCTTTGTCTCCTGACCCATTGATCCTGAGTCCGGCGGTTCAAGAATCTGGCGCTCCGAGGCAAAACCTGCGTCCTCCTGATAAACATGGCGACTCCATAGTTCCTCTTCACCATTTTTGTCTTCCGATCGGATGACGCTAATTTGCCACCGCGGTTTTGCGGTCAACTGGACGGCTCCGGTCTCATCGAACCCCGTCTGATCGGCGCGGGTAAAAGAGATCTCGCCGATCCCCTTTTCAACCAGGAGCAACGTGAAGAGAGCAGTTTCTGTGGCTTTCGAATCACTCGCATCGATCAGCCCGAGCTCTATCTGCTTCTGCAATGCCGCAACTGTATCTGGTGCTGTCGCAAGAAACCTGGCCACGCGTTCGCCAATCTCGCGGCTTGCCTGCTCGCGGACACGCTCGGAGCTGGCCATGATGGACGCACGCGTCTCGTTCAAGACGATCGCGAATAATAGCCCAAGCGTTGCGGCCAGCCCAAGAAAGCTCAGCACCAAAATTTGTCCGAGGGTGGGCTCTATATGGAAGATCCGTTTTTCCAAACGGGACTGTTACTACACGTGAGTGATGGGGCTCGCCGAGGAACAAATCGTGTCCTCGCGGCAAAGATTCATGGCCACTAACAGGTCGCTTGATGACGAATCACACCCGAGCCTGCTGACCAAATGGCAGCGGTCCTTCTTCGGCGAGGGTTGTTGAGTGCCGTCCTGCGTCCACGACGCGAAAGTCGAGTCGGGTGGCAGGACTGTTAGGACGCAGGCGGAATTTCCGGACGCACGTTGACGCGCATCGCGCGAAGAAGAAGAGCCGCGGCGATGCCTCCGACGACATATGCGAGAACCGTCAAAATTGCGCCGAGCGGACGCCACTTCATCTTTGTGCCGCCCGATTCGCTCGAATTCGTGACCGCTTCAACGCCGGACGCCAGGCCAACCAATGAACCTCGGAGCATCGCAGCTTCCGGCCGTCCATCGCCAAAAAATCGTGCCAAGCCGGTGTTGGAAAGAAGGCTCGCAACGAAGAGCAAGACGCCCGAGGTTGGTTGATTTACCGGCGGGGAAGCTGAAGGCGACGAAGGAGCAGCAGGGTCCGCTGCGCTCTGAGCTTGCGCGGCCGACTCCCGCAGCGTGTCAGCGATCGCTCCAACTACTTCTGGGCTCACAATTTTGTCCATCGTCAAGGTAACGTCGTTCAGTCTCCATGTGGATGGCTCTTGCGTCTGAGCCTCAACATGAATTGCGCCTATTCCAAGTTGATCGCCATCTGGCTGCTTCGATACAACTGCCTGATCGGTGCACCTCGATATGACGTGCAATCGTGATCGGTCTATGGCTCTTGTTAAGGTCCCCCGCCTTGTCCTGGTACGCTGATCGCGTTCTCAGTCCAGGGGGGAAAGCCCTAAGTTTTCATGATCGACTCATCCAAGCCCAGGAAAAAGGGAGGTTCACCAATAACCAGCTACAATTAGCCTGATGAGAATCTTCCATTGTGACGCCTGTGGGGAGCTCGTTTATTTCGAGAATACAAGCTGCCTGAACTGCCGGACGGCACTCGCCTATCTTCCGGACGTCGCGGAAGTGAGAGCATTGAACCCCGCCTATGAAGAAAGGTGGCAATCGACCGCGGGAACGCATTACCGGCTCTGCCAAAACTACTCCGTACACAATGTCTGTAATTGGGCCGTTCCGGCGGACGAATCGAACCCCTTCTGCATTTCATGCCGCCTCACGCGGACTATCCCCGATCTCACCGTGAACGGTAACAAAATGGCATGGGCGAAGTTCGAAGCCGCCAAGCGACGTCTCTATTACAGCCTCCTCGGTTTCGGGCTTCCCGTGAAAAGCAAGATCGAAGACCCGAAAACGGGAGTCTGCTACGAGTTTCTCGCAGATCTGCCGGATCAGCCGGTTCTCACCGGCCATGAATTTGGCGTGATTACAATTAATGTGACTGAGGGTAATGACGCCGAACGGGAAAGACGTCGATTGCAACTGCACGAGCCCTATCGGACCATCTTGGGCCACTTTAGGCACGAAATAGGCCATTACTATTGGGACCGTTTCTTTGTAGATGAAGCCGGCATTACGGCCTTTCGTAAGGCGTTCGGAGATGAAAGCCAAGACTATGCCGAAGCGCTGAAACGACATTACGAAAACGCTGCGCCGGCCGGATGGCAGGCGAATTTTATCTCGAGCTACGCGACCGCCCACCCTTGGGAGGATTGGGCAGAGACTTGGGCACACTACCTCCATATGACCGACGCGTTGGAGACGGCGGCAGCCGTCGGTGTGTCCCTATGCCCTCAGCGCGAGAACGAGCCCTCGCTACAAATTACCGATCACGAGCTAACCTCGTTCGAAGCAAAGATCGAGAGTTGGTTTTCCGTGACATACATGCTCAATAATCTCAATCGTGGCCTTGGATTACCGGATAGCTATCCCTTTCTCCTCTCCGATCCCGTTATCCAAAAGCTTCGTTTCGTCCACGACACCATCGAAAAGGCGGCCGCAACGTGAAGGATAGTGGGAGAGTAATAACATCACGTAAGGCCCGTAGTTAAAAGCATTTGATGTGGCAATCACGAATTCGTAACGAGCACGGCTGCTCCGGTGAGCTGACCTGAGCGCAGACGAGAGAGCGCCAGATCCGCCTGATCAAGGGGAAACGTTTCTGTCTCTATGTTCAGCGGCAGATGCGCAACGATTTTGAAGAATTCCTCGGCATCGGAGCGTGTGAGGTTGGCCACCGAACAGAGGGTTCGTTCTTGCCAAAGCTCACGGTAAGGGAACGAGGGTATGTCGCTCATATGAATGCCTCCGCATACGACAACCCCGCCTTTGTCGACGGCACGGAGAGCGGTTGGCACCAAGGTTCCCGCAGGAGCAAAAATTATTGCCGCGTCGAGCTTGGCTGGCGGCGATTCGTCGGAACCGCCAGCCCAAACTGCACCCAGACGACAGGCGAATGCCTGAGCGCTCAGGTCGCCCGGGCGGGTAAACGCAAAGACCTCGCGCTTTTGGAATCTAGCGACCTGCGCGACGATGTGGGCAGCGGCGCCAAATCCGTAAATGCCAAGTCGCTTGGCATCGCCGGCTTTTCGGAGAGAGCGATAGCCAATCAAACCAGCACAGAGGAGCGGCGCGGCGGAGACATCATCAAATGTCTCGGGGAGATGGTAGCAAAATTCGGCATTTGCCAGGGTAAGTTCGGCGTATCCTCCATCAAGTGTGTAGCCAGTGAACCGGGCTTGCTCACAGAGATTTTCTCGATTCGAACGGCAATATCGGCATTGGCCACAGGTCCATCCCAGCCATGGGATTCCAACACGTTCGCCAAGTTGAAATCGCCGGACAGCGTGGCCAAGCTTCTCAATGCGGCCGACGATTTCGTGGCCGGGAATCAAGGGCAGTTTCGGTTCGGGCAGTTCGCCATCGACGACGTGCAAATCGGTTCGGCATACGGCGCACGCAGTGACGCGCACAAGGACCTCTTCAGGACCAGGATCTGGGGTCGGAACCGACCGAGCGACCAGCGGTCGGCGAGGGGCCTCAAGGACCATCGCTTGCATGGAGCTTTTTCGCGCAAAAGGTTGGAGACCGCAACAAAGGTCTCTTTGGGTCGAGACTCGAATTCAGATTCTTGGAGTCGGCGTCGTCATCGAGCTGGCTGTGGACGCGTCACCCGGCGCAAGCTCTCTGTATGCTGATGGCTGATGGCAACTTTCTGCTTTGGGCTGTGCAGACCCAGACGACCGCTTCGCGCTGCTTGCGACCAAGAACGGCGCCTAAGCGGATGGGCATTGCTTTGTAATCAAAGCCAAGCCTGTCTTCCGTGCCTTCCAATCGTCAGCCGGATTAGAGCGCCCCTTCATTCTCCCTCGGAACAGTCTTGAAATTGCTGCCCGCTCACCTTTTGAGATCAAGGATTAACCAATGGGGGAAACGTCCTGCCAAAGGTAGGACATGGTACGCTGCGGGCGGCAGTGGGTTGCCCGCAGCGCACAGGAGTCGGGTGTTATGGGATGATTACGCTGTCGACTACATGGATGACACCGTTGCTTGCGGGAATATCTGTCTTCACGACATTCGCGTCCCCTGCTTTTACCTTTCCGGCGTTCACCATAATCGGAAGCTTCTTGCCGTTCACCGTCTTGGCGTCGGTTGTGACGACCTCGGAGGCCATGATCTTACCCGGAATTACATGGTAGGTAAGGATGGCCACGAGTTGTTCCTTGTTCTCCGGCTTGAGCAAATCTTCCACTGTGCCTTTGGGCAACTTCGCAAAGGCTTCGTCTGTGGGTGCGAAAACCGTGAATGGTCCTTTTCCGTTCAGCGTTTCCACAAGTCCGGCAGCCTTGACCGCAGTGACAAGCGTCTTGAATTGCCCTGCATTGGAAGCGACGGCGACGATGGTCTTCCCTTCGGCTGCGTGGAGACGAGCTGGGCTCAACAGCAGGACCGCAGAAAGCAAGGATGTGAAATAGATTATCTTCTTCATGATGTATTGGTTTCAGTTTTTGTTCTAACGGAGCAAACTGCTCCTCATGAAGCGGAACGCCGGCGGGTTGCGGGTGGGTGCAGAATTTAATTTTCTAAATTCGCAGTTCGGGCGCATCCGCACCGGCTCGTGAAACGTTCCGCGAGTACTTTCTTTGCGCGGCTGGAGAATCCAAATCGGGCTTGCAAGCGTATCGAGGGTTGAATAACTGATTTTTTCGCGCACCAATGTTTAGTGAATCGCTTCAGGAACAAGCTGCACTTTATGCCGCCGGTCTGATGACAAGCGAGCAGCGGGAGGAATTTGAGCTGATAATCGAATTTCACGATGAGCTTCGCGAAGTAGTCAGGCATTTGGTCGAGATTGGAGCTGCGGTCTCTCTAGCCGCGCGGGATCGGGGCAGCGCGCGACCTCGGCTCGCTGCGAAAGCCCGGATCCTTGCCGCGATTGCGGATAGCCCTCAGGAATCGAAACCGGAGGCCCTCGTGGTGTCGGGGCCGGACGGTTTGGTGCAGTGGATCAATCCTGCCTTCAGCGCAATGTGTGGATACACGCTGGAAGAACTTTATGGGAAGAAGCTCGGACCGATCCTGCAAGGCGAAAAGACGGATCGTGAGAGAGCCGCCCGGATACGGCGTGCAGTGCACACGTTCAGTCCGTGCCGCGAAACGATTCTGAACTATCACAAGAATGGCACTCCCTATTGGGTTGAGGTTGCCATTACTCCGATTCGCAATGATTCGGGTGATCCGCTTTGGTTGATTGCGCGCGAACGCGAGGTCACGGACGCGATGGCCGGCTAGGCCGAGCCTTCCGCCAGCCCATTGGCGTTCGGTGCACCTATAGCTGCGGACCGATTATCTCGCGCAAGGCAATCATTCCGCGGCGAATGCGCGCTTTGATGGTGCCGAGCGGTTCATTGAGGCGTTCAGCGATTTCTGCCTGGGTCATGGAAAAAAAGAATGCCAACTCAAGGGCCTCCCGCTGATCTTTGGAGAGTTTTCGCATCGCCTGGTGCACCAGCTTGCCTATTTCATCAGCCGTCACCGCTTCGACAGGACTCGACTCCCTGGAGTGTCTGGGTTCCTCTTGCTCTCGCTGCAGGGTATCCTGCAAGCCCGCCCGCCGCTGCGTTGCGCGCAGGAGATCGATCGCGCGGTTCCGTGTTAGCGTTACCGCCCACGTCATCGGCTTGCCCCGCGAGGGATCAAACAATGGTGCTTTCCTCCAGATTTGGATGAAGACGTCCTGCAGCACATCCTCAGCGGAGTCTTGATTATTCAGTATGCGGTAAGCTATCGAGAACAGCACTTTGGAAAAGCGATCGTAAAGTTGCTCAAAACTCTGGCGATCTCCGTGGCCGACTCGCCTCAAGAGTTCGACTTCGCAGGCAAGTTCTTTCCCAGGATCGAATTCCACAACCAAAGGAGGAGGCGTGAAATAGAACGCGCCAGAGCTAACGGTAGATTTCGACCCGCGTTTCTACCTTTGCCGCGTAATAACATTGCTTGCGCGGATAGGGGTCGCAGGGGGTTTGAATTTCCTGGGGAGAAACGAGAATTGAGGCCGGATTCTCCCCCCGGGCGCCGGCTGTGACATTCCCCCAGCCTAGGCTGATATCGGGCGTCGTATCGATGTAATTATTTTTGGGGAACTGAGCGCGTAGCTGACGCACGGTGGGTGAGAAGTCGTCGTTGACACACGCAAATTTTTCGCCTTTATCGAACATGGAGTTGAAGTTTACTTGAGGGTTAAGAGGACCCGAGAGACATATTGTCCTGAAGTTCGGCAGTAGATGCCAACTTGCGCTCTAGATCAAGTTGTCTGCATGGGGTGAGATGGACTATTTTGAGTCGCGTCAAAGGCAAGGAAATGTTGGCATCAGTTTCGATCGCTCGCGCTGCCACGCCGCGGAAATGGTATGTTTGCGCGGTGCTTGTAGCGGCAGTCAGCGTTGTCATCGGGTTGGCTGTCGGTGTTCTGGCAGGTCAGCCAGAGCACGCCTTGTGGATTGCGGCTGTTGCCGCCGGTTTGTTGGTATTTGCGTTCTTGGTTCTTGATCGCTCAAAACATGTGCGCTTCGAAATTGCCGATGGGCGATTGTTCGTGCGGGGCGACATCTTTTGCTGGCGATTCCCACTCTCTTCCATGAACCTTGGCCCATCGGTAGTGTTGGATCTGACGCAGTGGCCCGATTTCAGGCCCCGGCGCAAGATCATTGGAACGAGCCTGCCCGGCTATCAATCCGGAGAGTTTATGCTTCGCAATGGCCGCCGGGCGATCGTTTTTCTTTCCGACCTTCATCGTGTTCTTTGCATCCTTATGAATGACGGCAAATTTTTGCTGTTGAGTTGCCAAGAACCGGAGGCCCTTTTGGAACTTCTGGAGGCAGAAAAGCGCGCGTGAAACGGTCAACCGCCAGCTCGGAGAAACGTGTGCCTGCACCCGACCGACGCTCACCGGCGACCATCGAAGGCCTCTCCCTCGCGGACCACGATTCTGGAAGTGCCTTAACGTCGTGGATGTCGGCGTGAAAATTGACGATGCGGGCGCGCAACACACATCGGCCGCGAATGAGAGCGTTCCAAACGAAGGCTTCACCTTCGCGCTGAATGGAGCGACCCACTCCTGATTGACATAGGGGTCTTAGGAACGTTAGTGAGTCAGCGGTAGATCTGCACAGGAGTTCCTACCTTCGCCGCATGGTAGAAGCGTTTTGCCCAACGGCTCGGGAGCCTGATGCATCCGTGAGAGGCCGGATAACCAGGAACGTGGCCGGCATGGAGTCCATATGATGGCGCAATTTGTAAATAGTATGGCATTGGCGCACCCACGAAGACCGCGCCCGGCGGCTTCGGATCTTTTCTCACATCGACACCCGCTTTGACGACTTGACCATTGCGGACGTACGCACCGTACAAGCTCGATCGGTGGTCAATATCCTTACTCAGGACGCGGTGCCTGCCTAGCGGCGTATGGTAACCTTCTCTGCCGGTTGAAGCTGGAGAGATGGCAACAAGTTCACCCCTCTTGTAAAGAAATGCCTTTTGGTCGGAGAGCCGAATCGCAATCGAGCGACCAGATGTGCCCTGGTCCGTCAGCATGCCAAGCTCGGGAACCGACCGCGTCACAGAATTCAATGACCGTCTCCCAAACTCGGCTCCGGACTGCGTGACCGATGCGGTGTATTCGTTGAGCTCTGGGATGGAGGAACAGCTAACCAGCCACGGCAGCGCGAGCACCAGGAGTGCCAATACGAGTCTGCCGTCTGGTTGGACGTGGATCAGAAAAAAGATGCGGTTCATGTTTGAGAATCGGAAATCATACTATGAACGAGCATGGCGCCGTGGCAACGGTGGCCGATGATTTTGGTTCGTTGTCGAAATCGACAGCCGAAACAGGGCAAGCCTTGCCCCGTTGCGCAACGCCAACCGGGGAGCTTGCCAGAAGGGTAGTGGGGTCTAGGATGGTTCATCGCAAGAAAGTTTTTCTAGACTTCCGTATCTGAAGCACGGCGAAAGCATTCGCTCTGGAAAAACGACAATTGGCAGTAGAGTTAAGAATCTAAAATGGCAATCGAACGGGCCACGAAACTTGTGACATACGAATGCAATTCGTGGCCGAACTAGGATCATCTCTTGGAAAAAGTCGTCAAACTCAAATGGTTTCATAGTCAGCTTGAAGGTCTGGCCTACGAGCTTTCCAGCGCTCGCTACACGCAACCGGAGGGCTGGAGACCAGCAATGAACGCCTATCGTTGCGAAGGATGCATCCGCGTTTGCTTTGAACTCGCTGGCGTGCAAAGGGCGGATGTCGAGCTGAGGATCGAGCCGAAGAGGCTGCTTCTGAAGGGGACGCGGCGAACGCCCGAGCCAGCATCATCCCAAGGCCGTCCGCAGCAGATATTGGCGATCGAGATTGACAATGGGCCTTTCGCCCGCGAGTTGCGTCTGCCCGCGGAGGTTATTCCTGAAAAGGCCGCCGCCGAGCAACGCGACGGCTTGCTCTGGATCGAACTTCCGCTGCGCCCTGCTCCATGAGCGAGGAGCCCTTTATAGTTAAGGAAGGTTCGGCGACACCGCCGCCAGGAGGACTTCCCTCCATGCCCGGAAGCATCGAAAAGGATGACCAACCGGCCATTCCGGACGTTTTGCCGATCCTGCCGATCAGGGAAATGGTCGTATTCCCGGGAACAGTGGTTCCTCTCACGATCCGCCGGGAAGCTTCCCTGAAATTGTTAGATGCTTCATTGCCCGAAAGTAAGGTCATCGGGCTACTGACGCAGCGCGATGGGACGAAGGACGATCCGGCACCGGAGGACCTGTACCAAGTTGGCACCGCGGGTAACGTGGTAAAGCTTCTGCGGCAGCCGGATGAGACGATTCTCATCATCGTCCAGGCACTCCAGCGCATTGAGATCACCCGGTTCATCTTAACGCATCCCTTCCTCAAGGCGGAAATTCGTGCCCTGGAGAGCGCCGCCCCACCGGAGAGCAAACAATGGGAGGCCGAGATCAAGAATTTGCGTGAGAACGCCATGAAGATCATCGAACTCTCGCCGGATATCCCGGATCAGGCGCGGGCCGTTCTGCTCAATATTACCGACGGGGGTCAACTGGCCGACTTTCTTGCGACGAACCTGAACGTCGATTCCGCGCAAAAGCAAGCTCTGCTGGAGGAACTCGATGTCACTCGGCGCGTCAAGGCGGTGCAGACGCACATTGCGGCGCAGCTCGAAATTGTTCAAATCCAACAAAAGTTGCAAAAGGAGCTGGCTTCGCAGTTTTCCGATGCACAACGGCGCGCGTATCTGCGCGAGCAGATGAAAGCCATTCAGCGCGAGCTCGGCGAAGGCGAGACGGGCGGTGAGGCGATGCAACTGCGAACCCGGCTCGAGGCAGCGCATCCGCCGGCAGACGTCTTGGCGCAAGCCGAACGCGAGTTGAAACGCCTCGACTTAATCCCCCCGGCGAGCCCGGAATTTTCGGTCATCGTGAGTTATATCGAGACCTTGGCCGATCTGCCTTGGCAAAAGATGAGCGAGGACGTTCTCGACCTGGATGAAGCTCGAAGAATCCTCGAGCGCGATCATTACGGCCTCGAAAAGGTCAAGCGTCGGCTGATCGAGTACCTGGCGGTGCGAAAGTTAAATCCGGAGGGTCGCGGACCCATTCTCTGCTTTCTTGGTCCCCCTGGTGTGGGAAAGACAAGTCTGGGACAGTCAATTGCTGACGCTCTCGGCCGCAAGTTCTCGAGGATGAGCCTGGGCGGTATTCGCGACGAGGCGGAAATTCGTGGGCATCGCCGAACATATATCGGTTCCATGCCCGGTCGTCTCATCCAGGAGCTTCGACGCGTCGGGACGCGAAATCCGGTGCTGATGCTCGACGAGATCGATAAGATCGGGGCGGATTTTCGGGGGGATCCAGCGAGTGCCCTCCTCGAAGTCCTTGATCCTCGGCAGAACCATTCCTTCGTTGATCACTATCTTGATGTGCCCTTCGACCTTTCGCAGGTCATTTTCATAGCAACTGCGAACTACATGGATCCGGTTCCACCTGCTTTACGTGACCGGATGGAAGTGATTGAAATCCCTGGCTACACTGAAACCGAAAAATTGGAAATAGCTCGACGTTACCTCGTGCCGCGTCAGCTTACCGAAAACGGCCTGAAGCCCGAGCAATGCCAATGGAATGAACCCGCCCTGAAGCGCGTGATCAGCGACTACACGCACGAGGCCGGAGTGCGCGAATTGGAGCGCCAGATCGGCGCCGTTTGCCGTGGGGTAGCCGCGGAAATCGCTCGTGGAGAGCAGCAGTTCGTTTCGGTGACACCAGAGGTCGTGGCGGTGCTCTTGGGGCCTCCCCGCTACGTCCGCGAACAAGGCCTCAAGCCGGATGTTCCGGGCGTGGTAACCGGCTTGGCTTACACACCGGCTGGCGGCGAGGTGCTCTATATTGAGGCCATTCGTTACCCGGGCAAGGGCGGAATCACCCTCACCGGGCAGATCGGGAACGTGATGAAAGAGTCTGCTCAAGCAGCCCTAAGTCTCTTGCGTGCACGGGCCGAATCACTCGGGATTGACAACGATGCCTTCAAGGAGACGGACATCCATGTGCACGTTCCGGCGGGAGCGATTCCCAAGGATGGACCATCAGCAGGGATTGCAATGTTTACCGCCCTGGCTTCGCTTTTCACCGATCGACGCGTCCACGCCAACGTGGGAATGACAGGTGAAATTACGCTGCGAGGTTTGGTGCTTCCAATTGGCGGTCTCAAGGAGAAAAGTCTGGCGGCGATGCGGGCGGGCTTGGAAACTGTCATCATTCCCAAGCTAAACGAGAAGGACCTCGTCGATGTTCCTAGCGAGGCGCGAGAAAAATTGCGTTTTGTCCCGGTTGAGAATGTGGACCAGGTTCTCAGTAACGCTTTAGAGTAACTTTCTGCGCGGTGGTTCAGCGTGGCCTGCCAAGCCATAATTTAGGAGACCCTACACAACCAAGCTTGGGTCTTACGACGAACCCAGTGTAGATGGCATGGAGCGCCAAAACACGACTACTTGATGAAGACTCAAGCAGAATTCTGCTTCGATCGCTCGTGGGCGCCCTTGGAGGCGTAAGTGCAACCGGTCCGATGACGGTTGGGATGGTGTGGTTGCACCGGCTGCTCCCTCAGCAACATCGCTATTCACTGCCTCCTCGCGAAATTACCATGCACCTGATGGAAGCCTTGGGCCTGCACAAAAAGCTTGGCCCTGATGCCCGGGCAGCACTGACTCTGATCGATCACTTTGGCTATGGCGCCATGGCCGCCGTTGTCTATTCCCTTGCGGAATCGCGAGTTTCCGGGAGCCCATTCCTTAAAGGACCCATTTTTGGGGCTATAGTGTGGGTTGTAAGCTATCTCGGACTTCTTCCTGCTCTGGGGGTCCTGGCGCCCGCGACTAAGCATCCACATTCACGCAATGTGTTGATGTTCGTCGTACACCTCGTGTGGGGTCTTTTCGTGGGGGCAATCGTCGACACGCTCATGTCAGAAAGGAAGAGCGCATTCGGCGCCATTCTCGCCGGGTCCCCTCTGCCACAAAAAGACCGAGCGTAAGCTCGTCCTAGGCTGCCGTTCGGGGCAGCCTGACGCGCCTAGTGACACCAGAAGCGAAGCTTTTTCTGGAGACCTCCAGCCCGATCTGCCACTTCTCCTTGAAGAGAGCGCAACTGCTTCTTGGTGACAGGCCACTTGGCAATGAGATCTTCCAAGGCTTTTTCGAACCAATCCCGGACAGCCTGCGCGGGATCCGGCTCTTTGCGAGGAGCAGGTCGCAGAAGAAACCCGAGAATCGCTCCGACGATCAGCGTGCCTAAAATGATGGGAATGGGATTTTCGCTGATGTACTTCTTGCCGGTGCGAAGAGCGTCTTCAGTTGCCCCCTGAGCGATCTCAAATGACTTCTGAGATGGCTCGTCGTCTGACCTATTGGTGGTGTTTGTCATTTCTTTTACGGTGTGCTCTTAGATCGAAAGGCGGCACGCTTTTGATTGTATCGCAGTTTGCCATCATCGAGAATTCACCTTCGATGGAAGCAAAATTCACGCGATGCGAGTTTGACGCGACCCTGACTGCGAAGGCGCTTTCCGATCCCGAATTTCGGAGACGGCTGATTAGCAATCCGAGCGAGACCTATCAAGTTGAATTGGGCAGATCGATACCTACCGAAGCAAAAATCGTTATTGTCGAGGAACAACCCGACACATTCTACGTGGTCCTCCCATATCTGCCAGATCACCTCAGGACGGACACCCATAAGGTGGACGCCGTGGCCCGCCGAAAACTGACCTTTCGAGATCCTTGCTGGGGTATCGGCGATGGTCCCGAGTAGAGTTGGGGGTCGACTGGTCTTTCCTGCCAGGAGCCTTCCCGTCTCTGCGGAAAACCTTGTTGCGACAGGCCCCACCAAGAGCAGTGAAGCAAAGGAACGACCGCAGGCAGCTGGAAGTGCGAACATTTAATAAGGAAAACACTTAACGAGACCGTCCGCCCCAAAGACAGCCCAGCCTCCGAAAAGTTATCAAATACTCCTTCGCCCGACTTGTCGGGATGAAACAGCCAATGAAGACCAAGGTGCAAGAGACCGCAAAAACGGCACGATTTAGCGAGATTGTGGAGGCGGCAGGCCGGCCGGATGTTCATGTTCTCCTGACAACGCCTGAAAACGACAAAGTGCTTCAGACGGCCATCAAGGAGCAGCGGGTGATGACCATCGAGCAGGCACGAACTCGCGGAAAGGCCGATCGCGGCACGATAGGCTTTGATCCAGGCCAATCGCGGCAGTTTCTAATTTTTCCTAAGTCGATTGGACGTTTCGCCGGAAGCGCCGTCGTGGCAATAAAGTATGATCTCCTCGAGCCGGGCGATTCTCAGGTTCCCTCGCGCCCCGCGGTGAAAGAAAAAGTGGCGAAGAGTAAGGCGGAGGCAAGGGGTGATACGAAAAGTCAGGCGCCGCCGACGGCGAAGATAATTCCGTTCACGAACTCTGCGCCGCCACCTCCTGAGGAGCCGGTCGAACCTATCCAGGCTCTAAGGAACGAATTGCAAAACGCGATTGGCTTGCTGACACAAGGAAAAGAGGGTGCCGCGCTCAAGCTTCTAAGGCGGATAGTCAAGGATTTACGGCCGCCGCAGCTCGAAGCTGCGAAACCAGAGAGTCAGAGACCATGAGACCGCTTTGGAAAGGGGCAATTAGCTTTGGCCTGGTAACAATTCCGGTATCGTTATATCCGGCCGTCGCCAGAGAGGAGCTAAAATTCCGGATGCTGCGCAAGTCTGATCTTAGCCCGATCAGCTACAAGCGCGTTGCCGAAGCGGATGGCCAGGAGGTGCCGTGGGATAGAATCGTCAAGGGTTACGAGTATGAGAAGGGGAAGTACGTGGTTCTCAAGGATGAGGACTTCGTCCGCGTCGATGTTGAGGCGACACAGACCGTCGATATCATTAATTTCGTTGCCCTGGAGGACGTCGATCCGCTGCTCTTTTACAAACCGTACTATCTGGAGGTGGGCAAGGCAGGGCAGAAGGCTTATGTGTTGCTGAGGGACGCGCTTGTTGAGGCGGACAAGATCGCCATTGCCAAGGTAGTGATTCGCGCGCGCCAGCACTTGGCTGCGGTAAAGCCGCAGAACTCGATGCTCATGCTTGAGTTGATGTACTTCCCGAATGAACTGATTGACGCATCCGAGTTCAAAGTTCCGACCTTGAAGTCAGTTGGTAAGTCCGAAATGCGAATGGCCTTACAGTTAGTCGAAAGCATGTCGACGGAGTGGAAACCTGAAGAGTATACCGACGATTATCGCGAGGCCCTGAAAGACTTAATCGAAAAGAAGATCGAGCATGGAGACAAGGCAGCTCCTTCGCCAGCGAAGAAGAAGAGGCCCTCCAACGTGGTCGATCTTGTATCGATACTCAAAAAGAGCATCGAAGAAACGGGACACGCAGAAAAAGCGCGGAAACGCTCGACAAGGAGCGCGGGATCCAGAACCTCTGCAAAGCGCAAGAAAGCCGCCTGAGCAAATTACGCCAGCGTCTGACCGGCTGCATTCCGATGGGAATGCATGGCGTGCGGGGATGGCTACCTGCCTCGGTTTTCCTGCGCGTGAAAACACGCGCGCCCTGCGTCTGAGTTCCGATGTTCGGTTAAACTGAGGAGGATTTTATGCCCGTTTGTGAAACATGTGGAAACAACTATGACAAGGCCTTTCAGGTCCTCGTCTGGGGCCAATCTCATACCTTCGACTCCTTCGAGTGCGCGATCCAAGCTCTTGCGCCCACGTGCGCGCACTGTGGATGTCGAGTCATTGGACACGGGGTGGAAGTCAATTCGACCGTATATTGCTGTGCCCACTGTGCAAGTCAGTCCGGTGCGAAAGAAATCCGCGACCGCGCATAGCGCCCCAAACTTGGGTTTGCTCAAGAACTGGCGAGGCAGCTCGACCAGTCATAGGAAAGCGTCTCATTCTTAAGTTCTTAATGTTTTCCGATTCGGTGCTCGAGAGTAGGAGCCTGTCCAAGATCAGAAGGGCGGCCGCCGAGTGTAAGAACTGCCCTTTGTGGAAGACCGGCACCCAGACAGTCTTCGGCGAGGGAAGACCATCTTCTCCCATAATGATTGTTGGTGAACAGCCGGGAGATCAGGAGGATCTAACGGGTAAACCCTTTGTCGGCCCCGCCGGAAAGCTGCTAGACCGTGCCTTAGAGGATGCTGGAATCCTTCGGAGCGACACCTACGTGACCAACGCCGTGAAACACTTCAAGTGGGAACCGCGAGGTAAGCGTCGGATTCATAAGAAACCATCGCCAAGGGAAATCGCCGCCTGCCGGCCTTGGCTGGAGGCAGAAATGCGCATCGTCCGGCCGAAGACCGTCGTCTGCCTCGGCGCGACGGCAACCGCCGCAATTTTAGGACCAAAAGTCCGTGTCATGCGAGACAGGGGCCGCACTTTCTCGTCAGCCCTGGCAGCAAGAGTATTCGTAACCATTCATCCCTCGCTCCTGCTTCGCCTCACTGATCGAAGCGATGCTAAACGGGAGTATGAATTGTTCGTCCGCGATTTACGTGTTGCTGCAAGCGGCGCGGAGGCGCCAGCCTGAGTGGCCGATGAGGAGAAAGCCAGCGGACATCCAGGAAGCTGGTGATCAACGATTCCAAGGTATGAACAAGCTCCAGATCAAGGGCAATTGGAATGAAATGAAGGGCAAATTGAAACAAAAGTTTGCCGACTTAACAGACGATGACCTCACCTTCGCCGAAGGCAAGGAAGACGAGCTGCTTGGGCGTTTGCAAAAGCGACTTGGCAAGAGTGAGGAAGAAATTCGCCGCGCCATTGAAGAGCCATGACGACCATTGTTGCAATATTTGACAGTTCCGAACAAGTCGAGGATGCAGTCAGCCGGCTTGCTTCGGCAAAATTGGAAGTTGAGGTTCTTGACGAGACGAACCTAGCGCAGGAGCCGGGGAGTGTCGACCCTGCGGGACCTGCACTTGTGCGGGGGGCCGCCGTCGCGGCAGCGGCGGGAAAGGAAGAACCAAATTTGATTCCAAAGCGCGACAAGCACGCCCTTGCCAGAGCATTCAGAGCTCGTCTTGAGGAGGATTATGGTTTATCGGACGATGTGATGGATGCGTATGTCACAACGTTCTCGCATGGCGCAAGGTTTGTGCTGGTGCGCGCTAGCGGTAAGGATATCGACCGAGCCACGGAAATGCTGCAAAATGCCGGCGCGACTCGTGTCAGCAAGCACGACTGAAGCTGCAGGCAAGCGTTAGCCCTTTTTGCGAGCGCCTCGCGCGAGCGTCTGCTGCAGAAGCATGAGCACTGCGGCCTCATCGGGCGGAAGCTTTCTTACTCCGGTGGTTAGTTTTTGCTCTGCCTGGAGCCTTAGCTGATCAACAAGCGTCCCGTCCAGGTAACTCTCAAGCACAACCGGATGAACGTAACATCTCCTGCAGATTGCCGGCGTATTGCCGAGCATCCGCGCAACTGCTTCGACGGCTGTCAAAAGATTTTTTTTTGCTTCCGTTTGTGAAGAGAATTTCTCGAATTCCTGCAATGCTCTTGCTGCTAACACAGTTCCCGCCCACGTTCGAAAGTCTTTCGCGGTAAAATCGGATCCCGAGATCTCACGAAGATAGGTGTTTACATCGCTTGAGGTAATGTCAACCGGGCTGCCCGACTCGTCGACGTATTGGAAAAGTTCGTAGCCGGGAAGATCGCGGCATCGTTTCACGATACTTGCGAGCTTTCGATTGCGGATGTCGAAGACATGTTGTTTCCCGGACTTGCCCCGAAACCTGAACGTTACCTTGCCGGCGCGAATTTCTGCATGGCGGTCCTGGAGAGTTGTCAGTCCATAGGATTTATTATCCCGCGCATACTCCTCGTTGCCGACGCGAATAAGCGTCGTTTCGAGCAGTCGCACGATGGTGGCGAGAACCTTCTCTCGCGGAAGACCGCGGCGAGCGAGGTCTCGCGCGACCCGTCGGCGAATCTTCTGCAAAGCACGGCCAAAGCCGATCACGCGGTCGTACTTGGATTCATCGCGGCTCCTTCTCCAGTCCGGATGGTAGCGATATTGCTTGCGACCGCGTGCGTCGCGCCCGGTGGCCTGGAGATGCCCGGACGCATCGGGAGAAATCCATACATCGGCCCACGCCGGGGGGATTGCTAAATGCCTTATCCGATCGAGGGTTTTCGTCTCTCGAATGCGCCGGCCGCCAGAATCCAAATAATCGAACGCTCCGCCTTTCTTATGCGCTCGAACAATTCCCGGACGACGGTCTGTTACGTAGTGAAGGCCAGCATCGCGAGCTGAAACTGCCAGCTCAGACGAGATCTTCGGGAGCCGATTTGCCATTCCCGGTTATGGGGCGCCGGATCCGTGGAGGGATGCGTAGACTAATACAATCCGAGCAGCTTGAGAACCAATGCGACGACAACGATTACACCAATGATATAGAATATATTGTAGCCCATACTTTCTTATCGAGGCACACTCGTCCTTCGCGTGTATCGCCTGCCAACTGAGACGAGGCAGAGTTTACGGCGAGCCCCGAAAGCCTGGCACATGACCAGACGTTACTGCTGCTTTAGGTTGGGAGTCCAGCGCACCTCCTTAACCCCGGAATGCGCCGCGAGGCGTTCAAGAAATGAGGGCAACGAAGCATCTTCCTGGGTTGCTTGCCAACTGACATCGAAACGCCACTCTTTTTCAATATCAGCGTATCGAGCCGCGCAAGAGTTCACCTTGTGGCCGTCGGTCTCAACGATGGCTGTAAGTTCCCCTTGAGAAGGTCCGCCGGATTCAACCAAGACCATCAGAGTTGCTTCCTGGCGTTGTTTCCACCGAGCCTCAATCCACTGCAAGCACCAAAGGACCAATACGCCCAACCCGAGCATCCAAGCGCCGAGGAGAAACTCGCCCGCGCCGAAGCAAAATCCCATCAGCGTGGTGAACCACAAGGTGGCGGCAGTGGTCACGCCGGTCACGGCATTGGGCCGATGAAGAATCGCGCCGGCTCCGATAAATCCCATCCCAGTCAGAATTCCCAAGGGAAGGCGCATAACGTCCATCGTGACGAATGAATTAAACGGCCGACCCGTTGTGCCGAGCATCAGATTTCCCAGAATCATGCTGGCAGACGCCGTGAGGCACACCAGAATGTTCGTCCGGAAACCAGCCGCTCGGCCACGTTCGCTCCTGTTAACGCCGATAATAGCGCCCGCGATGAATGTCAAAACTAGGCGTAGGGCGACCTCAGAGGGACCAATCTCGATCTGCACGCAAACGTGTTACGACTTGATGCGAGACCTTGTCCAGTTTGTCTCCCAAAGATTGCCAGGTTGGCACTGGACTCGCGCAATCGATCATTCGTCTTACAAAGAAGAACTGGCATTCTCTCAGCGCATTCGAAGAGCGTTACGGCAGAGCCGTAACGAGGACTTCCCCTTTAGATCCTCGTTGCACCAGTAAGCCCTTCAGAGCTCTGTGCAGCCGTCTACGGTTGCTGAGCGAAAACGCTCGGACTCGCTTTCACTCTGTATTAGTTGCGAAAGCCGGTCGCTATGTAAACTGCCGCTGCCTAGGAAGCCGGCGGCGGGGCTGGGGTCGTTGCGGGAGTCGCTGCTGGCGCGGGTTGCGTCGCGGGCGTCGGAGTGGGCGTTGCTGAGGCCGGAGGGCTCGAGCTGTCGCAAGACACCAAGGCAGTGAATCCCAGAGCAAGGCAGATTATTTGTACGATTTTCATGGGAATGTTGTTTAAGCAAGATCGTTCGCCATCCCTACAGCGTCTTTGAGATATTGCCCTGACAACCACCTAGGGGTTTTCACGGACCCCTAAGTAGGTAAATCTCTCGCCCTCGATTCCTGTGCTGGGCTTTTTCGAATCCGTCTATCGCTGGAGTGTTTTTATGTCGCTGGGCACGATCCCGGGCGATATCATCTCCAAAGTCACGTTCGAGAGCCTCTTCCTCTGCGGATTCCAGCGCCTTGTCTTCAGGACGCCGACTGTCCTTAAATAGTCTCTTCCAGAAAACATGCCGAACTAGGCCGTGGCCGATCCCGATGATGAACTAGTTTTTGGAAACTGCAGGAGCCGAATCTCCGGAAACGTCGTCTTCGGTCGGACGCGGTCGAAGAGATTCAAAATATCGTGCGACATCGCGCATTTGGTCGGGCTGAAGCCGCCTGGCAATTGGCTCCATCAGGTGGGCGTACTCTGAGCCGCCACGCTGACTTTTCTTGAAAAGCTCAAGCTGAAGCACGAGATAATCGGCGTGTTGCCCTTCAAGCGCGGGAAAGTTTGGATTGTAACGTCCGCCTTCTGGTGAGTGACAATCCAGGCATGATGGCACGCGCTGCTCCGGAATTCCATGCTCGGCGATCATTTTTCCGCGCTCGATGGCCACTTGGTCTGTCGAGGAAGCAGCGGGATGCGACGGCGCCAAGCGGGCGTAATATCGAGCGACTTCGACGATCGCGTCAGCTTCCAAGCCTGCGCTTATCGGGCCCATCGTGCCGCTATGCCGTTTATCAGTCGAGTAGGCCGTGAGCGCGTTCTCCAAATAACGCTGACGCTGTCCGGCTAGTTTGGGGAAGGCCCCTTCTCCGCGGCCGACGCCATCAATGCCATGACAGCGAACGCAGCTCTGCGTCACAGTCAAAGGCACTGCGGGCATTCCACCAAGTGCATCGATCGGAGGTGTCACCGTGGCGTCTCCACCGACGAGCTTTCGGTAGGCCGATCCATCAAGCTGCGTCAGTCGCTTCAGGAAAGCTACAACCGCCCACACTTCGTCGTCGCGCTGCAGCGCCGGCCAGGCAGGCATTCCCGTGAACTTTACGCCGTGCTTTACCACATAGAACAATTCCCGTGGCTGCAGCTCGTCGACCCTGTGCCGCAGATCCGGCGGATGTGGAGTCATGTGGGCCGATATTCGCGGCAACGGCAACTCCGGACTGCCATGACAAGGTCGGCAGCCGATTTCGTAGTGCGTTGCGCCCTTGAGAAGAAGCTCGGGATCGTCCAGCGGTGGCGTCTCAATTCCCAAGCTATGGGTCGAAATCGATCGCCGCATGGCAAACTGAAGAAACCACTCGGTAATTGGCCAATGACCTGAGCTTGCCGCGATCGGCATAATGCCAGACACGGTCACGATAAAACCTCCAAGCACAGCGGCGATCACCAGCCCCGCGACGGCAAGGAGAGCACCAAGCTTGACCCCTCTGAATCCACTCCGCTCATCTGTTTTTGAGCGATCGTCGACAACGGGCTTGGCAGCCATCGAAGACGAAAATTGCAGGGCGATACCGAAAAGAACACCGCCGACCAAGGCAAGTAGAAGAATGAGCCCAAAGAAGAAGGAAACGACGATTCGGCAGATCCTAAGGATTCTGTGGATCATGCCGGTGTTCCTCGCCTAAGGGTCTTCGCGCGGACCAACGTCGCGGTTAACCAAAGCCCACCGGCCAGATAGGAAATGCCGCCCACGATCAGCATAATGGCGCCACCCAAATGTTGATCCTCAAGTGTCGTCAAACTCGCGGAGTCGCTCGCGTGTTTGTAAAGAGGTCGCGGCGTAAGGGCAAGAAGAGCACCGAGCAGTGTCATGTGCATGGACGTGAGAAGCAGCGCAGCGATTCCGCTCGCTGCACGTTCCTGACGTTGCGTGGCGTCACCTCCAAACACCGATATCCAGACTAAGAACCCGCTAAGTAGAAATGCAGCTTGCTCGACCGCAAGTCCGGCCAGGCTATGCCTCGCCAAATGGTGGATCGCCGGAGCATGCCAAGCCCAGACAACGACAAGCTCGAGCAATGAAATTGGAATAGGTGGGAAAAAGGCTGGCCACCTGCGAACGGGATCGCAGGCACTCCCTGCAATACCCAAAGCGAGGAGTGGTGCCGCGATCGCCACTACGCCCATGTGCATTGCCATGTGGGCGTAAAACGCTTCCCGTGCGAGCTGCGGCAGTCCCCCGAACCATAATGCCCCCAGCGCAAGAACTCCGAGGACACATGGCACCGGTCGCATTATCGGCAGTCTTCGAAGAAAAATGCGACCATGGCCACGAAGATGGTGGCGATGGCGCTAAGCGCGGAGAGAAGCAGCGTTGCGAAGCCGAGAAACCGATGCCGACCTTCTCTGCTGTCAAAGTCATGCTGTGTCGCCTCGAGGGCGTATCGATGTCGTTGCCAGCCCGCCCATCCATTTACCGCGACGATTGCCAGCGCGACCGCTGTGTAGACCGCAATTGCCAGGCGGACAAAATCGAGCGTGCTCTGGACGCCGGCAAACTTCGCGCACCAAATCGCCGCGGTCAGATAGCAGAGCAAGAAATGCGCCGCCCACACCGTCGGAGACACGGTCAACAACCAAAGGCTCTCCTTCTCTTCGGATAGAGGTTGCTTCGTGCTCATTTCACCTGGGGGAAACCGGCAATCACCGCCACCGTAATGGCGGATGTGATTGCCAGGAAATGCCAATAGAGGACAACATTGGCGATATCGATATCATGTTGCGCCCTCATCCGGCCTGCCAGCCGCCGCGCCAGGCAATAGAGCTGCATAATCAAACCGATGGCTGCATGCACCATCGTCCAGATAACAAGCGTCCACACGATTGCAGGATAAACGTTGCTGGTGGGGTCAAGATTTGTCAGCCAGGGACCGGCCAGGAGAGCTCCGCCGCCGGCCACCGTTAGTGCGCTGGCCAAAGCGAGTCCGAGATAAAAGGCAGGGACCTGCTCGGCGCGATTCCAACGCCGCGCAAGTATGGTCAACGCCCACGCACCCAGCAGTAAGGCGAGCGCCACGCACGGCCAGAATACGCCGGGCCCGAGCGCGTTATCCGGCGGGAAATCCTCGTGTATCGTCCAATAAAAAAAATAGCCGAAGATCAAACTCACGAAGGCCGTGAAATCGGCAAGCATTGTAATCAACATTGCCCACCACCCAACCGACGTCGGACCCGAAACATAGAGTGGCAGCTTCAGACCAAGACCCACGTTCTTGACCGGTTTTTCCGGAATTATCGCTGTCGCAGTCCATAACCAATAACAAATAACGGCGAGCGCTGCGACCGCACTGATGCCCGCTAGCCACCAGAGGTGATAGGTGCCGAAAATGAAAAATCCGCCCGTGGTGAGCGCGGCGAGGGCGGCAACAAATGTATTGCTCGACAAGCGCAGGCATTGGACAGGCCTTGCATCGATGGCCGTCGTGACGAGCGTTTCGCGCAAGCCCTCCTCAGCATCGGGCAAGTAGAACCTGCCTTGATCCACATCGCGCATGAAGTTCGGCTGATCCCACAACGGATAGCGACTGTCGATTTCTGGAATTGAGCGGACTCCCCAGGGCTTCGCGGGCATTTCGGAGAGCCATTCCAGTGTGCCGGCCTTCCAAGGATTTCGCCGTGAGTACGCTTGCCGGCCTTTCGGTCGGACGAGGTCAAAAGCGACCAAGACAAATCCTGCACCAAGGACAAAGGCGCCCGCGCTCGACACCAGGTTCATCAAGTCGAAACCCATCTCAGCAGGGTATGTAAAGACGCGCCGCGGCATTCCGCGCAGGCCCGCAAAATGCATCGGAAGGAAGGTGACGTTAAATCCGACAAACATCAGCCAGAAGGCAATTTTCCCGAGTCGTTCCGAAAGCGTCTTGCCGGTAATTAGAGGAAAATAGTAATAGCACGCCGCGACCACCGGAAAGATCGCCCCGCCGACCAGCACGTAATGGAGGTGCGCGACAACAAAAAAACTATCGTGGGCCTGAAAATCAAAGGGGGCCAATGCCACCATGACGCCAGTGAGCCCGCCAAGAATGAAGATGGCAAGGCCGCCGAAGGTAAAAAGCATGGGGACGGAGTGCGTCATCCGCCCAGCTGCAATCGTGGCGATAAAACAAAAAATCTGCACTCCGGTAGGGATGGCCACCGCCTCAGAAGCGGCCGAGAACAGGCCGAGCGAGATTCCCGGCAATCCCGTCGTAAACATGTGATGCACCCAAAGACCAAAACTGAGAAAGCCCGTCCCGACGGCTGCCAGCACGATCCATCCATAGCCGACGATCGGGCGCTGGGCGTAGGTTGGGACGATCATTGCAACCAGGGCAATGGAAGGCAGGAAAATGATGTAAACCTCCGGGTGTCCAAAGAGCCAAAAAAGGTGCTGCCAAAGCAACGGATCGCCTCCGCGTCGCGCGTCGAAAAATGGCCAGTGAAACGCCCGTTCAATCTCGAGCAACATGCTTCCCGCAATCAGGGGAGGGAACGCAAAAATCACCATCCCAGCGGCCACGAGGACATACCAGCAATAGGGTGGAATCAGATTGATACGCATGCCGGGCGGGCGACACTTGAGCGTTCCGACGATCAATTCAACCGCCGCCGCGATGGCTGCAACTTCAATGAAAGAAAAGCCCAAGAGCCAGATATCCGCTCCGATTCCCGGTTGATACGATGAGGTCAGCGGTGGGTACATGAACCAACCGCCTTGCGGCGCCGCATTGAAAAAAATTGAACCGCAAAGAAAAATTCCTCCGAGGAGAAAGCACCAATACCCGAAGGCGGACAACCTGGGAAAAGGAAGATCGCGAGCCCCCAACATCTGCGGCAGGAAGATGACTGCGATTGCCTCAAACATCGGAATCGCGAAAAGAAACATCATCACCGATCCGTGCACGGTGAAGATCTGGTTATAAAGATCTGGAGAAAGGAATTGGTTTCCCGGCACTGCCAGCTGGATGCGCATCAAGAGCGCGAGAACGCCGCCGAAGAGAAAGAAGAGAAAAGCTGTCGCGGTATACCAGACCCCAACTTCCGTGTTGTTGACAGCCGACCAATACCGCCAGCCCTTTGGTGTTTCCCACGTTTTGAGCAGCCGCTCCTCTTGTGCGCGCTGGACTTCTTGAGGAGGTTCATGCTGAAGCGGCTCGGGATCGTGGGCGGCGACTTTCATTCCAATGAATCGAGGTAGACCGCTAGCGCCCGCAATTCTTCAGCCGGCAGCATGCCAAAGTGCGGCATCTGCACTCCCGGCTTTAGTTCGTCAGTTTTGGCGATCCAGCGGTGAAAGGCTTCGGGATTATTTGCAAGGATACCACCGCCAATGCTCAAGCGGCTCCCCACGTGCGTCAGGTCTGGGCCGATCACACCGTCGGCCGACGTTCCGCGAATGGTGTGACAGGCAGAACAGCCATTTCTGAGAAATGCATTGTGCCCTTGAATCGCCAGGGCTTCCGCGGGCTCCGGCGCCGGCAACTGTTGGGCAAGGAGCCATCGATCAAACTCCTCCTTCGGGAGGACGTTGACGGAGAACGCCATCAGAGCATGCGCCGTTCCGCAGTATTCCGCACAAACTCCTCGAAATACTCCAGGACGAGTGGGCTCGAGGACAAGGCGCGTTTTTCGTCCTGGAATCATGTCCATTTTACCCCCGAGAGCCGGAATCCAAAAAGAATGAATCACGTCCGAGCTTTCGAGAACAAACTCGACCACCTCGCCGAGCGGAAGGCAAATCTCATTGGCTAGATTGACGTCTGCTCCATTTGGATGCCGATAACGCACCCGCCACCACCACTGCTCACCAGTAACCTCAACCCGTAGGCTGCCGTCGGGAGCGCGCGCCAAAAGATCCGGCATCAGGGCGAGACCATAGATGAGCAGGGCGGTTAGAATCACCGTCGGGATGGCCGCGCCGCCCCCGATGATCAGAAGCTTCGCGAGACGCTCTTCCTGGGCCGTGCTTGCTCCGCGCATTGCATAAAAAGTAAGGGCAGCCATCGCCAGCCAAACGAGGGCGGCACCGATTGCCATTATCCAAAATAGTCGGGCAATTTGTTCAGCCGCCCGCCCCGCGGGATCGAGAGCCGACTGAGGTCCGTCACAGCTGAGTAGCCCCACCACAAATCCAGCGATGACAATGCGGGCTACGCAAGGCAGCGCTCTCAACGGTTTCTGGAATGGCAACGTCGGACTACCATGCCTTCTGGGGCTGCGTTCATTCACCGATGGAGATACGTTGCTCAGCCGGCCCGAGGATTTACTGGCGCACGAGTTAATGGCGAAGCGGCAAGGCGGCATGTGATTGACGCGATATTCGCGTCCTCGAATTCAAATCAAATTAGCGAAAGTCATGCGAATCCGGTGTGCCAAGAGTGTCATAGGGGAGGGGATCGATGCGCCGCGCCTGTATAATGGTGGTGTCACGGGTATTCTGCACCTTGCCGTAGATGGAAAGAAAGGGTTCCTGAGTTATCGTAAGGCGTCGTTCCTCGAAAAGTCGAGGTTCGACAATGACGTTGGAGACGCCTGTTTCGTCTTCGAGGCTGATGAAGACAAAGCCCTTGGCAGTTCCGGGACGCTGGCGGCAGATGACCATTCCCGCAATCTGAACGTGCTTTCCGTGCCGGGACCGCGGCAAATCGCTGGCCACGGTTACTCCTTGAAGCCGCTCACGAATCAGCGCCATGGGATGGCTTCCCGTGGTTACGCCGGTACCGGAAAAGTCGGCCTCGAGTCGTTCAAAGGCATTCATGCAAGCAAGGGGCAGAGGCGTTCCGGTGTCATCAGCGAGACCTGGCAAGTCTTCCGGCCGATGAGTCGTCTCAATTTTCCAAAGTCCGTCCCGGCGATGTTGGACCAAACCATTGAGAGCTCCGATGCGAGCCAAGATGCGAAGCGCCAGTTTGTCAGTCGTGACGCGATTCTGAAAATCCTGCAAGGAGGCGAAAGGTTTCTCCAAGGCAATGCGTTTACCGATGGCAGAATTTAGTCCTTTGATCATCGAAAATCCCAAACGGATGGCACCATCGTCCTCGATCGTGCAGAGCCATTCGGAGGACAGGACGGAGATCGGCCGCACGACCACACCATGCGCCTTGGCGTCACGAACCAGCGTGGCATTGCTGTAAAAACCCATGGGCTGGTTGTTGAGCAGGGCACAATAGAATTCCGCGGTGCGGTGCACTTTTAGCCAACAGCTCGCGTAGGCAATCAAGGCAAAGCTGATCGCGTGGCTCTCGGGAAAGCCATAGACGGCGAAAGATTGGACCGATTGGACAATCTTTTCTGCCACCTCGGGATTAACATTTTTCGCTGCCATGGCGCTGCGCAATTTCACGCAGACTTTTTCCATCCTTTCCTGTGAGCGATGGAAGCTTAACGCGCGGCGTAGTTCCTCGGCTTCGCTGCCGCTAAAATCCGCCATCACCATGGCCATCTTCAAGAGTTGTTCCTGGAACAGGGGAACGCCCAGGGTGCGCTCAAGGGTGGGACGCAGCCGCTCGTCGATGTAAGTGACCGGCTCGGTGCCTTCGCGTCGCGCAAGGTAGGGATGCACCATGCCGCCTTGGATCGGTCCCGGCCGGATGATCGCAACTTCGACGACGACATCATAAAAGCATTTCGGCTTGAGGCGCGGGAGGGTGGCCATTTGGGCGCGGCTTTCGACCTGGAAAGTGCCGATCGTATCCGCGCAGGTCATGAGGTCGTAAACCGCGGGATCATCCTTCGGAATGGCAGCGATATCGACAGGGTGTTTACGCTCGGCGCAGAGAGTTATGGCGTCCTGCATGGCCGCCATCATGCCCAGACCAAGAAGGTCCACCTTGATGATGCCGAGATCCTCGCAATCGTCCTTGTCCCACTGCGCGACAACACGGCCAGGCATAGAGGCATTTTCGAGAGGAACCATCGAGCTCAGTGCGCCCTCGCAGATGATCATGCCACCGGAGTGTTGTCCAAGATGTCGCGGCAGGCCGTAGATCTGAGCGTAGAGCTGGAGTGCGGCCTCTGCGCGAGGATGATCAGCAGAGATTCCCGCTTGCTGCAGTTGGTCTTTCAAGTCAAGCGTGTGCGGAAAATCCCCATTGGCGTACAAACTTGAGAAGCGATCGATGACATCTGGTGAAAAGTTAAGCGCCTTGCCGATTTCGCGCATGGCACTTCGGCCTCGATAAGTGATGACGTTGGCGGTCATGGCGGCGCCATGCTTGCCATAACGACGATAAACTTCCTGAATGACGCGCTCGCGACGGTCGCCGCTGGGAAGGTCCAGATCGATGTCAGGCCACGTTTTTCGGCCTTCGCTTAGGAAGCGTTCGAAGAGGAGATTATTTGCAATGGGATCGCAGGCAGTGATGCCAAGGCTATAGCAGACAACACTATTGGCCGCGCTGCCGCGCCCTTGCATGAAAATGTCGTTCTGCGTGCAATAGTTTGCGATATCCCAGACAATGAGGAAATAGCCGGAGAAGCCGAGCCGCCGGATCAAATCGAGCTCGAAATTCAGCTGTTTAAGCACCTTTGCGCTGAGATGGGAATAACGTGCGCGTGCGCCGGCAAACGCTACGGTGCGCAAAAAGGAATTCATGGTTTCTCCGGATGGCACGGGATACTTGGGAAATTCATAACCCAGATTCTCGAGAGAAAATTCCAGGCGCTCAGCGACGATCGCCGAGTTTTCAATCGCTTCGGGGAGATCTGCAAAGAGCCGCTCCATCTGCGCAGCGGATTTGAGGTGCCGTTCGGCGTTGATGCTAAGAAGGCGTCCGGCGGATTCGAAAGTTGTATGATGGCGCGCACACGTGAACAGATCGAGGACGCGGCGACCGTCCGGCTCCGCATAGAGGACACCGTTAGTGGCGACCAATGGGAGCTTCTGTGCTCGGGCGAGGGCCACGAGCTGTTGGTTGCGCCAGGTTTCTCCGCGTCGCAAGTGGCGCTGGATTTCAACAAAAACATTCGCCTTCCCAAAAGCTGCCACCAGCTTCTCGAGCCTTTGAGAAGCTTCCGGATGGCAGGGATCCTTGAGGATCCCGTCGTCGTCTCCGGTCAAGGCTACGAGTCCTTCTGCATAAGCAGGGAGTTCGTTCCAAAGCACCGTCGATTCCTTTTTGCTGCCTCTTAGTCTAGAATTCGTTATCAGGCGGCAAAGATTTTGGTATCCCGTGCGGCTGGCCACCAGAACTGGAAGAATGCATTTATCTTCCATGGTGAGCTCCGCCCCGACGATGGCTCGAATTCCATATTCTCCTCCAGCCGCGTGCAGGCGGGGGGAGCCATAAAGTCCGTCGCGATCACACAGGGCAATTGCCGGAAGACTAAGTCGTGCCGCCGCGCAGGCGAGGTCTTCCGGATTGGAGGCGCCTCGCAAAAAGCTAAACGCACTGCGGGCATGGAGCTCGTAGTATATCATCCTACACGCAAGGCATTCATCAGGGAACTCTAAGAGCAAAGATGCAAAGATCTTTGCCTGGAATATCCCTTCGGTTCGTTGCGGTCTTCTTAAAAAAGACGTTCTGTATTGCTTAGGTCTCTAGATTTCATAACAGCCTTCGATTTTCCAATCCGTTTGCTGGCGTGAAAGGCGGTACAAGCCGCCTTGCGCGAACGCCACATCCCATTCCTCTTGCTGCCAGCATTCGCTGTCCCACCAGTTTCCCGAAAGACGATAAGGGCCGGCGCAGTTGCGGAGGGCGCCGCGCACCGCTGACGACTTTACAGAAATTGGACGACCCTCGTGCACACGAACCAAGCTCGGGATGGCGGGACGGAATCGTCGCAAGGGAAGTCCCCAGAGAGACTCGATGGCAGGAGCAGGCGCCTTTGCCTTTTCCATTTCCGCTGGAAAGCATTCCTCCATGCCATAGCAATCCGGTCGATGGGTGTTGTTTTTCGCTGGCACCCCGACATTTTCATTGCCGAGAAACGCTTTTAATTTCGCGAGCGTTTCGCCAAAGCGGTTGGGGTCGCGAAGCGCGCTTTCGAAAAGTTGAAGTTGATCCCTTGGAGGAGCGACTGCCTGAATGCTCAGTCGGACGCCAATGGGACGCTTGGGAAGTTTCAAATTCTCCAGATGCGTATTGAGAATTCGGAAGAGCACTTCCACATCAGCCGTCGGCGCCGGGATAGAAAAAGCACGCTCATGGCGGCCACCATTTTCCAGCGGCAGACCAAGAACCATTCGTTGCGCCACACGATAGACCGTTCTCAGGCGCCCGCATAACCCATCCAAAAAGCGGCGAAGCAAAAACAAGAGCGGGTCAATGGTTTCGATCTCGCAGTCAAAATCAAACGCCTCGGCATATTCCGGCACCGGACGGACCAAACGAAGCAAGCGTTTGTTGCGTCCGGATACCTTCCGCCGCAAGGCTTCTGCGGTGGGACCAAGGCGCTCGAGGGTTTCCATTTTTGGCAGGGCCAGAAATTCCCCCAGGCGACGAATTCCCCAGCTGTGCAGAATCCGCAGAAATTCTTCAGGGGGTTCGAGAGTTTCAATGGGCAAGGAGCTGGTGAACGCTCCAGGATCATAAATGATAGCCGCGGGGCGGGCTCCCCGGGCGGCAAGGAAGGCCAGGTCTGGCGTAGGAGCAATACCCATCACCGCGCACAGACCGTGTGTGCGAAGGTGCGCGACTTGTTCATCGGCCAGTTGCTGCCAGCAGATCCCCTTCCTGACACAGCGAAGATCAGCTATGCACGCGCCCTCACAGCAAAGTTCCACGTCCGGGGAGAGCGCCAGCGCTGTTTCTACGAGGATTTGGTTCAGACATTCTTCCTGAGCGGGGGAGCGCGAGCGAATTACCAGCCCTCTTACGCGCGCCAGAGCCTGAGCGGAGGTCATGCCTGCAACGATCCCTTGAGCGGCTGCTTCTTCGCTCGCTTCCGCGACAATGCCTTTCAATGCGGTTTCATTGACCACCACGGCCGGACCGTGGACATCATGCCAGCGCAAGGCTGCCTGAAGGTGAAATCGGGGCAGGAAAATGCAGCCAAACATCATACCTCCTCAGGCAGATTTTTGAAAAATCTCGAGCGGAGCGGCACCACGCTCAAAAACCTGCACCTGGAGATGTTCCCTGAGCGCAGGACGGGGAAGATGCATGGCTTCCAAGGTGAAATCTGTGCGGATCGCCATCCGGACCGGCACGCTTTCCACGAGCGGTTGCGGCGAAAGAACGACAAACACAGTGGCGGTAGGCTCGACCACTCGTTGAAAGCGATGCCATGTGCTCACCGGAATGCGCCGCAATTGCGGGGCTGGCAACATTTGCAGATCTAAAATTACCACCGGCAGATTGCCATCCCGCAGCAAAATGTCCGCTGCCCGGATTGCCCGAGCAGCCGCCCCGCACATTACCCAAAGTATCCGGCGCAACTGCTCATCCGCCCAATCGGAAGGCTCAAAGGAATTCGCCGCGTCAATCAAACCAATGAAGAAACGATCGCGCACTGCCGCGTCCGCCATCGCTGCCAACAGCAATGAACCTCCCGCGCCGGAGCCGCAGACTTCCGTGATCGCTCCCTGGAGGAAACCTCCTTTCTGATCAAAAACGTTAAAACCAGTCAGCAGCCGGCCGCTTGATCTGCGCGGAGATGGAGGGAATTTTTCCGCCACCAAGCTCCGCAAGGCTTCCAGTTGAACGAGTCTGGAATCATGGGTTTGCATGACGGATTAGCCCTCGAAAAATGCCAGCCACTTTCACGTCCTGAGCGTTGACCACCAGATCAGGATAGCGTGGATTACTGGCGCGCAGGATGATCTCGGACTTCTCAGGCACATAAAACACCCGCTTGAGCGTGGTCTCGTGCGCCTCTCCCACAAGAAGAGCGGCGATATCGCCATGCTGCACCCCGAGATTTGGACGCAAGAGCACCCAGTCGCCATCCAAAATTCCATCTCCGATCATGGAGTCTCCTCGAACGCGCAAGAAAAAGTCCCCCTCCCTGGAGGGAAGAAGGTCCGTGGTCTCAACAATTTCGTCCGCTTGCGCAAAGGCTTCTTCCAAAGGACCAGCTGGGATCTCTCCCAAAAGCGGAATCCCGCCGGCCCCAAGCGCAAATCGGGCCTTGGGCGTCAATCTCACCACACGTGACCGACCTCTCTCTCCTCCGCCTTGAATGACTAAAAAACCATTTCGTTCCATAATGCGAAGCGTTGCAGTGAGGCTGCTTTCGGCTGCATATCCCAGCTTCATCACCAAATCGGAAACGAAAGGGGGTTCCTTTCTTCGCTCAAAGTCCAAGACCTCTTGGGCAATGCGGTGGTGAACAGAAGAAAACAGGTTTTTCATATCGTGTAAATTCACGATTAAAGGCAGATTTCGCAACCTTCTTTTTTCCCCCACTGGGCATGTCCCTTTATCGGAATGACTTAAAATCAGGAAATTTTTGACTAACGGAAAGTGGGCATCACCAAAGGCGATCTCTTGGCTCTCCCTGTGCCCCTCACTGCTAGAATTTCTTGGCTTATCAACAGATGGGCCCTCAGTACGCAATATATTATACACGTAACATCCCGCGTAATTACCTTATAGGTAGGTTATAGAGAAATGCAGCTACACGATTAGCACATTTAAAAACGGGACCATTGGGAGAACCATCTCCCAAAGGAGCTTCGATGATGCTAAAAAACCCCAACCCGATGAGGAACGAACTTACCGGCCAATTATTGAAAGCCTTCCTCAACCACAAGATCAAAGAATTTGGAAAAATGACTACTCTTCACATCGACACGCAAGCAAAGCATATTTCACTCACGGCTAACTTGCTTGGAGAGACAGCGCCCATTGACGCGAGCATGAAGTATACGCTCGAGGAAAGCGATGGCCGGATGTTCTTTGTGCCGACGGAGCTCAATTGCTCACGGCAGTGGCTTTCTTTGCTGGCTCAACAGATGCTCAAGGACAATGTCATTCGGTTCGAAATCCCCAGCGGCATCGCGACGACGGTCGTCAAGATGTTGAAAATTTAGCGGCTTCGAAGCCGAACAAGCTCTTCAGCGGACGAGGAAAGTGACGAGCAGGGTGATTCCACGCCGTTTTCGACAGTGCCCAAGTTTGTCCGTGAGTCCGAGACGCTTCGCGCATGTTGATGCATCCGCCGGCCTGCCGTATGGCGAACCTCAAAGGAATTCTCTGCTTTGGACTCTTCTTATTCTTCTCCTGATCCTTTGGGTACCAGGTTTCAACTTTCAGGTAGCGGGAAATCTGATTCACATTTTGCTGGTCGTTGCACTCATCGTGTTGATCCTGCAGTCAATCACGGGGGCGAATGCTTCCCTGACAATCAACCGTGATCGGATCAAGTGCCGCAGGTCTAAGAACGTAGAGTTGCCGTGACGCGAGCGCGCCTCTTCCTTCTGAGCCTCGCTGGCTTTGTCGTTGTCGCCATCCTCGCGGCCCTGCTCGCCAACCGGCGACTGACCGACTATATCGAAAGTGACGCGTTTCGCAGGGAACTCGACAAGCAGACGTCGAAGGGCCTGCACTTCGAAGGGCAGTACCAGCCGATTCACCGCACAGGCCTTCTGACCGCGCGGACAGAGGGCTTCGCGGGACGCAATGGCAGAAAAGCCTTCAAGACAATCTCGACTGGAGAGGTGGACGCGAAATTCAATCCTTGGGGGATCCTTCAGCGACGGTGGCAGCTTGATTACATTCGCATCCCCTCGGGCAAGGCGGAGATTCAGACCTACGAGCCAAAGCCAGAAATCAAGCCGCCAAAGCCTTGGTACGCAATCTTTCTACCGGACCGCGTGCACCTAAGTGAGGTCGTTTGTGATTCAGCCGACGTGACGTGGCAATTGCGCGGTCGCAAGGCAGGGTTCTTCGACACCCATTTACTGATCACTCCGTATGGACGCGATTTTGAATACCACGCCAAGGGCGGAGCTATGAAAACGGGTATCGTTCCTGATCTTGTCCTGCACCAACTGCATTTGCTCATCACTAAAGAGCTCTTGACACTCTACGAAATTGAGCTTGCCCCAAGCGCGAAAAGTAATGGCCGGATCCGTGTCACAGGATGGGCTGGAATGAAGGACGACAAGAGTATTTCGGCAGAGACGAATTTTTCCGAAATACCTGTCGATCCTTGGATACCTAACGCCTGGGCAAGGCTGTTCAGAGGCACTGCTTCCGGCTACGTCGCGTGGCGAGGTGAAGATATGACAATGGAGAGTTCGTCCGGCCATGGAGCCTTCCGGATCGAAGGAGGTCGGGTGGCCGGCGCGCCATTTCTCGAGGATCTGGCCACCCTGACGGGAAAGTCGATCGAGCAACTCAATCTTAGCCGGTGCCGGCTGGCATTCGATTGGAAATATCCACGCGTGCAGATTACGCAGGTGGATATCGAGGCGGAAGGCCTGTTCCGGCTTCAGGGAACAGCGACAATTGTCAAGAAGAGATTGAGCGGAGAACTCCAGCTCGGCGCTACACCGGCGTATCTTGAGTGGCTGCCGAAATCGGAACGGGTCTTTACAAGACAGCGCGACGGGTATCTCTGGACAACGGTGCAACTGACCGGAACTATGGACGATCCTAAAGAAGACCTTAGTCCACGCGTGGCGGAGCTGTTGAAGAAATCGCCGGCAGCCGCCCTGGGCATCTTTATTCGACGCATCGGAGAGTGGTTTGGGGATTCTGTGGAAGACTAGGCAGCTAAGCCCGATGATCAGGTCTCAGAGGGCTGGGACGCCTTAATGGGTGCGTTCGCTTCGCAAGCTGCAAGCAAATCCACGAGATGAGGAGCATGGGACTAAGAGCCAGGACTAGAGCTAAGCCGAGAATTGCGGCAAGAACTAAATTCAGCCGATCGACCCAATCGAGTTGCCGAAAGCGTTTCATCCACGCCACGATCGAGAAGCTGGTGATTCCCTTGTCTCCTTGGGGTTTTTTTTCGCTCGCCCCTGACTGTTGTTCAGCCCCTTTGTCGGTCGGAATCTCAACACCCTGTGGCTTGTTCATTTCTCAACTGATTCGATTGTAGCAATCTTGTCGCGTTTGCGAACCGCCGTGAGCATGCCATTGACCGGCCTTGCGAAGCAATGCGGTAGCATGCCCATTACAGATATATCAGGGACGGAGCCATGCTCGGCGCGAAATGGCCAGGACAACATTTGGTAAGAGTCCCAAAGAGTAAATGGATAGCATTACTCTGGAGGTATGGCCATTCCGAAGCGGAGGGTGGTAAGGATTCTGGCAAAAAACACACACATCGTCGAATCAACGTCGAACTCCGGACAATGAACGCCAAAAGTGATGGTTGAATGCCTCCGACATCGATTTGGACAATGAGATGATTGCCGAAAACGGGTTTACAGGTCGGCGATCTGCTGACCAACAGATAGCGTGTTGGTCTTATCGCCGCTCAAATAAGAAGAATTCCAGCTATTCTCACCCGCCCCCTAGGCAATTTGTGGCTGAATCATCAATCTGTGTGTTTCGACTCGAATCCTTACCGCCGTCCTACCTGAGTCTTTAGAGTACGATTTAGAACAGATTCTGTGATGACCCCGATTGGCCAAAATATGCCCCTCCTTGAGAGGAGAAAACTTCGGAAGCGCATTGGCCGTTCGCAAAGACTAGCGAAATTCATAAAGCACGATTGGAGTTCCTCGGCAAAAGCGCTTCCGCCGTCCCAGACGCGAGCGCGAGTCGCACAAGAGGAGCAACACGCGCCCAAGCAGCTCGATCGCGCGCATCAGTTTCGCGTGCGGTAACGCCGCGACACTCATCTGGAAGGTAAGGCGGGAGATGCCGCCTAACGAATCGTTCACGCGCAGGATTTTTTCCACGACGGTTTCCGAATCTCCCACGAGGAGCGCTCCGGTGGGTCCGAGCAGGGCGTTGAAGTGTGCCCGGGTAACTGACGGCCAGCCGCGTTCCTTGCCGATCTCAGAAAAGCTTTGCGCATAACCGGGAAAGAAGTCGTCTGCCGCCTTCGCCGCACTCTCGGCGACGTGACCTAACGAATAGATGCCGACCTTGAGCTGATCTGGCGAATGGCCAGCGCGCAGACCGGCCTGGCGGTAACGGTCGATCAACGGCCGGAACCGATGTGGCTCGCCGCCGATGGTTGCGAGCATCAGCGGCAGTCCGAGTGTGCCGGCGCGAATGAAGGAGCCGGGTATGCGGCGATAATTGCGAAGCTCGGT
>CAWGQS010000002.1:0-24195 GCA_963824895.1 uncultured Verrucomicrobiae bacterium | reverse complement strand
GTTAGGCAAAGCATCCACGCATGAATGCTACTCCTATCATCCTTCCACCCGGGTGCGGACGCACCTATGAGTGTGGCCCGATGCGGGCAGTGTTTAAAGCCGACGGCGCTGAGACCTCCAGTCATTACAGCGTCTCCGAATGGACCGTTGCACCGCGCAGTCCGGGCTCTGGTCCTCATTCGCACGAAGACAATGACGAGATTTTCCTGATCACGGACGGCACCATGGCAGTTCGTGTCGGCGATGACTGGATCGATGCCAAGTGCGGCACATTCTTACGCATTCCCGCCGGTGTCGTCCACGACTTCGAGAATCGCACTGACCACCCGGCGACTCTCTTCAATGTGTTCATCCCGGGTGAATTTGAGCACCTGATGCCCAAAATCTTAAGTTGGTTTTCCGAACAACCGGCGAGCGCATCCCACAAGGCAAAAAATGCCTAACAAGGGGCCGGAGGCAACGCCACCGGTTGCCCTCTTCGCCGATAACTCGTCCGCACAGACATTCACGAATGAAGGAGAGAAATCGTGCCTAATGATGATCTGGTGTTCTTTGTGCAGCTTGATCTGATGCCCGAGCGAGTTGAGGACTGGATGAGAGCGGTAACGGCACTCATTGATTGCATGTCGCAGGAAAAAACTTTCGTGACCTGCTTGATGGATCAGAGCACAGAAGATCCGAACAAGTTCACTCTCTACGAGAGATGGCGGGAACCGTCCCTGGAGGCGTTTCTCAAAAATCAGATGAAAGAATACCGTAAAGTCTATGAGGAGATGCTCCCTTCTTTCCTTCGGAGTCCTAGAACGACGATGGTCCTACGCCCAGTTCGAGCGTGGCAAAGCTAGCATGGCTGCATTCAAGGAAAACGGAGTGGCGTGCAGCCAACGGCGCCCCGCGCAACGGCTGACCCCGACGTTAGGCCTCTATCGCGGAATGTCCTCCTTCGCTGCGACCTTGCCAATCTACTTGGCGACACGTTTTGGCCCGCTTCAACGCGCCGACGGAATTTTCGATGACTTGTGAGATCTTCTGGGCCTAGAGTTTCTCGTGCGAGCGATCGAGGAGGTATTTCGCAGGTGCTCCTTAGGGTTCTTTCCGACCCCTCTGGCGGAAATGAAACGACTTTCCGGACGACTGGGCGGGCCGCATCTCTGGATTAAGCGGGATGATCTTAGCGGGCTAGCCCTAGGCGGCAACAAGACCCGCAAGCTGGAGTTTCTTATGGCGGATGCTCTAGCGCAGGGATGCGACGCAGTGATCACCGCGGGTGCGGCGCAGTCCAACCATTGTCGACAGACAGCCGCCGCAGCTGCTGCCCTTGGTCTTTCCTGCCACCTTGCCCTCGGCGGGTCTGCCGGAGTCGCAAACGGAAACCTGCTCCTGGACCAGCTCTTCGGGGCCAAAATTCACTGGTGCGGGAGCCTGCGCAAGGGCGAGGGTCTCGGGAAGATCGAGAAAGATCTCACTTCGCGCGGGCTCAAGACTTACGTCATACCGTACGGAGGATCCAACCCTATTGGCGCGGCAGGCTTTGCCGCGGCCATGGTCGAACTTGACGCCCAACTGACGGAAGCTGGGATTCGAGCTGATGCAATCGTCTTCGCCTCTTCATCGGGTGGAACCCAGGCAGGCTTGATGGTCGGAAAGTCAATAACCGGAAGTCAGATGCGGGTCCTCGGGATCCGAGTGGATAAGGAAGAGCCGGGAGAACACTCTTTCGACTTCGAAATCGTCCGACTCGCGAACCAGCTCGCAGAGCGCCTCGATATGCGCGAGCGATATGCTCAAACAGACGTCATCCTCAACTCCAATTATGCGGCCGGGGGATACGGCACTGTCGGAGAGCTCGAGCGCGATGCCATTCGACTGATGGCACAAACTGAAGGAATACTGCTTGACCCCGTCTACACGGGAAGGGCTTTTGGAGGGCTCGTCGACCTCCTCCGATCGTCAAGAATTTGGAAGGCGCGAACACGTGATTTTTTGGCACACCGGGGGCGCTCCCGCCCTCTTCTCTTACGCGGAGACCCTCGCAGAGCGCTTCGAGCCGACGTGAGCAGCTTCTTTCGGAATTAGCCAGCGGATGCGTGAAGGAAGGTACCTAGTTCCACCTTTGGAGAAGACGAATTGAAAGAGCTGCAGGCTTCTCGCCTGGAATGCGCCCGCGCAGCTTAGAAGATAAAGGCGCCACATTCGGTAAAATCTCTCGCCATAGCGGCTCTCGAAACGATGCCACGAACGCGTGAAGTTGCTCTCCCAGGCCTTCAGCGTTTTCTCATAGTCCGCCCCGAGATTTTGGACATCCTCCAGGACCAGTAGTTTCTCCGACGCCTTGGCCACCTGCGCGACGGAAGGCAGCATTGAGTTGGGGAAAATGTAGCGCGCCACCCAAGGGTCGGAGTACAGGCCCGAGTAGTTTCCTGCTATCGATTGACAGAGAAACACTCCGCCCTGACGGAGGGTTTGAAAAACCTTCTTCATGTACTGGTGGTAGTTCTTTGGCCCGACGTGTTCCAGCATGCCGACACTGACAACGCGATCGAACTCCTCCGAGACCTCCCGATAATCCTGGAGGCGAATTTCCACGGACAGGCCGCGACAAGATTGCGCGGCGTAGCGGCGCTGCTGCTCGGAGATGGTGATTCCTACGACACGGCACCCGTAATGCTCAGCGGCATGTTTGGCGAGCCCGCCCCAGCCACAACCGATGTCCAGAAGTGACATCCCTTTCTCGAGTCCAAGTTTGCGGCAGATCAGGTCCATTTTTTCTCGTTGCGCCTCGGCCAGGTCATCCGTGTCGCGAAACCACGCGCATGAATACTGCATGGAGGGATCCAACATGCATTCGAAGAAGTCGTTCCCCACATCGTAATGTTGCTTGCTCACGGCCCTGGAACGACGTCGGGTCTGCAAGTTCAAGAGGAAGGAACCGGCGATGGCGAGCGCGGTAGGGATGTTCAACGGAACTCGTTCGTCAAGCCGTGCGCGAAAGGCGCGACAACACATTTCGTCGAGCGCGTCACAATCCCACCAGCCGTCCATGTAGGTCTCGCCAAACCCGAGCGTCCCGCCGGCCAGCACCACCCGATAGAAACGCTCGTCGAGCACACGAATATCCCAGGGGCGATTTCCTCCCAGGCGAATGTCTGCTGAGGCAAAAAGCTCTTCAAGGGTCGCTTGTGCCAGACTCGCGCGAGGAGGCTTCAGGTCCATTGCTACTTGCGCTCAAAATTCTGCCTACTTTCGAGCGGCGTGGCAATTCCAGAGTGGGCAGCTCACCGGCTGCCAAATAGATCAGGCTGCGGCAAGCTTCGCGGGGGCTCAAGGCCGAGTTTGCGATAGGCGCGCGGGAGAGCGGCACGTCCTTGGGGCGTCCGTTTTAGGTACCCCTGCATGATCAAGTAGGGTTCGTGCACTTCTTCGAGCGTGCCGGCATCCTCGCCAACGGCCACGGCCAATGAATTCAGCCCAACGGGCCCGCCGTTGAATAATGAGATGAGACTCTCAATAATGCGTTTATCCATCTCATCAAAACCATCCTCGTCAATTTCGAGCATGGCAAGGGCCTGCACCGCCGTTGGACCCGTGATCGGCCCTCCAGCGCGGACTTGCGCATAGTCGCGCACCCACCGCAGTAGATTGTTAGCGATACGTGGCGTGCCGCGCGAGCGTCGTGCGATCTCGAGGGCGCCGTCACGGTCCGTTTCCGTGTCCAGTAAGCCGGCGCTGCGTTCGACAATTTTCTGAAGGTGGTGGACTTCGTAGTAGTCGAGCCGGCAAGTCATCCCAAAGCGCGAACGCAGCGGGGCACTAATCATGCCCGCGCGTGTGGTCGCGCCGATAAGGGTAAACTTTGCCAGGTTAAGACGAATGCTGCGAGCGCTGGGGCCCTGATCGATGATGATATCGAGCTTGAAGTCCTCCATGGCGGGATAGAGGTATTCCTCGATCGCCGGCTGGAGACGGTGAATCTCGTCGATGAAAAGCACTCCCCCGCGTTCGATGTTTGTTAGCAGCCCGGCCAAATCACCAGCCTTCTCGATCATTGGACCGCTTGTGCTTTTGACAACGACGCCCATGGCGTTGCCGACAATGTAGGCCAAGGTTGTCTTCCCCAACCCCGGCGGGCCGCTCAGCAGGATATGCTGCAGAGCCTCGCCCCGCTGGCGAGCAGCTTCGACCATCAACTGCAACCGTTCGACGGTCTTTTGCTGCCCTGTAAACTCGGCAAACATCGGCGGACGCAGCGAAATGTCGAATGGCGTGTCCGGGGCGTCTCCCTCCGTCAGCTGGAATTCAGGCTTGGGCATGGCATCCCCTCCAGCTGAAAATCGTTACCTCGCCAGAAACTCTCATACCAAGAAACTCAGCGTGCATAGATGACACACATTTGCAATGTCACACACGCACCCACGCGCTCAGAAGATTGCTTTTCTCGCTTTCGCGGGCAGCGCTGGAGCGCGACTCAGCTGAATTTGCTTTTCCAGAAATGAATCGCGCCGTCAGCGCTGGTTGGGCCCGCGCCCGATGTCTAGGGCGTGGCCCTAGGCGAATGTGCAGGCGCGCCTTTTGGCGCTCCCCTTTGACGTCGCAAATGGTGTGTCTGCCCACTTTCCAAGTCCTCGCTTCGCATCTCAATCTACAACGCGCTGATGGCTTCCTCGAACTCTTTGAGACATGAACGAATTCCGCGCGCGTCACGCAAGAGAGATGTGCCGACCAGAGCGGAGTCGAAGCGTTCACTAACCTTTTTCGTCAACTCGGGGGAAAGGCCGCTTTCGGCTACGCGCAACGTCCCCCGCGGGAGTTTCTCGACGAGCTCAAATGCCGAGTAGTCGAGACTGAAGTCGACTTCGGAGGCCCCCTCCCTTCCGACAAATCCGCTCTTGGCCTTGAACTTTCGACTATTGATTCCCACCACGCGAGCATCATGGGGCAAGGCGGAAATCTCCTCTTTGCTATGCACTTCGAAGAGCGCCTCCATGCCCAATTCGCGCGCCAAATCGTGAAAGCCGGAAAGGCGAGCCTGATCGAGCACATTTGCCATCAGCAGAATGGCGTCGGCACCCCAAGCGCGCGCCTCGCGCACCTGATATTCCTCGATGATGAAATCCTTTCGCAGGACGGGCTTTGCGCCAGAGCTTCGCGTCGAAGCCAGTCGCTCGATGCTCATTCCAAAGTGCATGCTATTTGTCAGCACCGAGATTGCCGCTACGATCGGCGATTCTTGGTACGCAGTCGCCGCCTCGGCGACATTCTCTGATCGCATCGGTCCCACGCTGGGTGAGCGTTCCTTGATTTCACCAACCAAACAAAACTTTTCCGCCAAAGCCATGGCCAAGGGGCGAACGGGCGGCGCGTCCGCAATCATCCGTCGAATTTCCGACAACGGGCATCGGGCCTTTGTTGTGTCGAGCTCGGTCCGAACGTCGGCCAGGATTTCATCCAGAAACGTTTTCATCGCAAAGGTTGGCCAAGGATTAGCCCGCCGAAGTCGTTCCAACGGACGCCTGCAAAGAAGCTATGGACGTCGGACTCGAGGTAGAAGCAAAGAATTTACCTTCTTGTCTGAGCAAAAGGGCCTCCGCGCAAGAGTCGGGATGCTTCTTAACTTCGGGCGTGAGCGCGCTGACTCCAAACGCATGACTTGATTTCACGCCTTGTGTTAGCAGCGTCTATTCGTGGAGATTTCGAGGCTAAAGGCTCGCTACGGCACACAGCCGATTACCCACTCGGCGTAATCTCTGGATACGGCTGCGGCATCCAGCGCGATTATTTCGGGAGTCTCGTAGGGATGGATCGCGCGCAATCTCTCCTCAACCGCGGGATATCGCTCGGCTGACGTTTTGAAGAGGACGACCAATTCCTCGGTATCCTCGATGGCATCTTTCCACCGATAGATCGACCGGGCTCCTGGCAGAATTGTTCCGCAGGCAACGATCTGCTCATCCACCAGGATACGCACAGCCTTGGCGGCATCCTCCGCGTTCGCGAAGGTGGTCAGCACGAGTCGAATCATGCCGCGGCAAGGGCAGGTTTGCGCACTATCCAGCCACCCCCCACAACTCTGTCGCCGTCATAAAAAACGGCTGCCTGGCCCGGAGTGACTGCACGCTGTGGGACATGGAGCTGAACTCTCGCGCGGTGACCGTCGATCATTTCCAGCGTCGCAGGCGCACCCTGATGCGCATAGCGGATCTTCACACTGACCTCGTTCGGCATTTCCGCGCGCCGAACGAGCCAATTCACCCGATCAGCCTCGAACTCGTCGCGGACGAGTTCCTCTTCACCTCCGACGATCACGCTGCTTGTTTCAGGATCAATGTCCACGACGTAAAGAGGCTTCGAAAATCCGCCCGGCAGTCCTTTTCGTTGTCCAATGGTAAATAGCTCAACACCGGAATGTTCTCCAATGAACCTTCCGTCGACCGAGTAGATTCCGCCGCGATGAAATCTGCTCTCACCAAGATGGCTGCGAAGAAACTCCTTATAGTTACTTCCCGGCACGAAACATATCTCCTGGCTGTCCGCTTTGTCCGCCACTCTTAGGCCCAGCTGACGCGCCATCTCGCGAATTTCAAGCTTGGTCATGGTCCCAAGCGGCGTCAAAGCCCGGCTGAGCTGTGCTTGGCTGAGACTGAAGAGAAAATACGATTGGTCCTTCTGGGAATCACGACCCTTGCGCAGAATGGCCCCGACCGGGTGATGCTCGATGATCGCGTAGTGGCCGGTGGCGATATAGCCTGCCCCAAGCGCCGCTGCCTTGCTCCAAAGACTGCCAAATTTGAGCAATTCATTGCACATCACGCAAGGATTCGGCGTTCTCCCCGCTTGATACTCGCTGGAAAAGTAATCGATAACCAACCGCTCGAATCGGTCAGCTTCATCCACGACGTAATGAGGAATGCCCAGTTTATGGGCTACCCCGCGCGCATCCGCAATCGCCGAGGGCCCACAACACTTGTCCTCCGCACGCGAGATGCAATCCTGGGGCCAGACCTTCATGGTGACTCCGATGACCTCATAGCCCTGTTGCTGGAGCAGATGGGCGGTCACGCTGGAATCCACCCCCCCGCTCATGCCGACGAGGACGCGTCTGTTGGTCGCTGACATCCGCGCAGTATAGGGCGAAATTCGGGAAGGGCAACCGCCACGGACGATCTGGTGGAAGCGAAAAGGCCGCACTTCCGGCGGTGTCAATCAGCCTGAGCAGTCCAAAGTCGTGATAGAGGTGACTTTTGGCCCGGAGGATGCTTGCCTCATGAGGTCTCTTTTTTAAGTCACCTGCCATGTCCACGGAATCTGCTTCAGGGTACTCACGGAAAAATCCGTTTCCCGCCACCCTTGCCATCAATCGCAAACTCACGAGAGAAGGGTCAAACAAAGACACCCGTCATTTTGAGATCAATCTTTCCGGCTCGGGCCTGGCGTATGAAGTCGGAGATTCGCTCGGGGTATTTCCGAAGAACGATACCGACCTTGTCGAAGGCATTCTCAAGAACCAGGGCCTTACCGGCGAAGAGCAAGTTAGCAATCCGGATGGAAAAACTGTCTCCCTTCGTGAGGCTCTGACCAAGGACTTCATCGTCAGCGAGCCTGCGAAGCAGCTTTTGCAGGCTCTTCCCGACAAGGATTCGTCTTCCGCCTTTCTCAAGGATCTTCTCGATCCCGGCTCGAAGAGCCATCTCGACGACTATCTTTGGGGTCGCGATGTCCTTGACCTACTGGAGGAATTCACCGCGGCGAAATTCACCCCGGAGGAGCTGGTGAAGGTCCTTCGCAAACTTCAACCTCGGCTCTATTCCATAGCCTCTTCCCAAAAAGCGGTTGGAGAATCCGTTCATCTCACCGTAGCGGTCGTCCGATACCAGCCCGAGCGAAGCAGCCACCTTCATCACGGAGTCTGCTCGACGTTCCTGGCCGAGCGCGCCGAGGGCAACGGAAAAGTGCCCGTTTTTGTGCACACCGCGAAGCACTTTCGAATTCCCGAAAATCCCGACACGGCGACCATCATGGTGGGACCAGGAACGGGCATCGCCCCCTTCCGCGCGTTTCTCCAGGAAAGAAAATCCCTGGATGCAAAAGGTAAGAACTGGCTCTTTTTTGGCGAGCAGAAGGCTGCTTCCGACTACTTTTACCGCGACGAGTTTGAGTCCTGGCAGTCTGAAGGCGTCTTAACCAAGTTTGTGACTGCTTTCTCGCGGGATCAGGCTCAGAAAATTTATGTCCAGCACCGTATGCTGGAAAGTGCGACCGAGTTGTACGATTGGCTGGAGAACGGTGCCATCTTCTACGTCTGCGGTGACGCGGCTCGCATGGCCAAGGACGTGGACACCGCTCTGCATCAAATCGTGGAACAGGTCGGCGCGAAATCGACTGAGCAGGCCAAGGAGTATGTCGACGCGCTCAAGAAAGAAAAGCGCTACCGCAAGGACGTTTACTGATATTCCAGCTCTGCGGCCAGTCCGGCAGCGTCTTTGCGGTCCGAAAGATGCCGCTGAAACGCCTCACAAAGGAGCAGGGTTTTTTTGCAGTTCCCGCGGAATTTCGTTCTTCGTAATTGGAGTCTTCGCGGCTTAAGCTCCCCACGATTTTTTCGAGTCCGTGAATGACCCTTTCAAGCATGTTCATTTCCTCGGCATCTGTGGGACCGCGATGGGAGCGGTGGCGGCCGCGATGCGTGACCGTGGCTATAGCGTCACTGGTCAGGATGATAATGTCTACCCGCCGATGTCCACTTTTCTCGAGGAAAAGAGGATCGCGATCACACCGGGCTTCCGCGCTGAAGACATCCCCGGAGCTGATCTTGTTGTCATCGGCAATGCCATGACGCGCGGAAATCCGGCGGTGGAAGCCGTTCTGAACCGAAAGCTTTACTACCTCTCACTGCCGGAAATCCTCAAACAGTTCTTCCTACGCGGCCGCCACAACTTGGTCGTTACGGGCACCCATGGAAAGACGACCGCCACCTCGCTGCTGGCTTGGATTTTCGAAAGCGCCGGCCTCGAGCCGAGTTACCTTATCGGAGGAATTCCGGCTAACCTCGGCCAGGGTGCGTGCCTCAGAAACTCGAAATACTTTATCATCGAGGGGGACGAGTACGACACCGCGTTTTTCGACAAGCGATCGAAGTTTCTCCACTATCTTCCCGAGTTAGTGATCGTAAACAACATCGAGTTCGATCACGCCGACATTTATCGCGACCTTGAGGAAATCAAGACGAGCTTTCGGAGGCTGCTTAACATCGTCCCCACTGAGGGAATGGTCTTGTTGAATGCCGATGACCCGAATTGTGTGGATGTGGCTAAGCAATGCCCTGCGCCGATCGTTGAAGTTGGCTTCTCTGAGAATGCCGGCAACCAGATTCGTCATGCACGCCACCGGCACGGAGTTTCCAGTTTCGAGCTATTCAACGCCACCTTTGAAGTTCCCTTGATGGGCAATTTCAATATCCGCAACGCCGCGATGGCCGCGTCGGCGGCGCACTTCTACGGCGTGCCTGTGCCAAAAATTCAAAAAGCCCTCGCAGGATTCAAGGGCATCAAGCGCCGGCAAGAAGTGCACGGGGAAGTGAATGGGATCACCATAATTGATGATTTTGGCCACCATCCGACGGCCATTCGCGAAACCCTGGCAGGACTGCGCGAACGCTATCCGAAATCTCGACTTTGGGCGGTTTTCGAGCCGCGATCGAACACCACACGTCGGTCCGTCTTTCAGCATGAACTGCCCAAATGCTTTGCTCACGCCGACGGTGTCTTTCTTTCGCGTGTCGCGCGCATCGAGCAAATTCCCGAAGGGGAAAGACTCAACCCCGAACGCGTGGTCGCAGATATCGTCGCTGCAGGAAAGCCGGCCTTCTACGAACCGACGGCGGAGCACATCATCGATAAACTTGCACCTCTGGCCCAACCGGGCGACGTCGTCGTTGTCTTCAGCAATGGTGGATTTGACGGGATCCACCACAAGCTTCTAGAACGGCTTGCGCAGAAAACGCGTTAGCCGGTCAATCTACCAGTCTCCGGTATTCCGGATGCCTTTGCAGAACGCGTGCAACATAGCTGCAAAGCGCAACCACTCTCAGGTTCTCCCGGCGGGCGAAATCGAGGCCGAAAAGCACGACCCTCTCGGCGATGCCGTGTCCCCGAAATTGAGGCGGCACCTCCGTATGTGTAAAAACCATTTGATTGCCCTCTCGGTGGTATTCAGCGACCGCGAGCTGCCCACCGAGGTCCATTTCGAAGCGGGTCTTTAACTCGTTGTGAACAACCGGAGATTTTGAGATTTCCTGCGACATTCTGAAATTAGATGGTCAATTTTTGCCGAATCTTCCGGAACGCCCAGACGCCTAGGACGGCCGTGAAGAGAAACAGTGCCGTCAGATGAAGAAGCGTTTCACCAGACGACCCGCGGCCCCACGCGGCCATTTGCAGTAGCCGGACCCCGTGATAGAACGGCGAGAAGTGCACGAGCACGCCTAAGATTGGGCGATCCGTCAGTGGAAAGAAAACACCCGAAAGAAAATAGATCGGCGCGATGAGGAACGAATACACTGTTTGAAATTGGTTGATATTGCGGACATGCGCAGCGGCGAGCAGGCCAATTGCTCCGCACGGGACAGCCAGCAATCCGCCGATGAACGGAAACATGAAGATCGACCAAATATTGGGCAATAATCCCATTACCGCCAGCGCAAGGCCGACTCCGGCCGCCATCAACGCGGCACGGATGAACACCCAGAGAAACTCGCCGATGACCACCTCGCGCACTCCAATCGGCGTCGTTAGCATAGCCTTGAAGACGGACTCGAAGGTCATCCGCACGTAAAATCCGTAGCTGCATTCAAAGAAAGCGGTGAAGAGCGCGGTGGTCGCCACCATTCCCGGCGCCAGGTATTGCGCGTAGGTGTGACCGTCGATCTGGCCGATGAAGGGGGACAGCCCCATCCCAAGCGCCGTCATCATAAGCGCAGGATCGGCAAGCGTCGGTGAAATGTTCGCCAAAAAGTCCTTGCGATAAACAACCCAATTGCGGACCACGACATGCCAGGCAAGCCGCAGGGAAACGTAAAGCTCACTCATTGTCGTCGAGTTCCCTGCCGGTGAGCTTTAGATAGACGTCTTCGAGGTTGCAGGGACGAATTTGGAGGGCCTGAATTCCGGAAACTTGCTGCAGGTTCATGAGGTCCTCAATACGCGGAGCGCGTATGCAGCATTGCCGGCCTTGATGAAACGAATCCCAATTTGGCTGCATGTATGCACGAAGGACCTCCTCGCGATCCGGCGAGAAAATACCCACATATCCCGGCGCTTCTCTTGCGATGAGCTCTCGTGGTGCGCCGGTTCCGACAACCACGCCCCGGTTGAGAATAACGATACGATCGCAGAGTAGCTCCGCCTCATGCATGTAATGCGTTGTCACCAAGGTCGTCTTGCCAGCCTGCCGGTAAGAAAGCAGCTTTTCCCAAAGGAGATGCCGGACCGTTGGGTCGAGCCCGGTGGTCGGTTCATCCAGGATGAGCATTTCCGGGTCCGAGAGAAGCGCACGGGCGAATGCCAGCCGCCGTTTCATGCCTCCGGAAAGAGTCCGGATGGTTGCATGGCGCTTGTGATCGAGCGCCATGTGACTGAGGAGTTCTTCGATGCGCGGAAGGGCGTCAGCCTTGGAGAGACCTTCAAAACGGGCATAAAGACGCATGTTTTCAAGAACCGTCAGCTCCTCGTCCAAAGCATTTTCCTGGGGAACTACGCCCAGGCGTTCCTTAATGCGGCGAGGCTCGAGGGCAGGATCATAGCCGAAAACGTTCAGTTCTCCCCCGCTCCGCTCCACGACTCCATAAAGACAGCCGATAAAGGTCGACTTTCCAGCGCCGTTGGGACCAAGTAATCCGACACATTCTCCAGGCCGCACGTCGAGATCGAGCTTCTCGATGGCCACAAAGTCGCCGAAATGCTTCGTCACGCCGCGGGCGTGGATAGCAGCCGCATCGACCATGCGTGCGGAAGGTGTGAGTTCGTTCGAATTTCCAGACATCGACGATCAGTTTTCTCGAGTACGGTCTAATCTGCCAGCTGAGATCGTCGGCTCTGCTCATCGGGACGCGGGGACCGATTGTCTACTTCAAACAGTTCTGCGCGGACCCGATCGCGTTCGCGATCAATTTGCTCATCGGTTGCTCCCAGTTGGCGCATCAGAAAGGCGGTCATCGCCAGGGCCACTTCGCCCTCGCTGGAAAAGACGGCGTTGGCACCCGCCTCGCGCAGCTTTGGGGACTCTCTTAGGTAGGCGGCGCGACTCAAAACGCGAATCTTAGGATTTAATTCCCGCGCTGCCTTCACGATGGCCTGGGCCGGCGCGCCGGAAGCGGCAATGATGAGGCCATCGGCTTGCTCGATACCCGCGTGATGCAAGACTTCCCGCAAGGAAGCGTCTCCATAGACCGCCAATTCTCCCTTGGCACGCAACTCTCGAACCGTCTCCAAGTTTGTCTCGATGACCACCACCTGAATTCCGTTATCCCTGAGGATTCGACTAAGCGTGCGCCCAACCGGCCCGTATCCAACAACGATCACGCGATGCGCCGCTTCATCGATCTCGGGCATCTCTTCGGTCGGCAACGCCTTAGCCTCCAACGCGATCCCCTTGCTCTCGAGCCAACGCACAGCGGGTTCGATGCCTTTGTAAAGCAAAGGGTTGAGGGTGATTGATATCACCGATGCCACCACCAGCGCGCTCGTGGCTTCGGGTGGCAGAATGTTGAGCCCCGTAGCCAGGGAAGCCAGGATAAACGAGAATTCGCCGATTTGCGCGAGAGCCACAGCGATCGACAGCGCGGAACGGAGGGGGCGCCCGAACACCAAGACCACGAGGAAAGCCGCCAAGGGCTTTCCAATGACGATGACCCCGAGCGTTGCCAGCATTAAAGGCCAGCCTTCTGCAAGTTTCGTTGGATCAAAGAGCATTCCCACCGAGACAAAGAATAAGACCGCAAAAGCGTCCCTCATGGGCAGCGCGTCCGAGGCGCTCCGCGCGCTGAACTCGGACTGGCCGACGATCATTCCGGCGAGAAATGCACCCAGCGCCATCGACGCGCCGAAAAGCTGCGCCGAGCCCACGGCGATGCCCAAAGCCAGCACGAGCACCGCCAGCGTAAAGAGGTCACGCGAGCCGGTCCGAGCCACGTAACCCAGAAACCAAGGAATGATTCTCTGCCCGGCAATGAGGGCGAAACCAATCAGCGCAGTCAGCTTTATTAGGGCCCAGCCGAGCGTCGCCAAGACCCCCGCTCCATCAGCTTCCTCGCCGCGACCGAAGAGCGCAGGCAACAAGACCAAGACCAAAATGGTAAAAAGATCTTCGACGATCAGCCAACCGATGGCGATATGACCGCTGGGCGTATGCAGGGCTCGGTTGTCCGCCAGCACGCGAGTCAACACTACGGTGCTCGCTACTGAGATCGCCATTCCGAAGACAATTCCCGCGGTCCAGGACCATCCGAACATGCGGGTGACGAGCGCCCCAAGTGCAGTCGCCACCGCAATCTGGACGAGGGCTCCTGGAATGGCGACCTTTCGCACCGCGATCAGGTCTTTCAAATGAAAGTGCAGACCCACTCCGAACATCAATAGGATCACACCGATCTCCGCGAACTGCGTCGCAATTTCGTTGTCGGCCACAAATCCAGGAGTGAACGGTCCGACCAAAATTCCCGCCAGCAGGTAGCCGACAATCGGCGAAAGTCTCAACTTTTGTGTGACGAACCCCAGCCCCAAGGCCGCCGTCAATCCTCCCGTCAGCGTTAGAATGAGATCAATGTTGTGCGGCATCGGCATTGTCTACCATTCATCAAAAAAGGATGCCAAAAAATCCTGCGCCAAGGCCGCTTGTCCGATGCCCCGCTGGCTGCGGGAAAGATCGATCCGGTCTCGGTGAGCTTCTTCCATTCTTCGCCGAGGTGCCTAAACAAAGTACGCGGGCAATGCCCCGACCCACAAGTGGGGAAAATTCCTCTTGCGCAGCGAACAAGGTTGAGAAAAGCTGAACAAGTTGTTCGCCCAAGGCGACGACGCTGATTTTCGACGGAACCCTATGCACAGTATTACTCGCGAAAGTTAACTCATGCCGCGCATGAGAAATCCTTTTTCGCGCCCATCGCTCGATGGCCGGTTTCCCGCATGACGCAAGTTGCCGCCTTTTGCATGCAGTCGAAACAAGAGCTCCGGGACTTTGGCTGCCAAGGAGCTGCTAGGAGGTTGCGATAAACTTAAGAGATATTCGCGTCAACGAACGCATCCGCGCCCGCGAGGTACGCGTCATCAATGGCGTCACGAACGAACAAATGGGCGTAATGCGCATCGAGGAAGCTCTCAGGCACGCTCGCGCCATCGGCCTGGACCTGATCGAAGTAGCGCCTGGCGCCCAGCCTCCGGTTTGCCGGATCGTCGATTTTGGGAAGTTTCGATACGATCTGTCCAAGCAGGAAAAGGAGAAGAAGAATTCCTCGGGCCGGGTGAAAGAGGTCAAATTTCGCGTCAACATCGACGAGCACGACTATCTGACAAAAATCCGGCACGCGGAAGAGTTCCTCGACAAGGGAAATAAGGTCAAAATTCATTTGCAATTCCGCGGCCGGGAGATGGCCCATCAGGAGCTCGGCATGGAGGTGGTCCACCGCGTCAAGAACGATCTCGTAACGATGGGCCACGTGGATATGGAACCGAAGCTTGTGGGCAAAGCTATCGGCATGACCCTGTCGCCACTCCCATCGAGTAAGCGCAGGCGAAAGTTCGGCAGGGGTGATGAAACTCTTGAGCCCGAGTCGACGGCGTCAGATTCAGTTGAATAAGCGCCGCCTCCTCCTCTTCGACATCGACGGCACCTTGATAACCTCGGGAGGAGCTGGCGAGGGGGCCCTGGTGGATGCCATGCAGCAACGCTTCGGGATTGAGGAGGATCTGAGCGGAATTACCATCGCGGGAGCCACCGATGCTCTCATCGCGCGAATGATGCTCGAAAAGAACGGCATCGCAGCATCTTCGGAAAACATCACTGCCTTGCTCGATGCCTACCTTTCCTTCCTCGGGCAGCGCCTCTCGCGCCATGCCGGCTATGTTTTTCCCGGAATCATCCGTCTGCTTGATGCTCTCAGGGAGCGCGAGGACTGCGTGGTTGCCCTTTTGACGGGGAATCTGGTGCGTGGCGCGCAGATCAAGCTGAGCCATTATGGCGTCTGGGACTACTTCGAATTTGGAGCATTTGCCGATGACCATCACGAGCGAAATGAACTCCCGAAATTCGCCCGCGCCCGAGCCCTTGAGAAGCACGGCGAGGAGTTCTCGCCGGAGAGCACTTTTATCATCGGAGATACGCCTCGTGATATCGAATGTGGAAAAGTGATTGGAGCAAAGACCGTCGCCATCGCGACTGGGAATTATTCGCGCGCCGAACTCGCCGCGCATAATCCCGACTTCCTCTTTCAAGACCTTTCAGACACGAACCACGTCATTTCCGTCCTGCTCGGGGAGTGAGCAAGAAACCCCGAGCCGCCGGCGGGTCAGGCGGAGCCGCCTTCAAAGACGAATGGCCTCGTTGAGGACATCAAGGGTCGCCTGCACATTGCGATCGATCGAATAGTCTTTCGCCAGCACCATGCAAGCGGCAGACGTCTTGGCAGCGTCCTGAGTTTTCCAATGCTCAAGCGCCGCCGCCAGGGCTTTGACATCTCCCGGCTCGACGATGTTTCCGTGCACCCCTGGCGTGAGAATCTCGGCGAATCCGTTCGCAGTCGTCGTGACGACAGGAAGACCGGCCGCGATTGCCTCCAGGCACGCATTCGAAAAAGGATCGTAAATCGTCGGTAACGTGAAGACGTCGGCCGCGGTGTAGAGAGCTGGAAGGTCCTTCACCACGCCCAAAAATTTTGCCTGTGGAGAACGATATTGTCCTGTGTTTCCCCGCCCGGCGACCAGCAATAGGGTATCGCCCCCGAGCGTCTCGACCGCCTCGATTGCGAAATGCAGTCCTTTGCGCTCCCAGCCGGTGCCCACGAAGAGAACACAAAAGGCTTGATCGGGGATCTCGAACCGGCGGCGTGCTTCCTCCCGCGATATTCGCGGAATCGGGCTCCCGATGCCGTTGTGCACAACGCGAATCCTCGATTCTGGGAAATCGTGCCAGCGGACAATTTCCTCCGCTACCATCCTTGAGTTTGCGATGACCAATCGCACAGATTCAAAAACCTGGCGCTCCAGGCCGAGAAGTGCCGCGTGTTTCAGATTGAAAATCCGCAGCCGCCTCTTCCACGCCGATTCGAATCGTGACCTTCTTTCCAGCCAAGCCGCGTGAACACCGTCTCCGGCGCGAAAGACCTCGCAGCCGGGCACGCGGTCGAGACTCAGGACCACCTGCCCCGGTCTTCGTGCCCGCTGAAAGGCACGCGCGAACTCCAGCGGCTGGGTGGCATCCAGGCGGACAAGGTCGCCAAATGCCCAACCGTCAGGGGGCCAGTCAGCCGTAGTGTAGAGAGTCACTTTGCACCCGCGCGATCGCAACCCGGATGCTAAGCGAAGTAGATAGGCCTCGGCGCCACCGGTCGCAGAATGTCCTCGCCGAACCAAGCCGATATCGAGATCCAGGACTTCGCTCATCACGGACGGAATTTGCTTTGTTGCATTTCGAGGATTCCGTATCAGAGAACAGCGCATGGTAGAGGAAGAATCAAGCGGGCGGGCAGCGCAGAACGCCACCGTCGGCGGCCTGCGCGAACCCAGGTCATTGCTCTATTCGGTCAACGCGCGCATCGGAGGCTACGGTCGGGACCTCAATGCGCACGAAAGTCTTCTCCTCGCCGACGAACGCGGCTTCCTCGGCAAGGCGATCGGTTACGACAATCTCCAACGGGACATCTCGCCACGCTATATCATGTCCCTCCACTGGCATCCTGTGCGCCTGCTTTCAACTCAACCTTCCGCTCTCTATGACGATGCCAAAAAGAAGTATGTGGACTGGATTGCCGCGGGGCAGTTGAAAACACGCAGGTACGATCTCTTTCATGGCTGGTCGGGAAATTCGGTGCGCTCGCTCCGTGTTGCGAAAAAGAGAGGAATCCCCTCCGTCTTGGAGATCCCTCTCTGGCATATCGAAAAGATGAAAAGCGAATCGATCCAGAAGGTGGAGACTCCGCAGCCGGTCTCTGGAGAACACTCCCAAACGACCCTGCAACGCCTTTGTACAGTGAGGCCCCAGCAGATCCTGGAGGAATACGATCTCGCCGACCTTTTGCTTGTCCCGTCACAATGCGCGGCAAAGTCCTTTCTGGAGGCAGGAATCCCTGAGGAAAAGCTCTTCCTGCTTGGTGCTGGGGTGGATACCGAGCTCTTCCGCAACGACGACTCTTCAGAGTTGCCGATTGCTTTCTCGGCCGAACGTCCGATGCGCGCTGTCTTTTGCGGCGCCCTGACCCGCCGGAAGGGCGTTCATGTCTTGCTCGAGGCCTGGCAGAAATTGTCCCTTCCTCATGCGCAGCTTACTTTGGTCGGAACAATCTGTGAGGACATACAGCCTACCTTGGCGCAATTCGAAGGACCTTCAATCAACGCCGCCGGATTTCTGAGTTGCGTCGACGAGGTGTTTCGTCAATCGGACATTCACATCTTTCCCTCAGAATGCGAAGGAAGTCCAAAGAGCGTCTACGAGGCCTGCGCGGCAGGACTGCCTCAGATCACGACCTTCGAGTCGGGCGATGTTGTCCTTAACGAAGTCAACGGGTTGATCGTTCCGCGCAACGATGTCGCGGCTCTGGCGAATGCCATCGGGCGCCTTTATAAGACGCCGCGACGCATCCTGCAGTATGGTCGCGCGGCGCGCCAGCGAGCGGAGGCCGAATTTACCTGGGACCATTTTCGCGAGCGACTGGCTCGCGCGTATGACTTCGTGCTCCGCCGGCGGAGCACCCTGTGAAAATTCTCCTGGTTCAGCTCAAGCGAATCGGAGACCTGATTCTCACGACACCGTCCGTCCGCTGTTTGCGAGAGGCGTTTCCGCACGCCGACCTGGCGCTGATCGCCGACTCCTCCTGCGCGAGCCTCCTCAGTTCCATAGCCGTCGACGAGCGCTGGATCTATCACAAGGGTGGTGGCCTGAAAGGAATGGTGGGTTGGGGATCGAATGCCTGGCTGAAACATCGGCTACTCCCCTTCCGACCGGATTGGACCCTCGACTTCACAGGCAGCGACCGCGCTGCCTATCTTTCAGCGCTGTCACGTTCAAAGCGGCGGGTCACTTTTCAGCGATTCCAAAAGAAAGCGCTGCGCAAATTCATCTATACAGATCTTGTGAAGTCCTCGGTGATCGAGCGTCATACCGCCGACCACTACACCGATCTGCTCCAACCTTTGGGTATCGCGCGCGAAAATGTCCCACTGGACTTGCACCTCCCCGAGGAGGCTTTCGCTTCCGCCCGGGCCCTCCTTGCCACAGCGGGCGTGAGAAGCCCCTATGCTGTGATCCACGCGGGCACCGCACGTCGCGAAAAATATTGGTCCGCGGAGCGCTGGGCCCAGATAATTGACTTTTTGCATGCCGAGCGCGGTTTGGTAAGCGTGCTGACCGGATCGAACGACCCCGTCGAGCGACAGCACCTTTCCGAGATTAAATCGCCTCTGCGGTGCCACGCGGTCGATCTTTCCGGAAAAACAGATCTGGCCTCTTTAGGTGCCGTCATCAAGGGCGCAAGATTGTTTTGCGGCGTCGACACCGCCGCGATGCACCTGGCCGACGCGATGAAGACTCCGTGCGTTGCGCTGTTTGGGCCCACCAACCCATTTCATTGGATGCCGCGTCACACGCGCTCCGTCGTCCTGCGTGCAGGCGCCTCCTTGCCGTTTGCCCCTCGGCAGGAGGGCGATCCAATGCTGGCGATCTCGGCAGACGCGACCATGAAGGCCTTAAAAGAGGTTCTCATCTGAGATCATTCTTGGGTGGGCGCTTGATCGCGACTGTCACGGGCTTTAGACTACTTGCGGCGGCCGCTAGCCACCGCGGTTGCTCGACTATGAGGCAGGAATTGCCACCCCCACACAATTCAGCTGCGTCACCGCATAGCTCTAGCCCTTTTGCGACCTTGCGGCGCTTGGCACGCGTGCGAGAGCCTTCGACACCGCGGCAACGTTGTGAGCTTTGTTCCCTCGTGCTTTCCTCGGAGCACCGGCACCTGCTTGAAGTTCCGAATCGAAACATTCTCTGCGCCTGCGACGCCTGCGCGTTACGGTTCCAGGCTGTCGCCGAGGGCCACTTTAAACTGATCCCCCGCGATGCTCGGGCTCTCCCTGGTTTCAAGATCGATGATCCGGAGTGGGAAAACTTGGCTCTGCCGATAAGCCTGGCCTTCTTCTTTTTTCATTCGCCGGCAAACAAGATGACCGCCATGTATCCGAGCCCCGCTGGAGCCACCGAGTCGCTTCTGCCTCTCTCCTCATGGCAGCGAATTGCCGTGAATAATCCTGCTTTACAAACCATGGAAGCTGACGTCGAGGCACTCCTCGTGAATCGCGTCGGCTCGTCGCGTGATTACTACATCGTGCCGATCGACCTCTGCTTTGAGCTCGTCGGTCTCATTCGCGCACACTGGAAAGGTTTTTCCGGCGGAGAAGAGGCCTGGCGCGAGATCAACAACTTTTTCGTTCGACTAAATGAGCGGGTCCTCCCCCTCACTACGCAGGAGCAAACGCGTGCCTGACCTGAGTTTTCAGATCCTCGGCGTGGATGCGGGTGCTCGCGGTCTGACGCCTCTTCTGCATTTCAAACTCGAGGTGACCAACTCCCCAGCGTCCGAAGCCATCCATAGTGTTATGGTGCAGGCGCAGATTCAAATCCAGGCGCCTCAGCGAACCTACACCCCGTCAGAAAAAGACCGACTCGAAGATCTCTTCGGCACTCCCAATCGATGGGGAGAAACTCTGCGCAACAAGCTTTGGACCCATGCGAACACTTGCATTCGGTCGTTCACCGGAACAACGGAGGCGCTCCTGCCTGTTCCATGCACCTACGATCTCAACATCAGCGCGGCAAAGTATTTCTACGCTCTCGAGAATGGCCTCGTTCCGCTGCTTTTCTTGTTCAGTGGCACCATCTTTTACGCGGGGGCGGAAGGTCAGTTGCAGGTGCAGCAAATTCCATGGGATTCTGAATGTTTATACTCAATGCCTGTCGAGGTGTGGCAACGGTTGATGGACTACCATTATCCCGGTATGGCATGGCTTTCCCTAAATCGGGAGATCTTCGATCGCTTGTATGCTTACAAACGAGGCCGGGGACTCGCGACCTGGGACCAAGCGATCGAGGAACTGCTGCCGGCCAGCAAAACCACCGAGGTCAGCCGTTGAATCAGGAACTCGTCAACAGAATCGTCAACGCCGTCCTCTACGAGGGCTATATTTTGTATCCCTATCGGGCCTCCGCGAAAAAAAATCGTCAACGGTTCACCTTCGGACGGGTGTACCCCGAAAGTTACAGCGAGTGGCAAAACGGCGCCGAACCATGCATGATGCAAACCGAATGCCTGGTTAAAGGGGGTTCGGCGGCCTTAACGATAAATGTGCGATTCCTCCATCCGATGTCTCGCGAGGTGGGTTACCTTTCCTCTCCCACGGTGGAAAATTCCTTTCGCAGCGTCCCTGAGTTGCGAATCGACGATAAGATTTACCAAACGTGGCTCGAAGCCGTGGAACGTGATGTGCGCGCCGGGAGCTTTCCGATCCGGGCGCTGGTTCACGAAAGCCGAAGCGTGAAGTTCCAATTCCCCGAAACGCGCTCGCTCGAGCAGATCCAGAAGAGTGCAGACGGCGGGGCGGCAATCCTCCGCCAACAGGCGCTAGCAGACGGGTGCGTCGAACTCGGCGCCACGGCCATCGATGCCGGCGTCTTTAAGGTCACCGCGAGAATTTTCAATCGCAGTCCGATCCCGAGCAGTTGTCTGGACGAAGAGAATGCCGTGCTCATGCGTACTTTCGCTTCCACTCACACGATCCTCCAAGTTGAAGATGGTGAATTTCTTTCCCTGATCGATCCCCCGCCTGATTACCGAGAGGCGGCGGCGGCTTGCCACAACATCGGTACCTGGCCTGTTCTGGTAGGGGATGAGCACAAGCATGAACAAGACGCGATGCTCTCCTCTCCAATTATCCTTTACGATTATCCAACGATTGCTCCGGAAAGCCCGGGCGATCTTTTTGACGCCGCCGAGATCGATGAGATTCTCAGTCTGCGCATCCTCGCGATGACCGACGACGAAAAACGTGAAATGCGCCAAGTGGACGAGCACGCCCGACGCATTCTTGAGCGCACCGAATCTCTCCCGGTGGACCAATTCCTGAACATGCATGGTGCGCTCCGCAACGCAAGCCACGCGACTGAGGACTTCTTCAATCCGGCAGCGCCAATCCAAAGCGTGCGAGTTGGAGCCGTCGATCTCCGAGTGGGCTCCCGCGTCCGGATTCATCCCAAGGGACGCGCGGACGTGATGGACATCGCCCTGGCGGGGAGGACAGCGGTCATCGAAGCCGTCGAATGCGACACGGAGGACCGGATTCAGCTTGCCCTCGTGCTCGAAGATGATCCAGGCAAGGACCTCGGCATGATGCGTCAGCCTGGACATCGATTCTTTTATGGAATCGACGAGGTTGAACCGCTGGAAAAGCAGTAGATGAAAACCCAAATTCTCATCGCGGGCATTGGCAATATTTTCGCCGGGGACGACGCCTTCGGTGTTGAGGTGGTGCGCGAATTGACGCTCCATTCCCTGCCAGAAGCTGTTTCCGTAGTCGATTTTGGTATCCGCAGCTACGATCTGGCATATGCCATGATGGACGGCTATGCAGCTACCATCCTCGTCGATGCGGCATCCCGAGGACAACCCCCCGGAACAGTGTATCTCATCGAGCCGGATCTTGAGGCGCTCGACGGCCTGGCAAGCGTAGATGCTCATGCCCTGAACCCCGTGGCCGTCTTGAAACTTGTGCAGGCGCTCGGCGGCAGCGTTGGAAAGGTTTATGTCGTCGGTTGCGAGCCAGAAGTGCTCGAGTGCGACGAAATCGCCCTCAGCCCAAGCGTTCGTGCGGCGGTGCCTAGAGCCGTGCAGCTCATCCAATCGCTCGTCCGACGTTTGCTCGAAGAGAGTTCAACGGCAATTAGCCCAATCGAAGCCTAAAGCTTATGCCAAAGAGAACTTCACAGCCGCCAACGATCGGGCGTATCCGGCAATTCTCACGAAAACTTTGGACAGAAAACGCGGCGGCCAGAGTCTCGAGCGTATCGCCGCTTCAAAAAGTCCATTTGATCTCTGCTCCCAAAGGAGGTGATTCCTATGTCTTGTTCCACCGGTGATTCAGCAGGCAAGAGTGTTCTCGTCGCTTTGCTGCTATTTTTGGGCGTGCTCTTCGTTGTCGCCCTGCCCGACTTGCAACGCTACTTGCGCATCCGCCAGATGTAAGACGCTGGACCGGCAGTTGCAGCCTTGGCCCGCGAAGCCTGACCCGCGCCCGGGCCCGTAGAGCTTAGCGCTCTATCGTCGTGCTCGCGCTCTCCTTGACCAGCCGAGCTGCCGTAAATTGGTCCGTGATGAGGATATTGATGAGCTTGCCGCGCAGAGCGCCCAATATTGCCGCATGTTTACGGTTCCCTCCTGCAATCGCGACCGCCCGTGGTACCCGTTTGAACGTCTCAAGATCGATTCCAATCACCCGGTTCCCCGCGGGATCTCGGACTTCGCGTCCCGCGGAATCATAGAATCGCAGGCAAATATCTCCCACCGCGCCCCGACCGCGAATTTCCTCGAGCTCTCCTGCCGAGAAAACGTTGCCGCTGCTCGCCACGAGCGAAGAGGGTTCTATCGATCCGATTCCGACAAGCGCAACCGTCAGCTTGCCAAACAAACTCGTGGTCTGCTGGACATAGGGATCTCTCAAAAGCACGCCCACGGAACTGGCCGCACCTACGACGCCCGGCGCCGGCAGAAAGCACGGTTCGCCATTTACCAGACGCGCCAAACGGGTGACCAGATGGTTCGCATGCGCCTCCGCAGAGGGATTGCCGAGTCCTCCAAGCACCTGAACCACCCGGCAGTCCTCGATCTTCCGGACGGGATGCATCTGCTCCACCATCGCCAAGAGCGACGCACTCCACGAAGAAACACCGATCACCTCCTCCGAAGTCAGGGTTGTCATCAGAAAGTAAGCTGCCGCCGCGCCGATCGCCGCCTGAATGGATTCATCGCTATCACTGTGCGACTCCGCGACCACCGCCTGAACCAATCCAAACTTTCGCTCCAGCACGTTCTCCAACTCAACGAAAGCCCCCGGAGGGTGAATCACGGTTGTCCGAACGATTTGATTGTCCTCCGCCCGCTTCAAAAGACGCGACACCGTCACCTGCGAGATCCCCAAGCGCTTGGCAATGTCCCTTTGCGTGAGCTTTTGCTCGTGGTAAAGCGTGGCCACCTTCGTGATCAGTCGGGTTTCCGGAAGTGCTGACATAGCGTCGCCGACCATCGTAACACATGTTCCCAGCGCCTCCAATTCTGCACCCGCGCGTCGAAAGCTTGCCGTGGAGAAAAATCCCGCCACACGTCGATCCGCTGACGATTCAAAGAGGCATCCCGCACCTCACTCCCCCACTTCAATCTCCTCGGCAAAAATCGGCTCCTCTCACGTGCATCGGCACCCACTCCAAAACATTTTCGCAAAATCTTTTTGACATTTTCGTCAGCCCGAGCAATCTTATCCGCATCTTTATTCAGATATGTATATTTATTCAGTGAGGATGGGGAGACCCGTCGAAATCCGCCAGCGGACGAGGTCTGCATTTCGCGTCGCGACGGCCAAGGCTACGGGGTTGCAGACACTTCGAAGCCCGCTCTATAGGTCATGCACACCCTCGCCGGTCGCAGCGCTCGCGCCGTAGGGCGTTCCCAGCGCAATCTTCGCAGAATTCAAAAAAGCATATGAAGGAGGTAAAACTAGATGAAACGATTTGAAGATCGAACTGTAGTGATTACCGGTGCAAGCCGGGGCATTGGCAAAGGCATCGCCAAGCGCTTTGCGGAGGAGGGCGCGAAACTTGTGCTCGCCGCCAACGAAGCCAGCGTCGATGGGGTGGCGGAAGAATTCCGCGCGGCGGGTGCAGACGCCGTCTCCTATGTTT
>CAWGQS010000001.1:0-152345 GCA_963824895.1 uncultured Verrucomicrobiae bacterium | reverse complement strand
ACCTTGCCGATGGTTGCACCGTTTCTGATGCTCGCCGTGCTTTTCCGCGGAATCGAAAACTTCAAGATGTTCGACCTCGTGGTAAATCTTACGTCCGGCGGGCCGGGATCGGTCACCGAGCTGGCGTCGATCAATCTCAAGCGCGAAGCATTTGAAAAATGGCGGACCGGTTATTCATCGGCCTTCGCGGTGATACTCTTCGTCACCGTGTTCGGGATCGCCAATATCTACGTGAAATTTCTCAACAGGGTGAAGCAAAGGTGAGGAAGCCACCTCCCAACCTGTCCGCCGTCGAGCCAAGCCGCGTTGTCAAGCGGTTCGCCGCGGTTGTCGTGATCGCATACGCCCTGATCACCATGGTGCCGATGCTCTGGATTTTCGTGACGAGCTTCAAATCGCCCCAGGACTCAATTGCGTATCCGCCCAAGATCCTTTTCCAGCCTTCGATGGAAGGCTACGTGAATCTCTTTACGGCGCGAACGCGTCAGACACCCGAGTATATTGCGAGCCTGCCCCCGGCGCGGACATGGTATGACAAGCTAGTGCGATCACACGGCATGGTGATCGCGGGGCCTTCGCGTTTCGCGGAACGCTTCTGGAATTCAGCCATCATCGGCTTCGGATCGACCTTTCTCTCCGTATTCCTGGGCACGCTTGCCGCCTACGGATTTTCGCGATTCAAAGTCCCGATGAAGGATGACTTGATGTTCTTCATCCTCTCGACCCGCATGATGCCGCCGATCGCCGTCGCCATCCCTATTTTCCTCATGTACCGGCAACTTGGTTTATCCGATACGCACCTCGGGATGATCCTGCTCTACACGGCGGTGAACATCTCACTGGCGGTCTGGCTGCTGAAGGGTTTCGTCGATGAAATTCCCCGCGAGTACGAAGAGGCCGCGATGATCGATGGCTATACCCGTTTCCAGGCATTCACGAAGGTGGTGCTCCCGCAAATGCTTTCCGGCATCGCCGCCACCGCGATCTTTTGCCTGATCTTCGCCTGGAACGAATACGCCTTTGCCCTCCTCCTGACCTCCTCCCGCGCGCAGACGGCGCCGCCCTTTATTCCCACGATCATTGGCGAAGGCGGCCTCGATTGGCCCGCCGTGGGAGCCGGCGCGACGTTGTTCATGATTCCGGTCGTGTTTTTCACCATTCTCCTGCGCAAGAATCTCCTGCGCGGGATTACCTTTGGAGCGCTGAGAAAGTAATTCGCCATGAAGCGTGAGAGGCGAAATATTCCTCCGTCTGTATCTGCAGTTCCAAGTCTGGCGGCCTCGCCGGAGGCAGGGCGGAAATGGCCAAAGCCTTTGCGCCGTGGCCGCATGGAAAATGTTGCCAGCTTTCTCATCCTCGCCGGAGCCTTCCTGCTCATGCAACCCTTCTCCCTTTCGCTTTACGCCTACTCGTTCATTACAATTCTGATCGGAACGGCGATGTTCATCGTCGTTAGTCATTTTCCGGAATAAAGCATGGCATCGATCCAGGTTTCCGCTCTGCACAAACGCTTCGACGACTTCGTCGCCGTCAATGGCTCGGATTTTACCGTGCAACACGGCGAGTTCTTCGTCCTCCTGGGACCGTCCGGTTGCGGCAAAACGACAACCTTGCGGATGATTGCGGGATTGGAACTGCCCACCTCGGGCACCATTCTGCTCGACGGCGAGGACGTGACATTTGAGCGGGCGGGCAGGCGCGACATTGCCTTCGTTTTCCAAATGTTCGCGCTCTACCCGCACATGAACACCCGCAACAACATCGCTTTCCCGCTTAAATGTTCCGGCCTTTCCCGCTCGGAGATTCGGAAGAGAGTGGAGGAAACGGCGCAGCTATTGCGAATCGACCATCTGCTCGGCAAATCCGTTTCCGGTCTCGCCGGCGGCGACCGCCAGCGGGTCGCGTTGGGTCGCGCGATCGTCCGCCGCCCGAAAGCCTTCCTCATGGACGAACCGCTCGGCACGCTCGACACGGAGTTTCGCGATCTCATGATCAACGAACTGCGCACCTTACACGATCGCATCGACGCGACGACGGTGTATGTCACGCACGATCAGATGGAGGCGATGGCCATGGCCGACAGAATTGCGGTCATGAACCAGGGCGTGATGGAACAGCTCGGCCCGCCTCAGGAAGTTTACGACAAACCGGCGTCTGTCTTTGTGGCGGATTTCATTGGTTCGCCGCCCATGAGCTTTTTGAAGTTTCACGGTGAATTGCGACCCGGCGACAAAAGCGTGCAGGTCAATGGTGCCCAAGTGCCAATCCCCGAAGTGCGCGAAGGCTTCGCCGCAGACAATTTTCTCCTTGGTGTCCGGCCCGAACATGTCCGACTCGATCCGGCCTCTGACCTGCGGGGCAGAGTTTCTGGTGTCGAATATCTCGGCACGACGCAGATTCTGACGATGGATACTCCCCAAGGCGTCGTCAAAGCGCGGATTTCATCGAGTGAGCCTGTCGAGATCGGTGACAATGTCGGGCTGCGCTTTCTTTCCAGCCGTTTGTCGGTCTTTCACGAATCCAGCGGCCGGGCCGTTCGGACCGCTCTCCACGACGAATAGGCGCCCATGGCGGAAGTCACACTCAAAAAGGTCTCGAAACGTTTCGGCCGGACCACGGCCATTTCGGAACTCGATCTCACGATTCGCGATGGCGAGTTCTTCGTGCTGCTCGGACCGACCGGCGCAGGCAAAACGACCACCTTGCGACTGATCGCGGGACTGGAGAAACCGGAAGAGGGGACCATTATCATAGCTGGGCAGGACGCCACCGCAGATGCTCCGGCGCAGCGGGACGTTTCCTTCGTTTTCCAACAATATTCGCTCTATCCGCACTTGAGCGTTTATGAAAATCTCGCCTTCCCGCTGCGCGCTCCCAGCCGCAAAATGCCTGCGGCTGAAATCGCTCAACGCGTCGAGCGCGTCGCGAAGATGGTTCGCATCGATCACAAGCTGCAGAACCGTTCCACGCGGCTTTCGGGCGGCGAAATGCAGCGCGTCGCGATTGGACGCGCGCTTATCCGCGAGCCGAACATCTACCTTATGGACGAACCGCTCTCCTCACTCGACGCCAAGCTGCGGGTTGACCTCCGGCTCGAGATCAAGCGCATCCAGCGAGACATGGGCGCCACCATTCTGTATGTGACCCACGACGCAGTCGAAGCGATGACGCTGGCAGATCGCATCGGCATCCTGCGCGAAGGGCAGCTCGTCCAACAAGGCAGCCCGCGCGAGATCTATGAAAGGCCGCGCAACATTTACGCTGCGCTCAAGCTCGGCCAGCCCGCCATCAACCTCATCCCGGCTGAACTCATGCCCGCGGAACCGAAGCCGCCGAACACGGTGACGTTCGGCGCGCGCACCGAACATATTACCATCTCCCGGGGTCAAAATGGAAAAGCAGACGGCCGAGTTGTCCTCGCCGAACACCTCGGGAACCAATCCAACCTTCTCATCGACGTCAAGGGAACGCAGGTTCTCGTGCTCGTTCCGCCGGAATCAACTCTTAGCACCGGCGACGAAGTCGGATTGAATCTCCGCCACCCGCTTTACTTCGACCGCGAAGGCGAACGCATTCAGCCCTGACCACTTGGACGGGTCCGCTTTTCGTAACCTCTCCGTCCATAGCAAATAGCTCGAGGGCCGTGCGTGGCCGTAGCCACGCCCGCGAGAACCGCCGCGTCGCAATTTCAACAATTTCTGGTGACTAAATAGTGACTAAATTTCGCTATGATCCGATTAGTACGATTGAGTACCCGATTAGATCCGATGTTTTCGCCATGATCGACCGTCGATCCTTTATTCAAGCCATTCCAGAGAGATTTTCGGGAGGTGGCTGGGGAGGGAATCGAACCCCCGACACGAGGATTTTCAGTCCTCTGCTCTGCCAACTGAGCTACCCAGCCTTTTCCGGGGAGTGAAAGCATTGCGCAACGACTCTCGATTGACAAGTGGGGATGGTGGAAAATGTCTGGGGAAGGGTCGCGCGGCAGACGCGACGGGACCTAAAGGACCAAGCCGAGGGCTGCGAGTTTTTCGCGGGTTTCTTGAGCGTTTCGATTGAGGACGGGGTGCAGACCGAGGCGCGCCGCGACGTCGCACAAGAGGGGGCGATCTTCCACGTAGGCAACTTGATCGGCCTTCACGTGGGCGACATCCATCGCCAGGCGATAGATATCGAGGTCTGGTTTGCGGATGTGGACGAAAGCAGAGACGATGAAGAAATCGACGAACTCTTTTAGATTGAAACGGCGAATGCGATCTTCGGCGATTTCGCGGCCTTCATTGCTGACAACCGCGACGCGCAATCCGTAGACGGCCTTCAGCCGCTTCATCAAGTCCATCGTGTCCTGGTAAGGCTTGGCTTGTTCGAGGAGGTAAGTCTTGAAATCTTCCGGAGTAAACGGTCTCGGTTCATAGAAAACGATCTGCCAGAGATACTCGTCGAGGGTCATCTTCCCTTCCTCGTAGATATCGTAGGTAACGTGATGGCGATGATAGATCTCTTCGTAATCAAGGCCAAAGTGCTTGGCGGTTTGTTTGCGAAGATCGGTGTCCCAGCCGTTGCTCAGAAGAACCCCGCCGATATCAAGGAAGAGAGTATTGATTGCGGAAGCTGCCATGCGCGGATTGTCTCACCGAGTCGACGACAATCAAGAACGGATCACGCGGGCGCAATCCAGGTTCTTGTGAGAACTAACTAAGGTCTCGTTTACTCTAAGGTGAAGGGGTCCCTCCTCTAAAGCAAAACACCGAAGGATTTCTCCTTCGGTGTTTTGGTAAGAACTCGTGGCTGCTGATGCTTAGAAGGCGAACCGCATGCCAGCGCGAAGGTTACCGACGTTGCCGGTGCCTCCGTAGAAGTAACGTCCATCAACGAACATACCGATATGATCGGTGAAGCGATACTCGAGGCCGGCGCCGACGTTTCCGTAACCGGTGCCGTTCATGTCCCAAGTGCCACCGCCGCCCACTAAGACATAGGGAGCGAGGTTCAAAGAGCAGATGGGATAACGGATGAAGAAGTTGCCCGCCGCGGGAAGGTGCTGGGCGGTCCCGTTATTATCGTACCAGGCCGCTTCATAGCCAATTCCGAAATAGCGAAGGAAGAAGAAGTTTACACCGAAGCCACCACCGGAACCGGTGCTGAAGTAGGTGTCATGGCCACCGAAGAATGCGGTGTAAAAGCCATCGATCTGCCATTCCATGTCACGGAATCTGCAGGTTGGTAGCGGAGCGACGACTGTCTTTACTTCCTTGAAGGACTTGCCGTCGCCGGCAAGGGCGTCGAGAAGCGACAGTGCAACTATTGATGTGGTTAGGAGCAGTTTTTTCATCGGAGATTGAATTTGAGCCAACGCTAATGCCAGAAGGTCGGCAAATTTGTCAAGCGGATTATTTCAAGCGGGGAAGGGGTGGCACAATTTTTCTTTCGTAGAGTGCTTTTCCGATAATGGCCCCATAGAGCCCGGGCAGTGCGGCAAGTTTGAGGAGGTCCTCTCGACGGGAGACTCCACCACTGGCAATGAGGTTGCAGTCGAGGAGATCCAGGAGCTCCGCAAGGGCCGTATAGTTGGGTCCTTCGAGCATGCCATCGGTGGCGATGTCGGTGTAGATCACCGTGCCTGCGCCGGCCTCTTGAGCGCTGAGCGCGAGGTCGATCGCGCGGCTTGCGGTGGTTTCGGTCCAACCCTTAATCGCAACCAAGCCGTTCTTGGCATCGATGCCGACAGCGATTCGCTCGCCGCCAAACTCCGAGCACGCCTCTTTAACAAAATCCATTGATTCAGAAGCCTTTGTGCCGATAATGACCCGCTGGACACCGCGGTCGAGGGCGGCGGTGATGTTTTCTTGGTTACGCATTCCGCCGCCGAGTTGGCACGGGACATCGACCGCTGCGCAAATGCTTTCGATCTGGGGGAAGTTTTGCGGTTCCCCACTGAAAGCGGCGTCGAGATCGACGAGGTGCAGCCAGTCTGCGCCGGCGTCCTGCCATTCTCTTGCGACGGCCACCGGGTCATTCGAGTAGACGACCTTTTCCGCAGCGAGCCCTCGCTTTAGGCGGACCACTTGGCCGTCCATCAGGTCAATCGCGGGGAGTAGCAACATGGCGAGCTTTTCTTACGTGAGAAGACACTTAAGCGAGCGTCTCCAAAAAATTTTTTAGCAACGTGAGCCCGCTGGCCTGGCTTTTTTCAGGGTGAAATTGGGTGGCGTGCAGGCGGCCATTGCTCACGCTGGCCGCGAAGGACCCTCCGTATTCGCAGCGGGCGCTGACAATATTGTCGTTGGCTGGGATCGGGAAATACGAGTGCACGAAGTAGAAATAGGGCGCCACGGCCAGCGAATTGTAGATGGGACCACGCGTATCCCGCAGGATATTCCATCCGATATGCGGAATCTTGAGCTTGTCTCCCCGAAAGCGAACCACCCGTCCCGGAAGAAATCCGAAGCCTTTGCGGCCGGGAGATTCTTCACTGGATTCGAAGAGAAGTTGGTAGCCAAGGCAAATCCCGAGATAAGGCCGCCCTGCCTCCAACCATTCGAACAATGGCTCCCAAAGTCCGGACGAGCGCAAGTTTTGTGCGCAGTCTCCAAAAGCTCCGACTCCGGGCACCACCACCGCATCCAAACTGTCGAGTTGGGAGGCCTTCGTGATGAGCGAGACGGAGGCACCCACCACCTCGAGAGCCTTGCAAACGCTGCGAAGGTTCCCGCTCCCGTAGTCGACGACTCCGATGGACTTGGTTGGGTTCGGCATGAAACGATCAGCATCCGATGCGCTGGCGGACTGCTCAAGCGGCAAACTCGAAATCGTCTGCGGCCGCCGCGATCTAGAGAACGCCTTTGGTGCTGGGCACGCCTTCGACGCGCGGATCGATTTGGGTGGCGACGTCGAGCGCCCGGGCCAGCGCTTTAAAAACGCCTTCCGCCATGTGATGCGCGTCGCGGCCGGCGAGAATTTCGACGTGCAGATTCATGGCCGCGCTGACTGATATGGCGCGCAAAAATTCCTCGACGAGTTGGAACGAGAAGTTGCCGCCGATGGCTTCGACGGGGGAGGGCGGGTCGTAGACCAGGTACGGCCGACCGCTCAAGTCAATGACCGCACGGACGAGAGACTCATCCATGGGAACGTAGGCGAATCCGTACCGTCGAATTCCCTTTTTTTCGCCCAGGGCTTTGCTGACCGCTTGGCCGAGGGTGATGCCCGCGTCCTCCACGGTGTGATGAAAATCGACCTCGATGTCACCTGTGGCGTCGAGATCGAGGTCAAAGAGCCCATGCCGGGCAAAGAGCGTGAGCATGTGGTCGAAAAACGGGATGCCGCTCCGGATGTTGGACGCTCCCGTTCCGTCGAGATTCAGACGAGTGCGAATGGACGTTTCGCTCGTGGTTCGTTCGATGACAGCTTCGCGGGACATGCGGCTATGATGCCGCCGCGCGCTCCGAGCGCAAAGAAAACTCTTCTCGGCAAAGTTCAACCGCCTTCGAGATCATTGCGATTTGTGCATTCACACGATCGTCGAGATGAAATTCAGAGGGCGTCTCGACCGTGAAGATGCGCACGGCATTTTGAAAATAGAGAACGAAGGCCTCGGGCCATTCCGGCATGAGGTCGGGTGTAATTGTCCGGCGAACGACCCCAGCGCGCGCGGCGCGGCCCTCGATCTTCTTTCTTGGATCTGGCGGTATGTAGTTTGCGGCCGCCTCCAAAAGGAGCTCGGCCCAATAAGGTTTCACGCGTTGCAGTTCGTAAATGTAGAGGCCGATGGCGTCATAGTCTTCGTGCAAATTCAAGGCCAGGTCGAACGCGCATCCCGTAAGCCACTGCATTTGCGCGGCAATCTGGGGGACGGCTGAAGTGTGAAAACTCCGATTGAGGTCACGTCCATCAGGATCGCGCCTGGAATTGTTCACCAGCCCCCAGGGGTTCAAACAGGGAAAGATGAGCACATTCACGAGCCTTAGGGCGTCGCTGTTGGCCTGCGCCCACTCAACCAGTCCTTCCGTCGTCGCGGCCTCATCGCCATGGATCCCCGCGGAAAGATAGATCGATGGCGCATCTGGGTTCTTCCAGCGCGAAGCAATGCAATACAGCCTCCAGCCGCCGGCTTCGGAGTATTTCTTTATGCGCAAGTTTGCTGTCGCGGCGACCGCACGCCATCGGCGCATCAAAAATCTGTAGTCATGCGCGCGGTCGTGTCGAAGCAGGCGGACGGGCATACAGAACGATTGCCCGCCTAGTCGATGAACCGCCGTGTGATGTCCGCGTAGGCATCAATCCGCCGATCGCGCAGAAACGGCCAGTGGGTCCGCTGGGTCTCGACGCTATCGAGGTCCGCTTCCGCGACGATGACTTCTTCTTCGTCAGGCGAGCCTTTGGCGATGATCTCTCCCGCGGGATCGCAGATAAAGCTTTGGCCCCAAAATTCAATGCCCGGACCTCCATCCGGAGCCTCATGGCCGACGCGGTTGGGGACGGCCACATAGCAACCATTGGCGACGGCATGGCCGCGCTGCACCGTCTCCCAGGAAGAATGTTGGCGCCTGCCATACGCTGCCTTTTCTTTCGGGTGCCAGCCGATGGCGGTTGGATAGAAAAGGATTTGCGCTCCACGCAAGGCGGTGAGCCGTGCCGCCTCCGGGTACCACTGGTCCCAGCAGACGCACACTCCGATGCGCGCAAACTTCGTGTCCCAGGCAGAAAATCCGAGGTCGCCGGGCGTGAAGTAAAACTTCTCGTAGAAGAGCGGGTCATCTGGGATGTGCATCTTGCGATATTTTCCGAGATAGCTCCCATCTGCGTCGATGATCGCGGCGGTGTTGTGGTAAATTCCCGGCGCGCGCCGTTCGAAGAGTGAGGCCACGATCACCACGCCCAGCTCCTTCGAAATTGCCTGCATTTTGTCAGTGGTCGGGCCAGGGACGGGCTCTGCCAGTTCAAAGTATTTGTGATCTTCAACCTGACAAAAGTAGACAGAACGAAAGAGCTCTTGCAGGCAGATTATCTGAGCGCCTGCGGCCGCAGCCTGACGGACCCCGCGTTCCGCTGCGGCGAGGTTAGCCGCGAGGTCCGCCGAGCATCGGCTCTGCACGGCGCCGATCTTTACCTGGTGTTGCGACATTGTTTGAAGCTTGCCACACTTCTCGGGATGAAAAAGCCGCTTTTCGCCCTTTTTGCCGTGACATTCTGCCTGTTAATCGCGACCAACGCGGCAGACATGGCTGACATTCGTATCATCGTAAAGACGAGCAAAGGGGATATCGAAGGAACGCTGTTCCCCTCAAAGACGCCCGTTACCGCCGCAAATTTCCTCAACCTGGCAAAGCAAGGCTATTACAACGGGGTGACCTTCCATCGAGTAATACCGGATTTCATGATTCAAGGTGGCGATCCGACCGGAACCGGTCGCGGGGGACCGGGCTATACGTTTGAGGACGAGTGCCGCCCGGATCTTAAGCATGACAAGCCAGGGATCTTTTCGATGGCCAATACCGGCAGGCCAATAACGAATGGCAGCCAGTTCTTTGTTACGCACGTGCCCACTCCCTGGCTGGACGGAAAACATACCGTCTTCGGTGAAGTCACCAAAGGTCAGGATGTGGTCAATGCGATCACGCAAGGAGACAAGATCTTGCAAATCGAGATCCTGGACTCGCCGGATGCCCTCTTCGAGCAGCAAAAAGGCAGAATCGATAAATGGAATGCTGCGCTCAAAAAATAGCCTGAGCCGTGTTTGGCTCGGGCGTTTACGGCAGGACGCGTGCTTAGGTAATTGGCGGTCGCAACGCTGAAAGTGCCGTGAGGCGGATGCGTCCCGCGCTCAGCAAAGCGGTGCACCCCGCCTCGGCCTCGACGATCAATTTGTCGAGGCAGGATTTGATCCGAGGTAGTCTCGGAGCGGGAAGCCCTTAAGTGAGGAGCTCGTTTGGAACCTTGCCGCCGTTGTCGGCGATCTTCCTGATCACCGATTTGTGAAGCCAGATGTTCATCGTGGCACTGTCGCTCGTATCGCCGGTGTAGTTGAGATCTTTGGCAAGTTCTTTGCGCGCGGCGAGGCTGCTGTCCATACCGACAAGCTTCATGAGGTCGACGATGGATTTGCGCCAATCGAGCTTTTCCGGATTTTTGGCTGCGAGGTCATCAAGAATCGCCGTCACGTCGACAACGGCGGCAGATGGAGCTGAGCCAGATGAAGCGGGTGCGGGCGCACCGGCAGCGGTTTGTGGAGGTGTCGAGGCCGCGGCGGTTTGTTGACCGAAGACTTTGGAAAGGAGATTTGCGAAGAGGCCCATGGGAGTGTGATTGAAGGTTGGTGGAGAGTGAATCAGAGACGACTTTCGACGCCTTGGCTAGCTCAGGTCTTCTTCCGGAAGAGACGATAGAGGACGAGAAGGATAATGGCACCAACCGTTGCGATGAAGATGCCTCCCAGATCGAAGGATTCGATCGTTCCTAGACCGATAAAGCTCCCGATAAATCCACCGAGCAGACCGCCGACGACTCCGATTAGAATTGTGACGAAGAAACCACCGGGGTCGTCACCGGGAACGATAAATTTGGCCAGCGCGCCAGCAATCAACCCTAAAAAGATCCAGGAGATAATTCCCATATATTGTGAGCATATCTCCAAACAGAATTAGAATTCAAGCTTAAAAACCAGCTTGAATTAGGCAATCGTCCTTCTTAGAGCGATCGGCGATCTGTGGCTGTGTAATTCAGCGCGGGTGCCGCGACCGAGCCACGCTAATTCGAGCTTCTTAGCGTGCGCAGGGTTCTGCCGGCGATGGGGACATCGCCGCTAATACAAGCGTGAAACGGGATGCTGGGCGCTTAGATTGGTTCCGGAGCGGCGAGGAGCGGCAGCCTTAGAAGATGGTAGGCTCGCCTTCATTGAGAAGCCGGATTCTGTCGAGAATCTGAAGTTCGAGGGCCTTTTCGAGCAGGCGTCGCGGCGGTTCATGCAACGGTTCGTAGCTAAGGCGGAAAGTTCCAAAATGCATGGGGATCATCATCTTGGCGCGAAGCTCACGAAATGCCTGGAGGGCCTGCTCGGGATTCATGTGCACATCTCGTTTGGTGGGTGCCTCATAGGCGCCGATGGGAAGCAGAGCCAGTTCGATCTCAGCGCGTTTTCCAATCTCCTTGAATCCTTCAAAGTAGGCGGTGTCTCCGCAGTGAAAAATGGTCCTTCCAGCATACTCGATGAGAAAGCCTCCAAATCCTCGGTGGCTATCGTGCAAGACTCGTGCTCCCCAATGGCGCGCCGGTGTCATGGTCACCTTCAGCGTTCCGTGTGCAAAGCTTTGCCAATGTCGGAGCTCGTGGACTCGATTGAATCCCAGGCCATGGACGAGGTTGCCGACATGCTCGGGGACGGCGATCGGTTGGTCGCTCGCGATTGCGCGGAGGGTGCGGCGGTCCAGATGATCGAAATGGGCGTGGGTGACCAGGACCAGGTCAATTGCGGGCAGATCGCGGAGTTCGAATCCCGGATGTTTGATGCGTTTAATGACCTTCAGCCACTTCGCCCAATTAGGGTCGATGAGGATGCTGTGCTCGGGAGTTTGAATGAGAAAGGAGGCGTGCCCAATCCAGGTCACGCAAATTTTCCCTGCGGGTAGCTCCGGGAACACTGGCTTGATGCGGCGACCGTGGCGCTTGGTAAAGAGAGAAGGGATGACGACCTCGGCAAGAAAGTTGCGTTTGTGCCATCCTTCTCCTAACCGCATATCTACGTGATTTTGCGGCTTTGCGCGCTTTCCTGTTCTCAACAATCGGCGCACCATAGGCTTCGAACGAGTCTGAAATGATTTCGACTAAAAAGCAAATGCTGCGCGAAAAAATGAGGGCGACGGTGCGAGGTTTTTCTGAAAAGTCGTTCGCGTCGAAGAACCTTCGTCAGCATCTCCACAGCTTTTTCCTCTGGAAATCGGCCAAGGTGATCTTTGGCTTTACCCCCCTCCCTGGAGAGCCTGATTGGATGGGTGGGGAGTTGCCTCCGGAGAAGGTGTTTGCATATCCCCGAGTGCGAGAAGACGGGATGCTTGTCTTCCTGTCGGCGTCTGAATTTCAGATGGGAGGGCTCGGAGTTCGCGAACCGGTGGGCGAAACGATGGCACCTTCGCCGGATCTGGTCCTCGTCCCAGGCCTGGCTTTCGATACCAGCGGGGCGCGGCTCGGGAGAGGAAAAGGGTTCTATGATCGATGGCTGGCCGCGAATCCGACCGTGCGATCTGTAGGGATCTGTTTCAAATGTCAGATAGTGGAAAGTCTTCCCTTCGAAGCCCACGACGCGCGGGTGAGCGCAATCCTGAGCGAGGATGGAATCCTGTTGCCTTGAGCCGGTGATATTCTGTGGCGTCTGGTCGTAAGAGGAGCTCAACTTTCTCGGCGGCGATATTTGCATCGGCCACCGCGCGCCGCAGGAGAATGAGGGAGGCCATGGCATCGGAGAGCGCGTCATGCCATCGAAACGGGGGAAAAGCTCTGCGAAGGTCGTCTTCCAGACCGAGATCCGCGATGAGATCACCAAGCGCAAACGAATTCTTTTCGGGCCAGACGGCTCGCGAAAGCTTCAAAGTATCCACCCAGGGGCCAAAACCGTGGAAAGGAAACGCCCGCAGAAAGCGTCGCTCCGTAGCCGAGCCATGGGCGACGAGCCAGCGATTTTGCAAGAGACGGTGGATCTCGGGCCAGAGCTCGGGCAAGCGCGGAGCGCCAGCAAGATCCTTTGCGCAAATGCCGTGAACCTTTTGTGCGGCCCAGGTAATCGGCTGATCCGTAAAGAGGAAGCTGCCAAAATTTTCAGAGATCTCGAGCTGATGCATCAGCGCGATTCCAATTTGCACGGGCACTTCGGTACTGCCCCTACGAATGCCGGCGCTTTCAAAATCGATGGCCGCGAACGAGGTCTCAGCAACGGTCATGCGACGCAGCGAGTTTCAGCCCGGCGGAGCTTTGGCAGGGCCATAGTTGACGCTTTCGAAACGACGCTAGGCTTGGAAACGACTCAGCAGTTGCCTGGTGGTCTCCCATTCCATGCAAGAGTCGGTAATCGAGACGCCGTACTGCAGGGCCACGGCATTGCCCAGCGATTGGCCGCCAAAGTTGAGGTGGCTTTCGAGCATGGCACCGATGATTTCGCGGCGTCCTGAAGCACGTTGGTCCACGATGCTTTGCCAGACGTGCGGCTGGCGGCGGGGATCTTTGCCGGAATTTGCGTGACTGCAATCGACCATCACCATCGGCCGCAGGCCACTTTTTCTCAGTGATTCGCAAACTGCCGAGACATGCGGCGGTTCGTAGTTGGTGCCGTCGCGTCCTCCGCGCAGAACGACATGGCTGTCCGGATTGCCAGTTGTTTTGATAATGCTGGTCGCGCCGTCCTGGTCGATTCCCAGGAAACTATGGGGAGTCCGCGAGCTTTTCATGGCGTCAATCGCCGTTTGCACGCTGCCGTCAGTCCCGTTCTTGAATCCAACCGGCATCGAAAGCCCGCTGGCCATTTCGCGATGGGTTTGGGACTCGGTCGTGCGTGCGCCTATCGCCGCCCAGCTGATGAGCTCGCCGATATATTGCGGAACGATTGGATCGAGAAACTCGGTTCCCGCGGGCAACCCGAGATCGGCGATATCCAGCAAGATCTTCCTCGCGAGTGTCAGACCGTAGGCCATATCGCACGAATCATTCATGAGCGGGTCGTTGATCAGACCTTTCCAACCGATCGTGGTGCGCGGCTTCTCAAAATAGACGCGCATGATCACCAAGATTCGGTCGGCGACTTCGCGACTCAAGGCAGCCAATCTCTCGGCATACTCCAGCGCCGCGGTGGGGTCGTGAATCGAGCATGGTCCCACGACGACGAGCAGGCGATCGTCTTCACCACGAATAATCGCGCGCGCCTGTTCGCGCCCGCGCAGCACCGTTTCCGTCTGCGAGCCGCTGGCAGGCGATTGCTCCTTGATCTGCGCAGGGGTGATGAGCCGAGTGACTCCGCGCACGCGGAGATCTTCCAACGGCAGCGTGGAAATCGAAGTGCTTTGCGCCTCAGTTGCTTGTTGGGTCATAGAGGTAAACCCGAAATTATCCCCAAAACCAGCCTGGTTGCAACACGACGTTGAAAAGATGGATCGTGAGCGATACGCTGATCGGATGTCAGTAGTTGCTCCGCCTTCAGCTGGACGCACCCAGCGCCGGGTCGAAGGCCTCTTTCTCTTTGCCGCCCGGGCCAGGGCAGCGGGTCGCAGAATGATGCGCCGCCTGATGCGTAAGCCGCGGACGGTAGCCGAAAGTCCGAATCTGCTGCCGACGCTCATCAAGGTTTTTGCGGCCTTCGCCCGAGTGGAGGGCGAGCTTCTCGAGGAAGAGATCGACTCCAGTCTCGGTTTCCTTCGTTACGATTATCCGGACACTGTCTATTCCGAGCTGCGTAAGCTCTTCCGAGAGGCGCTGCACGAACAACAGGACCTCAACGCCATCGCCCAGCAACTCTCCGCGAATTTGGACGACGAGCGCAAGATCCTCCTCGGAGTGCAGCTCTACGACCTGATCTCAAAGGCGGGCCTAAAACAGGAGCAAGTTATTGCCTACTACTCTTTTATGTCTCAGCTTGGGATGGCGGCCCAGGCGATCGATATCGTCTATCAGCTGAACGCGAATGACCAAAACGATGTCGGTATTTATCACCAGGGAACGTCCCCTCTCGAAGTGGTCAGTTTCGGGCCACAGGACCATTGCGATGTCTTGCTTCCCGGGTTGAGTGGAAACGAACGGATCCTGGCATATCGCTACAAGGATCTCGTCATCCTGAAGAATCTTACCGGACGCAACCTGATCGTTCAGGGCCGAGTTCTGAGGCATGGCGATTTCTGTCGAATTTTCGCAGGCCAGCGCATCCTCATCGACGATCAGGTGCTTACGCACCAGGATCTGGTCTTTTATTTCAACGCCAGGAAGAACGTCTCGCTCCCGCAGATCTTTGTCACCGTCAATGAAGATGACGAAGTGCGGCTGGAAAAGAACCGGTCGCGCGATTCATGCCTGGAGGTGACCTTCGGGTTGCGCGTCCACGTGACGGCACTAAAAGAGGTCGATGCCGTGCTCAAGGGTGTGCGGCTCCGCGAGGGGACAACCGTGGAAGCGACCCTTGAGGACAACATCGTCTTTCACAACGACAGCGAGCTGGACCTAGGTGACCTGCGTCGTCGCGCGCGCCAGTTTGGCGGTCGCTTTCAGCTGAAGGCTTCGAAGAGCGAGTATCTGGTTTCCAACAATCCTGGCCTCCTCGAGGAGGATGATATTCTGCTGTCGCCCGGCACCGGTGGCGATGTCCTTCTCAAGATCTACTGCGATTACGATCGCAAGGAAGGTCGTGTGGAGGTTTTGCAGACAGATCGCCCGATCCTTGTTCGCGGCGTGCCCGTGCGAAACTTCGCGCCCCTTTCTGATGGCGACACCATTCGCATCGATGCGGGACAAGTGCTGCGCTGCAACTTCACCGAACGTTTGTTGGAGGAGGAACGGAACATCATCCGCTCGCTCGAGGTTCGTGATCTGGTGTGCCGCTTTCGCAACGGCCAAGTCGCCATCGACGGCATCTCGTTTTCCGTGCAGCGCGGCGAGATGGTTTGTGTGATGGGCGCCAGCGGCAGCGGAAAGAGCACCCTGATGCGCGCTCTTTCCGGTCAGTTCCAACCCGCCCAGGGCGACGTTCTTTTCAATGGGCGCTCGCTCTACGCAAATCGAGAGTCGCTTCGCAAATATGTTACTTACATTCCGCAGCACGACGCCTTCGACGAACATCTAACCATCGAGGAAAACCTCGATTTTGCAGCCGCGCTTCGTGCTCCGCACCTCTCCGGGCGCGAGCGGTGGCGGCGCATCGATGGCAAGCTGGCGGAGCTCGGACTCAACGAACGCCGGGGCTTCGTGGTGGGAGCGGCGCACAAAAAGACGCTCTCTGGCGGTGAGCGCAAACGGCTTAACATCGGCCTCGACATGGTTAGCTCGGCCGACGTTTACCTGTTCGATGAGCCCACCAGTGGGTTATCGTCCAAGGACTCCGAGCATGTCATTGAGATCATCCGCGGCATGTCTCACAACAAGATCGTGGTGGTGACCATTCACCAACCGACTTCGAAGATCTTCCAGATGTTCCAAAAGGCGGTGCTCCTTGATCGGGGAGGCAAGTTGGTCTTCTTCGGAACTCCGCAGGAGATGTTGAAATATTTCGCGGCCGCTGAGCACCAGCAACATTATGGTGCGGACCTCGGCGCTTGCGAAGCCTGCGGGACCACTCGCCCGGAATTCATCTTCGACGTGCTGGAGACTCCGCTTCGCGATCTCTCCGGCGATATCATTCTCGAGGAAAATAATCGCGGCCAACTCGTGCCGGCGCGGCGCTATTCACCGGACTATTGGCGAGACAAATACGAGGCCTTTCGCCTCATGAAGGACGTGCAAACGCCCTCGATACCGCGCGAAACACCACCGCCGTTACCGTCGGGAGCCAAACGTCGCGAACCGCTGCGCTGGCGAGAGGAGTGGAAGCAATTTGGCGTTCTATTCAAACGCGCCTTTTTCAGCAAGATGCGCAATAACGCCAACTTGCTCATCACGTTGCTGGCGGCACCGGTGCTCGCCTTGCTGATCGGATTTGTTCTGAGGCATTCCGAAATGCTCAACTACGACTTCGCTTCGGCCTTTCACATTCCAGTCTACCTATTTCTGTCCCTCGTTGTGGCGATGTTCCTTGGGTTGACCAACAGCGTGGACGACATTACCAGGGACCGGCCGGTGTTGTTGCGTGAACGCAATCTCAACGTTCGCCTGAGTTACTATGTGCTGGCGAAAGCGATCACGCTCGCGGCCTTTGCGGTCATTCAATGCATTCTCTTTACGCTGGTGGGCAATGTTCTTCTTTCCGTGCGCGGCGTATTTTGGATTGTTTTCTTGGCAATGTTTCTCACCACCATGAGTGGGGTGGCGATTGGGCTGGTCATCTCTGCCCTAGTTAATGAAAGCAAGACCGCGGTCCTGGCCATCCCGGTGGTCCTGATCCCACAGATTATTTTGGCGGGGGCGCTAATCAAGTATGAGGACATGAACCGGGACCTCGACTTCGTCTATTCGATTCGGCAATGGGCTGCGCGCCATCCAACCAGCGCCACGGAACCTCGCAGCGACTTGCAGGTTCCCTTCATCTGTTCGCTCATGCCGATGCGTTGGTCTTACGAGGCCCTCGTCTTCGCTCAATCGAAAATGAATCCCCTGACCAGCCGGCAGGAGAACATTCAAAGGCAAATTGGCGCGCTGGCGGCCCTGCCGAATCCTTCTCCCGCCCAGGAAGAGCGCCTGGAAGACTTGAAGGATCTTTTGGCGATTCTCTCCGGACTGCAGGCCCAATCTCCCGCTGCGCTTGGTAAGAAATTCGCTGAGATCGACGCTGTCATCAAGGGCGGTCCTTTTGACCGAAAGAAGTTTAAGACAGGTGAACGCGGCATTACGGCCGAGCAGCTCTATGTGAACCAAAAGATTACCGACCTTATCTCAAAGGCCGAGATGGAACAGAGCGACTACCGTAACGATTCGGTTGATCGAGGTGCTCTCAACGTCTTTTTCGGACCGGTAAAGGAGTATTTTGGCTTCAAGATCGGCCTTCTCTGGTTCAACACGGGAGTGCTGGTGGTTTCCACTCTCGGCATGTTCTTTGTCCTTTGGCTGCTCCTGAACTATCAAGTGCGCAACCGACCCGCATGAGCGACGCTCCGCTCGAAATGTGCCACCGCCTTCCCGCGACATGAGAATTCCTCTCGAAGACAATTACGCAGACATCCTTTCCAAGGCGCGGCGGGGACTCGGACTCGACATCGGAACGCTCTCGGCCCGAGCGGGACTGTCGACGGCGCTGACGAATCAAATTCTCGGTGGCTCCTTCGATGAGCCGGGGGTGCGCGCTTTGGCGGCCGCGCTCGAACTCCACCCCGATCGGCTCGCCGCCATTGGAAGAACACACTACCGCCCTGCAGAGATCCCGCTCATGGAAGGGCTTTCGCAGTTTAATACCCCCTTCGAGGACATGATGGTCAATTCGTACCTCGTCTGGGATCCCGACTCAAAACAGGCGGTGGCCTTCGACACCGGAGCGGACTGCGATGGCATGCTCGAAGCGATCGATGCGCATGAGCTGAGACTGGAACTCATCTTACTCACCCACTCTCACGGCGATCACATCCTTGAGTTGGATCGCCTGAAGGAGAGAACCGGTGCGGAGGCCTGGATCAATGAGCGCGAATCCATTCCCGGAACACGTGTTTTTGCCGTGGGCAAGACTTTTCAGGTCGGCTCGCTCGCAATTGAGACGCGATCGACCTGGGGCCATTCGCCTGGTGGCGTGACCTTCGTCGTTCGGGGCCTGGCGCGCACCTTAGCCATCGTCGGCGACGCAATTTTCGCCGGTTCGATGGGAGGCGGAGGCGTCTCGTACAAGGATGCGCTCAAGACGAATCGTGAAAGCATCCTCTCCTTGCCCGACGAAACGGTTATCTGTCCCGGCCATGGACCCCTTACGACCGTGGGGGAACAAAAGAAAGTTAACCCCTTTTTCCCCGAGTTTGGAAAAGGCTGAGTCGCCCAACCATACCTTACCCCTATGAACACAATCGGATTTGTCGGCGTCGGACGAATGGGTTCGAACATGGCCCGTCACCTGAAAGATAAAGGATATACCATCGGGGCCGTCTATGACGTGCGGACTGAAAGCGCGACGGAATTGGCCTCGGAACTTGGAGTGCCAGCCCCCAAGCGTCTCGCTGAGGTTTCGGGGCTTTCTGATCTCGTGATTACGGTGGTTACAGATGATGCGGCGATGCGCTCCATCTTTGGCCTGAATGGCGAGGACGACCATTTGCTTGTGAACGCCGCGGGCAAGATTTTCGTCAATTGCGCCACGATTTCGCCACAGGTCCATGTCGATGTGGAGAACGGTGCGCGTGCGGCTGGCGCGCACTCGTTGGAAGCTTGCATGGCTTCGAGCATCACCCAAGCCCGTCAGGGCACGCTCTACTTGATGGTTGGCGGTGATGAGGTCGTTTTCAAAAAGGTCGAGCCCATTCTTCGCGACATGAGCATGGCGCTTCGTCACGTGGGCCGCACCGGCGAAGCTGCCAAGGTGAAGGCGCTCGTGAACATGGTGATGAACATCAATACTGCGGGCCTCGCCGAAGGACTTGGGTTGGGAGATGCTCTCGGCCTCGATCTCAGCGTGCTGCGCGAGATCTTTTCCCAGACTGGAGCCAATTCGCGGGTGCTTGAAACGGACGGCGAAGATATGCAAAATCGGGAGCATTCCTGCTTTTTCTCGGCAGCGCATGCCGCCAAGGACTCCGGCATCGCCTTGAGTCTTGGACGCGCCGAGGGACTTCACCTGCCCCTGGCGGAGGCGACCAAAGCCCAATACGATGGCATGGTCGCTGCGGGACTTGGAGAGCTCGACAAATCCGGCATCGCCGAACTGACGTTTCGTGGAAGAGGAAAGAAGCCTTAGGGTGGTTCTCCGCGGAAACTTCCAAAAAGCCCCTGTCGCGGCGGTGTCCTCGACCGTGAGACACGGCCGCTACAGCGAGACAAGCTTGACCGTGAGGCACGGTCGCTAACTCCTGATTTCGAGGAATGTTAGGCTATGTGCTCGGCGTTGATATTGGGACTACGAGCACAAAGGCAGTGGTCTTCGACCTTGCTGGGCGTGTCGTCGCACACCATTCAGTTGAATATCCGCTCCTGACGCCGACGCCGGCTACGGCCGAGCAAGATCCCGAAGAAATCTATCGCGCCGTCCTGGCGGCCATTAAGATTTCCGTGCATCGGGCGAATGCGACAGCCGGTGCCATTGCCTGCGTCGCGTTCAGTGCAGCCATGCACAGCCTGATTGCCGTCGACAAGCAGGGGAGTCCGCTCACCCGAAGTATTACCTGGGCGGACAATCGTGCGGCGGTCTGGGCGGAGAGAATTGCGCACGAGTGGGGAGGCAACGCGATCTATCGCCGCACCGGAACCCCAATTCATCCGATGTCGCCACTCGCAAAGCTTGTCTGGTTGCGAAACGACGAGCCGGATCTTTTTGGGCGCGCCGCACGCTTCATCGGGATCAAGGAGTACGTGCTCTTCCGTTTCTTTGGACGCTATGTAGTGGACTACTCCATCGCTTCGGCCACCGGCTTGTTCAACATTGAGCGGCTGGACTGGGATGATGACGCCATCGCGCTGGCGGGGGTCGAGCGTGACCGACTCGCCACTCCTGTGCCGACTACGTTTCGCCTCGACGGCCTTGCACCCGATATCGCCGCAGAGCTTGGGCTTTCCCCGAGCACGCCATTCGTTGTGGGCGCAAATGACGGGGTGCTTTCCAACCTGGGTGTGAACGCCATCCGTCCGGGCGAAATGGCGATCACCATTGGAACCAGCGGGGCAATGCGCACCGTGGTTGACCGGCCGGTGACTGATCCGGACGGCAGGACCTTTTGTTACGCCTTGACTGAGCGCCACTGGGTCATCGGCGGTCCGGTAAACAATGGAGGCATCATCCTGCGGTGGGTGCGCGATGAGCTTTGCGCTGCGGAGTGCGAAACTGCGAAAGACTTGGGCATCGATCCATACGAAGTCCTTACCCGGATGGCCGAGCCGGTGAGACCGGGAGCCGAGGGGTTGATTTTTCATCCCTTTCTGACCGGAGAGCGAGCCCCCTGGTGGGACGCCAATCTACGCGGTTCGTTCTTCGGGCTGGGCATGCATCACCGCAAGGAACACCTCATTCGTGCGGTGTTCGAAGGTGTAATTTACAACCTGTATAGCATCCTTCCCGCTGTCGAAGCACTCATCGGACCAACGCAATCGATCAAGGCTACCGGCGGCTTTGCCAGATCTGTCCTCTGGCGGCAGATTTTAGCGGACATTTTCGACCGGGAAGTCATTGTTCCCGAAAGCTTCGAAAGCTCCTGCCTTGGCGCGGCCGTGCTCGGGCTCTATGCGCTCGGCCGCGTTGCCTCTTTGGAGGTGATCTCCGGAATGGTCGGCGCCACGCATCGCCACTCACCGATTCCGCAGAATGCGGCTATCTATCGTCGGCTGCTGCCCATCTATCTGAGCATCCCGAAGAAACTCGAAGAAGAGTATGACGCGATCGCAACTCTCCAAAATGAGCTTGCCGCTTCGACGATGTAAGGGCACGCCCATCGACGAGGTCTTTTTGCAGCGACCGTGTCCCCACGGTCGACCGCCCGCTGTAGCGGCGCTGTCCTCAGCGTCGGCGGGCTATCCTCGGCTGTAGGGATACCGCCGCTACAATCGACGAATCTACGTCGTTGTCGTTTACGGGATACTCTCAACCCTGAGATCCCCAGGGACTTTTGTTTCGCGCATCTGCCTAATCGACGTAAGTTGCCCGCCTATGGCCGACGGCTCCTATGCTGCAGATCCCATCTATTCCGATCCGCTTTTTAGAATGGCTAAACGTCAGTTCGAGGTAATCGCTGACTATCTGGAAATCGCCGAGGGTTATCGTGAGCGGATCATCTATCCGAAACGTGCGGTCTCCGTGGCGGTGCCGATCCCGCGGGACGATGGCAGCGTCGAAGTCTTTCACGGTTATCGTGTGCAACACCATCTCTCCGTCGGTCCTACTAAGGGCGGAACGCGGTTTTCGCCCCATCTGACCATTGGCGAGTCTGCTGCCCTCGCCGTCTGGATGAGTTGGAAATGCGCGCTGACGGGACTGCCGTACGGCGGCGCGAAAGGAGGGGTGCGCGTCGACCCGCACAAGCTTTCGAGACGCGAGCTCGAACTCGTCTCGCGCCGCTACCTTCAGGAGTTAATCCCCTTCATTGGGCCACAAATGGACGTGCTCGGACCCGACATGGGCACGAACGAGCAAATCATGGCCTGGTTTATGGATTCCTATTCGGTGCACGTCGGTTACGCGCTCGGGGAAATTGTCACGGGAAAGCCGGTCTCGCTCGGCGGAGTCGCGGGGCGGCGCGAGGCGACCGGTCGAGGAGTTGTCTTTCTCATCGAACGAGCACTCGACCATCTCAAGATCGCGCCCGGGCGGTGTAACGCGATCGTTCAGGGTTTCGGAAACGTCGGCTCCGTGGTCGCCGGTGGCCTGGCCTTGAAGTCGGGAATGAAGGTCGTGGGGATCAGCGATCACACTGCTTGCCTCTACGATCCTCGGGGCATCGATATTGCCGCCGCTGACCGCCACGCGGCGCAGCACGGCACGCTGTCCGATTTTCATCTGGGCGAGCGTGTCGAGGCCGATGAGTTTCTCACCTTGCCGTGCGACGTGCTGGTGCCAGCGGCGGTTGAGAGTGTAATTAACGGAGAAAACGCCGGCAAGCTGCGCTGCCGGGTGCTCGCGGAGGCCGCCAATGGACCGACAACGCCCGAGGCCGATGAGGTCCTTAACCAGCGCTGGGCCGAGATTTTTGTGATTCCAGATATCTTGTGCAACGCGGGCGGAGTCATTGTCTCTTATTTCGAATGGGTGCAGGATTTGCAAAATTTCTTCTGGTCGGACATTGAGATCACCGACCGGCTGTATCGGATTCTCGAGACCGCTTTCGCTGCCGTGATCAAGAGGTCCAAAGAACGCAAGATCCCGCATCGGATGTCCGCCCTCTCCATTGGGGTCGAGCGAGTTCTCGCGGCACGCCAGGCGCGTGGGCTTTTTCCGTAAGGCAGGGCACTGTTTTCTCGGGCAGTGTCCGCGAGAAGAACACTTGAGCGAGGAATAACATTGCTTATTATATTGCCATGAAAGTCGCCAAAAAGTCGCCTCTGAGGCGACGCACGTTGACCCTTCCCCTGGCGGCTTTTCCGATGCTCGATCGGCTCCGGGGCGAGGCTTCGAGGTCAGCCTATGTGGAAGGATTGCTGGAGCGCGAGCACTCTCGCGTTGAACAGGAACGATTTGAGGCGGAGGTCGATGCAGCTTACACCCCGGAGGTTTGTGAAGAGACGCTCCGTGTGAATGAGGAATTCCCGATTCATGAGAAATGAGACTTCAGCTCTATACGTCCAAGCCCGGAGCGGTGGATCCTAACCTGGTCGCTTTGCAGCATCCAGGACTGGCTGCGCTCCCGACCGTTTTGGTCTGCCCGTTGCGCCCTAGCTTGACTCGGACGCCGGTGCGCGTTGAGGTTCGCTGGAGCGGAAAATCTTTCATCGTCGCGTGCGACTTGATTCGCCCCATCAATCGCAAGCTGCTCCAAAACATAGGAGAGCTAGACGAAGGGGCCTCTCAAGCAATTCTCGCGACCTTTTTGCGACTTTTACCGGGATGAGTGGGTTTCGGTTTGCGCGGAAGCTTTCAAGGCTAGCAGCACGCCATTGGTCCAACCAAATCCATCTTGTCCGGGGTATTCGCCGCCGCCCGCTTTTAGATGCGTGTCAACCACATTGTATTTTTCCATCACCTTCCCGGTGCGCTTGAAGACATCTGAGTTCAAGTTGATCCATCGGCTGGAAATTTCCGCTGCCAGCTCGTGGTGACCGTAATTTTCCAGTCCAATGATCGTCGTCCATTGGAGAGGCGCCCAGCCATTGGGAGCATCCCACTGTTGTCCCGTTGTCTCCAAGGTGGTGACGACGCCTCCGGGCATTAGGAAGTTTTTCTCGATCGTGCGAGCAACCGCCTTGGCCTGCTCCTCCGTCGCTACCTTGAAGAACATCGGAAAGACCCCCGCCAGCGTCATAGACCTGCTCTGCTGGCCGCGGGCGATATCGTAGTCGAAATAGAAGCCCTCGCTTTCGTTCCAAAAATATCTTTGGATGGCTGCTTCTCTGCTCGCGGCAATTTCTTCGAAGTGTTGACTCTCCTGAACGGGTCTGGCGACCTGACAAGCCTCCGCAATTGTTCTTTCCAGGTTTAGCAATAAACAATTCAGATCGACGGCTGCCAGGTCGGTGGTGTGGATCAAGGCCAACGAACGCGCGTCTTTAAACCAACGACTGCTGAAATCCCAACCGGATTCTGCGCCGGCACGGAGGTGACGAAACAAGTTCGCGGGTCGTTCGTGGGATTGATGAGACAGCTCGAGGTCCTCCTGGAACGACTCCGGCCTGGGCGTGGCATTCTCATCCCAATAGCGGTTGAGCACTTCACCCTCAGGCATTCGCACCGAATGATGCATTGTGGACCGGGCAGGATCCAGGTGCGCAGCGCCCTTCATCCAGAATTGATACTCTCGCTCGAGCTGAGGGAGGTATTTCAGAAGGACTGCCTCTCCGCGCTCCTCTGCCAAAAGCTTTACCATCATCGAGTAAAACGGCGGCTGGGATCGGCCAAGGTAGTAAGTGCGGTTGCCGTTGGGGATATAGCCGACGGTATCGATCAAATGAGAAAAGTTTTTCACCATGTTTTCGATCATCTCGATCCTGCCGGAGGCACGCAGGCCAAGAGAGGTAAAGTAGCTGTCCCAATAGTAGATCTCCCCAAATCGTCCGCCGGGCACAATGTAGGGGAAGGGAAGCGGAATTAGCGATCCTGCCGCCGTATCTGGTTGTCTCGTCAGAAAGGTCCAGAGCGATTCTGCGTTTTCCTGAACCTCTTTGGTCGTATCGCTGAGGTAGTTCGACATGTGATCTGCCGGCAGATCGAAATGCAAAAGGACAAATTTCTTGAGGCTGAAGTCAGGCGAATTCTTTGCGAGCTGGTAATCTTTGGCGATCTCCTCGAGCGAATGTTTGGGCAGACAATCAACAAATGTCTTCCCGTCCGCGAAAATACGTCCCAGCTGCACATCCTCGAAAAGGGGATGCAAGTCGAAAATCTCGGGCTGCGCCATTTGGGGAGATTGAAAGTGCATTGTAGCATTTCCCCTGACGTTTGTCCTCACCTATTGGTCGCGAGCCCGCCCGGCGAGCGGCCGGAGTTCCCGGGAGCACCGGCCCCGTCCTCGCTGGCGTCCCGGCCAGCGAATAATGTCATCAAAGTCGTAGGCAGCCGTCTCGACAAGCTGCTGGCGCTTCGTGAAAGTTTCCTCATGAGGGCAATCGACGTGGCGGACAAAGAGCAATCGAGGTCGGTGATGAGGTGAGCGACGATGGCGCAGCTAAATAGAAGATCCAGCGTCATTGCCCGCGTGCTCAACGTGGAAGCAGGTGAAGCCCCGGCGGTGGCAGCGGGTCTGGTGATGTTTTTCCTCCTCTTCACCGGCTACTTTATGCTGCGTCCAGTGCGCGAGACGATGGGGGTGGCCGGCGGTGTGGAAAACCTGCAGTGGCTTTTCACTGGCACGTTCGTCGCCACGGTGGCTGTGCTCCCCCTGTTTGGGTGGCTGGCTTCGAAAGTCTCCCGTCGAGCGATTCTGCCGGCGACTTACTTTTTTTTCGTTCTGAACCTGCTGGGATTTGCCGCAGCCCTGGCGGTGCGACCGGACAATCTGTGGACGGCTCGCACTTTCTACATCTGGCTCTCCGTCTTCAATCTCTTGGCAGTTTCGTTGGCTTGGAGCGTGTCTGCCGACATTTTCGTGAGCCGGCAGGCGAAGCGCTTGTTCGCACTGATCGCCGCAGGTGCCAGCCTCGGCGGCCTGACTGGACCGATTCTCGGGACACTGCTGGTGGCTTCAATAGGTCACGCTGGTCTGCTGGTCCTTTCGGCGGTGCTGCTGGCCGGCAGCGCCGCCGCGGCGATGTGGCTGCACCGCTGGCGCGACCGCCATCCGGCGGCGGCTCCCCAAGCGGAGGAGAAAGACGGTGAGAAGAACGGCAGACGCCGTCCGCTTGGCGGCAACCCTTTTGCTGGCGCTACGGCGCTCTTTCGCTCTCCCTACCTGCTCGGCATCGCTGTCTTCGTGTTGTTGTTGGCCTGCATCAACACCTTTCTCTACTTTGAACAGGCACGGCTGGTGGCTGAAACTTTCTCCGACCGAACGCGGCAAACTCAAGTGTTCGGCTTTATCGACATCGTGGTGCAGTCCCTGGCTCTTCTCACGCAGATTTTTTTTACCGGACATGTTGCCCGAAACCTGGGGACTGGCGTTCTGCTGACGGCAGTGCCGTTGGCCGTAGCGGCCGGTTTCCTCTGGCTCGCGTTGGCGCCAGTGTTCGCCGTGTTTGTCATCGTCATGGTCGTCCGCCGCGCGGGCGAATACGCACTGGTGAGGCCGGGACGGGAGATGCTCTACCCTGCGGTCTCGCCGGAAGAAAAATACAAAGCAAAGAACTTCATCGACACCGTCGTGTATCGTGGCGGGGACGCCATCAGTGGCTGGGTCAAACGCGCTCTGGATGTGCTCGCAGAGCACCCGGCTCTGGCGATGGCGATCGGCTCTGTCATCGCGTTGGCTTGGGCGGCTGTCGGTGCCGGGCTAAGCCGCCAGCAATCGCAGCTTGAAGCCTCAACTCAATCCGGATCGATTGGCAGATGGTGAAGAGCATCTTCCCTGAAGATTTAACCCCCTGAAAGGATCATTCATGGCAAAGCGTCAGAAAAAAGATTTTCCCGTCGGCGAAGTGCGGCGGTATCTGGAACCCGGCCCGGTGGTGCTGGTCTCTTCCCGATGGCGGAACGAGACGAACATCATGACCATGGGCTGGCACACGGTCATGGAGTTCACGCCGTCGCTGGTCGGCTGTGTGATCGCCAGCAGCAATCACAGCTTTGGCATGATCCGCAAAAGTCGCGAATGTGTCATCAATCTTCCGACCACGGCCCTCACCGACATCATGGTTGCCATCGGCAACACCACGGGTGCCAAGATCGACAAGTTCCGTGAATTTGCGCTGACCGCTGACCCGGCCGAGAAGGTCAAGGCGCCCTTGATTCGCGAATGTCACGCCAACTTCGAATGCCGGCTCTACGACAGTACGCTAATCAACAAATACAATTTCTTTATCTTCGAGGTCTTGAAGGCACACGCCGCCCCTTCGCCGAAGCGCCCCGAAACGCTGCACTACCGAGGCAACGGCAACTTCATGATCTCCGGCCCGTCGCTAAGCCTGCGCAACAAGTTTCGCCCGGAGAATCTGTAGACTCGACTTCTCGGCCCCGACGGGAGCAGCATGAATTGAGCTATTTTCTTTAGTAGCTCGCCGGCTTATTAAAGTTTCTACGACGATGGGGACATCGTCGCTACAGTTCCTGTGTTTCGGAGCGTCTGGGCCTGGTTGTGAACGTCTAGGCGCTCGCCGGCGCTGGGCCGACGACCCGAAGCGATTTTCCTTCGTAGCCGTCCAGGCGGATGCACAATTCGCCGGCTTCGGAGAGGTCCCCTTCATTCGTTTCGTGGATCATGTCAACGACGGGGCCGGGCTTAATATTGGGAAGCGTGATGGTCTCGTCGATGGGCGTTGCACCGAAATTGAGTGCGGTCACTTGAATGCCCTTACCTTCGGGCAGTTCGTGAACCATGGCCAGCAGTCCAGGGTTCGTGGCCTCTGCAACCAGGATCTGCCGGCTGGCGTAGAGTCCGCTGGTCTGGCGGACAGCGAGCATCTTCTGCAGCTGGCTGGCAAACGAATCAGGACGCTTGAGTTGTTCATCGATCGGACCATAGAGCGTCGCTGCCTTCGGCAAACCAGCCTGCGAAGTTTCAGCGCCCGGGTTCACGTTGACTAGATCGTAGGCGCCGCGCTCGATCCAGCGGGTGTCGCCTTCGGCGATGAGCGCGGCCACAGCGTTATGTGGGAGCGGCAAGGCGCCGACCAAATCCCAGCCAGAGAGCGCGAAGACGCCGGGCTGGAAGGCATTGTACATTGCGAGCAGAAGGTGGACGCGCTGGATCTGACGCTTTTGCTCATCGGTCAGCGCCGTCAGGTCGCGGATATTCAGCGCAGCTGCAATGACGCTGACGGTCGTGCAAGCCACGCCGTTGGTGACAAAGCGCAGATTGTAAGGGGCGTTGTTGCCGGTCAGCCGTTCGTACATGGTGGCGCGCAAATGCTCGCGCAGCGTCTCACCCGTCCAACTCTTCCCCGCAAACGTGTAAGTGTCTTTGGCGTGAAGCGTCCAAAAATGGACGAGCTCGAGCGTGAGTTCGTCGTGATTTTGCAGGGCGTGGATCAGCGATGCGGGATCGATGTTGTAAGCGCGCATCGTTTTGAACATCAGGCGCAGGAACTCCGTGTCGCCAGTCATCAGCGCATGCTGGTAGGCGGGACGCGTGACAAAGTCGTAGGAGAGGTCGGCTCCTCCATGAGACATCGCCGCGATGTCATCGATCGTTAAGTTGAGTTCCTGAAAGGTGAAACCGCCGGCTTTTCGCACCATTCCTGCGATCAACTGGTTGCCGACCACCGACAGCGGATGGCCTTCCGACCAGGCGGGTCCATCGGGTCTGCGCTCGACGCCGAGAAATCCGTTTGCGTCCAGCCGTAGCATTCGCGCGCCGAGCACATCGAGCGAGTGGAGCGCGTCGCCGATGATCATTTGCGCTGCCGCAAACGTCGGATCAAGCCAGTTAAGCGACGGCTGTCCTTCCTTGAAGTAATGAAGATAGACCCAGCGGCGCGCCACTCCGTCCGCACCGGTAATCACGTCCGTCGCGCTCCAGTCAGTCTCTTTGACGCCGGGCTCGAAAAAGATCACGCGACGCAATTGCCCCACGATGTAGCCCTTTTCTTTTAATTGATCGACCGTCGCTGGAGAGAGATTGACCGCTTCGCGACCTGGCGGAACCGGCGGAAGAAGTCCCCAGTCGGCCTGCGGAATGGAAACTATATGATACATGCCCGGATATTCTCCATAGCCCATTTCCGCGAGCCGGAAGTCCGCCCCCTTGCCGGTATGCGCCGGCACGATGTCGTCCACGACGACGGCGTTGTGGGCAGCCGCCGTCCGGCCCATCGCGATAAAGTCCTCTTCCGTTCCGCAGGAGGGATCGATCTCGAAGCTGATGCGATCGAAGTTGCCATCGATTGTCGGCGTGTACTCACGATCGCGGATACCGCCTGAGCGCTTCATAGGCCCATTGTGCACGCCCTGAATCCCGATCGCGGACAAAGCTGTCCAGAGGGTAGGATCGGCGAGTGTTCGGAGAACCGATTCGCCTGGGCGTGTGATGATCGAAGCGGGGTAAGCGGTGAACCAAACGGAAGCCAGAGCCGAAGCGGCGCGGGGCCGCGCCTCGGCAAACGGCTGCTGCCACATGCGACCCTGACCACCGTAGCGCAGGGCAAGTTTCTTGGCATTGTGGAGCATCGAATGCTCGACGAGCCATCCAACGTATTCGTCATTCGGCTTTGTCATATCGCAACTAACTGCTCAATTTTGCGGAACTTGGGGCACTTCCAAACCGCGTAGTACATTTTGATCTGCGGCCATGCAATGAGTTTCAGCCATTTACAAGAGAAGCTCTGGCTGATCCTTCCCTGGCGAGCTTGACCGGACTGCTGGTCTTCGATCATCATGGCGTCCAGGATTCCCCCTGTGCTTGCAGCTTGGAGGCCGGTCCGTTTTCTTACGTTCAAATTGAGGTGACACAATGATCAAGATCGCTAACGCGCCCTGTTCGTGGGGGGCGCTCGAATTCGACTTGGAAGGGGAAGTTCCAGGGTATGTTCAGGTGCTTAATGAAATTGCCGGCACGGGTTATGCGGGAACCGAGTTGGGCGACTGGGGGTTCATGCCAACCGAACCGAAAAAACTCGCGCAGGAAATTCACGCACGAAACCTCGTCCTGCTCGGAGCGTTTGTGCCCATCTTTCTCAAAGAGCCCTCGGAGCACGCCGTCGGAGTGGAAACTGCCGTTCGCATCGCGCGCTTGATGGCCGCCGTCGAGGGCAGCGTTCCGGTCATCGTCCTTGCCGACGAAAATGGACGAGTTCCGGAGCGCACCCAGAATGCCGGGCGCGTCACGCCCGATATGGGCCTGAGCGATGCCGAGTGGCAAAACTTTGCCGAGGGAGCCACAAAGGTCGCTGAGGCGGTCAAGAAAGAAACCGGACTGCGCACCGCCTTCCACCACCACTGCGCCGGATACGTGGAGACGTCCGCGGAAATCGCCCGACTCATGTCGCTGACAGACCCGAACGTGCTCGGCTTGACCTTCGATTGCGGTCACTATCGCTTTGGAGGAGGCGATCCGCTCGAAGGCTTGCGCAGATACGGCAAACGAGTCTGGCACTTTCATTTCAAGGACTATCATCCTGGCGTGGGGAAGGAAGCTGCGGCCAAGAATTGGGATTACTTTCAGTGCGTCAGGCAGGGCGTTTTTTGTGAACTCGGCCAAGGAAACGTCGACTTTCCAGCCCTCATGAAGGAACTCGAGATACTCGGATTCGACGGCTGGGGCGTGGTTGAACAGGATGTGCTGCCCGGCATGGGCAAACCAAAGGAATCCGCCAAACGAAATCGCGACTTTATCCGTTCGCTCGGCTTCTAAGCATTAATCCACAGATTAACACAGATTGACACAGATGAATTTTTCGGAATCTGTGAAATCTGCGGAATCTGTGGACAAGGTTCTGCGAGGTGCGTCCTAGCGGCTTCCGATACCCGACATTCTTGCGGCTTCCGAGAAACTGGACTTCGGCATCCCTTCGCTCGGCTTCTAAGCATTTGATCCACAGATTGACACAGATTAACACAGATGAATTTTTCGGAATCTGTGAAAATCTGCGGAATCTATGGACAAGGTTCTGCGAGGCGCCTCCTAGCGGCTTCCGATACCCGACATTCTTGCGGCCTCCGGGAAACTGGACTCCGTCGTCAGCAGACTAGCGAGATAGGCGTCGCTCGCTGAAAGGTTTGACCAACCCGAGATTTTGTCGGGATGTTCCAAGCGAGAAAAGATCGCCCTCGCTATTTTGACTCGCGGGACGGAAGTGCTGCCGAAGCCTCCCGGACGATTGCTGGACCAGAAGTGCACCGTTTCCACCCCGTCGACGTTCTCCAAGCCGAGGAATACGACGGAGTGCCCGCTTTCTCTCTTCCCGACGGCATCAGTCCAGAAGATTTTCATGAAGTCACCGGGGCGGGCGTCCGGGAACCGGGTGAAATTGGCTCCGAGTCCGAGTTGATGAAAGAGCCGAGCAGTACCCGGGCCATTGGCATTCCAGCGTCCCCAGACGCTTTCGCCGTCCGGAAGAGTGTCCTTGCCGTCGGGGCGCAAGCGCGGGACGAGTGCCTCCCATGTTCCTTGGGAAAGGGAGATCGAGCCATTCTCTTGCAGGGTTTTCAGCGTCTTGAGGAAAACGAGGTAGGTAGCGCCAGAACAATAGCCGGGCATCGCCGACTCCGGCCGGATGTCCACGGCCTCGCTGACCTCAACGGACCTAGCGAGAGCGGCGTGTGCGCCCAGGTTGGTAGCGTAGCCCCCTCCAGCAGGCATCGTGCGAATCTGTTCGAGAATGACCTTGTTGAAATCGGCGAGGACGGCGGACGCCGTCAGGAGAAAAGAAATGAGGACTCGCGGAATCATCGTTTGTAAACAAGATTCAGTTTGTCATGACCGCAAGGCGGATTTTCCTAGGTCTTCTGCTCCTCCTGGTCGGTCTTGGTGCCTGGGGGACGTGGTGGGTAGGTGATTGGAAGAAGGAACGACCCGTCGCCCCCTCCGGCGGCCTCTATTATCCGGGCCGTCTCGAGCTCAACGTCCCGCAGTTCTTCCAGTCCGACCCGCGGTGGGGCAAGGACAGCCTGGGGCCGACCCCTGGCAAGCTCGCGGCAGAGGGATGTGCGGTCGCGTCGGCGGCGATGGCGCTCGCTAGTTACGGTGTCGACGTGGATCCCGGGCGCTTGAACAAATTTCTTACCAGTTTACCGGGCGGTTATACGCCGCAAGGGTGGATCTACTGGGAAAAGGCCGCAGAGTTTGACACGGGCTTCAGGTCCCGCCTTCTCCCGCATTACGAAGACCTGCCCTCCTACTTCCTGATCGATAGCAACCTTCTCGACAACAATCCCGTCATCGCGCGGCTCCGATATCCTAACGGCATCACGCACTTCGTTGTCATTTGCGGCAAGGAAGGTTTTGACTATCTCATCCGTGATCCCGGCCGCGGCGGAGAGCGGGGCGTCTATGCCCTCAAGCAATTCGGAAGTGGCATCGAGGCGATTCGGTTTTATCGAAAGCCATAGGGCGAGGACGGCGATGGGCGCTACCCGGCGACGACGGGGACGCCGTCGCTACAAGCCTCCTCGCTGACGCTCAAGCAATTCCTCTCAACTCTCAACCCTTACCTATCAACTGGCCGCGCAGCGCGCGGCCATTTACGAATGCCATTCGTGGTCACGCGCCTCATGAAATGCATTGACAAAGGCTCGGAGGCGCTTGGGGTCGAGACGGCCTAGAAACATGCCGTCCTCCCGAAGGGCGGAACCGACGATAAAGCCATCGGCCAGCGGCATGTATTTTGAGATATTTCGCGAGCTGATTCCGGAGCCGATGAAAACTGGAACCTTGGCAGATTGCTTCACGCGTTTCAGTTCTCTGAGTTCGGGAGGCTCGCCTGTTCTCGGTCCCGTTACGATTACAGCGTCCACGAGGAAGAACTCCGCCTGTTTAACAACATCAGTGATATCGAGATCGCCGGTAAGTGCGTGGGAACAATGCTTCTTGTTCACGTCGCCGAAAAGCTTGACATGTTTGCAGCCAAGACTTGCGCGCTTGCGCAGCAGCCGTCCCGCGCAGCCTTCGATCAGACCGGCGCCGCCGATGTGGGCAAAGACGTAACCTTCCACGCGCAGGAAATCGAGATCCGCCTCGCAAGCGATCTCGAGAGCGCTCTCGTTGGCAGCTTCAAGGAGTTGGATGCCGATCGGACCTTTGAAGCGCTTGCGTGCCTCCCGAGCGATGCGCTTCATCAGCGCGACACCGTGGGGATCCAATGGAGGTTTTATATAGGGGATATCATGGCTGTTCTCGAGGACGAGGACATCCGCGCCAGCTTCGACGTACTGCTCGAGGTGAGAAAGGGCGGCGTTGATGACCGCTCTACTGTTTCCGGCGTAGCGCGGACTGCCCGGCAATGGCGCGACCGCGATCATAGCGGCAAAAAACTTGTCTGGCAGCACTCTCATGAACGCCTGAGTTTGATTTAAATTCCACTCGTTGGCGACGGCGGATTGCAGGGTGACGAAATTCGTTGCCTGTCCGCTGGCCTGAACTTTTGGCTGGGATTCTTGGGGCCCACTTCCCATTTTTCGGGCATGCCCGAGCGCCCCAAAGATCTCATCTACGCGCTCGAGGAAAAACCTCCGCTTTTTCAGCTGCTGGCCCTGGGTTTTCAGCATGTGGCGGTCATCTGTCCGTACCTGGTGATGGTGGCGCTGGTGACCGGCGCGGCCAAACTTCCGCATGAGCATGCACGAAGTGTGATGGGACTGGCGATGATTGCGGTCGCCTTTCTCACTGTGCTCCAGAGCCTGCGTCTTGGGAGCTTCGGTTCGGGCTATTTGTGTCCCCCGGTCGTTTCAGCCATCTACCTGCCTTCGAGCATGACAGCGGCGGCCCATTTTGGATTTCCCGTCGTCTGCGGGATGGTGATCTTCGCCGGGGCTTGTGAAGCTGTGATCGGCCAGCTCGTCAACAAGCTGCGTAAGCTGTTCCCGGCGGTTGTGTCGGGTGTCGTGATAATGGCTGTCGGCATGGAGCTAGGGAAGATCGGCCTGGGTGTGCTTTTTAACGATGCCACCGCGCATGACCCTCGGACCATGATGATGTTCGCAACGGGTATCTGCGTCCTGGTAACGATGACCGTCCTGGCTGTCTGGGCCAAGGGCTTGCCGAGGTTGCTGTGCGCGCTCACAGGCATCCTCGTTGGCTATGGGATCTCTGCCGTGTTCGGACTGTTCCCGGCGGACTTTGCGGCCAAACTCTCGGCCAGCCCTCTCTTTGCCCTTCCCGATCCTCGCTTTCTCTCTGTCGGCTTTGAGCCGTCGTTGATGGTTCCCTTTGCGATCGCAGGCTTGGCTTCGGGCTTGCGAGTCGTCGGTGTGCTGACGACGTGCCAGCAGATGAACGATGCAGCTTGGCGCCATCCCGACATGAAAAACATCCAGTCCGGAGTCGTGGCCGATGGAATCGGCTGCGCAGTAGGCGGGGCCTTGGGGGCCCCGGGAATGAGTGCCAGTCCAAGCCTTGTCGGAATCGAAAAAACGACCGGCGCGACCAGCCGGGTAATAGCCTGGTCAATCGCGGGGTGGCTTGTCTTGCTGGCTTGCTTCCCAAAGTTTTCCAGTCTGATTGTCAGTATGCCGCGCCCGGTCATGGCGGCGGCGTTGTTCTTTAATGGGTCGCTGATGTTTGTTGCGGGAATTCAAATTGTCGCGAGTCGTCCGATCACACTGCGCGCATCGCTGATCGTCGGCTTTTCCGTTCTCGCAGCGCTTTCGGTCATGATCTTTCCTGAGTTTTATGAATCGCTGCCTGCCTGGACGCATCAATTCACGGGCTCCCAGATCACCATGGCTGTGATTACCTCCGTTGGTCTCAATGCGATTTTCCTCTTGGGGACGTGGCGGTATGGGCAGTTGCGGATTGGTGAGCACGGATCTGCAGTTACCGCGAAAACCTTTGATGATTTTTTCGCCAAAGAGGCCAGCGAGTGGAAGCTGGCGCCGGAAGATGTTAAGAGGGTGCGTTCGGTGGTGGACGAGGCCATCGAGCACGTTTCGGCCAACGCGCAAGGTCCGGTAGAAATTCGCGTCGGGAGCGACAGCTTCGACGTGAAAGTTACGCTCAAATACTTGGGAAATCTTCCGAACCTGCCAGATGCCCGTCCCAAGCGAGAAATGGTGGAAGAACAAAGTTTCGTGAACGGACTGACAGGATATCTCTCCGGACTGCACGCCGACCGAGTGGAGCGCAGCGCCAAGGGCGAGCAATGCGAGATCAACCTCCTTTTCCGCCTATAGACCAGACCGAGGCCGGTTTGATCGAGCGCCTACGGTGCGCCTTCATAACGAGCCTGGGGCTTCACAGGACCGGGGTGATTAGGTCGCGGTTAACGAGAAGCTCTGGGGAGCATACGCGTCCCGCGTGTGCCGTTCGGCGTCTCGCCGAATGGAGTTTTTCCAGCGGGACGCTGGAAATTGCACGCGGGGACGCGTGCGCTCCCCGCAACTACAACGGGTCCGCAAATTAAGCGCGAATGGACAGGTGCCCACGAGTGGGCTTCCAGTGCCCGTGTTGCAGACGTTCGTCTTCTGTGGCCCAAGCTGTCGTCCCAGCTGCGTCTCCCAGCGCGAAGGCCGCCCAGACGCCAGCGCTAGAATTCACTTGGAGCCTGGCGGGAAGACTGCTTCGAGCAGGGCTTTCAATTCCTTCCAGGACTCGGTATCTGCCTGGGGATTGTAGGCGATATTAATCTCGAACTTCTTGCCGGCTTCATCCGCCTTCGGATTGGTGAAGCCATGTTTGGCGCCGGGATACGAAATGAATTTCAAATCAGCGCCGGCGTCCTGCATTTCTTTCTTAAAGGCTTCGACTACTTCGGGCGGGATAAACGAGTCGTCGGCACCGTGACAGACAAGGATTTTCGCCTTTATGGGTCCTTTGATTGGCAGGAGGCCACCCAGTGAGCCGTGAAAGCTGGCCACCGCATCGAGATCGAGCCCCTGCCGCGCGGCGCTAAGTACGATGGCGCCTCCCATACAATAGCCAATCGCGGCAATCTTGTCGGGATCCACCGTGGGCTGCGATTTAAGCGCCTGCATCGCCGCTTGGAAGCGCGCCATCGCCACTTGAGGATCTTTCATGACAGAGGCGGAAAAGGCACCGGCGTCCTTCGGGTGATCCGCGACCTTGCCTTCGCCGTACATGTCGACGGCCAGCGCCGTATAGCCAAGTTCCGCCAGTTGCTTTGCCCTGCCGCGCGCGTAGTCGTCGAGACCCCACCATTCATGGACGATGAGAATTCCAGGGCGTTTGCCCGAAATTGAATCATCCCAGGCCAGGAACCCCTTGAAGGTAGTCCCGCCTTCCGAATAGGTGACTTCTTCTGTTTTGATTGCTGCATAGGAGGGGGCCGTCAAAAGAACGACGGCAACTGCGCATACTGGGAGGATTTTCATGGCTTCAAAGTTACTCGTCATTTCCGTTCCTCAAATCCGTTTCGTTCGATATCTTCATGATTCACGAATTCAGTATGAGCAGTTCCTTCCGACATGAACGGAATTCTTCGTTTGGCTCGATCGAGCGCCTCGACCCTGCTCTGGACGCGCTGATCGATGTGGAAGCACGGACGGAGGAAATCTGCGCGGGGTTCATCTGGAGTGAGGGGCCTGTTTGGAAAGAGGGCGCATTGTTTTTCTCCGATGTGCCGGCAAACATTCTCTATCGCTGGAAGCCTGAATCAGCGAGGGCGGAGGTATTTCTCGAGCCAAGCGGAGGCATTCTCTCGCACTCCGATTTCGCCGAACCCGGATCCAACGGCCTCGCCCTCGACCTGAATGGACGTCTTCTCTTATGCCAGAGTGGAGGTCGCCGGGTTGTCCGTCTCGAGGAAGATGGGCACACTGAAACTGTGCTCGCCGACCGGTTTGAAGGGCGGCGCTTCAACAATCCAAACGATCTTGTCTGTCACAGCTCGGGTGCAGTCTACTTCAGCGACCCCTCCTATGGGTTCAAAGGGCACGAGGCTTCCCCGCTGCGAGAAATGCCGTGGAACGGTGTTTACCGGATTGCCCCGGATGGTACCGTCGACCTGCTCATCAGAGACCTACCGTTCCCGAATGGGCTCGCCTTCAGCCCCGACGAACAAACGCTCTATGTCGCGGTCAGTGACGCGAGGCTGCCGCGCGTAATGGCATTCGACGTGCAAGCTAACGGACTTCTCGGCGAAGGTCGCCTATTTTTCGACGCTATCCCGCTGGTGAAGCGAGACCTGCCGGGGACCTGCGACGGACTTAAAGTGGACATTCGGGGAAACGTTTTTACGACCGTGCCGGGCGGGATCGCGGTGCTTTCGTCCGAGGGCAATCTTCTGGGCACGATTCTTCTCGGCGTTGCCTCGAACTGTGGCTGGGGTGACGACGGCGCGACTCTCTATATCACTGCAGATGATATGGTTTGCCGGATCAGGACCGCCACGCGCGGAACACCTTTCCGTTTCCCCTGATTTTTCAGCGTGCAGTCGATTGATTCGGGCGCGCGGTGCGTGAGAACATGGCGTCCCTTAAGACAAACTCGAGGCGGAGAGAAGCGCCGTTGCGCGAGTAGCGAGAAGCTCTTGGGAGCATGCGCGTCTTCGTCCGGCGGCAGCGCGAGCGTTTGGTCAAAGAGGATTTTCCAGCGAGACGCTGGAAATTGCACGCGGGGACGCGTGCGCTCCCCAGAAAAAGGCAGACGCTCGCAATTTAAGCGTTCTTCTCGGCGCAGGTCAGCGGCGCGCCATGGCAGCTTGGGACAGGCGCCCCGAGGTGGTGTCCACACAAACAAAAGCAACGCTGAAGACGCGATTCATTGTTGTAGCGGCGGCGTCCCCGCCGCCGGGGAAGAGTCCTCGACGATGGGGATATCGTCGCTACAGAGCGGCATCCCCGGCCCCGTCCGGCGGTTGGCGGAGGCGTCTCGCGCAACAGGGCTTTTCCAGCGAGACGCTGGAAAATTGCACGCGGGGACGCGTGCGCTCCCCAGAACTATTAACATCGCCACGATTCGAGGGTTCTTCTCGTCGCGCGCGATAGGGCGGGCTTAAATGACACGGTTTGGTGAGTGCCAACGGCGCGGTTTCATAGAAGAATAGGGCAGCGCGATTCACTTGCGGCCGCAAATGATGTAGGCGATCACGTTCAGGTCTGGCTCTTCGCGAGGTAAAGCGCTAGTGCTTTAGCTCACGATTCTCAACCCAGTGCTATGAAAGACATTTATCTCGGCACCGATAGCGGCGCCACGACTTCAAAGACATGCGGAGTATTCGCAGACGGAACGCCAGTATCGCTCAGCCTCGCCCAAAGCTCTACCAATTCCCAACTTGGCACGGCTGCGGTGGTTGAAGGTTGGATTGAGGGTATCGAAAAGTTCCTCAGCGATAACCGCCTTCTTTGGGATCAGGTGCGCGGAGTTGGACTGGCAATCCCAGGACCGTATCAGCGTTATGGGGTTCTTGACCGCTCGGCAAATCTTCCGGCCGCCTTTGCCGGGTGGGATTTCCACGCTGACTATTCACAGGCGCTGGCGAAACGTGCCGGACGCACGATTCCGCTGGTAGCTGGCAACGATGGAAATTACGGGGGTGTTGCCGAAGCTGCCAAAGTTCGCGGCAGCAAGAAGGCTTCGGTCATTATGCTTGCTCCGGGCTCGGGCTTGGGCGCCGCCTATATCAGTCCCGACGGTCTGCCGCTGGATGGCGACACTCTGGCGGGGATGGAGGCGGGGCATATGCCGGCACCTATCCACCTATTGGGTTTGCCGGCCTTCGACTGTGGCTGCGGGCGCACCTGGGGTTGTTTCGAAGCCTATACGGCCCTTTCGGGTTTGCCGCAGTTTCTTGATTACCTTGCGCCAAAATATCAGGACCATGAACTCATCCGATCGGCGGAACCTGTCAAGGAAAAGGCATTCAGCCTGCGGGCACGCGCGCAAAAGGGCGACCCCCTCGCGCTCGAGATTTTTGACTATCAGGCCAAGGCGCTCGGACTTCACGTGGCCAATCTCTCGATCGCGCTCGACGCAGAGTTCGTCGTCATTGGCGGAGGCTTGATCGATCCTGATGCTACGACCGAAGCGTTTCGAAACCGATATCTCGATGCCATTTATACCGCGGCCGAGCCCTGGCTATTTCCGGTTCAGCGCCAGATTGTCAAGATTGTTCCTGCCACCATGGGTGAACTTTCCCAGGCCATCGGCGCAGCCCTCGTGGCTCTCTACACTGAGCAAAGACAAGCGAATAAATAGGTGCCTGCCCGGTTGTGAACGCCCCACGGGTGGGCTGCTTCCTCGAGGACGCCTGGTAGTCTCGTGAGCCAAATGGTGAGCAGTTTTCATAATGAGAAAAGAGTGGGAGAGAAGTCGGTTAGCGAACGAGGGAAGATGATGCCCTTCCAATTGCAACGCCTCCGGGTTATCATGGAACCAGACCCCCAAAATCCTCACGAAGTAGAGGGCGTTCTTAATCCGGGCGCCGTCCGCGGACCTGACGGACAGCTCTACCTTTTCCCGCGCCTCGTGGCGCAGGGAAATTTTTCCCGTATTGGCATCGCACGGGTGCAGTTCAACGACAGTGGCGAACCGATCGGCGTTCAGCGCCTTGGCGTAGCGCTTGAACCGGAAGCTGATTATGAACTCCGCCCCGGCGGCGGAGGATGTGAAGACCCACGAGTCACGTTTGTTGAAGACCTGCAATGCTATGTGATGACTTACACGGCACTTGGACCCAACGGACCTCGAATCGCGCTCGCCGCTTCCCAAGATCTATTTCGTTGGGAACGGCTCGGGCTTGCCACATTCAGCGAGTGCGACGGTATGGAATGTGGTGTGCTTGACTTCACAACCATCGACGACAAAGACGCTGTCATCTTCCCTAAGGCAATTCGTGGTCCGGCTGGTGAAAATGCCTTTGCCCTTATTCATCGCCCTCTGTTTCCCGGGACAGATGCAGATGAGACTGTGCATGATGCCGAGCCGCGAAGGGTAGATGTCTCTCGAGAGAGCATTTGGATTTCATACACTTCGAACCACTGCTCTAAAGAGAATCAGCGAGGGCTGTGCGACTTTCGCGCGCATCACCGGCTGGCTTTTCCCGTCCACGATTGGGAGCATCTGAAAATTGGTGGCGGCACACCCCCGGTGCTCACGCAACATGGTTGGCTGATTTTCTATCACGGCGTTTGCGAGTCGGGTCAATCCACGTCGGAGGCTCACAGATTGCGATATTCCGCGGGAGTGCTCTTGCTGTCGGAAAGCCAGCCACATTGCATTCGTTATCGTGCGACCTCGCCGGTGCTGGAGCCGGAATTGCCTGAGGAAATGACCGGTGCGGTCGCAAACGTCGTTTTTCCGACGGCTATTGATCGACGCACCGATTTGGGACAGCCTAATCGTATCGACGTTTATTACGGGATGGCTGACAGTCGCATCGGGGTCGCGTGCACACATGTCCCCGAAGAGTTACCGCCGGAAACAGGAACTATCGAAAGCAGAGATTAGTGCCCGCTCGAAAAAGATGAGAAAGGTGCGCAAAAGCGCACTAGCCACCAAACCATCCTAAAAACTTTGTCGCCGCGGCACCTCTCGGACACCGCGGCGACAGCTGTTTTCCTCCCCTGTCGATACCCCTATCGACCCTCATTGGAAAGTATTCCCTTAAACCCGTGATTAGATTAATTCATCGGACGCTGCTCGCAAGAGTTTTTTTGCGAATGAGGCTAAATTTGACGCGAACATTAGAGTTATGTTGCTCACATTTATTGAATTACACCGGATTAAAAAAACTTAAATTTCTTCCAAGTTTTCGCTCTTAGGTTGTTGAAGGCAAAGCTCGACGGGTCTGAGTTTCCCGTATATGCCGTAGGAAGGATATGAAGGAGCCCCCTGGAGCGCTTCCCGTAAGCGAAAGGCATAGCCGCGCAAGAAGGGATCGGGCTGGATGTCAATTGACGCGGCTGGAGTATCCGTAGCGGAGGATTCATGCCGAACGAGTTCCGGACAGGTTTGCCAACCAAGGAGGAACGGATGGCAGCGGGTCGGGCATTGCGGGAGAAGATCAAGCGTGGAGAGCTGGGCCACTGGCGGGCCAAGTCGGACCGTCCGGATCCGATTGATCTCGTAGAGGAAGCTCACTCAGGCCGCCTTGAGCGCCTTATTCCGGTACGTGTCGGCAGGATGGCGGTCTCACCGTATGCATTTCTGCGGGGAGCGGCCTCGCTGATGGCGGAGGATTTTGACGGGGTTTCTCGCACGGGCATTGAACCGGTTATTTGCGGCGATGCGCACCTTGGGAACTTTGGTTTTTACGCCTCGCCAGAACGGGACCTTGTTTTTGATCTCAACGACTTTGACGAGGCGCATCCAGGACCGTGGGAGTGGGACCTTTGGCGGCTGACGACAAGCATCTGGGTGGCCGGCCGGCAAAACGGATTGGCCGAAGGCACCTGTGAAGACTCGGTGCTCTGGTGTGCCGCGGCTTATCGCAGGCAAATTGCGAGTCTTGCCGAGCAGCCGCTCCTGGCGCGATCGTTCGATCGAATGGATATCGATCGCATGCGGCTGGAAATGGCGGATTGGTCGTTGCGGGCAGAAATCGAACGATCTGCCAATCTCGCCAGGCACCGAACAAGCGACCGTGCACTGCCGAAGTTGACGCGGGAGCGCGACGGCCTTCGACGCATGGTCGAACAACCGCCCCTGGTGACACATGTTTCCGATGAGGAGAAAGACCGCATCATTGACGGTCTCGAGGCCTATTTAACGACGCTTCCGCAACACTGGCGCCGCGTCTTAGGCTCGTATGTGTTTGTTGACGTTGCTCACAAGGTGGTAGGGGTGGGCAGTGTCGGACTGCGGGCCTTTGTTGTCCTGTTGCAGGGCAATGGCTCGGAGGACATGCTCTTTCTTCAGTTGAAACAGTCCAGACGTTCGAGCGTGGCAACCTTCGTCCATGGCGACACGGCGTGGCACGCTCATCAGGGACAGCGTGTCGTTGAATACCAACAAACGCTGCAGACCGTGAGCGATCCGCTGCTCGGATGGACCACGGTCGAGAAGCGCGACTACTATGTGCGCCAGTTCCGCGATATGAAGGGCGCTGTGACTGTCGAGGGGATGGACGGTTCTGCTCTGATGGACTATGGCCGCATTTGCGGAACTCTGCTGGCCAAGGGTCACGCGCGGTCAGCCGATCCCGCCGTTCTCTTAGGGTATCTGGGCAAGGGAGACGCCGCTGACCGCGCGTTCGCCCAATTTGCGCGCGCCTATGCGGATCAGACCGAGGCCGACCACCGGGCTCTTCAGCAGGCGGTAAAGTCCGGGCGTCTTCCGGCGGAACATGGTATCTGATCTGCCACATGCCTGACGGTGACGCCAGGCGGATGAAAATTTCCCCCTCGCACATGGATGACGACGTTTCAGTGGTGACGCACTCCCCGCCTGGCTGGGGAAGTAGGCAGCAGGCTCTAAGCCTGACGATGGGCGCTGGCGCGGTCGCATCACTCATTCTGCAGCACGGGTTTGAGTTTCTGCGTCGCTTCCATCTTTGGTTCGGCTGGCTCGACCTTCTTCTAGCGCTCGGTTTTGCCGGCGTCCTGGCCGCGCATTTTTTGACGGCGCGGAGTTGGCGTAATGCAGTTCATGAGCGGCGCTTCGAGCTCGTGCTGATCGGAGCTTGCGCGACCCTCTTGTTATTCGCGCCTTTCCTCCCCGATAAATTGTTGGCTGACATGTTCCCCGGCCTTCTGTATCGCAGCGCATACGACAAGTTCCTGGGGGTTGTGCAGCTGTTTATGCTGGGAAACATTTGCATACAGCTGCTTCGTCTGCTCCAAGGCATTTTCATAGCCGGGGTGCGACCCGAAGTGGTTTTGGCCGGTTCTTTCGCCGCTCTCGTCCTTGTGGGAACGCTCCTGCTTCTCCTGCCGGCCGCCAGCGCAGACTCCAAGGCGCCGCTTACGCCAATGGATGCGTTCTTTACCTCTGTGAGCGCTGCATGTGTGACCGGACTGAGCGTCCGCGATACCGGAACGGCTTTCTCAGACTTTGGCCAGCTAATCATTTTGGCGCTTATTCAGGTAGGCGGACTCGGAATCGTTACTTTTGTTGCTTTTATTTCGGTTTTTTCAGCCAAAACGTTGCCGGTGCCGCAAATGGTGGCCTTCCGACGGATGATCAGCGCTTCAGAAACGGACGATCTTAAGAAGAGGATCGCGGGTATTCTCCTGCTGACAACACTTATCGAAGGCGCTGGCGCGCTGAGCCTCTACCTATCTGCAAGCCACGGGGGTGATCCTCTTGAAAAGGTGAAGTGGAGCGTCTTCCATTCCGTATCGGCGTTTTGCAACGCGGGCTTTGCTCTTCAATCCAACAATCTGGAATCCATGTGGAACGATCCGGGCCTGAATCTAACCATCGTTGCTTTGATCGTTTTAGGAGGGCTTGGTTTTCTCGTCTTGCCGGAGCTGATAGCACTCGGCGCCGCCGGCTTGCGCTTACTGCCGCAGCTCCTACATCCCAAGACGCGTCGCTTCGCGCCGCACCTCCCACGAAGACTCACCGTCCAAACACGCATTTCGCTGATTGTTACGATCGCGTTGATTGTGGGAGGAACACTCGGTTTCTTTTGGACGGAATCGGGGCATCTCTTGGGCGGACGCAGCGGCGAGGAGTGTTTTTTGATTTCTTTGTTCCAGTCGGTGACTACGCGGACGGCTGGGTTTAATACGGTGCCGATGGGTGAGCTCCAGCAAGCGACCTTGATGCTGCTAATAGTGCTGATGGTGATCGGCGGGTCGCCCGTCTCCACGGCGGGCGGCATTAAGACGGTGACCCTGGGAATCTTATTTCTGGCTTTACGCTCCTTAATCTTCCAGCGCGAGAAAGTGGAGGCGTTCGGACGAATGCTGGCGGCCCGTGCTTTCTTCACCGCTCTGAATGTGTTCGTCCTGTATGTCCTGGCCGCGAGTGGCGCAATGTTTCTGTTGACGTACTTTGATCCGCAAGTGCCGCTGCGTGACACGAGCTTTGAGACCATCTCCGCGCTGAGCACTGTGGGCCTCTCGACAGGGATCACCGCCGGGCTTACTCCGGCCAGCAAAATCGTGCTTTGCGTAGCGATGTTCATCGGCCGCGTTGGCCCCATCGCTCTCGTCCTCTCCGTTTTCGAGTCACGTGGTCGGGTAGACTATGAGTTTCCTGAAGAGGATGTGGTCGTTGGCTAAACCCTCTTAATATCTCGGATTTATGAAGTACGCTGTGATCGGTTTGGGTGAATTTGGACGTTCCGCGGCCGTCGGGCTCTTCCGAAAAGGCGCAGAAGTCATTGCGGTCGACGCTGACATGGAGCGGGTAAATAGCATCAAGGACGAAGTGTCACTCGCTGTTAGACTCGATGCGAGCCATGAGGATGCGCTCAAGTCGCATGGAATTGGCGATGTGGACGTGCTCATCGCTGCCATCGGAAACAATTTCGAGGCCCAAGTGCTGATTGTCGTCCACGCGAAGCAATACGGCGTCAACAAGATTGTCGCGCGCGCGACGACCCCGGACCACATTCGCGTGCTGCAGGCGGTCGGCGCACACGAGGTCTTCAATCCGGAAGAAACCGCCGCACGTTGGATGGTGCAAAGATTGCTCATCCAAAATATCTCGAATTACTTTGAGTTGGCTGAAGGATTCAGCGTCGTAGAAGTCAATGCCCCTCCGAGCATCGTCGGCAAGACCATCGAAGAGCTTAACTTGCGACGCCGCTTCCGAATAAACCTCGTCGCCATAAAAAGACTCGTCCCGCAGAAGGACGGACGAACCGTCGTGCAATTCAATCCGGTTCCGCCTCCTACGGAAGTCATTCGCCAGGGCGATGTGCTCGACCTGGTAGGTAGCGTGCTCGACCTGGCAAATTTCATCGGGATGCACGAGTGAAAGCTCTGGCTTCGCATTCGTCGCCGGCTCGCCAGCATCGGAGCCCCGGCGATAGCTAGAATGAAACAAATCGCGATTCTCGTTGGTTTGCTGGTACTACCCGCGGTGGTGGCGCTCGCAGTAGACGGTGATGTGCAGTGGGCAGGGCGACTCGGGCTCGCACTGGCTTTTGCCTTCGTCGCACTGGGGCACTTTATCCAGACAGGTGCAATGGCGCAAATGCTGCCGCCGTCAATTCCGGCGCGCCGAGCGTTGATCTTCTTCCGGAATATTTGAGTTAGCTTTGGCCGCCTCATCATGGCCGACCCAACGTCGCAGCTCTTATGAATGACGATTATGGGTTTCCTGCTGGCGATCTTTCCCTCCAACATTTGTCCGGCCATGCGCCGCATTGATGTTGGGGGCCATTCGGCGGGGCCGCGCGACCTGCTCGTCCGAGCCCCATTGCAAGTTCTGTTGATGCTTTGGATCTATTGGTTTGTGATCAGAGGGAACAGTTAGGTTCATCGAAGGTTAACGCCAGGCGTTGGAGGAGGATGAGAGTTTTCGCGTCCAAAATGTCTCCCTGCTTGATCATGGAGAATGCCTGGTCGAAGGAAACTTCGACGATCTCGATGTCCTCGCCTTCGGCTTGATCGCCGCCCCCGGAAGAGATGCGAGCCGAGTGGTCGTACTCGGCGATGAAGAAGAACAGCTTTTCAGTAACCGAACCGGGACTCATGTACAACTCGAAGAGCTTCTTTGGAGGACCAATTTGAAATCCGGTCTCTTCTTCGACTTCTCTGCGGATCGTTTCCTCGGGGTCCTCGCAATCAAGCAGGCCCGCGCAGGCTTCGAGCAGCATTCCATCGCTCAATCCGTTGACGAATGCCGGGTAGCGGAACTGGCGCGTCAGAATGACGGTTCGTCTTTCGGAATTGACCAGCAGGACGACCGCTCCGTTACCGCGATCATAAGTTTCTCGGCTCACTGTTTGCCAGCTCCCGTTTGCGCGCCGGAAATCAAACGTTGTCTTCTTCAACAGATACCAATCGTCGGAGAGGATCTGCACGTCCCGGATGCGTACCCGATCGCTCATTCTGCTCTCCTGGTGGCATTCGAGTCGATCGAGGAAATCTCCGAGAGATCCTGGAAAACCAACTTCCCAGTCCGGCGCGCAATCTCCACCATTTCGTCAGCCCCATTTGACGGACCTCCCACCCGCAACACAGCGTCCACTCGCTCCGCCAGCATCCGGGAAATGGGATGGAAGATCTCATCGAAAGGCGCATCTCCAATCTGTCGCGATCCCGCTTGGCGTATCAACGGCAAAGCCAACGATTCCCCAAGAACGGGCAGGTGACCGAGTCGAAACACGTCGAGAGCCGCTTGGCTCATAGTCTCGAGATTCTTGTCGATCTTCGCCGGATCGTCCCCGGTATTCGAACGGTATGGGCCCGCCACCAGAATAAAAAGTGGATTTGATTTTGACATGCGCCGACAGCCTAAGGTCGGGTTATCATCATAAAAAATGAATTGTAGAGATATCTATCATCTGAAAAAAAGATAGAATGAATCGTTCTCTGCTGCTGGATCTACCGGTTTTCCTGACGGTGGCGAGGCAGGGGAATATGACGAGGGCAGCGGCAGCGCTGAATACCGTTCAGTCCAATATCAGTTCGCGAATCCAACGATTGGAGCAAGAACTTGGCGCGACGCTGCTGGTCCGAGACTCGCGGAGATTGCGCCTTACTGCTGACGGGGAGGCGCTTATGCCTTTCGCGCTGAGACTTGAAGAACTCTCCGGCGAAATTCTTAAGCGGTTCGGCCAGGATGACGAGCCGCGATCGGGCTCGATCCGCATTGGAGCCATTGAAACCTTTGCGGCCTCTCGTTTGGTCGGAATCATAGCGGGGTTTACGCGCACGTATCCTTTGGTCGATATCTCGGTGGAGACCGGCGGCACGAATTTGCTTTGGGAGAGGATCCTCAAATCAGAACTGGATGCGGCGTTCGTTTCACGGCGAGCGAATGAATCGGCATTTTTTGAGGAGAAAGTTTTCGAGGATGAACTCGTTGTCATTGCCCGCGAGAAGATCGACTCCCTCGCCGAACTCGTCGGCTCTGGAAACGCCCGGCTCAAGATCTTCATCCAACGAAACGGATGTTCGTTTACCGCGCGTTTGACAGACTATTTGCGTGAGTCGGGCGCGCCTCAGTGGCCGATGCATGCGGTGGGAACACTTGAGGGTGTGATTGGGAGTGTGCGCGCGGGCGGCGGTATTGCCGTGCTTCCTCGAAGCTACCTGGAGCTGGCGCCAGGAATTCAGGAGTTGTCGCTGCTCGCCTTGCCCGAAAGGTTTCGCGCGGTAGAAATCTATTTGGTTGTTCAGCGTTGGAAGTTTCCGATCCGTATCCTGAATGCGTTTGTTCAATTCTGTCTCACCCAAGTGCCGCCAGATGTGGGGTTCCCCAAAGATTGAACGCGAGGGAGTGGGTTTGGTCAGCAGGATGGACGGGCGCGCGATTGGCCGCTTGCGCCGCGATCTTCCTAGGCTTGTCGAGTTGCGCCTGGAGAGTGGTGCCTCCTCTTACAGTTCGGGACGGAGTTCCTGTGGTGCTTTCCGAATATGGATGGCACACGCGCCTGGCGCTACCCGACGGAACGGTGGCCTTTTATGAGTATGGATTTGGAGAGTGGAATTTTTATGGATTGGAGAAGGAGGGGGTTCTCTCCGGCTTCCGAGCGATTACCGGCTTAGGAAAGGGCGCCATGTCGCGAAGGCAGCTTCCCTACACTTTGAGCGATCCCGAATTCGCGCGGTCTGCGGGCAGCAGCCGCTCGGTCTGCTTTCATGTGGAGCGCACGCTGGCTGACCGTCTTCGAGACGAACTCGAGCGCCGCTGGCAGTCGAACGCTAGTTCTCTCGTCGTGCGCACATGGGACGGGATACCTGTTTCGCGCGACCGAGCGGCGTATCATCTCTTTGCCAATTCGAACCATGCCGTCGCCAATTGGCTGAGACGCTTGGGCTGTCGGGTGAGTGGCAACACGTTGACCTCAAAATTCAAAGTGATTACCGAATCGGACGCCTCCGGGCGTCAATCTCCTCCACCACCCGGCGGTGCGATTCCCTGGTGACGGGATACAGCATCGTCAACACCATCCCAATAATCAGGGCCAGGGCCGGCAACGGTCCAATCGCCAACCGGATCGTCAGTAGAGCCTTCTCCGGCTGCTGGGCAACCACCTGATCAGGTCCGCTTGGGATATAGCCGGAGAAGGCCAGCAGCTGACCGACGATAAACGTCCCGATGGCCAGCGCGGTCTTCTGAATGAAGATACATGTCCCATAGTAGACACCCTCGCGGCGACGTCCGGTTTTCAGCTCGTCGTATTCAATGACATCCGGGAGCATCGCATTAGGAATGAGGTAACAGACGGAGATCCCAAAGCCGGCGACAAAGGCCATGATGAAAAAGGGGAGGACTTCGCCAGGCTGCAGGAACATCAAACCACTTTGGGCAATGAGCCAGAAGCTCATTCCAATGAAGTAGACCGACTTCTTGCCAATCTTCACGCTCACCCAGCCCCAGAATGGCATCAGGCAGAGGGCAGTTGTCTGGACAGTAAGAGCGAGGAGGTGAAACGTGGTTGTGGAAAGGCGTAGCCAGCTTTGGGTATAGAAGGGCAGAATCGTGGCCGTGAATTGCATCGAAAGCCACGAGCACAGGTAGATTCCGCAAACTAACAGGAAGGGCTTGTTGCTCAGAACTAAGTCGAACTGTTCGCGCGGGGACAAAGGCCTGCCGGCAAACTCATCAGCGCTCTCTCGACGAAGGCGCTGAACGTCTCTTGAAATAACGATCTTCCAGATGCCGGTAAGACAAAACAAAACCGAAGCGAGGCCGATAATCCCAATCGATGCTCCGAAAACCGTATACTGCATCGACCTTGACTCAGTTTTCAGGAGGTGAAAGACGAGGAGCGCCGCGACGAGCCCGCCGACACTTCCCGCCAATGAAAATCCCATCCGGTAGGCAGTCAAACGCGACCGTTCATCATAGTCGCGACTCAGCTCAGCGGTGAGCGCGGCATGCGGCAGCGACAGTGCCGTCGAGAAGGTGCTGAACAGAATGGCAACGACAAGGTAATACACAAAAGCGCTCCATGGCGCCTCTGGCCCTGCGAACTCCGGCACCAGCCAGAACATGATGAAAAAGGCCGAAAATGGGAGCGCACTGACGACCATCCAGGGCAATCTTCGCCCCCAAGGGGTTTTCGTGTGGTCCGAAAGCCAGCCGATCAAGGGATCATTGACGGCATCCCAAATTCGCGCCAAGAGCAGCACGCTGCCGGCGAGACCAGGATTCATCCCGGCGACGTCGGTAAGAAAGACAAGCTGGAAAAAGATAATCGTGCTTCCCGCCATGGCAGGGCCCAACTCGCCTGCGCCGTAAGCGAGACGCTCGAAGTTTCCGAATTGAGGCGCGTTTTTCCTCATGGTTTTACCACTGGGGCAGTTGCTTCTTGAGCACGGTGATTCGGCTGCTGTCGGCTTCCCGACGAACACGCGATAAGGCGTCGAGGAACATTCTGAAGGACCCCTTCCTCGTTCGCTTCCGGATCTTTACGGGATGTCCGTTTTACTTTGCTGCGGCAAAGTGGAGAAACATTTGTCCGATAGGCGGAGCCTGCGAGCGATGTTTTCCGAAATCATCCTGCGATCCTACGAGGGTCCACGAACCCGTCAATCGAAGGCTGAAGATTTAAAGACACCTAGCGGGCATCCGAACCGCCGGCCATGGTCCCATTGTCCACTTCTATGTTCAGCTAACGGTAATGTTCGACGCGTGCGATGAAGGCCCTCCATCTCCGTCCCAAACGCCATCCTCCGCGGGCGCGACGATCGCGCTCGAGCAAAATGCGCGGACAGGGCTTCCCGTACTTAAAATCCCAGCGTGGCCAGTGCATGTGCGGAACGATGTTTCGCGTGGGAATTCCATATTGCCTGGCTAGGTCTGCGGTCAGGCGCGCCGCACGATCGATGGCGGCGGTCTGCCGGCGACGATCCCGAAACTCGCAAATCTCGATTCCAATGCTTTGGCGATCGCCCGGACCGCCATAGTCGGCGTGATCGCCCTGTTCGGTCGGCAGCAGGTGCTCCACGGCCTCTCGGTCATCAACGCTAAAGTGCCACACCACCCATCCGGACCGCCCAAAGCGTGGGTTGTTGCGGCTCTTCTTGCCTTTGTCGATGAGGTAGCGCGCATACCTCGCCGCTGGCGTATCCATGCCCTGGGTCGAATGAATCGTTATGTAGCGCGGTCGCATCGTTCGGGCGACGAGCCGACCGTGAACATTCGGCGGCAGGAGAGCGACACGAACATTGTGCAGTCCAGAGGCACTGAAGTTCGGGCCCGAGCAGCCAAGAGAAAAGAGGCAAGCGCAGGTGAGCAAAATCAGTCCTCTCCATTGACAGAGGACTGCAAGTGGTGACCAGCTTTTCAAATACCGTCGCCCTCCATTATTCGAATTGCTTCCGAAAGGAAAGTAGCTCCTCCCGAAGGTGCCGCAGCTCTGCTTTGAGTTCAGCTATCTCGCTTTCGATCGCCTCGAGTTTTGATATGTCTCGGGCGGATCCCGCATCAGCGAGACGGGGGTCTTCCGCTTGGATGGGCGCGCTTTCGGGCACGACCGGCTCACCGGAGAGAAGTTGGACGTAGCGGCTTTCCTTCTGGCCCGGTCTGGCTGGCAGGACACGAACAAGGGGAGACTCCCCTCGGGCAAGCTCCGCGAGAAAGGATTCGACCTGGTCCAGGCTATCGAAGAACTGCATGCGCTCCGTTCGGCTGCGGAGCTCTCCAAGCGTCTGCGGCCCGCGCAGGAGCAACACGCAGAGCAGGGCCACTTCGCGCGGGCTCAGGTCGAAGTGATTGAGCAGTTGGTGCCGGAACTTGGGGACCCGCGATCCCGCACTCATGATCATGACCGCGAGCTTCTTTTGCCGGAGCCCGTCCAATCCAGCCTCCACGGTCCCGGCATCGTAGGCGGTAAGCGGATCGCGATTGGTCGATTGATTGCAGGCGGCGAGCAAGCTATTGAGCGATAGGGGGTAATTTTCCGGCGTGATCCGCTCCTTTTCAATCAGGGAGCCTAGAATTCGGGTCTCCACCGGACTTAGGGTAAACAAGGGCACCGAGATCTTTTACCGCAGGCGCCGCAAAAAACAAATCTGCAGTTCAACTAAGCTAAGCGATGTTGGCGATGGCTGAGGTTACGACATTGTGACATCTGCGCGATCGCGGGATTCTGCCGCTGCAGTAACGTGCCTTATGAGCAAGAGACTTCACCTTGAAGTTGAGTCTATCATCTCGCGGCTCCTCGTTGTTCGTCTCGGTGTGTTTCAAGCGGAACAGCATTTTGCCCGTGAGTTGGACCATGTTCATCTGTGCCACTTCGAAAGCGCGCGAAATCTCACCCACTATCTAAGTTTGCGTGGACATGACTTGCGAGAACTGCAGACCGACTTAAATCGTCTCGGGTTCGGTTCCCTGGGACGCCTCGAATCTCATGCGCTCGCCACGCTCGACGCCGTCCTCGCCGTGCTTCACAAGCTCGCGGACAAGCCCGCCTCGGGACGTGAGATCGAGCAAACTTTCGGCGACTTCGATCTTGGATTGAGCCTGTTGCAACGAAATGCCCGGTCCTCGCTGGGCGAAGTCCCGAACGATCGCCGGGTCCGCATCATGGTCACGGTCCCGGGCGATGCCGCGAACGATCCTGGAACGCTCCGTGATCTTTTGGTCCGCGGAATGAACATCATGCGAATCAATTGCGCCCACGATGGACCGGAGGAGTGGCGTCGCATGGTAGAGCATTTGCGTCTCGCGGAGAGGGAAACTGGAAGATCCTGCAAGGTCATGTTCGACTTGGCCGGTCCAAAATTGCGAACCGGCCTGGTTTCGCCTGGTCCCGGAGTTATCCGGTGGAAACCTGTGCGAAACGAACTCGGACAAGTCATCACTCCGGCTTTTGTTGCCCTTTGCACGCAACGTCCGAGTCCTGAAAGCCACATGATCGAGATCCCCGTGAAGGGCGTAGTTCTTGAACACGCCAGACCGGGTGACACTGTGGAACTCACGGACACGCGGGGCCGCGAGCGTTTGCTTCACGTCGTGGACGTCGACGAATCAGCTTGCGTATGCACCAATGATCGCACCGGATACGTCGTCCAGGGAACCCACTTGAGACTTCTGCGCGGAACCGACGTTCTCTGTGAAGACGAAGTGGGCACTCTTCCGGAAGTCGAGCGCTCTTTGTCGCTGAGCGTTGGCGACGACTTGATTTTGACTCCCGTTGAAATCCCCGGAAGGCCCGCTGTGCACAATGAGGACGAAATAATCTATCGGCCCGCGCAGATCGGTTGCTCGCTCCAGGCAGTCTTCAGCGACGCACGTGCCGGCGAGCGCATCTTCTTCGACGATGGCAAGATAGGAGGGGTAATTCGCGCGGTGCGTCATGATCAAGATGGCGACCGTCTGGAGATAAAGATTACCCACGCTGAAAACGGGACCGCAAAGCTCCGCGCAAACAAAGGTATTAATCTTCCGGACACGCGGTTGAGCATTTCCGCGTTGACTCCCAAGGATCGCCAGGATCTTGAATTTGCCTCCGAGCATGGGGATTTGGTAGCGCTCTCCTTTGTTCGGCGACCGGAGGACGTGGCAGAATTGGTCGCGGTCCTGGACGTTGTCGGGATCGAGCAGACTGGAATTATCATTAAAATCGAGAATCGGCTCGCCGTGGAGTCACTGCCTCGGCTCCTGCTCACCGCGATGCAGCGCCCAGGGATAGCGGTAATGGTCGCCCGAGGCGATCTTAGCGTAGAAATTGGTTTCGAGAGGATGGCAGAGGTCCAGGAGGAAATTCTCTGCTTATGCGAGGCCGCGCATGTGCCGGTCATTTGGGCCACGCCGGTGCTCGATTCCCTCACGAAGCGTGGGTTGCCATCGCGCGCAGAAGTTACTGATGCCACGCTGTCGGGCCGAGTTGAATGCGTTCTCCTCAACCAGGGTCCTCACATTCCGCTCGCGCTGGATTTTCTTGGCGACGTCCTGGCGCGAATGAAGAATCGCCAGCCCAAGAAATCAGGTCTCATGGGCAAACTCCCTGTAGCGGAAATCGCCCTGAAGTAAAATCGACGAGGCCACGCTCGGCACCAGCAACTTTGGCAAAACTTTTCTCTCTATGAGGAGCACTCCAAGAAGAAGAATGCGGGCACGGCACGACGCCTCGCTACAGACAAGTTACCGTCGCGAGCTGGAGAGACTTCTGAAGCAGATTCTCGCAGATACTGTCGGCCCCGGCTCAACCACGGACACTCGCACCACGAGTCGCTTACCCTATCGAAGAATCATTGAATAAACCGCCGGGCGTCTTAGAAAAAACGGCGCCAATGAAGCAGCACGAGAGATGTGACTGCCGTTAAAACCATAATTCCGACAACCCATAGAAATCCGGTGCGCTCCTCGAGCCATGGCAACCCTCCGACGTTCATCCCGAAGATGCCGGTAATGAGCGTAATGGGCAGGAAAATAGCCGTGAGAAGCGAAACAATGTAGAGATTGTGGTTGGTCGCCTCCGCGGTTCGGCCCGCAGTTTCCTCGTGCAACAATCTGGCTCGCTCCTGAACGGACTCCAGATCGAGGGCAATGCGGTCGAGACGTTCCAAGGCACGATGGAGGTCGGAGTTGTCGTCTTGTTTCCACCAAGCAAGCGGACGGTGGGTTATCTGTGCCAGGGCGCTGCGCTGGGCGTTGATATGCCGGCGCAATCGGGCCAGCAAACGTCGAACCCCTCCCAGTTCCCCGCCTTCCCGCAAAAAGCGGTCCTTGAGAATTTTGTCTTCTACATGGTCAACCAAATCACTCTGGCTGGCGATGACCTTGGCGACAATGTCGGCGAAGTCCTCGATGAACTGGATGACCAGGCGCAGAGTGCTTGCGACGGTCATTCCGCGGCGAAGCTCCTGGCGGAGTTGGTCGACGACTTTGAGCGGATGGAGGCGGGCCGTAACGACGAGACCTTCATCTATAAAGAGGTGGATTACGCCGAGCCGATCGGGGTCCCCGTCGAACTCAAAATGCAGGTCCCCGAGGACCCCCGCAAAGCCGCTCTCTACGCGCTCTAGGCGGATATGGAGATCTGAATCGAGAAGAATCTCCCTCGCGCGCGCCGGGATTCGCTCGTAAGAACTGATCCACTTCTTGGCGCGGACATCGGCGAGGCTGAAATGCAGCCAGACGGCCTCTTCAAACCTTCGATTCGGTTCGCTGGCGAGGTCCCAGCTCAGCGCCTCCGAGATCCCGTTCTCGTGGAGCTGGAAACCGCAGATCAGTCCTCTCGTATCGGGAAGTTCAACCATCGCAAGAAGTTCGCGATCGGCATGGCACGCCTCTAGTAGACGGCAGGGACGAACATCTCGGGAGCGACCGGCTGACGATAATAGTCCTCGTTGTAGATCCGTTCGGGAAGAACGATCCGCTCACGTTCCACATCATGGAACGGCACCTGTGTGAGGAGGTGATGGATACAGTTTAAGCGGGCCTTCTTTTTGTCGACGGCTTGGACGATCCACCAGGGTGCGTCTGCGGTGTGCGTGCGCTCTAACATGATCTCTTTCGCCTTCGTGTAATCTTCCCAACGGCTACGGGACTCGAGGTCCATCGGGCTGAGTTTCCACTGCTTGAGCGGATCATGAATGCGGCATCGGAAGCGGAACTCCTGTTCGTCATCGGTGATGGAAAACCAGTATTTGATTAGCTGAATGCCAGACCGGATGAGCATTCTCTCAAATTCGGGGACGGAGCGGAAGAATTCCTCGTATTCTTCGTCGGAGCAAAACCCCATGACCCGTTCGACACCCGCACGATTGTACCAACTGCGATCAAACAGGACGATTTCGCCGGCCGCCGGTAGATGCGTGGTGTAGCGCTGAAAATACCACTGTGTGCGCTCTCGGCTGTTCGGAGCAGGCAGCGCGGCAACTCTGCAGACCCGGGGATTGAGCCGCTGCGCAATGCGCTTAATGACACCTCCCTTGCCGGCGGCATCCCTTCCCTCGAAGAGCACAACCAGCTTGTGTCCCCTGGCCACAACCCATTCCTGCAACCTGACGAGCTCACCCTGCATGCGAAAAAGCTCCCGAAAATATTCCCGCCGTTGCGCCTTCGCGGCATCCTTTTCAGCTTGGGTTTCCGGAACTTGCCATTCCGGGAGCATCCCGTCCTCGACCTCCATCTCCAGTTCCTCGTCGAAGCTGTCGACCAGGTCATTGTGGATACGTTTGAAGATTTCTTGGTCTTGGGAAGCAGACGAATTCACGGCAATTGCAGGCAAGGCTGTTGGGATTAGTCTTCGCGAACCGGTGCGGGCTGCTGCGCGTGCGCATGCACTTGGCGCGTGTGAACTTCGCGTTGCAGATGGTCCAATTTCTCGATGGGCAGGCAGGTGAAAAGCTCGACCCGGCGCTTGATTTGGAAGGCGGTTTGCAAAAAATGCTCGTATTTTTCTTCCTCCGAACCTTCGAACGCCGTGGGATCGTCAATGCTCCAATGGGCGGTCACCGGGGTTCCGGGAAAGACGGGGCTTCGCTCGCGCGCATCGTCCGACAGCGTGATGACAAAGTCAAAGTCACGGTCGGCGAAGTCGTGCCACGAATTTCCGACAGCACCGCTCGTGTCGATTTTGAAGTTTTGTAGAATTTTCAGAACGATGGGATGGACTTCCCCTTTAGGAGTTTCACCGGCACTCCAGACTTCAAAGCGGTCGCCCCCCAACGAACGAAGGACATATTCGGCAAGAATGGTGCGATCTGAGTTACGAGTCCCGAGGAATAAAACACGGAAGGTTGGGCGCATAGTGCAAGCTTTTGACCGATAAGCGGGGAAGAACGGCATCGCTCTTTCAAAGTTGTGACAAAATTGTCACAATCCTTCCTTTGGCGTTCTCGAAATTAATCGGTTGATTGGTTCGCCGACTTACGATCATCACCATGAAACCGATTTCTCTCATCACTATTGCCATCGCCGCTGCCGCCGCGGCAATTCTCGCCAGCTCCGCCAAGGCACAGCAACTATCGGGCGCGGGTGCGACTTTTCCCGCCCCGTTGTATCAACGCTGGGCCGTGGAGTACAACAAACTCCACCCGAAGGTGCAGGTAAACTATCAGTCGGTCGGATCCGGGGCCGGGGTGAAGCAATTCGTCCAGGGGACGGTGGATTTTGCGGCTAGCGATGCCGCGATGAGCGACGAGGAGATCGCCAAAGTAAAGCAGGGCGTCGTGATGATCCCCGCGACCGCCGGCAGTATCGTGATCGCCTACAATCTTCCCGACGTCAAAGACCTTAAGCTATCGCGCGAAGCCTACGTCGGTATTTTCCTAGGTAAGGTGACGAAATGGAATGATCCGGCCATTGCCAAGGAAAATCCAGGCGTCACCCTGCCTGACATGTCGATCAATGTCGCCTTCCGGGCGGACGGAAGCGGCACCACGTTTGTCTTCACAAAGCATTTGGCCGCGATCAACAAGGACTTCGCCGATGAGGTCGGGACTGACAAGTCGGTCACCTGGCCGGTCGGGGCGGGCGGAAAGGGCAACGAGGGTGTGACGGCCCTCGTCAAGCAAACGCCCGGCACGATCGGTTACGTGGAATACGGATACGCCGTCAACAACGGTCTCTCGATGGCCAGTTTGCAGAACAAGGCGGGCAATTTTGTCAAGCCGACGGACGCGAGCGGCGCCGCCACGCTGGGGCACGTCGAATTCCCGGAAAACCTGCGCGTTTGGCCGGAAGACCCGACAGGCGACGAGGACTATCCGATCGCCACTTTCACCTGGCTCCTCCTTTACAAAAAATACACCGATGCCGATAAACTCAAGGCCTTGAAGGAGTTTGTGACCTACGGGCTCGTCGAGGGGCAGAAGTTTTCAGCCGAGCTCGGATACATTCCGCTGCCTGCCCCGGTCGTCGAGAAGAGCAAGGTCGCTCTGGCGACCATCCAGTAAGCAATATAATTTTTGCGTTATGCAAACCGAGGCGCCGGCAATCGAGCAAGGTGGCATCAAGGAGTTTCAGAAGCGGCCTGATCTATTTCGCGCGCTCTGCTGGTTGGCCTCGGCAGCCACGGTTGCCACCCTCGCCTGGATCATTTTCGAGATTGGCCGACAAGCGATTCCAGCGGTCCAAAAGTTCGGCCTCGAGTTTCTGACCAACTCAAAATGGGTGCCAAACCGCGAAATTTTCGGCGTCGCTCCCTTTTTGGTCGGAACCACGGTGAGTTCGCTGATTGCGCTGATTTTCGCCCTGCCATTGGGGTTGGCAATCGCGATTTTCCTGAGCGAGGATTTCCTTCCGCTTCCGGTTCGGCAATTTGTCCGCTTTACCGTGGAGATGCTGGCCGCAATTCCCAGTGTGGTTTACGGACTGTGGGGAATTTTCGTGGTCATTCCGATGGTTCAGGCTTTCGGAAGCTGGGCGGTGGTGGCTTTCAAGGGAGTTCCCCTTCTGAACACCATTTTTGCGCCGCCAGCCTATGGGAACAGCATGCTCACGGCGAGCCTTGTTCTCGCCCTGATGATCCTTCCGACCATCACCGCGATATCGCGGAGCGCGCTTGTCGCGGTGCCAGGGACGTTGCGCGAAGGAGCGTATGCCTTGGGATCGACACGTTGGGAGGCCATCTTCGGGGTCATTCTGCCGACCGCGGCTCCCGGTATCGTGGCAGCAACCATTCTTGCTCTGGGACGGGCTATGGGAGAGACGATGGCGGTGGCGATGCTTATCGGCAATAGCTCACGGCTGACTTGGTCGCTGCTCTCCCCGGCGGGCACATTGGCGGGCTTGCTCGCCAATCAGTTCGGCGAAGCGGAAGGCCTCCAAGTGAGTTCGCTGATGTATGCGGCTCTTCTGCTGGTCGTTCTCACGCTGTTCGTGAACATGGCTGGCGAGGCGGTTCTTCGTTATACGCAGAAGCGAACTGCGGGAATACGTTAACCTGGGAAACGTGGCATGACCACCGCAACCGCGAATTCAAACGATTTCTTTGCCTCGGCCAACACGGCTCGATCGGGCATCCGCTCCCTCTGGAGCAAGTTCTTTAGCGGAATTTGCGTCGGTTTGGCGCTTCTCACGCTTGTTCCGCTCTTTTCGATTGTGTTTCTCGTTCTCAAGAATGGACTGCCGCTTTTAACTTGGAGCGTCTTTACAGAGCTTCCGCCGGCCGCGGGAATGATCGGCGGGGGCTTTGGGAACGCGGTCGTAGGAACATTGCTGATGGTGGGCATTGCCCTCGTGCTGGCGACGCCTTTTGGCATCCTCTCCGCCGTTTACATCAATGAGTACAGCCCCTTCTCGCCGCTCTCGAATGCAGTGAGGTTTGTGGCCAAGCTATTGACGGGCATCCCTTCAATCATCTGCGGTGTGTTTGCCTATGCCGTCATCGTGCTGACTACCGGCGGGTTCTCGGCTTGGGCGGGAGGTTTTGCCCTCGCGATCCTGATCCTCCCAACAATCTTACTCACCGCGGAACAGGCCCTGCTCGGCGTTTCCAAAGCCTATCGGGAAGCCTCCTACGGGTTGGGGGCCACGAATTTCCAAACCATCTGGCGCGTAGTTCTTCCGGACGCGCTACCGGCGATCATGACGGGCATCATGCTGGCAGTGGCGCGTGCCGCCGGGGAAACGGCGCCGCTGGTTTTCACCGCGCTTTTCAGCCAATTCTGGATTCAATCGCTGCGCGAACCCACGGCCTCTCTCTCGGTCCTCATTTACAATTTTTCAACGCTCCCCTTCGAACATCAGATCAAGATGGCCTGGACAGCATCGCTGGTGTTGGTGATTCTTGTAACTATCGCGAATATCACCGCACAGGTCGTGTTCCGCAGGAGATAACGCGATATGATAAAAACTATGGATTCTCAGCCGCCGCAAACCGCCTCAGCGTCGGGAACAACCGCGACGCCGGAATCGACCGAGTCCCGCGCCGACTTCTTGAAGGTGTCGGATTTCAATTTCTTCTATGGGAAAAAGCAGGCCCTCTACCAGGTCAACATGGACATCCCGCAGCGGCAGGTTACCGCCTTTATCGGGCCGTCGGGGTGCGGTAAGTCAACTCTGCTCCGCAATTTCAATCGGATGAATGAATTGATCGATGGAATTCACCATGAGGGGGATATTCTTCTCAATGGTCGGAGCATCTACGATAAACAAATGGAGGTCATCGCCCTGCGTCGCAGCATCGGGATGGTCTTTCAAAAGTCCAATCCGTTCCCGAAGTCGATCTATGAAAACATCGTCTATTCGCTGCGCATCGCCGGAGTGAAGTCGAAAAGCGTCCTTGATGAAACCGTGGAGCGCAGTCTGCGCGGCGCGGCTTTGTGGGATGAGGCTAAGGATCGTTTGCAGGATAGCGCCCTTGGCCTCTCTGGCGGACAGATGCAGCGCCTTTGTATTGCCAGGGCCATCGCCAACCGACCGGAAATTCTGCTGATGGATGAGCCCTGTTCCGCCCTCGATCCTATTGCCACCGCCAAGGTGGAGGATCTTATTCACGACCTCAAGGCCCAGTTTACGATCGTCATCGTCACCCACAATATGCAGCAGGCCACCCGCTGCTCCGATCGGACGGCGTTCTTTTACCTCGGCAAGCTTATCGAGTATGACGACACCCAAAAAATCTTCACGAATCCCGGCGAAAAGCAGACTGAGGACTATATTACCGGTCGGTTCGGCTAAATCTGCACGTAACTATGACTAGCGAAACCGCCACCATGCCGAATACGCACATCCTGAGCACCTTTGAAGGAGCGTTACGCGCCCTGCGTGACGACGCCTTAATGATGGCCAGCCTGACAGAGCGTAATTTGGAGAGTGCCCGCAAAGGTCTCTTCGAGCGCGATGAGGACTGGTGCAATACGGTGATTGCGGATGACGAGGAGGTCGACACTCTTGAAGTGCAGATCGATCGCGAAGGCGTGAACATCATGCTACGCTTTCATCCACTCGCCTCCGATATGCGCAACGTCATTTCAACGATGAAGTTGAGCGTGAATCTCGAGCGAATCGCCGATCAAGCCGTCGGAATTGCCCGAAGAAGTCGAAAAATGATCATGCGTCCTCCGGCGGACGAGGTCCACGATCTCGAGCCCATCTATCAATATGCGGAGACAATGGTTAAAGATGCCGTGCGTGCTTTTGCCAGTCAGGACCTCGAACTGGCTCGCGGTCTGAAGGAGCGTGACCGCCAGCTCGACCAGATGAACCGGGATTTTGCGGAGAAGCTCACTGATTTGATGTCGCACCACGTCGATTCTATTCCGACCTACATGGACTTGATTTTTATTGCGAGGTTCCTTGAACGCATCGGAGACCAGGCGACGAATATTGGCGAGGATGCCATTTACGCGATGACCGCGGAGGAAACGCGTCACACTCATCACGTCACCGAGTAGCCTGGGGTGGCTCCGGTGGCAGCTTGCGAAAGAGCTCAAAGTTTGTTGATTTGGCGGCGGTGTCCCCACCGCCGAACGCCCCTCGACCGTGGGGACACGGTCGCTACAGAAGGCGCAATGATCCCTGCACACGGACGAGAGGAACTTTTCTAAGCTGGAGAACTGTTTTCACCTGCGTCAACGCGGCGACGATCAGCGTCTTCGTTTAGCGAATCTCCACGAGAGTACCAATCGGCACTGAGGCGTAGAGCCGTCTTGCCCATTTCTCCGGCAGGCGAATGCACCCATGCGACGCGGGATAACCTGGCAACGCGCCCATGTGGAGGCCAAAGTCGCCGCAGGATAGTCGCAGAAAGAAGGGCATCCGGGCTGGATAGAGAGTCGACTTCCAGTGCCTGTATTTGTTGGTGACCAGAAAGCGTCCCCTTGGCGTCGGATGTGTGTGCCTACCCGAGGAGATGGGCGTTGACAACACGATCTTGCCTTTGCGCCAGAGGAAGGCCGTCTGGGTAAGCAGATCTATGGTGATGCGGAAGGCTTGAGATTCATGGCTGGGGCCGATTCCCATGAGGCTACGCATGATCTCGATGTCATTGTGTTTCGCCGCGAGCCAGAGAGCATAAGTCTTGTGCCTCTTTGTCAGCTTCCATGGATCCGCTCCAGCTTCGAGGAGGATCTTGACAAAGGTGTGGTTGCGAAGTGCCGTTGCGAGCATTAGGCCGGTGAAGCCCTCTTCGCCAGACACGTAATAACGAAGCAAGCCGTCCGAAAACCGCTTTGGAAATTCGATCGGGACCGGGAACGGAAGCTCGGCGTTGGGATCCATGCCCTCGTTGAGCAATTTGCAGAAAGTGAGCTTGTCATTGGCAACTATGGCCTCGAAAAAACTCATTCGTCGGCGACGATCTTCCCGAAGCCGCCGTGCGTCCTCCAAAGTTTGATCGACCGATGTGTGCGACCGAGCCAATTCGGGAAGGTTAAGAAGTGCCACGTTCAGCAGTACCTTGTCCGAAGCGCACAAAAACTCCGCAGACGACCCCGCCAGGCAAAGTGCCAGGCAAGCGAGGATCCATCTTTGCCCTGACAGAATCGATTTCATGTCAAGACGCCTCGTGAGGCGATACTCCCCTGGTCGCCATCTTCTTTCAAAAAAGAGCCTCTTTGTCAAGTTGACGGTGGCAAGTGCAGGAAAACTCCCTATCAGATTTGCCGTGATGTCTGAGGAAAGAGGCGAACCACACCTTTCTGCCGTCGATCTCGAACAGTCGTTTCAGATTGGAAGGGCTCGCATTGACGTTCTCAAGGGGATTTCCCTGCAAGTGCGTCCCGGCGAAACTGTCTTCTTGTGCGGCGCCTCCGGCGCCGGAAAAACAACTCTCCTCTACACTTTGGCAGGCCTTGAACGCCCAAGGTCCGGCCGGGTAAGTTTTGAGGGGGCGGACATTTATGCCCTAAGCTCCGACCGGCTTGCCGGTCTGCGGAACCGTCGGATGGGCTTTGTCTTTCAGGCTTACTTCCTTTTGCCGGAGCTCACAGCTCTTGAGAATGTGACCTTGCCTTCGATGATGGGGGGAAAGCCGCGGGAGAACGAGGCCGCGAACCTCCTCGAGCGCGTTGGCCTCAAGGATCGCTTGCAGCACCTCCCCTCCGAGCTGAGCGGCGGCGAACAGCAACGTGTTGCCATCGCCCGATCGCTCATCAACGATCCTTCCATCATCTACGCGGACGAGCCGACCGGAAATTTGGATTCCCAAACCGGTGAGTCGATCATCGAGTTGCTGCTCGAGGTCGCTCGGCACGATGGGCGCACGCTGATCGTCGTCACCCACGATCAACATCTGGCGAGCCGAGGCGATCGTCTGCTCCGGATCGAGGACGGCCGGCTGACGACGTGAGTTTTTTGTCGATGACTAGTTCACCGCGTTCGGCTCCCCGCGCGCAAGCCAAACCGCGAGCAGCGAGACATCTGCGGGTGTCACGCCGCTGATGCGGGCGGCCTGTCCAAGTGTTTCTGGCCGGATCTTTGACAGCTTTTGCGTGGCCTCAACGCGCAGGCCGCTAATGCGCGAATAGTCAATCCACTCTGGAATCGGTCTGCTCTCTTGGCGCGCGGTCCGAGCGATCCGCTCCTCTTCGCGGCGGATATAGCCGGCGTATTTCAGATCGGTCTCGATACTTTGCCAGATCTCCGGTGAAAATCTGCCAAAGATCTCTTTCGGCAAATTTCTGGCCAGGTTTTCGGGACGCTTGAGCCAGCTTTCCAGAGGGAGGCCGTCCAAGCGCAGATCTCTTGCGAGGGCGGAAAGTTCTTCGAGGTGTCTGACCTTCTCTTCGAATCGGATCCTACGTTGAGAGCAGACGAGGCCAGTCTCGATTCCGCGAGCGGTCAGTCGCAAGTCAGCATTGTCCTGCCGCAGAAGCAACCGATATTCAGCCCGACTTGTGAACATGCGGTAGGGCTCTGGTGTGCCGCGGGTCACCAGATCGTCGATCAGGACGCCGATATAGGCTTCGTGCCGAGCCAAGGTGAACGGTGGACGGCCGAGCGCCTTCAGTGCTGCGTTCACTCCCGCGATTAACCCCTGCGCGGCGGCTTCCTCATAGCCGGAGGTCCCATTAATTTGACCTGCGAAATAGAGTCCGCTGATTCGCTTTGTCTCCAGTGTCGTATGGAGTTGGGTCGGAGGACAATAATCGTACTCGACCGCATAGCCAGGTCGCAGGATCTCGGCATTCTCCAGCCCGCGGACGCTGCGAATGAATCGGTATTGCACCTCAAACGGAAGGCTGGTGGAAACGCCATTTACGTAAACCTCGTCAGTGTGGCGGCCCTCCGGCTCAAGGAAAAGCTGATGCGAGGGCTTTTCGGCAAACTTAACGACTTTATCCTCGATACTCGGGCAGTAGCGAGGGCCGATGCCCTCGATCACCCCAGCGAAGAGGGGAGACTTGTCGAGATTCGCCCGGATGATCTCGTGGGTATGGACGTTCGTGTGGGTAATCCAACAGGGAATCTGCCTCGCCTCGAATGCCGTGCCCTGCCAACGGTTGAGCGTGAAGATATCGTCCTCTCCAGAACGAATGCTGTCCGCGAGAAAACTGAATAAAGGAGGAGGATCGTCTCCATCCTGCCGTTCACACTGCGAATAATCGATGCTTTTGCCAAGAAGCCGGCAGGGCGTTCCGGTCTTGAAACGTCCGATCTCGAAGCCGAGTTCGCGGAGGCTGTCACTCAAAGTGGAGACGGTGTCTCCCATGCGACCGCCTGTTTGATTGCGAAGTCCAACGTGGAGAAGCCCGCGCATGAATGTCCCGGTTGTTACCACGATCGTGTGACCGCGGAAACGAACTCCCAGATTGGTTTCCACGCCGACGGCGAGATCGTCCTTCACGAGCAAGCGGGTGACGTTTCCCTGTTTGAGATGGAGGTGCGGCTGCTTTTCCAGCGTCGCCTTCATCCGAAACTGGTAGGCTTTCTTGTCGCATTGCGCGCGTGGCGCTCGCACGCTGGGCCCTTTGCGAGCATTGAGCATTCGGAATTGGATTCCCGTGGCGTCGGTGTTCAGCCCCATGGCGCCTCCGAGCGCGTCGATCTCACGAACCATGTGACCTTTTGCGAGTCCGCCCACTGCCGGATTGCATGACATCTGGCCGATGGTGTCCGCGTTCTGCGTCAGCATCAATGTCTCACAGCCAAGCCGGGACGCAGCCATGGCGGCCTCAATGCCGGCATGGCCCGCGCCAATGACGATCACGTCGTAGCGCTTCGGGTAATCAAACTCGCTCACAATCAGAATGGTCTGACGACCAATTGTCGCGAGAAGGTAGTCAGCTCCGATCGAAACACAACTGCTTACGTCCGAATGCGGCTACCTCAAATCAGCTCGGGATCGTCTCCTCTTCAGCCGCGACCCTCTTTGCGAGAATAGCAGTTCTAGACCTGCACTCCCAACGCGGTAGCCAAATCCTTGATGGCGGCGGACTCCGCCGCGCTGACCTTTTCACCACCGAAGCCCAAAAATCCGCCCTCGCGCCCTGCGTTGGCAACCTTTTCAGCGATAGTGACCAGCCAGCTCTTGAATTCGGCGGCCTGCTCTGTGGGCACCTTGCCTTCGAGCACTGCGGGAACTTTCTTGAGGTGAGTAGCCACCTCTGTTTTGAGCTGTTCGGGAGTCTTTCCAGCCACTTGGAACGGCGGTTCGAGGCGCTCGCCCTTCTTGGCCATCTCTTTGATGTTCGCCACCAACGAGGCGACGATTGGGTTTGCAGCTCCCTCGCCGGCTTGGATGATGGCCTGCGAAGGCGCGAAACCTTCTTTAAGAATGCCGATCGGACCCGTGCGAAGATCCGAAAGAGTTATCAGTAAACCCGCCAGCAGCGGCGCAGACCTGACCACCGCCCAGTCTTCGGGAGAAAAATTTCCTGAAATATTTGCATCACTCATACAGACGAAGGTACGCCTAAGGCGTAGTAAATGAGACAGTCCGCGGCAAGCTTTTGTTCGCCGAACCAAATCGCGCGCCTTTTGCCCGCACCACATCAACACAAATTTTTCAACATGCTCTCACAGATTGTTTCCCGCGAGTTAGCCCAAAGAATGATGACCTCCGCTGCTCCCGTGCTCGTCGATGTGCGGCTGGAGAAGGACTATCTGGTCGCCCACCTTCCGGAGGCAAAGAACAATTGCGTGTATGAGGTAAGCTTCTCGGAGCGCATGAGTGATCTTGCGCCGAGCAAGGAGGTTGCCGTATGCGTTTATGGCGCGGCGTCCGACAGCTACGAGGCACGGATGGCCGCGGAAAAGCTCCTGCGCGCTGGCTACGCTGAGATCCTGGAATTGCGCGAGGGTCTGGAAGGCTGGAAATCGGCCGGCTTGGAGGTGAAGAGTGAAGGCGCCGTCAATCCGGACGCCCCTGCGCCACTCGAGGGTTGGCGCGAAATTGATCCGACGGAGAGCAAGGTCGAATGGGTCGGGCGCAATCTCCTCAACAAGCACTATGGACAGATCGCGATCAAAACTGGAAAGCTCCAATTTGTTCGGGGCGAGCTTACCAAAGGCGAGTTCACGTTGGATATGCGCACGATCATTTGCGACGACCTCTCGGGCGATCCGTTGCACGACGTCCTCATTGCGCACCTGGAGAGTCATGATTTTTTCGACGTCGAGCTTTATCCGGAGGCCAGGTTCGTCATCACTTCAGCCCAATCCGTTAGCCAGGCCCCCCCTGGCGCACCGAATTTGAAAGTGCACGGAGAGCTGACGCTCAAAAGTGCCAGCCAGCCGGTGGAATTTCTGGCGACGGCAGGAATGACTTCCGAAGGCAAGGCCGCGGCGCAAGCCTCGCTGGCCATTGATCGCACTCTTTGGGAGGTGCTCTACGGTTCCGGAAAGTACTTCCGCCATTTGGGCGGGCACCTCGTCAATGATCTGATCGAACTTCAGCTCCGCATCGTCACTCGCTAGGAGTGTTGGCGAAGACCCGAAAACAACTACGATGTCACTTGAAACTTCTTTTCTTTCGCCGCAAGTTTCGCATGTCAGGAAGGACCCCCGGCGCGATTCTATTCGCGCGAGACCGGGCCCGCGGTTTGCCTTAAATTACAATTGAATACCGAAGAATATGAGCGCCATCGAAGAAAAACTACCAAAGTCGATGCCTGCCGTCGTAGCGCACGGCCCGTCTGATTACCGTCTTCAAGAACTACCCGTCCCGAAACCGGGGCCCGGCGAAGTTGTCATCAAAGTCAAGAGCGCGGGCATCTGCGCGAGCGATATAAAGTGCTACACGGGAGCTCCCATGTTTTGGGGCGACGAGCATAGGACGGGATACTGCCAGCCTCCGGTAACGCCCGGACACGAGTTCGTCGGCGAAGTGGTTGCTCTGGGCGAAGGAGCCGCCGAGCTTTACAAGTTTCAAATTGGCGACCACGCGATTAGCGAACAAATCGTCCCGTGCGGGCAGTGCCGATACTGCAAGCGCGGACAATATTGGATGTGCGCCGTGCACGACATCTATGGATTTCGTCAGCGCACGTTCGGATCATGGGCGCAGTACATGTTATTCCCGTCGGGCGCCTTGAACTATAAGGTGCCAAAGTCAATCCCGCTGCACCACGCGGTCTTCATTGAACCCCTCGCCTGTTCCATTCACGCCGTGGAGCGTGGAGAAATCCAATATCAAGACACCGTGGTCATCGCAGGATGTGGCCCCTTGGGACTTGGCATGGTTGCGGCGGCCAAGATGAAGGGGGCTGCTTCGATCGTCGCACTTGACCTGAGCGATGATCGCATCGAGGTGGCCAAGCGCTGCGGCGCCGATGTTGGCATCAATCCAAGAACTGAGGATGCCGTCCAGAAAATCCGCGACTTAACGGAGGGATACGGATGCGACGTTTACATCGAAGCGACAGGCCATCCTGCAGCTGTCGAGCAAGGCCTGAACATGATTCGAAAGCTGGGCACGTTCGTTGAGTTCAGCGTCATGCGCGAGAAGGTTACAGCGGACTGGACGATTATCGGAGATAGCAAGGAGCTCAACGTCCACGGATCACATCTCGGGCCCTACTGCTATCCCGTGGCTATCCGAATGATTGATCAGGGCTTGTTGCCCATGGATGAAATCGTGACTCATCGCCTGCCCCTGGCGGATTATCAAAAGGGCATCGATATGGTGGTGAGTGGTTTGACATCCGTGAAGGTAACCCTCGAGCCTTAGATCACCGCCGGGAGAGGCGGTCGCTTCCTCTCCGCAGCTAATCTGAGTTCTGGCTCGAGACGAGGAAAGGTCCGAAGCGAATAGGCAACAACTATCACGCGGGAAATACCGGGTGTTTTGCCGCATGCATAGCGACTTTCTGGCCTACCGGTGGCTCATGGCCACAACAACTCAAAGGAAATAAGCATTCAGAAACCACCCTCAGCAGCTCCATTAGGCCTAAACTTCCAAATATGACTGACACCGAAACTTCCTCTGGCCGCCGATTGGATTTTATGTTGAACGGGAAGGTCGCCATCATCACCGGCGCGGGTTCGGGTATCGGCAAGGCAATCGCCGAACTCTTTGCGGCGAAGGGCGCGCGCCTCGCCCTCCTGGGACGAAGCGAATCAGTGCGTCAGACGGCGCGTGCCTTCGGGGATCAAGCCCGTCATTTCATTCTGGATGTCACGGACTTTCCTCGCATCCAACCGACCGTGGATGAGATCGTCGCACATTTCGGAGCCGTGGATGTTTTGGTCAACAATGCCGGAATCGCTTTCCGGGAGCCCGCAGAAGAAACATCCGAAGACAAGTGGGATCTTACGATGGCGGTCAATCTGAAGGCTGTGTTTCTCCTCTCGAAGGCCGTGGGCCGCTACTTCCTTGAGCAAGGTCACGGGAAGATTGTCAACATTGCCTCGCAGGCATCCGTGGTGGCCCTGGCGAATCATCTGGCCTACTGCACCAGCAAGTATGGGCTCCTCGGCCTGACCCAAGTGATGGCGCTGGAATGGGGACCGCGTGGCGTGCAGGTCAACGCTGTCTCCCCAACCATCGTCCTCACGGAGATGGGCCGCCAGGCATGGGCTGGCGAGCCGGGAGAAGTAATGAAGCGGGAGATCCCGCTGCGCCGCTTTGCCATGCCTGAAGAAGTAGCCGCCGCCACCCTTTTCCTCGCTAGCGATGGCGCTGATATGATCACCGGCGCCAATCTGATTGTGGATGGCGGCTATACGATCCACTGAGACGGAGCCTTGTTGTAGCGGCGCTGTCCCCACCGCCGACCGAATCGGTCCCTCGACCGTGGGGACACGGTCGCTACCATTCGAGATGTTGCGCCGACTTAGGCACGTGCGCTATCCGGAAATTCCTTTTAGAACCTAGCCAAGGCTTAGATCACGCTAAGTGAGCTTAGTTTAACACAGAAAGGAGACTCGATCATCCGCCGCTACGACGCTCGTAAGCAAGATAATAAACAATCTGCCATTTGCCTGCAGCGCTTCGTTTAAACACATCGACTCCCAGGTCCTCGGTGGTCGAGATGCGTTTACCATCTTTGTAAATGGAAAGGATCCAGGTAATGCGAGCGACCGCCAGATCTCCCGAACGATAAACATCGAGCAGCTTGAATCGGTACTGATAGCGCCTTTCCTTGTCCTGAAAAACCCTTTTAAATCCGTCGCAAAGTGAGGAGTAGGTTTTGCGTGGAGCTCCTTGGTAGTTTGCAGTCACGGTCTTGGAGAACAAAGCGCACGATCCTGCCAGATCCTTTCGATTAAACGCGTCGGTCCACTCAGCAAATATTCGCTTGAACATCAGATAATCGGGCGAGAGCGATTCCGCGCCCGCAGAGGTGATCAAAGTCGTAGTTAGCATCAGCAATATTCGTCCTGTCCACATGGGACGATTTTGTTCCGTTACCCACTCCGGAAGCAAATGTCTTATGCACCTTATTAGCTCAGTCCGATGCCCTCTTGGAGTTTCAATTCTCAAGAGCTTGTTCTTTTCTGTGTAACTCAGTTGAATCGCGGGCATGCAAATGCTGCGCGAGAGGATTCTCGAGCTGGGCTATGTGTTGCCTGGAGACATCCTCAATGTGAATGCCTTTTTGAATCATCAGTTGGACACGAAGTTATTGGTTCAGATCGGCAAAACCTTCGCCGAGCACTTCAGAGGCTGTCGCGTGACAAAAATCGTGACGATCGAAACCTCGGGTATCGCGGCCGCAGTGACTACCGGCATCGAGTTGCAGGTGCCGGTCGTCTTCGCGCGCAAGGCCAGGCCCTCGACGATCGGCAGCGATCACTATACAGCGCCCGCCTATTCTTATACGAAGCAGGTGCAAAGTGATGTCATCGTGGCAAGGCGATTTATTGGCGCCAATGATCGACTCCTGGTTATCGATGATTTCCTTGCACGAGGGGAGGCTCTCTCCGCCCTCACCTCCATTATTAGTCAGGCGTCGGCCTCATTAACAGGCATAGGCATAGTCATCGAAAAGGCCTTTCAGAGCGGTGGAGAGAAGCTGAGGGCCGCGGGGCACGAGGTCTTTGCTCTGGCGAGAATCAAAAGACTTTCTCCGCCAAACCTGATTGAGTTCCAAGATTAAGAAACCTTATGGTATCCTGTCTCTCGCGGCCGGGATGACTAAGGATGTAGCGACGTTCTCAGGAATGGCCAAGAAGGTCCCATGGGGAAGCGACTCGGCCCGTCTCCCAGGCCTGGCGCAAATCTGGTTCAGGTAGTCTTTCCCTTAGCATTGTTAAGGATACCTCTTGCCGCGCCAACTCAGCGGTGGTCAGCTGGCTGCCAAGGTGCTCATGTAAGGCTTCTGAAGCACCAAAGAGGCGTGCGGCTTGTTCGAGCTGCTCGAGACCAAGGGCAAGGTTCGCTTCGCACTCCAAGATGTAAGGAAGGATCCAGCGGTTACCGAGTTCGCGAGCAATTTGAATCCAGTCATCGAGCGCACGGCGTGCACGCGCATAGTCCTTTTGGGCAATGGCCACCGTGGTGATACCCCAAAGAATAAGGCCGATGACCCAGTGATCCCCAAGGCGTTCATACAGCACAAGGCTTTTCTCTTTGAGCTCGCGCGCGCGGACTAGCTCCTCGCGATCCATGGCGATGCTGCCTAGACCGCTCAAACCGCCGGCCTCGAGATACGTTTCGCCAAGCCTGCGTCCGACGTCCACCGCTCGCTGGAAGCGTCCTTCAGCTTCTGGCGGATTGTCGTCCCGATCCAGAAAGCCGATCAGCATGTCGGCGAGGGCGGAGCCGGCTTCATCGCCCAGGGTATCGTAGATCCGCTGTGCCTCGGCGAAGAATTTGCGCGAATCGTTATAGCGATCGGCGGCCCACGCGATCCGACCCAGGGCAATGCGACTGGCTGCCTTCCGACTGGGGGCGACCTCAGAGTCCGCCAAGGCAATAAGATGCATCCCGATATCCCAGCCCTCGGCCAGATTGCCGCGTATTTCAATCAGACGATACAACGCCGTGACGAGACGCAGACCAGCCTCTACCTTCTTGGAATTGATGGTCCATTCTACGGCAAAGCGAAAGTTGAAAAGATCGCTCTCGCAGCGATCGAGCCAGGACCTTTGATCAGGACCTTCCAAGTGAGGCGCAGCCGATTCAGCGAAGGCGAGGAAGTAGTCCAAATGCCGGTCGCGGACTGCGGCCGCTTCGCTGGAGGCCTCGAGTTTTTCACGCGAGTAGTGCCAGACGGTTTCGAGCATGGTATAGCGCGGGTTGCCCGAATCGTCCGCTTCTACCGAGATCAGAGATTTGTCCACGAGTTGTTCGAGTAGATCGAGCATCTCGAATCCTTCGATTCCATCTCCTGAACAGACCTTCTCCAGAGCCTCCAGCGTCCGCCCACCGGCGAAGACCCCCATGCGGCAAAAGACGACACGTTCCTTCTCCGAGAGAAGATCATAGCTCCAGTCGATCAGGGCCTGCAGGGTTTGTTGATGTGGAAGCCCATCTCGTCGGCCTCCGCGCAGCAGACGGAAACGATCGTTCAGTCGCGAAGCGATCTGTTCGACGCTCAGCAGCTTGACGCGTGCGGCCGCAAGCTCAATCGCGAGTGGGATGCCATCGAGCCGACTGCAGATTTCCGCAACTGCCGCAGCATTGGCCTTTGTGATGGTAAACTCCGATCGCACGGCGACCGCGCGTGCGACGAACAGCTTGACTGCCTCATATCGGGAAAGACGTTCGGGAAAGTCCTCCGCCCGAAAGTCATCAGGTCCCACATCCAGAACCTGCAGTGGAGGCACGCGGAAAATCGCCTCTCCCCCGATATCCAACGCATGGCGACTCGTGGCCAGGATTTTAAGGCGAGGACAGGAGCGCAGAAGTTCCGCGGACAGAGACGATGCTGCGGAGAGGAGGTGTTCGCAGTTGTCCAACAAGATGAGGATACTCTTGCTGCGGAGGAAATTGATGAGAGTCGAGCGCAAGGGGCGATCAGGCTCCTCTCGTGCGCCGACGGCCGCAGCCACGGCCTCCAGCACGCGGTCGGCCTCGGAAAGGAGCGCGAGTTCAACCAGCCACACACCGTCTCGAAACTCCTGAATGAGTTGGGCACCGGCCTCAAGGGCCAGTCGGGTCTTGCCCGTGCCGCCCATTCCCATCAGCGTCAAGAGGCGAGCTCCGGTGAGAAGCTCCTTTGCTTCTTTTAATTCTGTTTCGCGCCCGACGAAGCTCGTCGTTTGCACTGGCAGGTTGTTGGGCAGAGCCTCCATGCTTCGTGGCGGCGGGAAAGACTCGGCGAGACCCGGGACGACTGCTTGATACAGGTGCTCTGGCCTGTCCAGGTTGCGCAAGCGATAGTTTCCCAGTGACTTGAAGGAAATCGCTCCAAGGGACTCATCTTCAAGCAGCTCAACGGCGATCCGAGAAAGCAGGATCTGGCCACCGTGGGCGGCGCCTTCGATCCGGGATACGCGATTCAACGTGCTTCCAAAGTAGTCTCCGTCCCGAAACTCGGCCGCGCCGGCATGAACGCCCATGCGTACCTTCAGGTTTCCAATTTCCTTCCAATCCTCGGCGGCGAGCGCGCGCTGAGCGTCGATCGCGGCCTCGAGAGATTCGCGCGGGGATGGAAAGGCCGCGCAGACCGCATCTCCGACCGTTTTGAAAACGAAGCCGGCGTGACCCTCCGCGGCAGAACGTATCAACGCATCGTGGCGGGCCAGCGCCTCACCCATGTGGTCGGGAAATTTTTCCCACAGCCGGGTGCTTCCCACAATATCTGTGAAAAGAAAGCTAATAGTTCCCGTTGGAGCCTCGCGCATATGCGAAATATGGAGGAGTGCCTGGCAGCGTAAAGGCAATAGGTACCTTACCTGCCGGAGACTAACCCTCCTGAAGGGTGCTGGAAACTACTGCTGCTGAGTTGAGACGTGAGCCAGATAGGCAGCGCCAATTATCCCTGCCTCGTTCCGCATCTGCGCGGGCACAACGATAACCTCCGTCTTGGTTTTCAGGTAAGGGAAGAACTTTTCCGCTTTCTTGCTGATACCACCGCCCATGATGAACAGGTCGGGTGAGAAGAGCTTTTCCATCTCGTTAAGAAACTCGCTCAGCCTTTCGGCCCATTGTTCCCAGGAAAGCCCCTTTTGCTCGCGGGCTCTTTCTGAGGCGCGTTTCTCGGCCTCCTTGCCGCGGATCATAAGGTGGCCGAATTCAGTATTTGGCACCAGCTTTCCATCGAGGAAAATCGCGGAGCCGATTCCCGTGCCCAAGGTGAGCAAAATGATCACGCCGTTGCGACCCTTGCCGGCGCCGAATCGAATTTCCGCCACCCCCGCCGCGTCCGCGTCGTTCACCACGGTGACCGGTCCTCCCACGTGTCGGGAGAAGAGCTCGCCAGCGTTCGTGCCGACCCATGAAGGGTCGACATTGGCAGCCGTATAGGTAACGCCGTGCTTGACCACGGCGGGAAACGTCACGCCGGCCGGACCCCGATAATTGAAATGCGCGGCAATTTGTTCGACCACATCGGCCACGGAGTTGGGCACGGCCGGCCGGGGAGTGTCAATTCGGAAGCGCTCGCCCACCAACTGGCCGGTGTCAACGTCGACCGGAGCGCCTTTGATTCCAGTTCCACCGATGTCGATTCCAAGAAGCGTCACAGCAAAATCCTCCTGTTTGCCTGCTAGAAAACAGAACTCGCAGAATTCTGCGAGAAATATCAGATTCGCTTAACGCAGCAGACGCACCGGCGCGACCGGGGTTTTTCTGTGGTCCAGCTCGCTCTAAGGCCTCCACATTGCAGCGTCGATGATTGACCAAATATGCATGATCCAGCCCATCCAGATAAGCCACAGAAGTGCGGCCGCCACAAAAAATACCAACGCGCGCAGAGGTCGCCCTTGGATCAATTGCCCGAGGCCTGGAATGAAGAAGCTGGCCAGTGCTGCAATGACGTTTCCAGTAGATCCTTGTCCTTGACTCATGGAAGAAGTTTCGAATACGTGAGCCGCGCTGTCCAGTGATTGCTAAGCTTGGGCAAAAGGCATGCGGGCAGTGCAGGAGGTTAAGAGCGACCGGACGATTCCGCCGGTAAGATATTCAGCGACCCCCTCAATGAAGCGCAGGAAATCGACTGGAGCGGAGTGGTCTGCCTGGTCGGAGATGACGCGGATGATGGCGGTGGGAATGCCGCCCATCTCGTGGCAAACTTGCGCGACGGCGGCCCCTTCCATTTCGGCACAGAGCAAGCCGGGCAACGCCTCGCGAAGCTCTGCGGTCTTCACGGGATCAGTGAGGAATTGGTCGCCGCTTGCCACCAGGCCGCTGAAAACCCTCGGCCTGTCCATACCGAACGCCGCGCGCATCTCTGGCGTCACTTCATGCAGGAAGTCGCCCTGGGTATAATGAATGGCGGCATCGGAAGCTTCATGCGAAAGTCCCGTTTCGAAAAAGATTTTTCCAAGGAGAGGAATCTCAAATCTTTTGAAAGCCGGCAGCGGACTTGCGTCCATATCGTGCTGCACGAGCCGCTCGGCGATGACCACATCGCCAATGCGCAGGCCGGGGTCGATCGCTCCCGCCAACCCCGTGAAGACGATGCGAGTTACGCCAAAACGTTCGAGTAGCAGCAGCGTGGTGATCGCCGCCGAAACCTTGCCGACGCGGGAGTGCACCAGCACGACCTCCTGTCCGGCCCAGGTGCCTTCGAAAAAGGTCCTCATTCCGAGTTCGACGCTGCGACGCACGCTCATCGAACGCGCCATCAAGGCGACTTCTTGTGGCATTGCTCCCAGAATTCCAAACTTCATCGCGAAAGAGATGCCTTCGTCGGGGCAGTTATGTCAACCGCGCTCGTTTTACGACAGGCGGTTGACACAACCGCCTCTACAACATCAATCAAACGGCAAACGTACGATCTCACCTTGATATAGCCAGTTGTCATACGACGCGGCCAAGCCGGCTCTCACCGGGTTCTGTCTTACGTATTCCCACTTCTGCGAATAGCTATCTTTGCCTCGCAGCAAATGATCGAAGAATCCTTCCTGCCAGTGCGGAGCATGCTCGAGAATGCCTCTTGAGATTCCCCGCTTTAGATTGCGGACCCATTGCGAGAGAGAAAGATCAGAACTTAGACGGACGAAAAGATGAATGTGATCGGGCATCAGCACATAGCGGCCGACCCCGGCTCCCAGTGATAACCCTCTCGCACAATAGGTGACGAAAATCTGATGGACTTCCTCATTGGCCAAAAGAGACCTCCGCTTGTGCGTGCTGAACGTCACAAAAAATAGTGGCATTCCATTACGCTGAAAGACCTGAATGCGGGGTGGTCGATTAGGCACTGCCGCGCGTCTACGTTGTAGAGGCGGTTGTGTCAACCGCCTGTCTAATGATTCGGCTCTCTCACTGTTTCGCCAGTTGTGCGCGGAGCCGGGCGAATTGAGCCGCTACGTCTTCCCTCTCCATCGGTCGATTGATGAGCTCTTCATAGCTTTCGTCTTCGACCTGCGGTCCGCGGATTTCTTGCAAAAAGGGGCTGGGTCGACAATGGACTGCACGACCGAACTTCTTCCGCGAGCGGCACCAGGTGATAACCAGAGAACGCATTGCGCGGGTGATACCGACGTAGAACAATCTCCGTTCTTCATCCGTATTCCCTTCCGCTTTCGATCGTTCGTGTGGAAGTAACCCATCCTCAATACCGATGAGGAATACGTAGGGAAATTCCAGACCCTTGGCGGCATGCAAAGTAATCAGCGTGACGCCATGAGCGAGTTCCTGCGGGTCTTCCTCGCGCTCGCGATCGAGGCTGATTTCGTCGAGGAAACTTTGCAGCCCTTGTCCCGTTCGCTTCTGATGCTCCCCCAAGGCTCGGAGCATTTCCTTCACGTTCTCCTCCCGGTTGAGGGATTCTTCCGAGCTCCTGCAGGAGCGTTTCAGATCGCTGATGTAACCGCATTCATCCAAGAGCATGGCAAGGACCTGCGCACAATCCACTCCTGGCGTTTGAATGCGGACGCGCGCGGCTTCAATCTCATCCACAAACCTGAGAATAGCGTCGGCGGTTGTCCGGGTGCAGGTCGCGAGGTGGCCCTCGTCCCGGAGGGCCTGGAAAAGGCTGAGCTTGTTTTCCACGCTGAATGTCAGGGCAAGTTCGACGTTTGTAGGGCCGATTCCACGGGGTGGAGAATTAATGATGCGCAGAAGGGAAGCATCATCGAACGGGTTTAAGAGCACTGCCATGTATGCGGTAAGATCTTTGATCTCACGCCTCTCGAAAAAGCTTCTCCCACCGACAAGGCGGTAGGGAATCCGACTTCTGCGAAAGTTTTCCTCGAGCAGTCTGGACTGCGCATTCATGCGATAGATGACCGCGACTTCTTGACGCGAAATGTTGCTATTCGTGAGCGCCGCCACCTCGTGCGTGACGAATTCGGCTTCCGTGCGGTCATCTGGAACCGAAATGACACGAACAGACTCTCCGTCGTGACCAGGACACCAGAGCCTCTTCGGGTGGCGGCGAGGATTGTGCGAGATAAGCCGATTGGCCGCACTTAGAATCGAATTCGTGCTGCGATAATTCTGTTCCAGGCGAATGATCCGGGCGTTGGGGAAATGGTTTTCAAATTCCAGGATGTTCGACACCTCCGCGCCACGCCATCCATAAATGCTTTGATCGTCGTCCCCCACGACGCAGACGTTCGGTGGCTGCCCACTGGCCAAATGGGTGACGAGTTCAAGCTGAAGGCGATTGGTATCCTGGAATTCATCGACCAGCAGATGACGCGTCTTTGTTTGCCATTTCGCGCGCACTTCCGGGAGTTCCGAGAAGAGGCGCACGGATTGCGCGAGCAGGTCGTCGAAGTCCATTGCATTAAGGGCGCGCAGTTCTTGCTCATATCGGCGAAAAACCGCACCGATAAGAGTGTCCTCTTCGCGCACGCCCCACGCATTGTTCTTGATTTTGCTAATGAGGTTTTTTGCCAGGTTGGGATCAAGCTTCTCATCGCGAGCGCCAAGGCGGGTAATGATCTTCTTAATCAGACCTAGCTGGTCGCTTTCGTCGAAGATGCTGAAGTTCGCCTTATAACCGAGGCGTTGGGCATCGGCGCGAAGGATTCTCAAGCAGAGCGCATGGAATGTCGAGGCGGCGACAAGTTTGGCATGTGCGGACTCGACCATTTCCCCGATCCTCTCCTTCATTTCGCGCGCGGCTTTGTTAGTGAACGTTACTGCGAGGATCTTCGAAGGATCCTCGCCTTGGGCGATCAACCACGCGATTCGTGCTGTGATCGTGCGCGTTTTGCCCGTGCCCGCGCCGGCGAGAATCAGCAGCGGTCCTTGGTCATGCTGGACCGCTTGCAATTGCTCGGCGTTCAGATCAAAGAGTCGGAATCGGCTCATGGCAATTCGCCCCGCGCAAACTTACCGATTACTTCCGGGTAGAGCTTGTGTTCCGCTTGCTGAATTCTGGCGTGAAGACGCTCCGGAGTGTCGCCAGGAAGAACAGGCACTCTGGCCTGTGCGATGACCTCTCCGCTGTCCATCCCTTCATCGACGAAGTGCACCGTGCAACCTGTGAGGGACTCGCCTGCCGCCAGTGTCTGGCGCCATGCCTCCAACCCCGGGAATTTCGGCAAGAGAGAAGGATGGATGTTGATGATGCGCTTGGGAAAGGCAGTGAGCAGCGGTTTCTTGAGCAGGCGCATGTAACCGGCGAGGACGACGAGATCGACTTCGGCGTCGCGCAAATGGCTCACCAATTTCTCTTCAGCCTCGGTCGAGAGTCGCGTCTTGAAGTTTTGTTCGTCGATGGTTCGCGTTCCAATGCCGGCGTCGCGCGCCAGTTGCAGGATGCCTGCGTCTGCCACATCGGAGCAAACCACCGCGACGCAAGCGTCCAAGCGGCCATTGTAAATTGCCTCGAGAATCGCGCGGAAGTTCGAGCCCTTTCCCGAACCGAGAACACCGAGGCGAAGTGGATTCATTGGCGAGCCGAAATCATCTTCTTGCGCCCGCAACAGCGCAAGCGGTGCTTCCAAACATTTACATTCCGTGCAAGATGCGCCCTAGGCCGACGAGGAATGAAACCATGAAGAGAGAACAACTCCAGCTTCGGTCGGATCAGCCACTGGAGAGCTACCTGCGGGAACGTGCCCGCGAGGTGGACGCCACGCTTGATCGCCTTCTTCCGAAGGCCTCCGTAAAGCCCACGACGATCCATCGCGCGATGCGATATAGCCTCTTTGCGGGCGGGAAGCGCATGCGTCCAATTCTCTGCCTGGCGGCCGCCGAAGCGTGCGTAACCAGCTATGGCAACGCCATGTTTCCCGCCTGCGCCGTCGAGTGTCTCCACACCTATTCTTTGATCCACGACGACCTGCCCTGCATGGATGACGATGACTTGCGCCGGGGACGCCCGACCTCGCACAAAGTATTCGGCGAAGGGGTCGCTGTCTTGGCTGGTGATGCCTTGCTGACGGTGGGCTTCGAGATCCTCGCGTCCATTCAGGAGCCGCGACGTTATAGACTCAAAGACTTCCTGAGCGAGTTGGCAGTCGCGGCTGGCAGCAAGCGCTTGATCGCCGGTCAGGTGGCCGATTTGGAGGGGGAGGGGAAAAAGTCGTCACGTCGCGAGTTGCGCTTCATTCACGAGTGCAAGACAGCGGCGATGATTGCAGCGAGCCTGAAGCTCGGTGCGATGGCCGTCGACGCGAGACCTGCGCAGGTCGCTACTCTTGGAACATTTGGACATTATCTCGGTCTGGCCTTTCAAGTTATTGACGACATTCTTGATGTCACGCAGACAAGCGAAAAGCTCGGCAAGAGCGCGGGCAAGGACGTTGCCGCGCAGAAGACCACCTATCCGGCGCTCATCGGTTTGGATGCGGCCCGCAAGGAAGCCCGCCGACTCACGGCGTCTGCCAATCGAGCGCTGGAGCCATTCGGGAACAGCGGAGTGCGACTTCGTCAACTCGCACATCATCTCCTCGCCAGGGAATATTGAGCTATCTCTCCGGGATGGAGGGCGGTTGCGAAGGGAGAGCGACGGCAGACTCTGGTAAATTCGGATTCGGTAGACGGACAAGAAGCCATTCTTGCGTCTGTTTGGTGCCAAAGTGGACAAAGCAGGGCGTCTGCTCTTTGGTCAATCCGGAGAGGTTGCACTCGACGACCGAATTGCTTTTTTCCCCCGTGTGCCAGGCCACGCGCTGAGATTTCTTATCTACCGAACCCGTCACGGGGGCTGTCTCGCCAGTTAGCACATTGCAGTATCCGCCAGTGATCAAACCTTCACGCGTCAGCGAAAGCTGGTAGAACATTATGGCGTCCCCCTTCTCCTGCTGGACGAGGGCCCACACTCCAAGCGGTATGATGCTGGCATCCTTCGCGTCGATGGGCGCCGGTGGCGGTGGAACCTCGGCCGGATTGCCTAGCGCCAGGGCGTCTTGGCGGTACGCGACCGCAGACTCGCTTTGCTCGCCGTTGACGTAAACGTCTTCACCCTCAACGACGACATCTGTGCCGTAGTCATAAGGAATTGGTTCAGGCGCGGCGGCTTCATAGATAATCCAGTAGCTTGACCACAGGACGGGCTGCCACCACCACCACGGATTAACATTGAGGCTGATGTTGCCTCCGTACCACCACCCGCAGCCATGCCACCAATCCGGAGTGAACCAATGATCATGACGGTCGCGAATGCCGTTGCGAATCTCATCGGCACGATCCCGTCGGTAGTCCCCGACCTCTTGCCGCCAATTTTGCCAGGCATCGTTACGCTGCTGCCAGCCGCCCGGACGGTTGGCACGAAAGTCATGGATTTCGTTCCATCGTTCCCGGCGATTTTGCGAGAAGCCGTTCAGTTGCGCGCGGTGTTGCTGGGACCAATTGGTCCAATGTTCCCGGCGCTGTTCGCTCCAGCCCGTTTGGCCTCCAGGCCGCTTTTCAAAGTGATTGCTGAAATAGCTGCCCGCCTTGATTACGCCCTGGTTAACGAAAGTGTCTCCAATATCGGGCGGTCCCAGCCGTCCGTCGCGAACGGCATGCCAAGCGTCCGAAGAACGGACCGCCGTGCGCCCTTGAGGTGTTCCCTGTCGGGAAACCGAATGATGTTGTGGCAACGTCGCGAGACTCTGGTTAACGCGGGCATCGCGAAGATTTGTGTGGGCAGCCTCTAAACTTAGGTTGCAAAAGAGGATTTCACCTCCAAGGTCGGCGACCGCCCTTTCCTTAAGAAGCTCCTCTTGGTTCGGAGCAGCTAGAACGCGGAGCCGACCAGAACTTCCCGCGCGCTCTTATGAAGTTGCCCAAAGGGCCACACTCAGGCTGATGAAGGAAAGCAAAGTGCTTAGCGCTATCGAGCCGGAAGCAAGTGCTTCGTCGCCTCCCATTTGGCGTGCCATAACGAATGCTGCCGCGGCAGTAGGACAGGAAGCGAAAACGAGGGCGGCGCGTTGCTCGGCGGGCTCAAGTCCCACTAGCCGTGCGAATAGGAAAACGAGGCAGGGTAAGACCGCGACCTTGAGAAGTGCAGCCGTAGCGATCCACGAGCGCCGACCTCGTATTTGGATGGTTGCCAGTGAACCGCCGATGCACATCAGAGCGATGGGCACCGCGGCGGCGCCGAGTGCTTCCAGTGCACGCTGCAGGAAAGAAGGTAAAGTGATCTGTAAGAGCGGGACAATTAAGCCCAGGAGACCGGCAAGGAGCAGTGGATTGCTGACAATCGAGAGCGCAGAGCGCCTCCAATCGATTCCTCGGGGTGAATGGATGCTCGCTTGGAGAACGACCACCGCAAGAATGTTGTATAAGGCCATCGTGAGCACCATTACGATCACTGCCGTCGCCAACGCGCGGTTGCTCGCTTCGGACGGACTTTCCGAGAAGCTGTAGGCAAGAACGGGAATTCCGATGTAGGCAAGATTGCCGCGGAAGGCCGCTTGCATCAGTGTCCCGCGAGTGCTCGCGGGCATCCGCAAGGCGAGACTCGCACCGAAGGCAAGCAGGGTGATTAGGGCCGTGCCAGCCACCAGCACGGCCAAGAGGCGCAGAGTTCTGACGTCAGGGGCTGCCGCCCCGCTAGCCGAGGTAAAGAGGAGCGCTGGAAGAGCGATCCAAAATGCGAGCTTATTTAAGTCGGCGATGAATGCAGGACCGAGAAAGCGAATCCTCGCAAGAGCGGCGCCCAGGGCAATCAGCAGAACAAGCGGTGCAAGCGTGTCAACAAGCACCATTTTTCTCGCGGATGCCCGAACGTCCGATCATAGCCGCTAACTGTTCTTCGAAACCTACCCCGTTGGCGAACTAAAACCACGTCACTCCTCCCGGTGAGGGACGGCAGCTCGGACAGACAACCGGCCAGAGTCTCCATCGACACCCGCACTCAATGCCGTTTGCAATAGGCAAGGAAAACCAGCAGGATTACCTGTGCTCCAGCCGAAAGCGATTCAGAAGATTGGATCCGAGCTGGCCATTGCTTGGTCGAATGGCGAGGAGACGTATGTCTCTCTGGAGAGACTGCGGCGGTCGTGTCCGTGCGCTTCATGCGGAGGGGAGCCGGATGTGCTTGGGCGAACGATGCGGCCTCAGGTGCATTTTGAACCGACAAGCTTCGATCTCCAAGGTTGGGAAATCGTGGGTGGTTACGGATGGCAGCCGCGCTGGGGGGATGGGCATAGCACCGGCATCTACAGCTTCTCGTATTTACAGCGACTCGGAGATACCGGCTAAAACGCTTTTCAGAACTTTAGTTCTTCGCCCGAAAGCGCGTTGATGATCACGAACTTCTCCTGATGGTATGTGGGATCGGAACGGAATGAGAGTCGACCCGCATAGCGTCGCTCGATGTCGACGAGGTGCTCCTCGTCTTCGGTGCGCAGCCGATTCAGCAGGTCGGGATGAACGATCACCTTGACCTCATGCACGCTGTCCTGATGCTTGCGCATGACGGAATGTAACGCTCGTTGCAGTTCGACGCTCATCGTCATCGGACTTTTAACGACTCCCCGGCCGTTGCAGTGTGGGCAGGGGACGAATTGCGTGCTGGCCAAGCTCTCGGCTGCCCGCTGGCGCGTCATTTCCATAAGCCCGAGCTGAGAGATTGGCAGGACATGAGTGCGGGCCTTGTCTCGCTTGAGGCGCTCCCTCACGCGCTGATAGACGGCCTGCTGATCTTTCCGGCTACTCATGTCGATGAAGTCGGCGATAATAATTCCACCCACGTTGCGCAGCCGCATTTGGCGGCAGATTTCGTCGGCCGCTTCAAGGTTTGTCTGCAAGATCGTTCTCTCGATGTCCTTGGCACCTTTATTGCGACCGGTATTGACATCCACGGCGATGAGAGCTTCGGTCTCATCGATCACAATGTAGCCGCCGCAGGGGAGCCATACCTGGCGGTGGAAGGCGGCGTCGATCTGGGCCTGGACACCAAAGCAGTCAAAAATCGGTTGTGAACCTGTGTAGTTCTGGATGCGCTTGCGAGCTCGCGAGGAGATCTGGCCAACAAGTTCCTGGACGCGCTCGCACGCCTTGGCGTCGTCGATGATCACCGCATCCACCTCATCGGTGAGGAAGTCGCGCACGGTGCGTTCGATCAGATCGGGTTCTTGGAACAGGCACACCGGCGCTGGCAGCTCCTCAAGCCCCCTCTGAATGTCATCCCATTGTTGCAGAAGAATACTTAGATCGCGGATGAAATATCTCGTCCGCTGGCCTTGGCCAACGGTGCGAATGATCACGCCCATGCTTTCGGGGACGTCGAGAGTGCGAAGGACCTTGCGAAGCCTCTCGCGCTCTTTGGGATCGTCGATCTTTCGGGATATTCCGAATTGGTCGTTGAACGGCATCAGCACGAGGTATCGCCCAGCCAAACTAATGTCCGTGGTAATGCGCGGACCCTTGGTGCCGATAGGTCCCTTCTTTACCTGAACGAGGATGTCGGAGCCCGCGGGATAAATCTTGGGGACATCCTTATGCGTGATTTTTTGCGCCCTTTTCTTGGTGCCATCGCGGGAGACGGCCTCCACGCCGCTGTCCAGGGCGGCGGGAATGGCATCCCAGAACTGGAGAAAAGCGTTCTTCTCGAAGCCGATATCCACGAACATCGCTTTGATCCCTTGTTCGATGTTCCGAACTTTTCCCTTGTAAATGGCTCCGACGATATTGCGGTCGGATTCGCGTTCTGTGGTGTATTCCTCGAGTCGATTGTTCTCAAGCAAGGCGACCCGCTTCTCGAGTCGCTCGCAGCTGACAATCAGCTTTATCCCCGTGGTTTTCTTCCCGATGCCTAAAATTTTCTTTACGGTTTCGATCATTAAAAATTGGTTGTTGCTCACCGCGTGGTGAGAAAAATTTTGCTGGGAGCGAGCTCTTCATCGGTGACCAGCCGGAGCCTTTTGCCTCTCCCTTTTTTCCCGGTTTCCACCGGTCAGGAAATTGAAAAACTTTTCAATGCCCGACGGTTTCCGCACTTTGTTTCGAACGCGGCCCGCGTCGTCCGCTTCCGCGCGCACATTAGGCGCGGCAGGTTTGTGTTCCTGGGAACGCCGGGATCGAGGGCGATCGTCGTCGTCGTTGCCCGTCTCCTCGTCGGCTGCGATCGCGGTCGACGTGGGAATGTCGCGGTTGAAGTCCACACTTTCCACGAACCTGAAATTTCCCTTGGCCGGTTCGAGCCAGGCCAGCTCGTAGTCTTTTCCTTGGTCAAGCGCGAAGATATCTTCCAGGATTTTCGCCGCGATCGGGGCCGCCACGCCGCCGCCCGATTTGGCACCTTGGACGAAAATGCAGATCGCATACTTAGGCGAATCGTAGGGCGCAAAGGAGAGGAACCAGGTGTGATTGTCCTTTACTCCGCTGCGCCAGAACTGTGCCGTGCCAGTTTTACCCGCCACGGTTACGTCCTTGATGCGCGCCTTTCCTGCGGTGCCACCGCTTTCGTTTACGACTTTGCTCATTCCCTGTCGAACCTTCTCGATCATCGCCTCAGTCATCCCGCCGTCGGTGAGGAGATTGGAGCGGACCTTCGCCGGTTCCTGCAGGATAACACTGCCATCCTGCGCGACAACCTTGTCGACCATCCTTGGATAATAGCTGGTTCCTCCATTCGCGACGGCCGCAGTAAGCAGTGCCATCTGCAGCGGCGTCGCCAGCACGTCGCCTTGTCCAATCGAAGTGTTTGCGGTTAGGCCGGCACTCCAGCGCGCTTGAGGATTGATCGCCGCCAACCACTCGGGGCCGGGCAGCACACCCGGAGCCTCCCCTGAGAGAGGAATCCCGGATTTCTGACCGAATCCAAGCATGTTTCCGGTCCCGACGATCTGATCGATTCCGGCGGCATTCCCATACTGGTAGAAGAAAGCATTGCAGGAGACCTTGATTGCATTTTGCAAGCCGAGGGTGCCGTGTGTGCCGCCCTTGTCCGCAATCCAGCACCGCATGTATTTGTTGCCATATTGGACACCGCCTGAGCAGTTGAAGGAGCGATCGCCCACGCCGGCGCGCAGACCCGCGAGCCCGATGGGGATTTTGTAGGTTGATCCGGGTGCGTAGGCGCTGATGGCGCGATTGAGCAGGGGATCAGTTTCGTCCTTGTTCAGAGCCAGCCAGTCTTTTGCCGCGATGGCGGGAATAAACTTATTCGGATCGTAAGAGGGAATGGAAGCCATGGCCAGAATGTCGCCGTTGTTAGGATCGACGACGACGGCGGCGGCGCGACCGACGGCGCGCAATGCCTGCTCGACGATATATTGGACGCGCGCGTCGATGGTGAGATACACGGTCGCGCCCTGTTTCGCTTCGATCATCTCGGTTTCGCTGCGGATGATTGTGCCTTTGGCGTCGCGCTGGAGGATTTTCATCCCCGCCTCGCCCTTGAGGTAATCATTCATGGCAAGCTCGATCTGAGCTTTGCCCTCCATGTCCGGATCGTAAAAGTTAAACTTGTTGATATCGGGAAGCTTGGTGAGATCGTTGGGCATTCCCACGTAGCCGAGGAAGTGCGCTCCGAGCGCTCCGAAGAGGTATTGACGGACCGGCTTCTTCGTGACGTTCACGCCTGGAACTCCCAAATTGCGCTCCGAGAGCAGGGCCATCGTCTCAAAATCCATGTCCTGCATGTAATTGTAAGGCACTTCGCTCCGCAGTCGATAATGGATCTGCAGACGATCGGCATTGTAGTCCTGCGCGACGCCGAGTTCCTCCAGCCGGGGGATGATTTGTTCAGCGACAATACGGCGGACATCGGCCTCGGACATGTCCTTTTGCATGTTGCGGACGGTTCCGCGGAAGGTGTGCATCGGGACGTTGCCGTGACTCTCGCGGTAGGCGCGCACCATGTCCGGCAGGAAGAAGTCCACATCGAAGCTCGCTCTGTTTTGCACGAGAGGAATGCTGTTGCGGTCCAGGATGTCACCTCGGACCGCCGGAATCCGCACCGTAATGCGCGAACCAGAAGCAACTTTGGCGGTGTATTCTGCGCCGCGGGCGATCTGGACGTACCAAAGGCGAAAGGAAAGAGTAGTGATCGCCAGGAAGATGATCGCCCCCAGAAAGTAGAGCCTGTAAGGAATCTGCCCGCGTTTCATTGCCGAATCCTCCGAAATGGGCGCAGACGGGTCGGCCCATGCACATAGGGCGCGAGCTTGACCGCGGCCAAATGCACAAGCGGAGCGACGGCAGCGGCGATGAAGCCTGGCGCAAGAATTCGCCAGGCGACGGTCTCATTGAAGAAAATTCCCTGTCTCCGGAAAGAGATCATAACGAACTGTAGGGCAAGAAAGACGCACGTGCAGACTAAGCTGAGCAGAACATGCACCCACCAGCGTCCGCGAACGAAAGCGGGCTGAAGGCCATGAGCGAAGAGCCCGAAAAACACGAACAGAACAATAGACCATCCGAGAGCGATTTCAACATGGCCATTGACGACGTTCAGATGCGCGAGATCCGTTAAGAGGCCCGTATAAATTGCCATCAGCAGCATCGCCCAGAACGGCATAGACAGGGCTCCATAGCAAAAGAGCATCGGGACAAGGAAGACTCGCGCGCCGTGCAGAAAGCGCAGCGGAGGGATGAATTCTTGGATGACAATGGTCAGAAAAATCGCCAACGCCAAGGAAAGCCAGCCAACCGCAAGTCTCATTTGGCGCCGACGACCACAAACACGTCCTCGACGGTAGATAGGTCCACAGCCGGCTCGACGATGGCCTGTCCATCGAGAGGTCGCGCCTGGAAGCTCTTTACGGTGCCCAAGAAAATGCCGGAGGGAAAGACGCCCGTGGAACTTCCCTTGGTGACCCCTTCGGTATACACCTTCTGTCCCGGCTGGAGATTCGCTTTCTTGCTCAAGAAATTGAGCTGCATCTCGGTCGGAACTTCGCCCTCGCCGATGCGACGTCCGGAAAGGATGCCCCTTTCGTTGGAACCTTCCACTTTTGAGGCCACCTTGCAGCTTTCGTCGCTAATCAGGAGCACGATCGCCTCATTTTTGGCCACGGTGGTGGTTTTTCCGACCAACCCAACATCGGTAAGCACTGGCTGATCCGGTTCGACGCCGTCTTCAAAGCCGCGGTTGATCCTGAGGGTGCTCCACCATGCGGAAGCATCGCGGGAGATAACCCGGGCGGGCAAGAGCTTGAAGATCGATCGCTTCCTGTATTCCAGCGCCGAGCGAAGCTTGCTGTTTTCGGTTTCCAGATCCCGCAGCACCTGGTTGGAGGCGCGAAGCTCCTTGTTTTCTCCCTTGAGCTGTTCATTCTCACGTTCCAACTGATCGAGGGTCTTCAGTCCCTGTCCCATCGCTCCGATTTGTCGCTGGACCGCGGAGCCGGTCTTGAGGAAAGGGGAAATCGCGCTCAGAAATCCTGCCTGAAGTCTCTGCATCGCCGTCGCGCCGAAGGAAGAGATGATCACCGCGCCGATGATCACGACGATGACCAGGATAACGTTGAGCCGGCTCATTGAAACCTTTGGCTACATCTCAGAATGCCAGGCTTTGGCACGGATTTGAGGTCAATTACTACTCGAGCTGCGATCGCGGGAAGCCACCGCCTTGAGGAAGCGCAGTTCCTGGAGCGCCCGGCCGGTGCCTTCGGCTACCGCGCTCAGCGGATCCTCTGCCACATGGACGGACAAGCCGGTTTCTTCCTGCAAGAGTTTGTCGAGACCACGCAGGAGAGCGCCACCCCCGGCCAGGACAAGCCCTCTGTCCACCAGGTCTGCCGAGAGTTCCGGGGGACAGCGTTCGAGAGTTATCCGGACGGAGTCGACAATGGTGGAGACGGGCTCGAGCAGCGCTTCACGAACTTCCTGCGATGAAATGGTGATTGTTTTGGGAAGGCCGGCGACGAGGTCGCGTCCTTTGACCTCCATGCTCATTTCCTTCTCAAGCTTGTACGCTGAACCGATCTTAATCTTGATATCCTCCGCGGTTCGCTCGCCAATCATCAAGTTATAGGCGCGCTTCATGTAGTTCATGATCGACTCGTCGAGTTCGTCGCCGGCGACGCGCACGCTGCGGCTGAACACGATGCCGGAGAGGGAGATCAACGCGACCTCGGTAGTGCCGCCACCGATATCGATGATCATGTTGCCTGCCGCGTCCTGGACAGGCAGTCCGACGCCGATCGCCGCCGCCATCGGTTCCTCGATCAAGTAGACTTCGCGCGCACCCGCGTGAGTTGCCGAGTCCTTCACCGCGCGCTTTTCGACTTCGGTGATTCCGCTGGGGACGGCAATAACCACGCGGGGTCGCACCATCCGCCGGCGGTTGTGCACCTTGCTGATAAAGTGCCGAAGCATGGCTTCGGTAACCTCAAAATCGGCGATGACCCCATCTTTGAGCGGCCGAATCGCTACGATGTTGCCGGGAGTTCGGCCAAGCATGCGTTTCGCCTCGTCGCCCACGGCGAGGACTTTGTTAGTGCCCTGTTGAACCGCCACGACCGAGGGTTCGCGCAGGACGATGCCGTGGTCCTTGACATAGACCAAGGTATTCGCCGTGCCCAAATCGATACCGATGTCGTTTGAAAAAAAGCCTAAGACATTGTCAAACATGGAAATTTTGCATGGTGAACTGGCCTTCTGGGGAATCCCTCTCGTCGCCGGATCCCAATCCTTTGCCAGAGCCGGAAAGTTGCTGCCCGCACGCGGCGTCGTCAAGTGCCGAAAGTTCATGACCGAAATCAGCGAAATGGCCCCTTGCTCGGCGGCTGGCTGTGTCCGCAATTCGGGGAGGAGTCTTTCCAGCATCTTGCTTGCAGCGGCGATGTCCCCATCGCCGAAAAACGCCTCGACCGTGGGGACACGGTCGCTACAAGCGCGTTTTCCCCCTGCCAGAGTTGATCGGAGGAGGTCTCTGCCGGCGAGTTCCCCGTCGCCGCTATAGCATTAAGCGCAGGAGCTTTCCGGTAGTCTTTTCAGGTTTGCGAGTCTAAATCGCAGCCGCGATTGCTTCCCCCATTGCGGCGGTGTCCACCCGAGCTGTGCCGGGTGTATGGATGTCCGCTGTGCGTAGGCCGTCGGCGATGACCCGCCGCACTGCGGCTTCGATGGCGGCAGCCGCCTCTTCTTGCGCGCAGGAAAAACGGAGCATCATGGCGGCGGAAAGGATCTGCGCGATCGGGTTGGCAATTCCCTTACCTGCGATATCCGGGGCCGAGCCGCCGCTTGGCTCATACATTCCAAACCGGGCCGCGCCGGAAGTTATCTCGCCCAGGCTGGCGCTCGGAAGCATTCCCAGAGAGCCCGTGAGCATGGCAACTTCATCGCTCAGAATGTCCCCGAAAAGATTCTCCGCCAGCACGACATCGAAGGCCTTCGGATTCTTTACCAACTGCATGGCAGCGTTGTCCACGTAGAGATGGCTTAAGCGGACATCCCGAAAATCTCTGGCCACCTGCTCGACGACGCGTCGCCAAAGAATGCCGTTTTGCAGGACGTTGGCCTTGTCGATAGAGGTCACGTGGCTCCGGCGCTTGCGGGCGGCTTCGAAGGCAACTTTGGAAATGCGGCGAATTTCGCTCTCCCAATAAATCATCGTATCGACCGCGAACTGCTCCCCGCCCTCTTCCTTGATATACTTTGGCTCGCCAAAATAGAGCCCTCCGGTCAGCTCGCGCACGCAGAGAATGTCGAACCCACCTTCGACAATGCTCGGATGAAGAGGCGAGGCGTGCACAAGCTCGGGCAGGCAAACAGCCGGCCGGAGGTTGGCAAAGAGCGCAAAATGCTTTCGAAGCGGCAGGAGAGCAGCCCGCTCAGGCTGTTCCGCAGGAGGGAGCGATTCCCATTTCGGACCACCGACTGAGCCAAAGAGGATGGCGTCCGCAGCTTCACATGCGCGGAGTGTTTCTTCGGGCAACGCTTTTCCTTGGGTGTCGATCGCGGCGCCGCCGACGGCTCGTTCGTTGGACTCGAGCACGAGAGAAAATTTCTTTTCCACGGCGCGAAGGACGTGGAGCGCCGCCGCCATGACCTCCGGACCGATGCCATCGCCTGCCAGCACGGCAATCTTGTAGGTGTTGCTCATTTGCGCCCGCATGCAAGCAGCGGAGAGAGTCTATGGCAAGCCGCGGCATGACCTCCGGCCCGAGAAAGCCGGCAAGTCCATAGCTTGATTCAGCGCGACGGGTTTGTCGCGACGGTGTCCCCCCCGCCGGGGGCGCCCTCGACCATGGGGACACGGTCGCTACAGAGGCTCTCGTGCACGGCTCTGACAAAATCTCTTACCCGCCGAATATCTTTGCGTCCGGGACTGCTCTCCACCCCGCTGGCAGTATCGACCGCGTGCGGGCGCACGACCCGGATGGCCTCGCGGACGTTCCCAGGGTCCAGGCCACCCGCCAGGATCAGCCGTTTTGAGGGTTGAGCGGCGACGAATTTCGCCGCCGAACCCCACTCAATGTTTCGTCCCGTGCCGCCGTAGGCAGCGTCTGACCAGGCATCCAAGAGCAGGTATGATGTGTTAAATTGAAGGGCCTGCGCGAACGAGTGCTCACCTTTCACCCGCACTGCGCGAATCCAGACAGGAAATCCAATGTTCGCACACAGCTCTGGAGTTTCGTTCCCGTGAAACTGCACTGCTTCGAAGCAGCCCGACTCGCGCAGAGCGGTCAACTCCTCCAAGGCGGCATTCACCACCACGGCGACTCGGAAGACCTGCCCAGCAAGGGAAGCAATCCAGGAACGATTCTGCTCGAAGGAAATAAACCTTCGGGAACCGCGGAAGAAATTAAAGCCCAGAGCGTCCGCCCCGGCTTCAATGGCCATCGAAGCGTCGTCGTGCGCGGTAATCCCACAGATCTTTATTCGCACCGGCGGCCCGGATTCGAGAAAGTTCATTCCTTGAGAACATCGAGTTCAGGGATGTCATGCACAAGTTGAATCAGGCCTTCCTGCCAGCGCTCGCGGACCATACGCAGGTAGGGATCGTTTTCCTCGAACTTGATGTGATGACGCACCTCGAGGCTGTCGACTCGATAGGCGAGCATTTCGAACGGGGTTCCCACCGAGAGATTGCTCTTGGCGGTGGCATCAAGCGAGAGCAGCCCCAGCTTGGCCGCTTCCGTGAGAGAAGTCTCAGAACTAAAGACGCGATCCAGAATCGGTTTGCCGTACTTCAGCTCCCCGATTTGCAGGAATGGCGAATCGCTGCTCGCATGGATGGCATTCCCCTCCGGATAAATCTGGTAGATTTCCGGCGTTTGCTTTCCAATCTGGCCCCCAAGGATGAAGTTGCTGTTAAAGCTTATGCCTGCCCGTTCCAAGGTGTCAGCATCCATACGTCGGACTTCCCGAAGTCGCTGACCTAAATAGTGGACTGTATCGAGGAAGCTAGTCTGATTGAGCAAAGTAGGGACATTAGGGTCTTCTTTGGCTTTTTGAAGGTCGCGATCGATCAAGGACACGACCGACTGGCTGATGGAAAGATTGCCTGAGCTCATCAGACAAAATACGCGTTGCCCGCGGACTTCGTAGATCCGCATCTTGGAGTGAATAGTGACGTTGTCCACACCGGCGCTGGTTCGCGAATCGGAGAGGAAGGCCAAGCCTTCGTTGCAATGGAGGCTCAGGCAGTAAGTCATTCAATGACGCGTGCATTCGCCCGTTTGATGGAGGCGTGATGCGTGATCGGATGGAATTTTCCGTCGCTTCCTCGGAAGAATGAGCTGAGCAGCCAGCTCACGAGACTGATCACAATCGCGCCAAAAAACGCACTCCAAAACCCAGAGACCTGGAAAGCCGGCACGATCTTTGAAACCAGCATGAGCAGCAGCGCATTGATGACAAAGATGAACAGGCCCATGGTGATAATGATCCACGGCAGACTCAAGAGCAGCAGGATGGGCCGAACAAAGGCATTGATGATTCCAAGCAAGAGCGACGCTCCCAACAAAGCACCCCAGCCCTCATAGCCCACTCCGGGAATCACGTGCGCGGCCACCAGGACTGCGACCGTCGTGACCAGCCATCGAATGACGAACGCAGTCATAAAGAGAAAGCTATTTTGGTCCGAAAAATTTTGAAGATTTATTTTGCAAACCCTGCCAATCGCGAGGGTAGTCTAGGGTTCGAAAGAATCGAAATGATGTCGAAAAAGAAGAAAGATAAAAGCGACGATCCCAAGAAGACCAAAGCAAGCTCATCCAAGAAGGCTTCGCAGCAGCCAAGTGCCGACGCCGACAGGAAAAGCTCCATAACGGAATTCCCGGTCACGCCCAAGCCTCGCCGGGCCGTCAGTATTCGGAAAAAGTCTGCCGTTGAAATTTCCGCGGACGATATCGCTCTGCGCGCCTACTACATTGCCGAACATCGCCGGGGCCTCAGTCTACCTGGAGACGAATTGGGCGATTGGGTCGAGGCGGAGCGACAACTGCGCAAAGAGGCCGGCAGCAAGTCAACCTGATCGGGTTTCGTGGCGGTCGAATTCTCGACCGTACAGGCTCCCCGATTGCTCTCTTCGGCGCGCTCGGCCGCCGGGTATGAGAAACTTTTCTCTTGCCTGTCGGTTTGGGTTCTTTACCTTCCCTGACCCCCGCACGATGGCGAAAGAGCTACGCTTTCGCTGTCCCGATTGCGGGAATTTCAATCATGTTTGCATGGCACACAGAAGCATTTTCGACGACAGAGTTCCGTAAGAGCCTGTCATGCTTCTGTTTGTCGTGAACGCAACCTGTCTTTGCCATGTCTGCAACGCTTGAGGCCAAAGCCCGCTCTAATAGTCCCAATTCGCCCGACCGAGCCTTTCCGCTCGAGCGGACTCGCAACATTGGAATTGCGGCTCACATCGATGCCGGCAAGACCACCCTCACCGAACGCATCCTTTTCTATACGGGCATGATTCACAAAATCGGGGAGGTTCATGAGGGGACGACCGTGACCGATTGGATGGAACAGGAGCGCGAGCGGGGTATCACCATCACCTCAGCGGCGACGACATGCTCATGGGTCCAGCGCCAGGAGGAAGGGGTCTACAAGATTTTTGAAGGCGCCAAGCAGCGTGTAAACATCATCGACACTCCCGGCCACGTCGATTTTACCGCAGAGGTCGAGCGTTCGCTGCGCGTCCTCGATGGCGCCATCGCCGTCTTTTGTGGTGTCGCGGGAGTCCAGCCGCAGTCAGAGACGGTCTGGCGCCAGGCCTCGAAATACGGCGTGCCGCGCATCGCCTTCGTAAACAAGATGGACCGTGTGGGCGCGGATTTCGATGCCGCCATCAATAGCATGCGTCAGAAGCTCGGCGCCAACGCTTGGCCGATACTGCTTCCCCTCGGCAAAGAGGATTATCTCAAGGGTCAGATCGACGTTATTAATAAAAAGGCGATCATTTACTCCGACAGCGATCAAGTGGGATCCACCTACGAGGTTGTGGATATTCCCGCGGAGTACAAGGCCGTGACCGAAAAGGCCTACCAGGACCTCGTGGAGCAAATGTGCGATTTGGACGAGGAAGTCGGCATGCTTTTCCTTGAAGAGAAGCCGATCACCAAACAGGACCTCAAAGCGGCTATTCGACGGCAGACGATCGGGAACAGGTTTGTTCCCGTAGCGGGAGGTTCCGCTTTCAAGAACAAAGGGGTTCAATATCTGGTGGACGCAGTCGTGGATTACTTGCCCAGCCCGCTGGATATTCTTCCGGCCAAGGGTCAAAATCCTGACACGGGCGAGCGCATGGAGGCTCCGGCCGATGACAATGCTAAATTTTGCTCCCTAGCCTTCAAGCTTTGGAGCGATCCGTTTGTGGGCAAGCTCGTCTTCTTTCGAGTCTATTCCGGCAAGTTGAGCAAGGGGGACACGGTTTACAATCCGCGCACGAACAAGCGCGAGCGTATCAGCCGTCTCATTCAGATTCAGGCTGACAAGCGGGAAGACATAGATACCTGCTATTCTGGCGATATCGCTGCGATTGTGGGCATCAAGAATATCACGACGGGCGACACCTTGTGTGACGAGGATTACCCGATTCTGCTTGAGCCGCCCTCATTTCCCGATCCCGTCATCTCCATGGCGGTCGAGCCGAAGACGAAGCTGGATCAGGAAAAGATGTCCAACGCGCTTCAACGTCTGGCCGAGGAAGATCCGACCTTCCGCGTCTTCACCAATGAAGAGACCGGACAGACGATCATCGCGGGCATGGGCGAGCTTCATCTTGAGATCATCCGCGACCGCATGTTCCGGGAGTTCAAGGTCGAGGCGAACGCCGGCAAGCCGCAGATTGCCTACAAGGAAACGATCTTGGTTCCGGCGGACGGCGAAGGCAAGCTGGTGAAGCAATCCGGTGGACGTGGCCAGTACGGGCACGTCATCGTCAAGATCGCTCCGAATCCGCGCGGCAAGGGGATCACCATCGAAAACAAGGTTGTTGGCGGCAACATCCCGAAGGAGTACATCCCTGCCTGTATCAAAGGCCTGAAGGAAGCCACTCACAATGGCGTCATAGGCGGTTATCCGGTAATCGATATTCACGTAGATATCGTCGACGGCAGCTACCACGACGTGGACTCAAACGAACTCGCCTTCAAGATGGCGGCCATCTTTTCGTTAAAGGACGCCTTAAAGAAGGGAAAGCCCATCCTCCTTGAGCCGATCATGAAGGTCGAGAACATCACCCCGGATGAATTTCAGGGTGACATCACGGGCGACCTGAATCGTCGTCGCGCGCGCATCAGTGGCGTGGAGACCAAAGGCAAGCTTTCCACGATCACCGCCGAGGTTCCGCTTGCGGAAATGTTTGGCTACGCGACCGCGATTCGCTCGCTCTCGAAGGGACGTTCCTCTTACTCGATGGAGCCCTCACATTTCGAGCAGGTGCCGGCGAACGTGCTCAGCGCCGTGCTGGAGCAACAAAAGGGATAACGACAATTTATAGAGGCGCTTTGGGAATGCCGTGAAGGGCGAACGCTGCCCGCGCGAGATGAGCTTTCACTGGTTATCCACAGATTGCACAGATTTTCACTGATTTACCGAAATGGATCTGTTGGAATCTGTGTTAATCTGTGGACCTCTCGCGAACTCGTCCAAATCGACGATCGAGCGTTTCACGCGGGTTGAGCTCTTGCGACTTCGAAGAAGCGTACGCCTTTTCGCTTAGAAGCCAAAGGAGTTGCCGTGGGAATGAATTTTCCTCATTGGGACTATCTGCAGGCTATAGATCGCGATCTCGAGGTGACCTCACGATATGTGGATTTTGCCGAGGCGAATATGCACACGTATTCGACCGAGCTGACCAGAATGTATTTGGCCATTTGCTCAGAGATCGATGTCGTGGCAAAGCAGTTGACACGCAAAATCGATCAGAAGGCCAAAACGAAGGGTATTGACGACTACAGGGCCGTCATCCCACTCGGTTACCAGCATTTTTGCGAGTTTGCCGTAAACGTGCGGCGTTTGGGTTCCTCGCTTACACCGTGGAAGGACTGGACAGGCGGAAACCCGCAATGGTGGAAGTCATACAACGATGTCAAGCATCACCGCCACCTTCACTATGCCGAAGCCAACCTGAAAAATGTTCTGCATGCCGCCTGTGGACTATACGTGTTGGTGTTTTACTTTTACTACGAGGCTTTTCAGAAACACGAACTTGTTCCGGCTCTGAAAGCCCTAACCCTCGACAGGCGTCTTGGAAGCCAACTCACGTGGGCATTCGAGTACAAACTTCCCGACTTCCCGGAACCCGGTGCCGCATAACGGCGCGAAACGAGAAACACACAAGAGCCCATCCGCAAGACGGGTACTCTTCTTTTTAACGAGCGTTAATGAATCTCCACAGCCGGACTAGAAACGGCGCCCGCTTTGGGAAGAGATGCGCATACATCTTGCTCTCCGCGCGACTGAGCCTGTAAGCGCCGAACCGAATCAGATCCTCATCCGAGCAGTTAATGGCTGGTGTAGAAGTCGAAGTATTCCCGGTAGTTCGACGGGATGTCGTGGAGCGCATAACTGAAACCTTCCGCAAAAGTCATGTTCGGATATGGAATCTTGTTAATCAAGCCCGCTTTTCTGCCTAGGACATCGCGATGCACATAGCCGTGACTGGAGTCATACCGGGTAACGCATTCCTCATCAAACACGAGCACGACGGCGAAATCGCGCGTCCTTCCGAACCATGTTTCCCTTCGAATCAAGAGGTAAAAGCCATCTGGCAAATGCTTTTTCCAATCCTTCTGCGGCATAACCCTCCGCGGAGTTAGAAGCCTTCTCAATTAGCACAAGCTAAAAATGTGCAAAATCGATTGAGCCTCTGCCGGCACATCTCCAAAAGGGAAAAGAAAAGAGTTCGTACCGCTCTTGAATCAAATGGACGGCTCTTTTCTTCTCCCCTGATGTGGAATTAGCGCGCGTTAACTCATTTGTCCTGATCTTCGACGGTGTTCAGCCAGTCCGGATCAACGACCCGGTTCGGTAAATCCTTGATATCACGGAGAATCTCGGTTGCCATCCTACGCAACTTGGCTTTCATCGCTCTGGAGTCGGTAACGGCAAAGGCCCCCCCGCATCAGAGTGCCGGTGGCTTCTTTGTCGTTTCGTTCCAGCGACTTGACAGCCCGCTTGACGGCGCAAATGCCGGTTTCCTCGAAAACTTCGCCACGATGTTGAGGATGGTCTGAATTGCCTGTTCACTGGTCATTTGCCACTTTCGGCTATGTAGTTTCGCATAGATCTGCCGGAATTTTAAACAGGTGACAGATCGACGAGGCGCTTTGGGAATACCTTGAAGGGCGAACGCTGTCCGCGCGAAATGAGCTTTGTCTGGTTATCCACAGATTGCACAGATTTTCACCGATTCACCGGGAATCGATCTGTGGGAATCTGTGTTATCTGTGGACCCTGATCAACTTCGTCCAACACGGTGATGGGACATGCCGCAAAATTGCTCTCACGCAGGTTGAGCTCCGGCAGTTTCGCTTCGGCACTGCGCGATCAGACGCGCATAAGTTTCCGAAGGCCGGTCGCCCAGATGATCCACTGCCGACCGTTCGGCATGATTTGTGAAGTCGACACTGAAAAGGCCAAATCGCGGGGTGTAAGATCCCCATTCGTAGTTGTCGGTGATTGACCAGTGCAGGTAGCCTAGCATGGGCACCTGCTCTGTCGTCAGCCGGCGTATCTCGGCCACGTGTGCCTTTAGAAATTCACTCCGCGTAAGTCGGTCGCGCCGTGGATGCGCAACGCTGTTATCGAACTTTCTCCGAAGCGCCATGCCATTTTCGGCAATCAGAATCCCGCGCTGAAATTCTGCGGCGTAATACTTGCAGAAGAAATGGAGACCTTCCGGCAGAACGTGCCAGTCCCACCACTTGCGTGACAAGCTGTCCATCAGGTGGCTGCGCAAGCTCTCCTTTCGAAATTCAAGATCACCAAAGGAGGGCGGCCGAAAGAGGTGACCGGTGAAAGGATCGTAGTAGTCCAGGCCAAGGTAATCGAGGACCCGGTCGCGCTTGGAGTGCGCGAGCGTCTCAAGAAAATAGTCAAATGTATCGGAGACGGCGTGCTTAGGCGCGAGGGTGTTGACAAGAATGTGAAAGAGGCGTCCCAGCCAGACAAACGGGTCGGAGTGAAACGGCAATTCTGCCTTCAGCAAAGCTTGATGAAGACCGTTGGAACCTGCCCGAAGGTACGCTTTCAAATCTGCAGGGCGAACACCGCGCTCGCGAACACAGAGCAGGTCGAGAAGCATTTTCTCGGACCAATAGACATCGCTGCAGAACGTATTCATCGTCACTCGCGGCGCACTCCATTGCTCCGACTCGAAAAGATCATGGATGGCGTTGTAGGCGCGAACATGCGCGGCCAGGAGGCGATTGTAGGCCGCGACCGCCACCTTCATGCCGCGCTGGCCTCCGCCCGGAAAGTGGCGGTTCAAATACGTGTTAATGATAAGCATGTTTGGCTCGTTGATGGTGACGAACCAATGCAACGGACGCTCTCCGTGGATTTTTATCAGTCTACGGTTGACGTGTCCGACGGCGGTGGAAACGAACTGTTCGAAAAGCGCTGGCGTCCGGTCGTCCAGCCACGCGTCGAGGCCCAGCCAGGCGGGATGAGTAAAGTGCTGGAGCGTGACAACGGGTTCGAGGTTATGTCGACGACAGGCGGCCAGCCGATCGGCGTAGCCATCCAGAGCCGCAAGGTCGAAGGCAGGAGGCGTCGCCGCGACCTTGGTGGAGGTCGATGGCTGCACGCGGGCCCACTCGATGCTCAACCGGAAGGCGTTGAGTCCCATCGCGCGGCTGTGCACGAAATCCTCTTCGTACCGGTTCCAAAAATCTGCGGCCGATCCCGTGCGCATGACAAGTCCGCGTGCTTCGAGTCCTGACCAATTGTTCTGGGGCTCGCCGGAACCATTGTAGCCGCCTTCGCATTGGTAGCCAGAGCTGGCAACACCCCACAGAAATTCTTCATTCACGGGCGGAAGTGCTCGGAGCTGCTGGTGTGCGCATTTTGAAATAGATCGCTTCTCGCGATTGCCTTGGCGCTGTAGGGCTGATCTTTCGCCTACGCCTTGTCCTTTTCGAAGCGCTTGCGAAGCTCCTTTTCGCGCAGGCGGGAGATGATGGCCGGCGCCCGAGGGGCGGATTCGACGACGATTCGCGCGACGTCATTGGCCGCACCCGGGCGGCCGAGCCGGCGCGCGTTTTCGCTCATTATGGCGATCCGTTCAGGATCGTCGAGCAGTCGCGAAAGCTTGTGATTCAGGACGGTTACTTCAGTACATTTCACGGCGGCTCCCGCTTCTAAGAGCACGTCGGAATTGCGTTCCTCCTGTCCACCGATTGGATCGAGGACGACCATCGGCAATCCCCGCGCCAGCGCCTCTGCCGTGGTTACGCCCCCTGGTTTGCTGAGGAGCAGCGTAGCGGCGCCCAATAAATCCGGCATTTCCAGTGTGAACCCCAGCGCGCGAAAGCGATCTTTGTGCTCGGCCGTGAGGGTCTCGATCTCCTTCTTTAGCTCCTCGTTTTTCCCGCAAAGGATGATGGCTTGGAAGTGGCGCTCAAGCTGCAGTAACCTCCGCACGACCGCGGACGCGGGGCTGAGCCCAAGGGTTCCGCCGGCAACCAGCAAAGTTGGCGTGTCCGGGTTCAGGCCATGGCGCATAAGCACGGCTTCGCGGTCCACGGGCTGCGAAAACTCCGGCCCAATCGGAATTCCCGTAACGTGAATGCGATCGGCGGGAAGACCAAGACCCTCCATATGAATGCGGTCTTCCTCCTGAGCGACAAAGTACCAGTGGAATGCTCGCGTGATCCAGAACGCATGAAAGTGATAGTCCGTGACGACGATCCCCAGCTCGGCCTCGAGGCGCCCGAGACCGATGAGGAAAGAAAGCACTCCGGCGGGCATGAAGTGCGTGCAGATCACGGAGTGGGGCTTAAAGTCGCGCACCAGGTTGACGAGTGGAAGGGCCTGGGGCAGGTCAAGCGCGAGCCTGCTTTTGTCGGATACCCAAGGGTCGTCGCTGGAGACGTACCACCAGCCGAGAAATTCCGGTAAGACGGCAGAGAGACGCTTGTACAATGTCGAGTAGAGCTGCCTGTGCAGAACGTTTGTATGGTCGAGAGAGTCATCGACTAAGACCTCCTCGACTTCCGGTCGGGCACGGAAGGATTTGGCGAGCGCTTCCGCAGCCTTGACGTGGCCGGAGCCCACCGACGCTGAGAGGATCAAGATGCGTTTGTTTTTCACGGAAAGCGAAGACGATCACTCAGCCCGGCGCGAAACGGAAGAAAGTTTCACGCGAGGATCAGGAGAGCGGCTGGAGGCTGCTCAGGCCATTCGTGATTGTCCAGGCGTCGTCCAGGGGCATGCGCTTTTCCTCATGGCCGTGGCCCCAGGAGTCGCTGTAGAGAATTTCGCCGCTTGTGTGGTTGTAACCGACAATGATTCGCATGTGTCCGCCGGTGGTTTGGGGAGAGTTGTTTTCGCTCACGATGCCGAGACGAACCGACCAGAGAAGAGGAATCCCTTCGTCGATATTGCGCTGGATGTCGCGCTGAAATCGGCCGAAATCGGCCGTGCTTTTCATGCGCACTTCCTTGTAGATCTCGGGCTTCAATTGCGAGAAGAACGCCTCTCCGTCAGCGGCGGTGAGCAGTGGGAGTTCCGGAGCCAGCTTGCCACGCTTGGTGGCGCGATTGTAGTCGTCGATAATCTTGAGAAAATCGCGAATGTTCCATTCGTAGAGCGAGCGCACCTTTATTCCAAGGCGTCCGGTGAGTCTCCGCAGAGAAGTCAGCATGGCGCCTGTGCTAGTGCCGAGTGTCGCGTCACTGTTGGCGATCTGCGCGAGTTCATGCTGATCGACAGGGGCTCCGTAGTAGCGCATGACGCGCTCGACGGAGGCGACCACACAGTAGCCCTTTTCTCCCTGGTCAACCATGGGGAGGCCCTTCAGCTTCGCATCACCGTTGGGCAGGCGCTCGATGTGATCGCGCCCGACAAACGCTTTTACTCTATCCCGCACCGTGGCAGGCGCGGTGCCGATAGGCATACGCATCGACGGCACGGGACGTAAGGTAAGGCGGATGAATTCTGCCCGGAACGGTATTGCTCGCACCTTCGACTCTTTTGTTGCGCTCCATTCCAGCAAATACCTGGTGCCGCCGGCTTCCCAGACGCGTCCCTCCGCTTTGACGACATTGCCTGAGTCGCGGCCACGCTCCCTCGGCGCAAGGCCGGTTACCGCGGTGAGATCTGCGGTGATGCCGGCGATAAGGGTTTCGAACTGGTCCTCCCGCAAAGCACGGGAATCTCCGCGGTTGAAGTAGGAGAGCCTGACCTCTGCAAGCTTGCCGTTATTAAAAGCAAGAATCGCTTCGTTCAGCGGGTGCTTCTGGAAGACCAGACCAGGCGACGAGGAGCGTGCCACGTCTCGGATCGCGGAAATCCATGCAAAGCGCAACTCGACGAGCTCTGGCTCGAGAGTTTGTTGTTCAGACGTCCATAGGTCTGTCCGCAGCAGAATAGCGTCCAGGCGAATCGGCGTCGGGATGGGCTCCTCTGCGTGCAGAAAGAAGCTCGTTCGGAAGAGCATCAGGACCAGCCAAAACAGGGTTAACCGCATCATGTTTTTCTATTGCCAAAAAGCTGTTCGTGCTACCAAGAACGCATGCAGACCATCGTAATTGGCCACAAGAACCCGGACATGGATTCGATTTGTTCCGCGATTGCCTATGCAGAGTTCAAGAAGGCGACTGGAGCAAACAAAGTGCGTGCCGCGCGCTGTGGAAATACCAACCAACGAATCGACTATGCACTCGCAAAATTTGGCTTTGAAGCGCCATGGTTCGTCACCAGCGTCCGACCGCGAATCGAAGATGTCATGAATTCAGAGGTCGTGAGCATCGGACCCGAAGAGCCGGTGTATGAGGCGTTCACGCGCATCAGTCAGAACGGCTTTCGCGGTCTGCCCGTCGTCGACAAGAACCAGTGCTGCATCGGGTTGGTCTCCACCCTCAAGATCGGGCAATACCTCTTCCCACCGCGCGACCAGATCGGTCTGCAACGCGAAGTACGTGCAGCTCTGAAGGAGCTCATTGAGACCGTCGGCGGCGCATTATTGGCGGGAACTCCTGAAAGTGACATCCGTACCTTTATCCTCATCGTGGCTGCGATGCATGTCGAATCGTTCCGACGCAGGTTGGGCAACCTCGACCAGAAAAAGACTGTTCTCATCGTCGGCGATCGTCAGGATGTGCAGAAGCTTGGCATTGAGCAGAACGTGCACGCAATTATCGTCACGGGCGGCCTGAAGGTCGAAGAGGATATTCTGCGCCAGGCCGAGGACAAAGGCACCGTGATCATCAGCTCGCCGCACGACACCGCCACAACCGTGTTGCTGGCGCGCAGCGCGGTGCGATCGGGAGAGATGCTCGACGACGCCTTTATCTCGGTGTCCCCAGAGACGCCGCTGGAGGAGGCGGAAAGGGATTTGGCGACCTCCTCGCAGTTTGCCTTTCCGGTCCTTGATCAGCACCAGCACCTGAGAGGAATTCTTGCTAAGGGCGATTTCCTGAAGCCGGTTCCACGCCAGCTGATCCTTGTTGATCATAACGAACTCACGCAAGCGGTCGACGGCGCCGACCGTGTGCCCATTGCCGAAATTCTCGATCATCATCGTATCGGCGCCCCTCCGACCGAGGCGCCAATTCTCTTTCTCAATCGACCCGTTGGTTCTACCTCGACCATAGTGGGCACGCTGTTCCAGCAAGCCGGCATTCCCATGTCCAAGAATCTCGCCGGATTGCTGATGTGCGGCATGATTTCGGATACGCTTAATCTCACTTCTCCCACGACCACTGATGTGGACAGAGCGTTGATGGCGGATCTGTCGCGGGCTAGCGGAATCAATCCGACGGACCTGGCGGCGGAGATTTTTTCGGTCGGTTCGCCGCTCCTCACGATGAGCCCCCATGAGGCGGTGACGGCAGATTCCAAGGAATACGAGCACGGCTCACACCGTTACAGTGTCGCGCAGATTGAAGAACTCAGTTTTGCGCCGTTTGAGGCGAAACGAGAGGCACTGCTCGAGGCGCTGGAAGCGCATCGCGCGGAAAAGGGTTACCTCTTCACCGCTTTGCTTATCACCGACATCAACACACAGAATTCGATCCTGCTCGTCCGAGGTGATCCATCCTTCACGCGCCTGATCGATTATCCGGAGGCTGGCGAATTCGGCTGGCGGCTGGATGGTGTCGTTTCGCGAAAAAAACAACTTCTTCCCTACCTTACGGGGCTTTTGGCGCGTTTGGCTTAGCTTTGACCGGGCGGGGGCGGACCGGTCCTGTCGAGACGAACGTCGCGGCGGTTGCTCGATCGATAGGGAATTGATCGCGAATAGTAGCCGATGAGCACATTCGGCGCCGGCATTTCGAGAACCACGCTGTAATGAAACCATCCCCCTCCGGAACTCGCCAAGAGGTAGGCCTTCGAACCGCTGACCACACCCTCGACTGGGTAATTGCCCAGATTTCCCTTGATCGTCCGGTCAGTCTGCAAAAAGAACGTATCTCCCCAATCGCGCGATTTCCATGAGCCCGAGATATTGATATCTGCGGGCAGAATCTGATCCGAGAGCCAGGCGCGCGCGAATTCGTTATTCCGGGCGTACCTTTCCTGCGAGAAATTCCGGATGGACTGACACCCGGAGAACGACGCTGCGACCGCCAGAACAACGAGCAGGCCGCCCCTCAAAGTCAGTCTCCAATGCGCTTGAGGACGAGCTCGTGCGCATCCTTATCTAAGAATGGGACGCTCGGAGAGTAAAATCCGGTTAGTTCCTCTCTGCTCTTACGCCTGAGCTCCACAGTGTACTCGACCCAATCGTCGTCGGTCAGCGCGATAAAGGCTTCCTTGCCACTGACCACGCCGTTGACGGCATAGTAATCTTGGAAGGCCCCGCTCAGCCTGCCGTCCGGTTCTTGGTTGAGCACGACGGCGCCCCACTGAGGCGAATACCACAAACCCTCGATGTTCATCTTAGCCGGCACGGTCTTCTTGTCCGTCAGATAAGCGACGCTGGCGCTCTCATTTTTGGCGTACTTCTCCTGAAGCCAGGTACAGGAGCCAAAAGAGATCATCAAGACGACGGCGCTGAGGGTGATCGCAAGCGTTTTCATGACGGCAAAGGAAAACACTCGAAGCTCATTACCGCGAGGAAAATCTTTAACGGCGGAAAATGTTTAGAAGCACCGTTAGCACAATGCTGATGATGATGCAGGTGACGATAGGAAAGTAAAAGCCGAACCCGCCTCGCTCGATATGAATGTCGCCGGGAAGGCGACCCAGCCAGCCGCGGCCAAAGCCCGCCCAGAGCGCGATTCCAACGATGGTCATCGCCACTCCAAAAACGACTAGAAGCTTTCCAATATTTTCCACTTCCTGCGTCTTCGCTTCAGCCTCAGGGAGGCTTTGCATTAGGCAATCGCAGCGACTTCCTCACGCGGCTCCGTCCACTTTCCATGATCGCGAATCAGATCTTTTAGCCGCTCGACGGCTTCTTTTTCAGGAATATTAAATTTCACGGCAGTCTTTCCGACATAGAGATTGACCTTGCCCGGAGCGCCTCCCACATATCCGAAGTCTGCATCCGCCATTTCTCCCGGGCCGTTCACAATACAGCCCATGATGGCGATTTTGACGCCCTTGAGATGCGAGGTGGCCGCCTTGATGCGGGCGGTGGTACTTTGCAGGTCGAAGAGTGTCCGTCCGCAACTTGGGCAAGCGACGTAGTCGGTCTTGAAAATTCTTGCTCCAGCGGCTTGAAGGATGTTGTAGGCGAGCCGCAGCGACTGTCCTGGTCCGAGCGCCGTCTTTTGCAAGTCGCGTTCACTCATCATGTCACCTTGGACGAGGACAGCATCGCCAATGCCATCGCAGAGCAGCGCGCCGATGTTCGTGGCCGCGCTTAGCAAAATGGAGAGAAAATCGGAGGCGGGTGCGGAAAGCGTATCCTTCAGAAGGATCGAATGCCGCGGCTCGAGTCGGGCAGCAAGCATCCGGAAAGCTGCGATCACGGGAAGATCCAGCCTATCGCGCACGGTGACGAGCACATCGTGCGTCTCGCTGTTCACAGCGCTGATCTCGTCATCGTTGCGTGGATCGATCTCGCGGATCCCCGCCTTCTCGTAGATGATCTCAGGTTGATAATCGCCGAGGCGGTCGAGCTTGTGGGCGACTTGGTTATGCGTCCTCTGGCCTACCACCACGCGAACCACCTCTTCGCCCCCCAGCTTCACGCCGTCCACTTCAATGGTGTGAGAGGGGCGACGTTGGTAGGAGAACGGATCGTACTCGTAAACGCGGTCGGCCACCATGCGTAATGAAGACGATGGACTTGGATCGCCCGAGGCCGCTTCGACAAGTGCTCTGGCCACTGGAATTTCGTGGATGCTGTCCTCGGTGAGCGAAACGCGAATCGTGTCGCCGATCCCGTCCGAGAGCAGGCTGCCAATTCCTATGGCACTCTTAATCCGGCCGTCCTCTCCATCACCTGCCTCAGTGACGCCAAGATGGATCGGATAATTCCAATCCGGTCCCTCCGCAGCCAGACGCGCGACCAGCAGGCGGTAGGCCTCGATCATGACCTTGGGATTGCTTGCCTTCATGGAAAAAATGAAGTCGTGGTAGCCGAGTTCTCGGGCAATCCTCGCGAACTCCAGAGCGCTTTCGACCATGCCGAGTGGAGTGTCGCCGTAGCGGTTCATGATGCGATCGCTCAGGCTTCCATGATTGGTGCCGATACGCATCGCGATGGCATGCTCCTGGCAAAACTCGACCAGGGGCGAAAACTTCTCCCGAATGCGGGCGAGTTCCGCATCATACTCTTGGTCGGTATATTCGCGAACAGCGAACTTCTTCTTATCCGCGTAGTTGCCTGGATTGATGCGCACCTTTTCGACCCATTTGGCGGCCTCCATGGCCGCCTCAGGCTTGAAGTGGATGTCCGCAACGAGCGGCACATCGCAGCCGCGCGCGCGGAGGGCACTCGCGATATTCCCGAGGTTCGCGGCGTCCTTGACGGTAGGAGCGGTGATCCTAACGATTTCGCACCCGACGCCGACGAGTTCCAGAGATTGGCTGACGCATTTGTTGGTATCCATCGTGTCGCACGTCAGCATCGACTGAACGCGGATCGGATGGGTCCCGCCGAGCGCCACGTTGCCTACGCGCACTTCGCGGGACTCGCGACGCGAATAACTGTAGAGACTGCGACAATAACGAAGGCTCACTTGGTCTGTTCGGTCACCTCTTTTTGCCCGGTGACAAACATATCGCCAACGTCAAAGAAGGTGACATAAAGCATGAAGCCAATGAGCAGCACCGCACAAGCTGTCTGCACGGCCTCGAGGACGTGAACATTGATTGGCTTGCGCCTGATTCCTTCAATGATGGCGAGAACGATGTGTCCGCCATCGAGAACAGGGAAAGGCAGGAGATTGAGAATGGCAAGGTTGACATTGATGAGGACGCTTAGCGAAAGCGCAAGTTGCCAGCCGTAGTTCGTCTCAAAAACTTGATAGTACAGGCGCATGATCCCGACCGGCCCGCTGAAGTGAGCCGCTTTCACGTCCGATTTTGGCGAGAGCAGTGCACCGACCATTCGAAAAATACTCGTGGCTGCATCTTTGACCTGCGACCATGGGGTGGGATGATTGAAAACGACGCGGCCCCAATCAATGCCAAGATCCATCGGCGCATTGGGGTTGCTTTCGCTCGCCGGGGGAACGGGAAGTTCGATGGGAAGCGGTTGTCCCTCGCGTTGCACTGTGAGGGTCACTGAACGGCCCGCGTTCTCTTTCAGAAACGGCACGATTTCGTCGAGGTTAAAGATCGGCTTTCCATTCACAGCGACGATCAGGTCATTCACCCGCAGACCGGCCTTGTCGGCGACTGAGCCCCGCAGCACCAAGCCGACGCCTGGAAGGACACGGGGACCGATTTGCACCTCGCGAAGGGCGGGGCGCCGCCAGCTGGCGGTGGCGGGCTTGGTCCATCCCGATTCGACCGTTAGGATTTCGCCGTTTCGTTCAACTTGAAATGGAATCGTGGCGCCCTCGCTTCTGATGACCCTCCATTTCACGCCATCGGTGCCTCCGAAGAAGCGATTCACGGGATGGCCATCTACCGCCACGATCCGATCCCCAACCCGAAGCCCCGCAATTTCGGCCGGGCCAGCTGGTTTGACATATCCAATCATCGTGGAGTCCGATTCGCTCTCCGGCTTGCCGACGAACCAAACGATTACGGCCATGAGGAATGCCAGGCCGAGGCTGAAAGCAGGACCGGCGGCCGCCACGATGATCTTGTCCAGAGGCCTTACCGGTGGCAGCTGGCTGCGATCAGTTTCGACTCTCCCCTCCAGCGCCTCCATGGGAGCCAACTGCGGAATCGCGACGTAACCACCCGCGGGAATGCTGCCCAGACGATATTCGATCCCATTAATCCTCTTGCTCCAGATGGGCCGGCCAAACCAGATCGCAAATTTTTCCACGACCAACCCGCGCCAACGGGCAGCCAGAAAGTGTCCCAACTCATGAACAAGGATGAGCAGGTTAAAGAGGAGGATAACCTCCAAGCAAATGAAGAGAAACTTCAACAGGTTAAAAGCCATAGCGGACAGAAAAAAAGCTTCGCCGTAAACCGCTCAAAAATCAATTCCGCCTCACCCCACTCCCTCTGAGGAGTCAAGCCGCGCGGTCTTTTTTGAGAACATCGCGAATCTCTTCGAGCAATACTTCGGATCGCGTGGCCTGGACCGGTTTCTCTGCTTCTTCCCGCTTGAGCCGATTAATCACTTTGACCAAGGCAAAGACGCACGCAGCGACAATCAGGAACTGGATGATGATCGTAATAAAGGAGCCGTACGCGATCACCGCGGTGGAGGCTTTGGCCTGTTCAAGCGTCTTGTACGCAGCAAATTGTCCATCCAGCGGGATGAAATAATCCTTGAAATTCAGCCCGCCCACGCCGCCCAGAATTTTCCCGATCGGAGGCATGATCACGTCCTCGGTTAGCGACTTTATAATATTGCCGAACGCCGCGCCGATAATGACTCCGACGGCAAGGTCAATCACGTTTCCTTTAGCGATGAATTCGCGGAATTCTTTAATAATAGCCATGAGCGGTAGTGAACTCTGGCGGAAACTAGCGGCACGAGGCCGTGGTGGCGACCGAAAAAATTATCGGCGTGCATCCGCGCGCATCTGCCAAGCGCGTTGTCAAACGGCTCCTGCCGGAGGATACGTTACTCTCGACAACACGGGGAAATCGAATGTAAGAGAGCGTGGAAGGGAGCGAAGCCGTATGCACTTTGGTGCGCGAGGAACACTAAGAAAGCTAACGTTTGTATTGCTTGTCGCGGCCGTTTTGCCGCTAAGGGGCGTTTTCAGCGCAGCGTTGGAGGTCTCTGCGGAACTCGGCGGTCGCTACGAAAGCAATGCTTCAAACTCTAATTTGGCAAGCGATCGGCTCGCCGACGGATTTTTCACCGGGCGTCTCGATGCGGGCACCAGCGGTGTATGGGGGCGCGATTGGCGCTGGCATGCTTACCTCGCGGGGGAAGGTGAACAGGCGGTTCGATTCACTGGCCTAAGCCAGATCGAAGGCGGAGTTCGCTTGGGCGTCGATAGGAAATTTGGATTGGGTTGGAACGCTCCGCGGCTCCAGATCGACCTCTATACCGCCTACCGCGGATCGGGACAGTCTGGCGCCTCAGGGGCGAGGATTTTTCCCTCGCTTGGCTTGGTGTGGCAGTTCGTGGAGCGTGGTGGTTTGAGTGTCCGGTATCTTCCGCAGTGGTTTTTCGCGGAGGGCGCGGTGTTCTACTCCGGCGCGCAAGAAGGCCGGGTTTCCGGTTGGTTCGACGTGTTTCCGGCGACACGTTTCTTCCTGGATTATTCGGTGCGCTATGGAGATGTCGTTTCTTATGCAACGCCGCCACGGCCCGACCTCGTCGCAATCGCTGAGGTCAAGGAGGCAACAGACGTTTTCGGTGCCGAGCGCATGGTCTATCGCTTCGATGCGTGGACGCAGAGTGTTCGTGCAGGCATCGAGCAGAACTTGACGAGTTGGATGAAACTGCGAATGGCTTACCGTTTTGAGTTCACGCAACGGGGGAGCTTGAACTATGCGAATCAGATTGCGGAAATCGGCCTGCGCTTCAAGTTCTAGCGTCCGAGATCCCGGGCCGCAGCCCAAGGGCAAGCGGTCTGGCCTGCTTGGTTTCTTGCTTCTGTGCACCCTGACGGTCCGCGCGGTCGGCGCAGACGTTCAGGTTCTCGTGAAGGATCAGACGGGACGTCCCGTAGAGGGCGCGGTGGTCTGGGCGGAAGGCCCGCAAAAGAAGACGCTCCCCGCCACTCAGGCGGAAATTGTGCAGAAAAACCGTCAGTTTATTCCGCCCGTTACCATTGTTCCCGTGGGGAGCATCGTGCGTTTTCCAAATTGGGATAACGTCCAGCATCATGTTTACTCCTTTAGTACGACGAAGACCTTCGATATCCCGCTCTACATCGGAGAGTCGCCCAAGGTCATCGAATTCGAACGCCCGGGCATCGTTACCCTAGGGTGCAACATCCATGATTGGATGGCAGCATATGTCGTCGTACTTGATTCTGGATTTTTCGCGAGAACGGACGAGAGAGGCGTGGGGCTTCTTCGGGGTCTGCCGGCCGGTTCCTTTTCCATCCTAGGATGGTGCCCGCGGTTGCGTGGTGCACCCGTTCAAGCCAACTTGGAGGGAGGGCAGAGCTCGGCGGAGCTGACCATGACGTTGCGTCCGGCCTTTCGGAGAACGCCTCCGGACGAAAGGGGAGGCGCCTACCGCTGAATCCGTTCTTTTCCAGTCTTCGCGCGCGGCTGATCGCGATCTTGCTGCTCCTCCTCGCAGGCACTCAGGCGGTCACTTTCATGCTCGTGGCGGCGGCGGCGCGTAAGTACGCGCAAGAGCGTGTCAATGCAGAGATCGAAGAAGCGACGCGCGTCTTTGTTCAGTTCGTAAGGCAAACGATCAAGCAGCTCGCGCTATCCGTTCGACTTCTTTCGAGCGACTACGCGTTCGCCTCAACTTTTGCCCAGCTCCGCAACTCGAACGACCCAGTTGCCAGGGCCACGCTGGAATCAGCCTTGCAAAACTATCGCGCCAGGATTGGCATGGCTTCGTTCATCCGGCTGGTTTCATCGGACGGCAAGACCCTCATCGACACGCTTCCGGACGAGATCTCCGCGAAATTTGTGGTCGACGAGCAAATGATTCTGCGCGCAGAGGATTCGCCAACCCTTCAGGCAACGAAGATCGAATCGTGGAGTAAGTCGCTTCATCTCGTCATGATCTATCCGCTGCTGGCGCCGGAGCTGACCGTGTGGACTGGAGTGGGTTTTCCGCTGGATCGTGCCTTGGTCGAGGAGTTCAGCAGATTGAGCAATTTCGAGATTGCCTTCCTCTACGATGGCACTGTCGTCGCGAGCACGCCGGCCCTCGAGCATGCCAACCTGACGTTTCCTGCCAGTAGCGAAAAGACCGCCAGCGCACAGAACCTCAAGGTCAATGGCCAGCCATTCCTTGGTTTGACAGTTCCATTTCCGGAAGACGTCGACGGCAGAACCTCCATCGCGATGTTGACGTCACTTGAAGAGGAGATGGCGCCTTTCTGGAGGCTTGAAAGACTTTTGATGGGATTGAACGTTTTCGCGTTGCTGATTTCGGGAGTGGCAGGAGTGATTGTAGCCCGCGGAGTCACTCGACCCGTAATCGAACTTTCGCAAGGGGTGCGGCGCATCAACAAAGGTGACTATGGGGTGCGCGTTCCCGTCAAGACACGCGACGAATTTGGTGACTTGGCTTCCGCCTTCAACGGCATGGCGGTGGGGCTCGAGGAACGCGATAAGGTGCGCGACCTGCTGGGAAAGTCGGTATCCCCTGAGGTCGCGCGCGAACTGATGCGTTCTCAGATCGAGTTGGGTGGTGAAATTCGGAATGTTACCATCTTGTTCTCCGATTTACGGGGCTTCACTGCGTACAGTGAAACGCAGATGCCTCAAGACCTGGTTAAGGAGCTCAATGCCTATTTTACTGAAGTAACCGGTGCAGTGGAAGCGGCCGGCGGAATCGTGGATAAATACATTGGCGATTCAATGATGGCGGTCTTCGGGGCTCCCGTGGAGGTCGCCGACCACGCTGATCGAGCCATCCACGCCGCCATGGAGATTCTTCGCGCCGAAGAAACCCTGAATCGACAAAGAAGTGAACTGGGTCTTTCGCCGCTCCGCACGGGCATCGGAATAAGCACGGGAGACGTCGTTGCGGGCAACGTCGGATCCGCCTCGCGCTACAACTACACTGTTATGGGCAACGAGGTGAACTTAGCCTCCAGATTGGAGAGCCTGACCAAGGAATTTCGCTTCGGTGCTCGAATCATTTGCAGTAACTCGACGCGACTGGCTCTCGCCAAGAACTACCAACTACGCGATCTCGGCGAAACCGAGATTCGGGGAAAGAAGGGAGCCATCCGCATCTGGGCGGTCGATGCTCCGGTGAATTGAATCAACTTGGTGAGACGGTCAGCGCCTGCGAATTGACTGCTCGTCGCGCCAACTCTCTCGCGCTGCGGTCGATCTCCAAGAGTTCATCCAGGCAGGGTTGGGGAAGAAATTGGCACTCATCCATCACGCGTTCCACCGCCTTCCAAATCACTGGGAATGGAATGCGATGATCGAGAAATGCATCGACAGCAACTTCGTTGGCGGCATTTAGGGTTGCGGGCAGGGAGCCTCCGATTTCTCCCGCGCGACGCGCGAGATCGAGGGCGGGGAAATCCAGGCGTCTCGGCGCCTCGAAATCAAGCCGGCCAAGCGCCGGAAGGTCCAGCGGACGCAGACTGTTCGAGACCCGTTCCGGCCAGGTGACCGCGTATTGAATCGGAAAACACATGTCCGAACGACTCAGCTGCGCCAGCAGCGAACCGTCGACAAATTCCACCATCGAATGCACGATGCTTTGCGGATGGACGACTACGTCGACTTTCTCCATCGGAACGTCGAAAAGCCAGCGCGCTTCAATCATCTCCAGACCTTTGTTAAAAAGTGTCGCAGAATCGATCGAGATCTTGCGACCCATCGACCAGGTGGGATGCTTTAACGCCATTTCAGGGGTAACACGATCCAATTCCTCGCGCGGTGTGCCACGAAAGGGTCCGCCCGAGCACGTCAGGATGATCCGCTGTAAGGCGGCGGCCCCTCGACCGTCCAAACACTGGAAAATGGCATTGTGTTCGCTGTCGATGGGCAGCACCTTCACCCCCTTCCGAGCTGCAGCCTCCATTATTATCTCCCCTGCCATCACCAGAATCTCCTTGCTGGCAATGGCGAGATCCTTTCCGGCCTCAATAGCCGCAAGGGCGGGCTTGAGTCCTCCTGTGCCGACGATGGCGATCAGAACCATGTCGGCATCCGGAAGGGTCGCCAATTCGACCAGTTGCCTTTCGCCGTCGGGACCGGAGGAAAGAGCCACTTTGGCGTCCGGAAAATCGCTGGCGGCCTGCGTCAATCCATGGCGATCGCTATGCGCAGAAAGACCCAGGATCTGCATGCGCTCCGGAATGTCCCGGGCAACCTTCCTGGCGCTCTGGCCAATCGAGCCGGTGGCTCCAAGAATAACGACACGGCGCGTTCTCATGACACGCCGATAACAAGGCGGAGATAGAAATACATGAGCGGAGCGGTGAAGAGCAGGCTGTCGATGAGATCGAGGGTCCCGCCAATCCCTGGCAGAACCCGGCTCGAATCCTTGGCGTGCGCGCTTCGCTTAATGATCGACTCTGCCAGATCCCCCACCACCGCGCCAACCCCGAGCAGCAATCCCAGAACGATCACATCGTCAAGGCGAAATGCCGATAGCCGGTAGGGAATCAGCGCGTAGAGCCAGTAACTGCCCAGTGAGGAGAGCACGAGTGCACCAAAGAAGCCTTCCCAGGTTTTTTTCGGGCTGATGTGCGGCGCAAACGGGTGACGTCCGAACAGGCTCCCGAAGACATATGCGCCCATATCGCTGAATTTTGTAACTACCATCAGATAAATCAAATAAAACTGACCGGTGGTTTCCCCGTTTTCTGTCGGCGGCGTAAGATAGATGATCTTGGTCAGGAAATTGAAGAGCCAGGGAATATAGAGGAGTCCAAAAACGGTGTAGGCAATGGCTTCAAGCGAATCGCGATTCGCGGACGCCCGAAACATCTGGCGGGAGAAGACAACGAAGAGAAATCCGACAAGGACGCCCATTTCGAGTTCGTCGGAATTGTCGGGTCCGTGGGCTCGCTGATAAAGGAAGCTTGCCGTCATGTAGATGGCCCCGCAGAGCATTCCGGTAAGGGTGAAGGCCGGAGTGCCTTGCTCCTTCACCATGTGGAAATATTCGTAGAGGGCGACCATCGCCATGAACAGGATCAGAAGAAAATATCCGTATTCGGATCCCGCAAAGAGAGCCACGAGGATGAGAGCCCAGAGACCCAAAGTGCTCCCAAGTCGCTGCAAGAAGCTGATCCGGGAAGGATTCATTGCTGGTCGGCATACCTATACGGCGAATCGGCGGGAGAAAAGAAGATCAATGCCATTGACACGGACCGCATTTCGCGGCGCTCTTTATTCATGGGGCACGCCCATGACGAACATGGCCACCAGCATCGCGCGCCCAAGGATTTCGGCCGCGAGTTCCTGATTGGGATTTCGCTCAATCTTGGGTTCATTCTGCTGGAGGTCGTCTTTGGTTTACTCTCTGACTCGCTGGCCCTGCTCGCTGATGCCGGCCATAACTTCGCGGATGTCCTTGGCCTGGTCATGGCGTGGGTTGCGAGCGAATTGGCAAAGAGAATGCCGAGTCCGCGACGAACTTACGGTTGGAAAAGGTCAACCGTCCTCGCGGCGCTCTTCAATGCCCTGCTGCTCCTGGTGGGCGTCGGTGCGATTGTCTGGGAGGCGATCCGTCGGTTCAGCGATCCGCCCGGCGTGGAAGGAGGCACGGTCATCTGGGTAGCGGCCTTGGGCATCGTCGTCAACGGCGCCACCGCACTGCTCTTCATGTCTGGACAGAAGGAGGATCTCAACGTCCGCGGGGCATTTCTTCACATGGCGGCCGATGCCGCCGTATCTGCGGGTGTGATGCTTTCCGGATGGGTAATCCTTTTGACCAATTGGAGCTGGCTGGACCCGCTCGTCAGTCTGCTGGTTGGCGTGGTGATTTTGCTTGGCACGTGGGAGCTTTTGACCGACTCGCTCAACCTCTCCCTCGATGCGGTGCCTGAGAACGTGGACCCCGCCGCGGTGAAAGCTTATCTCGCCGGCCTCCCAGAGGTTTCCGACATCCACCATCTGCACATCTGGGCCCTCAGCACGAATGAGATTGCCCTGACAGCGCATCTTGTCAAACGAACGCCCGCATTGGACGATGCCTTGCTCACCCGAATTCGCGAGGAATTGTTCCATCAATACGGAATCGGACACGCCACGATTCAATTTGAGTGCGCGCAGTGTGAGGAAAAGTGTTAAGCATCTGCGGGGTAATCTCATGCAAATTGGCGAATCCATTTATGTGGCCGGACACCGCGGGATGGTCGGTAGCGCGGTCGTGCGCCGGCTTTCGAAGGCGGGCTTTGGCAAGATTCTCACTCGCTCGCGTGCGGAGTTGGATCTCTTGGATCGCACTGCCGTGCGTGCGTTCTTTGATCGCGAGCGTCCCTCGGTGGTCGTCGATGCTGCGGCCAAAGTTGGCGGGATTGTGGCGAACAATGAACAGCCCGTCGAATTTCTCCTGCAGAATGTCACGATTCAGAACAACCTCATTCAATCTGCGGCGGATTTTGGCACGCGAAAGCTGTTGTTCCTTGGAAGCTCGTGCATTTATCCAAAAATGGCGGCGCAACCGATTCGCGAAAGCGCCCTTCTTACGGGACCGCTGGAAGCGACCAACGAAGCTTATGCGATTGCCAAGATCGCTGGGATCAAGCTTTGTCAGGCGTACGCGCGCGAATACGGAAAGACTTTCATCTCGGCCATGCCCACTAACCTCTACGGACCGAACGACAATTTCGACCTTCACAGCTCGCATGTCCTTCCGGCTTTGATCCGCAAGACCCACGAGGCCAAAGAGCGTGGCGAGAGCAAGTTGGTGGTTTGGGGCACAGGCACGCCGCGACGAGAATTTCTCCATGTCGACGACTTGGCAGACGCCTGTCTATTTCTCCTCGAACGTTACGATTCGCCTGACATCATCAACGTCGGCTGCGGGGAAGATGTCACCATTCGCGAGCTGGCCGAGATAGTCTGTCAGGTCTTAGGATTCGAAGGAAGCTTGGTCTTTGATGCGACGAAACCCGACGGGACACCGCGAAAGCTCCTCGATGTAAGTCTGTTGTTTGGCACGGGCTGGCGACCGAGGATTGGCCTACGCGAGGGCATCCGCGATGCTTATCAGTGGTTCTTAGATTCCAGGGGACGCTAAGTTACCCTTCTTCCTAGGACTAAGCCTACGAAGCCGATGAAGCCAACGGGTTATCCAGACTTCACTCTCACAGGGCAAGTCGCTCTCATTACAGGAGCCAGCAAGGGAATAGGGTTTGGAGTTGCCAAGGCCTTGTCGCATGCCGGAGCAAGGGTAGGAGTAGCCGCACGATCCCACGAAGAGCTCGAAAGGTTGGTCGAAGAAATTCGCGCTGAAGGTGGCGAAGCACAAGCATTCCCCCTTGACGTGCGTGACCTCGCGCAGGTGCAGTCCTGCTTCCGTGCGCTCCAGGGATCCTTCGGGCGGCTGGACATCTTGGTGAACAACGCCGGCCTGGGCGCCAACCACCCGGCTTTAGACGTGACCGAGGCAGATTGGGATGAAATGATAAACGTCAATCTGAAGGGACTCTTCTTCTGCTGCCAGGCAGCCGGTCGGATCATGCTTGAGCAAGGGTCCGGAAGGATCATAAATATGAGCTCCCAGGCAAGTGTGGTTGGGATTCGTGATCACGCGGTTTACTGCGCATCAAAGGGAGGCGTCAATCAACTGACCCGCGTGTTGGCTCTCGAGTGGTCCGCTCTGGGAATTACTGTAAATGCCGTCGCACCGACGTTCATCTATACGCCGGGAACCTCGGAGCGCCTGGATGATCCGGTCTACCTGCAAAGAGTGGTAGATCGATTGCCAATTGGACGCGTCGGCACCATCAGCGATGTTGCCGCGGCAGTCATCTATTTGGCCTCCCCCGCCGGAGGTTTGGTCACGGGCAGCGTACTTATGGTGGATGGAGGCTGGACGGCCCAATAGCGTGCAGCCACACTCCTTCTCATGAACTACAGCGCTAATGCCAATCGCTATTCGGAAATGATCTACCGGGTATGTGGTCGTAGTGGTCTCAAATTGCCCGCATTGTCGCTCGGCCTGTGGCACAACTTTGGCGATACAAGTCCACTGGAGAAACAGCGGGAGATGCTCCGAACGGCTTTTTGACCTTGGCATCACGCATTTCGATCTCGCCAATAACTACGGTCCGCCTCCCGGAAGTGCTGAGCTGAATTTCGGACGTTTGTTACGAGAGGATTTCCTCGCCTATCGCGATGAACTCATCGTCTCGACCAAGGCGGGCTGGGATATGTGGCCGGGTCCGTACGGGCAGGGCGGCGGCTTACGCAAATATGTCCTCGCCAGCCTCGATCAAAGCCTTCATCGCATGGGGCTCGAGTATGTTGACATCTTTTACTCGCACCGTTTTGATCCCGATACCCCGCTGGAGGAAACCGCATCCGCGTTGGCCACGGCCGTGCAGCAGGGCAAAGCGCTGTATGTGGGAGTTTCCTCCTACTCGGCAGGCAAGACGCGTGAGATGGTGCGATTGCTGAAGGAATGGAAGGTTCCATGTCTCATCCACCAGCCTTCCTATAACATGCTTAACCGGTGGATCGAAGAAGACTTGCTGAACGCTCTTGAACAGGAGGGTATTGGCTGCATCGCCTTCACTCCACTCGCGCAAGGACTCCTCACGGCAAAATACCTGTCTGGTGTCCCCCAGGATGCTCGCATCAAGCGCGCTGGAGGAGATTCATTGAGAGAAAGTCACTTGAGTGAGGAGAACCTCACTCGGATCCGGGCGTTGAATGAGATCGCAAGCGCGCGGGGCCAAAGTCTGGCGCAGATGGCGCTGGCGTGGGTATTGCGAGATGAACGCGTGACCTCCGCCCTCATTGGGGCGAGCCGCGCTGAGCAAGTGCGTGAGAACGTCGCCGCTCTCGACAATCTGGAGTTTTCTGAAGGGGAACTTGCCTCGATCGACCGCCATGCGCAGGAAGGTGGAGTCAACCTTTGGGATCGGCCGGCGCGCGACTTGCGTCCTTGAGAAATTCTGTTCCCCGCGCGGGAGAGCCAGGCTCCTAAGGTGCCGAAAAGTCGTTTGCTCTCGCTGGAAACGGGCGGCTCGGCAGGAGCCTCGCCCTCCCACGTTCTGCCTATTCGCCGGGGATCTCCACCGCCTCGACTATGCGTGGCGTGAGCCGACTGCCCATGATCATGCGTGCGCAGGTGTTCCAGCGAAGAAGGGCATCGTCGTTTTTAGCCGGACGAAGGCTTTCGGCTTTTTCGAACCAGCTCATCGCTTCACTCAGGAATTCATAGGCATCATGATTGGCGCCGGGATGACCCTGCTGCAGCCGTGTCTTTGCCTGGCGTTCGCAGATGATGCCGGCGTAGTAAGCCCGCTCATATGGATCGCTGAGACGCGAGAGAATGTCCTGGGCCTGCCTGATGCCCGCTGAGTAGCCTTCGCTGAAGCGGTCGCTCAGGGCCAGCAGCAGTGTGACCAGCGCCTCTTGGTTATCCGGATCGGTGTCCAGGACATCCCGACAAATACTTTCGGCCTCGGCCGGTTCATTGAGCAGGCGGTAGCGCAAGGCTTTCTCCAGTGCCGCTGGGATCGCGTCTTCGGAAAGTCGCTTGAGTTCAAACATGGTTTTTCTCCTTTTTTATTTTTGGGCGAAGCAGTTTCAGTAAGGACCGCAACGGATCGTAAAACTCATCGACCACCCGCTCCTTCAGCGGAATAATCGCGTTGTCAGTGATGGTGATATTTTCAGGGCAAACGTTGCTGCAACACTTGGTAATATTGCAAAAGCCGATCCCTCCGGTCTGCTTTAGTTCCCCTAAGCGATCCTCCGTGTCGAGCGGATGCATTTCCAACGCGGCCACAAAGACAAAAAAGCGCGGCCCGACGAATTCCTCATGCTTGTGATGGTCGCGCAGGACGTGACAAACGTCCTGGCACAGAAAGCATTCGATGCACTTGCGAAACTCCTGGACCCGATCGATGTCCGCCTGGGCCATCCGCCAGGTTCCGTCCGGCGCATCAGGCGGGCGAGGGCGGAACTTTTTGACCTTTTTCTTCACGCGATAATTCCACGAGACGTCCGTCACCAGATCGCGAATGGGGGGAAATACCCTCATCGGTTCGATCGTGACAGGTTTCTCAAGAGGCAACTCGTCGAGTCGGGTCATGCACATCAGCTTCGGCAGGCCGTTGATTTCTGCCGAGCAGGAGCCGCATTTGCCGGCTTTGCAATTCCACCGGCAGGCAAGATCGTTGGCCTGCGTCGCTTGGATCTCATGAACCGCGTCGAGAACGACCATGCCCTCAGATATCTTTGTCTCGTAGTCCACGAACCCACCGCCGTTCGCGTCGCCACGCCAGATCTTAAAAACCGCCGTCGTCATTCCATCTCCTTGATGACTTGCTTCAAATGTTCCTCCATTTCTGGAATCGGCTCGAAGCGTGTTTGCATCGAGCCGTCCGCGCCCTTGCTGACGACGATGTTCACTTTTCCACTCGCGGCGTCTTTCTTGGGAAAATCATCGCGGAAGTGCCCGCCGCGACTCTCTTTGCGCTCGAGAGCCGAACGCGTGATGGCTTCGGAAATGGTCAGCAGATGCTTCAAATCCAGCGCCGTGTGCCAGCCAGGGTTGTATTCACGATGGCCATGGACAGCGACGGTTTTCGAGCGCTCCCAGAGCTTGGCCAGTCCATCGAGTGCGCGAACCATTTCCTCTTCCCGCCGCACGATGCCCACCAGGCTTTGCATCATTTCCTGCAAGTCGATTTGCACCTGGTATGGGCCTTCGCCGTTGGCTGCACCTGCGGCGCGCTCGAATGGCTCCAGCGCCTCTCGCGCGGCTGCTTCGATCTGACCATCATCGACCTTGCCAGCATTCTGTTTCCTGGCCAAGTTCGCGGCGCATTCGCCCGCGCGCTTGCCGAACACCAAGAGGTCCGACAGGGAATTTCCGCCCAGTCGATTAGAACCATGTAAGCCTGCAGCCACTTCGCCGGCAGCGAACAACCCCGGCACGTTTGACATTTGCGTTTCGGCATCCACGCGGACGCCTCCCATGATATAGTGCGTCGTCGGACCGACCTCCATCGGCTCCTTGGTAATGTCAAGGTTGGCCAACTGCATGAACTGATGATACATGCTCGGCAGCTTCTTTCGAATATGTTCCGCCGCGTTGGGAAGCTTTTCCCTGATCCACGCGATGTCGAGAAATACCCCGCCGTGTGGGCTTCCGCGACCCGCCTTGACCTCGTCCACGATGCAACGCGAAACATGGTCTCGGGTGAGAAGTTCCGGGGGACGACGAGCATTCTTGTCACCCTGGGTGTAGCGCCAGCCTTCTTCCGGGTTGTCGGCGGTTTGTGCTTTATAGGCCTCGGGGATGTCCGCGAACATGAACCGCTCGCCGTCTTTGTTGCGCAGGACACCGCCTTCGCCGCGCACGCCTTCGGTGACGAGAATACCCATGACGCTAGGAGGCCAAACCATCCCGGTTGGATGAAACTGGACGAACTCCATATCAATGAGTTCCGCGCCGGCATGGTAGGCGAGCGAATGCCCGTCGCCGGTGTATTCCCAGGAGTTGCTGGTGATCTTGTAGGCGCGGCCGATGCCGCCAGTGGCAAGCACGATAGCGTTCGCCTTGAAGACCTTGAATCGTCCGCGCTCGCGGCCGTAGCCGAACGCTCCCACAACGCGGGCGCCGTCCGTGAGCAGCGTAATGATCGTGTGCTCCATATGGACGTCGATGCCCTGATGGATTCCATGATCTTGCAAGGTGCGAATCATTTCCAGGCCGGTGCGGTCGCCGACATGGGCGAGCCGCGGATAACGATGTCCGCCGAAATTGCGCTGGAGAATTCTCCCGTCTGCGGTGCGATCGAACACCGCCCCCCAGCCTTCGAGTTCGCGAACGCGGTCGGGGGCTTCCTTGGCATGCAATTCGGCCATCCGCCAATTGTTGACATACTGGCCTCCGCGCATCGTGTCGGCGAAGTGGACTTTCCAATTGTCGCGGTCATCAACGTTGGCCAGAGCAGCGGCGACACCGCCTTCGGCCATCACCGTATGCGCCTTTCCGAGGAGCGATTTGCAGATCAAGCCGACCTTGACACCCGCCGCCGAGGCCTCAATGGCTGCACGAAGCCCAGCCCCGCCCGCGCCAACAATAAGCACATCGTATTCGAGAGTTTCGTAGTTGACCACTTGGTTCGCCAGCGTTGGAGAGTCAAACGAACCGCAATTTGAAGCGGTTCAACGGCTCAACGTCTATAATATCTTCCAATCATGCCAGATTCCCATTGAGCACAGACGCACATACAAGTCGGTAAAACCGACCCAAAACAAACTCATCCACGCCCAGAGCATGTGGCGGCGGTTCAGGCAGCTGACGCAAGAATAACCCTTGGCACACAATGGCACCTTGGAAATCTCATCCAGAAAACCACCGATCAAGTGGCGCAACGAGTGACAGCCGAACGTATAGCCGCACAGCAAGATGACGTTGAGCGTGAGCACCAGCGTTCCCACACGAATGCCGAAATGTTTGGAGTCGGATCCTTCCGCAAACCACATCGATTTCCATGCGTCGTGCGCGAGAATCAGAATGAACAGCAGCGCAAGATAGAGGAAGTAGCGGTGAATGTTCTGCATAATGAGTGGGAAGGAATTCTCTCCCCGGTATCGCTTGCGCGGCTCGCCAACAGCGCACGCGGGGGGATCGGCCCAAAATGCTTTGTAGTAGGCCCCACGGTAATAGTAACAGGTGAGCCGAAACCCCGCCGGAGCCCACAGGATCAAAAGCGCCGGTGAGAACCATAACCACGATGGCCACCACTCCCCCGTCGCACCGAAGATTGCGTGCGGGGAGTTCCCAAAAATCTCCGGGGAATAGAGCGGTGAAAGATAGTGTGCACCGTTTTCCTCGTGCCAATAATGCGTTCCCTGAAATGCGGCCCACGTGGAATACACAATAAAGATCGATAGCCCCAAGAATACGAGGAGTGGTTGTGCCCACCACGGGTCACTCCGCATGGTCTCGCCAAACGAGCGTCGTTTCAAGGACACATTCACAGAAGACATAGAGGCTACCCTGCACTCCGGGAAGGCGGAAAATGTATAGTGTAGATATTGGCGTGCATACCCAATTTCAAGCTCATTGCATGACTATCTGTCGGCTGCGATCCAAGCAGGAAGGCGCGGCTACGATGATCGACTTGTCGCGGCGGTGTCCCCACCGCCGACCGTGAGGGGACGGTCGCTACAGCCACCGATTCCTCACCCGCGCGTTCGTTGTTTGTGATCGGGCAGCGGCGACATGGTCGCTCCCCGGACTGGCGTTTGCAACAGTCTATGGCGCGGCTCCCAACCTGTCTGCCGCGCGCACTCTTCCCATCACCGCCGGTATCAGAGAAGCTTCCTGATTTATCCGCGTGAGCGTCGCGCCGGCGCTCTGCTCCCAGCTTTATTTCGCCGAAAATGACATCCGGCTGAGAGAAGATCACATCCGGGCTCGACGGAGAACGGCTGGCGCGCCGAGCAACCTCCGCGCGCCGAGACAAGCATTTTTCCCTATCCCTTACCCGGGATAGGCACCGGTAACAAATCGCTCTAAATCGTCGATCGCGGCCGTCTGAGCGCTAATAATCCAGTTGACGCAATCTCCGATAGAGACAAGGCCCGTGAGTTTGCCTTCCTCCAACACAGGAATGTGTCGGATCCTCTTCTCTGTCATGATTTGCATGCATTCCTGAACTGAGTCGCCGGGGCCCACTGTCTTCACATTGACCGTCATGATTTCGGCGACGACTGTTTCTCGCGATCCGCGCCCAAGCAGGATCACCTTTCGTGCGTAATCTCGCTCAGAGATCATTCCAACGAGTCGATCCCCCTCAAGGACTGGCAAAGCGCCGACATTCTTTTCTGCCATTATCGAGATGGCCTCGAAAACTGTATCGGTCGGCGACACTGACCAGACCGTCACCCCTTTGCGGTTCAAAATTGATTCAACGGTCGTTGTGATTTCCATCAATACCTCCTCTGCACTTAGAATTTTAGAAGACTATCGGTCCTCGCAGCCCGCCACTCCAGAAAAACTTTAGCAGATGCGCGGAAGCTGCTCGCCCGAGAGCATGTCCACGACACGCGTGCCACCGACGCGCGTCTTCATGAGAACGAAACCGGGATGCTCGGCGGTCACCCGGCCGATCAGGCAAGCTTCGGACCCCAATGGGTGAGACTTCATTGCACTCAGGACGGCGTCTGCGTCCGCGGGAGGAACAATGGCGATGAGTTTGCCTTCATTGGCCACATAAAGAGGATCGAGACCAAGGATCTCGCATGCTCCCTTTACCTCTTCGGTAATCGGAATGGACGCTTCCTCCAGCATCATTCCGACGCCGGCACATTGAGCAATCTCGCTCAGGGCACTGGTGACGCCCCCGCGCGTCGGATCGCGAAGGACATGAATATCGTTGCTGGCCGAAAGGATTACTTCCACCAAACCGGCCAGCGATGCGGTGTCGCTTGAAATTTCCGTCTCGAATTCCAATCCTTCACGCACGGACATGATGGCAATTCCGTGCACAGCGATAGGACCACTCAGAAGAATCTTATCTCCTGCCACGGCGCGCGCCGGATGAATGTTGACGCCGTCGGCAACAATTCCGAGCCCGGATGTATTGATGAAAACTTTGTCGGCCTTGCCGCGGTCGACTACTTTCGTGTCGCCCGTAACCAACTGGACACCCGCGGCGTCCGCGGCCCGACGCATTGACTGAAGAATACGCCATAAATCTTGAACCGGCGTTCCTTCTTCCACGATAAGCCCGGCGGATAGGTACAACGGGCGGGCACCACACATGGCGAGATCATTCACCGTCCCATTGACCGCGAGACTTCCAATATCACCACCCGGGAAAAAAATTGGACTGACAACATAAGAATCCGTGCTGAAGGCGAGTCTGGTTCCATTGACTGCAAAGACCGCGCCGTCGTGCAAAGGGTCGAGGAAATCATTGCTGAACTGCGGCACGATTAGCTTTTGAATCAACTGCTGGCTCAACTTTCCCCCACTGCCGTGACCGAGCACGATTTCACGGTACTCCGAAATCGGGATCGGGCACGAACCGAGGAGCGCGTCCGCACCTCCGATTTCCGGCTCACTCGGAGCCTTAGGTGACATCTTCCTCTCCAAGAGCAATATGAACCAGGTCCCAGACGATATGCACCGCCGTTGCGTGCACTTCCTGGATGCGATGGATGCTATAGGAGGGCACAATAAAGCAATAATCGGCGATTTCCGGAAAACGCCCGCCATCCTTGCCTGAGAAGGCGACCGTCATGAGTTGCCGCTCGCGTGCCGCCTGCAGAGCATAGATTAGATTAGGCGACTTTCCGCTGGTGCTGAAAACGATGGCCGTGTCGCCCGGCGCCGCGAAGAGACGCAGTTGGTTGACAAACACGCGCGTAAAATCAAAATCGTTACCGATCGCAGTCATCGTCGCCACGTCGGTCATGAGGGGAACGACGGGAAAGGCCTTTCTTTTCTCGATGATCGGATGATTGAACTCAACCGTGATATGAAGGGCATCGCACAGACTACCGCCGTTTCCCATTGCCAGGAGCTTTCCTCCGCTGCGCAAACGCTCGGCCAGTTCACGAGACATGGCCTCGAGGGACTCGGCATACTTGGCGAAAAATTTCTCCTTCACCTCAGTGCTTTCCGCGCATTTTCGAAGAACCTTTGCGCGAAAAGGCTCGTTCAGTCGGTCCAGTGCGGCGTCTGTCGATGCAGGCATGATGGCAATCTCACTGCGCCATCGCAGCCGCGGCTGCTCGGGTCTCAGAGGCCTTCGGTCGGCCGGCATCGAGATGGCGTCCGTATGCGTAGTAAGCGGCGCAAGCCCCCTCGGCCGAGACCATGGTGGCGCCGAGAGGATGCTCCGGAGTGCATTCTTTGCCAAAGGCGGGACAGTCGTGAGGCTTCTTGACCCCTTTTAAAACCAGGCCGCTGATACAGACGCTTGGCTCCTGGGTGTCGATCTCCTCGACTTCGAAGAGCCTTTCGGCGTCGTGATCGCGAAATTCGTACCTCAGCTTATATCCGCTCTTGGGAATAGAGCCCACCCCACGCCACTTGCGATCGCAGACCTCAAAAACCTGGTTCACCAAGTCTTGGGCAGCGCGGTTTCCCTCCCGAACAACTACACGCGGGTATTGGTTTTCCACTTCGGCTATCCCCGCCTCCAGTTGGCGAACAGTCATGAGCACGCCTTCCAGAATGTCGATTGGTTCGAAGCCCGTGATCACAATCGGAACGCGAAATCGCTCGGCGATTGGCTCATATTCCCGGTAGCCCATCACCGTGCAAACATGACCTGGACCCAGGAATCCCTGCACGCGATTTAGTGGGGATTGCAGAATTGAAGCCATCGCCGGTGGCACGAGCACATGGGACACGAGAACAGAGAAGTTGGTGATCCCTTGCTTATTTGCCTGCCACACCGCCATGGCGTTGCCCGGAGCCGTCGTCTCAAAGCCAATAGCAAAGAAAACAATTTTTTTGGCAGGGTTCGCGCGAGCGATCTTGAGGCAGTCGATCGGAGAATAAACAACACGTACATCGGCGCCGCGAGATTTCAGAACGAGCAGGTCGCCCGCAGAGCCTGGAACGCGCAGCATGTCGCCAAAAGAACAAAAAATGACATCTGCACCGCTTGCGATGGCGTGCGCCTTGTCGATCATTTCCAGGGAGGTGACACAGACGGGACATCCCGGGCCATGCACGAGCTCGATTTCCGCAGGTATCAGGTGATCGATTCCATATTTCACGATCGTGTGGGTCTGACCACCGCACACTTCCATCAACACCCACGGACGCGTCACGGCGCGTCGGATCTCTCCAACGATTTTTTGCGCCAGCTCTTCGTTACGGTATTCGTCGAGGTACTTCATAGTCCGACTCCTCCACGTCGCCTACCTCCAGCTCCGTGAGCTGATTCATCTCTTCCAGAAGCTTGTAAGTGCGCGCGGCCTCTTCTTCGTTGACCTTGCTGAGGGCAAAGCCGACGTGAACAAGGACGTAGTCGCCAGCCTCAGCTTCGGGCGTGTATTCGAGACAGACCTGCTTGACGATGCCCCCAAAATTCGCCTTGCCCATCCGCACCCCGTTGGGATCGCGCTCAATTTCAATGAGCTTACCGGGTATTGCCAGGCACATTGTTGGTCTCCGCTCTCCGGCCGCCCTCAACCCTGCCGATCGCTACTCCATCACACAACAAGACTGTATCGCCACAATCGGCGTTTGTCAGCAGGTCGAGTGGAAATTTTTTCCTGGCACCACCGATTTCGATCAGGCCCATCCTCATTCCATCCTCGAGGAAGACCTCAATGATCTCTCCGTAGAGCAAGTTCATGCAATCGCCAGCTGATTTTCCTTAACGCTCGAAGGTAGTCTTGCCGCGGCCGCGATGATTTGGCCCAGCGATATGCCGCCGTCGTTCGGCGGCACCCGCTGGTGCCAATAGGGGCGAAACCCTGCGTCCAGCAAGCGCTGCAAGCAGGCCTCGGTGAGATATCGATTTTGAAAGCATCCGCCGGTCAGGACAATCTTGGTCTCGCCAATTCGAAGCGCGACCACGCGGACAATCTCGGCCATCGTGTTGTGGAACTTGGCGGAGATGCCTCCGACTGGCTCGTTGCGAGTCATGTCACTCACGACCGCCTCCACGGTCGGCCTCCAATCCACGATCAGTGGCGAGCCGTTGATGATCTCGAACGGGTAGGAAGCTTTCACGCCAGGCTCGATGGCAAATTCAAGCTCCATCGCGGCTTGACCTTCAAAAGTGACTCGTTGCCGAATTCCAATCAGCGAGGCAACCGCATCGAATAGTCGTCCTGCGCTTGAAGTGAGCGGCGCGTTAACGCCGCGGCGAAGCATTCCTCCAATGACGCGAAGTTGACCCTGGGAGAAATTCCGCACGGGAAACAGATCAACGCGATTTAAAGCGAGCTCTCCCCAGACTTCGAACAAGGCGCCCAAAGCCGCTCGACTTGGTTGTTTGATCGCCGCCTCGCCGCCGGGCAAGCGAAACTGGCGGAAGTGGGCGACGCGCTCGAATGAGCCATCCCTTGCACACAGAAACTCGCCGCCCCAGATCGTCCCGTCGGTTCCGTAGCCGGTTCCGTCCCATGCGATCCCGAGGGCCGGCGGCACGACTTCATTTTCCGCCATGCAGGCAAGGACATGCGCCCAGTGATGCTGGACGTGAAAAGCGGGCGTGCCGAGTTGGTGTGCGTGTTTCGTTGAGAGGTACTCGGGATGCATGTCGCACGCAACGGCGGTGGGAGTGATCTCGTAGAGCCCAAGCAAGTCTTGCGAGACTTTCTGAAATGCCCGCAATGCCTGCTCCGTTGCAAGGTCACCTATATGTTGGCTCAAGAACACGTCTTGGCCGACGCTTAACGCCACATTGTTCTTTAGATGTGCGCCCACCGCCAGAATGGACGGCAACGAATTCGTTAGATGAATGGGCAACGGCGCATACCCGCGGGCGCGCCTGAGCACCAGCTCGCGGTCCCGTATCACCCGAACGATGGAGTCGTCAACGTGGCGAACGATGCGCCGGTCGTGAACGAGAAAGGCATCCGCAATACCTTTGAGTCTCTCGAGCGCCTCGATCTCATCGGTGCAGATGGGTTCGTCGCTCAGGTTGCCGCTGGTGGCTACGATTTCGGAGCCGAGTTCCCGCATCAGCAAATGATGCAGTGGAGTATACGGCAACATGATTCCGAGACAGGGGTTACCTGGCGCGACCGAAGCCGCCAAATCGCGAGACGTTCGACGTTCGAGCAGGACGATCGGAGATTCGGCGGAGAGAAGGAGCCGCTTTTCGAGATCGGAAACGTGGCAGGAGGCTTGCACCGCTTCAAGAGAGGGCGCCATCAATGCAAACGGTTTCTCCTCTCGATGTTTGCGGCGCCGCAGGCGTGCGACGGCAGATTCATTGCGCGCGTCCACTATCAGCTGAAAACCGCCAAGTCCCTTCAGGGCAAGAATGCTTCCTCCCCGAATGAGACTTACGGCGTGCCTCAAGGCTTGCGCATCCCGGAAGAGCGGCCGCCCGGCGGTATCCCAAATTTCGATATGCGGACCGCATTGTGGGCAGGCGTTAGGCTGCGCGTGAAACCTCCGGCTGGTGGGATCGTGGTACTCTCGATCGCACTCGGGACACATCGCAAACTCTCGCATCGAGGTGTTGGGGCGGTCGTAGGGCAACGCATGGATGATGGAAAAGCGCGGCCCGCAGTTCGTGCAATTGGTAAAGGGATATCGGTATCTGCGGTCGCTGGGATCGAGCGTTTCGCGCAGACAGTCCCGGCAGGTGGCAATATCAGGCAGAATCAGCGTGGTTTTAGCACCGACGTCTTCGCTCTCCCGAATTTCGAAAGATTCGTACCCGACTGGATCCAGAATTGCGAATTCCAGGCTCTGAATAATCGCGCGTGGCGGTCGTTCTTTTTCGAGACGCAGCAGAAAGCTACGTCCTCGTTGGCCTTCCCCCTCAATCTCGATAAACACGCCATCTGCGCAATTTAAGACCCATCCCTTAAGGCCAAGTTCTTGTGCGAGCCGATAGACAAAAGGTCGAAAACCGACTCCCTGCACCGCCCCGCGAACAACTATCTTTGTGCGCTCCGCACTCACGACGTTCTCCCGCAGCGATACCCGGAACAGATCGGGATGCGCGACCCGGTTTCAGTGGCTTGAGTGCAAAGGATCACTGCTTTCGCTGTTTTCGCGAGCGATGGCTACTCTCACGACGTTGTCCTGCGTCAGAAGAGGAAGTGGTTGGAGGTGAAGGGCTGTCTGGTCGAGCGAGGCGCCGGCCCGCCGAATGTCGTAGCGGTGATGCAGACTACACGAAAGAATTCCGTGCTCGAACGCACCCAGATGCAGAGGCATGTTACACACGGGACAATGATCCCGATAGGCATACAGGCTCCCGGCGTGCTTGCAGACGACAAGAGCGATACCTTCCGGATGCACGGGCATCAGCTGGCCTTCGGCAAGATCCGCCGCCTCGCGAACCTCGCTCCATTTCGGAGCCCCGTTGGGAGCATGCGTCGAAGCAGATTCCGACGCAGTTTCCAGCCCCTCAACCTCGAAACCGAGGAGGTCTGGACAAGCCTCTTCGATGGCGCCGCGAATCGCCAGGTCCATGGTTACTGTCGAGGATGGACAGGTTTTGCAGTGACCTTGCAGACGCAGCCTCGCAAAGTCGTTGTCCAAACTCAATAGCTCGACATTCCCGCCGTGGCTTTCCATGTAAGGCCGGATCTTGTCGAGCGCTTCGATCAGCCGCGTCTCCAGCGAAACTGGATGCAGGTTGTGAATTAATAGCAAACCGCGAACGGCGCCATCACGAATCAGACTGTCATGGACTTTCTTGCCTTCGGCGCCTGCCTCTTCCACCAATTCGAGAATTCGCTCCAAACCGTGTCCATAAAAGGTCAGCAGAGATTCCAGACATTCGTCGAGGATCGCCCGAGAGGATGGATCCGGCACTTCATTGACCCGCTCAAGCAGCTCCTGAATGCGTCGTCCCAAGCGATTGAGCTCGTCGAGCGAATTGTTGGAGCTACTGGGCATAGCGAATGGTTCGTATCGTGCAGTCGTGTCCTCGGGTGGCCTCGGCGGCTTTACCACAGGCGGGGCATTGCAGGGTCACGACCGCGACATCCGACAATGCCTCCTCCCAAAGTTTTGGTCTGCCCCGATAGGAACAGTGCGGGCAAGAAACCTCTGCCTCCGCAGGTTCGATCTCGAGCAAGGAGCCCTCGAGCAACGTTTCTTTGCTGATGGCTTCGTAGCAGAATTTCAGCTGCTCCGGATCAATGCAGGTTAGCTCGCCCACGAGAACGCGTAGCCCGAGGATCTTCTTCGGAGGCTCGGACGATTCGGCGAATTCAATAACATGGTCCGCAATGGCCGAGGCAATTGAAAGCTCGTGCATTGCGGTTCGGTTTAGAGGGCCAGAAGTGCCGTCGCGACCTCATCTAGACCTGCACCCGTCTTGCAACTGGTCGGGATCACCTTGATGTCTGGTTTTAGAGTGTGAACATCGCGGGCAAGATCTTCGATACTCACCTCCATTGCGGTTGCGAGGTCGATCTTGTTAATCACGACGAGTTCGGCCCCGAGAAACATGTGCGGATGCTTCCTCACCATGTAGGGACCCTCGGTGACGCTAACGACGACAACGCGTGCCTTTGAACCGAGAGGAAACTCGGCTGGGCAGATCAGATTACCAATATTCTCGACAAAGATCAGCTTCACCTTGCTCAAGTCGATCTTCTGGCAGGCTTTCCCCACGAGATTGGCATCGAGATGACATCCATTGATCGTCGCGATTTGCACGACCGGAATTTCTTGCTTGGCGATCTGGTCGGCATCATTGCTCGTGGTTGCGTCGCCGTTGAAAACCGCCATGCCGACACGATCCTTTAGCCTTTCCACCAAGCGCGTGATCAACGTGGTTTTTCCCGAGCCGATTGCCCCCATGAAATCGATGGCCGTCACCCCATGGCGATCCAGAAGGGCGCGGTTTTCACCTGCCAGTTTGGCATTCGCCTCAAGCAAGCTGTGCTCGAGCTCGATGTCGTAGATTTCCTCAGGTGAGGCTTCGATCTGGATCATAGTGGTGTCAGGAAAAACCTCTCGGTTGCCAACTTCGTTCGGCTGCGTCGCGACTCCGCTGAGTTTCTGATTCAGCGGCGCGCCTTGTGCAGTCCCATCAAGGCGGTAGGAGTGTGGAGCTGCTCGAGAACTTTACCGTTGCCCAGATACATATGCACTCCGCAGGGAAGGCATGGATCGAAGCTGCGAACAGCACGCATGATGTCAATCCCCTTGAAATTTTCGGGACCGTTTTCCTCAAAAATGGGAGTGTTTTGAACGGCATCTTCGTAGGGGCCGGGAGTCCCGTAGACATCACGAGGATTGGCGTTCCAGGGGGTCGGAGGATACGGGTGATAGTTGGCCACCTTGCCGTTGCGGATGACCATGTGATGTGAAAGGACCCCGCGGACCGCCTCGTGGAAGCCGCAGCCAATCGCCTCGCTCGGAACCTTAAATGGCGTGAAGGTTCTTGTTCGCCCGGCATGCAGCTCTCTCATGGCCTCTTCCACGAAGTAAAGAGCGCAACAAGCGGCGTAAACTTGGAAGTAGGTGCGCGATCGATTGCGCTCGATCGCATTGCTCCACTTCGGGATCTTCCACTCAAACTCGACCTCGGGTTTCAATCCCGTCTTGGGGAGGATCATCTTGACGCTGTTGCCGGTGGCCTTGAGGTAGCCGATATCGACAAGGCCCGCGAGGGCGGTGACCCAAAGCCGGGCGATGGGGCCACCACCGGTGTCCAGGGCGAGGTGATCTCCGGTCCGCTTGTCGAACCATCGCGGCGACATTACCCACGTATACTTATCGTTGAAGTTGCGCTTTTGCGGCTTGGGAATGGTTGTCTGATTCCAGGGATGGCGCTGGTCGACCGGATTGCCGAGCGGGTCGTGCGTCACAAAGGTCTCGGAATTCTGCCAATCCTCATAAAACGATGAACCGAGGAGGATGCGGATGCCGAGATTAATATCGACGAGGTTTGTCGTGATGAGTTCGCCGTCGACGATAATCCCTGGCGTGACATACATCGCCTTGCCCCACTCGTTCATCGTCCTGTAATTGTAGTCGCAGACATAAGGGTTCTGGAACGAACCCCAACAGCCAAGGAGCACCCGGCGGCGGCCCACTTCTTCATAGCCCGGCAAAGCCTCGTAAAAGAAATCGAAAAGATCGTCGTGCAGAGGCACAACCCGTTTCATGAAATCGACGTACTTCATGAGCCGGGTGAGGTAGTCCGTGAAAAGCTGAATCGAAGGCACCGTGCCAACGCCACCCGGATACAAAGTCGAAGGATGAACGTGGCGACCCTCCATCAAGCAGAACATCTCGCGGGTCATCCGGCTCATCTGCAGGGTCTCGCGGTAGAACTCGCCTTCGAACGGATTCAGAGAGCGCATGATGTCTCCGATCGTTCGATAGCCGTGGTCTCTCGCATGTGGAGACTCGGTTTTGGCCGCCTTTTCCCACACGCCAGGATTCGTCTCCTTGACCATCATTTCGCAGTAGTCCACCCCCACCAGATTGTCCTGGAAGATATTATGGTCGAACATGTATTCAGCCGCCTCACCGAGGTTGACAATCCACTCGGCGATGTTCGGGGGCCTAATGCCGTAGGCCATGTTCTGCGCATAGGTGGAGCAGGTCGCATGATTGTCGCCGCAGATGCCGCAGATGCGACTGGTGATGAAATGGGTGTCCCGCGGGTCTTTATTCTTCATGAAGATGCTGTAACCGCGGAAGATCGAGGAAGTGCTGTGGCACTCAGCGACCTTCTTGTTCTCAAAATCAATCTTTGTATAGATTCCAAGGCTTCCCACGATGCGTGTGATCGGATCCCACGCCATTTCGACCAAGTTGCCTGATCCGGTGAGGGTTTCTGTTTGGGGGGTGGTTGCGGTCGGCATTGGATTTCCTCAGTTTCTGGCGTAGTGCTTGGGGGTGTAGCCCGTCGTCAATTCGGCGCGTCTATGCCGCCAGCGGGGTTCCTTGTTCACTGTTCGATTGGTGATCCCGCGTAAGGTCTTAACGATGCCGCCAAGCATCCCGCTCATCAGCGAGGAGATTTTGGCCCCCGGGGGTTCGTCCATAAAGGGCATGAACTTGTCAGGGAAACCGGGCATGGTGCATCCGATACAAATTCCACCGACGTTCGGGCAGCCGCCAATGCCGTCCATCCAACCCCGCTTGGTCACATTACAATTGACGACTGGGCCCCAACACCCAAGCTTCACAATGCACTTTGGCGAGCCGTACTCGGTGGCGAAATCTCCCTCCTCGTAGTATCCGGCTCGATCGCAGCCGTCATGGACGGTGGTCCCGAAAAGCCACTTCGGTCGCAGTTTGTCATCCAGGGGGATCATTGGCGCAAGGCCGGCGACTTGATAAAGAAGGTAAAGGAGCGTTTCCATCATGTTGTCTGGCTGCACCGGACAACCGGGAACGTTGACGATGGGCAGACCGGCCTTCGATTTCCAACCCCACCCCAAATAGTCCGCCAAGCCCATTGCGCCGGTCGGGTTGCCCTCCATGGCATGGATGCCACCGTAAGTGGCGCATGTGCCGCACGCGATCACCGCGAGTGCCTTGGGAGCAAGGCGGTCGATCCATTCGTTGGTCGTAATCGGCTGTGCGGTGTCCGGATCGACACCCATCGCCGCCCAGTAGCCCTCCTTCTTGATCTTCTCGTTGGGCACAGATCCTTCCAGCACGAGGACAAATGGTTCCAAGTTTCCGGCGGCAGCCTTGAACCAGTGTTCCATAAAGTCGTCACCGGTTTCGTAGGCCAAAACAGGATTGTGCAGGTGGACTTTCGGCAACCCGGGAATATTACCCATCACGACATCTTCTATGCTGGGTAGGGTGGCGGCGGTCACGGACACTGAATCGCCATCGCAGCCCAAGCCTGTGGTCATCCAAATCACGTGCACCTCGGCGACATTGGGGGGACGATGTGCGACGATTTCGGGAGCATTCATAAAAACTACTCTCCTTCCGGTTCGAAAATAGCTTGACGCGATTTGGGTCGCAAGTATTTTCGAGGGTTTTGCCTGCTGAGACTCGGTCGCAATTGGCTCGCCAACCTCTCCCTAGGAATTAACGCTGCGATATGAGCCGGCTTTTTGATCTGAGTCGTGCGATTCGCAACAATTCCCCATGTGACGATAATCCGCGCAAGCCAGACCCGTGCGCCAAAGTTGTGCAGCGCCAGATTACTGGGCACCTCCAGGATTATGTAGCCAAGGAAAAAAATGCCGGAAGCAAATCCAAATTGAGCGGCCGACAAGCCAAGATCCTGGTTCATTCCGTTCGGTCCCGGCAAAGGAAATGGCTGTTCGATCGAGATAGTTGATGAAGACCATCAAGGCCAGGAATGGCACGAGCCTGATGGCGAACTTCGTTACCGCGGACTGTTCGATTGAATTCACGGGCATGATGGTGCGGCCCTTGTGGCTGATTGGCTGTCTACATACGTTGCCAAGAGGGTTTGCTTTTCTCGATTGCTCGTTCGTGAATATCGCAGCTCCTCCAAAACGGCACGCCGACCCTTTCCATTCACTCCTGAGCTCTGGAAGTTCCGCCGAAAATCGCGCGGTGTCTGACCAAAAGCTTCTTTAAACCGCCGATCGAAATAGCTCTGATCAGAGAATCCCACCTCACAGGCAACTTGCGCAATGGTCAGGCAACTTTCCTTCAAGAGGCGGATCGCACGAGAGAGGCGAACATGTGTCAGGTAAGTGACAAAGCTCGTCCCCGCCACTCTCTTAAAGAGCCGGACGAATTGTGACACGCTCATCTTGGCTAAAGAAGCCGCCTCCTTGAGTGTGATGACCCGCGAATAGTTGGCTTCCACCAACTCCAAGACAAGCGCGAGTTTTGCCGCTTGGGCTGTCTGGAAAATCATCTCGGATCGAATCGACTCCACATCGCGAAATTGTCGGGCGATATAGTAAAGCAATTCGAGAAAAAGCGCCTTGCAGCCAACCTCGAAGTAAGTCGTGCGATCGAGGTAACACTGAACCAAACGTGCGATTATTCCATGAATTTCGCGCAAGGAAGGACCCTCTCTCACTACGGGAGCCTTAAAGTCGCCATTGGCATAAAATGGGAGGAGAAAGAAGTAGTCGTGCGATGGAGAACCCAGGCTATAGACAAAGCAGGGAAGGAAACTGATCACCAGCACCTGAACGGGCTTTTCCTCGAACCCTGCCTTGACCGCTATATTGAGGTCTGGTACGATCAGGATCTCGCCGGCGCAGAGATTGACCGCACGCTTTCCAATATCCACCCGTAGTAACCCGCTGAGAGGGATGAGTAATGCCAAGCGATTCTGCCCGTCTTGGAGCGACCTGCTGTGCCCGCCTGAAAAAGCGTACGCCTTTATCTGAAACGAAAACTCGCGATTTAGGAGTTCGTCGGACTGTTCTTTCGCGGATTGCCTCGCGAGCGCCTGTGCTATTTCACGCAGCGAGTTGGGCTCACCGATTCTGTTCAGATGAAGACAGCCAACCTTCATAGCTCTGCCAGATTCGGCCGTCATCGCCCTTGTTGCCGTGGAACGGAACGGCTTGGTGTGACCGTTTCCGAAGGAGCTGGGGGAAAGATCTTGAGACTTCATCGTTTTTACAGCCGACACGGTAGCCGAACCGGAAAACGGGCCTAGAATGATCACATGTATTTTTCGGACGATTTTCACCTACTTATAGATGCCGCCTAGACTGCGCTTCTCTGTCTCTCAGGAGCTGTAGTTACACAAAAAGTTGATAGACAAGATACAAAGTCAAATAGTCCAGCTGTAGTGTCGTTGGATTCGGAAGCGGTTTGGAATTCTTTTAGCACGAATTGGCCAGTGGTGAGTCACTTCCTCACGCGGTGACGACCGTCCATTCCGAGTTCTGGATGCGCGCCAGATATTAGGCGCGAGAATGCCTCTTTCCTGGTCGGGACTAGTGAGCTGGTTCCTTCGGCCGAAAATCCCGTGGCGTTCGCTGAAAGGCCTTTTTGAAACGACGATCAAAGTAACTTTGGTCGGTAAAGCCAACTTCGCTGGCCACTTCAGCAATTGTCAGCGAGCTCTCCTTGAGCAGACGCACCGCGCGGGAAAGGCGAACGTGAGTTACGTAGCTAACGAATGTTGTTCCGGCGACCTTCTTGAATAACTTGATGAACTGCGGGACGCTCATCTTGGCCAAGGCCGCGGCCTCCTTAAGTCCAATCCGCTCGGCGAAATGTTGGTCCACAAACTCGAGGACCGGCTTCAGCTTAGCTGACCGTTCCTGCTGGCGAATCAGCTCGGAGTATCGAAACTCGGCGGCGCGAAAAAACTCCGCGAGGATATAGAGCAACTCAAGAAAATAAGCCTTACAGCCGATTTGAAAGTAGGTCGCGCGGTCGAAGTAGCACCTAATCAAGCGTGAGACGATGCGATGAATCTCAGCTAAGAGTGCTTTATCACGAACAATGTGGAGGCGATTACCGACATTGGTATAGAATGGCAGCAGAAAGAAATAATCATGCGAAGGAGACCCCAGGCTGTAAACAAAGTTAGACATGAAACTGAGGACCACTACCCGAGTATTCAGGCCCGGAATGTCGAGGATCCGGTGCAATTTCATGTTCTCGACAATCAGGAGTTCGCCAGGACCGATGTCGACTTGGCGCTCACCCATCAGCATGGACACGCTGCCATCAACCGGCATGAATAGCTCAAGTCTCTCGTGCCAGCTATGAATCGGTGTAAAGTCATTGTGAGAGAATCGGAACAGCTTGATCAGAAAAGGGAATTCGTGGTCTAGCGTTTCATCGTAGCGGCCGCTTTGCTCCAGCCGAAGGCGATGTGGCTCGAAGTTTAGCTTGTCTGCGACTTCTCTTAGAGTCGTGTCTTGAACGCGTTTGGTCATCCAAACTGAAGCTTGAGCAGCACATGAGGAGCCAACTCGAGCCTCACTTGGCCGCGCGTGGGCCCCACCTCAGTGACGGTTACCCCCCCCCGACTGGTGCGGGCAACGTCGATTTCATCTACCTTTAAAATGTTCAACTCTAAATCGAGCACGTGCAGCATAACTGGCTTCGGCTCAGCCGTGGGATTCGCCAGCAGCGCGATTGACTGTCCCTGTTCATCCTGAAAAGCGAAAGCGGTTACCAGGGCATGGTGAGAGACGGACACAGGGAGCACGTTGCGAATTCCCGCGATCGCCTCAAAGACAGTGTAGACCGGAAAAATGTTGCCGGCGGCTTCCTGTGTTGCCTCGGCTGCTGATGAATGGGGTTGCGAGTTCATGATTCCACGCGGGCCGGTCGTTTCATAAAACGTGAGGCTGTCAATGCGATCGAGCGGCATGAGCTGCGCGAGGGCACCGACGGTCCACGCGGCGCAAAAGGGTGTTTGTTGTCGCGGATCGGCGGTTGTCGTCGGAGGCAATTCTTGCTGTCTTGTCGGATCTGTCGCGTTCGGGTTGAAGCGCGGACGGAGGGTGATCGGCGAGAGGATCAGCGCGCCATCACAAAATTGGGCGGCGCTTTCGACGGTGGAGGGCTGTGCTTCCAGAGTTTCCAGAAGACTCAAATCATCAAATGTATGAACTTGCGGGTTAATGGAGTAGCAGGCATGAGCTCGTTGCGGAGGCCGCTGCCGATTGAGTTCCGCAAAGTAAGCATTGGTCCCGGTCGCCAGTCGATAGCCGCTCTTACCCAGATGGCGCTCGGCGAGATCCAACCACTGAGACGCCGTGGATTTTTCGCGCTCATGGAAGATCAGGCAGATGTCGACCAAATCAGGTCCAATCGCCCCGTGAAAGTCGAGCAGGTTCTGCTCCGCGGAGTCACTAAGAAAGAGTGCGCACTGCAAGCGACTGCGGATGGCCAGGGCGTCGTCTTGAGCTCGACGAAGAAGAGTTTTCCAGTTGGGATCCGAGAAGCGGAGGTCCACCCGGAGATGGTTCAATTGCAAACGCGTCAAGCGCTCTCGGTCGAACGCAGAGTGGGGGAAAGTATTCGGACTCGCCGACAATCCGATCTTTGGTGTCCGTTTCGTCGCCGAACCCGCTGAGATGATGACCTCGGCGTCGGGCTCTTCTGCGACAGAAATCACGGCCTGCTCGACGACGAGGTTTAGAACAAAGCGTTGCCGGACCTGTTCGCCAGCGCGTAACTCGACAGGGAAGGGGAGTTCGAGTGGAGTGCTGTATGTCTTGAACGAAGCGTCTGTCCAATTTCGCTGGTCTTCCATTTCAAACACTTCGCCTTCGAACTGAAGGTCCGCCTGGACCCGATCTGAGGGATGCCAGGAGAGGGCTCGAATATCCTTGAATGGCTGATGCGGAGAAATGAACCGCGGAAACGACTGCTCTTCCCAGGCGCCGTCTGAATGCTGCACGCGGCAAGCCTTGCCGGCGCATTCCGCGATCGGATGGAGCACGCAGATGCCGATTCTATTCCGGAGGAATGATCTCTCCGCGCGGCCATCGAAAGTAAACTCCAATCGGCCACCTTGGCCTTCGATCGTACCCTTCCAGGAGAAGGAAATCGGTTCGCTCTCGTGATGCGCAGTAAAATGCAAAGAGAACAAATCGTCGCCTTGCTCAACTCGGTCAACTTGCAAGCGCGGTTCGATGGTATCCCAGTTCTTGTCGCGAACCGTGCCGTATATGGCTCGAATCACCTCGACCCCTGAGGACTTGACGCGGCGCAAGAAACCGGTGCTGGCCTGGAAAAAACAGCTAAATTTTCGCGTCCGCAGGGGTATGATCTCGGAGGTGTGCTCGTCTGGCATGTTGGGGAGGAACTTGAAGATTTTCTTGTAAGCGCTACAGAGCGACTCGTGGAAGTCGATTTCACGCAATTGGTCAGTTCGATTAGCGATCGTTACGCCTCCGCATGGCGTACTTCCCTCCCTGTGCGTTATCCTGTATCCTGCCGCCGAGACTCTTCGGTCCGTCGGGACACTGCCGCTACAATTACGCAACGTTTCTGCCGCTATTTCGTTAAATAGCCCATCGCAGCCAGGTGTTCCACACCTTGCCTGGCCCAATCGAATTCCATTTCCATCGTCTTCTCTAGATTGTCATGGAAAGGCGGCCATTGCTCCACAATGACATTAGCTTTTCGCGAATTGCGCAAAAGGGTCTCAAATATCTTCTCAAGCGGAAGCACCCCCTGACCCGTTGGTTTGCCACGAAATGCAAAGCCCATGAGATACTCGAGGCGCTCCACAGTGAACTCCTTAAGATGAACACTGATCGTAAACGGCGCTAAGTTATCCAAGATCTCATCGGCGCTCTCCATGGCCGCAAAAGAATTGGTCAAATCGAGACAAACGCCAAGGGAGGCGTTGTCAATCTCGCGTGCGATGGCCGCAATTTCAGCCGTGCTGTAGGCTTCATAATTCTCTAAGGCAATTCGCACACCGGCATCGCTAAACTCTGGCAGAACCTGGCGAAAGTTAGCCTTTATCTGATCCACTGGAGCTGGGGCCTTATGCCAGCCTCCCATCGTGCGAAGTAACCGGGCGCCCATTCGTTGCGCAATACTAAGGTATTTCCGAAGGTGCTCGGCCTCTGTTCCCCGCGTGCCAACTTCCACTTCAATATCATGTTCCCGTGCCAAATCTCGAGCTCGATCCAGGATCTGATTTTCGAACGAATCCAAGGGAAGGTTATCCAAAAAATGAACAACGTGAACGCCGATATCAATGGTTCTCTGGACGACATCAACCGGGGTCAGAATTGTCGTCGGTCGCTGATCCTGGACGGTCCCGGTCGCCCAAGGGAAGGTCCAAGAACCGACCCCGATCTTGCCTAATGTGCGATCACTCATGGTGTCTTAGTTTGCTTGTGACCCCGGTCGCTCCTCACGCCGGCCGGAATTCAGGTTGATCGCCAGAATTACTCCGTACAGATATCGCGAACGCTTTGGCGCACGGCAGGTATGGTAATGACATCCTTCCAATTGTCGCGAAAGATCCGCGGCCGATTCTGCTCGATGGCTTTCATGGCCCCGTCGGAAAGCGGAAATCCAGCGAACCCAAAGATGATGGCCAACTCGGTCCGGATATGTCCGAGACAAAAATCCCATGCCGCCTGCTTTGGCACGCCCATAGCGATTGCAGCTTCCATGGCTTCACGAAGCACGGTGATACAGCCGGCGAAGGTGGACTCGACAACCGCCGGCTCCAAGATCGCCATCTGTTCGATGGTTACCCGGTGCCGTCTAAGAATCGGGGCAAACATATCGGCGGCGAGCTGTTCGCCAATGGCGTAGTGCTCCTCGGGCCCTTGATGCAGTGCGCAGACCACGCTTTGCGGCAAGGTTCCCTTTCCCCCAAACCAATCGGTGTTCTCAGAAGCCGGCGCAGAATCAGAAAACAAGGGCGGATGACAAGGATGAGCCACAAAATAGGTGATGTCCTCTCGCTTAGGCATGATCTCGGCGTAGGCGGCGGCCGGATCGAGTCCAACCACGATCGTGCCGGGCTTCAGTTTTGGCACGATGTCTTGGGTGATCTTGGCGATGAGCCGATCCGGCACGGCGAGAATAACGACTTCTGCTCTGTCAAGCGCCTGCTCGAGAGGCGTGGTTTCGATGCCTTCAGCCGCCATTGACTTTTGGCGCTCTTGGCTCGCCTCAACGTAGGCGATTTTATATGGTGACAGATTCCGGAGGTTTGCGGTCACGCGGCCGCCCATTTTTCCTCCAGCGCCAAGGAGGGTAACGTTAATAGCTTTGCTCATTTTAGAAATAGTTTGCTTTGCTGGCTGGCTTTCAACCTATCTTTGTGGTCTATGAGCGCCTAGAAGAATCTGATCTGATTTTAGGACTTTTGCGTGCTCCGCAACGCTATTACCGGCCCGCGTGGGGTCTCGGCAAACGCCTTTGGGAAAGCGTCGATCAAAATAGCTCGAAATCAGATAAGCCGCGATGTTAAGCGTCAACCGCCTATAAGCATCGAACGCTCGAGCGGATCATGGCCGCCATCACCATGGCTAGATCTTATGCTCGTTCCGATCGACGGTCCGTCACTGGGGGGTAGCTATGGCGGAAAGGGCTGACCGCATATGTGCTAAAGTCTCGAGTATATATCAACGTCGCTGTAATTAGAATATAATCTACCGCCAGTTTTCTTAAGAGGAGTTGACGGCAGCAGGAGGACAATTGCGAGGTCCGGATATGGCCAGCCTAATAGTTTCGTCGACGCGGCAGGCTATACCTTGTCTCGAGACAACGCGACGAAAACAAACGAGCAACTCTCGCCCGGAGCTTAGTCTAAGTTATTCCTTTAAGCCGAACAATGTATAATTCTTAACGTTGTCAGGATTGATCAGGATGCAATCCACGGTTTGCTTTTCGTCCACCCCGGTTTTGCCCGCCTTGATGAATTTATCGGCCTGTTCCGCAGCCATCTGGGAAAGTTGAACCACCGGCTGAAGGACGGTCGCCTTAATTTCCCCGGCCTTGATCGACTCGGCGACGTCGGGGCTGCCATCGAATCCGACAACGATCACATTACCCTTGCCAGCCGCTTTCAATGCCGAGTAGGCGCCTAAAGCCATCGTATCGTTCCCCGCGATCACGCCCTTAATGTTGGGGAATTGCTGAATGATCGTTTGCATCTTTTGGAACGCTTCCGTTTGGCTCCAGTTGGCGCTCTGCTCGGCGACCTTCTTGAGGTCGGGATATTGGCTGATCGTATCGTTGTAGCCTTTTGAACGGATGTGCGCGTTGGTATCGGTCTCCTTGCCGAGGAGTTCGACGTAGTCGCCCTTTTCTCCCATCAGCTTGACGAACTCTTCCGCGCCGAGAACCGCGCCTTGATAGTTGTTGGAGACAATCTGGGCGGCTGCGTCGCCGGTGGTGTTAATTTCCCGATCGACCAGGAAGGAAGGAATGTTGGCTGCCTTGGCCTTCTTTACGGCGGCGACGGTCGCGTCCGCACCGGCATTGTCGCAGATAACGGCAGCGGCCTTGCGAGCGATGGCGGTTTCGAAAAGCTGAGCCTGTTTGACCGGATCGTCATTGTGGACCAGGATGAGCGTTTCGTAGCCAAGCGATTTTGCTTTCTCAGCCGCCGCATCGGCGAGGGCTTTGAAAAACGGATTTTCCGGAGAAGGCACGATGATCGCGATCAGCTTGTTTTCCGCCGCCAGGGCAAAAGGAATCATGGCGCCGGCAGCGAACAGCACCGCGACGAGGCTTAGAAAGAGGAACAGGTTCTTTTTTCTGTAGGCAAAATACATAGGAGTGGGGGTAAGATTTGAATTCAGTTTGTCCGAGGGTTGATGCTTACGAGTGTAGAGATACATGGGGGTGTTTGCGAGGTTTGAATTTACTGGTGTCGTTTAAAGATCCTGGACGGTTTGAGGAGTGGATTACGCACGTTTGAGGGCCAGGCGCTGTTGGAGGCGCTCCTGAAGTTGGTCGAGGACAACCGCAAGGATGATCACCAGGCCGGTAATGACCTTCTTCCAAAACTCCTGGACGCCCAACAGCACAAGGCCGTTGGTGAGGACGCCAATGACTAACGCGCCAACAATGGTTCCCCAGATCGTCCCGCGACCTCCGGCGAGCGACGTTCCACCTAGGACGACTGCGGCAATGGCGTTAAGTTCGTAGCTCTCACCGGTGGCGGGATGGGCGGCGACCAGCTGTGAGGCAGTAATCAGGCCGGTCATCGCGCCGCAGAGCCCGCAGATCATGTAAACCGCCATCTTGATGCGATTCACATAGATGCCAGATAGCTCGGCGGCGCGTTCATTGCCCCCCACAGCGTAAACTTGGCGACCGAATGGCGTCTTACCCGCGACAAATGCGCCCACTCCCGCGAAAAGGATCATGATCCAGATGACAATGGGAATCCCCAGAACATTTCCGGAGCCCAGAATAGGAAAGCCCGTATTTCCAAGTTCTGGGTTGCCCACGAGGTTAGGGAAGGTCGCCCCATTGTTACTGAGCTGTGCCACCCCTCGAGCGACGTAAAGAATGCCAAGTGTGGCGATGAAGGGAGCAACGTTGAACCGTGTGATCAAGACTCCGTTAATCGCTCCAACGAGCACGCCAAGACTAAGGACGAGGACAATAATTGCTGGAATATTAAAGTAGATAGCGACTCCAAGTGGCGCGATCTGAACACCGCGATCGATCAACAAACCGGCCATCATGGCGGAGAGCCCGACCGTCGAGCCAACCGACAGGTCAATGCCGCCCGTCAAAATTACGAACGTCATGCCAACGGCCATGATCGCGTTGATCGCCGTTTGGCCGACGAGAATAATCAGGTTCTGCTGGGTGAAGAACGATGGCGACAGAACCGAGAAGATGCCGATGAGGACAAACAACGCGATTAACGCCCGCAACCGGAAGAGGAGGACAGTCAATGAGAGCCCGGAAGCTTCGGCAGCCTTGTTCGCTTCAGCCTTAGCGGGAGCAGGGGCGGAGGGATTGTTCATTGGCGGAGACGCTTGATGTCAGGTACTTTGTGCCACAGGGTGGTCGGTTTGCCGGCGAGCGCCGGCTGCGAGAATGAGCGCTTCTTCGGTCACGCTGTCGTGAAGAAATTCGCCAGTGACCTTCCCTTTTGATAAGACCAAAATTCGGTCGGGAACCGTGAACATCTCCGGGAGCTCGGAAGAGACAAAGAGCACCGCCAGCCCCTGCTCGGCCAGTCGATTCATGATTTCGAAAATCTCCGCCTTGGCTCCGATATCAATGCCACGCGTCGGTTCATCCAGAAGCAAGACTTGTGGTTCCGTCAGCAGGCTCTTGGCAAAGACCACCTTTTGTTGATTACCGCCGCTTAAAGAGGTGATCGGGTACTCGGGGCTGCGCGCCTTTACTGCCAAGTCGCGCATCATCTTGACGGTCGCCTCTCTTTCCCTTGTCTCATCGAGCCAGAAGGCGTTCACGAAGCGCTTCAGGCTGGCCAGTGTGATGTTCTCCGCGACGGAAAGCTTCTGGACCAAACCTAAGCGCTGGCGGTCCTCAGGCACCAACATTAACCCTAAGTCAATTCTCTCCCGGATCGTCTCGGGTCGAATCGTTCGATTTGATATCTTAATCTCGCCAGTCGCTTCCGGATGCAATCCCATTAGACATTCGAAAAGTTCCGTTCTGCCTGCGCCCATCAGTCCGAAAATAGCCAAGATTTCGCCGCGCTTGAGGGTCAAATTTACCTTTTCAAGAGTAAAACCTCCACCGATCCTCGGCAGAGAGAGATCTTTGATTTCTAAGACAGTCTCCCGCTCGCCATTGGATGTCGCCTGAGCGCGATGCCGCGGAGCGTTTACGTTCCGCCCGACCATCTTTTCGACGATCCATCCGATGTTCACCGTCTTCGCCGGGGCAGAGGCGGCCAGTTTGCCATCGCGCAAAATGGTTACGTAATCGCCAATCGTGAGCAATTCCTCCATCTTGTGGGAGATGTAGATGATCGCCACCCCGTCGGTTTTCAGGTCCGCGATAATCCGAAAGAGTGCTTCGGTTTCGGAAGCGGTCAGCGCCGAGGTGGGCTCGTCCATAATCAAGACGCGCACATTCTGGGAAAGAGCTTTGGCAATCTCGACGATCTGCTGCTGGCCGATCCGCAGGTCTCTGACCAAGGCAGAGGGATCCAGCGGTTGCTCGAGACGATCCAAAAGCTTACGGGTAATTTTTTCTTGCTCCCGATGCTGGACAATTCCACTCCGCGTAATTTCGCGCCCGATGAAGATGTTCTCCGAGATGCTGAGATTGGGAAAAAGTTCCAGTTCCTGAAAAATAATCCCGATTCCGGCCTGCGCAGCCTCGCGTGTGGATTGAAATTCCACGGGCACTCCGTCGAGAAGAATTCGTCCCGAAGTTGGTTGGGTGACACCAGCCAGAACTTTCATCAAGGTCGACTTGCCCGCTCCGTTCTCGCCAATCAGCACGTTAACCGCGCCTTTATAGACGGTGAAATCGACCTGATCGAGCGCCACGGTGCCCGGATAACGCTTAGTGATCTTCTCGGCCAAGACGACGACCTCGTGCCCATTTGCCGAGGTTTGCTCGAGCGATTCTTTCTCACTCATGCTAGGCAATTACTGCTCGACCTTCACTGGAGTAACTAAGATCAGCCCCTTCGAGCGCGGATCAAAGGTGAATGCACCGAAAAAGGTGATCGCCTTGTCCGCGAGAGAAGAGGGAGCAATGTTGGCGAAAGCCTCCTTCACAGCCCGTTTGTTCATCTCCTTGGAGACGTCCGCATAGTCGAGCTGATTGGTGAATTGATCAAAGGGCGCGGCCCCGGTCGCATCGCGCAGGGCAGTGCCGCGCACCACCGGACCAATCTGCAGCGCGATCTTCTCATTCAGCCCGGGAACTTCGAGGACGAGCGTGCCAGCTTGCGACTCGGTGTGCACCTCGAGGACTTTTCCGCTTCCCTTCACCATGTAGCTGTACGGGTTTGTGGATTCGCGCCGGCCATACTTCTCTCCGGCGGCGGCCGGATCGATGCGAATTTCCTGAACAATCATGGCGATGTCTTGGGCCTTTTCCTGAATCAGTGGGAGAACTTTGCTGTCCCAAACCTTATCGGTAAATTGGGCGCCCTTCGATTCAGCCGTTTCTGAAGTCGATCCTGGTCGAGCCAGCGGCTTGACCACAAAAGGCGGCTTGATGATGAGAAGAAGGAGCAAAAGGGCCGCTGCCACCAGCCAGATCCAACGGGGGATTCTCGTGCGAGCCGCTGCATATGACGATGCTTGGGTCACGTTATGCTTCCATCTTGATGGGTTGAGCAAGACGGGCGCTCTCGTAAGAACCAAAGACAAGCTCGAGGGTGCGCAGATTGTCTTCTCCGGTAGTCTCCGCCTGGCCTTTTCCGAGGAGCCCATCGACAAGGTTGCGGTGACAATCGACGATGCTGGAATGAATCAAAGCGTAGCTCGGGTCCGCCCAGGGGTAAGTTTTTGGCGGATATCGATTCGATTTGGTGCCTTCTTCGTTCGTCACTCGAATCCAAAAATCCGGGGCAAGCTCTGCCGATCCTTGCTCGGCTTCAATGAGGACAAACGCCTCGGGAAAACGTTCGCGCTCCAATCGGCTGGCATAGCTAAGCGTGCCGGTAACCGTCGTTCCACTTTTCATTTCCAAGAGAACCGTAGCTACGTCTTCGCCGCGAATCGTCGGGTTGACTCGCTGTATGCGGCAGATAAGCCACTCTGCCTCGCCGAACAAGAAGCGAATAACATCGAGAATGTGAACCCCCATGTCGGAAAGAATGAATTTATCGACCTGCCGGAGAAACGGTTGATTGTCGAAGACGGGAAAACTGGAGCTGAAATCGATCTGGGCCCGGAATGGTTTTCCAATCACCCCCGAATCGAGAACTTTTTTTAGTTCGCGCAGGGGGCGTTGCCACCGCCAGTTTTCATGCACGAAGAGCGGCACGTTGGCATCCCGGCAAATAGCGACCATCTCTTTTGCCGTCTTCAGGTCGTTGGCGAGCGGCTTCTGGCAGATCACCGGAACGCGATGTTTCGCCGCGAGGGCCACCATATCGCGGTGAGTCTCAGGACTTGTGATAACGTCCAAAATGTCCGGGCGCACGGAACGGAGCAGCTCCTCCGGATCGTCAAAATACTTCGGCACAGCAAAGCGATCGGCAAGGGCCTTGGCCTTAGCCCCATCGATGTCGCAGAGCGCAGCGCATTCGACATCCGGTAATTCCAGCCAGGCCGGAATCTGAAATTGACTCCAGAAACCCGCACCGAGCACAGCGATCTTGCGTGGGGAATTCATGAGGTGAAAACAGTGCAAAGCTATCCCGCATAACGGAAGATCGCCTAGAACTATCTGATCATAGTTTGGGACGATATTGCCGGGAAAAGGCTGTTCCGGCATTCCAGCCGGCACGCGCTGCGAGAATCGCAACCAGCCCGCTGCCTCCGATCATAACGAACTCATAAATTTGTAAGAGATTTCAAGAGGCGCTTGTGCCAAGCGCCTGTGGATCTGGCTGGCCGCTTGACACCAGCGCCCCTACAACTCGTTCCTTTCGGCACGTTTTAGGAAACGATCTTCGAGAGAGTTTGCGAAGAGCGCTGAAGGCGCGGAGGCGTTGGGGAGCATACGCGTCCGCGCGTGTGGTGTTCGGCGTCTCGCCGAACATTGCTTTCCGGCGGGACGCCGGAAATTACAGCGGGACGCGGCGGGACGCGTGCGCTCCCCAGAAATATCGAGCGCCGATATTCTTGGGCCGGAGAGGGTTTCCGAGAAAGGTTGGCGGTCGTTGAGCCAGGTGCCCTGTAGCGGCGCTGTCCCAGCGCCCATCTCCTTCGACGGGCCGACCCGATCGCAACGCCCCAACAACGCATCCGTTTCGGGGAGGGCCGCCTGCGTGATCAGAAAATGCGCTATGCGGATGAGTCAAGCCGTCCAATCCCCGGCGCTGCGGTGCGCTCGAGTGCGTGCAAAAGGCTCGCATCACTCCCCTCAAGTTTCTACAAGCGAACGTTATGGCCTCCTATGAAATAGAAATCATCCTCAACCGGCAGCTGGCTGATTGTCTTTCCATTCCGGTTTTCATTACCGATACCGCTGGAGATCTTATCTTCTACAATGAAGCGGCAGAGAACATCCTGGGCAAGCGGTTTGAAGAGACCGGCGAAATGCCGAAGGAAGAATGGGCCACCGCCTTCAAACCGTTGGATGATGATGGCAATCAGCTGCCGCCTGAGGAATTGCCATTGGTGAAAACATTAAAGGAAATATATCCTTATCATAAGAGTTTACGTATCGAAAGTTTGAACGGTGTTATCCATGATATTTCGGTGACCTCTTATCCGATCATCAGCCGGTCTGGTGACTTTCTTGGAGCCGTGGCGATCTTCTGGAAAAGGAGACCAGCATGAGAATAAGGTTATGGGGGGTGCGTGGTTCCATTTCCACGAGCGGCCCGGATACGGAATACTACGGTGGCAATACCTCCTGTGCTGCGGTATGGCACGACGATTCTCTGCTGGTGCTTGACGGCGGTACCGGCATAAGGGAACTGGGCAGCAGCGTCACACCATCAAACAAGAGAATTGATATCCTGCTTACACATCTTCATCTGGATCATATCCAGGGGCTTGGTTTTTTCGGACCGCTGTTTGATGCTTCGAAAGAAATTCATATCTGGGGTCCGCGCAGCGCATCGCAGTCTTTGTTTTCACGACTCAGCCGATATCTTTCCCCGCCTTTGTTTCCGGTGCTGCTGCGGGATCTCCCCTGCAAACCGCACTTACATGAAATTGGCAACAGCCGTTTCAAAGCAGGGTCCTTCGAAGTTCAATCTGCCTATATTATTCATCCCGGGCCCACCGTCGGCTACCGCGTCATGGAAAAGGATACTGTCTTTGCTTATATACCCGATCATGAGCCTGCCCTTGGACGTGACAGAATCACAAGCGATCCAAAATGGATTTCCGGATTTGACATCGCCCAAGGAGCCGATGTGCTCTTGCATGATTCGCAATTTACCCGTGAAGAATACGTGCAGAGAAGAGGATGGGGTCATTCTTCCATGGACGATGCAGTTGCCTTTGCCTCTGTGGCTGCAGTCAAACAACTTCTTTTGAGTCATCACGACCCTGATCATTCGGATGCATTCCTCGATAGAATGTTCGCTTCCTTCAAACAGAGTGCAGACTCTCTGCCGGCGCTCTCGCTGGCAAGAGAGGGCCTCGAAATCGAGCTCTGACAAAAAAGACGCTGCAGCTCGCGGCCGCTGAGTCCGATCGCAGAATGCCGGTTTGGCATGCGGATGATCGTCAACGTGACGTTGCGAGCCGCCCGGGTCTGGCCGACCCGATTGATCGGTCTCGTGCCGTCAACATTGTTCAAAATATAGATCAGATCCTCCTAGACCGGATCAACTGATCGGCTTTAACTTCATGAACCTATGAACCCCATAAAACGCCTCTCTTGTCTCCTTGTGGCTGCGACGTTGTTCGCGGGCCCGGGCATCACCACCACCGCGCTGGGGCAAGCGCCGGAAGGCTTGCCGAAGCCTCCTGAGGGCAAGGTCACGGTAAAGTTCTGGGCGATCGCCACACAGGGTTGGAAGGATGTCATAGCCGAGTTTTCTAAGGCTTATCCAAATATCGACATTAAATGGACCAAATATAGCACGGATGAGCTCAAGCAGGCGCTCCGGGTTGCCTCCGCCTCCGGCAAAATGCCGGACATGTGGTTTAACTGGGGAGGAACTCTTGCGGCTCCTTACATAGACGGAGGGCACGCATTGGAAATAACCCCAGAGATCGCTGCCAAGTATGGCTTCGATAAGAATATTAGTCCAATTGCGTTGGATCTAGCAAAACGGAATGGAAAACTCTACGGCGTTCCGATCTGGGTAAAACCGATGACAATCTTCTACAAGAAGAGTCTCTTCGACAAGAACGGGATCCCGGAGCCGAAGACGTTTGCTGACCTGGAAAAGGCAATGGAAACTTTGAAGGCTAAAGGGATAACTCCCATTGCGGTCGGAGGCAAATTTAGTTGGATGACAATGCGCACGACAGATTTTCTCGTCGAACACTTCGCCGGTCCCGAGATGCACGACCAGCTCTTCGCGTTGGAGGCATCCTACAATTCGCCCGAAGTCGTCCAAGCGTTTGCCAAGCTCAAGGAGTGGGTCGATAAAGGCTATTTTAACGACGGTTTTATCTCGCTCGACCCCAACCAGGCACTCCCGATGTTATTCCAGGATAAGGCTGGGATGACTTTTCAGGGACCCTGGATCGAGGAGGAAAATATTGTCAAATCGAAGATGGACCCCAGTGACTTTGTGCCAATTATTGCCCCAGCCGATCAGACGCCGGTGAGAATTTCCGGATTTCAGGAGCAGCTCCAGATCTCGTCAAAGTCACCACCAGACGTTCAAAACGCTGCGCTGTTATTTGCTGCCTACATAAGTCAACCTGAAGTGGCGAAGACAGCCGCCTCAAAGGCTCTGGGCACACCTCGCGCTGTGCTTGGAGTCTCGCCGGCCGAAGACCGCCCGATTGGAACCCAGATGGCAAAGTGGGTTCAGGGAGATGCTCAACTCTATCTGCCGACCGATCAGGCCTTGCCGCAGGAGTTGGTCAATGCCTTCTTTCAGGCCCAGGATTCAGTGGTTCTAGGGACAATGACTCCCGAAGCTGCCGCGGAGAGTATTCAGAAGGCAGTCGAAGCTTATAAGGCCGCGAATAAGTAGAGATTGCTGAGAAAAGTTTGATGGTGGCTGCACCGAACTTCGCGGGAGAATTGCATTCTGGAGGGCCCCGCCAGCGCTTGGCTTGGCTTCTTCCCTGGCTCTTCCTTGCGCCTGCTCTGACGATCTACATCGTCATTGTCGTCTATCCGATGGCCTACTCGGCGTATTTGAGTTTCTTCAAATGGGATGGCGTTTCGCCGACGAAGCAATTTGTCGGGCTGCAAAACTACCTTACGCTTTTGCTGAACGACCCGGTGTTCTGGATCGCTCTGCGGAACAATGCAATCTGGCTGGTTGCTTCGCTCTTGCTGCCGACCAGCATCGGCTTAGGGTTGGCTGTCCTCTTGAACCGAAAGTTTCGGGGCAGCCACATCTTTCGGAGTGTGTTCTATTTTCCGGCGATCCTATCACTCGCAATTGTCGGGCTGATTTGGAATTGGATTTATCTGCCGGATATCGGCCTTATCAATCAGATCCTTGGCGCGCTTGGCCTCACGGGCCTGCAGCATAATTGGTTATCGGATCCCAATTTCGCGCTCTATGCCGTCATGCTTGCCGCGACGTGGAATGCCACCGGGCTGCCGATGCTTTTATACCTCGCCGGACTGCAGACCATCAACCCCGAGGTTTTGGAAGCTGCGCAGGTCGACGGGGCTGGACCGGTGCGCCGATTCTTTTCCATCACGTTCCCGCTCTTGCGCGAAACAACTCTTATCGTCCTGGCCCTCACGGCAATCAACTCGCTCAAGGTCTACGATATTATTTATGCCATGACCTACGGTGGACCTGCCAATCAGACGCAGGTTCTGAGCACTTGGATGTATTTCATGACATACAATTACAACTCGGTTGGGCAAGGGACGGCCATCGCCGTGATTCTTTTCCTGCTGACGCTAATATTCGCCATCCCGTACGTGCGGATAATGGGAAGGAGTTGATGAGCTCAGCCAGCGTTAGCGTGAGGGAGCGTCGAGAGCGCACCCTGTTGGTCTTCTTTTACGTTGCCTTGAGTCTCACGGCCGTAATCTGGTTCGCGCCGATCGTCATGCTCATCTTTACGGCGCTGAAGAGCGCGGGGGACTTTGCTATCCACGGCGCCCTCGCCATTCCCACCTCAATCGCCTGGTCGAATTTCAGTGATGCCTGGGATACAGGTGTTAAGGATTATTTCTGGAATAGCGTCATCATAGCGTCGATCAAAGTGCCGCTCGGAGTTGTTATCGAGGCGATGGCAGCATTTGCCTTGACTCACATTCCCTTTCGTTGGGCCAACAAAATATTTATCCTGATACTCCTCGGCCTGATCGTTCCAATCCAGATGGCGCTTGTGCCATTAACGATAGTGATGAACGCTTTGAATCTCATCGATACTCGGACCGGTCTGACCTTGCTCTACTTAGGCTTTGGCGTTCCCTTTGGTGTCTTGATAATGCGGGGATTCTTTCGGACCATTCCGACTGAGTTGATCGAGGCGGCCAAGATTGACGGATGTTCCTATTGGCGGATCTTTTTCCAAATCGCACTGCCGCTTGCTTTACCGGCCGTCCTTTCCCTCTGCATTCTTGATGGCGTTGCGACGTGGAACGAATTTATTCTAGCTCAGATTTTTCTACGCTCGGACGAATTGCGCACGCTTCCGTTGGGTCTGGTGAACTTCAGTACGCAATTTTCGACCGAGTATAATCAACTCGCTGCCGCGGTTCTTATTTCCTTGGCCCCGGTGATTGTCGTTTTTCTGTTCTTCCAGCGCTATTTCGTCAGTGGAATGGCTGGGGCGGTAAAGTAACGCTTTATGCAAACCTCATCGATTCCTTCCAAGCGGATACGAGTCATCCTCAACACCGATGCGAAGAATGAAGCCGACGATCAGTATGCCATTGTTCATGCCATCCTGACGCCGATGTTTGAGCTTCACGGGATTATTCCCGCGCATTTCGGGCAGAGGATCTCGAAGACAAGTCAGCAAGACAGTCACAAGGAGGTCTTGAAGATCCTCGACTTGATGAAGTTGACCGGAAAAATTCCGTTGCCTGCGGGTGCGCCGACTGCCCTCCCCGATGAACAGACTCCTGTGGATTCGCCAGGAGCCAGATTTATCATCGAGGAGGCGTTGAAGGATGACCCGCGTCCCTTGCACGTGGCCTTTCTCGGTCCGCTGACCGACATGGCCTCTGCGCTGCTCCTGCAGCCGTCCATCGCCGAGCGAAACGTGCGGGTGGTCTGGATTGGGGGAGGAGACTGGCCGACCGGTGGGATGGAATACAACCTGTGGAACGACGTGGCCTCTGCGAATGTGGTTTTCCGTTCAAAAGTAGAGGTGTGGCAAATTCCAAGCACCCTCTACAAAGTGCTGCCGGTGAGCTACGCGGAATTGGCGGAGAAGGTCTATGATAAGGGACCTCTAGGCAAGTATCTGGTGGAGCAGCTGATTGCCTGGAACAAAGGAGCCTTGGCGGTAAACTTTCCATGGTATCCGCTCGATGGAATCGAGCATCGCTCGTTGGGAGACTCGCCTGCGGTTGGCGTGATCATGTATCCGGAGAGTGGTTGGTCAGAATGGCGACCGGCTCCCGAGTTCAATACCGAAATGAATTACGTTCACACCGGAAAGTACCGTCCCATCAAAGTCTACACGTCCGTGGATACGCGGTTCATCCTCGAGGACCTCTTCGCTAAGCTAGCGATCTTCGCCCGCAAACAAGAAGGGAAGGAAATACCAACCATCGAAGGGCTGAGTCTGATCACCAACTACGGGGATAAAGCAGACTGACGGCGCCGAATTTCTGGGCTTCTGCGTTCGATGTAGCGGCGGTGTCCCCACCGCCGACCCCTCGACCGTGAGACACGGTCGCTACAGACTTTGCCTTCTTGGCGCGAACCAAATCCTATTTCCCTCGATTACAAACGGCGGCGGTCCGCGCTTGAGCCTCGCTTCCCTGCCACAGGTTTATTTAAACTACCTTAGATTGTCGCGCCCGAGGCTGGTCAGTCGATTTCCAGGATAATTCTACGGTAGGAGGTCAAACTGGGAGCTCCATCATCCTCCACGGCGAGTATAACGTGTGCAACTCCCAGCGCCTGCGGAATAACAGTTACTTCCTCTCGATCACTGCTTTCAAGCCTCAGTTTGGGCGGCACACTCAAGTATTCTTCCCCTCGTTTACCCTGGATATCTTCCGGGCTAGCCGCCTTGGAAATGGCTGATGCCGCTTCCTCGTAGTAGAACCAATTGTAAGTAATTTTATCTCCATCTGGGTCCCGGCTCCCTTGAGCGGATAAGGAAACCGGCACTCCAACCTTAGCTTTGATGAAGATGGGGTCTTTAGTAGTATCGCCATTGACAACGACAACTGGGTTATGGTTCGCCTCTGCGAACTCCTTCAAAGTCCAGTCCATTCTGACCGCGAAATCATGTTGAAATGCTTCGCGCCAGCGCCAGATCGTCGCTTGGTCAGACGTATAGCTTTGACCGTCCACGCCGATCACAGTGTCTCTGGAATTCGGCTTCCCTGGGAAGCAATCGCCTCCCTGAGTCCAGAAGGGCTGCGACTCTCCGAAGGGTTTGCGGAAAATATAGCGTCCTCCCCAGCCTCCCCAACCGGGATTGCGGTAGCTGGCCAAGCCATTGTCTAGGAGGCCGAGGTAGGAGGGCGTGTCGCCTTCCATAATGAAAATATAATAAGGATATGTCTCCCCCAAAAAGCCTTTGCTTCTTATGTTCTCATCGAGCCACGTGTTGGATACCGTCGTAAAATCCGCCCCGGGTGCATTTCGATAGTATTTGTCGCCAGCTATTCCCGTCCAAGTGGCCGAACTGGACTCTTCTCCATCTTCGGTGGAGTGACTTACGATATAGAAGAGGTCACGGAACTCGCGACGCATCCACGGGCCGGAGTCATCCTGATCAGATATCGCATAGATGCGCAGCTTTGCGACGAATTGCTCCACTTCTTCAGGCCGGCGGGTTTCCCTGACATGAAAGAGCGCCTGCGCCAGGGTATTCGGTCCGCCCCAGATTGAAACGTAGAGAGGTCGAGGATCGTTGCGATCTGCTGCGTCGATGAGTAACTGAGCGCCCGGTGTAAGTTTGTCTCTGCCGACGGCTGACATACCGTATGCCGGCTGACCCGATTTCACCAAAGCTGAGAGATGATCGAAGGTGGGGAAGCCCTGCGCATGGTTGAGGAGATTCGATCGGATCCGGCCATAGTTTGAAAGAACCTTGTGAATGATCTCCGGGCTTACTTTGTCCCTTTGCCAACAGGAGGTGGTGGCGACGAGTCCCTCTAGCTCAATCTCGTTGGAGTATAGAAGAAGTCGAGTAAGGGACATTTGGTCATCCGGTTCATTGCCGATGTCCGTCAGCACAAAAAGTCTCGGTTTACCCTGAAAGGATTCGACGAGCGAAGCGCGACTCGTTAAAGCTTCTTCCTTGGTGGCATAAGATTCAAGGGAGAGAAGAGAAGTCGGGGGCACGAAGAGGTATGCGTTCGATGTGTCAGGTGTAAGCATTGGATTGTTAATGGTCCGCCGATTAGTGTATCTCTCCAATAACCCGCGCCTAGAACGATCTGCTCAGAGGAGGCAAATCAGCGCAGGCTGCAGATACTAAGGCCTGATTTGAATCAGGATCTTCCTGGCCATGATTCGAAGGTAAGTGGCATGAAGTATTCACTTTCCTGCGAAATTGAAGATCGGCAGCGTTCGCGTCGAAACAGCTGCCGCAAGGTTGGCCGGCTAAGGCGTGTTAACTAATAACGTGTCCAGGGCAGAGTGAAAATGTTGTAGCGGCGCCCCTACGACTCATCCATTTCGGGTTATATCAACCCCAACAGCTAAGTTAACTTTTGGCTCGCGCCACCGCCGCCTGCCACCCTTCGTAGAGCTTTGCGCGCTGCGACTCCGGCATCTTCGGTTCAAATCTTTCGAATTGTCGTGGCAAGGCGGCGATTTCCTCGAGGTTCGACCAGAACCCAGTTGCGAGCCCTGCCAGGAACCCTGCTCCGAGCGGAGAAACTTCCGGCGAGGAATTCCGCAAGACCGTGCAGTTGAGAATGTCGGCCTGGAATTGCATCAGTTGGTCATTGCGCGTAGCGCCGCCGTCGGCCAGGAGGGAACTAAGAGTAATTCCCGCGTCCTCTTGCATGGCATCGAAGACGTCAC